>JASGJB010000075.1:0-125109 GCA_049840895.1 Nibricoccus sp. | reverse complement strand
AAACGCTGGTTCAAGTACCTCGTCCTGTTCGGAGTCCTCTGCCTGTTGTGCCTCGCCGCCGGCACCCGCATCCACACCGGACAAGGCTATCAAGATCGAACACTGACCGGCGCAGTCCGCCTGAGTTCTTCCAAAGAAGCCAACCGCGCACTGGACGTCGTACTCACGCATCGCGCCTCCGGCCGCACGCAAACCTACGGCTGGCCACTCCATGTCCGGGCCCGGACGGCACCGTGGCCATTCGCTGTCACGAATGGAAACAGTTCAGCGTTTACGGATTTCCGTCGGGCGGCCTGCGGTGGAACGAGTTTCAACGCACCCTCAAAGTCGATGAGTCGATCCGCGGTAGCGACGACACCTACGACTACGTGATCACCTGGCGCGTCCGCTCGCCGGCTCAGTCGCGAGACTGACGCCCGTTCATCCCGATTCACAGCCAAGACGAACCAAGCGCGCTTATTTTCGCGCGATCTTTTCGCGAAGCTTCCCGGCGCGATCGCGGGCAATGGCCGCGGCGTCCGGGCCGAGCACACGCTCGAGACGCTCGCGATGATTGACGCGCTCATGGATGCCGTTCGTCGGCTCGAGAGTGTACCAGGCCAGTGCTTCGCTTCTGTCTTCGGGAATCCTCCCTGCAAATCAACACGTGAGCCGCCTGCTAAGGAGACGAAGGAGGCGTCGCCAGAGTGGGTGCGTAAAGTCCCGCGATCTTGAGTGCGAGGGGCTCAACGTTGGCGTTGTCGGCGTTGGCGAGGACGATCACGGAAAGTCTGTCGTCATCGAATCGTTCGTAGTCGCTGCGAAATCCCGGAAACTGACCGTCGTGATGCCGTCGCGACCGGCCCTGATAGCTGTCCACGATCCAACCGCAGCCATAGTTGGTTTTGCCGCCTCCGTTGAGAGTGGCGGGGGTCCACATCACGGCGCGGAATTCGTCGGACAATCCAGCTCCTGCACTGACGAACGCGTCCCACTTCGCCAAATCCAGTACGTTGGACAGGAAGGCACCGCTGGGTCGCACGGCGATCCAGTCCTCCGCGTTGACCCATGAACCCTCCTTCGTGGTTTGATAACCGGCGGCTCGATGCAGCACAATCTGTGATGTGGTCACTTGTGTGGAGGTCATGCCGGCTGGCTCAAAAATGCGTTTCGCGATGAACTTGTCCCAGGAGGTTCCGCTGGTTTTGTTGATGATCTCGGCCAGGATGTAGTAACCTACATTCGAATACAGCCACTTTTCACCAGGCTGGAAACGGAGCGGCAGCGGATAAGCCGCTCCGATCACGGCTGTGAGCGGTTGAATGCGGTAAGGCTGGTACTCTCGTTCCGGAGGATCGCGGGGTATGCCGGACGTGCTCGTGAGCACATGGCGCACGGTGATTTCCCCCCAGGCTGGCGGCGCGCCGTCCAGATAGCGCGAAATCTTGTCATCCAAAGACAGTCTCCCCTCCTGGACCAGCTGGAGCGTTGCGACGCCGATCATGGGTTTGCTGAGCGAAGCCGTCTTATAAACAGTGTTCGCATCAGCGAGTGTGCCGTTCTCGAGGTTTGCATGACCGTAGCCGGTGGCTTTGACCAGCACCCCATCCTGGATGACGGCGATTGAAAGTCCTGGAATACGCAATCGCTTCATCTCGGCGTCGATGAGCTCATCGACGCGATCGGCGAACGTACTCACCGTGCTGACGATCAGGTATGTGCCGAAAAACAAAAAAGTTCTCCACCGGGTGTTGCGGGTTGTTTCCATACGATAGGGGCTGAACCTGTTAACACCCGTCAGGAGTCGGAGGTTGCATATTTGTGTGGGTGCTCCGGGCACGGCCAAGGGTTCAAGGGGGAGCCAGACCCAACTATTTGCGGTCGTGGGCGCGGCGGGCTATTCCTCCTTCCCGATCTTCGCCCCCTTGAATTCATCCCCATTTCACCCAGCCTTCATCCTCACTTCACGTGCGTACGGTTAGCTGAGTCATGACCGCCGCACATCCCCCACAGCCGCTGGCCCAAGATCCCACCATGAAAAACACCTCCGCCTTGTTTCTTCAGGCCGCCGTCGTGCTCCTCGGCATCGGCGTTCTCGCCCTCATGCTTTGGGAACCGCACCTCGAGGGCAGAAACGCGCACGCCACGACCTTCGAGATTTATTTCAAAGATCCGTTTCTGGCGTACGTGTACGTGGGCTCGATCCCGTTCTTCGTGGCGCTCTACCGGGCGTTCGGATTGTTCGGCCACGTCCGGCAGACGGGCGCATTCTCGCAGCAGAGCGTGGAATCGTTACGCGCTATCAAACGCTGCGCGCTGACCCTTATCGCTTTTGTAGCCGGAGCTGCCGTCTTCATCGTCCTGCTCGGAGACGGCGAAGACCGGGCGGGCGGCGTTTTCATGTGCGCGCTTGCGATCGTTGGTTCGAGCATCGCCGCAGTCGTGGCAGCGCTGTTTGCACGGAATCTCCAAAATTCCCTGCAACGATCCGCACTCGGCCGCGCTTGAGGCGGGAACTATTCTTCCTCCTCGATCTCCGGCGGCTTGATCGGCATGAGCAGGCGGTCGAGTTCGGCCTGCGTCGGGTTGCGGAGCTTGAGCACCGTGAGCAGCGATTCGCCCGCGGGGAGCATCACTTTCGCGGGCGCGCCAGGCATCAGGCCCAGCACGGCGACGGCGAGCGGTGACGTGTGCGGCAGGCACTCGATGCCCGACTCTTCGTCGGTGGCGGTTTCGCCGTAGGTCGTCACGAGAAACGAGAAGCGGTGTTTCCGCTTTGTGGTCACATCCTGTTTCTCGAGCGTGACGACATGCCCGAGCTGCACGGTGTCGGTGGGCTTGGTGAGCCACGCGGCCGGATCGACCTCGATGAAGGTGTTGCGCGCGACAAAGCGATCGAGAGCGAACATCTTCCGGTCCACGGCGCGGATCGCCTCCTTCGCCGCCTTGAAGCCGAAGTTCTCGCGCAAGTCGCCTTGGCTGTGCGCCTCGACCTTGTCCGCCACGAGCCCGACGCGCTTCTCTTTGAGCGCGATGAACTCATCCGCCAGCACGCGATTGTATCCCGGCCGCACGTAGATCGTGGTCGGTGCCGGCGGCGGCAGGCGGAAAATCTTTTTTCGATGGAGAGGCATGACTCTGAAAAAGGCGGCAGTGTACCGCAGAGACACCGAGGACACGGAGTTCAATCGGAGTAAGCAAACCCAACAAACTCCTCTCAACTAAACCTCTGCGTGTCTGCTCTCCGCGTTCTCCGCGCCTCCGCGGTGAAAAACCCTCGGACGTTCTCCCTCTCTCCTCTCTCAAGTTAAGCCCGGGGCGCCCGATGAAATGATTATGCTGAAACCCGCCTCGGTCATTCTCGGGCTCTTGTTCCTCCTAGGAGGCACCGTCGGCTGCTTCATGCTCGCGGGGAATCATCCGAAGACCCTGCTCTGGTTTGTGCCAGGGCTGGCGATGTTTCTCCTTCCCGTCGGCTGCTCCATCATTGGATTCGGGATTCGCGGTCCAGCTATCATTCTTCGCTCCTTGGGCGCTGCCATCTGGCGCTCGGACGGCACTCAGACAGCCGAGGCCGCACGGATAATTTCTGCCCTCATCGGGTATGTTTACGGGGCGGGAGGATTCGTCTTCTCTGTCTCTTTCATGACCGTAGGAAATTTTCTCCCAGGCATTATTGCCGGCGGCCCTCAACACATCGGCGAATACGTGGCGGCCGTGACAGCCCCGGTCGTCTACTCGGTCGTTTTCGCCGAACTCATGCTTCGTCCCTTGAAGCATCGGTTGGGGTAATTCTGACCGACTAACATCGGGCACCAACGTGTGGTGCGTAAGTTCAACGCTTCGCCGGTGCGGTGCGCTCCAGACGGGCGACAATCGACCAGCGTCCCTTCGCTGACCGCGGCACTGGTTGCGGCAGGCGAGCCAGCAAACGCATCACCCAATTGGGCAACCGGTCAAACTGCCCCGCTTTCCGAATAAGCGAAATCGCCTCGCCTTCCTTCCAGCCGTGACGTTCGAAGAAACCAAGGCCGTCCTCCGGCGCGAATTTGAACGGCGCCGACGCCAGCCGGTCCGCCATCGCATCCGAAGCCATTTTCAAGATCACCGGTGACGAGAAATCCAGAACCCAGCGGAAAATCGCCGGCTCAGCCGCAAGCGACGCGGCCAAGTCCGCCACCACCGCAGCATCGAGATACATCACGAGCCCTTCCGTGATCACGAGCACACGGCGCGACGATGCCGTGACACGTTTCAAAAACGCAGCGCGCGCCAACGGATCGGCCAGGTCAACGGCTTCGCGGCTGAGCCGGCACACCGGTTTTTCGTCGCGCAGCAGTTCCTCCTTTTCCGCGATCAACGCGGGCAGATCGGCCTCGATCCAACGAAGCTCAGGGGGCAACAAGAGCCGGTACGGCCGCGTGTCGAATCCTGCCGCCAGGCTGAGCACGCAATCCGCGCCGTCGGCGACCGCTTGCAGCACCAGGTCGTCGATGACCTTGGTGCGCGTCACCAGCGCCCATGCGGTGTGAGGCGACGCCTGCGCAGCGATGGCGCGCCCCCGATCTCCCGCCAGACGCCCCGCCAGCGCATCGCGAAACAACGGATCGGGCAGCAGAGTTTCGCGCTCGCGGTACGCCGCGACCCAGCGGGCGGTGTCGGAAACATTGCGAATCAGAGGCTCAGCCATGACGTCGGAAAAGAGGAGTTCCTGCCGACCCTGTGAACCTGCCAGGCAATGGCAAGAATCGCCGTCCTTTGCGTCACGGATGTAAGCATTTAATCAAAAAGCGAATTCACCTCATCAACGGCAACTTCGTACTAGTCGCTTAAATACACTATCGCTTAAGTGGTGAGGATGAACGCGCTCCAGCATATCGAAACCTTAGTCGAATCCATCAAAGCCCCGGATGTGTTCACCAAATCCCCGCAAAAACGTGACCAGGCCAGAAAGGCGCTCGAATCGCTGTTCATGCTCTCCAAGAATCCAACCGTCTGGGCTGCACTCGACAAAGTCCGGATGGAGCTCGGAAAAATTTTCGATCCGACCATCAGCCGCGAAGACACAGTGGCCGCGCACACCAAACTTCTCGGAGTAATCCCGGAAATCACCTCCTGCTTGATAGCCAAACTGGGCAAACCCGGTTCCGCTCTGGCAGCCTAAGGCAGGCATTTCAGCGTCAAGATTACTGCAGCCTCGCCTCCCGGTATCTTTCTGCCCGGAGCCCTGCATCAGGCCACACGAAGGTCAGCCCGCTTGCCAGACAGGCGCATCTGCAAGTCAGGAGGACACAGTACAGTTTCCCCGTGTTTTCCCTTCGCAACTAACCGCCCCGGCGAGTTGCACCCGGACGAGAGGTCACAACACTAACGGCCTTTTGTATGCCTAGCCGTCCGTCCGAACGCGTCATCCTGCTCGTACTAGCAGCCGTCCAATTCACCCACATCATGGACTTCATGGTCATGATGCCGCTCGGGCCTCAATTGATGCGCGAGTTGAACATAGGTGTCAGCCAGTTCACCCATATCGTCTCGGCCTACACGTTCGCAGCCGGAATCGTCGGTTTGCTGACTGCAGCATTCATCGATCGTTTCGATCGCCGCACGCTGCTCCTGTGGGTGTACACCGGTTTCGCCATCGCAACCTTGCTTTGCGGTCTCGCGCCCAACGCACACGCTTTGCTGATCGCGCGGGCCATCGGCGGCGCCTTTGGCGGTGTCTCCGGCTCGCTCTGCATGGCGATCGTGAGCGATATCGTGCCGCCGGAGCGCCGCGCTGCGGGCCTCGGCATTGTCATGACAGCATTTGCCGTGGCCTCGTCCATCGGCGTTCCAGTCGGTCTGTACCTCGCACAAAACTTCGGTGGCATTCGCCGTTCTTCTTTCTCGCTGCCTTCGCGGCGGTCGTGTGGTGCGTGGCGTTCCGTTTCATTCCTCCGGTGCGCGGTCACATGCAGAGCGACATGCACAAAGGACAGGCCTTTAAAAGAGCTCTTACGCGACGCCAATGCCTGGCGCGGCATCCTCTTCATGGCGGTCATGGTGCTCGGCCATTTCACCATCATTCCGCTGCTTTCTCCGCACTTGGTGGGCGACGTGGCACTACCGGAAAAATATCTCACGCTCGTCTACATGATCGGCGGAGCCCTGAGTGTGGTGACAGCGCCCCGCGTGGGACGACTCGCGGACCGGCACGGTCGCCAGCGCATATTCACGTATATGGTGATCGCTGCCTCGGTGATTATTCTCGCGATCGCGAATGCCGGGCCGCTGCCGGTCTGGGGCACGCTGGCGCTGGCAGGATTTTTCTTTGTCTTTGCAAGCGGCCGTTTCGTCCCCGGCCAGGCGATCATCACGCTCGCGGTACCGTCGTCGCGACGTGGCGCATTCTTGAGCCTGACCAGTTGCGCCCGCGATCTCGCGATGGCCATCAGCTCCTCGATTGGCGGCTGGATCGCCTCTGACAAAGACACCGGGCAGCTCGTTCACTTCAGCTACCTCGGCTGGATCGCCGTCGCCGCCGGTCTCCTGAGCATCGTGCTCTCGCGCACCGTCCATGTGAACGACACCGGCGCCAAGCCCATGCCCAAGCCGGTGATCGATCCCAATCACGAGGCGCAGGTAGCCGGTTAAATGAAGTCAACCGGGCGCAGGTCTACTCGATTTCCGAGGATCTGCGCCTTCAGCAACATCCGCGTCTTCGCGGCAGCTCATACTTCCAGCGCCGGACTTTGATTCGAAACGCTGCCCGTGGAAACAGAGCCGGCCTTTGGCGTCACCTTTTTCAGCGCGAAATAGATTTCACCGCCGAGCGAAAGAACCGCGCACACTAGCGCCTCAGGAATGCTGACCGCGTGCTTCGAGATAAGATATCCGTAGCTGGCCACAAAGAACGGAACGTAGAGCAGAAGCCCCGTCACGATCCCGGGCGAATAACTCCGGGTTTTGAGCGCGCCGCGGATGTGCGTGAAAAGAAGATTATAGAAGAGCACGCCGGCGACGAAGAGTGTCCCATACGCAGGATGGCGGCTAAACGGAACCGTCAGCACGGCGGCGAAATAGCATACGTTGGCCTTGTAGTAGTAGGACATCGGCGCTCCCGAGACCTGCGGCCGGTAGCTGTGATACCATTCCCGGAAACCGCCGGGCCAGAAAAGCTCCTCGATGATGTGAAGGCCGAAACAAACCGGCGCCGCCCAGCTGAGCAAAGTGATGATGGATTCTGTTGTCATGGAGATGAGTAATTTGAGTTGGTGATTACGCATTCATAATATGAGCTTTGCTCACATTTGACTACTCGCGTTCCCATGCCCTCCCCCACGTCTCGCAAGCCCCCTAAAGACCAACGAGTTCAGCGCCGCGCTCCGCGCCAGGCCCGCGCGCGGGAGAAGGTGGAGCTCATATTGGAGGCCGCCACCCAACTCCTCGAAAGCGGCGACATCCGCTCCTTGAACACCAACGCGCTGGCCGAAGCCGGCGTGAGTATCGGGACACTCTACCAGTATTTCAAAAATAAGGAGGCCGTGCTCGAGGCGCTGACCGAACGCGAGATGGCCGGTCTCTCGAAACGCGTGCTGGCCAGCTTTCAAGGTCCTGCGCCCGCAACACCGGGCGAGCGGATCGGTGCGATCATTCGCGCAGTACTCTCCACCTATGGCGGCAGGCGTCGCGCGCATCGGATGCTGATGGCTCACGCGATGTCCAGCGGTGGCGCCGGCCGCCTCGCACCGCTCTACCGGAAATCGATCGAACTCTTCCGCGCACAAGGTCCGGCGGGACCGGGACAACCCAACGCCACACTGACATCCGCCGAAGCGTTCGTGCTCACGCACGCGGTCGCCGGCGTCGTTCGAACACTGGCAACCGGTGCCGACGATCTCCCGCCACGCGACGAGATCGAAAAAGCCCTGACCCGGCTCGTGCTGGGATTTTTCAAGGCGCATACTGCCACCCGGTAAAGAGCGCGAAGGCACATGCCTGCGCCGGGCAACCCGGTCATTTGCTCAGTCACGACCGACTCTCGTCGTCGCAGCGGAGGCTACTTTTTCTGCGCCATCAAACCGGATCTCGAGTGCCACACTGCACTCGGGATCCGCCACGGTTTCCCACCGACAACGCAAATCCCGCCGGCTCGAGGGTTCGCCCAGCTTCGCGATGACAGCCTCCTTCGACATACCCACCTTGATGAGACCATATCGTTTCGCAGCGGCGTTAACGGTTCGCTCCTGTTCGGAGTTCAAACAGCCGGACAACAGCACCAACGCGAGCAACGGCGTAAGCGCGAACAAACGACAATTTCCAGAGAGCGGGGTTGAAGGTTTCATTGCCTCGAAGAACACCGCACCAAGCGCCAAGTTGCATGGTCGGCACCCGCACCGACATCAGCCGCGCGTCTTACTCCAGACGCGGTGCAGTTTCCTCGAATGACAGAACCCGGACAAACTCCGTCCGCTTCGTTTCAAAGGACCGCTTGAATTTCACAAGCAGCACACTCGCCGCGCCGCCCGCCTTGAGCAGGACCGGCTGGGAGCGAGCGCGGGATCGAAACTCTGAAACCGCACTTCAAGCCCCGCTTCCGTGACCTTGGCGACACCGGCAACGCGAATTGATTCGCGAAGCGCGACGGAGAAACTCTCGAAAGCGCACTGTGTTTTATTCACTCGAAAAAGCGCCTGAACTTTATCCGCGGGAAATTCAGCGCTCGTGGACTTCACCGGCAGCTCGAAGACGATCGACGTCGCTTCATCGGCAAACACGCGCACGTCGTTCAGATCGACGAGACTGGAGATCGAGGGTAACTCGCCCAAAGGCTCCGGCATCCCCCGCGCATCGTCGCGCCATTGTTGGACAATCTCAGCCTTGGGCTTTTTCCCGTCCACGAGAAGCAACGTGCTGCGCTCCGCCTCCGGCTTCGACGGATCGATCCGCGCCGTCGTCACGCGATCATCACCGAAGCCGTTCGAGGTTTCTGTGTAAGCCCAGCTCTCCTGATCCGCACCAACCTTGCCGAGCGCATCGGCAAAAAGCGCCCGCTGCGTCTCGTCAGCCACGGGCAACGCGAGAAACGCCGCCGGCAGCGCAGTCGCAACAACCACGGGCCCTTGAATATCCCGGCGGACAATCGCGATGTCGCCAGTGCCGCCCGCCACCGAAAGCGCCTCGAACGGCCACCGTCCGGAGACACGTCCCACTTTCGTCAGCCAGAAATCCACTTCAGTCTGAAACGCCGCCGTCAGTTCCTCCGGCGAACGTTTCAGCTTCTTGTTTTTCTTCGGTGGCGAATACCGCGTGTTCTCCAGCGTGCCCGCAGGGGTGGTGAGAAAAACCACGGTGCCCGTCTCCGGCAAACGACACTCGAGGATGATCTCCGTTTTTCCGTGTTGCTGCGTCACCCACATCCGATGCGTCCCGGCCGGCTCGACGATGCGCCACTCGTAACCAAGGACCGGCACGTTTTTCTGCTGCTTCGGCACTCCGAGAAACGCCACGCTATCCCACTTCGTCCAGATGCCGTTGTCCAGAATCTCGCCCGCTACTCCAGCGAGAGGCCCCGGCTCGTTGATCACTGCGGCGACGCGCCCCTCCGGTGGACTCCATTTCGCGCTACCCCAGTGGGGCGCAGGCGACGGCACGATCATCGTGACCGTGCGCGTCTCCTTCGTGACAGGATCCCGCACGTCAAAGATCCACGAGACGCTTTTCTTTCCCGCCGCGAGTTCGGCCCATTTTTTATCCTGGGCTTTCAGCAATCGATACAACGAGACGAGTGATCGTTTCTTTCCATCGACCTTCAGGATGATGTCTCCCGGCCTCAGGCCGGCCTTCGACGCGGCCGTGTTGGGAAACACCTCTTTCACCCACGCGTACGAAGGGCCGGGAATCGCAAACATCACGCCGACGCGAAATCCAAATTCCTCCAAACGATCCGCCTTCACATTGAACGCCGGCAGATCGGTCAAATCCTCCAGTTGATCCTCCCCGGCGTTGTCCGCTTCTGTCTTGTTATCCGCCAGCACCGGCAGGGCGCACCCGAGCGCCACAATCAAACCCACCAACCGTCCAAACGGCAGCACCCGCACCACAAGAGAAAGCATGCCTTCTTGTGAGTTCCTGCCGCAGGTAATGTTCCTGTCACGTAGACCAGATTAATCTTTCGCCACACCTCTTTATTCACCTCCCGTTTCTTCCCCATGAAAGTTCCCTTCCGTCTGCCGCTCGCAACGACCGCCCTCGCCATCTCCACCGTCGCATTTGCCGCTGACGGCACACCCTCTTCATCCACGCCTGCACCTGCGACGTCCACAGCGTCGCAACTGGCATTCCCCACTGCCGAAGGATACGGACGCTTCGCCAAAGGCGGTCGCGGCGGTCGCGTCATTGCAGTCACCAATCTCAACGACAGCGGCCCGGGCAGCCTGCGTGCCGCCGTCGAAGCCGAGGGACCGCGCACAGTAGTCTTCGAGGTCTCCGGTCGCATCGTCCTTCAGTCCCGCCTCATCGTTCGAAAAAATAATTCCGACCTCACCGTCGCCGGCCAGACTGCGCCAGGACTGGGTATCTGCATCAGCAATTATAACTTCGGGATGCTTGGCGCCCAGGATGTGATCATCCGCTACGTACGCGTCCGCCCCGGCAACACCTCTGGTACCACGCTCGACGGCATGGGCATGGCCTCGGCCGACAACTGCATCATCGATCACTGCTCGATCAGCTGGACGCTCGACGAGTCGTTCAGCTCGCGCGGCGGAAAAAATATCACGCTCCAGCGCACGCTGATCTCCGAAGCGCTCAACGCCGCCGGTCACAAAAAATACGGGCCCGGAAAACAGCACGGCTTTGCCGCGAGCATCGGCGGCGATGTCGGCAGTTTTCACCACAATCTCCTCGCGCATTGCGCGGGCCGGAACTGGAGCATGGCGGGCGGAATCGCCAAGCCCGACAACCATTTCGCCGGTCGTCTCGATATCCGCAACAATGTCGTCTACAACTGGAGCACGCGCGCGACCGACGGCGGCGCACACGAGGTGAATTTCGTGAGCAACTACTACAAGCCGGGCCCGGCCACAAAGTTCTTCTACGCGCTCAACGCCCAGTACGGCGGTTTCCCTGGCAGTCAGCGGTACTATTTTGCGGGCAATGTCATGCCCGGCCATTTCGGCTTGGAGGATCAGGAGAAAGGCCGGACGGCCACGACCGAAAACGGCGGTAAGCTTCCCACCGAGTACAGCCCATGGTCCGACAAACCATTTTTCGAGTCATACGTGAAAACGCAAACCGCCGAGGAAACCTACACCGACGTGCTCGCGAACGTCGGCTGTAATTTCCCGGCGCTCGATCCGCACGATCAGCGCGTCCTCGCGGAAACTCGCGACGGCACGTATAAATTCAAAGGCAGCGTCACCGGCCTGCCCGGTCTGCCGGACTCGCAGGAAGATGTCGGCGGCTGGGACAATTATCCCGAAGTTCACCGTGCGGCCGATTGGGATACTGATCGCGACGGCATGCCTGACGCGTGGGAAATCGCCCATGGATTGAACCCCAAAGACCCGGGCGACGGTGCAAAAGTTCGCAAAGGGAATGGCTACACCAATCTCGAGGCCTACCTGAACTCACTCGTCGGAGAGGCAATCTGAGCGAAAGACCGATTCACCCGTTTCGAAAAGTGCTCAGAATTTTTCGCACCACCAGGTTTTCGTTACTCTCGCGGCGGTGATTTCACGATGCGTAGCGACACCTCGGGATTGCCGAGCACGGATTTGAAAGGCTCAGGCCACTGACCGGCTTTCAACGGGACAAGTCGCACGCTTCCGCTGACGGTTTTCAGCTCGGAGCCTTTGATGTGGGCCACCGAAAGCGCGCGTTTCTCCCCGTGTCCAGCAACCCGGAGCAGATGGCTGAAAAACGCCGCGTCGCCCTCCGGCTCCAGTGAGATGGTGCCCGACGGACAAATCACACCGAGTCCGTTGCCGCTGTCATCAGATGCCGACGCGAGATCGACCTCGGTGCGATTGCCAGCGTAGGCGCGGTTGGCCGTGTCGAAATCTTCTCCGGGAGCCACACTGTACACGCCGCGCTCCATGCCCTCGGCCTGCAGTGGATAAACCGGATACGGTCCCTTCCCCAGCCACGTCAGCCGCGTGTTTGCTTTGGGTAATTTGAAAGCCAGGCCGAGTTCCAACAAGTGGTCGCCAGGATTCACCGGCACCAGCTCATAGTCCACATCGAGCCAGCCTTGCTCGGAGAAAGTCAGGTGGATATCCGCAATGAATCCCTGGTCGCTGACATTGCCACGCGCCGCATCCGACGACACGCGGTTGAACTGAAGGCTGATATCCGCCTTCACCCGCCCGCCGGCCGGAGCGGCGGTTCTAACCGACTTCACCGAAAACGCAGTGAGCAGGTACGGAGTCCAGTAAGCCGAACCGGCTTCACGGTAGGCGCGAATCTCGGACATCTGCGGCGCGCGTCCGACGCGCAACGCAACGCCCTCCAACACGGAGGTCGTCCCACCATCGACGCCAAAACGCACATCACCCGTTTCCTTATTCACCTGCAGGCGACTCCCGCCGGCCGAGTACGTGACGACAGCGCCTTGCTCGGTCACCTTGATTCCGCCGCCCGGCGGCTTCTCCACGCGTGCCTTGTAGAGACTGGCAGGCGCGTTGCCAGACGTGAGCCGGATCGTGTGTTGCGCAATCTCTCTCTTGCTCGCATCGGCGAAACTGAGCCGGAGAAATTGGTCGTGCGTCTCAGGCGTCGCAGGAATCTCAACGACGATTTCCGCCGTGGTTTCGGAGCGTGGTGCGGCGCGCAACGTAAGTTTCCCTCCCTGCGTCCGGTTTCCATCGACGCGCAATTCCCACGAACCGGAAACGCTCGAAAGATCGGTGAAATCATAACGGTTTTGAACCGGGATTCTCAGCGTCTGCTTTCCCGCTTTTACCGGCAGCGATTCGACCGGGACCACGACCGTGGAATAAATTTTTTGAATCGCCCAGTAGTCGCTCTGCGGGATGCGATCCGAATCCACGACGCCGTCTGCGCCTTCCTGACCGCTCGTATCGATCACGCGATCAGGCGCGACCCACGTGTTCACCTTGACCGTGCCGATGGCGATCGGCGCTCCATCCGCTACCTTGGGCAGGCCGGGATACGTGCCGTCCGGAACCGAACGGTAAATGCCCTGATCCTGAAACTCCCAGACGAAGCCGCCGATGAAACGGTCGCTCCCCTGCATCACGGCCCAGCAATCCTTGAGCATCTCCATCGATGTGCCGGCCGCGTGCGCGTACTCTGTGATCAACACGGGCGCCGTGATGTCGGTGCGCGTGAGAATGTCTTCGAGGTAAACGCGATTAGGGCGCGCCGGGCCTTCCTTGGGGCGCGTCACCAGATAATGCGGCGAGACCAGATCGATCTCCTCGGGCGGCTGGAAATAATATTTTCCCGTCGGGTGCGGCACGGAGCGCGAACGCGAGGGATCCAGCGCCTTCACGAGCCCGGCCGTACGAACGACCAGCGGCGTGTAAGGGTTCTCGTTGCCGATGGTCCAAACCAGCACGGACGCGTGATTCTTGTCACGCGCCACCGTCGCTTTCGCCCGCAAGGCGAGAATTCCCTCGTAGGAATCATCCGACAGATTCTTTTCACCAAAGCCAAACGGCACTTCGTCGAGGACGTACATACCGTACTCGTCGCACAGGTCCAAAAACACTTTCTGCGGCGGATAGTGCGACATGCGCACCGCGTTGATGTTGGCCGCCTTCATCAACTCCAGATCCTGCGCGTACTGCTCCCGCGTCATCGCACGCGCCGTTTCCGGATGCATGTCGTGATGCGTGATGCCGCGAAACTTCACCGGCTTCCCGTTCAGTTTGAACACGCCGCCTTCAATCGTCGTCGCGCGCAATCCCACTCGTTGCGTGATCAGATGCACCGGCTTTCCGTCGACGAGCAGTTCAAGGTTGAGCCGGTAGAGCGCAGGTGTTTCCGCCGTCCAAAGCTGCGGAGCTGCAATCGGCATGTTGCCTTCGACAGCGCCCGTTCCGGCGTCAGCCAGACTCACCGGCTTCGTCAGCGAACCTACCGTCGCGCCTTTCGCATCGATCACCCTGGCGTTGAGCATCGCCTGGCCTGCCTTCTTCGAGAAATCTTCCAGCCACGCCTTCACCTGCACCGAGGCCTGCGTCCCATCACCGCTGACGCGCGTCGTGACCGTGTAATCCTTCACGTGCACATCCGGCAGCGAGAAGAGAACCACGTCGCGATGAATGCCCGAGATCGCCCAGTCATCGTTCGTGTCAAACTCCCAGCCCTTTTCCCGGCGCTTCACTCGCACGGCCAGCACGCAGCGGCGGCCCGGCTCGACGAAATCCGTGACGTCGAACTCACTGCGATTAAACGCACTGGCGAAAGACCCCACGAGCTTCCCATCGATAAAGAAGTCGAAGGCAAATGCCACGCCTTCGAAACGCAGGAAATAACGCCGCCCGGCCCAGGCGTCCGGAACCGCGAAGGTCCTACGGTAAACGCCCTCCTTGTCACCGGGATTCCGGTACAGCGGATCCTCGAATCCCTGCAGCTCCCAGTTTCCCGCAACTTGAATCGGTTTCCACGCGCTGTCGTCGAAACTCGGCTGCACGCATTCAGGATCGGCAGGACTCAGCGCGAACTTCCACGTGCCATTCAACGACGCCGAAAACTCCCCGCGCTGATCCTCCGGATAATAAGTAAATGGCAGCGCCGGACTCGACGAGGCGGCGGGCGGTTGCGCCGCTGCAGATGGCTGCGCTCGTACGAGCGCGGGTAGCAGCGAGCAGGCGGCACCGGCGAGGAATAGCGCGGCGGAAAAACGGGATAGGCGGATTTTCATGCGGAGTAATAAAGCTGCGCAACGTGCGAGCGTACGCCTGACGACAGAAAGTCGCGAGCTGCCACCGCGCGAAACATCGCGAAAACAAAGCCAATTCACCTCTCCGACACCCGCCAAGTCGCGCGAGACGTTATCCTAACGTTGCGCCGCGTCCGCCCACTCACCGACGATCGAAATCGACGGCGCGATTTCAGGAATTCCCCGCTCCGCACGCACCACGAGGCTCGCCAGCGTATCGATGGCGACGGCTCCGATGAGGTCGTGACGCTCATCCAGTCCCGGCGCGCCCGAGGCAAAGGGAAGCGAATTGGCCAGCACCCACACCGCCGGAAGCCCCGCGCGTTTGAGCTCCGTGCGGAACTGCGGGAAATGCGGTGGATGCCCGACGATCACCACATCCGGCCGCTCCCGGCGAAACCAGCCGGCGATTTCAGGAACGGAATCAGGCGGATAAAGAAGCGGCGCGCACCGCACGTCGTATTGCGAGTGATGCCACGCGAGTTCCCGCGAGTAGGCATTGCGCGTGCGGGACGCGTGCGTCGTCAGGCCAACAAAACCGAGACGCCGACGCCCCTGCCGCTCCAACTGCTCCACCAGCAATCGCACATTGGCCGCGTGATTCGGCACCACTTCGTGAAAATGCGGCGCTGTGATACTCGACGTGGCCGCCACGACGGAAAATCCGGACCAATCGGCGGCCTCCACCGACCCCGGCTCGATCAATGGCAGCAGGAGCACGCCTTCCACACCGCGCGCCCGAAGCGCCCGCGTCGCAGCCGCCCAGCCACCGCGGGCCCGCGAGACTCGCAAAAGCGAAAGCGTGAATCCCAGCTCCCGCGCCCGTGCCACCGCGTGCCGATACATGCGTTCCATATACGCGGGCTCATCCTGCTTCGGGATGTCGGTGAGCGCACAGATACTCGCGCGAAGACCCACGTGCCCGCCCCGCCGCAACTGGTGCATGAGCCGTCCCACCGCCGGATCCGGCCGGTAGCGCAAGCGCGCTGCCGCAGCCTCGATCCTCGCCTTCAACTCGTCCGACACGCCCGGCAAGCCGCGCAGCGCACGGGAAACGGTCATTGTGCTGACTCCAAGCGAGCGGGCGACTGTGCTGAGCGAGGTTCTGGGCATCGTTGAGAACTCAACGAGTGAATTGAGCGAACTGCCCTCAAAGGCAAACAGCGACGCCTCGTCCTGAACTGTCCCACGAACTGCGTCGTCCACGAACCCATTGACAGCCCAACAGCCCTTTGCCTCAGTGCCCGCGCGTTTTGAGGCGCATCCGGGTCCGCGGAAAGAGCCGAGCTCACTCAAATTTTCCCAGGCACAGTCATCAACCTCGATGCCGCCTGCATGCGGACCACAGGCCACGGCAGAAAAGGTTATCATGTCCAAGTCACTCCCCTCGCGGCCCAGTCTCGAACAGCTCAAGACGCAGGCCAAGGAACTCCTCACGGCGCTGAAAGCCGGCGAACCCGCAGCACTGAAACGCTTCCAGGAAAACCATCCGCAAGGCTCGCACGCGGAAAAATACGCGCGCGAAGAGTCGTGGTCGCTGTCCGACGCTCAACTCGTGATCGCCCGTGAATACGGCGCCGCGAGCTGGCCGAAACTCCGCGAGCTTGTCGCTGAAAAACTCGTGGCTCATGGCGATCCAATGGATCTCCTGCGGCAGGCTTTTGCGGAGGACGACGCCACGCTTCTCCGCCAATTGCTCGCTCGCCATCCTTCGCTGAAAGCGCGCATTGATGAACCGGTCGAGGCGTTCAACTCACCTATGGTCACGCAGGCGCGCAGTCAGGAAGTGCTCGATGTCCTCCTCGAAGCCGGCGCGAATCTCAATGCCCGGAGCAGTTGGTGGGCGGGCGGCTTCAGCTTGATCGACACCGCCGAGCCCGAACTCGCTCATTACGTGCTCTCGCGTGGCGCCGAATTAACCGTGCACGCCGCCGCTCGTCTCGGTCTGGTAGAAAAACTGCGCGCACTTCTCTCGGCCGATCCTAAGCTCGTTCACGCACGCGGTGGTGACGGCCAGACACCGCTTCATTTCGCCAGCACGATCGCCATCGCCGAACTGCTGCTCGCACACGGCGCGGACATCAACGCACTCGACGTGGATCACGAGTCCACGCCCGCGCAATACAGGGTGCGCGATCGTCAGGACGTGGCGCGTTACCTCGTGCAACGCGGCTGCCGCACCGACCTGCTCCTCGCCGCGGCGCTGGGCGACGCCGCCCTCGTGCGCCATCACCTCGACGCCGATCCCGAGTGCATTCGCATGCGCGTGAGCCATGAGTATTTCCCCAAGCGCAATCACCATTCGGGCGGCACCATCTACCAATGGACCTTGGGCTGGTTCATCTCGCCGCACGAAGTCGCACGTAATTTCGGCCACGCCGACATCGTGCAACTCCTGATGGAGCGAAGCCCCCGCGACGTTCGATTCCTCGCTGCGTGCTGGATGACCGACGAAAACGAAGTCCGCCAGTTGCTCGCGCAAAATCCGCAGCTCATCTCCACGCTTTCCGAAAACGACCGCCGCCACGTCGCGCTCGCCGCGCGCAACAACCGCACCGATGTCATCCGCGTTATGCTCGCCGCAGGATTTCCCGTGAACGCCACTGGTGAACACGACGGCACTCCACTGCACTGGGCAGCCTTCCATGGAAACCTAGAGATGACGCGCGAAATCCTGAGATATTCCCCGCCGCTCGAGCAGACCGACCGCTCCTTCAACGCCACGCCACTCGGCTGGGCCATCCACGGCTCCGAGCACGGCTGGTACGCCAGAACCGGCGACTACCCTGCCACTGCCGAATTGCTCCTCGCCGCCGGCGCCAGATTCCCTGAAGGCCCGCCGAAAGGAACCGAAGCCGTCGAAGCTTCACTCCAAAGATTCAAGCGGTGATCGGGCAGACGCTCAGAGCTTCTCCGTTCCTCCACGCTTCCGGAGGATCTCTGCGACGTTCGCATGACCTGCATCGAGGGCAATTTTGAGCGGCGTCTTTCGAAACGCGTCCGGAGCGTTCACGTTTGTGACGCCATTGGTCAGAAGCCACTCGGTCATTTCAAGCCGGCCGTCGCGCGCCGCCGCCGTCAGCGCCTGATTAAAATCCGGCGCTGACGCAGGAATCAGCGGCTTGATCGCTTCAGCAATCGCAACGTCGCCACCGATAGCCGCGTGGTAAAGCAAGGTGAGCCCGTGAGGACCTTTCACGACCGCGGCTCCAGGCTGAACTTTGAGAAGCCCTAGAACGCTTTCCCGATAACCCAGCATCGCTGAGCAGAAGGTATCAATGCGTGCGCCTTTTGAGAGAAGAAATTCGGCAATGTCTCGCCGGCCCATGTGCGCCGCCCCATTCAAACCAGTCTCCCAATCTCCGATCCCTGCATTGCCGGTGTCCACCGACGCCAGAACCAACTTGGCGTCCTGCGCCACCATCGCCTCCACTTTCGCCAGATCGCGATGAGCTGCGGCCACGAACTCAGCGACCACTTTCAAATCCTGCGTGGGACGGACTCTGTCTTTCGGCGGTTCCTTGACCGATGGTGCGCCGGCTGGCTCGTCGGCGAAGAGGCGGGTTGAGCCCAGTAAGGCGACTGATGTCAGGGCGTGTGCCAGGAATATTCGTCTCGTTTTCATAGTGGGGTCGAGGTGATGAGCAGCGCGGCCCTGTCCGATGACAGAGCCGTGAAAAGTCGCTCGGGCCGAGATGGCCTGACACCCAAAACGGAGACAATCTCCGCATCATCGGTTCGTTCGTATTACTCGCTCACCTCGCCCTCCCGGAACCGTGCCGGCGACGCGCCGCTCCAGCGGCGAAACGCAGTCGAAACGAATAAACCGGCAGGCGTGTACGCAGCACGATCTCTCCCGTTGAAGCCCTCAACGAGCGATCGCAGGATCGAGACGGATCGCTTCGCGATAGTGCCGGTCTGCCTCGGCAGTGCGGCCGAGCTCGCGCAGCACCAGCGCGAGTTGCTGATGCGCCGCCGCAAAATCCGGACGCACACACAGCACCGACTCGAGTTGCGCGATGGACTCCTGATAGCGCCGCTCCGACGCCAGTGCGAGCGACAGCTCCAGCCGCACGTCGAGTTCGCCCGGGAGCAAACGCACGGCCTCCTCAAACTGCGGAATGGCCTCGGCCCCTCGTTCACTCATCGCAAGACCAAGCGCAAGATTGCGACGAGCCATTCCCAATTCGGGACTAAGGCGGACTGCCTTTTCAAAATGCGCCAGAGCATCCGTCGTCTTTCCCGTGCACATGAGCGCCGCACCCAGTTCGTTGTGCGCGGACGCGAAGTCAGGACTCAGCGCGACCGCCCGTTCGAGCGGAGGAATTGCTTCCGGGAAACGTCCAAGGTGATTGAGCGCCTTGCCGTAGGTGTGCTCGCCCTTCGCGTAATTCGGCCGCAAACGCAGCGCCTCTTCGCAGTGAAGCAGAGCCCTCTCGGCCCGGCCGGACTCCACGAGCGCGATGGCCAGATTATTGTGCGCCATCCAGCAGTCGGGGTTTCGCTGAAGCGTTGTCTCATAGAGCGTGAATTCGTCGCGATACATGCCCGCCTGCCGGAACGACAGAATCGCCAGCACGAGTGCACAACCGGCACCCGCGGCTACGGCCCATGGTTTCCGCATGCGTCCCAGCCCGGCGCCGATGAGCGCGAAAACCCCAAGACTCGCGAGGTACTGGAAGTGGTCGGCAACGTACGAAAACAGGAAGGGATAGACGTTGAAAAAACCGAGCACGGGAAACAGCGATCCGCCAAACAAGAGCACTGCGGCAAGAGGCGACCGCGAGCGACGACTCCACCAGATCAATCCACCCAGCAACGCGAGCCCCGCCACAAAGAAGAGCCACTGCCACCAGACTCCGGCGTCGATCGTCCACCGCGGGTAAAAGAAAATCAGTTCGGCCGGCCAGAGCAGCTTGCCGAAGTAAAACCAGAACACCCGTCCCGCGAGCACCAGCCTGTCCGCAAACCCCAGGGCAAAATCCGCTCCTTCCGCGCCAATCACCGTGCGCTCCAGATGCGCCGTGTAGAGCCCGCTCACCGCACCGGCCACGAACCACGGTAACAGCGGCACAACATCGCGACGCCACTCCAGACGCCCCTGTTTCCACCAGCACACGACCAGCAGAGCAGCGGGCAGCGACGCCGTGGTCGTTTTCGTAAGCAGCGCGAGCACGAAAAGACCGGCCGCCGCCACGTACTCCTTCACCGCACGTTTCTCCTGAAACCGCAGATAGACATGCGCCACGGCAAGATAGAGCACAAGCGAGAGCGTGTTCTTCAGCTCCGAGATCCATGCCACCGACTCCACGCACACCGGATGCAGCAGAAAAAGAAACGCCGCCATCCGCGCGCCCGGAACCGCCAGCTTTCGAAGCAATGTCGCGAAAAGCACAGCCGCGCCGGCATGCAGCAGGACATTCACAACGTGGTACCCGGCCGGCATCGCGCCCCAGAGTTTTTGCTGCACCCAGAACGCGGAATGCAGCAGCGGATAATATTGCGGCACGGCCCCCCGCTCGAACCAGATGCGCCACAACCCGCCGAGCGTCCTCAACTCCTCGCGTGGCACGTGCGCATCGTCATCCCAGATAAATCCTCCGCGCAGCGCCGGCCAGTAGATCACCAGAGCCAGCAGCACCATGATTCCCCACAATGCAGCAGCCGACCAAGGCGTGGAGGAGGCCTGCTTGGGCAAGGGTGGCTTTCGGGGCATGGGAAGCGGACGAAGAAATGGGGCAGCGCGCAGATCGCGCTTTCTCAAGTCGCTAAACAATCCTGACCACAGAGAAAGCCGCGTTTCATGCCAATGTTTGAACAACGACGCCTCGACCTCGGCTCAGCGGAGAAAGCCAGCTCTCAACACGGACCCGTTACTCACCCGCATCGCCCCGCCGAAACCGCGCCGGCGGCACCCCGCTCCATCGACGAAACGCCGTCGAGAATGAATACACCGATCCGTACCCCGTGCGCTCGGCGATCTCCTCGATCTGCACCGGCGATGACCGCAGCATCGTGCTCGCGCGCCGCAGCCGCAGATGCGTCAGATGCTCCATCGGACTGCGCTGGTAGTTTTGCTGGCACAGCCGCCGCAGGTGTTCCTCGCTCATCGCCGCCAGCTTCGCGATCTGCGCGACCGACCAGGCCTGCCCGAGATCGCCTTCCACCTGTCCCCACGCACGCGACAACCGCAGATCAACTGACTCCACGCCGGCCAGTCGTCGTGAACTCGCATCGAGCAGCGTGACAAGCGCCTCGAGCACCGAAGGCTGCGCCGCACCTGCCGCTTCTCGCGTGAGCATCCGGAGAATGGATACGAACTCGCCTGCGTCTGCGTTGATCAATTCGGGCTGCCGGTTCTGCAGCACCGGCACGGCTTCGCTGTCGTGAAAGAAAACCCACGCGATTGTCCATGGTCCCGGGCCATCCACCTCGAATGCGTGATGCAGACCAACCGGCGCGAGCAAGACTTGCCCAGGTTTCCACTCCGCTGATTTTCCGCCGATCAGCGTGCGGCCGCGCCCCTCCACGCACGCGACGATATGACTGTGCACCGAGCGCAGCCGCACCATGCGATACGGCGGACGCAGCACGCTATGCCCCACCCAGATGAACGGCGCATTCCGCAGAACCGGGAAGTGCTCGCTATCGAGCATGCTCTCGCGGCAACGCCGACCGACGATGTGGGTTTCGCGAAAAAACTCGGGGGCCTGACGCATTGGCATGAGGAAAACTGTCTGCTTAAATGAGCGCCCCGCAGCGGAAGCAACCGCCAACGGGCTTTCCCCAATGCCACTCCCGCGAACAACGCTCCGTTTCCTTCTCCGACTCATGCCCTCGCTCATTCTCTCCGCCGCCGTCATGCCGGCCCAGGCCATCCAAAGCCACGGCGCGCGCGAATACCCCGGCGAACAAACGCTCAACCTGAATCCGCAGCTGCCGGCCGCCGTCTTCACACCGCCACAAACCGGCGAAGTTTCTCTGCTCCCCGGCCTCTTCCGCGAACGTCGCGAACTCACGAAGGCGTACGTGCTCCGCCTGAAAACCGAGAACGTTCTTCAGAATCACCTCCTCGAAGCGGGCGTGCGCATCGACCGCCCGTACGAGCAAATGCACCAGGGCTGGGAGTCGCCACACTGCCAGTTGCGCGGACATTTCGCCGGACACTGGCTCTCGGCGATGGCACATTTCGCCGCGCTCGATCACGACCCGATGCTCGTCGCACGCTCGCAAGCCGCCGTGCAGGAATTGAAACGCTGCCAGGACCTCAACCACGGCCAGTGGGTCGGCCCGATTCCCGAAAAATATTTCAGCATCCTCGCCGACAAGAAACCGATCTGGTCGCCGCAGTACACGATGCACAAGACGATGATGGGCCTTTACGACGCGTACCGTTTCACCCGCGATCCCGAGGCGCTCGCTGTTCTCAAGCACTCCGCCGATTGGTTCTACACCTGGACCGAAACCAACATCCGCGACGGCCACGGCGCTGCAGTCTACGGCGGCGAATGCGCCGGCATGCTCGAACTCTGGGCCGACCTTTACGCCGTCACGAAGGACGAGCGCTACCTGCACCTCGCCGCGCGCTACGCGATGCCCGACCTCTTCCGCGAACTGCTCGCCGGAAACGACCCACTCTCCAACGACCACGCCAATGCGAGCGTTCCGTGGATTCAGGGCGCCGCGCGTCTGTACGAAGTGACCGGCGACACACGCTACCGTGAGATCGTGGAAAAATTCTGGAATCAAGCCGTGGAAAACCGCGGCATGTTCGCCACGACCGGCAACAACGCCGGCGAATTCTGGATCCCGTCGCAACAGTTCGGCCGCTTCCTCGGCAGCCGCACGCAAGAACACTGCACCGTCTACAACATGATCCGTGTCGCGCAGTTTCTCCTCAGCTGGACCGGCGACGCCCGCTACGCCGACTACATCGAACGCGCGCTCTACAACGGCGTCCTCGCCCAGCAAAACCCGCACACCGGCATGATCGCGTACTTCCTGCCACTGCAGCCCGGCGCGAAAAAAATCTGGGGCTCCGAGACGCACGATTTCTGGTGTTGCCACGGCACGCTCGTCCAGGCGCAGGCCATGTACGAAGAGCTGATCTACCAGCGCTCGCCCGACGGCGTCGCCATCACGCAGTTCATCCCCTCGCGTTTCGCCTTCGGCCCGGAAGGAAACCAAGTCCGCATCACACAGCGAAACGACGACCGCGCTGCCACCGCCAACTTCTCCACGTCCGGCGACACGACTCACGTCACCATCGCACTCACCCTCTCTACAGACAAACCCGGCCGATGGACGCTGCGCATCCGTCAACCCGCATGGGCGACTGAAACAGGCACCGTCCTCATCGACGGCGCTCCCATCGAAGTCCGCCGCACGAAAAACGGCTTCCTCGAAATCGACCGCACCTGGAGCAACGAAACCACCGTCTCCGTATCTTTCCCGAAGCGCACCACCCGAGAACCGCTGCCCGGCGACCCGCAACGCTTCGCACTCCTCGACGGCCCCGTCGTCCTCGCCGCGCTCGGCACTGTCGAACCCGCGCTCGCCACAAACGCCGCGAGCACCGCACTCACGCCGCGCTACGAACACCAATACGTCGACGGTCGCGACTGGCAGTCTAGCCACTTCTCCCTTCAAACCCGCCAGGG
This sequence comes from Nibricoccus sp., assembly GCA_049840895.1. Lineage (GTDB taxonomy): Bacteria > Verrucomicrobiota > Verrucomicrobiia > Opitutales > Opitutaceae > Nibricoccus. The sequence goes on along the minus strand of JASGJB010000075.1, from coordinate 101,580 downwards.
CAGTTTCACTTTAAAACCTCTCTACGAAATCGCCGACGAAAACTACTGCGTCTATTTTCATACCGCAGAGTGAGCCCGACAGATTCCGCCTACGGACTCTCTTCGATTGCTCGATAAGAAAACTGGCTCAAGCGGATGCTGCCACTGCCCAGCGAACAAATCCCCACGCGCAGACTGAGGAAACCGCCGAATACATTGTGATTCAGCCCGGCAACTTCCATGCGCGTGGGATGCACCTTCCAAGTGGCTCCGTCGTCGAGTGAGTACTGATAGGTGATGACATTCCGGTCGTTCGTAATGCGCGCGCGGACTTTGCGTCCCTTCAGCGGCACACTCGCCCAGTCTTCTGTCGTCGCGTACTGATAGGTCTTCGCCTTCTCGCCGGTGAAGCCCACGCCGACGAAAGCCTTCGGATTGTAGTAGAGCAGAAGCGCGCCTTCAGCCTCGCCGATCATCTCCAGCGCGACCTCCACCTTATAAGCGCGATCCGGAACGATGCACGTCAGCGGTGAACTGTTCGCCGGAGAGTCCCCCTCGCCCATCAGTTCCATCGAGTCCTTGCCGTAGCGGACGCGCTTCATCTCGTCCGCACTGGGATCATGAAACGCCCACTGCGTCCCGAATTTGTTGGTTGAGAAATCATCGGATAGCGCGAGCCCGTGCGGCACAGCCACTCCGCCATTCGGCATCGCAATCGGCTTCCCTAGATCGCCGCCCTTCGCGCGAAACCAGCCGTCCTCCGTCCACTCAATCGGCTCCAGCAGCGTCTGTCGCCCGAGCGTGCGGAACCCGTTTTCATAACCGTGATAGACCATCCACCAATCGCCGCCCGGGCCTTCGAGCACCGTCGCATGTCCGCGCGACCACCACGGTTCCCTGTCTGACTGCGTACGCACGAGCGGATTGTTTGGACAGTGTTCCCACGGGCCATTGATCGATCGCGACCGCGCAGCGATGACCATATGCCCGGTGACCGGCCCCGCCGTACCGCCCACCGCCGTGACGAGGTAGAACCATTCGCCGCGGCGAAAAAGTTTCGGCCCCTCAGGTGCGAAATTCTCCGTTACCCACTCCTCCGGATAACGCCAGGGAGCATAGGCCTGCTCGAGTTTTCCATCGGTGGCCAGGCCGTCGTCGGTCAGCCGGATTTTGCGGATGCCATTCACGAAAAGATACCGCCGGCCGTCTTCGCCTACTGCGTGTCCGGGATCGATGCAGCCTTCAATCCCGAGGTCGACCGGTTCACTCCACGGACCTTCGATCCGGTCGGCCCAGATCACAAAAGTCGACCATGGTTTCCCGGGAGGAATAGCCGGGATATAGATATAGTAACGTCCTCGAAATTTGCAGAGATCGAGGGCCCAGACCGTCCCGATATTTTTGTGCAGCGCCGGACCGACGGGCCGCCAGTTGACGAGATCCTTCGAGTGCCAGATCACGATTCCCGGGTAGGAATTGAACGACGAAAACGTCATGTAGTAATCGTCGCCATCTTTCAGAATCGTCGGGTCGGGCCGGTCGCCCGCGAGGATCGGATTGAGATATGTGCCATTGCCGAGATCGGCCTTGCGCTGGCCTTCGATGCCGCGCTGCCAGCGCGGCGGATTTACTGAATCCGCGTGTGACAAAATCGTGGTGCAGGACATAAGAGCAAAGAGCGCAGAGCAAAGCGCCGGGGTAAATCGGATCCGTGGTCGTTTCATCGCGGGGGTGTGAACGTGGGGAATGCCCGACCAAACAAGCGCTCTCGTCGCAGTTCAATCGCAAGGTTCGCCAGGCTCTCTGTTTCAAAAATTCAAAATGCACCGCACCGCTCCAAGCGGTCGCGAACGCCGGCGCACTCGTTCGTACAAGCGGCAGCGAATCGATTTTTCTCCTGTTCACAGGACGCGTTCTCCCGTTCACCGACCAAAGCGTGCGCATGAGGAGGCGTATCACACGGTGGGCGGCATGAACTTTTTCCGCTCGTCGTTTCGACTTCTTCTCCTGGGTTTTGCCTCCCTGTTTTTTACCGCTCTGCCGGCGCTCTTAGGCGCGGCAGCCGATCCGGTTGTCCTGTTCATCGTCCGCCACGCCGAAAATCCGCGCCCAACGGCGATCTCCCGCTTAGTGCGGAGGGTCACGCACGCGCTGAAACGCTTGCCACGATGCTTGGCCAGGCCGGCGCGTCGCATGTGTTCAGCACCGAGATGATCCGCGCGAAAGAAACCGCCGGCCCGCTCGCCGCCAAACTCGGTCTCACGCCGGTGGTTGTTCCCGTCGCGAAACCGGACGCACTCGTGACGGAGTTGAACCAGCTTCCGGCCGGCAGTGTTGCCCTCGTGGTCAATCACAGCGGAACCATCCCTACAGTGATTGAAAAACTCGGTGCCGCGAAACCCGCGGCGATCACGGAAGAACAATACGACCGCATGTTCGTCGTAGTCCGCAACGCCGACGGCAGCGCGCGTTGCGTGGAGCTGCACTACGGCAGCCTGAACAAAACCAGCGCCACCAAACACTGACTTCTGACATGATCCGGGCACTGAAAGATGGCCCTCCTCCGGACCGCCGCTAACGTGACCGGCGTGTCAGCCGTCACTCCCATCGAAACAACACCCCTGCGTCCACCCGGCGCGGCCGCGACTTTCGCGCGCTGGTGGCTGATCAGCGCGGCGCTGTGGACGACACTTGCAGTACTGGCGGTCACGCAGGGGCATTTCAGTGCGTTGCAACGCGGGCTCACTGAATCGACCGACGCCTGGGGTTGGTGGCGGCTGTTCAGGCAATGGCTGCCCCGCTACGCAGTCTGGGCGGTGCTGTCGCCTCCCATATTCTGGCTCGCGACGCATTTCTTGATCCGACGGGAACGACTCGCGCAGCGGATGATGCTCCACGTGGCCGCGAGCGTCGGTGTGGCGGTTGCCGGTGTGGCCCTGCATTCGATCACCATCTGCGTGTTCTGGCCGCACGCGTCGTTGTTGGCGCACGTGAAAAAGATGCTGTTCGCCGATTTCACCGACGGACTGGTCACCTACTGGATCGTGCTTCTGGCGGCGCACGCCCACGCCTTTCGCCAGCAAGCGCGCGAACGTGAACTCGCCGCGCTTCGACTCGATGCACAATTGAAGTCCGCGGAGCTCGCCCTGCTGCGTCTGCAGCTCAATCCACACTTCCTGTTCAACGCACTCAACACTCTCGGCGTTCTCATGCGCGAGGACCACGCCGCCGCCGACCGGCTGCTCGAGCGCATCAGTCTGTTCCTTCGCGCGGTGCTCGCCGGCGCGGCCACCGAGGAAACATCGCTGGCCGACGAACTCACCCTGCTCGATCACTACCTCTCCATTGAAAGCGCACGCTTCGACGATCGTCTCGTGGTGAAGAAGTACATCGCCCCCGAAACACTCGACGCCGCCGTTCCCCGCATGCTCCTGCAGCCGTTGGTGGAAAACGCCATCAAACACGGAATCGTCGTCCGCCGGCAGGGAGGCACCGTGACCATCTCCGCCGAAAAGACTGGCGACAGCATTGCTCTTTCCGTGACCGACGACGGACCGGGCTGGCCGCAGCCATCGGGCGCGACACCACCTTCTTCCGGTATCGGCATCACCAACACCCGCCAGCGTCTGGAAAAACGTCACGGCGGTGCACAACGCGTGGAGTTTTCTTCCGCGCCCGGCGGTGGTGCGCTGGTGCGTCTCACATTTCCCTATGTCCGGCACAGCGGCACGTCCTCCGTCTGATCATCAGTCGCCGCTGCGCGCGGTCATTGTCGACGACGAAGCTCCGGCCCGGCGGGGACTTCGTCATCTCCTCGCAAACGAACCCGATATCACCGTGATTGCCGAGTGTGCTGCGGGCGACGAAGCGGTGGCCGCCATCGAAAACGAACGACCCGACCTCGTGTTTCTCGATGTGCAGATGCCCGGGCTCGACGGCTTTGGCATCCTGCGGGCTCTGAAGTGCGAACCGTGGCCGATGATCGTTTTCGTCACGGCGTTCGACACCTATGCGACCGATGCCTTCGACGCGGCCGCGATCGACTATCTCCTGAAGCCCGTGACCGCCGCGCGGTTCCAATCCGCACTGGCCAGGGTCCGCGAGCGACTCCGCGAACGCGAGGCCGCCCGGCAACTCCCCGCGCTCAAGGCATTGCTCGCCGCGCAACCACCGAAGCCGCCGCCACGACTCGACCGTCTGCTGGTGCGTCTCGGAAATCGCGCCGAGCTGCTGCCCGCGGCCGAGATCGACTGGATGGAGGCCGACGGCGATTACGTGAACGTACACGCCGGGGCCCGCTCGCATTTTCTCTCTCAATCGCTGACCGCGCTTCTGGAGCAGCTCGATCCCAATCACTTCACGCGCATCCACCGGGCGAAGGCGGTGAACCTCGCGCGCGTCCGCTCGCTGCAACGACTGCCACACGGCGAATACGTGCTCACACTCGCGAACGGCCGGCAGCTCACCGCCGGACGGACCTATACGGAGTCGCTGAAACGCCTTTTCAAGCCGGCATAGGAAAAGATCGATGGCGTCGACCTAAGCCGTGAAAAAGCACGGCTCCGTCTCCCTGCAGTCTTGATCCGGTAAAACGCGCAGCGCGGTTTCATTTACCCCTTTGCCTTTGCGTCCGGGAAACGAGGCGGCCAACTCATTCGCCAACTCGCTTCACCGTGCTCTTCCGCTCCCGCATCCCGGTTTGTCTCCTCGCTGCTGCCGTCCACCTCGTTCCGCCTTTCGTCTTCGCCCAAACGCTTTTTGAACCTAAGGCCACCACTTCCTTCAGCGCGCAACTGAGTCCCGAATCACGCGACTTCGCCGAAAAGATTTACCGCGACCTCTCGCCCAAATCCTCGCCCGCCGCCATCGGAAACGTCGCCGTGAGCCTCTGGATGATCGGTCGTCTCCAGGTTGCGCTGCACCTCATGGGCAAGGCCGTCGCCGCCGATCCCACCAACACCGACAACCAGTGCAACTACGCCGCCATGCTCACCATGAGTGGCGAGGCGAAACAGGCGATTCCGGTACTCGAGGGCCTTGCGAAAAAATTCCCTGAAAACGCGACCGTGCTCAACAATCTCGGCCAAGCCTACTACCAGGCTGATGACGAGGAAAAGGCGGAGAAAGCCCTCGGCCGCGCGCTCGCCGTCGCCCCCGCCCATGCACAGGCCGCCGCCACGCAATCCGAGATCGCTCAGGGCAAAAGCGACAATGCCAAGGCCGTCGCACTCGCGAAGCAGGCCGTGCAGCAGAGCGTGTCGCGCGACAAACTGAACCGCCTGCGAAAGCTGGGCTACAAACTCACGCTCGAAGACATGAAGAACAGCCGGCCGGCCGACCCGGATCCGCTCGGCCTGCACAGTTTCATCCATCCGCCGTTCCCCACCAACGCCATCGAAGAAAACCGCACGCGCCGCGAGTGGGCCGCGTTCTACAAGGAGGTGCAGTCACGGCTGGAATCGCTGCAAAAAAAGTTGCTCCAAGTGCAGTCGCCTGCCCTCGCGCAAGCCCAGGCTCAAGCCGCCTACGCGCAATTCCTCAGCGGAAACACGACGTCCGGCTCCCCGGCAAAATCCGGCGGCCAGACTCAGTCGATCGGTGTCGGCACCGTCCAGGTTCAATCATCCGGTCCCGAACCCGTCCGCCCCTTCGCCCAGAAGGCGAAACTCATGCTCGACCTGCTCAACAAAGACGGCGGCGCCAAACTCCGCCTGCAGCGCGCCAAAGATGCGCTGGAAGCCTTCGTCGCGAAGAACCAGCAACTGGTCGAAAAAGAGTACCGCGCCGAATACAACAAACTCGATCGCAAGGACGCCAACCAGACCGGCGAAGGTCTCGCCAACGCGAGCTTCTGCGACAAGTTCGTCTCACTCGCGGACAAGTACCTCGGCAAATGGAGCGACGGACGCGAGGCGCTCTACAACGAATACCTGCACCAGCTGCGGTTGAAACTCAGCGAGGAGATTTATTGGAAACAATTTCTCGAGTCGCCGCAGGAATTCGAGGCGACCGTCATCAAGGCGCAGATGGAATGGCTCGCCGCCTTCATGCCGTCGGGCATCCGCACCGATGGCTACCTCGGCATCGAGGTCGCTGAATCGTGCCTCAAGGAGAAGCAGGCGCCGCGCGGTGGAAAGCTCGCCAACTTCAACGACGTCCACTGCCAGTACCACTCGGAGCTCAATCTCGGCATCGGTTCCATCATCACCGATTGCGACCGTATGGTTTCCACACTCGGCGCCGGTCCGGTGCAGCTGGGCCTGAATCAGGACATGGCGCAGGGTACGGATTTCTACGACAGCTTCGTGAGCTGCAACGTCGAGATCTCCGCCGGCAAAGACGTGAAGGCCGGCCCGGTGAGCGTCGGCGCCGAAGCCGGTGTCGGCGTCGAGATCGGCCGCAACGGCGTGCAGGATGTCTACGTAACCGGCAAGATCGAGGCCACCGTCATCAACGCCGCCGGCAGTGGCGCCGAGGCCCGCATGAGCCTCGTAAGCGGATCGGGCAGCGCGAACATCCTACGCTGACGCGCTGCCTCGCACTTTTCCGTCAGCGCTTCGCGGATTTTCCAGTCCCGCCCACCGGCGCTACCCGCTTCATCACCGCGACAAAATTGGCCACGAGTTGCGATTCCTGGTCCTTGCGCCACAGCGCGAGGAGACCCAGTGAAAAATCAGGCCCGGTATCCTTGAGCGGTCGGGTGACGATGTCGTGATTCTGGGTCAGCGTACCGGACTCCGCGACGAGCGAAATCCCCAGCCCGCTGGCCAGCGTCGCGCTGAAGGCGTCCGCGCCATCGATCTGCTGGATCGCCTTCACCTTCACGCCGTACGATTCCAGCGTGCGCGACATGATTTCGCGGTGCACGGACGCAGCCCCTCGTTTGGCGGAAAAGCACAGCAAATGTTCGTTCAGCAGTTGATCCATACTGATCTGCTTCGCCCGCGCCAGCCGGTGCCCGCGCGCCATCACCACGCGAATCGGTGAACGCGCAACTTCCGCTGCACTGAGGCTCGGCGGCACCGGCAGTCCACCCGCCACCATGAACCCGATGTGGATCGTGCCGGCTTCGAGCGCCACCAGTTGTTCCGAGATCGGCATCTCCACGAGCTCCACGTCGACGTCGGGATACTTTTCTCGAAACGCTTTCAGACTACCCGGCATCAGCCCCATGAAAATCGCCGCAAAGTAACCAATGGTCAGCCGGCCGCGACGACCCTTCGCCGCTTCGCGCGCCACGACCATCGCCTGTTCCGCGCGAGCGAGGAGTTGCCGCACCTCGACGAGAAACGCCGTCCCCGCATCCGTGAGCCGCACGCCGCCGGTGTTGCGATCAAGCAGGCGCACACCGAGTTCGTACTCGAGATCCTTGATCTGGCTGCTGAGCGCCGGCTGCGCCACGCGCAGGCGTTCCGACGCCTTGCGGAAATTCAGTTCCTCGGCGACGGCTGCGAAGTAGCGGAGATGCCTCAGTTCCATGGGAGAACGCTGATAGGAAAAAGCGATTAGTCTCGGAAGAACAATGTCATTCCGGCTTTGGCGGACCGCTGATATTCTCGTGGCAGATCAGCCACTCAATCGCTCCACCGCCATGACAACGCTCGCCTCCACCGCCACCGCCGATTTCGCCCCCGACGTCATCGTCACCTCCACTCCCGCCAAGCAACGCCGCAGCCTGCCATGGACGAAGATCCTCCTCGGCACCGCCGCCCTTACCATCGCCGCCGTCAGCGCCGGAGTTTATTTCTACCACAGCGCCGGCTTCGAAACGACCGACAACTCCTTCCTCGAAGGCAATGTCCACCCGGTCAGCCCGCGCGTGAACGGCACCGTCCTCCGCGTCCTGGTTGACGACAACGCCCACGTCACCGCCGGCCAGCCGCTGGTCGAACTCGACCCGGCCGATCTCGCACTCGTCGTACAAGGCGCCGCCGCCGACCTCGCTCAGGCCAGGGCCAATGCAGACCAGGTCAACGCCCAGATCCTCCGCGCCCAGGCCGATATTGATGCCGCCGTCGCCCGCATCGCCGAAAATCAAGCCCGTCTCACGCGCGCCTCCCTTGAGTTCCAGCGCATGGAAACCCTCGTCGGCAACAAGGTGATATCGCAGCAAGATTTTGATGCCGCCCGCGCCAACTTCGATGCCGCCCGCGCCACCGAGCAATCGCTGCTCGCCGGCCGCACCGCCGCCGAGGCCGCCCTCGCCGCAGTGAAGTCCCAGCACACGGTCGCTCTCGCCCAGATCGAAAAGGCCGAGGCTAATCTGGCCGCCGCAAAACTTCAGGCTGACTACACGATCATCCGCGCTCCAAGCGACGGGCGCATCGCCAAGAAGACGGTCGAAGTCGGCCAGCGCCTGCAGCCCGGCCAGCCGATGATGGCCATCGTCAGCGACCAGGTCTGGGTCGTCGCCAACTTCAAGGAAAGCCAGCTCGCCCACCTCCGCGCCGGCGCGAAGGTCGATATCAAGGTCGACGCTATCGAAGGCCATGCCTTCCACGGCACGGTCGACAGTTTTTCGCCGGGCACCGGCGCCAAGTTCTCCCTGCTGCCTCCGGACAACGCCACGGGTAACTTCACTAAAGTCGTCCAGCGCGTTCCGGTAAAGATCCTGCTCTCTCCCGATTCGATCGGCGACACCGCCGCTCGCCTCGCCCCCGGCCTGTCGGCCTTCGTCAAAGTCAGCATCCGCGAATAACACTCCTCCATGGTTTCCCATGAACGCGCTCTCCCCCACCTCGACCGTCATTCCGGGTTCGCCCCGCGCCTGGATCGGCACCATCGGCGGCATGCTCGGCGCCTTCATGGCGGTGCTCGATATCCAGATCACCAATTCGTCGCTCCGTGACATCTCCGGCGCGATCGGCGCCAGCCTCGATGAAAGCTCCTGGATCTCGATCGCCTATCTCGTCCCCGAGATCATCGTCATCCCACTCACCGCATGGATCACTTCCGTGCTCGGGCTGCGTCGCTACTTGTTGATCACGTCGTCGCTCTTCCTCGTGTTCTCCGTGCTCTGCGGCCATGCGTGGAGCCTCGGCAGCATGATCGTGTTTCGCGCCGGCCAGGGTTTCTTCGGCGGCGCGCTCATCCCGCTCGGCTTCTCAGCGGTCTTTCAAATGCTGCCAAAAGAAAAGCAGCCGATGGGTTTCGCGATGTTCGGCCTCACCGCGATGTTCGCGCCATCGATCGGGCCCAGCATCGGCGGCTGGCTCACCGACAACTGGGGCTGGGAGTGGAATTTTTATCTGAACATCCTGCTCGGGCCCTTCCTGCTCGGCGCCGTGTGGTACGGGTTTCCCCAATCGCCGGCACGTTGGGATAAACTGCGCGAAGTAGATATCCCGGGCATTCTGCTCATGTCGCTGGGCCTCGGCACGCTCACCACTTTCCTCGAAGAAGGCACGCGGCACGACTGGTTCGGGTCAGAGCACATTACCCAACTGGCCATCATCGCGGCCATCACGCTCCCGGCATTTGTGGTCTGGCAGTTCATCGCCAAAAAACCCGTGACCGACCTGCGGCTCTTCACCAACCGCAATTTCTTCCTCGGCTCGATCGTCAACGTCGTCCTCGGAGGCGCGATGTACGGCTCGATCTTCCTCCTGCCACTCTATCTCGGCACCATCCAAGGCTACGGCGCCTCCGACATCGGGGCCACGCTCATCTGGGGCGGCATTCCGCAGCTCTTCATCATGCCGCTGCTGCCCTTTCTTATGAAGCGCATCGATGCCCGCTGGTTGATCGCGTGGGGCCTGCTGCTCTTCGGCCTCAGCTGCTTCTTCAACACCGGAATGTCGGTCGATTTCGCGCGCGATCAGCTACGCTGGTCGCTGCTCATTCGCGCGCTTGGTCAGCCATTCATCCTTGTGCCGGTCTCAGCCCTCGCCACCGGCAGCCTGCCCGCCAGCAGCATCTCCGCCGCATCGGGCCTCTTCAACATGATGCGCAATCTCGGAGGCTCCATCGGCATCGCGCTGTTTTCTGCCTTTCTCACCGTGCGCGAGCACTTCCACTCCAACCGTCTCGGCGAATCGATCAGCGCGTACAATCCGCTCACACAGGAGCGCCTCGCGGCACTCACCGCAAAATTTACCGCCAGCGGCAGCGATGCCTACACCGCCGGAAAGCAGGCCGTCGCCGCGCTCGACGCCCTCGTCCGTCGCGAGGCCAATCTTCAGGCCTTCAACGACTGTTTCTATCTCCTCGGTGCCGTGCTGCTGGGCACAATCATCATCGCCTTCCTCTCCCGTCCCGTGAAGGCCGGCGCCGCCGCTGGAGCTCACTGATCGTCAAACCAATCGATCCATGCTTTTCGTAATCTTTGTTCTAGCCGGCCTAGTCGTAGTCACGTCCTTGGACTCTGCAGATTCGTGACGTGACGACGCACACGCGTCACATACCCGCCGGAATATAGAAGCCAGCCGGCCCGACTGATCGTTGAATAGTTCCGACAGTGGTAGTTCACCCAAACACGGGTACATGGGTTCCCGGCGGTTGATGACCATGACTATCAGAAGTGCATCCACTGTGAACGTGGCATAAGCTTTCGTAGATCCAGAAGAACCGGAAAACAGCGGCACTTCTTTTATTATACCCACTGGCTCGGCAAATTCCATTTCAGAAACTTCACATAGAGAGCGCCCCTTGAAGCCGGCACGCTTCACGCAAGTCGTCTGTCTTTTAGTCAGGTCGCTATTGTCTGGCCACGTCATCGAGACATACGGCATCACAGCGGGAGGAGATTCATGGCATGAAAACGATCCTTCGTTCCACGGGTGTGCGCGTTGAATTGGCTGATGAGTTGGAAATCGTTCCCACAGCCGCCGGGCCGGACCGCCGCGGCTTCCGCCCAGCACGCGGCCCCATTCCGATGCCGTCCGCAGGCTCGTCCGAGAATTCCGAAACCGATGCCATCGCCCGTACGCTGCGCGGTCAGGAACTGATCCTGGTCGACACAATCCTGGTCGAACCCCGTCCACTGTCCCCCGGACAAGCCCGCGCCATACCTCCGCAAGACGGTTACGCGGTTAAAACCGCCATCGACCTTGCTGCAAATGAATCCGTGGCGGTTCTCGCGGAACAGGACGGATGTTACGCGTGGAATTTCGAATCGGACTCCCCCGGGGCAGGCGCCGCCCCAGCCGCAAGAAATCGCGGTCCGTCCGGTCCGCGCCAGGCCGTCCTGCAGATCAGACTCGGCGCAAAAAACCCCGGAAGAGCGCAACATCAACGCGGGCTCATCAGCGACTTCATCGTTTCTCGCGCGAAAATTCTCGTATTCAAGTTCGTCGCACACTTTGTCGTGGAGCGAATCGGGGACTACCTGGAAAAGGATATTCGCACAGGAATCATGCGGATGTCCGGGGACGACCCGCTCGGCTGGAGACTTCTCCCCGCGGCCGAAATGATCGGATTGCCGGCGGACCGCCCTGCGCGGGTTTTGCTGTTTGTCCACGGGACCTTCAGCAGCACCAAGGGCGGATATGGCGCGCTTGGCGCCACACCTTGGGGCCGGGCGTTTCTCCAAAGCGCTCGAGCCAATTACGACGCAGTGATCGGCTTCGAACACGCCACCCTGACCGTCGACCCGCTGACAAATGCCCGCGACCTGGAGCGTTTGCTTTTCGCGCATCTCGGCACACGCGCCGAGCCGGTAAGGTTTGATATCATCTGTCACAGTCGCGGCGGGATCGTCACTCGCAGCCTCCTGGAGCATCTCAAACCCGGTGAGCGCTTTCCCTGGAAATTCGAGCGGGTGATATTTGCCGGCGCGGTGAATGCCGGCACTGAACTGGCCAACCCGGATAACTGGCGCGCATTGATCGATCTCTACACAAACCTTGCCGCAGGCGCCTGCCGTGCCATCGCGACATTCCCTGCAGCGACACCGGCGGCCACCTTGATCGCGGAGTGCATCAGCAGCCTTGGCGCCTTTGTGAAGGTACTCGCGACTGAAACCATCACCGCCGGAGCACTCCCGGGCCTCGCGGCAATGGAACCGGCCGGGAAATTCATCCAGGAGCTGAACCAAACCCAACCCGGCCAGCCAACAGCGGAAAACAGCCTCTATTACGCCATCACCTCCGAATTCAACGCCGCTCTCGCTCTCGACCAGGACAACAAGCTGGCGCGTCAATTCCTCCTTCTCCTCGCGGACGGTTTCATGGACCGCCTGATGCAGCGCGCAAATGACCTGGTCGTTCATGTCGACTCGATGACGTCGATCGACTCCACCGGTAAGTTTGTCAAAGACACCCTGGCATTCGGTAGCAACGGACTCGTCTACCACACCAATTACTTTCTCCAGCCACAGGTAACCAGCGCGCTGGCTCGCTGGCTGGAATTGGAAAGTTCTCAAGCGGCTTCTCCAACCCGTATACGCGGGCTGATTGAGCCGGGAACGACCTACCGCTCGGTACCGGCAAGGGTGGACACCAATATATCGGTGCTGGCGGCAGAAGAATTGGGAGCCGACGTGGTGGACCAGCTGAAGATCCACGCCCCGAGCTATGTCGTACTGGAGCGCTTCGACCAATCCTCGCTTCTCCGCTATGCGTTCCCGACAGAAGAGGTGATTGCCATGGCCGACAAGCATCCGCAGGCCCCTCTCAAACAGTCGCTGGATCTCCATGAGTTCGACGCCTCAACACAGCTGGAAACCCCCTTCCTGACGACCTCGCTTCAACTCAGTGCAAGGTCGGCAGTGGGTCAGCGGATCATTGCCCTTGATGCCGGCGAAGTCACAGGGGTGGCTGAATTAAAAGTCATCGCCACGCCGATCGCAGCCTTGGTCGGATTTGCGGGCGACGTGGCCAAGTTCCAGACAGATTCCCACCGCATCACCGCACGACGAACCTTGCCGTCGTTCAAAAGCCTCAGCTCGGCTGAGCTGAAAACAGTCGCGGGGGCCTCAGCGGCAATAAATTTCCATAAACTGTCTTCGGCGATGACGCTCGCTTCGCGCATGATACGTGGCGAGCGATCGGTGCCGCCAGCCCCCGCGGCTGCTCCGGATGTTTCGATCGAGCGCCCGCCTTCGATGTCTCCTGCATCGCTCCCAGCCAGCGCTCCTGGACCCGCCGAGACCGGGAGTCCACCATCCACCTTCACGTGCCACGTGCTCGCTCAGATGAACGACGAGGTCGTTCTCGACGAGAAGGTCACGGTCGACGTAAAGCTGTCACGAGAACAAATCCTGCAAAGTTTTCGCGCCGTATCGGGCACGGGAAGCGGTCCGATCAAGGCGGGTGAATTGCTCACTATCGAACTGATCCCAACGAAAAACTTCCGGCTCGCCGGCAAGGCACGTTTTGACGAACCCCCGCCCGAGCCAGGTCAGCCGCTCGAGCGCTCCTTCGATCTCACACCGACTGATGTTGGCGAGGGTGCTGTGATGGTTCGTGTCCGCCAGTGCGGCCAGCCTTTCGTGAGTATTCCGCTCACGTGCCGAATCATCACGCAACGAACGCGCCCTCCCGCAAGACGCCCCGAAAAGGCGGTCATCGTCGAGCCTCCCACCGGGACCACGCCCTTGCATCAGTTGACGATTTTCGAAATCGAGCGCGGCGGACAGAAGCTCTACCAATTCATCATCGATTCTCCTGAGTTCGGCTGGAAGCACAGCTACGAATCCCGGCCCATTCAGGGGGACCGCGATGCCTACGTCAGAGGACTCTACGACGATATCGAGCGACGCTGGCTGGAGAGCGACGACGACTTCGACGAGTTTCAGCGCGAGCTGCGGGACATGGGCGCCAAGCTATGGGACGAGTTGGTGCCACCGGAAGTGCAAAGCGCGCTATGGGAGCACCGCGGCGACATCCACGAGATCCTCGTTTTTTCGGAGGAGCCTTTCATTCCGTGGGAGCTGGTTCATCTCAAGGATCGCGGCAAGGGCTTGCCCTCCGACACGCTTTTCTTCGCCCAACTGGGCGTGGTGCGCTGGCTGCATAACGTCGGCTGGCCCACCGAAACCCTGCGCGCACGCGAGCAGCGTTGTTTCTACGTCATTCCCAATTATCTTCACTCCGAATGGGTGCTCCCCCAGGCGCAAGAGGAGGCGGTTTTCTTGGCCCAAACGTTCGAAGCCTCAGCGATTGATCCTCATCCACCAGCGGTTCGCGCCCTCTTTGAAACAGCCGGTCAATTTGATCTGCTTCATTTCGCCTGTCATGGCGTGGCGGATCAAAAGGAAATCGGCCGGGCCGAACTGATGCTGGAGGGCAAAGTGTCCCGCGACGGGAAGCAGTACGTACCCGAACGACTGAGAGCGTCCACGATCGAGAATGGCGCTTCGCTCGTGGCAGACGATGGGACGAAACCGATTGTCGTCCTCAACGCCTGCCAGGTTGGCCGCGCAGGCTATAACCTGACCAGTATCGGCGGCTTCTCCCGGGCCTTTTTGCGCAAGGGGGCCGGTATGTTTGTGGCGGCGTCGTGGGCCGTCGGGGACCGGCCCGCGCGTACGTTCACCGAAGAACTCTATACACGGTTGAAAGCGGGCGACACGCTCGCCCACGCCTCCTCGGCCGCGCGCGAGGTCGCCCGCGACGCAAGGGAAGCCACCTGGCTCGCCTATACCGTTTACGGAAATCCACACGCCCGCCTCCAGCTGCCTTAACTTTTCCCAGCTCCGTCTAAAGGCGGGGGCGCTACCGCAGAAGAAAGCCGGCAGAAGAACCGGTGAGCGTGAAACCCGCCCAGAAAAAGGGATCACTCGCGTCGCAATTGCCCGGTCGCAATTCCCGACGGTGAAAACGCAGCTGCGTCTCCCGCAAAGCCTCGGCGGGCGGAATCACTGCACATCGGGCGTAAAATGCACCGTAGAAATCGGCGGATGTCGCATCAGGGACACCCCAAAGGCTCGCCAGCACGCTGCCAGCACCTGCGTGCAGCAGCGCTCCCGGCAGGTTGATGACGTGCCGTCCGGGCAGGAGAAAATTATCCGCCGACCAGCAGCTGGCCAGCGTCACATGGCGCAATCCGCCGAGCGCCAAACCAGCGAACTCATCCAGCGCTAGCAAGCCTTCCGGCAAACCGGGCGCCAGAATGAGTCCGGTTCCACGCAGGGAATCCCGTGCAAAAACACCATGACACGCTATGTGCGCCAGTCGCGCTTTCGAAAGAGCAAGGCGTATCGCCACCGGCGTGACTTCCAAATCGTGCAGCCGTTTTACCTCGATGCCCTGCGCGACAAATTCCGCCGCGACGTTCTGCGCTTCAACGGCCGCACCAGGCAAAGCGTCGTAGCCCGGTGTGGCCAGGCCCATGTCTGCGACAAGCGCAAACCCGGCAGCGCGAGCCGACTTCTGTGCCGTTGAGGGTCGATGAGTGGTGTCGTAAACAATTGCATAGTCCTCGATTAAAAGCCGGCCGGCATGGCACAGCGCGGAAAAAGGAAATCCATGCAACACGTCGTCCGCGACGACCCGTACTTCGTTTACGTGGGCACATGGTTCGAGCAGCGCAGGCAGCTGGAGATGCTCCGCCATGGTTTCAGCGCATGCGCGCGCATTGGATGAGCCGGACTCCCCCTGAGCCATCGCTTCATGCCAGGCTCGCACCAGCTCACGGAGACGCAGGCGCGTGACCGGACGAACCACCAACTCCAGATCGAGAAAACTTTCCCGTACAATCAGAAGCCGGTCGGGCAAGGCGAGAAAGGATAACGTAGCCCGGGTGCGGCTGTGGCGCAGGCTCCTCCACCACCAAGGCGTATTCAAAACGTTCGGGCACGCCGCCCCCAACAACGACGTGCGCCGCGCATCCAGGGACTCCACGAAGCGGTCAACCTTCCCTCGCCACCGCCATCGTGCCAGCCGGCGGCGCACCGAGGAAAAGGCGCCGGTCGCCGCACATTCCTTCTGCAGCTCGGCAACGCGCAGACCGAGTCGTGCCTCGTCTTCACTCCATTTGTTCAGCTCGAAGAGCACGCGATGCTCCGGCGCAAGGCTCGCGGCCATCGCGCCAACAAGCCGCTCCTCCTCCGTCCGTAGCGCTCTAACACGAATAGGATCTCCACCCATTCGCTCCTCGCACCACAACCGCACACGCACTGCCTGCCAGCCATCATGACGCAATTCTCGCGCTGTGCACTGCGCGATGACTTCGTCCAGCAGCCGCACTGCCTCGATCCAATCACCCCGATAATAGTGCCACATGCCCTGAAGCGCGGCGATGCGCAACGCGATCAGTGGCGAGTCGCTCCAGCCATACACCAATCGAGCCTCCTCCAACCAGAGAGCGGCGGCATCGAACTGCTGACATTCCAGCAGCTGATAAAATGCCAGCGTACGATCAGTGAGTCGCTCCACGATCCCGCCTGCGCGATTCTCATT
This sequence comes from Nibricoccus sp., assembly GCA_049840895.1. GTDB lineage: Bacteria > Verrucomicrobiota > Verrucomicrobiia > Opitutales > Opitutaceae > Nibricoccus. The sequence goes on along the minus strand of JASGJB010000075.1, from coordinate 85,261 downwards.
TTCAGCGGGCCCGTCCACCGCGTCGAGCGCCGGGGCCGCACGGCTGGCGGAGGCCCAGAGTTCCGCATTTCCTGCAACGATCGGCAGCCCGGAGAAGCCGGATTCACGGCGCGCTTTTATGAGACTGGCAAGCTGGCGCGCGCGCCGCGCAAGCACGGGTGAACGCAAACCCCCGGCGCTTTTTTCAGCGCCAACGACAAGCTGCTCCGCATCGTACGTGCGGTTCAGCACGACCAAAACATGCGCGAGATTCAGTTCTGCCATCACCCGCGCTGCGTCCAATCCAACGCGTACACACCATGCCCGCGCAGCCTGCAACACCCGCTCCGCCCCACCCAGATCACCGTGAAGCCAGAAAAGTGTGGCCTCCAGTTCATACCGCCGCGACGCGTGTCCCGGCTGGCCCTCCTGTTCCGGTGCAACGGTCGCAAGCTGCTTTCTCGCTTCCCACAAATCTCCACACGCCAGCGCGACGGCCACCTGTTCGAGGCGGGCGGCGAGCGCAAAAGGCTCGAGCGACGGAATTGTCGCGGCATGCTGTACGCAACGCTGCAACGCTTTGGCCGCATCACCGAACTGGCCGAGCCAGGCGAACAGACGCCCTGCTTGCAGATGGAATTGCGCAAAGAATTGTGAGCGATCCTCGTCGTCTACCTCCTCCCACAACACGCCGCGCTCGAATACCTCCACCTCGTCCGTCGCAAACGAGATATCTCCGAAGTCCCCCACCGTCGGCTGCAAATCCTCGAGCGCAGACATGATCTCCGCCTGATTGCCCGCTGAAATGGCGAGATGCAGCCGTTTCAAAATGGAGAGATCAGCTGCGAAGCGATTCCCCACCGCGCGCAAACTGAGAGTCAGCGCGACGAAAATTTTCATTCCCACCTCACCGCGGTCCGCAAGCACGGCAAGTTCTGCGGTACGCTCGAGAATCGCAGCATCCGCCGCGGTCGGTCTCCAACGCTCGGCTGTACCGGCATTCAGGCGGCCCGCAACGACGGACGCATACGCCTGCAACGCGTCCTCCCATCGCCCGGCGGCGGCAAGCGCTTCCGCCGCGCTTACCTGCCGCTCCAAGTCAAATGGCGGACGCACAGTCGACATCCGGTCAAAGCGAAGCGGAAGTGGCGCCGGGCGTCGCCATCAGGAGATAAACCTCGTCGTCGTCGTCATCATCGTCATCGGGATTATTGCCTTTCCACGCGGCGTACCCGCCGCGCGTCGTCATCGCTTGAAGGTCGGTGGCTGGAGTTTTGGTGTTTTTCGCCGAGCCGCGGAAATTATACGACCGGCTGTCGACCGAGAGTTTCCCAGGCCGGTAGTGGGCGAGATCCCCGCGCGGCAATTGCACGAGTGAGCCTCGCCCCGAGCTGATGATCTGGTCGATGCTTTTCCGTGCGTTGATCGACCAGTCGACGCTGTTTAACGACGGCGCGTCCTCCACGTAGATGGGAGCATCGCGAAGCGAGCCGGTGTTCGTAATCGGGTTTTTATTGGGCACCCCTTTGACTGCCGCTTCCAGGGATACACGGTCGCCCTCTGCCGTGAGCTTTATCACGTCACCCGGTGGCAGCTTCCCGGAATTTTTCCAGTCGAGCATTTGCGCCATGCGATAGGCGTCGGGCTTTGTCTCCCGGGGCAAGGTGTTGAGCCGCGCATCGATTTCCGCGAATATCCATTGCCGGCGGCTCGCGGGCAACGGGCCAAGTCGGTTCGCCGTCTCGGTCGCGGCGTGTCGACCGTTTTGCGCCAGCTCGGCGAGAGCCTCCTGCAACAGAAGCTCGGGTTGCTGTCCGTGGCGGGAGCTGGCCAGCTCGATGCGCTCAAACACGCGCGAGGGCCGCTGCTGTTGCACGTCCGCAATCTCTTTGAGCGACGAACGAAAATCGGCGTTACGCGCACTTTTCCAGGCCGAAGGATTATGGACGATGGCCGACACCGTTTTTTCAAGCTGTGTACGGTCGGCGACAATCAACTCCGGGGCTCCGAGCACACCTTCACGGACACTGGACGTCGCGACGGGGGGCCCGCGAATCCATTCTCCGCCCGTCCGAACTTCAGCGGGGAGTGCATCCGCCTCCAGCCACTTCATCTGGTAGATTTTAGACTGCGGCTTTAGATCCGCAACCCGCGCGGACCAGCCATCGGCAAGGTCGGGTCGCGGGGTTTTTTCCGGCGCAAATTTTATCCAGCGATCAGACCCGTGCGGCTGGACATAAAACTGGCCGCTGAGTGGATCGCGCACGATCCGGCGCAAGGACGGATCCCCGAGCAGGACGGCCTTCGGATCCGCGGCAGTGCTCAACTTCCGGCCGATGGCAAAACTGTCACCTGTCTCCCGAGCCTGCCACCCAACGCGAAACCCATTCCGCGCCTGCTTGATCTCGAGTGTGCCGACCTCGGCTCCCTCGGTGGCCAGTTTCACACGGCTGACGTTCGCGCGTGATTCCACGGTGCGCACAAAGCTAGGAGTCCCGATGTCACCGAGTTTTCCCCGAAATTTAGAATTAGTGGGGCCCGTGAAACCCATCGAAACCGGTCCCCGACCAGAACCAGTCGCAAATTTAAATTCCGTACCTCGCAAAGTGACAATCTTCCCAGCACTCGGATCGGACAGCCGGAAGTTTACGTTACCCTTCTTCAGGACAGTGGGGAAATCAACCCGCATGACTGGTCGCTCTGTGAAAATCTCCTTTCGCGCTAGTGAGACGCCCCCGGACATTACATGAGTTCCAATCTCAATCTGCTTCGAAGTCCGTAATATCGGCATGGCCTCGGTTTTAGTACCTTGGTAACCTTTTTCAAAAAACCCAACTTTATCCCAAAGATCGAAACGCAGTTGCGCAGAGTTGACCACCCATAGTGGAAACCAGAAAGAGTGTTCCACTTTTATGTCGCGAAGAAATTCTAGTAACTCGCCCCGTCCGGCTTCGTTCAACCATCCAATCACTAAGCTCCATTTCATGATTTCATTTAGCCGTTCATATTCGGGTTCATACCGAGCTACCTCTTCGTAGTGATCGTTCCACCACCCTAGGAATGCCTCCGAATTCGCGTTAGGAGGCACTTCCTTTCCCGGATTTAAAGGACTGCTAGAAGCCGCATAAATGCGCGTCACGTTTCGCGCGAAAAATAAATCGTTTTTACTAGAAAGTTGATAGTTATTTTCTTCCGGCCCAAACCACAGTCGAGTGGCGCGCAGCTTACTCATTTCGGCTTGATATGCCGGCGAAAATTTCATCCCCAACATAGAATTGAAATCTGGGATTTCTTTCCCGGGGGTTTGTCCTTCGAAGTCAATCGCCCACAATTTTGCTAAAAGGTCAGTATAGAAGAGCACCATCCCTACTTCGGTCCCTTCCAGCGGACCATCATACCTCGCCTGTTGATAGCGATGAGCATCAATTATTGAGTCAACTATCGCAGCAATATATTGGGCCACTTCCTCATTTTCTCCGGTTGTATGCTGTAACCGGTCGACAATTTCCAAGAGTGGCACTTCATTCGCGGTTTCTCCGCGAAGGGAGCTCACGGCCGCTCGAAAATCCGTCGAAGAAATACCCAAACGCTCCAGTATTAGGCCCAAGCTCGGAGCGTCTTTTTCGTTAGACGCCGACAGCATAGAATCACGTTTCATAGTGCCACGTTTGGCTGATAGTGTAGCAAACGCCTCTCGCGCTGTAGGCATAGAAAGCACGTCGGCTAAGCCGACGTGGTCCAACGCAGGATCAAGCGAAAATCCGGAGCCTTCAGTTACTCTCCCTGTTGCTGCCAGCTCGCCAACAAGCTTTTGCTTGGCCTTGTCGTACGAAGCTTTGAAATCCTCTGCTTCTCGGTCCACTGTATATTGGCTGGCATCTGTTCTTCGGAGACGGTATCGGAGGGAATCCTCCTTTCTCTCCCACTCATTTTTGAAAGCATCGATGCGGGCTTTTCTCTCATCCAACATCCTTTGGGTATGCGCCTCTGATTGCCAAACGGCCGCCACCTCGGTCAGCGAAATTCCGCGGTAACCTGTGTGCAATTTCCGCCCGGTAAGCCGAAGTCTACCGCTCTTGTCGACGTGCACGGAAGTGAGATCATCGATTTGCTGCATGAAATCTCTCAACTCAGCGACTCCAGAAATAACGACGTCATGGTAGCCTGCCGCCGTAGAAAACTGCGAAGCCGACAAACTTTCGCGTCGCGTCAATTTTGCGGCACCAAGGCCCGAGATTTCATACTCAAAGACGTGCATATTACCCGGCATGTAACCGAGATTCTTCCGCTGTTCGTCGACAATCCCAGATAGGTCGTCAGCGCGCTGGGCCACGGATGCTTTTGGCACCAACGCTAGTACCTCGCCGTTCGCCAAAGCGCATGAACGCACACGTCCATATTCAAAACGCAGAATCGGACGTAAATATCTCTCTCGAATAGCGGGAATATCGAATAAGATAGAGTTGAGCTTCCCCACATCGTTCTCCGCCTGCTGAACGACAATCCACAGCAGCCAGTCGCGGACCTGATCCTCTTTTTCGCGGGCGCTGAAGTCCGCCAATAAGGGATCGTCGCAAGCAAACTCGACTGTCCGCGGCTGATCCAGCGGCAGGCCGGCAAATGGCAAAACCGCGTCTTTTGAAACCGCCGCAGGCGTCGATGGCAACGCGAGCTCGATCGAGGACCGCGTCGCTACCGGCGCATGTCCGCTCAAAATCAGGACCACGGCAAATGCGGCCGTGCCGAGCACCACCCATGACAACTTGGAGAAGAAGCGTCTCATCGGTTAAGGGGCGTTGAGGTGGGCAATCAGCCTACGATAGCGATCGACCACCGGTTGTTGTTGCGGATCAAATTCACCCTCCAGATTGCTCATCCAGCGCACGAGCGCGCGTTGATACGCGGCGATGACGTCAGGCTCTCTCGCATCCGCCGTGAACCCGCGGCGGCCGAGAAAATCCGCCGCCGCATCCATGGCTCCGAGGTCGTTGCCTTCACGAACCGCTGCCGTGAGGAGCGACACATTCCGGTCGTGCTCCCTCAGGATGGCAGCCTCCCGATAAACCAATATCGCCGCGACCATCAGGATCGCCGCAGCCAATCCCAGCCGCCAGACCGAGCCGCGGTTTTGCGCGCCGCGCAGCCACTCCTTAAAAGGAACCGCATCGTCTGGCGCCGGCGTGGCCGCACGGACAATCGAAAGCGGCTCGCCTGCCGGCGGACGAAAACTTTGCAGACTGACCGGCGTCCAAGGCTCTTGAAAGAGCCGGTGCGCGAGAAAAGCGACGGCAGGATCAGGCTCCAGTTCGGCGATGGCTGGATCGTTTTTTGCAGCTTCAATCCAAGCCGCTCGCAACTCGGCCACCGAGGATGGATTGATGGCGGCGATCATCGCCAACGTCGTGACCAGCGTCTCCGCGCGTGCATTCCAATCGGAGGAAGGCGGGGCATAGCCGATCTGCAGCCAAAGTCGCCGCCTGCGGGCGTGGGCAGTATTTTCGCGCAAGGCCTGTGCTTCACTGCTCTCGGTGTATTTTTGCGCGGATTTAAAACCCGCACGCACCTGTGCCTTCAGGATCAATCCCTGCGCGTTGAGTGTGGCATTCGGCCGCATAGCAATCTCGGCTTCCAACCGGTTGAATTGCTCGGTCATTTGCTGCATCAATGCAGTCAGCTGTGTTTTCGCCTCCAACGCCGGCTCCAAGTCTTCCTGCACCGCGAGCGCCTGCTCGATCATAACCATCGCCTCGGAAACATCACCGGAGTTCGCCAGCCGCACTGCCCGTGTCACGGACAGATGCGCGACAGCTTCAAATACGTCGGGAACGGCCGTCGGACGCGCAGCAAGTTTTTTTAACTCCTCGAGAATTTTTTGAAGCATACTGGCTTCATTGGCGGCGGAACTGTCTCCCCGTCCCTCCGAAAGTGCGCCGACCGCTTTCTGCCACAGAGCGCGGACCAGGCCTTCCAACGCTTCGAAGTCATCAGGAGAAATCTCCAGCATCTCGCGGTAAACGGACGCCATTTCATCCCAGCGCCTGGCTGCTTCGGCGGTGCCGGCATTACGCTCGACGACCGCCCGGACGGTTTCGAGTTGCTGTACCGGCGTCATCCGACCTCGCGACAACAACGTTTTCACCTCGCGCCAATGATAGTCCGCCTTTGACGCTTTACCCGCGGTCGTCGTGATCGAGTTGAAAGCCGCTGCATGCGCATCGATGAAAAGCTCATCGATCAATTGTTTCGCTACCGCGGAAGCCTCGCCGCCCGCGTCCGCGCTCGCTTCACCCGCCAGCTTTTTCATCACCTCTACCAATAGCTCCGGATTTCGAGTGAGCCGGTGCTGATGCGAGTCGAATTCCCGCCAATAAAATTCCGCCCGCTGCTCGCGTCCCTCCGCCTCGGCGGCAAGCGCGCCACAATACGCCCGAACGGCGGTTCCCAGCGGGGTGCCCTTAGCCCGCTCCGTCGCCGCGGCGCCAAGCTTGGACCAAATGGTGGAGGGATTTTCCCAAACAAAACGCGGAGCAGGAAAAATCCGCGCGTCGCTGACCTGAGGCCGTGCAATGAAGGCATTCATGGGACCACATGAGATGACAAAACATGGATTGAGCGCGGAAAGGCGTGCCAGACCGCGGGCGCAGCCGGCAGGCCGCCGGCTCTTTAGTTGAAGGGGAAACAAACGCGGGTAAAAACAACGCGGCAGTCGTCCAACTTTGCCGGAGTCTCTACGGGCGGAAAACGATCACAGGTATAATCCGAGTTATAGCTATCTTCGTTACAAAATATTTCGGACCGGTTTTCGATCTCATCAAACAGATCAGCGCAGTAACTTAAAAAGGAGAGTTGATTGCTCACGAACCCAACCGCGATCAATCGGGCTTCCTTGAAAAGCGGTCACACGACAACGAAACCAGAAGAAACCGGCGAACAGTCGGGTGAATCCGCAGGACCAAACAAGCTCGGGAAAATGAGCAGGGCTTAAGCCAATTCTGACAGGCTGGACCATCTGTCCTATTTTAACGAAAAAACCGCCGGTGTTATTTCCGGCGGTTTCTCCAAAAATGGAGCGGGCGAAGAGACTCGAACTCTCGACGTCCACCTTGGCAAGGTGGTGCTCTACCAACTGAGCTACGCCCGCGTAGCAGGGGGAGAGAAGTAGAGTCCGGGAAGTATCCGTCAATAGCTTTTTCCAAAAGAAATCAGCTCAATGAACCCGGGGACGGCCGCTCACCGGAACCGGCGTCAGCGCAGCATCTTTCCTGAGACTCCGGGCCGCTTCGTCGCTCCAAAGAAATGCCAGCAACGGCTTCAGGCTCGCCGTGTTTTCACTCCGATAAATGACATACACCGGCAGCCGCAAGGGATAGTCTCCCGTGTGGATGTTCTCGGGCGTGGGACCAAACGCCGGGTCACGATCCCCCTTCGAGACAAGCAACGCGCGCAAACCCGTGCCGGCCGCTGGCACATAGGATAACACTGCGAGCCCGCCCGCTTCAGCCGACAACCGGCCATTTAATGCAGCAAATTCGTCATGCCGCTCGACCGACGACTTCAACTTCGGAACGCGCAAAGCCGAGTGCTCAAAAAGATCGATCGACAATTCATCGCCCTTTCTCGCGAGCACATGCGTAGTGACCGTCAACTGCGCCGTCTCTCCCGCAAGCCCTATATCCCGCCACAACGAAAAACCCGCCGGTCCGTTCGCACCGAAAAAACCGTCGAGCTGGTTAAAAGAAATCTGCGTCACCGCGATGCGATCGGGCACCACGACGACGGCTATGCGATAAACCAGTGGCTGCACGACAAAGGGCGGCCCGGGCGGCGTTTCATCGGGAGCAAATGCCACGAGCGCCACGTCAACCGTCCCCGCCTTCAATTCCTCCAGGGCCGCACGACTGCCCGCGAACGTTGTCGTGAGACTCACGTTTTGCTTTTTGGCAAAGGTAGTCAGTGCGGCGTCGAAATCAGCTCCCAGCAAATCGCTGCCGGCCACACGCAGCTCCGTCGAAAATCCGATGAGCGGAGCCAGCCATGCCGCCAGAAAAGCAATGAGTCGCATCACGTCACAAATGGCCCGTCACTCACGAGCCGCGCCGGCGCTCGTCCTTCTCACGCTCGGTAAAGGCGATCCGTTCACCGCTTCGCGAGGCCTGCTTTGCATCGTCTTCCGAGCGCGACCGTTTGTCGCGACGCTCCGACGAGCGGTTTTCACGCGCGCTATAATACGCATAGTTGCGCGTATAGTAGCCATAGTCGTCGCTCGAGTTCGCAGGCACGCGGTTCAACACCACACCGACAACCTGCTTGTGCAGGCCTTCGATGATCTGCTGTGCGCGTATCACCATGCTATGCGGATTGCGGCGGTGCTGGACGAGCAGGAGAACGTCATCCGCCACGCTCGCGAGCACCGAGGCGTCACTCACACCGATGATCGGAGGCGCATCGAAAATCACGCGGTCATAGCGTCCGCGCAGATCAGCCAGCAGCGTCTTGAGCTGGTCGATATAGAGCAGGCTCAGCGTAAATCCGCCGACTGCGCCACAGGGAATGAAGTCCAGTCCCGGAGACACTCCGCGCTGAGTGACTTTATCCAGCGTCGCCTTTCCTTGCAGGAGATCGGCAAGTCCCGGTTCCTTGGGCAGCACTCCGAGCTGGTGTTGCGTGGGGCGTCGCAGATCCGAATCGATCAGGAGAACGCGCTCACCCGCCGCGCCCATGGCCCGCGCCAGACGCAGCAGCGTCGTTGATTTTCCTTCACCCGGTCCCGCCGAAAGCATCACCAGGCTGCGGCCAGGCGCGGCGCCTTTGAGCGCCAGATTAAGATTAGTGTGAAGGACTCGAAACGGCTCCAGATCCGCCGGATCCTCCACGATCCCGGACTTGGCCGGAAGCACCGGCTCACCGGACTGCGGCAGGACGCCAAGCACCGGCCTGCCCAGACGGCTTTCCAGCTCGGCGACGTTGCGGAAGCTCGTATCGAAAAACTCGATTAATACCGCCGTGCCGATGCCAAGCACTCCGCCAAACAGGACGGCAAACGCGATGTTCAGCGCCCAGCTCGGCTTCGCCGCGCGGCGGGCGGGTTCGGCGTAATTCAGGATTTCGATACTTCGCTTGGGCACCTGAAAATCAATTTCCCGCTGGCGCAGCGTGACTTTGAGCGTGGACAGAAGCCGGGTCTCATCCTCCAGCTTTCGCGCCGCTTCCTCGAAGGGACGCATCCGGTCGCGCGCCGAGAGGATCTGGTCGACCTTCGCCTGCGCGAGCTGGTTCTTCAATTCGGCCACACGCGCATCGGCTTCCTTGCAGGCGATTTCGAGCGCGTTTTCGTAACCGCGTAACTGCGCCCCAAGCTGCTCCTTGATCTTCGCGCGATTCTCCGTCGCCGAGATCAGCTCGGGGTGCGCTTCGCCAAGGCGCGCGCGAAACTTGGTCACGTTTTGATCAGCGAGAAGGTAAGCCTGGAGCAGGTTCTGAATATTCGGATCCGGGATCAGCTCGGAGTTGATCAGGTTGATCCGCTCCTCAGGAGGAATGCTTTTGAATCGTTCGTAGCGCGTCTTCCGGCCGATGGCGTCGACACTGAGCGCGATCAGCGAATTTTGCATCTGCCGGAGCGTCTCGATCTCCATGTCGCTGTAGCGGGCGTTCAGGTCGACACCGGAAATCCCCAGGTCCTTGCGGAGCTGCTCGACCATGTCGCGTTGCAGCGAAACCGTGCGCTCCTGCGACTCCAGTTCCTTGCGCAACTGGGCGAGGCCCTCGCGCTGTTCCGACGTGGCGAACATGATCCGGTCGTCCGAGTAAACCCGCGCGATCTCGTTCGCGATCGCGGCCGCCAGCGCCGGATCCTGTGCATACACGCCGACCTCGATGAGCGAGGAACCGCGGGGAGACTCCACGCGGAGCATTTTTTTCAGCAGATAATTATAGGTCTCGTCCGTCGCGAGAGGCGCGTAGGCATTGAGCGTACGCCCGATTTTCTCGTTGAGCCCCAGTTTTTCGATAACCGGGTAGAGCACCTTGGCCGACTGCATGATCTTGAACTGATCCTGCAAGAAATACGGATCATAGTAACCGCTCGACTGTGCCTGGAAAAGTTTCACCTCTCCCTCGGGCTTCTCGACGCGGACGTTCAACGTCGACAAATACCACTTCGGCAAAAACGCCGTCACCACCACCGTCGTGATCACGACCAGGCTGAGGATTAAAAAGATCAACGCCTTGCGCAGACGGAGCAGGTGGAAGAAGTCGGCGAGCGAGGCGCCCTCTTTGCTGACGTGGGTGTTGGCCATTGAGCAGGCGCTAGGGAATTTCCCTCGTATCGGGTCAGCAAGCTCGTTTTCTAACCTGCCGCACTGCAGAAAGCATCTCGTCTGCGTTTAGCCTCGCTGAATTAAAACACACAACGCACCGACAGGCCGCCGCGCGTGCGTTGCAACATGCGCCCAGGATCCTCCGAATTCACATTGTCGTAGTCCAGCGTCGCCGAGGCCGTCCAGCGGGCGTTCAGCCGGTAGATCAACGCGAGCCCCACCTTCGTGTTCGTTTCGTCACGATCAGGACTGACTCCCGCGCGCCCGTTGAGCGTCCCCGGCTCCCAACCGAGCGAAGCAGTCGCCACCATGCGGGGACTGATCACCTGCTGCACATTCGCGAAAAACCGGTGGACGGACATGTCCGTGTAAACGTCCAGGTTGGAAACTTCTTCGACCGAGAAACCGTAGCCCGCCGACAGATACGATCCTTTGCCGTAATCGAGCTTCAACGCCAGTTCGGTGTACGGCAGTATCTCGTCGTCCGCGCCTTTTCGCCGCCGGTATTCGGAGCCAACCCGGCCGCTCAACGCCATGCGGGGATTCACCACGTAGTCCGCGCCAATCAGCGCAAAGTCCGAGTCCTTGTCCTTCGATTCGCCACCCGACGCATATCGGATCGTCTGGTGCCGGTACTCGGCCACCGCCTGGATCTCGGGCAGCAACGTATGCGTCAGGGCCAGTCCGCCGAGGTACTCGCTACGGTCCAGCTCCTCCGCCAGCGAATCGTTGTCATAGGCAAACGTCGCCGTGCGGGCCTTGAAGGTCAGACCGGTGCGCTTCGTCAGATTCGCCGCGAGCCGCCCGTCGAGCTGGTTCAACGCGTACGACTGGTCCGTGTTCAACACCGTGGATAATCCCGGCAGCAGCGATTCGGGATTTTTGGAGAGCTGAAACGAGTCGCTTATCTCCGCCTCAAGCCGCGGGCTGAAGGTGTGCTTGATGCTCGCGCTCGCGCTATGGCTGTCCAGCAGCTGCTCGCCCGGCCGGTCGGCGAAGTAGTCGAGGGACAACTGATACGAGGCCGACACCAGCGTCTGGTCCGACGCCGACATATTGAACACAAAGCGTGGCGACACCTGATAGACCATGCTGGCCAGTTCATCCGTCGGCGCACCGAAGATGTTCGTATCGTAGTACGCGCCTCCCGACGCATAGATCGTGAGCAACTTGCCCTGCTCCTGCTCGGGTATCGGTGCGTAAACGGCCAGGGCACGCGCCGCCGCCAGGCTCATCAAAATCGCAGCGGATGTCGGGTGAGAAAGGCGGATCATGTCTGGGCGAAACTGACGCGCACGCTACGGAGTCCGGGCGAAGCCGCGCAACGCATTACTGCCGCCGCGCCGGTGTATTCGTGGCGAGCGGATCGATCAACACATAGAAGTTATCCGCAACTTTCTGAGGCAGACTCAGCGGAAATCCCGCCGGAAACCGATTCGTCAGCAACGCCGCATACACCTCCGACCAGTCGCCCAGCCGCCCGTCGGCTTCATTGCGCTTTGTCAGTTCGCTGAAAAACGGCCGGTCCAGCGTATGAGGGGTAAGCACAAGCGCCACCTGCGTCTGCTCCTGGCAGACTCCATAAAAATCCCGCAGTGTCGCCGGTCGCGCCCAGACGCGCTGCCCGCTGTACCACGCTGCGCCCGCCGGCACATCCGCCACCCAGGACGGATGTGCTCCGCCCCGCGCCACGATCTCCGCACGTATGGTAACGAAGAGTGGCGGATAGTAAGGCGGGTAGCTAAAATGCCAGTGCCGCCGAGGTTCGACGACATCATGCGCCAGCGGCAGCGCCTGCACGGCCAGCATTATCACCGCCGCCCAGCGCGCGTGTGCGCGTAACGCATCGCTGCTCGCCACGAGCACCGCGAAAAAACCCGCGCCAAAAATTACGATAAGCGGCGTCGCATAAACCACCGGCAGGCGTTCGCCCTCCCCCGAATCAAAAAAGGCCTGCGCCATGACCAGCAATCCAAGCGTCGCGACAAACAGCCAGCGCACACGATTCAAGCGGTCGTCGCGAAACCGATACACCAGCCCCGTCACGAAAAACGCTGAGAAGAAAAGTCCTCCACCTGCCCACAACTGGTCGCGAAAACTCTTTTTGAGCGAGGTCAGCACCTTGTTTCCCAGCTTGTCCAGATCAACGGCCGGCACCGCCGCCGAAAGCGTCGTCCGCACTGTTTCCGGCTCCGCCGTCGGATCACCCGCCTTGAGAACGATTCCGTGCCAGGCCAGCCCCACCGGATTTCCCGACACCACCACGTTGCGAATCATCCACGGCCCGGCCACGAGCAGGAAAACCCCGGCGGTGATCGCGAGCGCGTTCAGTCGTTCACGTCCGCGAAACCGCAGCCAGTTCCAGCCCAGCGCCGCAAGCAGCGCGACGCCCGCCGCATAATCCGCCAGAAACATCAATCCGCTGACCACCCCCGCCGCAGCGAGCGCCCGCCAGGACGTTTTTCCCGCCTCCGCGCCTTCGTCGATGCGTACCAACGCGTGAAAAAATGCGAGCGTGAGCACCATCAACAGCGGCATCCCGCCGAGCGCGATTGTCGCGCTCCAGACCGGGGCTGAGAGCAGCAAGCCCAGCGTCGCCACGCCCGCCACGTGTTCATCAAAAAGCCTCCGCGCCAGCCCGTGAGTCAGCCACGCCGCCACCCACAGCAACACGATGTTCAGGACCAGCAGGACATAGTCCGCGCCAAATCCATCCGGCGGCTTGGGCACCGTATCGAACAACGCCGCCCGCGTTTTCCCGGGGAAAACCTTCAGCGCGCCCGCGATCACCACCGGATAGAGCGGCGCCTGATGCAGTTCGGGCAACGGGTTCTCCGCATCGAATTGGTAGGGCTTTTTCGCCTCCCCACGATCTGCGCGATCCTTCATCCACGCGACCGTCTGCGGATAATTGATGAGCGTCGTGAATCCTTTTCCATCCACGAGCTGCCGCGCCACCACCGCCTGCGCGAGTGTCGTTTCCGTGAGCGGTCCGTGAAACTGCGTGTAACCGATCCTCAGTGACAAAAGGATCACACCCAGAATCAGCGCCACCCGCGCCACCCAGCGTCCGCCCGCACCCACTTCCAGCCAGTGGACCCATTCTTGGAGCGAGCGACGTGACTTCATCGAGCAGTTTGCGCGCGCTTACTTGTCGATCACGTCCAGCTCCGGCCAGTCGGCGAGTTTGCGATGCAGCGTCCGGCGGCTGATGCCCATAAGCTCCGCGGCCTTCGTGCGATTGCCACGCGCCTTGATCAGCGCTTCGCGCAAAAGCCGCTTCTCGTTCTCTTGAATCGAAAACGACACGCTCGCCGGACTCGGAAACACCGTCGAAGCTCCCGCGCCGCTTCCCTGCGCGGTGCCGCCATTCGATGCGCCCGCGCTCCCCTGCCCCGTCGACGTCGAACTTCCCGGCGGCAACGCCAGCACTTCTCCGCGAAAGCGCGGCTCAAGATCGTACTCCGTCAGTTTCCCGCCGCGATGAAGCACGACCGCGTTCTCGGTGAAATTGCGCAGCTCGCGAATATTGCCCGGCCAGGGATAGGCCTGCAGATGACGCAACGCACCCGGCTCGATCGTGAGGAGCGGGAACTTGTTCTCCTCGCTGAAAATTTTCAGGTAATGCGCCAGCAGCACCGGAATATCCTCCCTGCGCTCCCGCAGCGGCGGCATCGTGATGCGCACCACGTTGAGGCGGAAAAAGAGATCCTCGCGAAACTTCCCGTCGCGCACGAGTTGCTCGAGCGTGCGATTGGTCGCCGCAACGAGTCGCACATCCAGTGGAATCGGCTTCGTGCCGCCGACGCGCTCGACCGTCTTCGTCTCCAAAAAGACGCAGCAGCTTCACCTGAGTCGACGCCGATATCTCGCCGATCTCATCGAGAAACAGCGTGCCGCCATCCGCCGCCTCGAAACGACCGACGCGGCGCTCCATCGCTCCGGTGAACGCGCCGCGCTCATGTCCGAAAATTTCGCTCTCCAGCAAATTCTCCGAGAGCGCCGCACAATGAACCGCGATGAACGGCCCGCGCGCGCGCGGACTCGCCTGATGCACCGCCTGCGCGATCAGCTCCTTGCCCGTGCCCGACTCGCCTTCAACCAGCACCGTCGCCTTCGACGGAGCCACGAGTTTCACGCGATCGATCACTTCCTGCAATTTCGCCGAGTGGCCGATGATGCCCTCGAAACTGAATTTATCGTCGAGCCGTTCATGCAGCTGCTTCACCTCGACTTCGAGCGTCTTGGTTTTGAGCGCCCGCTGCATGAGCACTTCGAGCCGTTCGATGTTCACCGGCTTCGTCAGAAAATCCACCGCGCCGCGCTTCATCGCCTCGACCGCGGTCTCCACGTTTCCATACGCAGTCATCATGATCACCGCGGGCTTGTTCGGAAGCGCCAGCGCCTTGTCGATGACCTTGAGTCCGGATTTTCCCGGCATGCGCAGGTCCGTCAGAATGACGTCGTACTCCTGCGACTCGATCAGGTTGAACGCCTCGTCCGCACTCGCCGCGACGGAAACATCGTAGTTGTCCTCCAATGCCTGACGCAGCCCTTCGCGGGTATGTTTCTCGTCATCGACGATAAGGACACTGGGGACCATGCGCCTCATTCACACGAGCGCAGAGGAAACGGTCAAGCGCGACAAACTGGCGCGCCCCGCCCTCAGCGCAGCATTCTGACGCGCCGATCCCTTCGCGGAAACTGCAAGGTCACCACCGTCCCGACGCCTTCTTTGCTCTCGATGCCTATCTGCCCGCCATGTGCGCGCAGGATTCGCTGCACGATCATCAAACCCAGTCCGCTCCCGCCGACCTTCGTCGTGTGGTATGGCTGAAACAATTTCACCAGATCCTCCTGCTTGATCCCGCTGCCCGTGTCGGCAAACGACAGGAAAACATGCTCATCATCCGCGCGCATCTTGATGTTGAGCGCCCCGCCCGGCTGCATCGCCTCCATGGCGTTTTTGATGAGGTTGAAGAAAACCTGCTTCAGCTGATTCCGGTCTGCCATAATCACAGGCAACGACTCCGGCAGCTCCGCTTCCACGGTGATGCCGCGATCTTCGAGCTCGTTGTGCTGGAAGTGCAGCACCTCCGCGATCACTTCGTTCAAATGCGTCTCCGCCAGATCCGGCGGACGCGGCCGGATCGCCTCGAGGAAATTGCTGATGATTCCATCCAGCCGCCGAACCTCCTCCTGGCACACGTGAATCGAATCCGCCAGCGCCGCCGAGTCCTTGTCCGTCGTCGCCTTCAATTTTTTCAGACGTCGCTCAATCAACTGCAGATGGATCGTCAGCGAATTCAGCGGATTCCCCAGTTCGTGCGCCACACCCGCCGCGAGCAACAAAATGGACGACGTTCGCTCATTCTCGATCCGCGCCTCGGTCGTTTTCTTGTCACTTGTGATGTCCGAAATGATCACCGCATAACGCCGCTCCACGCCGCGTCCTTCGCCTTGAAACGGCACCAGATAAAGCCGCACCACGCGCGGCTCCGGGTAAGTCAGTTCGATCTCGCGCGCGACCACCGGCGATGCCTTCGCCGTATCTCCCAACGCTGACTCCAGTGAAGGCCGCAGCCCCGGCACAAGCCGCCACAACGTCGCCCCCGTCAGTTCGTCCTCGCGCAACCCGATCAACTGGTGCGCCGCCTGGTTGGCGTATTCGATCGTCCCATCCGCCTCGATGACGAGCACGCCCTCCTGCAGCGTGTTGAAAATATCCTCAAACAACGTGCGCTCACGCGCGAGCCGCTGCACGAGATTGGCCAGATTGACCGAGTCGAGCGTATCGAGCCGTCCGAGCACGCGATCCAGTGAGGAATGTTTTTTGCCGGCCATCGGACGCGGTTTTGAACAACCCCCGCCCCACCGTCAACGCCCCCGCGGCTTCCTGACCAACGACCAATTACCCACTACAAACTACCGTCTTCTCCACCGGCTTCATCCGACAGAAAATCCACCTGCGCCGGATCACTCCGCTGCGCCAGGAGCTTCCTCAAAAACATTTCGCGATGCTGCAGACACCGTCCGATCCGCAGCAGCGCCTCGCGATGCTCCTCCGTGCCGTAGCCTTTGTGCTGCGCAAAGCCATAGCCGGGGAAAGTCGCTTCCAAGTCCGTCATGAGCCGGTCGCGCGTCACCTTCGCGATGATCGACGCCATCGCGATGCACAACGACCGCGCGTCGCCTTTGACCACCCCGGTGTGCGGATACGGGAAACTCTTGAGCGGCAGCCCATCCACCAGGATGCGCGCCGATACTTGCGGCTGAAAACTCGCAACCTCCTCCGGCGATGCGAACAAATCCGGCTCCTTGTGCTGCTCAAACGCCGACGGCGGATAAATCCCCTCCAGCGCCCGCCGCATCGCCAGCTTCGTCGCGCCGAGGATGTTGAGCTGCTCAATCTCCTCCACGCTGGCGATGCCGAAGTTCGCATGGATCATCCGTTGCGCCGACAGCGTCTCGAACTCGAACCAGAGTTCATCGCGCTCCGCCGGCGTGAGCAGCTTCGAGTCGTTGACTTTGTTCGCCCGCGTCACCGCCCAGCGGCTTTCCAGAAACTCCTTCGAAATCAGCACCGCCCCGGCCACGACCGGCCCCGCAAGCGCGCCCCGCCCCGCCTCATCGACACCGATGAGATTGGAAAAGCCTTCGATCTGTTTGAGGTCGTAGCCGCGCAGCTGGCGGCGCTTCATTCGGTCGGTTGTAAAGACCTCCCCGCCATGCGCAAGCGCCGGACTTGCCTCGCCACCATTGCCTGCAAGTGCCTTCTTCGTACCGTATTCGGAAACCGGTTAATCCCATGGACACCTTCCAGACCTTCGAATTTCTCAGCTACGTCGTCACCGTCGTGGGTCTGCCCTTCGCGATCGTTGTCTATCTGCTCGAACAGCGAAAAGAACGCTCGAATGATCAGGAGGAGATATTCCAGCGCCTCTCCGACGAGTACCGCGAGTTCCTGAAGCTCGTGCTCGACAACTCCGACCTCCACCTGCTCCGCCGCGAGAGCACGCGCATCGAGTTCACCGAGGAGCAAAAGGAACGCCGCCTCGCCATCTTCGGCATCCTCATCTCCCTCTTCGAACGCGCCCACCTGCTCGTTTACGAGGACAGGATGGACAAACAAACACGCCGCATGTGGCAAAGCTGGGAGGACTACATGCGCGAATGGCTCCGCCGCGCCGACTTCCGCGCCGCCCTGCCGACGCTGCTCGAAGGCGAGGACGAAGAGTTCACCAAGTACATCCAGCGCCTCGCCGACGCCGAACTCGGCAAAACCATCCTCGCGGCCTGACATCCCGATCATCCCCGTTTCACCTCGTGAATGCGGGCCGGCCCGGTCATGCATCCAGCGCGCCGATGTATGAACACACACAATCACCTCTGGTGATCAAACTCCGCTGGGTCATGGTCGTCACCATCGTCTCCGGCATGCTCCTCACGCTCATCGGCCAGCCGGAGAGCTTCTGGAGCAATCCGACGACCGCGCGCTGGGCCGACGGACAACTCGTACATACCACGAACACACCCGGCTTCAGCCTGCTCCTCGATCACGGAGCCCTGGCGTTCGTCGCAGCCCATCTCGTTTTTCTGGCTGCAGTCTTTTATGCAGCGACGCGTCTGCCCCGCCTCGTCGCACTCGCGGCAATTTTCTCCACCCTCTTCGCATACGGCTACGATGCGACCCTGTGGCTCGTCATGTGCTTTCACGTCGCGCCCGGCGCAGCCATTGCCTTATGCGGAGCCACCCTCGGAACGTTGCTGTCATTCGCGGTCCTCCCGGCCCGGCAACGACCACGCGAGGCCGTCAACGCGTGGCGCTGGGTGATGGTCGCCGTTTTGTTCGTCGATTTCGCCAATACGCTGCTCGGGCAGCCCTCTAGCTACTGGCAGGACCCGTCGACCATGCTGGAGAGCAACTCGCTCACCCGCATGTTTCTTGGCCGGGGGTGGATGTATTACCTGCTTCTCGACATCATGCTGGCCGCAGGGCAATTCGCGCTGATCACCTTCCTTCCCGTACCCATCGCCTTTGTCACGGTGTTCGCTTTCATCTTCGGCAATTTCGTCGGTGCCTCCAACTGGTTCCTCTTCGAATGGCGCTGGGGTTGGGTCGCCCCCATCGTCTACGGAATAATCTTAAGCACGCTTATGGTGCTTCTAGCGTTCCGCGATCGCGAGAAAACTGCCGTCTCCGCGTCCACACCGGCCTGACCTCACGCGGTGACGTTAACTCATTCGGATAACAGCCCGTACTCCCTCACCCATGCCCCTGCGCGAAGTAAACTGCCCCCTACTGCTTTCGAGAGGTGTTCGTAAACAGCGACAACAAATGTCCTGCCTGCCGCGGAAACGTCGCTGAACCAAATCCCGATACACAAGGGCTCAAACCAGCCGACTTCGTGGATGGCGAAAAACTCCCGTCTTTCTGCGTAGTGTGCTCAATTCCCTCGGAAAACTACATCGTGGTGGGCGAAAAGAACGAAGTCGGTGGAAACGATCGTGCCGGCGTAATGGCGCGTCTTCTCGGAGCATTCGCGGGAGTGTTCGCCATCGAGATCAACCCCAGACCCGCCGTGAAGGAATACAAAATCTCGGTCCGTGTGCCCGTTTGCGAAGCCCACGCAAAGTCCAAGGCGCTGGTGCCCCTGCACGTGGACTATGATAAATATCGAATCACGCTCCCCGTTCACGCTGACTTCCTGAAAAAAAGGTCGGAGCGGGCGCAATAGAACCGATCAGACCGCAGGACAACCACCCAGCCTCCGCCCAGTTACCTCTTGTCCGCCCCGGCCCACTCGGTACGTTCGCCTCTTTTCCCATGTCGCCCGCCGCCGAAATCGCCCGCCGCCGCACCTTTGCCATCATCTCCCACCCTGACGCGGGTAAGACGACGCTGACCGAAAAGTTCCTCCTCTACGGCAACGCCATCCATCTCGCCGGCGCCGTCAAAGACCGCAAAAACCAGCGCGCCACCGCCTCCGACTGGATGGAGCTCGAGAAACAACGCGGTATCTCGATCAGCTCCACCGTCCTCCAGTTCGACTACAACGGCTGCGCCGTAAACCTCCTCGACACTCCCGGCCACAAGGACTTCTCCGAGGACACCTACCGCGTTCTCACCGCTGTCGACGCCGCACTCATGGTGATCGACGCCGCCAAGGGCGTGGAAACCCAGACGCGCAAGCTCTTCGAGGTCTGCCGTCGCCGCGGCGTTCCGATCTTCACGTTCATGAACAAGTGCGACCGGCCCACGATGAACCCCATCGCGCTGCTCGACGAACTCGAGAGCGTCCTCGGCCTCGCCTCCTCGCCGGTGATCTGGCCACTCGGCAACGGCCCGTCCTTCAAAGGCGTTTTCGACCGCCGCACCAAGGAAGTTCACCTCTTCGAACGCGTCCCCGGCGGTAAATTCCAAGCCCCCGTCAACGTCGCCAACCTCGACGATCCTCTCGTGCGCGAAAAGCTCGACGACTACACGTTCGCCCAAGTCAAAGAGCAGCTCGAGATGCTCGACGGAGCCGGTCACCCGTTCGACCTCAACGCCATCCAACACGGCCAGCAAACGCCCGTCTATTTCGGCTCCGCCGTAAACAACTTCGGCATCCAGCTCCTGCTCGACGGTTTTCTCAAAGACTCCGTTCCGCCCGCTCCGCGCAAATCCGTCACCCTCTCCGTGCCGGGCAATCCTCAGCCCACGGTCGCTCGTGAAGTTCCCGTCGATGATCCGAAATTCTCCGGCTTCATCTTCAAGATTCAGGCCAACATGGACGCCAAGCACCGCGACCGCATCGCGTTTCTCCGCGTCTGCTCCGGCAAGTTCGAGCGCGACATGGTCGTCACTCACCAGCGCACCGGGAAACAGGTCCGCCTTTCCTCGTCGCACAAACTTTTCGGCCGCGACCGCGAGACCGTCGACGAAGCCTGGCCCGGCGATGTCATCGGCCTCGTCGGCCACAGCGAATTCGGCATCGGTGACACGCTCACCAACGACCGCGGCATTTGCTACGACGAGATCCCGCGCTTCCCGTCTGAGGTCTTCAGCTACATTTCCAATCCCAACACCGGCGACGCCAAAAAATACCGCGCCGGTCTCGAGCAGCTCCTCCAGGAAGGCGTCGTCCAATCCTTCAACGCCCGCAACGCCCCGCCCGGCGCCACACTCCTCGCCGCGGTCGGTCCTCTCCAGTTCGAAGTCGTCCAGTGGCGTCTTCAATCCGAGTACAACGCCGAGTCGAAACTCGTTCCTGCTCCGTGGACCATCCTCAAATGGCTCGAGCCGCATCCTGCGCTCAAGAATCCGTCCTCACTGGTTGTCGCCCAAGGCGTGAGCTTCGGAACCGACAAGTTCGAAAACCCCATCGCTCTTTTCCCGAACGACTGGACGATGCGCTACTTCACGGAAAAAAATCCTTAAGCTAAAACTGCACGACCTCCCCATCGAGCAGGTCCAGACCTGAGCAGATATTTGACCACGTGAGCCAAAGGCTTTACGCGGCGCGCCGGCAACTAATCGCAACCCGCGCGCGCCCGCTCTCAACGCCGGCGCATTGACCGGATCGCGCCCGCAAAAGATTGTGCGCCATCCCCACGCCATGCGTCACCCCACCGCACTCCCGTCCGCCGCTTTGCGCGCGCTCACCTTTCTCGCTCTCGGCTTTCTCGCGCTCGCTCCGCTCCACCTGCCCGCCAAACCCTCCGAATGGCAGGACATGTCCGGGGCGAAATTCCGGGGAGAACCCACCGAGATCATCGGCCCCTTCGCCCTCTTCAAGACCAGCCTCACCACCGGCCGCCGTGTCCAGCTCCGCGGTCTGTCTCCCGACGATACGCTTCGACTATACCGCGAAATCGCAAAGCATCCGGCTCGCGCTCAGCGCTGGAGCGAGGCCAAAAGCGCCGCCACGAGTGATCTCCTCGGCAACGTCCTGTCGGTGAAAAACAAAACCCTCGTCCCCGCCGACCTCACCGCGATTCCCGAGCCGGAACTCCTCATCGTCCTCTACGGCTCGCACAACGACAACGAGTCCTGGTTCATGGTCCGCACCTTCACCGCCGCCTTCGAACGCATCCAGCGCGTCTATCCCGGAAAAGTCGGCTGCGTATTCATGGGCGTCAGACACAGTCGTTCCGAGCATAACCGCATCGCCGCGGAAAGCTACATGCCCTGGCTCGTCGCGAACTTCGACGCGCAACCATCGATGAGCCTGCTCAACCGCTATGCTCCCGAGGAAGGCGCACAAATGGTCGTTCTCTCCCGCAACGGCGTGCCGCTTCTCGGCAACCGCGCGACTGACCTCACCGCCATTAAAAAATTCACCGACGACCTCAACAGCCTCCTTGCCGCGCTCGACCCGGCAAATCCGCGCTCCTGGAAAGACCGGCAGCAGTACTTCACTCTCACGCGTCCCCTTGCTTTTTCCGGAGAAAAAACCGGCCCGCTTCTCATCGGAGATCCCCTTCGCGCCGACGGACTACGCCAGCGAGGCATTACGCGCGTCGAAGCACATCTCGACATCGCCGCCGACGGAAGTGTTTCCCAAGTCACCTTGCTCCCCGGCTCCGTCGTTCCGGACGCGCTCAAGGGTCCGCTCGGCGACGCTCTGCGCAAACAGGCGGTCTTTGCTCCGGCCATCGACCACGGCACCGCCATCGCCGGAACCTTCGACTACGCATTCGTCGTCCCTCCGGAAAACAAATCACTCTCCGCCGACGCTTCCTGGCTCAACGGCGACGCCCGCAACGAGGTACCACTGCCAAACTGGCTCGTGCTCGAACCCATCAAGGTGGAGGAAAAAAACTTCTCCGAAGTCGATCACGTCGCCGCCGACGACACTGTGATGCTCAAAGCTGTCCAGGTATCCACCGCCAAAGTCTCCCGCGCGTCCCAGATGAGCGCATTCAACACCGACTGGTTTTCCGAAGCCGGCGCGGGAACCGTCAATCCGACACCGGGTGCCCCGCAACAGATCGATGGCAACACACTCACATGGAAACGCCTCGCCGCCTCCGACGGCCTCGTCGACTTCGGCGAACACGACTATAGCGTCGGCTACGCATGGACTGAATTCGAGGCCCCGGCCGATACCGACGCCTGGCTCGGCCTCGGCAGCGACGACGGCGTGAAAATCTGGCTCAATGGCCAGCTCGTGAATGATCGCTGGGTACGCCGCATGAGCCGCCTCGACGACGACGTGATTCCGCTGCGCCTCAAAAAGGGCAAAAACCACCTTCTGATAAAAATCCAAAACGCCACCGGCGGCTGGAGCTTCATCGCCCGTCTCCGCACCCGCTGATCCCCGCCTCTTTTTCGTCCGTCCACGATCTTCCGCCTGCCCAAAAAAACTCCCCCGCTTTCCGCTCGCCGCGCCGCGAAAAAACCCCCTTTCTGCGCCGCATGTCGTCCGTCCGTCTTGTCCGCGCCATTTTCGCCTTTGTCTCACTGCTGATCGCCCCCTCGGCGACCGTCTTCGCCCAGACCAAGAGCAAGCCCGCCACCGGCACCGCCGGCATTTTCAAAGGCTATGTTGTGACCGACGCCGCCACGGGTAAAATTCTCCTGGAGGACAACGCCCACATCGAAAGCCCTCCCGCCTCGATGACGAAGATCATGACCTTCCTCGTCGTAGCCGACGCCATCAAGGCCGGCACTCTCGCGCTGGACACTCCCGTGCAGATCACGAAGGAGGACTACAACATGGGAGGCACCCAGGTTTACCTCGACCCGCGCGAAACCTTCACCGTCGAAGAACTTCTCTACGCGCTCATGATCCAGTCCGCCAACGACGCCGCCACCGCCCTCGCCCGCGCCGCCGCCGGATCCCGTGAGATCTTCGTCCAGAAAATGAATCAACGCGCACAAGCGCTCGGAATGCTCCGCACCCACTTCACCTCCCCGCACGGCCTCCCCCCTTCCTCCCGCCAGATCGACGACAGCGATATGACAACGCCGGCCGACTTCGCCCTGCTCTGCCGGGAAGCCATCACAAAAACCGACATTCTTAAATACTCCTCCATCAAGAAGCGCACCTTCGGCCGCGAACGCGCCGAACCGATCGAAATGGAAAACCACAACAAGCTCCTCGGCAAAGTGGCCGGCGTGGACGGCCTCAAGACCGGTTACACCAAATCCGCCGGTTATTGCCTCAGCGCCACCGCCGAACGCAACGGCCGCCGCATCATCGTGGTCATCATGGGCAGCTTCGGCCCCAAGGGCGAAATCGACATGGGCCGCGCCCGCGACATGAAATCCGTCGAACTCATCGAACGCGGTTTTGCCACCCTTCAGGCCAGTTCACCCGCCTCGCCCGTCGCCAGCCCCGCGCCGGCTCCCGCCACGGCACCCGTGACGAGCAGTCCCGTCAGCCCCGTATCGCCCGTTGAAAGCGGCCCCGTCCGCGGCAACCTCGCCCCGCCTCGCCGGCCGAATCCGGTCGAGTCCCCCGTCTCTCCGGTGTCGCCTTCTGAAACCGACAAGGCCGCTCCTGCCGACGAACCCACGGTCAAATTCGTCCCGATCGCGCCTCCGGTAAAATCGAAGAGCAGCAAGTAATTTGGGCCGCGTCCTTCCAGCATCGGCACGTCATCCGGCGCTGCGTCCAAAAAGCGTCCGCCTTTCCCCGCTCGCCCTCCCTCTGGACAACATTGCTATAGTCCGCCCTATGTCACTTTCGCGGACCCTTCGGCTGTTCATCCTAACTACCCTCCTAGGCGTTTTGTGGACGCGCGCAGCCGTCGCCGCCGACACCACCAGTCTGCCCGTTGTCGTCAGCACAACCACGATTCTCGACGACTTCGTCCGCACTCTCGGCGGTGACGCCATCAATGCCCGCTGCCTGCTGGCGCCCGGACACGACCCGCACGGATACGATCCTACACCGGCCGATATCCGCCAGCTCGCCCAAGCCGATCTCATCGTCGTCAACGGCCTGGGTTTTGAAACGTGGCTCGAAAAACTCATTCAAAACTCGGGCTCCCGCGGCACCGTGGTCACAGCGAGCGTCGGCATCACACCGCTTCGCGCCGAGGAGGACGATCATCACGACCATTCCACCCACGATCACGCGCATCACGATCACGGCGAAATCGACCCGCACGCCTGGCACGATCTGCGTCTTGCCGCCCGCTACGTCGGCAACATCCGCGACGCCTTGATTAAACTCACGCCCGCGTCCGCCGACGCGATCAACACACGCGCCGCCGCCTACCTCGCAGAACTCACCGCGCTCGACGGCCAGTTCCGGAAAACAATCACCGCGATTCCCGCCGCCCGCCGCAAACTCGTCACCTCGCACGATTCCCTGCGCTACCTTGGCAAAGCATACGGCCTCGAAATCATCCCCATCTCCGGACTCCGCCCCGACCAGGAACCGAGCGCCAAACAACTCGCCTCAGTCGTGAAACTCATCCGTCGTGAAAAAGTCCCCGCGATTTTCATCGAGTCCACAACCAATCCCAAAATCCCCGTGCTCCTCGCCAAAGAAGCCGGCGTCACCGTCATCAACGAACTCTACACCGACAGCCTCGGCGCCCCCGGCACCCCCGGCGCGACATTCCTCGGAATGACCCGCACCAACATCGAAACCATCGCCAGCGCCTTAAAGTAAGTCACGGGACAGCTCCGTTCCCGTCAACTCCGGCTTCACTCTTCACTTTTCACTCTTCCCTCTTCTTCCGTTGTCCCACGCCTCCCACAACATCCTGCGCTTCTCCAACGTCACCGTTCGTCACGGCGCCGTTCTCGCGCTCGATCACTTGAGCGTGAACATTCCCTGCGGCAGCCTCACCGCGATTCTCGGCCCCAACGGCGCGGGCAAATCAACGCTCCTTCGCGCCATCCTCGGCTGGCATCCGCTCGACACCGGCGAAATCCGCATCGGCGACCACCACACGCATCACCAGCTTCCCCGTCTCGCCTACCTTCCGCAGCGCCATCTCATCGACTGGGATTTCCCCATCACCGTCCGCGCCGTCGTCGAACAAGGCCGCTACCCCGCTCTCGGTCTTTTCACCCGCTTCTCGAAAACCGACCACGCCGCCGTCGATCGCGCCCTCGACGAACTCGATATCGTCAACCTCGCCGATCGTCAGATCAGCCAGCTCTCCGGCGGACAACAACAGCGCGTCTTCCTCGCCCGCGCCCTCGCCCAAGGCGCCGACATTTTCCTCCTCGATGAACCGTTCGCCGGACTCGATCTTCACGCCACGGAGGAACTCGCCCACATCCTCCGCGGCTGGCAGGCACAGGGCCGCACCGTCCTCGCGGTCGTCCACGATCTGGCGCTGGCCCGACAGCATTTCGTCAACACCCTCCTGATCAACACCCGCCTCATCGCCTTCGGCCCCGTCGCTGAGGTGATCACGCCACCCAACATCAACGCCGCCTACCGCGGCGGCCACTGCGCCCACGCTGACGATCCGTTGAAACTCATCCGCACCGCCCACTTCCCCAAATGATCACCCGCGCTTCCGCGATCACCTCCGACTCTCCTCTCACCATCTTCGCTCCGACCTTAGCACCTTCGCGTCTTTGCGCTTAATCTAAGCGCCATCCGCGTTACTTGCCGATTTCGCCGCACGTCTCACTTCCGATGTCCTTCCACGAGCTCCTCATCGAGCCCTTCACCTTCGAGTTCATGCAACGCGGCCTCCTCTCCGCCGCGTTGCTCAGCCTTAGCGGCGGACTCCTCGGCTCGATCCTCGTGCTCCGGCGCCTCGCCCTGATGGGTGACGCGCTTTCCCACTCCCTGCTCCCAGGAGTCGCCGTCGCGTTTCTCCTCTGCGGCCCCAACACCTTCGCCCTCTTCCTCGGCGCCCTCATCGCTGGATTACTCACCGCAGCCGGCAGCGCGCTTCTCAGCCGGCTCACGCGGATCAAGGAGGACGCCGCCTTCGGCTCACTCTTCGTCATCTTCTTCGCCGCCGGCATCGCGCTCGTCAGTGTCATGAAAGCCCGCATCGATCTGATGCATTTTCTCTTCGGCAACATCCTCGGCGTCAGCCCCGACGACCTCCGCCTGTCCGCCCTCGCCAGCGGACTCACGATCGCCGTATTCGCCATTTTCCGACGCGGCATCCTCCTCGAGACCTTCGACCCGATCTTCCACCGCGCCACCGGCGGACGCGGCACCATCGTCCACCTCGGCCTGCTCGCACTCACCGTTCTCAACCTCGTCGCCGCCCTCCAGGCGATGGGCATCGTCCTCGCCCTCGGCCTTTTCCTTCTGCCCGCCGTCACTGCTTATCTCTGGTGCGATCACTTCGGTAAACTCCTCCTTACCTCAGTCAGCCTCGCGCTCGTGGGCACGATCGGCGGCATCCTCCTCAGCTACCACGCCGGCCTCGCAAGCGGCGCCAGCATCGTCCTCTGCCTCGGCGCGGCGTTCATCCTCTCCGCCCTCGCCAGCCCCCGCTACGGCCTCGTCGCCCGCCTCCGTCCCCACGAAGGCAAAGGCGTCCTCCGCACTCCCGAATAAGCTCCATCGCTCTCCGCAGGTTTTCCTTTGCGTCCGCCCCTCGCGTCTTAGCGTCTTTGCGATTCAACTCACCGCCGCATGCCTGACGCTCCAGCCACCTCCGCCGCTCCCGACATCGCCGCCGTCAAAACCTACCTGCTCGGCCTGCAGGACAACATCTGCCGCGAACTCGCCGCCGAGGACGGCTCCGCCGATTTCATCACGGACAACTGGACCCGCCCTGAAGGCGGCGGAGGTCGCACCCGCATCCTCACCGACGGCACCGTCTTCGAAAAAGCCGGCGTCGCCTTCTCCCACGTCACCGGCGACAAACTCCCACCCTCCGCCACCGCGCACCGCCCCGAACTCGCCGGAAAAAAATGGGAGGCCCTCGGCGTCTCCCTCGTCATTCATCCAAAAAATCCCCACGTCCCCACCAGCCACGCCAACGTCCGCTTCTTCTGCGCCCACAACAACGCGCCGACCTCACCCACGCCTGCGCCCGCCCCCACTGGTCACTCGTCACTGGTCACTGGTCACTCCACGGGCGCGTCCGCGCCCGTGTGGTGGTTCGGCGGCGGCTTCGACCTCACACCCTACTACGGCAACGAAGACGACTGCATCCACTGGCACCGCACCGCCCGCGATGCCGTCTCGCCCTTCGGCGACACGCTCTACCCACGCCTCAAAAAATGGTGCGACGACTACTTCTACCTGAAACACCGCGCCGAACCCCGCGGCATCGGCGGCCTCTTCTTCGACGACTTCAACGAACTCGGTTTCGACCGCTCCTTCGAATTCCTCCGCAGCGTCGGTAACGCCTTCATCCCCGCCTACCGCCCCATCGTCGCGCGCCGCAAAGCCACGCCCTACGGCGACCGCGAGCGCCAGTGGCAACTCTACCGCCGCGGCCGCTACGTCGAATTCAACCTCGTCTGGGACCGCGGCACCCTGTTCGGCCTCCAAAGCGGCGGCCGCACCGAATCGATCTTGATGAGCCTCCCCCCGCTCGTCCGCTGGGACTACAACCACCAGCCGACACCTGGCTCCCCCGAAGCCCGCTTGCACGAGGTTTTCCTTAAGCCGCGCGACTGGCTCTGATCACATGTATTTCAAGGCTCCGGCGCGCCCTTGAAAAAGTTTCACTCCCTTCGCGCTCTGTGTCTCCGTGGTGAGTTCACATGACTTCCCGCGACCGTTTCCTCGCCGCAATCAACTGCCAGCCTCTCGAACGCCCGCCCATTTGGGTCATGCGCCAGGCCGGTCGCTACATGCCCGAATACCGCGCGCTTAAAGCGAAGTCCTCCTTCCTCGAAATGGTGAAGACCCCCGCCGTCGCCACCGAGGTCACGCTCCAGCCGCTCCGCCGTTTCCCCGGCCTCGACGCCGCCATCCTATTTTCCGACATCCTCGTCATCCCCGAAGCCCTCGGCCAGCCTTACGCCTTCCGCGACACCGGTGGCATCGCCATGAGCTACCGCATCGAAACGCGTGCCCAGGTCGACGCCCTCGCCCCCGCCGAATCCGTCACCGAAAAACTCACCTACGTAGGCGAAGCGCTCGCACTCCTCAAAAAAGAAATCACCTCGTCCTCCGATCCCGCCATCGCCAACAAAGCCCTCCTCGGCTTCGGCGGCTCTCCCTGGACACTCGCCACCTACATGGTCGAAGGCGGCAGCTCCGACGACTTCGAGCGCATCAAACTTCTTTTCTACACCGACCGCGCCACCTTCGACGCCCTCCTCGAAAAACTCACCGCCTCGCTCATCGCCTATTTCCAGATGCAGATCCGCATGGGCGCCGACGCCATCCAGATCTTCGACTCCTGGGGCGGCATCCTCTCCGGCCAGGATTATCAAGCGGCATCCCTTCGCTGGATACGCCAGATCGTCGCCGCTCTTCCCGCCGGCTTCCCCGTCATCCTCTACGCCAAAGGTACCGCCACGCAGCTCACCGACCAGGCCTTCTCCGGCGTCAAAGCCATCAGCCTCGACTGGACGCACGAGCTCGCCATCACCCGCCGCAACCTCCCCGACAACATCGCCGTCCAGGGCAACCTCGACCCCGTCCTCATGCAGACGACCCCCGAGATCGTCGCGCGCGAAACCACCCGCCTCCTCGAATCCATGCGCGGTGCCCACGGTCACATTTTCAACCTCGGCCACGGCATCACCCCCGCCGCCAGGATCGAGTGCATGCAGGCCCTCGTCGACACCGTCACCACCTGGAAGAACTAACAGCGTCTCCGACACTCCGCGCCCTCCGTGTCTCCGTGGTGAATCCCGCACAAAATCTTCCGATAGCCGTCATCGGCGGTGGCATCACCGGCCTCGCCGCGGCATACCGTCTCACAAAACTCGGTCACCGCGTTCGTCTCTTCGAGGCTTCTCCCCACCTCGGCGGCGTCATCCGCAGTGAACGCACACCCGATGGCTGGCTCATCGAGTCCGGCCCCAATTCCATCCAGGAAAATTCCCGCGAAGTCGCCGGCTTCCTCACAGAACTCGGCATCGCCTCCGAAATCCTTCCCACAGATCCGTCCGCGAAAAAACGCTTCATCGTTCGCGGCGGCCGCCTCCGCCCCGCACCGCTTTCACCGCCCGACCTGATCGGCACGTCCCTCTTCTCACCTCTCGGAAAACTCCGCCTCCTTCGCGACCTGACGTTCAATCCTCACGACCGCGAAACGGACGTCCCTCTCGCTACCTTCATTCGCGAACACTTTGGCCGGGAATTCCTCGACTACGCGTTCAACCCCTTCGTGTCCGGCGTCTACGCCGGCGACCCGGAAAAACTTTCCGCCCGCCACTCGTTTCCCTCTCTGTGGACCGCCGAGCAAACCCACGGCTCGCTCATCAAGGGCATGATCTCGCAGGCACGCGCGCGTAAACGCCGCGGCCAGCCCAAAACCCGCCTGCTCTCCTTCCGCGAGGGTCTTCAAACCCTCCCCGACACCATCGCCCGCGCGCTTCCATCCGGAACTACCCGGCTCTCCACCGTCGTCGAAGCACTGACCCCGCCTTTCGCTCCCGGCGCTCCGTGGCGCGTCGCCTTCCGCCATCTTTTTCCGGACACGCACAACGCCCCGTCCTCCGTAGCCTCCTCAAGCGATCTTCACAGCGAAAATTTTTCGTCCATTATTCTCGCGCTTCCCGCGCATGCGCTCGCGAAACTCGTCTTCACAACCAACGACCACCGCGCCTCCACCGACCGGCCGCTCTCCTCGCTCGCCGGCGTCGTCCATCCGCCCGTCGCCTCGCTCTTCCTTGGTTTCCGCCGGGAGCAAGTATCGCATCCGCTCGACGGATTCGGCGCCCTCGTTCCCGCCCTCGAACATAAAAAAATCCTCGGCGCTCTTTTTCTTCCAGCCTCTTCCCCCTTCGCGCGCCCGCTGGCCACGTCGCCATCACCGTCCTTGCCGGTGGCACCCGCCAGCCCGAACTTGCCCGCCTTTCCTCCGACCGCCTGCTCACAGAAATCCTCCCCGATCTCCGGCAGCTTCTCGGCGTGACTGGCGATCCCGTTTTTATCCGTCACAATGCGTGGTCGCACGCTATCCCGCAGTACGACCTCGGCCACGAACGCTTCCTCACCGCGATCGAAACCTGCGAACACACCTACCCGCGCCTTCACATCGGCGGACAAGTACGCGACGGCATCTCGGTTCCCGCCTGCCTGCAAGCCGGTCTCGCCCTCGCCGAACGCGCCGTGCGCTGAGCTGAACTAACTTTTCCGCGTCACCGCCAGCTGCCTGATCGCCCTCCGGACTTCTTTCATATCAACGGGCTTCACGAGATGCGCGATGAATCCGGCCTCCGCGGTGCGCTTCATATCCTCGTCCATGCCGTACCCGCTCACGGCGATTCCCTTCAATCCATAACGGTCGCGCAGCTGCGTCATCAGCTCGACACCCGTCCCATCCGGCAGCCCCAAGTCAGAGATGACGGCATCAAACGATCCCTTTTCCGCCGCCGCCATCGCCTCGCAGACCGATCCCGTCGGCGTCACCTGATGCCCGTTGCGCCTCAATAAACGCACCACCACGTCGCGCGTAGGCTTGTGATCTTCCACGATAAGCAGTCGCAACGGCGAGTCCGCCACGTCGGCCGGCTGTCCATGATCGCCTCCACTCGCGGTCACAATCGGAATCTTCGCTCCGGCCAGTTGCACCGTAAACGTCGCTCCCTGCCCCGGCCCCGCGCTTTTCGCGGTTACCAGCCCGCCATGCAATTCTGCGATCGCGCGCGCGATCGCCAGACCAAGACCCAGACCGGGATAACGCGGATCCTGCGCCGCATGACCACGCTCGAACGGGGCGAATAATTTCTCCGCACCTCCGCTTTCAAAGCCCACGCCGCTGTCCTTCACCTCGACAAACAAAGCACACCCCTCCGCCTCTGCCAGCTCGCTATTATATGAGCGCACACACACCCGTCCGCCCACCGGCGTGAACTTCACGGCGTTGCGCAGGAGATTCCAGAAGAGCTGCTGCAACCGCGCCGTGTCTCCGTCGATCTGGCTGTATGTCGCCGCAGTCTCCAGGGAAACGTCGATGGATTTCTCGCGCGCTTCTTCGCGCACAATCTCAAACACGAGCTTCAGCAGCGTGTGAACATCGCACGTCTCCGCCCGCAACGACAGCCGCCCGTGCGTGATGCGCGTGAGATCCAGCAGGTCGTCGATCAACCGAGCTTCCAGAGCCACATTCCGCGAAATCATCTCCAGTTGCTCGCGCACCGGCGCCGGCAGCGATCGATCTTCGCGCAACGACTCCGCCGTCATCAGCACCGGCGTGAGCGGCGTACGCAGTTCGTGCGAGAGCTGCGCCAGAAAATCGTCCTTCGCCCGCGACGCCCGTTCCGCCTGTTCTTTCGCCGCACGCAGCGCCGTCTCCGCCGCCTTGTGTTCGCTCACATCGAGCGTCACGCCGTCGAAGCGCACCGGCTGCCCCGACTCGTCATAAAATGTCCGCCCGATCGCGCGGATCCATTTGATCGCGCCGGTGCCCGGCTGGACGGTGCGATACTCGATGTCGTAGCGCTTCTGATTTTGAATCGATTCGTTGATCGCGCGGCGCGTCGCCTCGAGATCGTCCGGATGCAGGCGTTCGTAGAATAACTCCACCGGCACCACGTCGTTCGGCTCCAGCCAGAAGTGCTCCTTCACCCGGTTGTCCCACTCCAGCACGTCGAACGGCAGATCGCAGAACCAGAATCCGACCTGGGCCCCATCCTTCACGATGTCGAAACGCTCCCGGCTTTTCCGCAACGCCTCCTCCGACTCCTTCCGTTCCTGAATATCGATCACCGATCCGATATAGCCAAGGAACTCGCCACGATGGGAAAAACGTGGTGACGCTGCATCCATCGACCAG
Organism: Nibricoccus sp.; assembly: GCA_049840895.1. GTDB lineage: Bacteria > Verrucomicrobiota > Verrucomicrobiia > Opitutales > Opitutaceae > Nibricoccus. The sequence continues at coordinate 53,129 of JASGJB010000075.1, read as the reverse complement.
CGGTAAAAGCCGTCGCGCCCGCGCAAACGATACTCCGTCTTGTACGGCGTACGACGCGAATTCGCAGAGCGAAAACCGTTATCCGCTTTCGCCCGGTCGTCGGGATGCACCGCGTCCAGCCATCCGTAGCCCAAACCGGTCTGGGGCGTCTGCCCCGTATAGTCGTACCAGCGCTCGTTCAGGTGCGTGCAGCATCCTTCCGCATCCGTCACCCACAGCATCATCGGCGAATGATCCGACATGTTGCGAAACCGTTTCTCACTTTCGATCAGCGCGATCTCCGACAGCTTTCGAGCGGTGATGTTGTTGAAAAGTACCGCCACTTTCCGCTCCGCCGGCGGGCCGATCCGGAAGGCATACACGTCAAACCAGCTGTTGAGCGACTTGTACTCCGCCGCGAACCGGATCGATTCTCCAGTAGTCGCCACACGCCCGTAATTCTCCAGCCAGTGCGACTCGATGTGTGAAACAAACTCCAGCATGCGCCGGCCGGTGGCCTCGTGCATGCCCGCCTGTTTCTCAAACGCGGGATTCACCTCGATAAACCGGTAATCATTCGGACGCCCCGCTCCGTCGAAAAGCATCTCGATCACACAGAACCCCTCGTCGATCGAGTCGAAGAGCGACCGGTAGCGCGCCTCGCTCTCACGCAACGCCACCTGCGCCCGGCGCCGCTCGGTCACATCCGTTGCCGTACCCAGCCATTCCTCGATTTCGCCATTCGCATCCAGCAGCGGGATCGCACGCGATGAGATCCAGCCCATGCTCCCGTCCACGCGAATGACCCGATGCTCCAGTTGGAATGGAGATTTGGTCTTGATCGCCTTTTCAACCGCCGCCTGCACGAGCGCCCGGTCTTCAGGAACGACATAGCTCTCCAGCCACGCGCGATCGGGCTTCGCCGTGTCCGCAATGAAATCCCGCCCCACCACCTGCCTCAGTTCACTCCAATCCGCGTTCAGGCGAAAAACCACATCGGAACTCGTCGTGACAAACGCCCGGAAGCGCTCCTCGCTTTTCCGCAGTTCGATCTCCGCCTGACGACGCGCCGTGGTGTCAGTCACCAGCGCAACCACGCCGATCACGTGATGCGAATCGTCGTACTGCGGTGTGTACACCGCGTGCAGCTGACGCCGCATTCCCGTCGGCCCGGAAATCAGATCCTTTTCAAATTCCTGACTCTCACCACGCAGCGCCGCCTCGAGGTGCGGACCGATTTCGCGCCAGGCCTCCGCGCCAACAACCTCTTTCACTGGCCGTCCCAGAAGTTGTTCGCGTTCCAGTCCAAACCATTTCGCATACGCAAGATTGCAGCTCCGATACCGCAGATCGGGGCCGATGAACGCGATCAGCGCCGTCACCCGGTCACTCAACGGCTGAAGCTGCTCAGGAGTATTGGACATGGGCGCCTGCATCGAGGCGCCCCCACGCTGTCGTTTTTCCCCGCCCCCTCGCGAGCGCAAACCTCCGCCTGCCGGTCCGACCACGGCATCGGAATTTCCCTCACAAAATCAGCGTCCAAACACCCCTGATCCCCGGCCCGGTTTTATCTGGCATCTTCCCTTGACGCCCCCACCTCCCGACATAGCCTTGCCCGCTTTTCATTTTTGGCATGGCGTAAGACCTTAAAGATACGCTGCAGCTTCCGAAGACCGATTTCCCGATGCGCGCCAACCTCGTTGGCCGCGAGCCTTCGCGCCTCGCCCACTGGGAAAAGATCGATCTCTACGCCGCCATTCAGAAAAAGCGTGCCGGCGCCCAGGCCTTCGTCCTCCACGACGGCCCACCCTTCACCAACGGCGACGTCCACATCGGCACCGCGCTGAACAAGACGCTCAAGGACATCACGCTTCGCTACAAAACCATGCGCGGCTTCCGCACGCCGTACGTCCCCGGCTGGGACTGCCATGGCCTGCCCATCGAGCAAAAGGTGATGCGCCAGCTCCAGTCGGAGAACAAACAGGTTTCCACCGCCGAAACTGCGCTCCCTCTGCGACGCCTTCGCCGAGGGCTGGATCGAGAAGCAGACGAAACAATTCAAACGCCTCGGCGTCCTCGCCGATTGGAAAAACGAATACAAGACCAAGGCCCCCGCCTACGAAGCCGACATCATCCGCACCTTCGCCGCGTTCGTGGAAAAAGGCCTCGTTTACCGCAGCAAGAAGCCGGTCTATTGGTCCATCCCTTTCGAGACCGCTCTCGCCGAAGCCGAGATCGAGTACAAGGACCACGTCTCGCACCGCCATCTGGGTGAAGTTCGCCGTCCCGGCCACCGAGGCACAGCAATTTAATCTCCCGTCCGACAAACCGCTCTTCGTCGTCATCTGGACGACCACGCCTTGGACAATCCCCGCCAATCTCGCGATCGCACTTCACCCTGAAGTCGATTACGTGGTCGCCGACCTCGGCGCCGAACGCATCATCGTCGCACAAGCGCTGCTCAACGGCGTTGTCGAAGCCGCCAAAACCTCGAAGACGCTCCCGGCCGATTTCTCCGGCGCTAACGTTGTCCTCACGGTCAAAGGCGCCGCGCTCGAAAAACTCGCCCCGCGTCACCCCTTCATCGACCGCGCCTCGCCTGTCGTCCTTGCCGACTACGTCACGACCGACTCCGGCACCGGCGCCGTCCACACCGCTCCCGGCCACGGCGCAGAAGACTATCTCACCGGCCTCAAGTACGGTCTCGAAATCTACTGCCCCGTCGGCGACGACGGCCGCTATCTCGACGACGGCAAAGTCGCCCGCCGATCTCGTCGGCGTCACTTCACTCGAAACCGTCGAAGACCTCGCCGCGAAGAAACCGTCGCCCGCGAATCTCGCCGTCCTGAAAAAACTCGCCGGCGCCAACGCCCTCCTCGCAAAAGCGAAATACAACCACAGCTACCCGCACTGCTGGCGCTCCAAAACCCCGATCATCTTCCGCGCCGTCGACCAGTGGTTCGTCTCTCTCGATAAGAACAACGTCCGCGCCAACGCTCTCGCCGCACTCCCCAACGTTCAGTGGATTCCCACGTGGGGCGAAAATCGCATCCGCGGCGCCGTCGAATCCCGTCCCGATTGGTGCATCAGCCGCCAGCGCTCTTGGGGCGTTCCGATTATCGCTTTCTACGACGATAAGAAAAACGCCTACATCGATGGCAGCGTGATCCGCGCCGTTGCCACCAAGATCGCGACCAAGGGCACCAACTTCTGGTACGACGCCACGCCCGCACAAATCCTCGAGGGCATCGCCCTCCCCGCCGGCTGGCCCGCCGCCTCCGCACTCATCTGCGGCCGCGACACACTCGACGTCTGGATCGACTCCGGCTCCTCGCACGCCGCCGTCCTCCGCAACGCTCAGGGTACCACGCAATGGCCCGCCGATCTCTACCTCGAAGGTTCCGACCAGCACCGCGGCTGGTTCCAGTCCTCACTCTGGACGAGTATCATCGCCTTCGACGGCGCTCCCTACAAACGCGTCCTCACCCACGGCTTCATCGTCGGCAAGGACGGCAAAAAGATCTCCAAGTCCGGCCAGTACGAGAAGCCCCCGACCTCGGATAACTACATCGCCCAATACGGCGCCGACGTCATCCGCCTCTGGATCTCTTCGCAAAACTTCACCGACGACATCCGCGTCTCCGACCTCGACAAGGACCTGAAGGACAACGCCAGCATCCTCAACATCGTCGCCGAGGCCTACCGTCTTTTCCGAAACACCTTCCGCTACCAGCTCTCCAACCTCTTCGACTTCGACCCGGCCAAGGACGCCGTGCCGCTCGAACAGATGGACACGCTCGACCGCTGGGCGCTCCACCAAACCGCAGCGCTCCTGCGCGACTGCACCGCCGCGTACGACGCGTACGAGTATCACCGCGTCTTCCAGCTCTGCAGTCAGTTCTGCTCCGCCACGCTCTCCGCCGTCTACCACGACATCCTCAAGGACCGTCTCTACACGCACGGCACCCAGAGCACGTTCCGCCGCTCCTCGCAGACCGCGTTCTACCACATCTTCCAAGTGCTGGTGAAAATCCTCGCGCCCGTCCTCACCTACACGAGCGACGAAGCCTGGTCCTTCGGCATCGCGAAGACTGAATTCTCCGCCGACTCCATCCATCTCCAGGACTGGCCTGTCGCGCCCGCCGCGTGGACCAACGCCGAAATCGAGTCCGACGTCGCCGCGCTCCTCAAAGTCCGCGCCCACGCCAATGAAGCCATCGAGCCTCACCGCGCCGCCGGCAAACTCGGCAAATCCCTCGACGCCGCGCTCACACTCGCCGGCGCATCCGATGACGCGACCTTCAAGGTGCTGGAAAAACACCGCGATTTTCTACCCGAACTTTTCATCGTCTCGCACGTCACTCTCTCGCCCGCTCCTGCCGGCTCAACCCTCGCGATCACCGTGAGACACTGCGAAGAACTCGGCTACAAACGTTGCCCGCGCTGTTGGCGCTGGGTTCCAGCCCTGGAAGCCACGGGCCAAGGCGAAGTTTGTCCCCGCTGCGCCGAGGCCCTGAAAACATAATTTTCGAAGATCCCCCAAACCAACCACCCACATGGCCAAGCACTCAAAACCAGCCCCTGCAGCCAAAAAGAAATCTTCAGCCAAACCGTCCAAGCCCGTCTCTCGACCCTCCAAACCTTCCAAGCCTTCCAAGCCGCTGAAACCGGCGAAGCCGACCAAATCGGCCAAGGCCGCGAAGCCGTCGAAACCGGCCCATCCGGTATCCAAGAAAGTTCCTCCGCGCCTGCTAAAAAAGACAATTCCTCCGCCAAATCCGGCGACAACAAAGCCGCTCCCAAGCCCACCGCGAAATCGACTCCTCCGATTCCGGTCAAAGCTCCGGCCAAGGCTGACTCCAACGGCAAATCCACGCCGCCAATCTCCGTGCCCAAGGCCGCTGCCCCCGCCGCAAAGTCCGGTGACAAGGCCTCCGCCAAGGCGAGCGCCCGCGATCTCCTTCGCAGCCGCATCCTCGGCTCAAAGAAGGCCAGCAAGCCCATCGCCTTCAGTCTCGATGAGGTCCGCGAAATCGCAAAGACCGCCAAGGTCTCCGCCGAGACCTCCGAAGCGAAGCCCGCCAAGGCCGCCGCCAAGGCCAAGGTTGATCTCAGCAAACTCGAAAAACCAGCCACGCCTCACCACATCAAGGCCGCCTCACTCGCCGACATCCTCGGCTTCAACCCCAAGAAGGCGCAGAAACCCACCAACCACATCGACCCGGAGGACGTCCCGGAAAAATTCCGCCGTTACTACAAGCTCCTCCTCGAGCTCCGCACGCACCTCACCGAGGGCATCGAGCTCCACTCCGAGGAAACACTGAAACGCTCCTCCAAGGACGACGCCGGCGATCTCTCCAGCTACGGCCAGCACATGGCCGATGCCGGTACCGACACCTTCGATCGCGACTTCGCACTGAGCCTCGTTTCCAGCGAACAGGAAGCCCTCACCGAAATCGACGCCGCCATCAAACGCATCCACGACGGCACGTACGGTATCTGCGAAGCCACGCAAAAGCCGATCGCCAAAGACCGCCTTCTGGCCGTGCCCTTCACGCGCTTCTCCGCTGAAGCCCAAAAAGACATCGAACGTAACCGCTTCCGCTCCCGCTCCGCCGCCGGTCTCTTCGGCGAAATGGGCGAAGAAGGTGGTGGCAAGATGGCCGACGACGGCGGCGGCGACGACGAATAATCCATCTCCGTGTTTCCCGAAGGGCCGACAGTAATGTCGGCCCTTCTTCTTTACCCCAACCCCCTCCCGCTCCAAATGTACCAATTCAGCTTCATCGTCGGAATGCTCATGGCAGCCGCGGTCTTCGGCTTGCTCACCGCCGCGCTCATGCGGCTCGTTGCAAAAAAACTCACTGGCTTCCGGCCGACCTGGTCCAAGGCATTCGCAACCAACACCGGCGGCTTCTTCATCAACCAGTTGATCGGCATGGCACTGTCACGGGAATTAACCACCCCGGCGGGAAACCCGTTTTTCAAGATCCTCGCCATTCAATCCGCCATCGCGCTCTTCATCTACAGCGCGCTGCATCTCGCGTTCGCTCGCAATGGTGGCGATCAACGACCAACCGCCATCCAGGCGCTTGTCCTCGGTATTCTTCAACTCGTCGTGGGGACTCTCTGTACGATCGCGATGTGGTATTTCTTCATTCACGGAAAAAAATGATTCCAGGTCTGGTACATTCCAAACGACGATCCCCTGCCTTTGTCCGCGGCGCGTGCTGCGCTCCCTCCGTCGTCCGATGATTTCCTACCACGTCTTCTTCTCCGCGAAATCCGAAGCCGACGAAGCACCCTTGATCGCGGCCACCCGCGCCCTCTCCGTCGAACTCCACACCACCGGGAAAATCCAATCCCACCGCTTCCTCCGCGTCACCAACGCCGCCAGCTTCGTCGGTCTTCCGCGTTTTCAGCTCATCATCGATTGCACCGATCAGGCCGGACTCGACGCCGCCATGGCTCACGTGCGCTCACACATCCACGAAGGCCCGCACGGCGAGATTCTTCGCCGCGTTTCCGACTTCAAAGTCTGCTTCTCGGCAGACGCCTGAAATGAACATCACCGAATTCACGCTGGATCACTACGACGAGGTCATCGCCCTGTGGAAACTCACCCCCGGCATCTGCATTCGCGCCGATGATTCTCGCGAGGCCACCGCCCGCTACCTCGCCCGAAATCCCGGCCTGAGCTTTGTCGCCATCAGCGACGGAAAAGTCGTCGGCTCCGCGCTCAGCGGCCATGATGGTCGCCGCGGCTATCTTCAACACGTCGCCGTCGCCGCCGCCTTCCGCAAACGCGGCATCGCACAAGCACTTGTCGCCCGGTGCCTTTCAGCGCTGGCGGCCAACGGCATCACCAAAACGCATGTCGCCGTCCTCGCCGACAACGACTCCGCGATCCGCTACTGGACCAACCGCGGTTGGGAAAAGCGCGACGACATCGTCCGCTTTTCGAGCCCCTGCATCTCTTAACTTTCAGACTCCCCAGCCGCCATCTACTCCGCTTTCCTACACGGTTTTCCAGCCTTCCAGAATGACCGAGCCCACCGAGCATCCTCAGCCTCAGATTTATCCGCCCACCAACAACGGGCCACGCACCCGCTGGCAGCGCATCCATGCCTACCGCCTGCTGTGGATCATCAGCCTGAGCCTCTTCGCGCTCGACGTCCTCACAAAGCTCTGGGTCGTGAAAAACATTCCCTTCACGTACGATCATCCCTTTCACGGCGGACACCAGGAGATCGTCGTCATCCCCGATTTTTTCTACCTCATCCACGTGGGTAATACCGGCGCCGCCTGGTCCATCCTCTCCGGTAAAAGCACGCTCCTCGCGATCCTCGCCCTCGGCACGCTCGTCGCCATCTTCCTCTACCGCCGCACGCTTGGTCTTCACGTTCGCGCCATTCAAATCAGCTTCGGACTCCTTTGCGGCGGCATCGTCGGCAATCTCGTGGACCGCATCGCATACAGACACGTTGTCGACTTCCTCGATTTTCATTTCGGAAGCTACACCTACCCCACGTTCAACGTCGCCGACTGTGGCATCTGCATCGGCGTCATCCTCTACCTCTGGCACTCTTGGCGTACGCCTCAGCCGAAGTGACTCAACTCATAGAGCAGCCACCGATTTGTCCTGCACAACCCAGCAGCGCTGACTGCCACGTTTAGCCCGCCAATCAGCTTCGATTCACTCCGGCTTTCACTCCTCACTCTTCACTTTTCATTCTTCAGCCCTCATGTCTCTCCCCGACATCTTCCTTGGCACCGATAGCGGCGCCACCACCTCAAAAACCGGCGGCGTCTGGGCCGGCAACGGCACGCCCATCTCCAATCATCTCCGCCAAAGCTCCACCAACTCCCAAGCCGGTACCACGGCTGTGATCGCCGGCTGGATCCACGGCGTCACCGGGTTTCTCGAGGAAAACAAACTCGCCTGGTCACAGGTCCGTGGCGTCGGTCTCGCCATTCCCGGTCCGTACAAACGCTACGGCGTCCTCGACCGCACCGCCAATCTGCCTGCCAGTTTCGAAGGCTGGGATTTTCACAGCGAATACGCCGCCGCCCTCGCCAAAGCCGCCGGCCGCCCCATCCCGCTTGTATCCGGAAACGACGGCAATTACGGCGGCGTCGGCGAGGCCCAGCGCGTCCGCGGCGACAAAAAAGCGTCCGTCCTCATGCTCGCCCCCGGCTCCGGACTCGGCGCCGCCTTCATCGATCAAAATGGTCTGCCCCTCGACGGCGACACCCTTGCCGGCATGGAAGCCGGCCACATGCCCTCACCGCTCCATCTCCTCGGTGGCATCCGCCCCTTCCGCTGCGGCTGTGGCCGCGACTGGGGCTGCGTAGAAGCCTATACCACACTCTCCGGTCTGCCTCAGCTGCTCGAAGAAAAACTCCCGAAATACCCCGACCACGAACTCGCTAAATCCACGAAGCCGTCGAAAGAAAAAGTCTTCGCGCTCCGCACACTCGCGCAAAAAGGCGACGCACTCGCGAATGAGATCTTCGATTTCCAAGCCCGCGCGATGGGCCTCCACGTCGCCAATCTCGCGATGGCGCTCGACCCCGAATTCGTCGTCATCGGCGGCGGCCTGATGGATCCGGAATCGACCACGCCGGAATTCCGCGCCCGCTACCTGCGCATCCTCAAGGAATCCGCCTGGCCCTACCTCTTCCCCGCACAACGCGACCTGATCAAGATCGTACCCGCCTCCCTCGGCGAACTTTCCCAAGCCATCGGCGCAGCCCTCGTCGCCCTCTACTCAAGCAAACGCTGAGAACATCCCCGCAGGGCCGGACCTCTGCTCCGCGTCTTCAGGTTCACCGCAAGCCACGCCTTCAGCGCGTGGCTTTTTCTTTCCCATCACCTCACTTCCTCCGGCTCCCTGAGCCTGTAAATCCCGCCAATCATGTCCAAAATTTAGCATCCATCTCCGCGCCTCCGCCCTTCCGCGTCTCCGCGATCGCTGCTCCCTCACCCGCTTCCCCGTTTCCGATTCGTGTGCGCCGAGGTCAGCGCCTTCGCGATCGCCATGTCCACTTTGTTACGTGCCGAGAGCAGATTCTGCCGCAGATAGCGCCGCGCACCTTCCGCGTCCTTTGCCTCGATCGCCTCGAGAATTTTTAAGTGCTCGCCTGCCGTGGTCTGCACGCGATGCGCGCTCGTGATCACCGCCATGCGCACAAAGCGCAGCCGCTCGTTGATGTCCTCGAGCGATTCCGTGAGAAACGGATTTCCCAATGCCTTCGCCAGATTGAGGTGAAAATTTTCGTCCGCACGCACTAGCTCCGCTGTTTCAAATTTCGCACTGGCCTTGATCGCCAGCAACGGCTCCCAAAACGCCCGCTCCCGCGCAGCCACATCCGCCGGAAATCCTGATCGCGCCAGTCGCTCCACCACAAACAACTCCAGCGCCAGCCGCACATCATACAGATGGTGCGTCGCCTCCGCATCCGGCTGCTTCACATAACAGCCCATGTTCGGCACTTGATCGACGAGCCCCTGCTCGGCGAGCGCCTTCAAAGCCTCGCGAACGGGAATCCGGCTCGCAGAGAATTCCTCGCACAGCGTTTTCTCCCCGAGGTGATGCCCCGGCGGATAATGCCAGCTGAGAATCCGCTCGCGAAGCCCACGCAAAATCTGCGGTCCCAAGTGACTGGCCTGCGCATTTTCGCCCACAGCCGCAACCGGCACCGGGGATTGAGCAGGGATTTCACGAGTGCGGGCCATGTGCGCGGAGGAAACGTGCGAAGGCCGCTTCGCAGTGCAACGACGAAGACAATTTCACCCGGACTCTTAAGAATACTTAATTGTATACAATATGGCATACGCAGTGCTTTTCGCACCGCCGCCTCCCCTTCCCATGACCGCCACCACCCGACATCACTTCCCTTCATACCGCCGCGCCGGGCTCTCGCAGCGCGTTCGTCCGCTCCTTCCTCTTGCACTCGTCGCAGCCGTGGCCGGAACCGCCGGCGGCCTTTTCGCCCAGGCTCCCGAAGATGAAATCGTGAAACTCGACACGATGATCGCCGAGGCCGAGGCGCTCGACATCTACAGCGTCCTCCCGTCCCGCCCGTCGACCACCGTTTTCGGCACCGATCGCTCCGTGCAGGAAACGCCCCGCTCGATCACGGTCATCGAAAGTTCCCTCACCGATCTCTACGGCATCCGCAGCGTCAACGACTTCGTTTCCGTCACCGCCGGCTCCTTCACCGGAAATTATTTCGGCGTCGCCGGTGCCCTCGACGTGCGCGGCGAGCGCGCCGACAACTTCTTCCGCGGTTTCCGCCGCATCGAGAATCGCGGCAACTTCCCCACGCCCATCGCCTCGACCGACTACGTCGAGATCATCAAGGGTCCGCCTCCTCCGGTCTACGGCGGCGGCAAAGTCGGCGGTATTCTCAATTTCATCCCCAAGACCGCGAAGAGCAAAACCGCCAAGTTCATCGAGAAGCCCGTCGGCATCGCATCCGTCACCGTCGGCACCTACGATAAAAAACTCGCGAGCATCGAATACGGCACTCCATTCAAGCTCTTCGGAAAACGCTCGGGCGTCTACGGCTTCCTCCAGACCGAGGACTCCGAAAATTACTACGACAATATCTATAACAAGGGCACCCTCGCCCAGCTCGCGTTCGATACCGAACTCTCCGACAGCGTTCTCCTCGAATACGGCGCGATGGCGCAGTGGGCCGATCTCAATCAGAGCCTCGGCTGGAATCGTGTCACTCAGGAGCTGATCGACACCGACGGTGGCCGCTACCTTTCCGGCCGCGCCCAGCTCAACCTCGACACCAACGGCGACGGCTTTCTCAGTCCGTCCGAGGTCAGCGCCTACTCACTGGAGCAATTCGCCTTCGCCGATCCATTTCCCTACGGCGCACTTTCTGCGAACCAGCAGGCAGCCTTCCGGCTCAATCCCGCCACCGTCCGTTACACCAGCATCGATCACCACACGGTGCAGGCGGAGACCATCGACTTCTCACAGACCGACGCCTTCACCGCTTACTTCGACATCACCAAGACATTCACGTCAGGCGGCACTCTGAAGAACCAGTCGTTCTACGATTCGATGAACCACACGAAGTACTCGAGCTACGGTTTCACCGCCGACTACGTCGCCATGGTTTTCGAGAACAAAACCAGCCTCAACCTGAAGTTTGAACCCACGCAAAAGACAAAACTCGAAACCGTCCTCGGCGCGTCCTTCCGTTACTCCGATGGCGATGAGCGTGAGTCCCGCGGCCGCGGCTACCAAGTCCTCGACCGTCGCGATATCTCCCTGGGCGCCACCGGCAATGACCGCTTCGAAGGCGCCTATACTGGCACAGGCAACGTTCCCTACAACTGGCGCCAGACGGGCGATTTCTCCGACTTCGGCATCTTCGGCCTGATCGACGTCACCTTTGCCGAAAAACTCGGGCTCATTCTCAGTGGTCGCTGGGACGACTACGAGGCAACCACCAACGGCACCGATCTCGCCGCCGTGTTCAAAGAGGTTTCCGCCAGCGACTCCGCTTTCACGTACAATGCCAGCCTCACCTACCAGCTTCCGGCCGGCCTGACTCCCTACGTCACCCACGCCGAATCGCGCTACATCGAACTCGGTCAGGGCGGCATGATCGACCGTCTCAATCTTGAGGGCGGCACCTGGATGCAGGACTCCGAAATCTCCGAAGGCGGCCTGAAAGCGTCGCTCTTCAAGAAAAAGCTCTACGCCACGCTCGCTTACTACAAGCAGGAGAAGACTGCCTACAATTCGCAGGCCGGCACCTTCGACACTTATGAGTCCAAGGGCACCGAGCTCGAAGCCCGCTGGGTTCCAACCAAGACCCTCAGCTTCACCGCGGCCGCCACCTGGCAGAAGACGCTGCTCAAAAATCCGCCTTTCTTCCTCGGAATTCCACCCGGCGCGATCGGCCTCGATCCCGCCCTGGTCTACGGCGGCCGTTTCACCGGCCTGGGCTCGACTCTGGGCGTTCCGATGCCTGTCGAGGCGCCGACTCCCCAGAAAGTCTTCTCCCTGGGCGGCACCTACACGTCACCCAAGGGCTGGGGCGGCTCTTTCGGCGGCACTTACGTCTCGTCTTTTTACTCCGGATACGCCCAGCAGATCAAGCTGCCCGAGTACACCACCTACCGCGCCGCGATCTTCTACAACATCGGCAAGTGGTCCTTCCGCATCAACGCCAACAACATCTTCGACGAGAAGTCGTACGCCCCGCAGTTCCTCTTCTGGGACACCTTCATCAGCCCGAGCCAGGGCCCGACCGCCGAGCTTACCGTCACCTACAAATGGTGAGGGTGATCGTGACCTGAGAGCGGGAGTCCCGTGCGCTCCCCGGCCCGGCTCCCGCTCTCACTGGCTCGCTCCCTGCTGAATCACTTTCATGGCCGCCCTAGCCTTCAACGATCCCGCCGTCATCGCCGAGGTTACCGCGCAGTTCGATTTGTACGAACGCGCACTCCTCGCAAACGATGTCGACGCGCTCACCGCCTTTTTCTGGGACTCCCCGCACGCGATCCGCTACGGCGTCAACGAGCATCTCTACGGCGCCACCGCCATCGCCGAGTTTCGCAAAAATCGCGTCATCAATTTCACCGACCGAACACCGCTGCGCACCACCGTCCTCGCTTTCGGCACCGACACCGCCGTGACGATGTACGAATACTCGGTGAAAGTTTTCGGCCAGCCCCGCCACGGACGCCAGACACAGGTGTGGATCCGCGTGCCTGAGGCGGGCTGGCGTATCGCTGCCGCTCACGTGTCCAACACGCCTCCCGCTCCTTCCTGGTCCGGCTACGTCGAACAGGCCTCTTTCGCACTCGGTCTGTCGATCGATGCCGCACATCGCACCGGTGTCGCGCAGAATCTCGGGCGCGCCGCCACCATCGCCGCGCCGCTTCTCGCCTTCCCGCTCCCCGACGATCTCGACCCCGCACACGTCTTCACGCCGTGACTTTCGTTCCTCACACAGCCACCGCGCTCGAAATCTCCGCGGCTATTCGCGCGCGCAAGGCCACCGCCCGGTCGGTCACGGAAGCACTCCTGTCTCGCATCACCGATACGCACACACGCCTCAACGCCTTCACCGCGGTCACCGCCGAACGTGCCCTCAACGAAGCCTCCATCGTCGACGAAGCTCTCGCCAACGGAGTTCCACCTGGACCGCTCACCGGCGTCCCCTACGCCGTGAAAAATCTCTTCGATCTCGAAGGAGTCGTCACGACCGCCGGCTCGAAGATCAACCGTTCTTATCCACCCGCGACCTCCGACGCCACCGCCGTCTCGCGCCTGAAAGCCGCCGGCGCCATCTGCCTCGGCGCGCTCAACATGGGCGAATACGCTTACGACTTCGTGACTGAAAATGTCCACGATGGCCCCTGTCACAATCCTCACGATCTGACCCGCTCCGCCGGCGGCTCCTCCGGCGGCAGCGGTGCAGCCGTCGCCGCCGGACTCGTCCCGATTTCCCTCGGAACCGACACCAACGGCTCCATTCGCGTCCCCTCGTCCTTTTGCGGTCTCTTCGGACTAAAACCCACCTACGGCCGTCTTGGCCGCGGCGGTAGTTTCCCCTTTGTCCACAGCATCGACCACATCGGTCCTTTCGCCCGTTCTGTCGCCGATCTCGCCGCTTCCTATGATGCCATGCAGGGCTTCGATCCGCGCGACGCCGCCTGCACCACCCGCGCTCCGGAGTTCGTGCTGCCTTCCCTTGAGAAAACTCCCGCCGGTCTCCGCATCGCCACGCTCGGCGGTTACTTCGAAAAAAACGCCACGCCCCAGGCGCTCGCCGCCGTCGCCACCATCGCCGCCGCACTCGGCGCAACCGCGCGCACCGAAATTCCCGAAGCCGCGCTCGCCCGCGCCGCCGGCTATACCATCAGCGCCTGCGAGGGTGGACAGCTTCACCTTGAGCGTCTCCGCACTCGCGCCACCGACTTCGATCCCAACATGCGTGACCGCCTCCTCGCCGGAGCGCTCACGCCCGCCGCCTGGTACACCCACGCGCAGCGCTTCCGTGCCTGGTGGCGCGAACAGGTCCGCACCGTCTTCGAGCGCGTGGACATTCTCCTGGCCCCGGCCACGCCCGTCTCGGCAACGCTTCTCGGACAGCCAACGATGAAGCTCGACGGCGTGGAGATGCTCGTGCGCCCAAACCTCGGTATTTTCACCCAACCCATCAGCTTCGCGGGACTCCCCGTCGTCGCCGTTCCGATACACAAGCCCGGCGAGATGCCCATCGCCGTTCAGATCATCGGCGCGCCATGGACCGAGTCCATGCTCCTGCGCATAGCCCGTCAGTTGGAAAAATCCGGCGTCTGCACCGCCCCCGTCGCCGTTCTGTGAATGGACACACGCCAACCATGACATCCTCCAGTCCCCGCCTCGTCCCCGCCGAGCCCTACGACTTCACGCTCCGCCCGGGCGTCTGCGCACTGCTCATCATCGATATGCAACGCGACTTCCTCGAACCCGGCGGCTTTGGCGAAACCTTGGGTAACGACGTCTCCCAACTCCGTCGCACCATAGCGCCGAATCAACGCCTCCTCGCCGCGTGGCGCTCCCACGGCTACAGCGTCCTTCATACTCGCGAGGGTCACCGCCCCGATCTCACCGATTTGCCGGAGAGCAAAAAAATTCGCGGCCGCGGTCCCGTCTACATCGGTGACTCCGGTCCCATGGGACGCATCCTCGTGCGCGGCGAAACCGGCCACGACATCATCCCCGAACTCACCCCGCTCTCCGGCGAACCCATCATCGACAAACCCGGGAAGGGCGCTTTCTGGGCCACCGACCTTCACGCGATTCTGCAGAATCGCGGCATCCGCCAGCTCATCGTCACCGGCGTCACCACCGAGGTCTGCGTTCACACGACCGTGCGCGAAGCCAACGACCGCGGCTACGACTGCCTCATCCCCGATGACTGCGTCGGCTCCTACTTCCCGACCTTCCACGCCATCGGTCTCGAAATGATCAAAGCCCAGAACGGCATCTTCGGCTGGGTAACCTCCTCCGAAAAAATCCTCAACGCCCTCCACGCGCCATGACCACGATCAAAACGTTCGCGAAGCCCAAGCTCTGGGTGCCCGGCGATTGGAACGCCTTCTTCGGCTTCGGCACCAACATCCTCGTCAACCTCCTCACGCTCACCGGACTGCTGCGCTTCGTGCTCGGGTTCCCCGACGAACTCGTTTTCGGCCGCGTCCTTCCCGCCGTCGGGCTCATGCTGTTTCTTTCGTCCGGCTACTATGGCTGGCTCGCGTACGATCTGATGAAACGCACTGGCCGCACCGACGTCTGCGCCATGCCCTCCGGTCCCGGCGTCGGCCACATGTTCATCGTCGTGCTCGTGGTGATGCTTCCAATCAAGGTGGCGACCGGCGACCCTATCAAAGCCTGGGAAGCCGGCCTCACATGGGTGTTCATCCAAAGTCTGGTGCTCATCTTCGGCGGCTTCATCGGCAGCTGGGTTCGCAAGGTCACGCCACGCGCCGCCCTGCTCGCCGCACTCACCGGCATCTCGATCACCTTCATCTCCATGCGCCCGGCGATGCAGATGTTCAGCACTCCGCTCATCGGCCTCGTCTGCTTCGCCATCCTCCTCGTGAACTGGTTTGGCGGAGTCCGCTATTTTCGCGGTCTTCCCGCCGGCCTCGTCGCGCTGGCTGCCGGCACCCTGATCGCCTGGGGCTCGCAGCTTTTCGGTTTCAACTACGGCGGGCTTTCGCTCGAGAAACTCACCCAATCGTTCACCAACTTCGGCTTCAGCATTCCGATCCCCGCCATCGGTCACACGTTCTCCGGTTTCGAATTCCTCGGAGTTCTCCTGATCACCGCCATTCCTTTCGGGCTCTACGATCTCATCGAGGCCATCGACAACGTCGAAAGCGCCTCCGCAGCCGGCGACGATTTCTCCACCAAACGCGTCCTCATGGCCGACGGCATCGTGAGCATGATCGGCTGCTTCATGGGCAATCCCTTCATCCTCGCCGTCTACATCGGCCACGCCGGATGGAAATCGATGGGCGGACGTTGCGGGTACTCTTTCGCCACAGGAATCATGGCGCTCGTCTTGTGCTGGTTCGGTATCGTCTCGGTCATGCTCGCCGCGATTCCCGTCGTCGCGATACTGCCGATCCTTCTCTACATCGGCATGCTGATCGGCTCGCAGGCCTTCCGCGAAAGCCCGCTCCGCCACGCCCCCGCCATCATCCTGGGCGTCATTCCACATCTCGCCCACTGGGCCGAAGGTTTTGTGAAAAGCTCGCTCGCGGTAGCCGGCGTGACCGAAATCACTCCCGAACTCTCCGCAAAACTGGCCACCGAGGGCATCCTGCTTCACGGCCTCCAAGTCATGGGCAACGGCGGCGTGCTCTCCGGTATCGTGCTCGCTGCGAGCACGGTCTTCATCATCGAGCGACAACTCTGGCGCGCATCCGCCTTCGCCGCCGCCGGAGCAGTACTCACGTTCTTCGGCTTCATGCACAGCGAGCGCATCGGCATCGCTCAATCACTCGAAGTAACCACCGCTTACATCATCATCGCCTTGTTCCTCGCCGGCTGCGCAAAATTCGCGAAGGTCACTCCACTCCCTCCCGCCGTCGTCCACCACGATTGACTCGTTTTAGAATTAAAAATCGCGAAAACGCGGAAGGGCCGAATCGCAGAGCAATCCATTCTGAGCCCCTCCGTTCCGTGCTTCCGCTCCTCCGCGTTTCCGCGATCTCCCACTCTAGCCTTAGCATCTTCGCGTATTTGCGATTCACCTAAACCTCGCGAACACGAGCGGCGCCCGGCCCCCGTCTGCAACCGCGTGGGCAAAGCCTCTACGCGGTGTCATTCCACATTCGCGATCTGCTCGCGGATCCGTTCGAGTTCGTTCTTCAACTCGATCACGGCCTTCGAAATGGTGAGGTCGTTCGCTTTCGCACCCGTCGTGTTCACTTCGCGACCTATTTCCTGAAGAATAAACTCCGACTTCCTCCCGATCTCGCCGTCGCTCTTCAGCAACGTTTCGAACTGTGCGAGGTGGCTTTTCAAACGCGTCAGTTCCTCTGTCACATCCGAGCGATCCGCGAACAGCGCCACTTCCTTGAGCACGCGCTCGTCTTCGACATTCAGCTCCAATCCAGCTTCGCGAAGACGTTTCAATAACAGCTCGCGATAAGTCGGCGCCACTTGCGGCGCCCGCTCCGTGACGATCGCCACCTGCGCACGCAAGATCGCCAGCCTCGCCTGAAAATCCGCCATCAGCGCCGCGCCTTCTTTCGCACGCATCGCCGCAAATGCCTTCAACGCATCCTCCGCCGCCGCCAACGCCACTGACTGCGCCTCTTCCACGCTCGGCAACTCCGCGCTCTTTCTTTGCGAACTCGCGATCTGCCACAGCAAATCAGCGGACGGCGCAAACGTGACTCCCTGCTTCGCGGCGAACGCCGAGAGTTTTTCAAGATTCGCCGCGACCGTCGCTTCGTCCCAAACCGCCGCCTGCGCAGCCTCGCTGCCAGTGACTTCAAACTTCACATGGATTTTCCCGCGCAACGCATACTTGCGCACGAGATCGCCCACCGGCGCTTCGAGTGACTCCCATTCGTCCGGCAGCGACACCATCAAATCGAGCGTCTTCCGGTTAACAGAATTCACCTGAACCGTGAGCGTATAATTCCCGAGCGCCGCCGTCGCGCGCCCAAAGCCGGTCATGCTTTTCATGCTTTTTCTCCTAGAATACGCGCCACTTGCTGAACGTCTTTATCGCCGCGGCCGGAAAGATTCACGACAACGATCTTCCCCTTCCCAAGCGTCTTCGCCTGCTTGATGCCTTCAACGAGCGCGTGCGTGCTTTCGAGCGCGGGAATAATTCCCTCGGTGCGCGACAATAGCTGAAACGTCTCCAGCACCTCGTCGTCGCATGCGTAAGCAAAATTGATGCGTCCACGGTCACGATAAAACGCGTGCTCCGGCCCCACCGCCGCGTAGTCGAGCCCCGCACTCACCGAGTGCGTCAGCTCAATCTGTCCGTCGGCATCCTGAAGCAGGAACGTCTTGCAGCCCTGCAGCACGCCGAGACGTCCACCTGCGAAACGCGCCGCGTGTTCACCGCGCTTGATGCCGTGTCCACCCGCTTCCACGCCCGTCATCTTGACCTGTGTGTCTTCCAAAAATTCGAAGAACAACCCGATCGCGTTAGAGCCGCCACCGACGCACGCCACGAGCGCATCCGGCAGACGTCCTTCGCGTTTCAAAATCTGCTCCTTCGCCTCGATGCCGATCACACGATGGAAATCGCGCACCATCGCAGGATACGGATGCGAGCCGTAAGCCGTGCCGAGGATGTAGTGCGTGTTGCGCACATTGGTGACCCAGTCACGCATCGCTTCGTTGATCGCTTCCTTCGAGAGTCTTCTGTCCGGCCTCCACGCCGCGTACTTCCGCCCCCATCAGCCGCATGCGGAAAACATTCAACGCCTGCCGCTCCATGTCGTGCGCGCCCATGTAGACCACGCACTCGAGTCCAAACTTCGCGCACGCCGCCGCCGTCGCCACGCCGTGCTGCCCCGCGCCCGTCTCCGCGATGATGCGCTTCTTGCCCATCCGCTTCGCCGAGAATCGCCTGCGCCAGGGCGTTGTTGATCTTGTGCGCACCGGTGTGAAGCAGGTCTTCGCGCTTCAAATAAATCTTCGCACCACCGACATGCTGCGTCAGTCGCTCGGCAAAATAGAGTTCGGTCGGGCGACCGGCGAACTCCTTCAAATGATGCCGCAACTCCTCTAAAAATTGAGGATCTTTCTTCGCCTCGTCGTAAGCCACGCCGAGCTCCTTCAGCGCGGTCCACAACGTCTCGGGTACAAACACGCCGCCATACGGACCAAAGTGTCCGGTAGCGTCGGGCATCGAGAAACGGTCGAGCGGAGCAGTGGCTGCGGAAGACATAGTCCGCCAACGTGAACACCACGCGCCCCAGCTGCAAATCGGTTTTCAACGTCACACTGCACAGCACCCTCCCGGGTTTCCCCCTTCACCTTTCCCTCTTCACACTCCCACTACTCCAGCGCCGGCAAGTTCTTTAAAAAATTCACCGTGAACAACGCCCCCGCGCGTCCCGCCAGCGCATAGAACGGCACGCCATCGTAAGGAGCGTCGCTCACCACGCGAAACGCCACGTAACGAATCCCATACGCGTGCGCCAGCGCCGCCACATGGCCCGACTCCATCTCCTCCACATCCATGCCGAAGCCGGCCATCCCTTCGCCCCGTTCTTACGGGGAGAAGGTACGGATGAGGGGCAGCGCGGAACCCACAAAACCAACCAGTGCGTAGCCCCTCACCCTTACCCTCTCCCCGTAAACGGGGCGAGGGGGGCTCAAACGCTGAGCCTCATCTCCAGGTCGATCACCTCGCCCCAGTCCTTATCCTAGCGCCTATGGACGTCCCGTCCGCCTCCGCAATCCCTATAACAACGCTTCCCCCTTGACTTCCGCAATTTGTGATCACAAAATTGGGATCACATTTTTCGGGAAAGCACGCATCATGACCTTGCACCAGACCAACCTCACCACAGCGGAACTGCGTGCGATCGATGCCGCACATCATTTGCATCCCTTCACCGACACCAAGGGCCTGAACGCCGAGGGCGCGCGCGTCATCGTCAAGGCCAAGGGCGTGCATCTGTGGGATTCCGAAGGCAACCAGATCATCGACGGGATGTCGGGTCTGTGGAACGTCAATATCGGCTATGGCCGCGAGGAAATCGTCGAGGTGGTGGCGCAGCAGATGCGCGAACTGCCCTTCTACAATACCTTCTTCAAGACCACCCATCTGCCGGCCATCGAGCTGTCGCGCCTGCTGGCGGAGGTGACTCCGCCGCAGTTCAGCCGGGTGTTCTTCACCGGCTCGGGCTCGGAATCCAACGACACCATCATCCGCATGGTACGCCATTACTGGGCGGCCCAGGACAAGCCGGGCAAATCGACCATCATCGCCCGCAAGAACGGCTATCACGGCTCGACCATCGGCGGCGCCTCGCTCGGCGGCATGACGCCGATGCACGCCCAGGGCGGCCTGCCGATCCCCGGCATCGTCCATATCGCCCAGCCCTATTGGTATGCCGAGGGCGGCGACCGCAGCCCGGAGGAATTCGGCCTGTGGGCGGCGCGTGAACTCGAGCGCACCATCGACGAGCTCGGCGCCGACAATATCGCCGCCTTCATCGCCGAACCGATCCAGGGCGCCGGCGCCGTGGTGATCCCGCCCGCCACCTACTGGCCGGAAATCCAGCGCATCTGCCGCGAGCGCGACATCCTGCTGGTCTCGGACGAGGTGATCTGCGGCTTCGGGCGCACCGGCGAATGGTTCGGCTGCGAGTATTTCGGCGTCCAGCCCGACATCATGGCCATGGCCAAGGGCATCTCCTCCGGCTATCTGCCGATCGGCGGCGTGATGGTGACGGAAAAGGTGGCCGAAGTGATCGCCAATGCCGGCGACTTCAACCACGGCTACACCTATTCGGGCCATCCGGCCTGCGCGGCGGCGGCGATCGCCAACATCAAGATCCTGCGCGAAGAGAAGATCGTCGAGCGCGTGAAGGACGACATCGGCCCCTATATGCAGAAGCAGTGGCTGGCGCTGGGCGACCATCCCATGGTGGGCGAAGCCCGCATGGTCGGCCTGATCGGCGCCCTCGAACTGACCCCGAACAAGAAGACCCGCGCCTCCTGGCCGGTGGAGACGGGCACGGTCGGCCTGATCGCCCGCGACTTCTCCTTCCAGCACGGCCTCGTCATGCGCGCCACCCGCGACACGCTGATCATCGCCCCGCCGCTGGTGATCAGCCATGAGGAAGTCGACGCCCTGATCGCCGCCGCCAAGAAGACGCTCGACGACAGCTGGGCCGAGGTGAAGCGCCGGGGGTATGTCTGAGGGCGCGCGATAACACCCCTCATCCGGCTGCCGCCACCTTCTCCCGCAAGGGGAGAAGGGGACTTATTGGACTTGGGATACGGTACTCGGCACCGGGCAGTTAAGCTCGATCTAACCCACTAAAACCCCTTCTCCCCTTGCGGGAGAAGGTCCCGGCAGGGGGATGAGGGGTGGCAACACTGTCCTCACCGATAACGCCGCGGCCGCGTCGAGACCGCCAGAGAGGCGACCGCAACGCCATTCGCCACTGCCTTTTCCAGATCCTCGCTCTCGACCAGGCTGGCGAAATAGCCGGCCGAGAAGGTGTCGCCGGCCCCGATGGTGTCGACGACGTCGACCTTCGGCGCCGCGACGGCGACATGCTCGTCCCCACGCCAGGCCAGGGCGCCCCGGGGCCCGCATTTGATCACCAGGCTGGCGCCGGCCGGCAGCAGCGGGAGGATCTTCCCGGCGGCTGATTCAACCGTATCGGCGCCCGTGAGCCCCTTGGCCTCGATGTCGTTGATCAGGACATGCTCGCAATGGCCGATCCAGGCGTTCACCCGCGCGCGCACCCCATCCGTCCAGCCGCCATCTGGCCAGCCCGTATCGAGGGCCACCCGATAGTTCCGGCGGCGCAGGATGGCGATCAGCTCGTCATAATCGGCGAGCAAGGCCGGTATCACGAAAGGACCGGCCAGCAGGGCCACGCAGCCCTCTCCCGCCACGTCGAGTTGGGCGAGCACATCCTTGAGCCCAAAGGCATGCAGGTGCCCCGTGGTGGTGAAGAAGGTGCGGTCCCCGTCGGGATGGCCGATGCCGACCGAAACCGTGGTCGCCCCCTCGGCCACCGTCCAGCCCTGCGCCCTCACCCCGAAAGGCTCGGCGAGCCAGCGACCGAGCATGTCGTTGCCGCGGCTGGTGATCAGCCGATAGTCGATGCCGAGGGCATCGAGCGCCAGCGCCGTGTTGCCGGCGGCGCCACCGACCCGAAATTCGCTTTCGGGCACGATCACTTCCGTGCCCGGTTGCGGCCAGGGCGCCTGCGGGCCCATTACGAGATCGACATTGACGTTGCCGATCAAAAACAGCGGTTCCCTCATAATTCCGTCGTCACCTTGGTCGAGCGCAGGGGCTCGCCGACATGCTCGACCCGGCCGGCCGCGAAGGTCACCAGAAAGGCCTGCAGCGCCGGCAGCACGGCGAAAATGGCCGCCATGCCCCCCTCGCGCGGCAGGCGGACGGTGACGGCATCGGCGATGTCGGCCTCGCCGGAGAGATCGAACACCACCACCGGCGATCCGGCCGCGCGGCAGGCCGCGGCCAGCCCCGGCGCCAGGCCAGCCGAAGGGCCGGCGGCACGCAGGAGCACGATGCCGCTCGTCGGCGACAGCATCTCCATCGGGCCGTGCCGCAACTGGCCGCCCTCCAGCGCCAGGGCCGGCAGGCGGGCGAGTTCCATCACGCAGAGCGCCCCGGATTCGGCCACGCCCTGCAGCTCGGCCCGGCCGCTGAGGATCAGGGAGGTACAGGCGGCGAGAGCTGATAGCGCGCGCCCGATGTCGGGCCGGACGGGGGCATCGAGCGTTGCGAGCGCCCGTTCCGGCGGCAGGCCCAGCGCCGCAAGCACCGCCAGATGCAGCGCATGGCTGACGAGGAGACTGCGCGTGGCGGCGAAGGCCTTTTCCGAGCCGCCGACACCGACGAGGGCGGGCACGCAGCGACCGAGCGCGCTATCGGCGTCGAGGGTGAGGCCGAAGCGCTCCTGCCGGCCGGCGGGCCGCTCGAGAAAGGCGACGATCTCGCCCGAATTGCCGGATTGGGACACCAGCAGCACGGTGCGCTCGCGGTCGGGCTGCGGCGTGATCAGGAGTTCGGAGACCACCTCGGTCTCGACCTCGATGCCGAGCCGGCGATAGAGCACAGCCGCAGCGCGGTTGACCCAGTGCGAACCACCCATGGCGGCGAGCGTCAGCCGCCCGGTGCGGCGGATGCTGTCCGCCAGCCGCGCCGCCATCGGCCCGGCGCCGTGGAAGGAGGCCAGCGCATCGGCGTGTTGGCGGGCCATTTCGGCCTCGATCATCGCCAGGCCCGTGCCCGGCACGATTGTGCTCATGATATCAACCCTTGACGCTGCCGGCGGTGAGCCCGGCAACCAGTGATTTTTGCAGGATGAAGGCGATCAGGACCGGCGGCAGCGCCGTCAGCAGGCCCGCGGCCGAGACCAGGCCGAAATCCGTGGCGCGGCCGGCGGCGAAATCGGCGATGGTGACGGTGAGGGTCTTGGCGTTCTGGTTGGAGGTGAAGAGCAAGGCGTAGAAGAACTCGTCCCAGGCCAGCAGGATGGCGAACAGGGCCGCGGTGGCGACGCCGGCCCGGGCATAGGGCAGCGTCACCCACCACAGGGTCTGCAGCGTCGAGGCGCCGTCGATCGCCGCCGCGCTTTCGAGTTCGCCGGGCACCGCGTCGAAAGAGGATTTGATGAACCAGGCGGTGAAGGGCGTCAGGATGGAGCAATAGACGATGATCAGGCCCAGGACATTGTTGAGCAGCCCGAGCATCGAGAGCAGGAAATAGAGCGGCAGGATCAGCGCCACGGCGGGTGTCATATAGGTGGCGAGGATGGAGTAGAGCACCACCGAGACGCCGCGATTGCGGTAGCGCGAAAAGGCCCAGCCCGCCGGCACCGCCACCAGCAGCGATAAAGCCGTCGCGCCCAGCGAGCTCAACAGGCTGTTGCGCAGCGCCATCAGGAAGGCCTCGCCCGGGCTGTTGGCCTCGAAGGTGAGCAGGCGGGCATAGCGGCTGAAGTCGACCTGGTGCGGGATGAGCGACAGGGGCTTGGTGGTGAGGTCGGATGGCAGCGAGATGCTCATCACGCCGAGCCAGGCCACCGGCGCCAGCGTCACCACCAGGAACAGGGCGACGCCGCAATACAGGAGGAAAGTTGCGATGGAGCTCCTTTGCATGATCAGGCCTCCTGCCGACGCATCAGCCGGACATAGAAGCCGACGAAGACCATGCAGATCAGCACCACGATGAGGGCGTAGGAGGCGCCTGATCCCACCCGCATGAAGCGGAAGGATTCCTCATAGACGAAGAAGCTCATGGTCTTGGTCGAGCTCGCCGGCCCGCCCCGGGTCATCACATAGAAAATGTCGAAGACTTTCAGCGCCTCGATCGAGCGCAGCACCAGCGCCACCAGCAAGGGCGGCGCGATCACCGGCCAGGTGACGGCCTTGAAGCGCTGCCAGGCATTGGCGCCGTCGAGCGTGGCGGCGCCGTAGAGTTCCAGCGGCGCCGACTGCAGCGCGGCCAGCACGATCAGCGCCACCAGCGGATAGTTCTTCCAGACATCGGCGACGATCACCGCATTCATGGCGCTGCCTTCGCTGCCGAGCCAGCTGCGATAGCTTTCCATCAGCCCGCTCTGGGTCAACACCGCATTGAGCACGCCGAAATCGGGCTGGTAGATCAGACGCCACATCAAGGCGTTGACGATGGTGGGCACGGCCCAGGGCAGCACCAACAGGGCCCGGCAGAAGGTACGGCCACGGAACTTCTCGTTGAGCAGCAGGGCGACCGCGATGCCAAGCAGCGCTTCGGCACTGATCGAAACGACGGTGAAATAGATCGTCCGCCCTGCCGCGGCGAGGAATTCGGAATCGCTGAAGGCAAAGGCGAAGTTTTCCAGCCCGATGAAATGCGCCGCTCCCGGTCCCGCCATCAGGCGGGTATCGGTGAAGGCCAGCCACAGGGTCATCAGGATGGGATAGCCGACTGCCGCAAACACGATGATCAGCATCGGGCCGAGCAGAAGCCATGGTGAGGGCATGCCGACGCGGCCGCTCATCATCAGGCAGATTCCTTCCAGCAAGACGGGAGGGCGTGCCTGCCCCCTTCAGTCGGTATTTGGCTTTTGGACGCCGAAAATAGCGCAACCTTTGTCATTGCCGGGCTTGACCCGGCAATCCAGCCTGCCTTTCCAAGCGAAGTCTGGATGCCCGGGTCAAGCCCGGGCATGACAAAGGTCGCTGTCTCTCCCTCACCGGATGCGCGCGGCATCCTTGACCGCGGCCGCCAGCGCGTCGGCGGGCGAAGCCTTGCCGGCGAGCGCGTTCTGGATCTGCGCCTGCAGGATGGTCGAGAGTTCCTGGTAGGAGGCGACCGTTGGGCGCGGCGTCATCAGGCCGATGGAGACGTCGGCGGCCTTGACCAGGCTCTCCTGGCCCTTGGTGACGGCCGGATCGGTGTAGGATGCCTTCCAGATCGGCAGGCTGAGCTTGGCATACTGGTCCTGCACCGGCTTGGAGGTGAGATAGGCGATATATTTCCAGGCCAGGTCCGGCTTGGTCGAGCCGGCCGTGATGCCGAGCGCCATCGAGCCGTTCACGCCCGAAGCCGTGCTCTTGCCTTCGACGCCGGGAGCCGGCACCACGCCGACCTTGCCGACCACCTTGCTTTCGGCCGGATCATTGGCCTTGGCATACATATAGGTCCAGTTGAGCGCGAAGGCCGCATCCCCCGCCGAGAACACTTTCCGCACGTCCTCTTCCAGATATTCCTTGGAATTGGGGTTGGAGAGGCCGTTCTTGAGGCTGTCGGCCATATAGGTGACGGCATCGAGCGAACCGCCCTTGTCGAAGACCGGCTTGTCCCCGTCGAAGAACTTGCCGCCATAGGCCGCGGTCAGGGTCACGTAATCGCAGATCACCGCCTCGGCCTGCGACCAGCTCCAGACGATGGGATATTGCACCAGGCCCTTGTCCTTGATGATCTTGGCGTCCTTGGCCAGTTCATCCC
Organism: Nibricoccus sp.; assembly: GCA_049840895.1. Lineage (GTDB taxonomy): Bacteria > Verrucomicrobiota > Verrucomicrobiia > Opitutales > Opitutaceae > Nibricoccus. The sequence goes on along the minus strand of JASGJB010000075.1, from coordinate 27,431 downwards.
AGGTCTTGGGCGGCTCCTTGATGCCGGCCTTTTCGAGGATCTCGGTGTTGTAGAATAGATATTTGGTGTCGAGGATCCACGGCATGCCATAGGTCTTGCCGTCATAGTTCACCGTGGCCCAGGCCCCATCGAACACCTTGGAGCGATCGAGATCCTTCAACCGGTCGGTGACATCGACCAGGACACCGTTCTGCGCGAAAGCGGCCGGCCAGATCACGTCGTAGAGCACCACGTCATAGCCGGCACCGCCGGCGGCCTTGGAAGCCACGATCTTGTCGTAGAGGGCTTCATAGGGCACGAATTCGGCATTGACGGTAACGCCGGGATTTTCCTTCTCGAAGGCCGCCGTCATCGCCTTGACGTCGGCGTCGCTATAGGCGGCCTGCGCCATGAACAGGGCATTGAGAGTCTCGGCCGCTGCCGGCGACAATCCCGCCAGGGCCGTCATCGCCAGCCCGGCCAGCACCGATTTGTGAATTCCAGACATTGCAATCATCTCCCGCTTGCAATTCGATCGGCAGCCCGTAGCCGCCCTGCATGGTTCAGGGGCGCGGAGAATTCTCGATGGCTCCCGATCCTTTTCTGCGACCCGGAAAAATTATTAACTCAATTTGTTTGAATGTAAACATGCTGCCATAGTCGCGAGTGAAATCGGAAAGCGTTTTGCGATTTGACGGATCCGCTGGAATCGCAAAGGCGCGTCGAACCAAAGAGTTAGAGCAAAAATGCGTTCCCATCCGAACGCGTCTTGATCTAGGGAGTGGGCGGACATGGCGAGACGCGAGGCGGACAGGACACCCCAACCGAGCCGGAGCGTTGCGGGGACCAATCTCGAATTCACCCGCTCCCACAACCGGCGTGTCGTGCTCGACACCATACGCCGGCTCGGGCCGGTCTCGCGGGCCGAGATCGCCCGCGAAACCGCCCTGACCAACCAGACGATCTCCAACATCGTCGAGGAGTTGGAGCAGGCCGGCTTTGTCCTGGCTGGCGAACCCAAGCGCGAGGGGCGGGGCCAGCCCTCAATTCCCTATGCCATCAATCCCGAGGGGGCCTGGTCGCTCGGCTTCCATGTCGACCACAGCGCCATCATCGCGGCCCTGGTCGACCTCACCGGCAAGCCGGTTGCGATCCGGGAGACCCCCGCCCAGCGCCCCTCCCCCCGCAGCGCGGCGCCCGCCTTGCGGCGGCTCGCCGACGAACTGATCGAGGAAGCCGGCGTTCCCGCCTCGCGCCTGCTCGGCGCCGGGGTCGCCCTACCGGTGCGCTTCGGGGTCGGCGCCATCACCACCGCCGGTCCGACAACCCTGCCCGGATGGGACGATCCCGATGCCAGGCAGCATATCGCCGAAGCCCTCGAACAGCCCGTGCAGATCGAAAACGATGCCATGGCGGCGGCGATCGGCGAACGCCTGCATGGCGTCGCCCGCGCGATCGACAGCTTCGTCTTCCTGTTCCTGGACGAGGGGCTCGGCGCCGGCGTCTTCCTCGGCGGGCAGCCCTGGCGCGGGGCCTCGCTCAATGCCGGCGAGATCGGCCACATGATCGTGGCGCCGAACGGCAAGCCCTGCCCCTGCGGCAATCGCGGCTGCCTGGAACGTTATCTCTCTTTGAGCGCGGCTCAGGAATTCCTCGCCGATCGAGCCCGGCGCCCCTGCTCTTTCCGAACTGGACGGCGCGCTATCCCGCCCCCGTCGAGCGCTGGGTGACGGAGGCCGCACCCTATCTTGCCGGCGCCGTCAACATCCTGGAATCGACCCTGGACCCGGAGACCATCCTGCTCGGCGGGCTGGCGCCGGCCGGCGTGCTGGCCAGCCTGATCGAAAAGGCCATGCCGCTGCCGATGTCGGTGGGCTCGCGCAGCGGCCGCAGCCTGCCCCGCCTGATGGCCGGCTCGGTGGGGCATCATACCGTGGTGCTCGGCGCCGCCTCGCTGCCGATCTTCGACGAAATCAATCCCCGCTTCGACGTGCTGCTGAAGCATTGAGCTTCGAGATCGCGAAAGAACGGACTCTTCCGAGGACGGCGCTGCCCCTCACCTTACCTCTCCCCGTAAGAACGGGGCGAGGAGACTTTGACCTCAAGTTTTATGTCGGAAATCTTTCATCTCGCTCAACGGTAGGGCGAGATGAAAGCTCCGACGACCAATCGCAACGATTGCGCCCCCTCGCCCCGTTCTTACGGGGAGAGGATGGAGGTGAGGGGCTACTCCACCAGCCGGATTTCCCCTCTGATCCCCCTCGCCCGAAACCTCAGCCCTCGACCCGGCCCGGCGTGACGCGATAGACCGCGGCCCTGCCGGCGATCGCCTCGAAGGCGGAGGGATCGGCGCCGGTCAGCCAGACCTGGGCGCCGAAACTTTCGAGCCGGTCATAGAGGGCCGCCCGCCGCATCGGGTCGAGATGGGCGGCGACCTCGTCGAGCAGGACGATCGGCGTCATGCCGGCGAGACGGGCGACCAGCCTGGCATGCGCCAGCACCAGGCCGAGCAGCAGGGCCTTCTGCTCGCCGGTGGAGGCGCGCTCGGCCGCGATGCCCTTGGGGCCGTGCACGACGAGAAGATCGGTCAGATGCGGCCCGTCGAGCGTGCGGCCGGCCGCCCTGTCCCGGGCGCGGCCTTCACGCAGGGTCTGGCGATAGCGCTCCTCCACGGCCAGCGCCGGCTCGTCCAGCACGGCATTCTCGATGGCGCCGTCGAGGGCGATGCGCGCATGGGGGAAGGGAGAGGCGGGATCGATCTCCTCCTCGATCAGGCCGGCGAGACGACGCACCGTATCGGCGCGCGACGCTGCCACCGCGATGGCGAGATCGGCGACCTCATGCTCGGCAGCATCGAGCCAGCGCTGGTCGGCGCGCGGATCCTCCAGCAGCCGGTTGCGCGAGCGTAGCGCGCGTTCGAGCGCATTGACCCGGGTGCCATGGCCGGCATCGACGGCCAGCACCAGCCGGTCGAGAAAGCGGCGCCGCTCGCCGGCCGAGCCGGAGAACAGCCCGTCCATCGAGGGCGTCAGCCAGACGAGGCGCAGATGGTCGGCAAAGCTCGTGGCCGAGGAAACCCGCTGGCGGTCGACACGATATTTGCGCGGCCCGCTGTCGGGGCCTTCCAGCCCGGTGCCGAGCCGCGAGGCCAAGCGCACCCTCGACTTCGGCGGCGACGGCGAAGCTGCCGGGCCCGTCCTCGCTGGCCATGTCGCTCGAGATCCGCCCGGCGCAAGCCCTTGCCCTGGGTGAACAGCGAGATGGCCTCGAGCACATTGGTCTTGCCGGCGCCGTTCTGCCCGGTCAGCACCACCATGCCGGCATCCACGGCGAGATCGAGCCGCGGATAGGACCGGAACGAGGTGAGGATCAGGCGGGTGATGCGGGGCGAGATCATTTTTGGAGCGCGGACATCACAGCGACATGCAGACATGTCGCGATGTCCGCTCTTCCTCTCAATCTAACGCATCGTTTCCAGGATGCGGACAAGATGTCCGCGCTCCGAGCTTACACCCGCATCGGCATCAGGACGTAGAGCGCGGCCGCACCTTCGCGGTCCTGCACCAGGGTCGGCGAGCCCGGATCGGCGAATTTCAACAAGGCGGTATCGCCGTCGAGCTGCGCGGCGATGTCGAGGAGATAGCGCGAGTTGAAGCCGATATCGAGCGGCGTGGAATCATAATCGACCTCGATCTCCTCGGTCGCCGTGCCGGAATCGGGATTGGTGACGGTGAGGACGAGGCGCCTGTCGGCCAGCGACAGCTTCACGGCGCGGCCGCGCTCGGAGGAGATGGTCGAGACGCGGTCGACGGCGGCGGTGAAGTCGGCGCGCTCGACGATCAGCGCCTTGTCGTTGCCGGTCGGAATGACGCGGGCGTAATCGGGGAAGGTGCCGTCGATCAGCTTGGAGGTCAGCACCACCGGGCCGATGGTGAAGCGGACCTTGGCCTGGGACAGCTCGACCGAGACGATGGCCTCGGCATCCTCCATCAGCTTCTGGATCTCGCCCACCGCCTTGCGCGGCAGGATCACGCCCGGCATGCCGTTGGAACCCTCGGGCGCCGGCAGTTCGACGCGGGCGAGGCGATGGCCGTCGGTCGCCACGGCGCGGATGCGGGTCTCGCCCTCGACATCCAGCGTGTGCAGATAGATGCCGTTGAGATAATAGCGCGTCTCCTCGGTGGAGATCGCGAACTGGGTCTTCTCGATCAGCTTGCGCAGATCGGCGGCCTTGAGCTGGAAATTATGCGGAAACTCGCCCGCCGCCAGGTCCGGAAAATCGGAAGGCGGCAGCGTCTGCAAGGTGAAGCGCGAGCGGCCGGAACGCACGATCAGCTGGGTCGCCTCGCCGCCGCCTTCCAGCGAGACCTGAGCCCCGTCGGGCAGCTTGCGGACGATGTCGTAGAGGGTATGTGCCGGCACCGTGGTGGCGCCGTCCATGGTGACGTCGGCAGGAGAGGACTCCACCACCTCCAGATCGAGGTCGGTCGCTTTCAGGAGCAGGCTGGCGCCCTGAGCCTCGATCAGCACGTTGGACAGGATCGGAATGGTGTTGCGCCGCTCGACGACGCGGTGGACGTGGCCCAGCGATTTGAGAAGGGCAGTCCGTTCGAGCGTAACCTTCATGGAGTGCGTCCTGGCATAGCGACCCGCAAGCGGACCGAGCTGCCGCAAACGGTGGAAAAAGGGCGAAGACCATGCAATTTGCTCGGGCGAAAGGCAAGCCATCCCGCAGCTTTTTCAGGGTTTTCCCGAACATGTCGGATGTGTGCCTGTCACGATGCGTCGCGCAGGCAAGCCGCCTTCAAGGCGGAGCCGTTCCTTACAATGTCGGCACGGGCTCCATCAGCACCACGACGCGTTGCAGGATGGCGAGCACCGCGATGAGGATGATCAGAATACGCAGGATCTGCTTGAAGCGTCCGTCCATGGGCAGGCGGTCGATCACATACATCAACAGCCAGCAGACGAGACCGATGACGACGATACCGATCAGCAGCGAGATCACACCAGACAGCATGCACACATTCCCCGAGCGACCATGACAACCATGGTCGGCTCGGTAACGCGGATGTCGGCCCGGAGGTTCCCGCTCGTCAGGTCAGCGGGATCATCACAGCCTTGCGATAGGCCGGGCGCTCGGTCAGGCGCTCGTACCAGGCGGCCAGATGGGGCAGGTCCGGCCGCTCGATCGGCATATTGAACCAGCCATAGGCGAGGCAGCCGAGCGGTATGTCGCCGATGCCGAATTTGTCGCCCGACAGATAGGGCTGGCCGGCCAGCGCCTTGTCGGCGATGGCCAGCAGCCTGCTGCAGCTGTCGAGGCCCCGGGAGAGCTCGGTCTCCACCCGGTCCTGGGCGGTACGACGCACGACGTTCCAGAACACATCACGGAAGGGACCGGCGATGGTGGAGGTCGTCCAGTCCATCCAGCGTTCGGCCGAAGCCTTGGCCTGGCGCGTTGCCGGCACCAGCCGGCGCTCGGCATCGCCTTCGGCCAGATACCGCACGATGGCATTGGATTCCCACAGCACGAAGCCGTCATCCTCGATGCAAGGCACCAACCCGTTGGGATTGAGAGCGCGGTAGGCAGGGTCGTTGACCACCCCGAAAGCACCGCCCGCATCGATGCGCTCATAAGTGAGCCCGAGTTCCTCGACGCACCACAGCACCTTCTTCACATTGGAGGAATTGGTGCGGCCCCAGATCTTCAGCATGTCGGTTCCTTCCCACAGCACATTGAGGTTCACCCCGCCCGACCTTTGTCATTGCCGGGCTGACCCGGCAATCCAGCTCTTCCCGCCCTACATCAAAGACGGGCCCCCTGGATGCCCGGGTCAAGCCCCGGGCATGACAAAGCAAGCGCCTGAGTTATTTCCGAACGAGGCTCGGTTCTTTCCTGACGCCGCCTCACTTCGCCCGGATGAAGCCGACGATGTCCTTCACCGAGGCCATGATCGGGGCGGCGATCGCCCGGGCCCGGTCCGAGCCCTCGGCCAGCACCGCGTCGATATGGCCGGGATCGGCCATCAGGCGCTTCATCTCGGCGGTGATCGGCGAGATCTTGGCGACGGTGAGATCGGCGAGCGCCGTCTTGAAGGTGGAGAACTGGCCGCCGCCGAACTCGGCGAGAACCTCCGCCACCGTTCGCCCCGACAGGGCCGCGAAGATCGAGACCAGGTTGTCGGCCTCGGGGCGTCCCTTCAGCCCCTCCTCCTCACCAGGCAGCGGCTCGGGATCGGTGCGGGCCTTGCGGATCTTGGCGGCGATCGTATCGGCATCGTCGGTCATGTTGATGCGCGACAGGTCGGAGGGATCCGATTTCGACATCTTCTTGGAACCGTCGCGCAGGCTCATCACGCGGGTGGCCGCGCCCTGGATCAGGGGTTCGGGCAGCGGGAAGAAGCCGCCATCGAAACCGTTGGCAGCAATGGAATCGCCGAAATCATTGTTGAACTTCGCCGCGATGTCGCGGGCGAGTTCCAGATGCTGCTTCTGGTCCTCGCCGACGGGCACATGGGTGGCACGATAGACCAGGATGTCGGCTGCCATCAGCGTGGGATAGGCGAACAGGCCCACCGAGGCCGCCTCCTTGTCCTTGCCGGCCTTCTCCTTGAACTGGGTCATGCGGTTGAGCCAGCCCATGCGCGCCACGCAGTTGAACACCCAGGCGAGCTCGGCATGCTCGGCCACCTGGCTCTGGTTGAAGACGATATGGGCCTTCGGGTCGATGCCCGCGGCCAGGAAGGCGGCGGTGACCTCGCGGATGGCACTCGCCAGGCTCTTGGGATCCTGCCACAGCGTGATGGCGTGCTGATCCACCACGCAATAGATGCATTGATGGCTCTTCTGCATCTCGACGAAGCGCTGGATCGCGCCGAGATAATTGCCCAGATGCAGGTTGCCGGTCGGCTGAACGCCCGAAAAGACGCGCTCCACGAACTTCGTCATGGCGAGAGGATTCCATATTGTCCGAGCAGCTTGCTCTTGATCGAACCACGGGCGCGATCAAGAACAAGCTGAAAGATATCGAAAATGTGCACGATTTTCCGGCAAAGCCCGCCCGCGGGTCTGGCCGGAAAATCGTGCTCAGGCTAGCGCTTATGGCGGGCGACGGCGCAAGACGCAAGTGCGGCCATCCGCTCCGGCACCGGTGCGAGGCTCCATCTTGCCGGTTCCGGTCGCTCCCTGTACGCATGCGGGGCTGGAGTAGCCCGTGACCGCATCCCCATCCCCCCTGCGCGTGCTGATCGTCGGCGGCTACGGCATCTTTGGCGGGCGGCTGGCGGAATTGCTGGCAGACGAACCCCGCCTCACCCTCATCATCGCGGGCCGCTCTCTCGCCAAGGCGGAATTCTTCTGCGCCAGCCGTCCGGTGCGGGCCCGCCTGTTTCCGGCTGAATTCGATCGCGACCGGCCGCTCGAGCCGCAATTGCAGGCCCTGAAGCCAGACATCGTCGTCGATGCCAGCGGCCCCTTCCAGGGCTACGGCAAACAGCCCTATCGCCTGGTCGAGGCCACGATCGCCCATGGGGCCGACTATTTCGATTTCTCGGACGGGGCCGCCTTCGTGCGCGGCATCGCCAGCCTCGATGCCGGCGGCCCGGCAGCGCGGCGTCGCCATCCTGTCGGGCGTAAGCAGCTTTCCTGTCCTGACCGCAGCAATCGTCAGGCATCTCGCCGGTGCCTTCTCGCGCATCGACATCATCCGCGCCGGTATCGCCCCCTCGCCGCATGCGGTCGTCGGCGAGAACGTGCTCAAGGCCATCGCGGGCTATGCCGGCCAGGCCGTGCCGGCCCGGCGGCAGGGCCAGACCCTGCTGGTGCATCCCCTCACCGAAACCCGCCGCTTCACCATCGCCCCGCCTGGAAAGTTGCCGCTGCCGAACACGCTGTTCTCCCTGGTGGAGGTACCCGACCTCCTGCTGCTCTCCGACCTGTGGCCAAGCGTGCGCTCGGTCTGGGTCGGCGCCGGGCCGCGCCCGGAGATCCTGCATCGCTGCCTGATCGGGCTGAGCCTGCTGGTGCGCTGGAAAACGCTGCCCTCCCTCGCGCCCCTCGCCGGCCTGTTTCACAGGGTGAACCGCATCCTGCGCTGGGGCGCCCGTCGCGGTGGCATGATCGTCGAGGTCGAGGGCGCAGGGCATCGCGGGGAAAGGCTGGTCCGCAGCTGGCATCTGAACGCCGAGGGCGACGATGGACCCTATATTCCGGCGATGGCGATCGAAGCCCTGATCCGCCAGCGCCTCGAAGGCATCAGGCCGGAACCGGGCGCCCGTCCCGCAACGGGAGCGCTCGCCTTGGCCGACTATGATCGCGTCTTTGACGGCCGGCCCTTCGCCCATGGCACGCGTGAGGTCACGGCCGAGGCGAGCCTGCCGCTTTACCCGGGCATTCTGGGCTCGGCCTATGCGAGCCTGCCACCGGCCATCCAGGCCTTGCATCGGCACGAAACCAGCCATGCCGTCGCTGGCCGCGCCAGCGTCGAGCGCGGCAAGGGGTTGTTGTCGCGGCTGGTGGGCGCTCTCGTCGGCTTCCCCCAGGCCGGTGCGGATATTCCGGTGCGCGTATCGTTCGAAATCCAGAACAAGCGGGAAGTGTGGACGCGGAACTTTGCCGGGCGCCGCTTCCGTTCGGTCCAGACCGCCGGCCGCGGCCGCAATGCCGGCCTGGTCGACGAGCGCTTCGGACCTTTCAGCTTCGGGCTGGCCCTCCTCGCCGAAGACGGCAGGCTCACGCTCGTCGTACGCAACTGGCGCTTCCTCGGCCTGAGACTGCCGCGTTTCCTCGCCCCCTCCGGCGACAGTTTCGAGAGCGCCGAGGACGGACGATTTAACTTCCATGTCGAGATCGCCCATCCCCTGTTCGGCCTGATCGTGCGCTACAAGGGCTGGCTGGTGGCGGAGCCCCGGAGCTGAGGGGAGGCAAAGCGCGGATTTCCGATCGGACAATCGATCGATGGTCATACTTACACGGCAGCTTCTTCACCCTCCCCTGGAGGGGGAGGGTCGGCCTGAAAGGCCGGGGTGGGGAGAAACTACGCAGTGCCTGACGATAAAGACGCTAGATTCTTTGCACAGACGCTACCCCACCCCGAAGCTTCGCTTCGACCCTCCCCCTCCAGGGAGGGTGAAGAAGGTGGCGCCGAGATCACATCGCCTTCATGGCCTTGTGGTGCTTCTTCATCATCTTCTTCTTGGCCATTTTCTTCATCGGCTTCTTCATGGTGTCGCCCTTCATGGCATCACCCTGCATCGCATTCGGTTTCATCGTTTGCGATTGCATCGTGTTCGTCTGCGGCATCGCGTCCTGGGCCTGCGCCAAGGGGGCGGCGGCGAAAGCAAGCCCCAGGCCCAGCAAGCCCGCGGAGGCGAGTTTGGCAATACGATCCATGATCCGTTCCTTTCTGTGATTGCGCCTCGGCGCAGGGGAAGCCGGACGAGCCGTCCGGCGGGTCGAAGAGCTGTGACGGTTCGAGGTTCCTCAGTCGGTTGCGGCAGCCTGGATGGCGCCGCCATCCGGCGCCTGCAGCAGGATCGCCGTGTGCTGGCCGGCGGGCGCCCGTGCGATCGGCAGATCGAGTGCCTCGCCCTTCCAAAGTCCGAGCCGGACCAGATCGTGCACGACATTCTTGTGAGCCAGGGTGCGGCCGGCATTCTCGCCGGCGCGTACCGGCACCTCGACCTGCCTCGGGTCATAGCGCACCAGCCAGATGTCGAGGCTGGCCGGAGGCGAGGCCTGGCTGCCGATGACGACATGGCCGCCCGAGACGGCCAGGCTCGGACCTGCTCGCAACACAGCCGCGCCCGCGATCGCCGCATCCAGCTCGACAAGCTCGTTGCCGACCAGGGACGCCCGGCCATTCACCACCATCTGCGGCGTGAAGGGGCCGCTCTGTCCGAGAGGCTTCTCATAGGCGATCTGGCGCTGCGGTGTAGTCAGGGCGCGCGAAGACGTCCTTCCAGCCCAGCCGGTCCCAATAGGTGACACCGAAGCTCAGGGCCAGCACGCCGGGGCCGCCGGCTGATCGTGGCCAGATTGGCATTGGCCGGCGGACAGGACGAGCAGCCCTGGCTGGTGAAGAGCTCCACCACGGTGAGCCGCCCCGCCTCGGCCGGCGCAACACTGCCGAGCGGCAGCAGGACCAACCCCAATCCCAGCGGAGCCAGCCGCCACAAGCCGGTGCGCGGCCTCCTGGTCGATCTCCTCATCAATGGCCTCATCAGTATTCGACCCGAGCGAGGGCCGCTTCCTAGGAGTTGTGGACTTTTGGGATTCCCAAGAGTGGGGGGATGTGATTTAAAGCTGTCTTTTGGAGGCAGCGATGGGTGTTTTGGACCGTCTGATTCTACGCGACGATCAATGGGAGCGTATTTCGGCGCATATTATCGGTGACGAACGGACGCGCGGTTCGATCTGGTCACGATAACCGGATGTTTGTGGAAGCGGTGTTGTGGATCGTGCGCACCGGTTCGCCCTGGCGTGACCTGCCCGAGGTCTTCGGTGAGTGGAACAGTGTCTTCCGTCGCTTCAGCCGTTGGAGCCATAAGGGTGTATGGTGGCGCATCTTCACGGCGATGTCGGACGATCCGGACTTCGAGTATCTGATCGTTAATTCCACCATCATCCGTGCCCATCAGCATGCTTCGGGCGCCAAAAAAGGGGGTCTGAAGATCAGGCCCTTGGCCGTTCTCGCGGCGGCCTGAGCACCAAGATCCATATGGCTGTCAGAGGTCTTGGCTGCCCGGTGCGCTTCACCCTGACCGCCGGCCACAGAGGCGATTGCCCTCAGGCCTATGCCTTGATCGACGGCTTACCCGCCAAGGTCGTGATGGCCGACGCCGCTTACGACGCCGATCGCCTGCGCCAGGCAATTGCAGACAAAGATGCTGTGGCTGTCATCCCAAGCAACCCGTCGCGGGCTCGAAAATACCCTGTCGACAAGCACCTCTACGCCCAGCGCCACCTCATCGAGTGTTGCTTCTCAAAGCTCAAGCAGTTCCGACGGGTCGCTACTCGTTTCGAGAAAACCGCTAGAAATTATCTCGCCGTCATAACCCTTGCCGCTACAGTTCTATGGATCAGATAAGTGTCCACAACTCCTAGAGCAAAGCGCGTTCATGACTGAACGCTTATTTGCTCTAACTCTTTGGTTCGACGCGTCTTTGCGATTAGAGGTCGACTCTGCCAAATCGCAAAACGCTATTGGAATATTCGTCGAAGGATCGTCGTTCGTTACACGCTCACGGCCTCGTGATGACGTCGCGTGCAATCGAGAAATTCCGAGAAAGAGCGCGATGAGGCAGGAATTCGCTGCTGTTTCACCGATTCCCGGCGCTTCACGCTTTCGTTCAGCGGCGGGGCGGTGTAAGAGGCGCCCACAATCGTTCCTAGAGCAAAGCGCGTTTTCGGTGAAAACGCACCTTTCCTCTCAGCGCCTTGGTTCGACGCGTCCTTGCGATTTGGGGCATTCCACCGCATCGCAAAACGCTTTAGCTCACTTGAAAAGTTTCAGGAACATCATCGTGAAGGTCATCGCCAGCCAGATCCGCAAAGGCAACGTCGTCGAGATCGACAATCAGCTCTATGTCGTGCTCAAGGCGGAAAGTTTCTTCCCGGGCAAGGGCACGCCCACCACGCAGATCGACATGCGCCGCCTGTCGGACGGTGTGAAGACCGTGCAGCGCTACCGCACCACCGAGCAGGTGGAGCGCGCCTTCATCGAGACCAAGTCGCACACCTATCTCTATGAAGACACGCATGGCTACGCCTTCATGAACATGGACAGCTATGAGCAGGTCTCGGTGCCCGCCGACGTGATCGGCGAGCAGTCGGTCTATCTGGCCGAGGAACATGGAATGCCAGATCAGCCTCTATAACGGCGTGCCCGTGGCGATCGAACTGCCCGCCCGCGTCGTACTGGAAGTGACGGAGACCGAGCCGGTGACCAAGGGTCAGACCGCTTCCTCCTCCTACAAGCCCGCCACACTCTCCAACGGCGTGCGCACCACCGTGCCGCCGCACATCAGCGCCGGCACCCGCGTGGTGATCATGACGGAAGACGGTTCCTACGTCGAACGCGCCAAGGACTGATCCGGGAACGCCGACTTCTCAGCGAGATGCAAGAAGGCGCAGCCCGCGAGGCCTGCGCCTTTTTCATGCGTGATACCAGCCACAGTGAGCTTTGACCGATCTGGCAATGCGCCCGTCATCCCCAGCGAGCAAAGCGAGAGAAGGGAACCAGGGGCTGAACGACGCAGACCTTGGCCCTGGATTCCCTTCCCGCCGCCAGTGGCGGCGCCGGGAATGACATGTCAAGTTTCAATGACTTGTCGCGGACGAATGGCTCGGCCCCTATTCGAACGTCTCGACGGCTTGCGTCAGCGCCATCCTTTCGTCAGGCGCCGGCCCGTAGCGATTGGCGCCGCGTTTGCCGGGGATGAAACCGAGGATGATGAGGCAGGCTGAGGCGAACATAATCACTGCACCTGTCACGAGGATGGCGCCGTTGAGGGGCACCCTATCGTTCATGACCAGATAGAACATCAGGGAGGGCGTCGCCCCCGAGACGAAAATCACGACTCTGGCGACCCATGGCGAGGCACCGATGTCGGAGAGCCGTCGGCCGCCGAGCCAAGCCAGCAGAGCGGCGAAAAAGAGCATGAGGCCAGAGCGCCGGAGCCCCGCTCCCACTTGCATCGTTTCGAAGATAAGAATGCCCAGCGCGAAACAACCCACCACCAAGCCGACGCCCAGCCAATAAGGCAGACGGCGCAAGCGACCTTTTTCACGAAAGAGCTGGAGCAAGATCTGCGGCATGACGGGGCTCTGGCTGTCGCAACTCTGTCGTTGCTATCACAGACCAGGCGTCGGAGCGAAATCGGCCTCGGTTCGCCTCAAGTCACCGCCGCCGCGATCTCCGCCTGGATCGCCTCGGCCGCCGCCTTGGGATCGGGCGCCGCCACGATGGGCCGGGCCACCACCAGATGGTCGGCCCCGGCGCGGATGGCGTCACCGGGCGTCATCACCCGCTTCTGGTCGCCGCTGTCGCTGCCGGCGGGGCGTACGCCCGGGGTCACCAGCAGCATGCTGTCGCCGACCCGGTTGCGGGTCGAGGCAACCTCTTCCGGCGACATCACCAGGCCGGGCACGCCGATCGCCATGGCCTGGGTCACCCGCTGGGCCACGAGTTCGCCGACACCCTTGCCATAGCCGGCTTCGGCCAGGTCGGCATCGTCATAGGAGGTCAGGACAGTGACGGCGAGGATCTTCAGGTCCGAGCCGCGGGCACCTTCCACGGCAGCCCGCATGGTCTGCGGAAAGGCGTGGATGGTGAGGAAAGTCATGCCCATTCCGGCAATGGCCTCGACCGCCTTGGTCACGGTGTTGCCGATGTCGTGCAGCTTCATGTCGAGGAAGATCTTCTTTCCCGAACGCGCCAGGTCCTGGGCGAAGGGCAGACCGCCATTGAAGACGAGCTGATAGCCGATCTTGTAGAAGGTCACGCTGTCGCCGAGCTCGGTTACCAGGGCTTCGGCCTTGGCGACGCTGTCGACATCCAGGCCACAGATCAGGCGGTCTTTCGTATTCAAATCAGTTCCTCAGGAGTTGGCGATAGGTCCAGACGCGGGCGGGCGGCACATTGCGCCAGATCCTCGGCGACGCCTGCCAGGTGAAGAAGGCGTTCTTGGTGGGAATTGGCGAGGCCAGCGAATAGGTGAACTGGATGAAAGCGGCGTCGGGCTGCATCAGCGTGAAGGCCTGGGCCAGGAGGTCGAGGCGCTGCCGCTCGGGCTTGGTCAGCAGCGGCAGGCCACGGACCACGGCGGCCGCCTTGTCGGCAAGCCGGCCCTCCAGTGTCTTGGCGAGAGCATCAGGCATCGCCCTGCACCACCGTTGCCTTGGGAAAACGCTGCGACAGGAGATCGCAAAATTGCGGGCTGTATTCGACCAGCACCAGGCGGTCCTCGGCGACGCCGCGCTCCACCAAGGCCTGGGTGATCGGACCTGTGCCGGGCCCGATTTCCACCACCGGGCCTTCCGAGGCGGGATCGACGCAATTGGCCATCGCCTTGGACAGGAAGGGGCTGGAGGGGGTGATCGACCCCATCTGCAGGGGCTTTTCGGTCCAGCTGCGGAAAAACTGGGCGGCCTCACCGAAACGTCTGGATGGCTTGCAATTGTCCCGTCGCGCGCCGCCCTTATGGACCATCGGCCTGCTCCTTGCTTGCCCCGTTCGCATCGCTATTGGCGAACGCCGCCGCCGTCAAGCGGTCCCTGCGTCCGTTCTTAATATCACCGTCAATATTAGGCGCCTTGATGCATCGGCGCCGCATGACCCGCCGCCCGCCATTCCGCCTTCACATCGGCATCGGTTTCGTCGTCCCGTCGCCAGGCCTGGGCTGCCAGGCGGGCCGGGGCGAGTCTGGCGAGCGCCCAGACCGCCATGGCGCGCACCAGGGCCGCTTCATCGCCGAGGAGCCCCTCGACCACCTCGATCAGGCCCGGATCGCCGGAATTGCCGATGGCGATGAGCACGTTGCGGATGAAGCGATCCCGCCCGATGCGCTTCACCGGGTTCTTGGCGAACAGCGCCCGAAAGGCCGGATCGTCCAGGCGCGCCAGGTCCGCCAGGCGCGGGGCTCGCAAGTCCTCGCGCGCCTTGAGCTTGTGTTCACGGGCCGTCACCGCGAACTTGTTCCACGGGCAGGCCGCCAGGCAATCGTCGCAACCATAGATCCGGTTGCCGATCGCCTCCCTGAACTCGGCCGGGATGGGGCCCTTGTTCTCGATGGTGAGATAGGAGATGCAGCGCCGGGCATCGAGCCGGTAGGGCGTAGGAAAGGCGGCGGTCGGGCAGGCATCGAGGCAGGCGCGGCAGGAACCGCAACGATCCCGCTCCGGCGCATCGGCCTCGATCTCGGTGGCGCTGAAGATCGAGCCGAGAAAGAGCCAGGAGCCGAAATCCCGGCTGACCAGATTGGTGTGCTTGCCCTGCCAGCCCAGGCCTGCCGCTGCGGCGAGAGGCTTTTCCATCACCGGCGCGGTGTCGACGAAGACCTTGAGCGGCGCGCCCGTCACCTCGCCCCACCAGCGCCCCAGGCTTTTCAGCCGCTTCTTGATGACGTCGTGATAGTCGTCGCCCTGGGCATAGACCGAGATCAGGCCGCCGGACCGATCGGCAAGCCCTGCCATCGGGTCCCGGTCGGGGCCGTAATTGACGCCGAGCATGATGATGCTGCGCACCTCCGGCCAGAGCGTGGCTGGGGTGCCGCGCTGGTCGGCGCGCTCCTCCATCCAGCCCATCTCGCCATGGAAGCCCTCCTCCAGGAAGCGGCGCAGGCGCGCTGGCGCCTCAGGGATGGCGTCGGGCGTGGTTACGCGGACGACATCGAAGCCTTCCGCTTCGGCGCGCTGGAGGAGCTGTGTCTTGAGAGGCGTCACGGCGAGCCTGCCCGGGACCGCCGGCTTCCAGCCGGCTCCTGGAGCCGTCGCGCTCGCCGCAGAAGCAGAAGCCGGCAAGGATGCCGGCGGTCCCGGAAACTAGAAATCGAGATCCGCATAGGTTGCCGAAGGCGGCGTTCCCCGCAGCGTCTCGGCCAGCAGCGGCCGGAAAGAGGGACGCGACTTGAGGCGCGCATACCATTCCTTGGCGGCCTGGTCCTCGTCCCAGGGCACGTCGCCGAGATAGTCGACGATCGACAGATGCGCCGCGGCCACGAAATCGGCGTAGGAGAGCCTGTCTCCCGCCAGCCAGTTCCGCCGCCGCACCAGATATCCGACATAGCGCAGATGATAGCGCACATTCGATTTGGCCGCACGGATCGCGGCCGTATCCGGCGAGGAACCGCCCTCGCCGATCGGCAGGAAACGCTTCAGGATCTTCTCCGTGATCAGATATTCACTGACCTCGGCATAGAATTTGATGCTGAACCATTCGATCAGGCGGCGGGTCTCCACACGCGCCCTGGCGTCGCGCGGCAGCAGGCGCTGCTCGCCGAGGGCATCGCCATAGGCTTCGTCGAGATATTCGCAGATCGGCGAGGCGCCGGGCACGATCAGGCCGGTGGCGTCGATCATCACGGGAAGCACGCCGGCCGGATTCATGTGCAGGAAGGCCTCGCGCCGCTCCCAGGGCTTTTCCTCGACCAGATCGGTCGCCACGTCCATTTCGCTGAGCACGAGGCGGATGAAGCGCGATTGCGGGTCGACAGGATGATGAAAAAGCTTGGCCATTGAACCGTGAATCTGGAAACCGCGGATGGAGGCCCGGATGGGGCGAAGCGGATAACCGGTATACCCCCCCGTACAACCGCCCGGCAACCGCCTTGCGCGAATAGAACACAGGCTCTGCGGTCGGCGGCGGAAAATGGGCGGCGGAGGTTAACGAAAAATTGACGCCGCGAGGGCCCGGCACTTCGTGACCCTCGGCCCGACATAAGGCCGCCTTTCGAACCAACTTCCATCGGGCGCATTCGTCATTGCACCATATGGCAAAATAAATTGGAGACCAGGAATACGGCGACGATGGAAGGCGGCAGATCTCGCAATCTGCGAGCGGTCCATTCCGCAGTCATCAACCTATCCGTCTGTTATGTCATTGCTCAGAGGTATCATTGGAAGCATTGACACGAGGCCATTCAGGGTCGAATTGTTACAAAAAATTAACAAACAATAGTGTGGGACGAACATCACGCTGCAAGGAGCATGATCATGCCGGTAGACATGACCGACGGCAAAGCCATCCGCAGCCTCATTCCGGCACGCATGGACCGACTGCCCTGGGCTCGTTTCCACTGGATGGTCGTGGTGGGCCTGGGCATCAGCTGGATCCTCGACGGCATCGAGATCCAGCTCGTTTCAGCCTCCGGTTTCCAGAAGAGCCTGGGCATGACCAGCGCCGAAGTCGGCTTCGCCGGCACGATCTACCTGATCGGCCAGGTGGTCGGCGCCTTGTTTTTCGGGCGGCTGACCGACCGCTGGGGCCGCAAGAAACTGTTCATCATCACCCTGGCGATCTATCTGGTCGGCTCCGGCGTGGCGGGCTTGGCGTGGACGCCCTGGTTCCTCTATCTCTGGCGCTTCGTGGCGGGTCTCGGCATCGGCGGAGAATATACCGCGATCAATTCGGCCATCGACGAGCTCATCCCGGCCAAATATCGCGGCCGGGTCGACATCGCCGTCAACGGCACCTATTGGGCCGGCGCCATGCTGGGCGCCGTCGGCAGCTTCTTTCTGCTCGACCACACCTTGTTTGCCGAGAATGTCGGCTGGCGCATCGCCTTCTTCATCGGGCCGGTGCTCGGTCTCGTCATCATCTTCCTGCGCCGGCACATCCCCGAAAGCCCGCGCTGGATGGTCACCCATGGCCAGGACAAGGAAGCCGAGACCATCGTCGAGGGCATCGAGGCCAGCGTGCGCGCCCAGGGCGTGACGCTGCCGCCGGTCGACGAGAGCAAGGCGATGTATATCAAGCCCGAGGAATCGGTGCCTTTCGCCAAGCTGATCGACGTGTTCTTCCGCGAATATCCCTCGCGCACCTTCCTCGGCATCACCATGATGGTGACGCAGTCCTTCCTCTACAACGCGATTTTCTTCACCTACGCCTTGGTGCTGAAGAATTTCTATCATCTCAACGAGTCGCAGACGGCGCTCTATTTCTTCCCCTTCGCCATCGGCAATCTGATCGGGCCGCTGCTGCTCGGGCCGCTGTTCGACACCGTCGGCCGGCGCAAGATGATCTTCGGCACCTATGTGCTGGCGGGGGCGGTGCTACTGGTCTCGGCCTATCTGTTCAAGCAGGGTAGCCTGACGGCGAACACCCATACGCTGTTCTGGTGCGTCTCCTTCTTCTTTGCCTCGGCGGGGGCTTCCTCGGCCTATCTCACCGTCAGCGAGATCTTCCCCCTGGAAGTGCGCGGCCAGGCGATCTCCTATTTCTTCGCCGTCGCCCAGATCGTCGGTTCGATGGGGCCGCTGATCTTCGGCTATCTGGTCGGCGAGGGCACCGAGCGCGATCCGCTGTTCTGGGGCTATGTCGTCGGCTCGGGAGTGATGATCTTCGGCGGCGTGGTGGCCCTGTTCTACGGCGTCGATGCCGAAGGCAAGGGCCTGGAAGACATCGCAGCACCGCTGACCAAGGTCGCCGTCACCGTCGAAGGCGCCCTAGGAGTTGTGGACTCTTGGGATTCCCAAGAGTGGGGGGTATGTGATTCAAAGCTGTCTTTTGGAGGCAGCGATGGGTGTTTTGGACCGTCTGATTCTACGCGACGATCAATGGGAGCGTATTTCGGCGCATATTATCGGTGACGAACGGACGCGCGGTTCGTCTGGTCACGATAACCGGATGTTTGTGGAAGCGGTGTTGTGGATCGTGCGCACCGGTTCGCCCTGGCGTGACCTGCCCGAGGTCTTCGGTGAGTGGAACAGTGTCTTCCGTCGCTTCAGCCGTTGGAGCCATAAGGGTGTATGGTGGCGCATCTTCACGGCGATGTCGGACGATCCGGACTTCGAGTATCTGATCGTTGATTCCACCATCATCCGTGCCCATCAGCATGCTTCGGGCGCCAAAAAAGGGGGTCTGAAGATCAGGCCCTTGGCCGTTCTCGCGGCGGCCTGAGCACCAAGATCCATATGGCTGTCAGAGGTCTTGGCTGCCCGGTGCGCTTCACCCTGACCGCCGGCCACAGAGGCGATTGCCCTCAGGCCTATGCCTTGATCGACGGCTTACCCGCCAAGGTCGTGATGGCCGACGCCGCTTACGACGCCGATCGCCTGCGCCAAGCAATTGCAGACAAAGATGCTGTGGCTGTCATCCCAAGCAACCCGTCGCGGGCTCGAAAATACCCTGTCGACAAGCACCTCTACGCCCAGCGCCACCTCATCGAGTGTTGCTTCTCAAAGCTCAAGCAGTTCCGACGGGTCGCTACTCGTTTCGAGAAAACCGCTAGAAATTATCTCGCCGTCATAACCCTTGCCGCTACAGTTCTATGGATCAGATAAGTGTCCACAACTCCTAGGGCCACAGGCGCTGCGCTAGCATCACGGTTGGTTTGCACGACGGGGTGCAGGATGTGCGGAGTGTCAGCCTCCGGCCGACATCTTACCGAGCCGCAAGGGCTTGGCTTTCAAGATGTCAGCCGGAGGCTGACACTCCCAATCCGGGAAATGCGACTGTAGTACCGCGGCGTTTCGCGATTTGACGCAGGCCCCGGAACCGCAAAGGCGCAGCGGACAAAGCAAGAGATCGTGGAAGGAGGGGCATCCAATTCCACTTCATTTCCTTCCAGACTGGCGGCCATCGCAGGCCGATCGAAGAAATGGGTGAGGAAATGGCTGCCGTCACGGAGGATCTCGTCAAGCTCTATGCTCAGTCCGATGCCTTGGCGCTCGGAGAGCTGGTGCGGGCCAAGCAGGTCAAGGCTTCGGAACTGGTCGAGACGGCGATCGAACTCGTCGGCCGTCTCGATCCCAAGCTGAACAGCGTTGTCATTCCGACCTTCGACGTCGCGCGGCAGGTCGCGGAGGCACCGGGCTCCGGCCCGTTCGCGGGCGTGCCGTTCCTGCTCAAGAATCTCGGCACGCAATGGCAGGGCACGCCGCTGACTTCGGGGCTCGCTTATCTCCAGAACTATGTCTGCCCTGCCGATTCCGAAATCGGCGGCCGCATGCGCGCCTCCGGCCTGGCACCGATCGGGCGCAGCAACACGCCCGAATATGGCTGGTGCATTTCGACCGAGCCGCGCCTCTACGGCCCGACCGTCAATCCCTGGAATCCGGCCGTTACCGCCGGTGGCTCGAGCGGCGGCTCGGCGGCGGCCGTCGCCGCCCGCATCGTGCCGATCGCCGATGCCTCCGATGGCGGCGGTTCGATCCGCGTACCGGCTTCCTGTTGCGGCGTGGTCGGCCTGAAGCCTTCGCGCGGCCGGGTCAGCTACGGGCCCTTCGATGCGGATCTGTGGTTCGGCTGCATCTATTTCCTGTGCAACAGCCGCAGCGTGCGCGACACCGCCGCCTTTCTCGATGTCGTCGCCGGCAACCTGCCGGGCGATCCCTATACGGCGCCGCGCCCCGAGGAGAGCTGGCTGTCGCTGCTCGCCAGCCGCCCCAAGGGGTTGAAGATCGGCTATACGCTTACCGCTCCCTTCGGCGAGCCCTATGCGCCCGAGGTGAAGGCGGCCGTCGAGGACACCGTCAGGCTGCTGGAGAGCCTCGGCCATTCGACCGAGGAATACCGCTTCGAGGTCGATCTCGAGGAGGCCTGGTGGCGTTACAACGACATCATCGCGGTGGAGACCTCGACCGAGTTCACCCAGCACGCCCAATTCGCCGGACGCCCGCCGGAAGAGGCCGATCTCCAGCCATTCAACTGGTCGATGCTGGAATATGCCAAGACCCTGTCGGCGACGCAGTATTCGGCCAGCATCGGCGCCGTGCGCAAGGCGGCCCAGCGCATCGCCACCGAACTCGCCCCCTTCGACGTCTTCATCACGCCCACTTTGACCCAGCCGCCGCGCCCCGTCGGCTACTGGTCGATGGAGGATGGCCATCGCGAGCGCTACTTGGCGCGCTGGTCGGATGCCGCCTTCATGTTCGCCTTCAACATCTCCGGCCTGCCGGCAATGTCGGTGCCGCTCGGCATGGCCGACGGCAACAAACCCGTGGGCATCCAGTTCATCGGCCGCCATGGCGACGAGGCGACGATCCTGCAGCTCGCTGCCCAGGCGGAGGAAGCCGCCCCCTGGATCGGGCGCAAGCCGCTTGTGTGCGCGATCTGACAATTGCGGTCTGACAATCGTGATCTGAAGCGTCGCGCTGCCCCTCACCCCTACCCTCTCCCCGTAAGAACGGGGCGAGGGGGCATCGGCGTGGCGCTCAAAACTGAAAACGCTTCACCTCGCGGAACGGCTAGGCGGGATGCAGGTATGTAAGAACAAAGCGCGACGACTGCGTCCCCTCGCCCCGTTCTTACGGGGAGAGGGTAAGGGTGAGGGGCAGCACAATGGCCGGCAAATAGCCCTCCCCGGCACACCGGGAGGGCTTTTCACGTCTGGTTGAGACGCCGTGCGAACTCAGGCCGTCAGGCCGCCGGCCAGGCTCGGCAGGTCGAAGGGGCGGAAGCCGAAATGGGAGAGCCAGCGCACATCGGCGTCGAAGAAGGGGCGCAGATCCGGCATGCCATATTTCAGCATGGCGATGCGGTCGATGCCCATGCCCCAGGCAAAGCCCTGATATTCGTCGGGATCGAGGCCGCAATTGCGCAGCACGTTGGGATGCACCATGCCGCAGCCCAGGATCTCCAGCCAGTCCTCGCCCTCGCCGAAGCGGATCTCGCCACCCTTGCGCGAGCACTGGATGTCGACTTCCATCGACGGCTCGGTGAAGGGAAAGAAGGAGGGGCGGAAGCGCATCTTCACCGACGGCACCTCGAAGAAGGCGCGGCAGAATTCCTCCAGCACCCACTTCATGTGGCCGACATGGCTCACCTTGTCGATCACCAGCCCCTCGACCTGATGGAACATCGGGGTGTGGGTCTGGTCGCTGTCATGGCGATAGGTGCGCCCGGGCACGACGATGCGGATCGGCGGCTTCTGGCTCAGCATGGTGCGGATCTGCACCGGGCTGGTATGGGTACGCAGCACCTTGCGCTCGCCCTTTTCGTCGGGCGCCAGGAAGAAGGTGTCGTGCATCTCGCGGGCCGGATGGCCGGGCGGGAAGTTGAGCAAAGTGAAGTTGTATTCGTCCGTTTCGATATCCGGACCTTCGGCGATGGCGAAGCCCATATCGGCGAAGATGGCGGTGATCTCGTCGATCACCTGGCTGATCGGATGGATGCGGCCGAGTTCGGTGCCGGTCTCGCGCACCGGCAGCGTGACGTCGAGGGCCTCGGCTACCAGGCGCGCCTCCAGCGCCGCCGCCTTCAGCACGGTCCTGCGCTCGGCCAGCGCCGCGGTGACGCGATCCTTCACCACATTGATGGCGGCGCCGGCTTCCCGGCGCTCTTCCGGCGCCATCTTGCCAAGGGTGGCCAGGCGCTCGGAGATCGAGCCCTTCTTGCCGAGCGCCGAGACACGCACCGCCTCCAGGGCCGCCTCGTCGGCGGCAGCGGCAATCTCGGACAACAGGGTCGTTTCCAGGCTGGTCAGGTCGTTCATCGTCACTTCCTCAAATCGAGGTGCCTTCTAGCCTATTTCGGGCGGAAAAGGGAACCGCATTCGACAGGCTGGGCAAAACCGATTTGGCGCGCCAAATAACGGTTTTGCGCTCGCATCACCGGGAAAAGTGGGAATCAAGCAGGCCGATAGCCCATGTAAAATGGCGCCCTTCGAGTCCGCAACCGGCTGCGATGCGCTTCCCATGCGCATTTTCACCCCCTCTCTTCGCCGATATAAAGTCGTTCACTTATTCGTTAATTAGCTAATTAATCAATATTGCAAATATTTAAAAAATATGTGTTATCAAAGACTTGAGGTCAAAGTAATGGAAACGGCGAACGAACAATGACAATCGACAAGGTCTTCGAAGCGCTTTCCTCGCCTCCGCGGCGGCAAATTTTGGCCGACCTGTCGAGGGCGGACATGACCGCCGGGCAGGTGGTCGAAACGCTCGCCAACTCCATGTCGGCGCCCTCAGTGTCCAAGCATCTTTCCATCCTGGAGAATGCCGGGCTGGTCCGACGCGAGCGGCGCGGCCAGAACGTGCATTACGGCCTGAAGCGCGACGCGCTCGCCAACACGCTTCTGAATTCCTGTCCGCCTTCGAGCCGGCCGCCAAACCCGACGGTGCCAACTCGGCGCTCGAACGCATCCGCCGCAACATGCTGTCGGGGCGCGGGCTCTAGGTGTCGCCGGGTGCACGGGCATCTTGCCCGTTCTTCTTCGCCGGCAAACCCCGTGTCTCCAAGAACGGGCAAGATGCCCGTGCACCCGAGAACTTCCCCTGCAACCCCTGGGGTCTTGCAGTGTCGGGCACAACGGCTCAATAGAGTCGGACTGTCATATGTTTGATGCAAGGTTTCCATGCCGTCTCCCGACAATTCCGCGCCCACCAACATGCTGTCCACCGTCGAGGCCCTGGCCCCCGAGACGCGCGCGAAGGTCGATGAACTGCAGCGGACCGAAGCGCCCGCCTACCGCCTGGCCGCGCTCGATCCCGACTTCATGCTGGGTGACTCCACGCGCGGCGTGCGCTTCCAGCTCGAATATGCCAAGGCCGCAGGAGGGGATGAAGGCCTGGCCCATCCGCTCCACCATCGTGGTGTTCGGCTCGGCCCGCGTCAGCGAGAACGCGCCCGGGCAATCGCGGCCGCTGGTACAAGGAAGCCCGCGACTTCGGCTACATCGCCTCGCGTCGCGGCGGCGCCCTCAACGAGGATGGCGGGCGGGCGCGACAACGTGATCGCCACCGGCGGCGGCCCGGGCATCATGGAGGCGGCCAATCGTGGCGCCGCCGAGGCCGGCGCGCCCACCATCGGCTTCAACATCACCCTGCCGCATGAGCAATATCCCAATCGCCTACACCACGCCGTCCCTTACCTTCCGCTTCCACTACTTCGCCATGCGCAAGATGCACCTCGCCATGCATTCGGCGGCGCTGGTGGTGTTCCCGGGCGGTTTCGGCACGCTCGACGAATTGTTCGAGATCATCACCCTGCGCCAGACCGGCAAGATGTCCTTCTGCCCGATCGTGCTGATGGACAAGGCCTATTGGACCAGAATCATCAATTTCGAGGCCCTGGCCGAGGAAGGTTTCATCAAGGCCGAGGACCTGACCCTGTTCGACTTCGCCGAGACGGCGGAGGAGTGCTGGTCGATCCTGGAGCGCAAGGGTTTGACGGCACCATCGGAATAGCGGCTCTCAAGGCGTCTGCGCCTTGTCGCACCAGTTCAGCTCCTTCGGCTTGAACGCCGGCCTTTGGCCTTCGATGTTGCCCATCTCGGCCACATAGGCCTTGGTGACGTCATCGGCGCGCTCGAACAGGAAGACTTTCTGCTGGTCGCAGCCGCGTCCCGGCACCCAGTCCGCCTCGTCGAGGCGATGGCTTTTCCCCGTGTCGTCGACGAGCCGGCCGATCACCCTGTCGAGCGAGCCATCGGGCTTGAAGAAAACCCAGCCTTCACGCTTCAGGCGGGCGTCCCGGTTCGGCCCCTCCGCACTGTTGACCGTCGTCATGACGGTATGCGTGAGCGCAGGCCGGCCATCGGCCTGGAAACAATAGATCGCGGAAACCGCGTGCATGCCGTCGATCAGCGTCTCCGTCCGCAACACCGCCGGCTGCCCGGCAATGGCCATTTCCTGGCTCCAATAGGCGAAGTTGTCGCCATAGCCGTTGAAGAAGTCGCGCCGCCAGCCGATCCAGTCATCGGGCTGGCTCGCCATCCTGTCCTGGCAGGCCTGCCAGGCCCGCACGAACGGCTCGGGAAGCGCCTCCTCCGCCTGCACCTGGCTGGCGGCGATGGCGACGAGCAATCCGATCATGAGTGACCTGCCGGCCATGCAGCCCTGCCGGACGGCTGCCGCAACCAAACCTGTGTCTCGGCGCGTAGATATGGCCGCCATACTCCAGAACAGGAGATTGCCAGGCCTTCATCATCAGCAAGATCAGGCTCGTCTCAGCTATGTCACGATGCGCCCAAAACTGCCTTGCGGCCATGTTACTAGCATACAGATGAGCCTACCAAATGGGCATGGCTCAGCCGGCCGACGCAGCGCTGCGATGGAGCCATATCGCCGATCACTCCAGCCTGGCGAGATAGGCCGGGCGCCATGGCCATCAGCAGCCGATTTGCCTTCGTCGATCTCTCCACCAGGACGGCGGTCAGGCCAGTCGCAAGCTGTCTTCCTCCAGCCAATCCGCCACCGATTGCAGCGCCTGGTAGTGCCTACCATCCAGACCAGCCCGAAATCGAGCACCAGCCAGGGCAGCGTGATCCAGTGGCCACTCGCTTGCGGAAATCGAGCGCGGTAGCGCGTCGGCCAGGGCATGGGAGAACGCCCTGTCGAGAACCTCGAACTCGGCGAAATGGCTGAGAGCCTCGTCGATCAGCACCGAATCTGGATCAGACGTCGCCTCGAAAGTCGCCCAGCGCAGATCCTGGGCCTCCTGCCCAGCGGCCGAGCGCCTCCAGGATGCGAGCCTTGAGGGCGCTCCTGGCCGGCGAACGGAAATCCCGTTTGTCACGCCGTCCGCCAGATCCAGGGCATCGGCATAAGCCAGCCGTGACGGCTCCTCGATCGACCAGGCCAGCGCTTCCTCGGCCCAGCCAGCATCAGCAGCCTTCCGCAACAGCAGGACTGCCGTCGCAGGAGCTGGCCGGGCTTCTGGCTTTCCAGGGCGACCCAGCCATCGAGATCAGCACCGGCTGCAGGGCAATGGTCTGGCGCAACTGCCGATAGGAATGCGCCGCATAGGCCGATTTCAACGCCACGACCTTGCCCGCCAGCAGGCGATCCCATCGATCGAGATCATGCACCGAGGCCCGCTCCAGGAAGAGGCGATTCTGCCGGACGCGACCTCGCGGCCCGGTCAACGAAGGTCATCACCCTGTCGGGCAGGCCAGCCGATCGGCCGGTTCGAGCCGAACCGCCAGCGGTCCGACCGTGACCACGCCATCAAAGAGGTCTTGCCAGGCAGCCGAGGACAAGGTTCGCGCGAAAACACCACCGGCAGTGGCAAGGAAACGCGGCAGGAAATCAATCGCGAGCGGAGCCGAGGACGAGGCCGATCATGGTGATGCTGGCCAGCGCGGGCCAGATGCTCTCGAATTCCTTGATCCTGGGCCAGTCGATGAAGGAGCACGCTCTCTCCAGGGCCGCAAGGCGCCGTTCCACCAGCTTGGCGACGGCCTCGGCCCCTGCGTGCCGGCCAACGCCGCGATCACCCGCTTGCGGAAGGCGGGATTGGCCTGCGCCTCCTCGACAATCAGCTCCGCCAGCTTGGCCGGTACGAGTTCGGCAAGGGTTGCTGCCGTGAGACGACTTCGCTGCCATGCCGGCACCTCCAAATCGCTCGGGGCTTGCCTCCATGTGCAGGCTCGGCGTGGTTCGAAAGCCCAAAAGAAAAACCCGCCGCGTTGCCGCGGCGGCTGGAAACATGTTCGATCAAGGGCGGCTCAGGCGGCGGCCTTGACCTTCTCGACCAGCGCCTTGAACGCCTCCGGCTCCCGAATGGCGAGCTCGGAGAGGACCTTGCGGTCGATCTCGACACCAAACCTTGGCGAGGCCGGCGATGAACTTGGAGTAGGTCAGGCCGAATTCGCGGACAGCGGCGTTGACGCGCTGGATCCACAGGGCGCGGAAGGTGCGCTTCTTCAGCTTGCGGCCGACATAGGCATATTGCAGCGACCGTTCGACCGACTGCTTGGCGACCCGGATGGTGTTCTTGCGGCGGCCATAATAACCCTTGGCCTGCTTGAGAACTTTCTTGTGCTTGGCATGGGCGGTTACACCGCGCTTGACGCGAGCCATGGCTGATCTCCTCGATGTGCTCTGGTGCCTGCGGCGATCAGCCGTTGGGCAGGAAGTACTTCTTCACGTTCTCGCCGTCCGTCTTGAACAGGACGCGAGTGCCGCGAAGCTTGCGGATCTGCTTGTTGGTTCGCTTGATCATGCCATGGCGCTTGCCCTGCTGGGCATGCACCACTTTGCCGGTGCCGGTGATCTTGAAGCGCTTTTTGGCGCCCGACTTGGTCTTCATCTTGGGCATTTTGCTCTCCGAAATGAAAAGGGCGCCAGGATCGTCGATCCGGGTCGCCCGACGCGTGGCGGTTTCCCGCCGAGCAGTCAGCATCGCCACGGCAGCCCGTTCAGCCGGTCGATGCGGGGAAGCCCGGTGTATGGCGCAGCAGGAAGAGCAACAGGCAGGGTGGCGCAAACACCAATTTCGGCGCGAGTACGGGCATCGAACGGGTTTTCAGCGAAAACGCCATAGGTCGATCCTATCCGCATTTGCAATAGGTATGCACCAGCGGCGTTTTCTCGCCGTCGACGGTGGCGTGGGAAACCGTCGCCAGCTCCTTCCGATCTTCACCAGGATGACCGTGTAGTCGAAGGTCTCCCCCTCGCTGTCTTCGAAGATTCTGCAGGCGCCAGGTCGGCGGTCCTTGGCGATCTGCGTGACGGCACCAGCACCCGATGCTCCTCCTCCGTCCATTCCCTACCCTCGACCGCGATCCGGATCGGGTCCTCGCCGCGCAAATCCTTCTTGCTGGTGCAACTGTCGACGTCGCGGGTCCACACGCCCTGCGCCTCGGCGGGATGCGGCGACCCGGCCTTGTCCTGCGCGGCCAGGGCTGGCGAGGAAACGCAGAAAAGCAAGGAATAGAAGACGCAGACAGCGCGACATGAATTCTCTCCGGATGATCGGCCGGCGCTTCCACCACCCAGCTCATCTCTAACACGGCCATGCCCAGGTGCTGTTCGGGATCTATCGTGTTTCCTGTCCAAGCCTGATA
>JASGJB010000074.1:0-31924 GCA_049840895.1 Nibricoccus sp. | reverse complement strand
GAGCAGGGGATTTTTGGTGCGACGCACGAAGAGGCTGGACGACTTTGCCTCGAGGCTGCGCATGCACCCGTGTTGTTGCTCGACGCGGCGGTTGCACACGAGGATCTGGCGCGCGTTTCGAAACCCGAGTCGGCTCCTGTGGTCGCGAGTGTGTTTCTGGCCAACCACCTCGCCTTGGCCGCGGTTGCGGCGGATGAGGCGCATGCGAAGGCCATTCGCGACGAGTTGCTCAAGCCGGGCAACCTAGTCTGGGCGACCTTGGATGATGCCGGCGTGACACTGCCACTGGATATTCCCGAGTTGATCGAGGCAATGACGCGCGTGTCGAAGACGAGCGCGTGGATCAGCGCTGAACTGGCGGAAGTGGGCGGTGGTGAAATAAAGCGCCGGGTGCTCAGATTTTTGGACTGCCCGAAAGCCAGACGATCTGGTGCTGACCGTCGGCTAGCGTGAAGACCATGACGCTCTCTTGTTCGAGGGCGGCCATGAGATCAGCGTCGGTCGCGATGTTTGCTTTAGGCAGCCGGGCGGCCGCGATAGAAGAGGGATGCGAGACAGCGGACGAGGTTTTGGCCAGCTGCGGTTGGACGGGGAGGTGTTGACGGGAGTGAAAGAGTGCGATGCCGGCGATCGTCAGGACGGCGAGCGATCCGAAGGCGATGCGGATGCGACGGCGACGCCGGATGCGGGCGGCCATTTGCGCGGGTAACGAGAGGCTGGAGGGATCTTCGTGGAGATCGCTCAGGAGCTGGTCACGTCTGTCGGGTGGAGGCTGCCGGTTCATGGCGCGAGGGTGCTGTTGGCGGAGGCGAGGAGTGTGCGGAGCTCTTCGCGGGCGCGGGTGAGACGGGACTCGACGGCTTTGGGTGTGAGGGAGAGTTCGCTGGCGAGCTGGGCGACGGACTTGCCGTGGAGGTATTTGGCTTCGAGTAAGGACCGGCTGGCGGGCGGGAGTTGAGCGAGTGCGCAATCGAGCGAGGCGAAGAGGGCGGATTCCTCGGCTTCCGTAGAAACGATGTCGGGTTCGGCGGCGCGGCGGAGGATGCGATCAGCGAAGGAGCGGTCGCGGCGGCGGGCGTCGCTGAGGGCGGAGCGGGCGACGGTACGGAGCCAGCCGAGCCACATGGCGGGTTGATCGCAGACGCGGACGTGCCGGGAGATGCGGAGATAGGCGCGCTGGCGGGCCTCGGCGGCGAGATGTGGATCGCCACGCGTGCCCGCGAGGAGAATACGGAAGAGAACGGGACCGTACTCGCGGTGAAATGCCTGCCATGCCGCGTCGTCACCCGCGGCCATGCGTCGTGTGAGATCGGCCAGCTCCGCGGAGGCCGCTGGGTTGATTTCCATCCGTGAGGAGAGGGCGGAAAGAAATGTGGCAGACTGGGTCAAGGTTTGGGTTGCGCGCTTTGGCGGGATTGCGCCTCAAGAGCGAGGCTCTGCATCACACCTTCGACGATATTCAAAGCCGATTGTTCGGAAGAAGACACGAGGAGAATGTTGGTGGCGGCATGGTGTTTGATGCGCAAATCGGCAGGGCGGTGGCCTGGATCGAGAGTCCATGCCGCATTGAGGGTCGCAATGACCTCATCGACGGGAAATTTGTTTCCCAGCAAAGCGAGAGGGTAGCTGCGGAATTGTTCTTTTTTTTCCGGGGAAACGGCAACAGCCGGTACGACGGCGGGATAGGATTCGTTGGAGCGGAGAGTGAAAATCGTTGGAGACGCGCCGGGGTCGCCGGAGCCGGCGAAGTCGATCCGGTAGCCGACCAGGAGCTGGTCGAGAGCGAGCGCGAGATCGCGCGGGCGGGCGTTGCGGACGGAGAATTTCGGGACGGCAAGGGCCAGCGCATCGCTGGAGGCAATCAAGTTGAAGGGCTCGGAGCTGGATTTGCTGATTGCCGTGAGGAGCTGGGAGAGCGAGCCGCCGGGGAAGTCCACGCTGATGCCCTTGGGGTCGACGAGGGTGGCGGTGATTTCGACCGTGGGCTGGTCTTTCACGCTGAGCGTGCTGGTTATGCCGGGACGGTTTGTGACGCGTGGAAGTTTTGTTTTCTCGGCGGGTTTGCCGTCGGGGTTGTTCGTGGTGAGTTCGATACTCGTGGTGATGTTGCTCTGGTCGTCGACGGAGCTGTTAAGGACGATACTGTATGCTCCGAAGGAAAGGCTGCTGTCCTGTCCAGACTGGGAGATGAGCGTGGGGGCGGCGATGACGTCGAAACCACCGTCCGCTTTTGGCGTAAGCAGGCGGATTTCGGTGCGGATGATAGGATTGGTGGTGGAGCTTTGCTCACCTGACTGCCGGGCCGCTCTTCTTGCCCGTACGTCTGCGGCAACTTTTCCCAGGTCATTTCCTTTCTGATTTTCATCGTCAACGCGACGTTGGAGCTGGGTGATTCGCAGCTTTTGTTCGACCACTTGTGGATGCTCGTCCGTGTATTTATTTTTCAGGATCGCGAGTTCGTCCTGAGCGTTTTTAAGGGCTTCGGTTTTCGATTGGGCGAAGGCTGGCGACGGAGAGAGTGCAAGGAGTGACGTGACGAGGAGGAGGCGGGCGGGGTGGAGGAGGGATTTCATGGTGGTGGCTGCGAACAATACGCGGGCCGGGTTGAAATCCTTCGCGGGGTGCGCATTCCCGGATCGCGGCGTGAAGCCGCTCCTACAGTCGGAGGAAATGAAAAGGCCGACTCGGGGGAGTCGGCCTTGAGAGAGCGAGAGAAGAAAATGCGCTCGGAGTGCGCGTTCCACCTTAGGAGGCGAGCTTCGGCGTTTCGGCGAGAGCCGAGTCGAGGGAGGCGATGAGGGACTTGATGGTGTCCACGGTTTCGTCGCCCATGTTGGAGATGCGGAAGGTCTTTCCCTTCAGCTTTCCGTAGCCGCCGTCGATCACGAGCTTGTGCTTCGACTTCAGAATCTTGTTCAACGCGGCGAGGTCGACGTTCAGGTTGTTCGCGAAGCAGTTGAGCGCCAGCGAGCCGTACTTCTCCTGAGGGAAGAGTTTGAAGCCTTTGCTGAAACCCCAGTCGCGAACGAGCTTGTTGAGCTGCGCGTGACGGGTGAAGCGGTTGTCGAGGCCTTCGGCCTTGATGTCTTCGAGCTTCGACTTGAGCGCGTAGATGAGCGGGATGACCGGAGTGCTGGGCGTCATGCCGGCTTCGTGGTTCTTTTGGAACTCAACGAAATCGACGTAGTAGCCGCGGTCGGCCTGCGTGGCGGCGCGATCGAGGGCCTTTTTCGAGACCGAGAGGAGTGAGAGGCCGGGAGGAAGAGCGAAGGCTTTTTGCGAGCCGGTGATGAGAACGTCGATACCGAGTTCGTCTTTCTTGATCGGGAGAACAGTGAACGAGCTGACGGTGTCGACGATCGAGATGACGTCGGGGAACTCGCGGAGAACGGCGGCGAGCGCGGTGAGGTCGCTCATGGTGCCGGTCGAGGTCTCGTTATGAATGATCGTGACGGCGTCGTACTGGCCGGTCGAAAGCTCTTTGCGGAGCGCGTCGGGGTCGACGGGCTGGCCCCATTCGCTCTTCAACGCGCCGGCCTGTTTGCCGCAGCGCTGGGAGACGTCGAACCACTTGTCCGAGAAGGCGCCGTTCATGCAGTTGAGCACCTTTTTCTTCACGACGTTGCGGATGGCGCCTTCCATCGAGCCCCAGGCGGAGTTCGTGGCGAGGTAGACCGGGTCCTTCGTGTAGGCGAGAGCCTGAAGCTCGGGCTGGATGGACTGGTAGAGCGCAACGAAGTCGGTGCTGCGGTGACCGATCATGGGCTGGGCCATGGCGCGCAGCGTTTTTTCCGAGACGGCGATTGGGCCGGGGATGAAGAGTTTGTAGCTCATGGAAGAAAGAAGAGTGAAGAGGGAAGGGTGAAGATTGAAAAGGGGGAAGCGGAGAGGCGGCCTGCTTAGTAGCGCGGGTGCGGCTTATTTGTGAGAAACTTTGATGACCTTCTTGTTGGCGTCGCCGAGGACGACGACGCGGGGCTGCCAGCTGGCGGCTTCTTTTTCGTCCACAACGGCGAAGGACATGATGGTGAGCAGGTCGCCGCGTTTGCCGAGGAGGGCGGTGGCGCCGTTGAGGGAAATGGTCTTGGAGCCGGCGGGGGCGGCGATGGCGTAGGTCTCGAAGCGCTCGCCGTTGCCCATGTTGCCGATGAGGATGCGCTCATACTGTCGGAGGCCGGCCTGGGCCATGAACTCGGAATCGATCGCGAGGCTGCCCTCGTAGTTGAGGGAACTGTCGGTCACCTCGGCGCGGTGGATCTTGGACTTGAGTAGATTGAGTTGCATGGCGCGACCTGCGTCGTGATAGAGAACGACAAGCGAAGCGTTCCGCCACCTTTAGCGTCAATCTCCAACCGTCCCCGCTCCAACCGCCGCAATGTCATCGTCGTCCTGGCTGAAGACCAAGCTCAACCGTTTCGAGCAATTCGGAATCGATGTGATCTACGGTCGCGCGGAAGGCATCCGGGCGACGCTGTTTGCGGGATTATTGCAGGCGTTTTCCTATCTGTTCAGCGGCATCGCCCAGGCCCGCTACTTTCTCTATCGCAAGCGCATCCTGCATGACCAGCCGCTCGGCTGCCTGGTGGTGGTCGTGGGAAATCTCACGGTGGGCGGAACGGGAAAAACTCCGGTGGTGGAGAAGTTTGCGCGTTCGCTTCAGGAACGCGGCCGCAAGGTGGCGATTCTGAGCCGAGGCTACAAAAGCAAGTCCGCGCCGGCGTGGAAGAAACTGGCTAATTGGTTCACGAATACGGCCGAGCCGCCGCCGCGTGTGGTAAGCGACGGCGAGGCCGTGCTGCTCGACTCCGAAGTAGCTGGCGACGAACCGTTCATGCTGGCGCGCAATCTTCCCGGCGTGATCGTGCTCGTGGACAAGAACCGCGTGAAGTCGGGAACGTATGCCATCCGGAAGTATGGCTGCGATACGCTGATCCTCGATGACGGCTTCCAGTATCTGCCACTCAAGGGGCGGCTGAATCTGCTGCTGGTCGACAAGACGAATCCCTTTGGCAACGGACACCTGCTGCCGCGAGGGATCTTGCGCGAACCGATCAAGCACTTGAAGCGGGCGAGCTATGTTTTCCTCACGAAGTCGAATGGCCAGCGCGACACGGAGCTTGAGGAGTTGATTCAAGAGCACAACCCGGGCGTGGACATCATCGAATGCACGCACCAGCCGAAGTACCTGCAGCGCTTTGGTTCGGAGGAGCGGATGCCGCTGGAATTTTTGAAAGGGAAAAAAGTCGGCGCGTTCAGCGGCATCGCGACCCCGGAAAGTTTTGAGAAGTTCCTCAAAGATCTGGGGGCGACCCTGACGTTCACGCGGCGGTTTCTCGATCACTACCGGTTCACCGATGAGGACTATGTCTCGATCTTCAGCGAGGCGATGGGCAAGCGCGTCGATTTCATCGTGACCACGGAAAAGGACTCGGTTCGTTTGCCGGTGGATCTGCCGTGCCCGGTGCCGGTGTATTACCTGAGGCTGGAGATCGAAATCATCCGGGGCGCGTCGGACTTTCAGGAGGCGGTGGGCCGCATTTGCTTCCCGGAGACAGGACTCGGGGCGCCGGGCGAGTCCTGAGGGACCGCTTTCCCTCTTGCGGGAGCGAGGGCTGGGGCGGTTAGCTTTTCGCACAACTCATCATGATCATCGATTCGCGTTTCAACGATCTCGCCGGCGGACTCATTAATTTTTCGACCCAGCTAAAAAAAGGAGAGCGCGTGCTGATCGATGCCTTCGACATCCCGGATGCGATGGTCATCGCGCTTATCCGGGCAACGCGTGCGGCCGGGGCGCATCCTTACGTGAACATCCATCGGGCGCGGATCACGCGCGAGATCATGCTCGGAGCGACCGAGGATCAATTTGCTCCGCACGCCGGCGTTGAGCTCGCGCGGATGCAGAAGATGGATGCGTACATCGCACTGCGCGGATCGGATAATATTTTCGAGTCGTCCGACGTGCCGCCTGATCGCGTGCAGCTGGTGAGCAAACTCATGAAGCCGGTGCTCGATCACCGCGTGGGCAAAACGAAGTGGGTTGTGTTGCGCTGGCCGACGGCGTCGATGGCGCAGCAGGCAGGCATGAGCACGGAAGCGTTTGAGGACTTCTATTTCCGCGTCTGCACACTCGACTATTCGCGCCTGACTCCCGGCATGGAAGCGCTCAAGGAGCTGATGATCGCGACTGATCGCGTGCACATCAAAGGCCCGGGCACCGATCTGCGCTTTTCGATCAAAGGCATCGGTGCGCAACCCTGCGGCGGACTTCGCAACATTCCGGACGGGGAAGTTTTCTCGTGCCCGGTGAAGGACTCGGTCGAAGGCTACGTGCAGTACAATGCGCCGACGGTTTATCTCGGGCAGTCGTTCGACAACATCCGTCTCGCGTTCAAGAAGGGCAAAGTGGTCGAGGCGACGTCGACGAACACGAAACGTCTCAATGAGATTCTCGATAGCGACGACGGCGCGCGTTACATCGGTGAATTTGCGCTGGGCTTCAATCCGCACATCACCGCGCCGATGCGCGACATTCTGTTCGACGAAAAAATTGCGGGCTCATTCCACTTCACTCCTGGTCAGGCGTACGAAGGCGTCGGCAATGGCAACAAGTCGCAGGTTCACTGGGACATGGTCTGCATCCAGCGGCCGGAATACGGCGGCGGAGAAATCTGGTTCGACGACAAACTCATCCGCAAGGACGGCATGTTCGTGCCGAAGTCGCTGCATAAGCTGAATCCGGAGTATTTGCTGGGGGTGGAGAAGACGAAGAAGGGGAAGTGAGCAGCGTGAGTGGAGCCCGGGCAGACAGTGAGTGACCTTGCGCGCCTCAAATTATGACGATCAAGACACATCTTACCGAATCTGACTACCGTGCCTTTCAAAGGCACATGATGTTTCGTTACAGAAAACTACATTGGGTTTTGGCGGTGCCATTTTTCATCATGACTTTGTCTTCATTGTTTGGCGGAAAACCCGGGGAAACCACCGTCCAGAAAGTTTCAGTCTTGATCGGGAGCCTCTTCACGATGGCTGTAATCATGTCGGCCCTTTTCGGCGTGTTTTGGTTAATCAAAAAGATATCGCGAACCAACTTCACGCATCAATTGGGCGCCCACACCTTTGAAGTTTCTTTGGGCAGTGTGATTGAAGAAAATGATGCAACCCGGCTTGAAACCAAGACTGCGGGAATAAAACGAGTGGATGAAAGTGCCGATCATTTTTTCATCATCACTAAACCCGGATTCGGGCACATTATCCCCAAGCGTGATGTGGCGAATCATGACCCTATCCTGTCGCTGAAAGCGGCGGTTGAAGCCATGGCGGGGAAGTGAGGGCGCGTGGCAACGCGTGCTCTGTCGCGCATGCCGCCTGTGATTGGAAGGCGGCATAAAAGTCGCTGAGCTGTCAGTGATAGTTCTTATTTGGCCTTATGCTTCCGACACCCAGGTTTTCTCTCGACGATTTCATCCAGGCACTGCCGAAAACAGAGACGCACCTCCATCTCGAAGGGGCGCTGCCGTACGAGTTGTTGCACGCATGGCAGCCTGAAAAATTTCCTGAGAACCCGCACTTTCACGCGGCGGATTTTCGCTATCCAACCTTTCCGAAATTCGACGAGATTTTGCTGGGGCATGCGCTGCCGTGGTTCGTGTCGGCGGAGCGTTATCACGAGGCGGCGAAGGCGGTGTTCGCGAAACATGTCGCGCAAAACGTCCGCTATGTGGAGACGAGTTTTCACCTGCCGGTGGGCGGATTTATCGGCGTACCGCCGCGAGAAATTCTTGCGGCGATCCGGGCGGCGGTGCCTGCGGGACTCGAAGTGCGGATTTTTGCGGGGATGTTGCGAACCGACTATGCCGGACCGATGCGGACGACGATTGATCAACTCGATCGTTGGGACGAACTGGCGGGCGTGGACCTCCACGGATTTGAGCAGGTGCCAACCGAACCCTGGTCAGCAAAAATCTGGGAACGGCTGCGCGGTGCGGGCAAAGTCACGAAATGCCACGCGGGGGAGTTCGACGGGGCGCACCGCGTGCGCGAGGCGATCGTTGAGCTTGGCGTGACGCGGGTGCAGCACGGCGTGCGGGCGATCGAAGATCCGGGCGTGGTAGCGCTGGCGGCGGAGCGCGGTGCGACCTTTGACGTGTGTCCGATCAGCAATGTGCGGCTTTGCGTGGCACCGAGCATGCGGGAGCATCCGCTGAGGCGGTTGATGCAGGCGGGCGTGCGTTGCACCATTAGCACAGACGACCCGCTGGTGTTTGCGAACACGCTTAACGGAGAGTACGCCGCGCTGGCGACCGAGGCGGAGTTCTCTCGATCTGAGCTGGCGCAACTCGCGAAGAATGGCTGGGCAGTTGCCAGCGTGCCTTCGCGGATGCGCGTTGAGATGTGTGCGGAGATCGACCGGCTGGTTTCTCTTTGAAGGACACAGGTCTCCTTCAGGCCAAACGATGAGGGTGGTTCAGAGTGCCAGCCTTTGCATGATCTCTCGCTCCTCCTCACCAATGGCCCGGATGCGGTCGAGATGCTGGCTATAACGAGAAAGTGCATCCTCGCTTTCGAAAAGGATTTTTCCTTCGGAAAAGTTCCATTTGCCGAACTCGTCGCGAAGCAGCTCGACGACGGCCTGCATCTTATCGGCGAATTCGGCGTCCAGTTCACGAAGCTTGAGTATCGCCGGCTTCTTCGATCCGAAGGCGCCGTGGAATTCCTGCCAGGTGGCATCCTGCTTCGATTTGCTGACTCCTGACTTGGTGATGGCTTCCTGGATGAAAACTTCAAAATTCAGCGTCTGCTTTTTCATGTCCTCATTTGCGGCGCGAAAACGGTCTATCCGGGCGAGCCGTCTGTCGAATTCCTCGGAGTCAGTGAGGTTTTCCGGTGAAAGGACCGAGTTTTTTTGCATCTCAGTCAGAAGTTCATAGTAGCTGACGCTATTGCGCTGGAATGTCTGCACGGCGGCGGCCATCGCACGCATCAAACGCCCGTCGTCGCCCGTCATTTTTTCCCCCGCTTCGTTCATGCTCTCGACAGCTTTGTGGCTGGCATCCAGGCGCTCTTCAGCGCTGGAGTCAGGCGTGAGGCCGGCTTTGCTGCGTTTCACATCAGCGAGCATTTTCTTCGTCTGCTGATTGTTGGTGACGCGCTGCTGCACCACCTGGGAACCAGCGCTGTAAAGCGTCCCGACGGTGAAAAACCCGCTGACAATCCACGCCGTGGCGAGGACGCCGGAATCACGGAGGCGGGCGAGTTTCCAGAGCGCCCACGTGATGATCACAGGGAAGGCGATCATCGCGACGCCTTGTCCGATGCGATAACCGACGGCAAGGCCTGGATCGCTTGAGGTATCCGGCACCGGAAGGAGCAGTGAAATCGCCCAGCCAATGCCGGTGAGCAGGAAAGTAAGGCGCGGGTAGTTGAAGCGAGGCTTGGGAAGCGGAGGGGGTGTGGTCATGGACGTGAAAGCAGAAGCTGGAAACGCGGCCGGAGGACTGCCTGCCGCTGATGCGAGCTTATGGAGTATTGGCGGAGAACAGGGCAACGCGGGAATCGTCCGCCCGTTTTCGATGCTTGGCTTTCGCATCGCCAAGAGGAGCGAGGCGGCAAATAACAGCGGCCCGTCAACATCGTGAGCCAACAAACCTATACTGTCCCTTCAGGCGTACGCCGCATTCGTGCCGACAAGGCGCTCGCCGTCGGATTTCCCGATTTCAGCCGAGTGGCGATCCAGCGCTCCTTTGACGCCGGACTCGTTCTGGTTGGTGGAAAGCCGATCAAGCGCAGTCACGATGTGACGGGCGATGACGAGATCACGTTTTCGATGCCGGACGTGGTGCCGTCGGAACTGAAGGCCGTGGATATCCCGCTGGACGTGCTCTTCGAGGACAAGCACCTGCTCGCGATCAACAAGGCTGCCGGCATGATCGTGCATCCGGGCGCGGGCACCGGCGAGGACACGCTTGTCCATGCGCTGCTGGCGCACTGCGAGGGAAGCCTCAGTGGCATCGGCGGCGTGGAGCGTCCGGGAATTGTTCACCGGCTCGACCGCGAAACGTCGGGCGTGATGCTGGTCGCGAAAAGCGACAAGGCGCATCGCGGACTGGCAGAGCAGTTTTCAGAACGTTCCTTGCAAAAGGAGTATCTTGCGCTGGTCGCGGGTGCGCCCTCGTTATTGAGCGGCAGCATGAAAAAGCCCATCGGACGGAATCCGAACCACCGGCACAAGATGGCGGTGGTCGAGAGCGAACTCGGCGGGCGCGATGCGCATACGGATTGGGAGGTCGTGGAGAAATTTGGCAAAGTGGCGACGCTCATGCGCTGTCTGATTCATACGGGCCGCACGCACCAGATTCGCGTCCACATGAAGGCGCTCGGGCATATCCTGCTCGGCGACGAAATCTACGGCTGGAAACCGGATTCACGCCTGAAAAAGCAGCCGCCGCGCGTGATGTTGCACGCAGAGCATCTGGTGGTGACGCATCCGATCACAGGCAAGCCGCTCGATTTGCGCGCGCCATTGCCCAAGGATTTCAAGGCGCAGCTGGAGCAGCTCCGGAAATTGACTGCTGCTGATGTGAAAAAGGAAGCAGCCGCCGCGAAACTGGTGAAAAAGCCGAAGAAGGCGGCGCCGCCCGCGCCTCACGTGCGGGAGAAGTGAGCGCGGGAGTGGCGGTATTGTCGTGGCTCCGCAAAGACGCGAACGCGTGAAGTTACTTCGCGGACGCTGACTTGGGCTGGACGACTTGCAGCGCCTTGCCAGTGAGCTGCCAGCTGAGCAGATAGTCGACCGCTACGAATTGGTGCACGGCGACGATGAGCCAGAAGACGATCAGGAAGGAAACTTTGGAGCACTTATGCAGCAGGCGGCGTTGTGCGATAAACGCGCCCGGCCAGCCGCCGATGAGCTCGAGAAAGTGCAGCGTGGTTTCAGCCGTGCGCCAGCCGCCGGTGCGCGCTTTGTGTTTGTCCCACCAATAGACGAAGTAAGTGGTCGCCGAGAGCACGACGGCGATGATGACAAGAAGCAGTGCGTCGAACCGGAGTGAAAGACGGTGAATTGCCAGAGCGGGGGCGACGAGCAGCAGGAGCAGCGCAAACCACTGTTTTTTCAGAATGCGCGCGGTGTAGCTTGTGATGACCGCCTGTTTGGCGCAGGTGCGGCCGGTGAAGTCTTCACCGAAGACGAAGGTCACAACGTCGCCGGGAGCGGGCACCTTGCGATGCTCTGAGAAGTCGCGACTATGAATAAAAACCCGATGCGTACCGTCGTGGAGAAAGCCGAAGCCTTTTTTGGCGTCCCATTCAATGATGCGGCCGGATTGCCGCGCGGGTTCGTCGCTCATGCGTTTGGCGTTTGTTAGCGGGGTGAAGCTTGGGGGAAATATGCCGCAGGCGGGCCTGCATGGATTTGGCGGGATCTTTCTGGGCGCGCGCGAGCATGCTGGCGATGGATTTTTGATGATGAGCGCCCGTGAAACGGGAGAGCACGGTCAATGCCCACGCGCGGATGATGACGCGGCGATCTTCGAAGCAATCAGCGAGGAATGGGAAGGCATCGTCTTCGCTTTCTCGTGGGCAGCCCGTGATGGCGAGCAGCTGGCAAGCTAGAAGGCGGCCGAGCCAGTGTTCTGAGAAGGCGTCGGCGTGGCGAATGATTCGCGTGACGTGGCCGGCGCCTAGACCGCGAGACTCGGCGATCATGCGCAGCAGGCCGAGTGGACGACAGACGTGTGGCGGATCGAGAAGCGGGAGATGGCGGATGAGCTCGTCGGCAAATCCGTCGCGGGCGGAGAGCGCGGCGTAGATCTCCTTGAGCTGAGCGGCCGTGAGCTGCGGACGTGAAAGAAGTGGCGTCAGCTCCGGCATGGCCGCATGCGCTGGATCAGTCCCGGGAGAGTTCCTCGGACCGCGCCTTGGCAGCGGCGACCGTTTCCTTGATGAGGCCACGAAAATCCCGCGCTTCCATGCGCATCAGGCCCGCGTAGGTGGTGCCGTTGGGCGAAGTGACCTGGTTGCGGAGCGTCTCGGCGTCGGCCGGGCTCTGCGACATGAGTTTGCCCGCGCCCAGGATGGTTTCCACGGCGAGCAAGTAAGCGGCCTCGCGGCTCAAGCCCGCGGCAACACCGGCTTCGCGGAGAGCGGCGGCGAATTCAAAAACGTAGGCTGGACCGCTGCCGCTGACGGCGGTGACTGCGTCCAGCTGGGATTCTTCGACCGCGACGGTCTTGCCGAGGGCGCCGAGGATTTTATCGACGAGCTGCTGATCCGCAGTCGAGAGCGGCTTGAGTGCGTTCCAGCCGGTGATGCCCGCGCCGATCTGGCCGGGAGTGTTGGGCATGGAGCGGACGACGTTGCGGGCCTTCGGGAAAACCTGGGAAAGGCGGGCGAGTTTTTTTCCTGCGAGAACGGAGAGGATGAGTTTGCCCGACGTGAGTTCGGCGAGACGCGGATCGAGGCCGGCCAGTTGCTGGGGCTTGCAGGAGAGGACCAGGGCGTCGGCGTCGCGAAGGAGTTCTGCGAGGTCGGTTGTGACTGCGATGCCGGTGCGGGCGGCGAGGGATTCGGCGGTTTTGCCGGAGCCGCTGAGGCAGATGAGTGCGGACTTGGCGGTGCCTTTGGAAAGGAGGCCGTCGACCATGGCGGAGGCCATGCGACCGGCGCCGAGGAAGGCGATCTTGCTGCTCATGTCGGGAAAGGTGTCTGTGTGAACGGCGAGTTGGTGACGTTGGCCCGGACTTTTTTCTCCAAAGGATGCACGAGCACTGCGACGGAGCCACCGCCTGGGCGGTCAACCACGTTGATCTCGCCGCCGAGATTACGCAGTGCGTGTCGGGCGACGGTGAGCCCCATGCCGACGCCGACGGTTTCTTTCGTGCTGACGAATGGCTCGAACATCGTGTCGCGGATGCGGGGCGAAATGCCTGCGCCGCGATCTTCGATGCGCACTTCCACGGCGCGGGTGCCGCCGGACATGTCGATGAGACGGGTGGTGATCGCGATCGGGCGCCTGTCGGTCGGCGTATAGCCGTAGCTTTCCCACGCATTGATCAGGAGCTTGGCGACGATGTCCTCGAAAATTTCGACGTGAGTTTCGACCGGCTGCTCGCCGAGCGGATTGTCGATCGTGACGGGTTCGTTGATCTTGAAATCGTTTTTATAGCGGGCGACGCCATCATCGATCAGGCGCTGGAGGCTGAACTTCAGCATGGGCGGGCGCGACTTCACCACGAGCGTGCTGAGCTGCTTGATGATATTGACGATGCGCTGGACGGCGGTCTCGACGTGCTCGGCGTTCTTTCTGACGAACTCGGGTTTCGTGTGATGCGCCTTGATCAGGTCGAGGTAGCCGAGGACGACGCCGAGGAGATTGTTGAGGTTGTGCGCGATGCCTTGCGTAACCGCGCCGACGGTGGCGGCGCGGCGGGATTCCTGAAGGCGGCGCTGGAGATCGACCATCTCGCGATTGATGGCGACGAAGCGGAGCTGCGTCTGCACGCGCGCCAGCGTTTCATCCAGGTCGATGGGCTTGGTGATGTAATCGACGGCGCCGACGGCGAGACCTTCGAGCTTACTTTCCTTTGAGCTGCGCGCCGTGATGAAAATGACGGGAATCGACCGGGTGTCCTCGGTTTCCTGAAGGCGCTGGCAGACCTCCATGCCGTCCATGTCGGGCATCATGACGTCGAGAAGGATGAGGTCCGGCTTCTCGGCGGGCACGAGATCGAGCGCTTCCTGCCCGGTGTAGGCAGCGATGACCTGAATGCCTTCGCGCTCCAGCTTCCGTTTGAGAAGCTGGACGTTCACGGGCTGGTCGTCGACGACCAGAATTTTGGGTGAACTCATGAGTGCGGGAAGATGAAGCGCAGGCGGTTGGTCGGCAAGGTGACGGGCTGGAAAAACGGTGTTAAGTTTACGGCCCGGCGTCGTATTTGTTTAGCGCGAACCTGCGAGTTTGAAGGCCTTGACCGTGTTTTTCATGAGCATGGCTACGGTCATGGGGCCGACGCCGCCGGGGACGGGCGTGATTTTTGAAGCGAGTGGCGAGACGGCGGGGAACTGGACATCGCCGACGAGCTTGTAGCCGGATTTCTTGGACGCATCAGGGACGCGGTTGATGCCGACGTCGATCACGACGGCGCCGGGCTTGACCATGTCGGCGGTGACGAACTCGGGGCGGCCGATGGCGGCGATGAGGACATCGGCCTGTTTGGTGATGGCCGGAAGATTGGCGGTGGCGGAGTGGCAGATGGTTACGGTGCCGTTGGCGCCGGCTCTCTTCTGGAGGGCGAGCAGGGCCACGGGTTTGCCGACGATAAGGCTGCGGCCGAGGACGACGACGTGTTTGCCTTTGAGATCGGTGCCACTGCGGGCGAGCAGCTCCATGATACCGGCGGGCGTGCAGGCGACGAAGCCAGTTTCGTCCTCCTGAGCGACTTTGCCGAGATTCACGGTGTTGAAACCATCGACGTCTTTTTCAGGGGAAACGCGGCGGAAGACGGCGACCTCGTCGATGTGCTTGGGAAGCGGGGACTGGACGAGGATGCCGTCGACGGTCTTGTCGGCGTTGAGCTGGTCGATGATGGCGAAGAGCTCGTCCTGCGTGATGGTGACCGGCGGCAGGATGATGCGGCTGGTGATGCCGATCTCTGCGGAGGTTTTTTCCTTCTTGGTGACGTAGGAGACCGAGGCGGGATCGTCGCCGACGCGGACGAGGGCAAGGCAGGGCTTGCGGCCGGAGAGGCGGGAGACTTCGGCTTTCAGTTCGGCGATGAGGTCAGCGGCGATTTTATTTCCGTCGATGAGTTCCATAGAAAAAGAGAACCCACGAAACACACGGGTGGCGCGAAAGGGAAATCCGTTTTCGGGCCGCCCGTGTGTTTCGTGGGCGAAGAGTCGCGTTTGTTTACTGGAGTTGCAGGCTTTCGATCTGGATCACGATATCCTTCGAGTCGGGCACAGGGCGGGCGGTGCCATAGACGACGACGGTGCGGTCGATGTATTTGTCCACCTGCTCGGTGAGGAGGAGCTTGCTCGTGTCGAGGTAAGCGTAGCGGTTGCCGCCATCGTCGTTGAGCTGGAAGGCGAAGGGCGCGCGGCCGATGAGTTTTTTGGAGGCAACGAGCGTGCCTTTGAAAAGACGGGGCAAGGCGGAGGAGCCGCCGTCGCTTGCGCCGGTGGCCTTCTGAGCCGGACGGCCGGGAGCACTATCCACATAGACCGGGGCGGGGGCTGGTGCCGCGGCTGGCGCAGGTGTGTAGGCGGCTGCCGCTTTGCCGGTCGCAGCAGCTACGGGAGCGGTGGCGCTGCCCGTGTAGATGTAACCGGTGATTTTCTTATCCAACTTGAACCGCGTCCATTTGCCCTGAAGACCGGTGATCTCGGCGGCGTCGCCGGGCGTATAGGTGGCGAGGACAGGGGCGTCGGCCTTGGGCTGGGTGCGGAATTCGGAGCCGGGCTTGATGTCCAGGTTTTTGGTCAGGTCCTTGCCGTGGATATAGGCCTCGTGCGGGCCGGAGAGTTCGACGGCCTGCCAGCCGGGAGGAAGTGCGAGAGCGATGCCGATGGCGGGCGTGGGCTCGGTGCCGGCCTTAAGCACGGAAATCGCCGGAGCGGATGCATCGGGGCGGGTATGGACCGCGGTGGATGACGTGAGCGGAGCTGCAAGGAGCGACGCGGATGAGGCGAAGAGTGCGAGGAGCAAACGCAGTTTAGTCTTCATGAAGTTCTGAGGAGGTTTTGTCGGAAGTGTGGTCGGTTGCGCCGGGGATGCGCGGTGTTTTGAAAAGTTGGGCGATTTCTTTGCTAGAAAGGGGTTTCACGGCCCGCAAAGGAATTCCTTTCAGCGGGAAGGCGCCGATCTGGTAGCGTTTGAGCCGTTTCACGTTGTAGCCGAGCGCGAGGAAGAGGTGGCGGATCTCGCGCTTCTTGCCGTGGTGCATCTGGACGTCGAGGTGGAGCGAGGAGCCTTCGCGCGTGGGCGCGATAAGCGTGGCCTTCTCAACTTTCATATGCTCGCCCTCGATGGTGACACCACGAAGGAGGGCCGGTTTGCGGGCGGCAGGGAAGGGTGTTTCCAAGGAAACTTGATAGCGCTTCACGATCGTGTTGCTCGGGTGCATCAGGCGATTGGCGAGATCGCCGTCTGTCGTGAGGATGACGAGGCCTTCGCTCTCTTTATCGAGACGGCCAGCGCAGAAGAAACGGTATTTGGCGAAGACGCGCGGGAGGACGGTGAAGATGGTGTCGGCGTGAAACGGGTCGTCGTTGGTGCAGACGAGGCCGCGGGGCTTGTGCATCGCGAGAGTGATCTTCGGCTGCGAAACGGGGCGGACGTTTTTTCCGCTGACGGTGATTTTATCGACGCCGGGAGTGATCTTCTGGCCGAGCGTGGCTTTTTCGGAGTTAACCCAGACCTCGCCTTCCTTGATGAGCATCTCGGCCGCGCGGCGGGAGCAGATGCCGGCATCGGCTAGAAATTTTTGCAAACGGATCGGCTCGGAATCGCTCATGGGCAGGCGAGTTGGCGGAAATTTTCAGAGTGAAGCAAGCCCGCGCACCGTCTGAAACTTAGTCTTGCGCGAGCCGGAGCGCTGGACCCAAATGCAGCTTTTATGTCCGCACCTGCCGCACCTTCCACGTTTAATAAAGACAATCCGTTTTCGGCGAAAATCACCGAGAACCGCGTGCTCAACAAGCCAGGCTCTGCGAAGGAGACCCGGCACTTCGTGGTCAGCCTCGCCGGCAGCGATCTGAAGTACAAGGCGGGCGACTCCCTCGGCGTTTTCCCGAAGAACCGCCCGGCTGAAGTGGCTGAAATCGTCGAGCGTCTCGGCGCCAGCGGCGAAGAACTTGTTTCGCCCGCGATGCTGAAGCTCCCGGCTCCGATCAAGCTGCACGAGGCGCTGAACAACCGCCTCTCGCTCGCGAAGCCGACCCGCAAGATTCTCGAAACACTCGCAACCAAGGCGACCGACGCAGGTGACAAAGCAAAGCTCGCCGAGTGGCTCGCTCCTGAAGCCAAGGAGCGCGTCGCG
This sequence comes from Nibricoccus sp., assembly GCA_049840895.1. GTDB lineage: Bacteria > Verrucomicrobiota > Verrucomicrobiia > Opitutales > Opitutaceae > Nibricoccus. Next base: position 14,882 of record JASGJB010000074.1, on the reverse strand, counting down.
GTTTATTTGGAAGAGCGCGAGTTCATCGACATCCTCAACGAATATCCAAGCGCCAAGCTCTCGCCGCAGGAGTTCGTCGATCACCTCCGCAAGCTGATGCCGCGTCTCTACTCGATCGCGTCGTCGTCGAAGGCGTTTCCGAACGAGATCCATCTGACCGTGGCGATCGTGCGCTACCACATGACGGGTCGCGATCGCGTGGGCGTTTGCTCCACCTACATGGCGGATCGCGTGACGCTGAATGATCCGAGCGTACCGGTGTTTGTGTCGGACTCGCACTTCGGTCCTCCGGCCGACGGCAGCAAGGACGCCATCATGGTCGGGCCGGGCACGGGTATCGCGCCGTTCCGCGCCTTCGTGCAGGATCGCGTCGCTTCGGGCGCCACGGGCCGCAACTGGGTTTTCTTCGGCGACCAAAAGCACGCCACCGATTTCCTCTACGACAACGAGTGGAATGACTACGTGGCCAAGAAGCAGGTCCACAAGCTCGACCTCGCCTGGTCGCGCGACCAGCTCACGAAGGTTTACGTGCAGGACAAGATGCGCGAAAACGGCGCCGAGCTCTGGGCCTGGCTCAAGAACGGCGGCTACTTCTTCGTGTGCGGCGACGCCAAGCGCATGGCGAAGGACGTCGATGTCGCGCTCCACGATGTGATCGTGCAGCATGGCGCCATGACCACCGAGCAGGCGGTCGAGTACGTGAAGCAGATGAAGAAGGACAAACGCTACCAGCGCGACGTCTACTAAGCCTGATCCGCTGCGCGGCTCAGAAATTTCAAAAGTCCCAAACCCAAACTCCAAAGAAATCCCAGACACCAAACACCATTCGCCGAGGCGCGCTGAGCGCTGATCTTTTGGCCTTTGGAGTTTTGGTGTTTGGGATTTTCCCTTCCTGAAATGACCTTCACTAATCGTACCGCCCTTGTCACCGGCGCCGGTCGCGGCATCGGCAAAGCCATCGCCGAGCTGCTCGCCAAGAATGGCGTTAACGTCATCTGCGTTTCCAAATCCCCCGACAGCTGTGGCGCGGTTGCCGCGGCGATTGTCGCTGCGGGCGGCAAAGCCAAGGCGGTGCCGGTCGATGTCGCCGACAGTGCGGCGATCGCAAAAGCCTCCGAGGCGTTGCTCGCGGAGTTCGGCAAGATCGACATCCTTGTGAACAACGCAGGCATAACGCGCGACGGGCTTGTCGCCCGCATGTCGGAAGATGACTGGAACGCGGTTATCCAGACCAACCTTTCGAGCTCGTTTCACTGGATCAAGGCGATCGGCTGGCCGATGTGCCGCGCCCGCTACGGTCGCATCGTAAACATCGCGTCGGTGGTCGGAATCATGGGCAACGCCGGTCAGGCCAATTATGCGGCGGCGAAGGGCGGAATGATCGCGATGACCAAGTCTATCGCCCGGGAATTTGCCAAACGCAACGTGACCGCCAACGTGGTGGCTCCTGGATTTATCAAAACCGACATGACTGCCGTTCTCAGCGAAGAGGTTCAAAAAGGCGCGGCCGCCACCATCCCGATGCAACGCTTCGGCGAAGCGGCGGACATCGCCAATGCCGTCGCTTTTCTTTGCAGCGACGAGGCTAGCTACGTTACCGGCCAAGTTTTTGCCGTTGACGGCGGTATGTCGATGTGACCCCTTTCAAATCTTCTGAATTCCACCCATATGGCTGACCAAAAAACCATCGAACAACGCGTTAAAGAGATCATCGTTAACCAGCTTAACGTTAACGAAGAGCAGATCACTCCGCAGGCTTCTTTTCTCGACGATCTCGGCGCTGATTCCCTCGACACCGTCGAGCTGATCATGGCGTTCGAAGAAGAGTTCAAGGATGAGATCAAGGGCGAGATCCCTGAGTCCGATGCCGAGAAACTCCAGACCGTCGGCCAGGTGATCGACTACATCAAAGGCAAGGCAGGCGCTGCTTAAGCCGTTTTGAATTTTCGGCGTTCTACCGGGTTTCTCGCGAAACTGACTGGTAGAACGCCTTTTTGTTTTTAGCCCTTTTGATTCAAATCGCGCGCCCGAAACGGCGTCCGGTCGCGAGGAAAAAACTCAACTCTGCGCTTCGCACCCGCGCAAAATTGTCTACTTTAACACTCTTCATGGAATCCAATCTGCCTGCCTCCCAACGTGTCGTGGTCACCGGTCTTGGCGTCGTCGCCTCGCTTGGTCACGACGTGGATACCTTCTGGAAAAACGTCCTCGCCGGCCAATGCGGCATCGACCGCGTGGCGCTTTTCGATCCGACGAATTTTGCCTGCCAGATCGGCGCCGAAGTCCGCGACTGGTCGGCCGAACAGCACATGGATCCGAAGGAAGCGCGTCGCAACGACCGCTACACGCACTTCGGTTTTGTCGCCGCCAAGCAGGCGTTCAAGGACGCGGCACTCGACATGGCCAAGGAAGATGCCGACCGCGTCGGTGTGCTGATCGGCTCCGGTATCGGTGGCATGCAGACCTACGAGACCCAGCTGAAGAAACTTTTTGAAGGCGGCCCGCGGAAAGTATCTCCGTTCACCATTCCGTCTCTGATCGTCAACATGTGCTCCGGCCTTTTCGCGATCGAGATTGGTGCGCGCGGACCGAACTTCGGCCTTGTTTCCGCATGCGCGACTGCGACGCACGCCATCGGCGAGGCGATGCATATGATCCGCCGCGGCGACGCCGACGTGATGGTGGCGGGCGGCGCGGAAGCGGCGATCACGCCCTTCGCCTACGCGAGCTTCTGCTCGATGAAAGCGATGAGCACGCGCAATGACGATCCCAAGCACTCCAGCCGTCCCTTCGACCTCGGTCGCGACGGTTTCGTGATGGGCGAAGGCGCGGGCGTCCTCGTTCTTGAATCGCTCGAACACGCACAGAAACGCGGGGCCCGCATCTACTGCGAAATTACCGGCTATGCGGCGACGTGCGACGCGTTCCACATCACGCAACCCGATCCCGAGGGCAAAGGTCTCTCGATGGCGATGAAGCGCGCACTCGCGGCTTCGAAGATCGCGCCAGAGTCGGTTGACTACATCAACGCTCACGGCACTTCCACGCCTTACAACGACAAGTTCGAGACGCTCGCGATCAAGAAGGTGTTCGGCGAACACGCGAAGAAGGTCGCGATCAGTTCCACCAAGTCGATGACCGGGCACTTGCTCGGCGCCGCTGGCGGCATCGAGTCGGTGATCAGCGTGAAGACGATCCAGACCGGCGAAATTGCTCCGACGATCAATCTCTCCGAACCCGATCCTGAGTGCGATCTCGACTACGTTCCCAACGTGAAACGCAGTGCGAAAGTGAAGACCGTGCTGAGCAATAATCTCGGCTTCGGCGGACAGAACGCCGCCGTGGTTTTCCGCGCGCTTTAACCGTCGAATCGGCAGTTTCCCCCAAGTGCGCCGGGGGAACACTCTCATCGATCGGCCCGTGGCAATGCGACCAGTCTGCAAAATAGATGGGGCGCATTGCTCATTTTGGCCTTATTGCGGGGCGCGGGCTCGACGCAGGTGCAGGAACATCTTAACTACGTCCTCAAGAAATTGATGCGCCCGGATCTCCATTGCTCCTTTGCCCGATGACCCGAGCCAACAAGCGCCGCATACTGGTCGTTGAAGACGATCCGATGGTTTCGCAGGTGATCGCGCAGACCCTGCTCCGGCTTGGTTACGAAGTCGCGGCTGTGGTCGATAACGGCGACGATGCGGTGAGCCAGGCGTTCGCGCTCTCGCCCGATCTCGTGTTGATGGACATCGGTCTGCGCGGATCGATCGACGGAGCAGAGGCGGCGAAGCAAATCAGGTTGAGCGTGGGACGTCCCGTGGTGTTTCTCACGGGCCAATCCGAGGCGCCGGTGCTCAAGCGGGCGAAAGAGGCCGAGCCGTATGGCTATGTGCTGAAACCCTTCGTGCAGGAGCAGCTTCATGTGAGCATCGAAATGGCGCTCAGCCGTCATCAACTGGAGACGGAACGTGCGGCGCTGCGTCCTGCTCGCGAGGCTGCCGATGCGCGGCTGCGAGAATTGCGCGGACTTCTGCCGATTTGCGCTGGCTGCAAAAAAATTAACGAAGACGACGGCGGCTGGACGAAGCTGGAGGAGTATTTCAACAAGCATGCCGGCATCGAGTTCACGCACAGCTTTTGTCCTGAGTGTGAAAACCGGTTGTACGGCACGCACTCGCGTTCGCCGATCCGGCCAAAATAAAACCGCGCCTTGTTGCGGGCGCGGTTTTGGAAACGGAGAATGCGAGCTTAGTCAGGCTTTGGCGGCGGCGCTGCGTTTGGCGACCCAGTCGATGGTGGCCTCGTCGTTGTCGATGTTGCGCCAGATCACGGCGAGTAACTCGGCGGGCAGAATGTCGTGAGCCTTGAGGAATTTCCGATCGCCGCCGCAGCAATACATCAGCGACGAAGGGAGTTCGCCTCGGAGCTTGGCTTTCACCTTGGGAATGATGCGCGGAAGCCATTCGATGCCGCGCACGGAGTCGGTCCTGGCGGGCATTTTGTCGACGTCGAGGACGGCGTTGGACGGTTTGCCCTGCTGGACGTTGAGGAAGTAGTCGCGACGGATGAGCTCGATGCCCAGGGCGTTTTCAAAACCGGGTTCGCCTGCGTAGTTATTATGATCCTCGGCGTAGTCGTAGATGTTCTGCGCGGTGATGCCGTTGGCGGCGAGGAAGGCGCGTTGCTCGGCGGTGATGACTGCGGCGGGATCGCGAGCGCCCTTGGCGTACTGGGCGACGGCGCCGTCGTAGATTTCGCGGAAGGTTTTGGAGAAGTCGTAGTTCTTCATGGATGGAAGACGTGGAGTTCACTTACGGCAAAAGGCAAAGCGACTGGCGAGTTTGTTCACAAGTTCGCCGGGATTCAGTGCTGTGCGCGGGCTGCGTGCGCAGATTCTTCGGTGCCTGATTCGTTATCGAGAGGGAGTCGTACCCGGAAAACAGTGCCGGTCGGTCCGCTGGAGAGGAGCTCGATCTCGCCGCGAAGCTGCCGGGCGATCAGCTGGCTGATGGAAAGGCCGAGTCCTGTGCCGTTTGTCCGCCCGCTACTGCCCGGTTCGAATAACCGGGAGCGGACGGCATCAGGAATACCCGGGCCTTTATCGGCGACGGTGAGATGGATATCGGACAATGTATTTGTGAGTGCGATCCTCACTTCCTCTCCGGACGAGGAGGCCTTGATCGCATTCTCGATGAGGTTTGTGGCTATCAGACAGAGGAGTCCGCCGGTGTGTCCGTTGACGGGACGCTGCAAGCGGGCGGTGGCGTTGAGGCGGATCTGCCGCGCGGCCGCAGCTCCTTCGTTTCGCGTAACGATCAGGGCGCAGAGCTCTTCGCCGTTGAGTTCGGGGCCGGCACCGCGCTGGGCATCACCGAGCAAGTCGATGATTTCAGAAATCAACGACTGGATGCGATCGGTGTGCTGCGACGCCGAGATCCACGATTCAGCATCGCGGCTGGAGGTGTGCATGATGGCGCGCAGTTCGGCGACCGACCCTTGGAGTCCATGGATGAGGTGGGAGGTGAGCTGTCCGAGTGCGGAGATTTTTGATGAAAGCGTGAGATCGAGATTTGCCCGGACGAGACGTTGATTTCTTTCGTCCAAAAGCCGGTGTGCCCGCCGGAGTCCGAAGTAAGCGCCTGCCAGCACCAGTGCGATCAGTCCGGTGCCGATGCAGAGTGTCGCCAGCGTCTGCCGGTGCATTCGGGATTCGATCGTAGCGAGTTCCCTGCCGAGCGCGCGTGCATCGATGTAGTAGTGGGCGAATCCGTGCGGTCGCTCGGGGATGCGTCCATCGAGCGGCAGGACGACTTCCAGGACAGGAGCCGTGGCGCCGGGGGTCGTCCCTGCGAAATAGCGATCGAGGGGCATGGCGGGGTGAAAGCGGCTGATGGTGATTCCTTTCAGCAGCGTGAGGTAGTCGTCCGCCGAAAGTTCGGCGAAAAGGAGATTTCCCGGCAACGAGCGCAACGTGGTGCCTTGGGAATCGAAGACGGTGACCGAGAGCATCCCTTCCTGCTGGGCGCTGGGAACGATCGCGGAGACCAATTCGTCGGCGAGCAGTTCTCCCGACGTTTTTTGTTTTTCCAGACTGACAATCTGCTGGCGGGCCACGGGGAGCAATACGGCGGCATCACGACCGATGATGGTGCGCCTGATCTCTTCATGCAGCGCCGAACGAAAACGCACGAGCGTGAGCGCATGGATTGACGACAGCACCAGTCCGATCGCGATCGTACTCAGAAGAAGCCTGGAGCGACGGCGGGCCATGTGCGGGTTTACTCGGGTACGGCCTGCCAGTCTTTGTCGCCGACCAGATCAAGGGAGCTGAGCGCGGCATTGAAGAGCAGTTGTCGCTGTGACGGAGAAAGTCCGGGCAGGAGAACGGCGGTGCGATAGTCGCGGTATTGGTTTTCCAACTGCTGGTATTTGAACGCACGCATAAATTCGGCGAGCAGGGCATCCACGGACTTCGATGGTTCACCGGGACGACCGGTGGTTGCGGCCGCGACTTCTTCGCGGATGCGGGCGGCTTCGAGCGACAGCGCGGCGAGCCGTTCCCTGTTTTGATTTTCGAAGTCGGCCAGCGTCAGTTTTCCGGTGGAGGAGCGCTGGCTGGCGGCCGGGTCTCGCGACGTCTTTTGAGCGGCTTGTTGCAGCGCGTTTTTTTCCCGTAGGTAAGCGCCTATGCGGGTGACCAGCGGTGCCGGCAGGCCGAGTTGAACAGCAGGCTGAGACGACACGGGCAGCGCGGCCAGTTGGAGCCTTATTTTTTCGGCCAGCACGGTGAGCTCGTGAAAACGCGGCTCTTGTTTTCGTGCGAGTTCCTGGAGGGCGCGTTCTTTCTTCGCATCGCTTTCGCGATCAAGGCGCACAAGCGCTTCTTGCAGTTCGCTTTTTAGCGAGGCCTTGGTCTGGAGGAATTTGTCGACCTCCTGTTGCAGGGCGGCGGGAAGCAAATCGGGTAGGCGGATGCGCGAGCCGAAAGGGTGAAAATAAATGATGTTCGCCGGCTCGAAACTGTCGATGGGCGGACGGCTGCTGCGGTTGCCCAGGGTTTCTGTGAGTTCGCTGGATATCTCGCGCAGCAGTTGGCGCTGGTTTGAAGAGAGTCCTTCCTGGTAATAGGTCGCTGCGCGAAACACGCTAAACTGATCGTTAAGGATGTCCTGTGCGGTGCGGCGGCCAGGGGGATCGCCGAGGTACCAGTTGCGATAGGCATTCCAGTCGGCACTGCGGTTGAGGAATCGCGTTATGCGAAGTTCGCGCCGCAGTTGGTCGGCGGAGTTGTTGAGCTCCTGCAGGGGTGATTCTTGCTGGCGCGCGAGTGAGGAAAGCGCGGCTGCGTCACTGTTACTGGAAACGTGATTGCGGATATCCAGCAGCAATACTGCACCGGCCGCGCGATATGCGTCGAGGCGCTGGCGCAGACGGCGGTTCAGAGGGCCTTGGGAAATCCGTGTGCTGAGCGGTGCTAGAAAGGGTTCGTTGATGTAAGGTGCGAGCTCTGCCCACACGGGATCGCGAACCGCAGGTGGCGGAGGCAGGTCTGAATCGAGCAGTGGAGCAGGTGCGGGGAAATAGATGGGCAGCAGCTGGGAGAGTTTCGACGCGCTATCCTCCGTGCCCGAGAGCAAACCGCTGTTCATATCGAGAGGGACGGCATCGGAAGCCGCATCGATATCGCTTGGGTCACGTGGTGTGGGGCGGGTGCCGCCGCCGGAGACTCCTCCCTCGGGAGGGACGGGATTTTCTACACCCAGTTGCTGGCCCTCGCAAAGCGGCAGAGTGAAACACAGCAATGCTGCGGTGATGAGTGTTCGCCGCAGGGGGCGGAGTCGTTTCCAGACTGGCGTGAGGAGATGCATGTGCGTGCCGAGGGAGTTTGATGCGCCGTTGTCGCAAGCGGAAGGGGCAGTCGAAACGCCGGGCCCTGCTCTAAAATCGAAATGAACGCACACAAGCGATCGATATCCAAAGCAGGGCGGTGAAGGAAAGCGTCTTCCTTAGAAGCTGAAACGCAGTCCCAGGCTGACGAGATGCGCATCGAATTTTTCCAGCGGCGAGTATGTGTAGCTGGCAGTTACACCGAGGTGTTTTGAGAGTTTGAAACCGGCACTGATTTCGGCGCCCCAATGTGTGCTCGAATCCTTGCGCTCATAGAGCGGCTTTGGATTGGGCACTCCGTTTTGTGCAGGCCCGTATTTCAAATCGATCCGTATATCGTATTCTTCGAACTGCACCAGAGGCGTGACGCTCAGAAAAAACTTTTCATTGTCGATGAGATCGAAAGGCAGGGCGCACGAAATGATCTGGCTTTCCTGCCGGTATTGATAGGGCGTAAGGACCGTGATCGTTCCATAGCCGGGGGGGAGGGGGGAATACCGCGCCACTCATCGCCGTTTTGTTGATTACGATATCGTCTATCTGCGCATAGCGGACCTCCAGATTGATGCGGGAGGTGATCTCCCATCCCAGTTGGATGGTTGGAATGAAGTCAGGAATGTCCGAGTCGTCTTCAATCCCAACATCGCCGACATCGGGCGTGCCGGAGATAGTGAGATGGGCGAGTCGGGGCTCGATGTAGATAGCGCTGTGGGCGGCGCAGGGTAGAAGTAGCGAAACGAGTAACAGGCGTGGGTAGTGTGTTTTCATGGATTTACGCATGCATGCGTTGCCCATGTCGTGCCGTTGTGGACGGTGGTTACATAAGCTCATAGTCCGTAAGCAGGTTGTTGTTATGAGGAGCTCTCCGACCATTTTTTAGAAATTCGACAGTTGGGAACCCTCACCCAAAAAAAGGACGGGGCTGGCGTGGATTGGGAACTTTCACCCAGCCCGGTTCTGACTCAGGACGAGCCGTCAGACGGGGTCATGCGGTAACGCAGAAAGTCGCGGGTAACACCCAGTCGCCTGGCCGCGGCGGATACATTGCCGTCGCAGACTCGCAGCGCTTCGGCGATGAACTCATTCATGGCGGCGTCGAGCGAGAACCCCGCTTCGGGCAGCTGCCATGCTGGATGACGCCAGCTGGATGATCCCGTGGAAGTGGGCGCATCGTTCAGATGATCAAAATCCAACCCGGGCTCGGCGGTGAAGATCACGGCGCGTTCGATCTCGTGGGCCAGTTCGCGGATGTTGCCTTTCCACAGTTGGGAGCGAAGGCGGGCCAAACCCTGCGGCGTGATGACCCGGTTTTTCAGGCGATGACGAGAGGCTATTTGCGCGAGGAGGTGGCCGGCGAGCCCGGGGATGTCTTCCCTGCGTTCGCGAAGCGGAGAAAGTGTGAGTTGAAGAAGGTTGAGACGCTGAAAGAGGTCTTCACGGAAGCGACCGGTCTCCGCGAGACTGCGGAGAGGCTGATTGCTGGCCGCGATCAGCCGGGTGTCGATCTGGATTTCCTTGGTGCTTCCAAGGCGGCGTATCCGGCCATCCTCGACGGCGAGCAGAACCTTGGCCTGTGCTGCGGGAGTAAGTGAGCCGATTTCGTCGAGGAAGAGTGTGCCGCCGTCGGCTGCTTCAAAGAGGCCGGTGCGGGCCTGGCGCGCATCGGTGAAGGCGCCGCGCTCGTGGCCGAAGAGTTCGGATTCCGCCAGGTGTTCTGGAAGCGCTGCGCAGTTGATGGTGATGAACGGCTGGCTGGCGCGCGGGCCGTTGCGATGAAGCCATCGTGCGAGGGCGCTTTTGCCCGTGCCTGTTTCCCCTTCGATCAGAACTGGCGGCAGGCGGTTTAGCAGACGGCGCTCGGCTGCAAGGATGGTATCCAGTTGTTTTTTGATGCCGGTGAGACCCTGGCCGAAATAAAGTTCGTCGCCGGCCCCGTGGCTTTCAGTCAAATGTTGCTCGCGCCGGGCAGAGGTGCGTTCGCGGCGCGAGCGCAGGAAGGCGAGAACGAGTTCGTCGGGCTCGAAGGGTTTGGCGAGATAGTCGGAGGCGCCGAGTTGCATCGCTTCGACGGCTTTGCGGAGGCCGCCGAATGCGGTCATGACGACGACGCCGGTGTTTTCCGAGAAAGTGTTCTCGCGCAGAAGTGAGAGCGCCTCGCCGTCGGGCAGATGAAGATCGACGACGGCAAAATCGAAGCGGATGTCGCGGGCGAGCCGTCGGGCTTCTTCCAATTTGGTGGCTTCGCTGACTTCAGCCCCCTGATTTCGCAGATGAAGCGCGAGGCGTTTTCGGAGCGATGGCTCGTCCTCAAGAATCAGGATCTCGCAGCCTGCGGGCAGTTTTGTGTCGAGTGCCATGGACCAAAGCGCGGGTGATTAATGATCGCCGGGCTGTTTCAGGAGCGCTGCTTTTTAGAAGGCGTGAAGATGCCGCGTTTGCCGGGCGTTTTAGGAGCGGCCGGCTTTTCGGAATCCGGCGCGAGTCGGAAATCGATCAGGCGCTTGAAGCGATCCACTTTATCCACGACGACGTCGATGTGGCTGCTGAGCGCGAGAACGCGTTTGCTGCGGCGGCCGACAAGTTCGGTCTGGTCGTTGCTCAACTGATAGTGATCGTCGGGGAGCGAGTAGGCGGAGATGAAGCCGAAGGTCATCGATTCGATGAGTTCGATGAAGAGACCGTTGCTGCGGACGTCGGTGATGACGGCGTCGAAGCGGGTCTTTTTCTCTTCGCGAGTTCGCGCTCAAAGAATTCGAGGAGCTTGATCTTCACGCTCTCGCGCTCGGCCTCGGCGCTGTTGATCTCGGTCACGCTGAGATGCTCGCCGATGGACTCCATCTGTCCGAGCGTGAGCGCGGGCTTGGCGCCGGCGAGCGGGGGATGGCCGGCATGTTTGACGAGATAGGTGTCGAAGACGCGGTGAACAACGAGGTCGCTGTAGCGGCGGATCGGGGAGGTGAAGTGAGTGTAGTCCTTCTTCGCGAGGCCGTAGTGACCATCGGCTGATGCCCGGTAGGCGGCTTTTTTCAGACTGCGGAAGCAGCTGCGTGCGAAGCGTGTAGCCTTGCGGGTGTGTCTCGAGCGTCTTGAGGAGCTTGATGATTTCGTTCGCGCTTGGAAAGGTCGCCGCACTCGACGCCGAACGTACCGAGGAACTGACGGAGTTCGTCGAGTTTGTCTTCGTCGGGGTCGTCGTGGACGCGGTAGAGCGAGGGAAGTTTGTGCATGCGCGTGACGCGGGCGACAGCCTCGTTGGCGGCGAGCATGAATTCTTCGATGAGCTGATGGCTTTCGTCGTGTTCGATCTTCTCAAGACGGTCGGCGTAGCCCTCCTCGTCGACGAAGATCTTTGGTCTCCGGCATGTCCAGATCGAGACTGCCATTGTGCCATGCGGTCGGAGCGGAGGCGGCTGGCGATTTTCCAGAGTTTGCGAACCCACGTCTGCAGATCCAATGAGTTCGTTATCGGTAAGATCGCTGAGCGCGCGGCCGGTGGAGCCAGTCTGGTGTTTTGGCGGCAGTGGTAATGCGCGAATTTCGCGATGGTCGTTTTCGAAGAGGAACGCGTAGGCCTGTTTGTAGGTCAGGCGTTTGTCGACTGCGAATGACGGTGTTGGCACAGGCGGTTTCCTTGAGGCGGTCCTTTTCGGTCGAAGGTGAGAAAGACTGCTTTGCAGAGACGGTCCTGGCCTTCGACGAGCGAGCAGAGACCGTTGGAGAGTTTCTCTGGCAGCATTGGGACGACGGTGCCGACGAGATAAGTGGAGTTGCCGCGCTTCTGAGCTTCGCGATCAAGTGCGGTACCGGGTTTCACGTAGGCGCAGACGTCGGCGATGTGAATGCCGATGCGGATGTCGCCGTCATCGAGGTGTTCGACCGAGAGCGCGTCGTCGAAGTCCTTGGCGTCGTCGGGGTCGATCGTGAACGTCGGGATCTCGCGATAATCGAGACGGTTGATGAGTTCTCGGGGCTGACACGATCGGGCAATCGACGGCGACCTCGCGTTCGACCTCGGCGGGAAATTGGGATCGAGGTTGAATTTCCAAAGATGCCAAGCGAGTTCGGCGCGGGGCTCGAAGGTCTTGCCGAGGCGCTCGGTGATGATGCCGCTCAACGGATCTGGCTGCGCTGTTTCCACTCGTTCGAGCTGCACCACCACTTTGTCGCCCGGGGGCGGGCGCTGGCTTCAGGCCGACGCCGACGGGATCGATGACTTCAATCTCGTGAAACGAAGCGCGGATCATCGGGAGCGACGTGAAAACGTTGCCGCGGACTTGGCGAAGATCGCCGACCAAGCTCGTCGCGGGCGCGCTCGAGGACCCGGATCACGCGGCCGCCGTTTGCTCTCCCGGGCGCACGACGACGCTGGAGGCCAGCATTGACCTGAACACGCGACACGATCACCATGGAGCGCGACATCGGTATCGTCGGGAGCGATCTGAATCGTCGAGCCTTGAGCCCGACATTTCGGTTTCTGGAAATGACAACGCGGAACCGCCGGACCGAAACTGAATTTTGCCGACGAGTTTCGCCGTCGTCGTTGCCTGCAGGCGAGATTGTCACCGCGGACGCGCTGAACAGCTGATCACTCGGCGGCGAGCAGCCGCGGCACCTCGTGGGCGAGCGTGCTGCGTTGCTTCTTTTGCAGTCCGAGGAGCTGGGTGAGTTCAGAACTCATTCGCGGGGCGATAGTCCGGAGCACGCAGGTGTGGCGAGCAGGCTTCGCGAAGTTCATTCGGGGATACGTGACGGTCGAGTAAACAGCGCAACACGCTGGTGCCAGTTGGGATTGGATTGAGGAAAGAGCAGTCGCCTAGCAGTGTGGCGATGAAAATCGTCCACGTGGCGCAGCGAGCTGTTCCCCTACATGAAAACCGGCGGCCTCGCGGATGCAGTGGGCTCGCTGACGACCACGTTGGCCGACAACGGACATGAGGTGTCGGTTTTCTTCCCGGATACCGGGCGGCGCTCGAGCATCAGGATGCGGCGGGCGCTGAGCGGAAGCTGAGCGCTGAAGATTGAGATGGGGGACAGCTTTCTGAGCGGAGACGTCCGGGTGTTTTCGCCGCGCAAGAATCTCAGCATCTATCTGATCTGTCGGGACGAGTATTTCGATCGGCGCGGTGCGTACGGCAACGGCGAGCGCGATTACGAGGATAATTACCATCGCTTTATTTTTTTCTGCAAAGGAGTGGTTGAGACGCTGCGGCTGGCTGGATATCCGGGCCGATGTCGTGCACGGTCACGACTGGCAGGCGGCGTTGTTGCCGTTGCTGTTGCGTTATGCCGAGCGCCGTCAGGCACCACGCTTGCGCTCAAGACGATCTTCACGATCCACAATATCGCATTTCAGGGCGTCTTTCCGATGCGAAGGTGTTTATCGGACCAATCTGCCCGAGGAGCTCATCGACATCGATGGTCTCGAGTACTATGGGCAGATCAACCTACATGAAAGGCGGCATCCTTTTTGCCGACCGTGTGACGACGGTGAGCCCTCGCTATGCGAGGGAGATTCAGACGCCGGAATTTGGCTGCGGCTTGGACGGTGTCGTGCAGACCCGCACCGACGATCTCATCGGCTTGTTGAACGGATCGATATGGCGGTTTGGAATCCGGCGACGGATCCGCTCATGCCGGCGCGCTACTCCCAGACCAACATGGCCGGGAAGCGGTGTGTCGGGTCGAACTGCTGAAGAAGATGGCTTCGCGACCGATTTCAAAGGACCCGTATTTGGCATGGTTTGTCGGCTGACCGAGCAGAAGGGGGTGGATCTCGTGCTGGCCAATCGCAGACTTCTTCCTAAACGAAGACTGCCGTTTGATCGTCCTTGGCTCAGGCGACAAGCGCATGGAGGCGGAACTGCAGGCGCTGGCGGCACTGGCACCGCAAAAAGTGTCGCTCTGCGCAAAATTGGACGAAGCCATGAGCCATTTGATCGAGGCCGGGAGCGATTTCTTCGTGATGCCGTCTTTGTTCGAGCCCTGCGGCTTGAACCAGATGTATTCGCAGGTGTACGCGAACGGTTCCGGTGGTGAGCCGGGTGGGTGGCCTGGCGGATACGGTGATCGACGCCGACGACCGCCGGGTAGAAGGCACCGGCATTTCCTCTCCCGCCAACGGCGGAGGGTCTCGCGACCGGATTGCGACGTGCCATCACGCTTTTTGGCGACAAGACTGCGTATGCGGCGGTCCAGGCGCGAGGCATGGCGCGCGACTTCAGCTGGCAGAGCGCCGCACTCGCTTACGAACAGCTGTACGACAGCTCGCTGTAAGCCGGAGCGTCGATCCGACCGGCAGACTGCGTTTCCTTGGTCGAAAGATTTTTTGTCGGATTTCGGAGAGCCCGGCGATAACAGGCTAAATGAACCTGTCTGACGCGACCGACCACGAACTTCTTGGGCAATTCTCGCGCGAGGGCTCCCAAGCAGCCTTTGGCGAAATTGTGCGAAGGCATCTCGACCTGGTTTATTCGGCCGCCAGGCGTCAGGTGCGCTCTTCGCAGCTGGCCGAAGATGTGACGCAGTCGGTCTTTGTCGACCTGTCACGCTCAGCCGCAGGTTTCAGCAAGAGCACGCCTGTGGTCGCGTGGCTGCATCTTGTGGCCCGGCGAACGGCAATCGATGCGGTGCGCAGGGAAGTGCGCCGTCAGAAGCGCGAGCAATCGGCGCTCGAAGTTTCCACCATGAACACGACTCCAGCTGACTGGGAGCATGTGGAGCCTGTGCTCGATGAAACGCTCGCTGAGCTGGACGACCGTGACCGCAGTGCGGTGCTGCTCCGCTTTCTTGAAAACAAGACACTCCGGCAGGTTGTGGATGCACTCGGCATCTCCGATGATGCTGCGCAGAAGCGCGTCAGCCGGGCGCTCGATCAAGTACGCACTTCGTTTCTGAAGCGCGGCATCGTGCTCACTGCCGCAGGACTGGCGGCCGATCTTTCCGCACACGGAATAGAAACAGCGCCGATGATGCTCGGGGCAACCATTGTCGGCTCGGCGAGT
>JASGJB010000073.1:0-50740 GCA_049840895.1 Nibricoccus sp. | reverse complement strand
ACGCATCCAAAGGTTAATAGGGGAAAGACCAAACAGACCTTGCAACAGCACCTATCAGCTTCAGATTGCCGACCTCGAAAAGATTTTGCTGCGCACGAAGAATGCGATCGTGAAGCAGTACGCGAAGCTCTTCGCGATGGATGGTGTCCGCCTCCGTTTCACATCCGATGCGATCAAGGCCATCGCCCAGAAAGCGATCGATCTAAAGACCGGTGCGCGTGCGCTTCGGTCGATCATCGAAGGCATCATGCTCGAGGTCATGTACGAACTGCCACAGCGCGATGACGTCAGCGAAGTCGTTATCGATGCGGCTGTCGTCGCTGGAAAGCGGAAGCCGTCTCTTAAGCGCCTGCCCAAGGGCGAGAGCGATCAGGACGCCGCCTGTAAAGCGCGGATTGTTTAAAAAGACCCGACCAAACACTTGTCGGGTTTTGTTTTTAGGAGCACCAAGTCGTTTGGCTGCCGAAGGGGACGGGAGGTTAAATGAACTTTCGTTTACGAGGTGAGTCACAAATAGCTGCTTTCAACCCCATGTATCATCGTCTCGCTTTCTTCGTGTCGGCGTTGGCGCTCTTCGTTTTGCCCGATCAGATGGTCGCAGATTCCGATTGGCGGCTGGCTCGGCAGGTGGAAATCTGCAGGCGTTTACGCGCGTCTATGGCTATGTCCGCTTTTTTCATCCAAGCGCTGAAGCGTCGAAGGTGAATTGGGACGAGTGGGTGTTCTGGGCGCCGAGCGCTGTCGGGATGCTCGGGATCTCCCGGAGCTTCGCGCGGCGCTGCTGGCCGTGTTCCAACCGATCGCTCCCGACATGCGGCTTACTCTGTCGAGCAAGGTTTTTTCAAACGATGCGCTGTCATCAGCTGATTACGCGGGCGGGATGAGCGCATCTCGGACATTCTGGCAGTATCAGGGAATAAATCTTTCGGATCAAAAGGGACCCTATGGGCAGAAACGCGTTATCGTCGGGAATGATGGAGTTATCGGGCCGTCTTTATTTCAGCCGGTGATTCCCCCCGCGCCGATTTCGAAAACGATCATTCCGGGAATGGTGCTTTCGCTGCCGCTTGCATTGCCCCTGATCGGTCCACCTAAGGCTATCCCGGACGAACTGAGTGCCTTTGAGCGTCTTCAAAGCCAACTGGCTACCATCGATTCTAAGTTACTGAAGGCGGAGGACTGGCGCGTGCGGATCACGGACGTCGCGGTAGTTTGGAACGTCTTCCAGCATTTCCATCCGTATCTGGATGGCGCGGGGATTGATTGGACGGGCGCCTTGGAGCCTGGCGCTCACGCGGGCCTTGGCTGACACTACAACCGAAGAGTTTCACGCGACCCTGTCAGAGTTGGTCGCAAAGACGAATGACGGTCATGGCTACGTTTACGGTCGTCCGCCAGGTGCTGGTGGAATTCCGATCCGTGTGGCTGTGGCCGAGGGGCGTTTGGTTGTCACCGGTGTCAGAACCGATGCACCTTTTCGCAAAGGCGACATCGTTCTACGCGTGAACGGGGTGGAGGCCTCGGATGTTCTGTTGATGCGCTGGCGTCATGTCGCCGGCTCTCCGCGATTTCGAAGATTTGCGCGCTGAATCAATTTGGCGAAGGGCCAGTGGGAAGCGTGGCGACCGTGGAGGTATTGCGTGATGGCGCCGCCGTCACTGTGGAATATGTCCGTACGCATGATCGGCGCGGTTATTTTTTCAATTCCGTGGGCGAGTTTGAGTTTCCTGCGTTGGCTGAAATTCTGGGGAATTTTCTACATTAATCTAAAGGCGATTAAACGATCGGAATTACAGGAAGCTTTACCGCTCGTCCTGCCCAAGCAAAAGGCATCATTTTCGACCAACGATGGGATGGGCGCAGTGACCAGCGATGAGAAGGAGCAGGTGCGGGTGTCCGCCGATGTCATCCCCTATCTGATCGGAGAGTCTGTTAATGCATCGCCGATGCTGGTTCCCCAAATCACGCAGCCGGATCGGGTGGGGTGGACTTATCGGGAGAGTACGTGGCCGGTGGCTCCGCGTGAGCCCCGAATCCGAGGTCGAGTCGTGTTTATCAACGAACCGAGCGTGGTGAGTTATGGGGAGACGTGCATGGCTATGATCGCGAATTATCGTCTGGCCACTCTGGTGGGCGATTCAACGGCCGGATGTAATGGCAACGTCAGTTTCATCCCGTTACTCGGTGGATTTCGTGTCATGTGGACTGGGATGGATGTGCGAAAACATGATCGCACTTCCTTTTATATGACCGGCTTTGTTCCTGATTACCCCGTGTCGCGCACAATCAACGCCGTAAAGAACGGTGTTGATGAATATCTAGATAAGGCGTAATCGAGGTGATCGAGCGGTCGACGCACGCGCCGCGTCCAGCGGAGCTTTAATTCACTCAGTGAGGGATTACCAGTGGCCGTAGTCGCCCTTTTCGAGGGATTTGGCGAACTCGACGAAGAGTTTCACGCAGCGCTCCACGTCCTCGAGGTCCACGACTTCGCTGGGGGTGTGCATGTAGCGGAGGGGGATGCTCACGAGGCCGGTGGCGACGCCGCCGCGGCCCATCTGGATCGCGCGGGCGTCGGTGCCGGTGGGGCGGGGGTCGGCCTCGAACTGATAGGGAATCTTTAGCTTCTTCGCGGCAGCGACGAGCTTCTGGTAAACCTTGGGATTGATGTTGGCGCCGCGGCAGATGATGGGGCCGCCACCGAGCTTGGTCTCACCGTACTTGCGGTTGTCGCAGTCGGGGTGGTCGGTGGCGTGGCCGACGTCGACGACGAGGGCGAAGTGCGGATTGACGCTGTAGGCGGCGGTGGTGGCGCCGCGCACGCCGATCTCCTCCTGCGAAGTGGCGACGGCGACGACCTTGGCGGCGATCTTCTTCTTTCTCGGCGGCGAGGCGGATGAGGGTTTCGCCGACGATGTAGGCGCCGACCTTGTTGTCGAAGGCGCGGGCGGTGCCGATGCTACCATGGAAAAGCTCGAACTCGTGGTCGTAGGTGGCGACATCGCCGATGGCGACGCGCTCGAGGGCCTCATTCTTGGAGCGGGCGCCGATATCGATCCAGATCTCGTGGATTTCGGGGACCTTTTTGCGGTCGCCGTCGTCCATGAGGTGGATGGCGCGCTTGCCGGTGACGCCCTTCACGATGCCGTTGGCCGTCTGGATGAGGACGCGGCGGCCGGAGATCACGGTGCGGTCGTGGCCGCCGATGGTGTCGAAGTAGATGAAGCCGTCCTTGTTGACGTAGGTGATGATGAGGCCGAGTTCGTCCATGTGGCCGGCGAGCATGAGCACGGGGTCGCCCGAGGGATTGAGGGTGGCGATGCGGTTGCCGAGGGCGTCGTTGGCGTAGGTGTCGGCGGCGGGCTTCACGTGGCGATCGAAGACGGCCTGGGCCTCCGTCTCGTAGCCGGAGGGCGAGCGGGCGTGGAGCAGCTCGGTGAGGAACTTGGGCGCGGTGTAAGCGGAGGAAGCGGTGCTGGTGGGCATGGGGAGAACTTTGAATGACTAAGGACTAATGTCTAATGACTAATGGCGGAGGGGAGGGGGTTGTAAAATGGGCGTGTGTTTTTAGGGGCGGGTGCTTTTGGTGTTGGGTTCCCATGACCATTTATCCGGCGATCGACATCAAGAGCGGGCGGGCGGTGCGGCTGTTGCAAGGCCGCGCGGACCAGGAGACGGTTTACGCGGCGAACCCGCTGGACGTAGCGAAGGAGTTTCGCACGGCTGGCAGCGAGTGGGTGCACGTGGTGGATCTCGACGGCGCCTTCGCCGGCGAGCCGCAGAACCTGGAGATCGTGCAGCAGATCGCGGCGATGGGCATGAAGGTGGAACTCGGCGGCGGCATGCGCACGCGCGCCGCGGTGGAGCGCGCGCTGGGCTTCGGCGTGAGCCGCGTGGTGATCGGCACGCGCGCGGCCGAGAGCGAGGCGTTTGTCGCGGAGCTGGTGCAGGCCTTCGGCGAAAAGATCGCGGTAGGCATCGACGCCAAGGACGGCAAGGTCGCGGTGAAGGGCTGGGTCGATACGACCGGCACGGGAGCGCTGGACCTCGCGCGCCGCATGGACCGCATCGGCGTGCGCACGATCATCTACACAGACATCGGCACGGACGGCATGCTGACGGGGCCGAACTTCGCGGCGCAGGAGGCGATGCTCCAAGCCGGCAAGTTCAACGTGATCGCCAGCGGCGGCGTGAGCCGGCGGCTGGACGTCGTGAAGCTGTCGGAGCTCGCGCAGCGTTACGCCAATCTGGACGGGGTGATCGTCGGCAAGGCGCTCTACGAGAAGCGCGTCGAGCTCGGCGACGGCGTTGAAGGACGCGAAAGTGTGAGGTCGGAGGCGCGCACCAGAGGTGCGGCCTACATGGTTTCGGAAAGCGCGCCGTCCCGGCGCGCTCCACCTTATTTTTTGGCGGGAGCCCAGGCATCCTTCAACGTGATCGTGCGGTTGAAGACGGGCTTGCCGGCGGCGGTGTCCTTCGCGTCGAGCGTGAAGTAGCCGAGGCGTTCGAACTGGTAACGCTCGTCGGGCTGTTGCGGTGGCCAGCGAAGATTCGAGCTTGGCGGTGACGACTTCGAGGGAATGCGGGTTGACGTACTTCTTGAAATCTTCGTCGGCGCCGGGCTCGGCCACGGTGAAGAGGCGGTCGTAGAGACGGACTTCGGCCTCGATGCTGTGCGTCGGCGCTGACCCAATGGATGGTGCCCTTGACCTTGCGGTCGGAGTTGGGGCCGCCGCGAGCGCGTCGTGAGATCGGCGGTGCAGCGCAGTTCGATGATTTTGCCGGCGGCATCCTTGACGATCTCGTCGCACTTGATGATGCAGGCGTACTTGAGGCGGACTTCGCCGCCCGGCTTGAGGCGGAAGTATTTCGGCGGCGGGACCTCGGCGAAATCGTCGTCCTCGATGAAGACCTCGCGCGTGAGGGCGACCGTGCGCGTCGTGGGCGTTTTCGTCCTGCGGATTGTTGGTGGCCTCAAGCACTCGATGACTTGCCTGCGGCGATATTGGTGAGGACGAGTTTGACCGGGCTTGAGCACGGCGAGGCGGCGCTGGGCGATCGGGTTGAGTTCTTCGCGAATGGCGTGCTCGAAGACGGCGATATCGGTGAGGGCATCGAATCTGGTGACGCCGATGCCCATGACGAAACGGCGGAGCGCACTGGCGGGGACGCCGCGGCGGCGGATGCCGCTGAACGTGGGCATGCGCGGATCGTCCCAGCCGGTGACGAGTTTTTCCTGCACAAGCTGGATGAGACGGCGCTTGCTCACGACCGTGTAACCGATCTTGAGCGTGGCGAACTCGTACTGATGCGGAAGCGGGCGCGGCGAGATCGAGGCTCTCGAGGATCCAATCGTAGAGCGCGCGGTGCGAGATCGAATTCGACCGTGCAGAACGAGTGCGTGATGCCCTCGAGGTAATCGCTGAGGCAGTGCGCGAAATCGTAGAGCGGATAGATGACCCACTTGTCGCCGATGTGATGATGCGCCATATGCCGAATGCGATAGAGCAGGGGGTCGCGCAACCAAACGTTGGGCGAAGCCATGTCGATCTTGGAACGCAGAGGAACGCGCGCCATTCGGAAACTCGCCGGCCTTCATCCGCTGAAAGAGATCGAGGTTCTCCTCGACGCTGCGATGGCGGCACGGGCTGTCCTTGCCGGGCTGATCGGGGGCGCCGCGATAACGATCGGTGTCCTCGGGGCTCAGGTCACAGACATAGGCTTTGCCCTTTTTGATGCAGCTTCACCGGCGAATTCGTAGAGCTGGTCGAAGTAGTCGGAAGCGAAGAAGGCCTCGGCGTTGCGGAGCCTCAGGGCGTGACGCGCCGAGGTAGTAATCGGACTTTCCGTTGGCGACCGCGCCGCGGGCGCGGCGCCCTGGGGTTTGAAACCAGGCAGTGGTCGGCCCAGCCGGCGATTAGCCATCTGCGCGTCGGCGTGATGGAGTCGACATACTCGACGTCCTCCTTGCCGGGATTGGTGTCATCCATGCGGAGGTTGCACTGGCCGTTGTTTTCGCGAGCGATGCCGAAGTTCGAGGCAGATCGACTTCGCGTGGCCGATGTGGAGATAGCCGTTGGGCTCGGGCGGGAAACGGGTGACGATCTTTGGGTAGCGCTGCTCCGCGACATGCTGGGCGACGATATCACGGATGAAATCACTCGGAGCGGGGGTCGGCGTGTCGGTGGTCGCGGGGGTTTCGGCTGACATGGAGAACGTCAGTGAGGGCACGCGCATGCCGTGAGGCAATGAAGCTTTTGAGGTCGCTTGCCCGTGCCTCGTCGGCAGACGGATAAGCCGTATCCGTCTCGATCAATTTTTTGCGCTGACCGTCGGCTCAGGCGGGGCTTCGAACGGGACTTGGGAAGCCATGCGGTGATGGGGGGGCAATGCCGTCGGCCTGAAGCTCCTTGAGGAGCGATGTGATGTAGGGGATGAAAACCTTTTGCGGGCCTCACTATGCCGGGCAGGCCGAAAATCCCGTCCTTTTCGACGTGTGGGTAAGGAAGTGCGCGGATGAAGTCTGCGTCGCCTTTGACGAGCATGAGCGAGTTCTGCGTGTTGATGTCGGTCACGAGCAGACATGCGAAAGCGAGCTGTTCGTCGTCGCAGAGTTTTTGGAGCGCGGCGCAGAGCTGTTTTGAGTGCTGCCAGAAATTGCCGAACCCGAGTTCTTCAACTTGGGAAACGGCGAAGCGGATGGCGTCTTCCTCGGTAGATTTTAAAATCGGTCCGGATGACCTTGTCGGGTGAGTTGGCGAGGATGACGGAGCCGGAGCTGAAGATCGTGTCGGCGAGGGCGCGTGAGTTGACGCCGGCGATGCTGGAGAGCCAGGCGAGGAGGGTGCCGTCTTTTTCCGTGGTGGTTGGGCTATTGAGGTGAAGGGTGTCGATGATTTCGCTCATCATGATGCCAGCGATGTCGGGACTGGGCTTGATGCCTTCGCGGCGGAAGAGATCGGCGATGATCGTGCAGGTGGAACCGACGGGCTCGTTGATAAAGAGAATGGGCTGCTGTGTATTCAGGAGCCGAGGCGGTGATGGTCGATCACTTCGGCGATGGTGACTTCATTCGCGCCGGAAACGGCCTGCGACATCTCGTTGTGGTCGACCAGAACGAGGCGGGTTTTAACAGGCTTGAGAATGTCCGTTTTGGTCAGAATGCCCTGAAGTTTGCCGGAGTCATCGAGCACCATGGCGGCGGCGGCGGTCGAAACTGCGGCTTTTTTACGCAACTCGGCCAGGCGCACGTCGGCGGTGACGGAAACGAATTTGCGGTCGATAAGGTTGTCGATCGTCGAGGCGGTACGAACGAGCCAGGCCGTGGTGGCGGAATCAAATGGACTGACGATGAGGCTGACGCCCGCGGCTTTGGCGGTCTGGATGACTTCGTCGTCGACCGGGAGATTGCCGGTGATCACGAGCGCGCGAACGCCGATCTGGATGGAGCGTTGCTGGATGTCCCAGCGGTCACCGACGATGATGATGGTGCGATTTGCGGGGATGCCGTCGCCTTCGGAAACCTTGCCAAACGAGCGGACATCCATGGCGCCAATGCGGACGTAGAGATCCTGGCATTCGTCGGCGTTGGCGATGTGAACCACGCGGCCTTTGAGCGCGCGTGTGATATGCGCGAGTGATGTGGTGACTTTGCGCATCTCACGAGGTTCGCGCAAACGGGGGATAAAGTGGCCGCCGAGTTGGAAGATGGAAACGGAGCCGATGACGCGGTGATCGTCGGTTGTTACGGGAAGGATGCGGACGTCGTGTTCGTCGATCAGCTCAAGGGCTTCGGCGCAGGTGGCGTGCTGGCGGACCGAGACGACGTTGGTCACCATGACATCGCGCACTCGCGGAGTGACGTCGCTCAGGTAGACGGGAAGCGGCTGATGAAATTTTTGAAGGATGGTGTCTATGCGCGCGTTGGAGTTGCCGCAGCGCGCGGCGACGTAACCGCGTTCACCACGGGCTTCCTTGAAAGCGGCATAGGCGATGGCCGAGCAAATCGCGTCAGCGTCGGGATTTTTGTGTCCGACGACATAAGTGAGATTTTGGACGGGCGCGGTGGGAGCTGCGGTCATGCTTGGGAGCGGTTGCGGGAGAGTGAGAGGGGGCGTTAGGAAAGCAATTCAGGGAAGTGGTTCAGCGTAAAGGACCGGGGACGGTAAGATTAGTTAAGGATTCGTGACGGGTTGTTTCGGAGCGTTTTGAGCGGGTTTTGTGCCTTCCGAAGGCGTGTTCCGGCACTTTGGGATGATCACGACCACCACGATGGCTCCGAGCAGCAGGAGTGTGAGCAGCTCGATACGGGCGAGTGTGGGGCGTTTTTTGGGCGTGGCCATGGGGCGGGGAGGGAAAGAGACGGCACAGTGGCTGGCAAGTTCGGCCACGACACCGCACAGTTGGCGCACGGAGGCTGGACAAGCTCGCAGAGCGCTTCCTAGCGTGGGTGGATGAAGATTTATCTCGATGGGAAACTCGTCGATCGTGCCGACGCCACTATCTCCGTGTTCGATCACGGCCTGCTCTATGGCGACGGCATTTTTGAGGGCATCCGCATATACGGGGGTAACATCTTCCGTCTCGATGAGCACTTGGAGCGCCTCGAATATTCGGCCAAGGCCTTGCTTCTCAAGATGCCGTGGACGCGCAAGGAAATCGCCGATGCGACCATCGAGACCTGCCGCGCCAACAACCTCCAGGACGGCTATATCCGCCTCGTGGTGACGCGTGGCGTCGGCGACCTCGGTTTGTCTCCTTGGCTCTGCCCGAAGCCGTCGATTTTCATCATCGCCGACAAGATCGCGCTCTACCCGGCCGAACATTACACGAAGGGCCTGGAGATCGTCACCGTGGCCACTCGTCGCATGAACCCGGCAGCGCTGCCGCCGACGGTCAAATCGCTCAATTACTTGAACAACATTCTCGCCAAGATCGAAGCCCGCCAGGCCGGGGCTCTTGAGGCGATCATGCTCAACGACCAGGGCTACGTCGCCGAGTGCACGGGCGATAACATCTTCCTCGTCCACAAGGGTGAAATCATCACGCCGGCCGCCTCCCAAGGCGCGCTCAAGGGCATTACGCGCGACGCGATCTTTGATATTGCCAAGGAGATCGGTGTGCCGATCCGCGAAGCCAACATGACGCGCTACGATGTCTGGTGTTCGGACGAATGTTTCCTCACGGGAACGGGCGCCGAGGTCATTCCGGTGGTGAAGCTCGATGGTCGCGAGATCGGCGATGGCAAACCTGGCAAGATTTTCGCCAAAGTCCGCGAATCGTTCCGCCGCCGTGTGTTGGTGGAAGGCACTCGAATCTGACCATCGAGAAAGCGTCGCTCGACGCTCTTCCTTTTCGGCGCGAGAACGTCTTGGTTCTCGCGCTTTTTGTTAGGTGAATCTGCAAGACAAGGTGCGCCATATCCGCGCAACCACCGTGTCTCATGGCGCGATGGCGTCCCTCTTTTTGTCCGTGGAATTTCCTCTCAGGAAGGGCTGTCGAGGTCTTGCCAGCAGAAGCGCTCATGGCATGGTTGGTGCAGACAGATGCATCCTTTCATGTCCCACGTCCGTCATAATTTTATGTCCGCTGTGTCGATACTTAGATCGGACGTGCTATATTTTACCCATGGCCAGCCCTCTTAAATGTGATCTTTGTCCGAAAACCGCGACGGTACATCTCACGCAGATCGTTAATAACAAGATTCATAAGGTAGATCTCTGCGAGGCATGCGCCCAAGCCAAAGGAGTGACCGATCCCAGCGGTTTCTCCCTGTCGGACCTGCTGCTCAAAGCCTCGCTCAATCCCGAGGCTGCGACCGACGCGATGCGTTGCGAGCACTGCGGCTTCACCCAGAACGACTTCAAGAAGCACGGTCGCTTCGGCTGCCCGCATTGCTACCAGACGTTCAGCAGCATGGTCGAGCCGATGCTCGACAACATGCACAAGGGAACAAACCACACAGGGAAAGTGCCTCAAAAAGCACTCGACCGTAAATCTCTCCACGACCGCCTCACCACGCTCGAAGGCAATCTCGATCAAGCGATCAAAGCCGAGCGTTACGAAGACGCCGCCCGATTCCGCGATGAAATCAACCAAGTCAAACAAGCCGTCGGACAAAAGCTCACGCGTTAAGCCTATGACGATCGCGTCGCTCATCGCTTCCCCATCCGAGCTGACCGATACCGCGACTAGCAAGTGCGCCATTGTCTTGATGACGCGCATTCGCCTCGCGCGTAATCTCGCGGGCAATCCGTTTCCGGGCTGGGCCCGCGAAGCGCAGCGCGAGACTGTTTTCGAGGCTTGCCGCGATGCGTTGGTTTCAGCGACCCAGATGAAGAAGGGCCTCAATATCGCCGTGAGTGAGCTCAGCGATCTTGAGAAACAGATTCTCGTCGAACGCCACCTGATCAGTCGCGAACTCAGCGGTGCGAAGGCCGGCGCCGGCGTAGTCATCAGCAAGGACCAGACGATGTCCGTGATGATCAACGAAGAGGATCATCTCCGCATCCAGGTGCTGCGTGCCGGCTTTCAGCTCAAGAAGACGTGGAACGCCATCAACGAGCTCGATAGCGCGCTCGAAGAAGCGCTCGACTATGCGTTCTCCCCGACACTCGGCTATCTCACCGCCTGCCCGACCAATCTGGGCACGGGTATGCGTGCCTCGGCGATGATGCACCTGCCGGCGCTCGTGATCTCCAATCAGATGGAGAAGGTCGTCCGCGCGGTGAACCAGCTGGGCATGGTTGTTCGCGGCCTCTTCGGCGAAGGCTCCGATGCGAGCGGCAGTATTTTTCAGATTTCCAATCAGACCACTCTGGGCGAATCCGAGGAAGAGATCATCAAACGCCTCGGCAGCGTTCTTAACTCCATCGTAGAGCACGAGCAGAACGCCCGCGCGAAACTGATGGAAAGCGACGCCGCCAAGATCTTCGATAAAATTGGCCGCGCGTATGGCATTCTCCAGCACAGCCACATGCTTAGCTCGGGCGAGGCTATGAATCTGCTGTCTCTGCTCAGACTCGGCATAGATCTTGGTTTATTCCCGGATGACAGCCGCTCCGTGATCGACCGCCTTTTCATCGAGGCCCAGCCCGGTCACATCCAGCAGACAACCAAGACCGATCTCGAATCCACTCAACGCGACAGCCTGCGCGCGGAACGTTTGCGCGCGGAGTTTGCCGCTTTCGCAAAACCTAATTTCACTATCAACACTCACAATTAACCCTGCGCCCGCGTCGCAGACAGCCGATTTAATTAAACAAACAACAGAACACACGCCCGCCTACCTACCACGAACATGGAACCCATGAACAACTTCACCCCGAGGGCTCAGCAAGTGCTGGCCCTCGCGCGCAAAGAGGCCGACCGTTTTCACCATAACTACGTCGGCACCGAGCACATCCTTTTGGGCCTGATCAAGCTCGGCCAGGGTGTTGCCGTGAGCGTGCTCCAGAAGATGGGTCTCGACCTCGAGACTGTTCGTGGCGCCGTGGAGAAACAAGTGGGCACCGGTCAGGAAACCAAGACGACCGGCAGCATTCCGTACACGCCTCGCGTGAAGAAAGTCCTCGCGCTGGCCGGCAAGGAAGCGAAGGCGCTCAATCATTCTTACGTCGGCACCGAGCACATCCTCCTCGGCCTCCTCCGCGAAGGAGAAGGCGTGGCCGCGCGCGTGCTCAAGTCGCTCGACATCGACATCGAACGCACCCGCAACGAAATCCTCCGCGAACTCGATCCGCAGTTCTCCGGCGGCGAGGGCACTCCTCCTGGCGGTGGCGAAGAAGCCTCTGCTGGCGGCTCTCCACAGCGCGGCAATGGCGGCGCCGGTGGCGAAACCGGTGACGGCAAGAAAGAAGTCAAGACTCCGGCGCTCAAAGCCTTTGGCCGCGATCTGACCGAACTCGCTCGCAAGGGTGAACTCGATCCGGTCGTCGGTCGCAAAAACGAGATCCGTCGCGTCATCCAGATCCTCTGCCGTCGCACGAAAAACAATCCCGTGCTCATCGGCGAAGCCGGCGTTGGCAAAACCGCCATCGTCGAAGGTCTCGCCCAGGAAATTGCCGGCGGTCTCGTTCCCGAGATCCTCGCCGACAAGAAGGTCATCACGCTCGATCTCGCGCTCATGGTCGCCGGTACGAAATACCGCGGTCAGTTCGAAGAGCGCATCAAGGCCGTGATGGACGAGATCAAGCGCGCCAAGAACATCATCCTCTTCATCGACGAAATGCACACGATCGTCGGTGCCGGTGCTGCCGAAGGCGCGATGGATGCCTCCAACATCTTCAAGCCCGCGCTCTCTCGTGGCGAACTCCAGTGCATCGGCGCGACGACCCTTAACGAGTACCGCAAGTACATCGAGAAGGACAGCGCCCTCGATCGCCGCTTCCAGGCCGTGAAGGTCGAGCCACCTTCGGTTGATGACACCGTCATCATCCTCAAGGGCATCCGCGGTAAGTACGAGGATCACCACAAGGCGACCTTCAGCGACAAGTCGCTCGAAGCCGCTGCGAAGTTGTCCGACCGTTATATCACTGGCCGTTTCCTGCCCGACAAAGCCATCGACGTGATGGACGAGGCCGGCTCACGCGCCCGCATCGCTTCCCTCAACCGACCGACCGACATCGAAGATCTTTCCAAGGAAATCGAGACTGTCTGCGCGCAGAAGGAAGACGCGATTGCCAAGCAGCACTTCGAAGAGGCCGCGAAATTCCGCGACAACGAGAAACAGCTCCGCGCCCGCCAGGAAGCCGCCACGGAAGCGTGGAAGAAGGCGCGCGAAGAGAAGCGTGTCGCCATCGACGAAGACTTGATGATGCAGGTCGTCGCCGACTGGACCGGCATTCCGCTCTCCCGCATGGAGAAGAAGGAAAGCGAGCGTCTCCTCGGCATCGAAAAAGAAATTCAGAAAGTCGTCATCGGCCAGGACATCGCCGCGACCGCCATCGCTCGTGCGCTCCGTCGTTCGCGCGCCGATCTCAAGGATCCGCGCCGGCCGATCGGTTCGTTCATGTTCGTCGGCCCGACTGGTGTTGGTAAGACCGAGACCGCAAAGCAGCTTGCCGCGCAAATGTTCGGCAACCAGGACGCACTCGTTCAAATCGACATGTCGGAGTACATGGAGAAGTTCGCCATGTCGCGCCTCGTCGGTTCACCTCCCGGCTATGTTGGCTACGAAGAAGGTGGCCAGCTCACGGAAGCCGTGCGCCGCAAGCCTTACTCGGTGATCCTCTTCGATGAAGTCGAGAAGGCGCACCCGGACGTGCTGCAACTCCTTCTGCAGATTCTCGAAGACGGCCGTCTGACCGACTCGCTCGGTCGCGTGGTCGATTTCCGAAACACGATCATCATCATGACCTCGAACGTCGGCGCGCACCTGTTGCAGCGCCAGACCTCGATGGGCTTCGGCTCCGTCGGCGGTTCGTTCGGCGATCAGGAAAAGATGCGCGAGAAGGTGCTCGAAGAGGCGAAACGCGTCTTCAAGCCCGAGTTCTTGAATCGTATCTCGGACATCATCTTCTTCCGTCCGCTCAACAAGGAAGACCTCGTCAAGATCGTGGACATCGAGCTCGTGAAATTCGCGAAGCGCCTCGTCGAACGCAAAATCGAGATGGAGTTCTCTCCCGAAGCGAAGTCGCTGCTCATCGAGAAAGGCTACGACGAAAAGATGGGCGCCCGTCCGCTCCGTCGCGCCGTCGAGCACTACCTCGAAGACCCGCTCGCCGAGGCCATCCTCCGCGGCGACATCAAGGACGGCGAACCCGTCCTCGTGGTCCGCAACGGCGACGCACTGGAGTTCAAACAGAACGAGCCCACGAAGCCCGCTGACTCCAGTTCCAGTGCGCAGATCTGATGATACGTTGAGTCAGGCTTTAGTTTGATTTCGACTCGAGACCGCTCCCCGGGGAGCGGTCTTTTTATTTTGGCACCCGACGAACGATGCACATCAAATTCCATCTCCCGCCCGGCAGTTGCTTGTGCGATCGAGGCGTCCATGCGCAACGAAGCGCACAGCATTGCACTGTCAGAGGAAGGTGTCGTCGTGCGGTATCAGAAGAACCCCATTGTCCGCTTAACCTATGATTCCTATTTCGCGCATCCTTGTCTGCCTCGTCGTCGAAGGCTTTGTGGCATTCTCGTCGTCGTGCCTGGCTGCGGCTCCTGCTCCGTGGGTGGCCGATAACGGTGATGGCACCTACAAGAATCCCATCCTCTATCAGGATTTTTCCGATCCGGATGTGGTGCGTGTGGGCGGGGACTATTACCTGACGTGCTCGACGTTTCACGTGGCGCCGGGTCTGACGCTTCTGCATTCGCGCGATATGGTGAACTGGAGCTACCTGACCAATCCGTTGAAGCGGCTGGTGCCAGGAAAACATTTCGAAGCCGTGCGGCCGAGCGCAGGGGTTTGGGCGCCCAGTATCCGCCATCATGACGGGAAGTTTTGGATTTTTTATCCTGATCCGGATTTCGGCATCTACGTAATTTCTGCAGAGAATCCTGCGGGCCCATGGACGGAGCCGCATCTGTTGATTGAAGGAAAGGGCCTGATTGATCCGTGCCCGCTCTGGGATGAGGATGGCCGAGCGTACGTCGTGCACGGCTGGGCAAAAAGTCGTGCGGGAATTGGCAACCGCCTCACGGTTCGGGAAATTTCACCGGACTGCACAAAGCTGCTCGATGAAGGTGTGGTCGCGATCGACGGAGACAAACTCCCGGGTTATCGCACGCTGGAGGGCCCGAAGTTCTACAAACGCGACGGCTGGTATTACATTTTCGCGCCGGCGGGCGGGGTACGGAATGGATGGCAGTCGGTGTTTCGTTCGAAAAACGTGCGTGGACCTTACGAGGATCGCATCGTGCTTGAGCAGGGAAACACGCCCATCAAC
Source organism: Nibricoccus sp. (assembly GCA_049840895.1). Lineage (GTDB taxonomy): Bacteria > Verrucomicrobiota > Verrucomicrobiia > Opitutales > Opitutaceae > Nibricoccus. The sequence continues at coordinate 35,852 of JASGJB010000073.1, read as the reverse complement.
GGGCCGCATCAAGGGGCCTGGGTTGATACGCCGTCGGGCGAGTCGTGGTTTTTCCACTTTCAAGAGATCGACGCGTTGGGGCGTGTGACGCATTTGCAGCCGATGATTTGGAAAGACGGCTGGCCGGTGATGGGCGAGGATCCGGATGGCGACGGCAAAGGTCAGCCAGTGCTCGTTCACAAAAAGCCGACGGTCAGTGGGGCAGCCGCTCTCGCGACGCCTCAGGTGAGCGATGAATTCGACGGGAAACAGTTTGGCCCGCAGTGGCAGTGGTCGGCCAACGACGAGCAGACATGGTCGTCGCTCAGCGCGGAGCGGGGTGTTTTGCGTCTGTTTGTCCAGCCGGAGAACGAGATCGGCACTCTGTGGCACCAACCGGCGGTTTTGACGCAGCGCATTTCCGGACCTGCCTCGACCGTCACGACGAAGCTCGCGTTTGCGTCTGAAATCGCAGGGGCGAGCGCAGGGCTTGTGATGATGGGCGACGACTATGCGTGGATCGGGCTGCGTCGGGAGGGCAACACCCTGCGCGTTGTTTTGAAAACGGGCAAAGGCATGAAAAACGTGGCGCCAAAAGAGGAAATCGAAGTGTCGAACGAGCCGTGGAAAGGAGGCCCGATCTGGTTGCGCGTGACCAATCAGGGGGAAAAATGCCGATTCAGCTACAGCGACGACGGGAAGACGTTTAAAGCGATCGGCGGCGAGTTTGTGGCGAAGCAGTGGGGCAGCTGGGTCGGCGCACGCGTTGGATTGTTTGCGATGTCTCCACGCGGGACGAAAGCCACGGGGCATGCGGACGTGGATTGGTTTCATGTGACCGCGCCCGAGAATCCCTGATTGAAATTCAGATCGGCGTGGCAGTGGGTAGAAGCCACGCCGACTTGTGCGCGGTGAAGCCGATCTTCGGATAGTAGCCTTCGGCTTTTGGTGCGGCGAGGAGGATGATTTTAGCGCGCGGCCCAAGTTGTTTTTGTGTGAGCCGGATGAGTTCACGGCCGATGCCGTGGTGTTGATGCGTTTCGGCGACGGCTAGATCAGAGAGATAGCAGCAATAAGAAAAATCCGTGACGGAGCGGGCGATGCCGACGAGCAGGCCGCCATCCCATGCGGTGCAAAGAATACCGGCGTTTTTGAGCATGGCTTCGATGCATGCACGATCCTCGACGGGGCGCCGCTCGGCGAACGCGGCACGTTTAAGCAGGTCGATAAACTCATCGGACGTGATCGACCGGGATGTTTCATAGATCAGTTTCATGGAGTGATGACCGGAGTGTCTAACTCTTGGTGTCGAGCGTCCGAGTTCCCGCAATCGTCCATGCTTTGGCGATGCGACCGTCGCGGACTTCGTAGATCATCACGAGGTCGATTCTTCCTGGTCCTTCGGCAAAGGTGCGCGCGACGGTTTCGTGATCGATGACAGTCTGTCCGGCGACGATGCGGTGGAGGAGGGTTGCGTGGAGATTAGGCTCATGGAAACGCGCGGTGTAACGCTCACGAAGCGCAGCGGTGCCACGGGCCATAAGTTTATTCGGGTGCTCGTAGAGTTCCGCGTCGTCGGCATAGATCGCGAGGAGGGCCGGGAGATCGCGTGCGTTGAAGGCGTCCAGCTGACGTTGAACGACGGCGGCGGGATCGGGGTTCATGTTATGCGAAGATACATGCCGGAGGCTTTGGGCATTTCCGCGAAGGAAAAGCCGTAGCGTTTGTAGAAATGAGGCGTGCCATGATCGGCCATGAGGCTGACGTAGGCTGTCTTGGGCGCGTGCGTACGAAGATATTCCATAATCGCTTTCATGATCATGTCGCCGATGCCTTTTTTCTGGTGAGCGGGAAGTACGGCGATGTCTGTGACTTCGAAGAAGCAGCCACCGTCGCCAATCACGCGACCGATGCCGATGGGATCATTGCCGTGATAAACGACGACGCCGAAAAGGCTGTTCGCGAGCCCGATACGGGCGGCCTCCTCGGATTTGCGCGAAAGACCGGCGGCGAGACGAATGGCGATGTAGTCGGCGACGGAAGGAATTTCCTGTTTGAGGAGATAGCTCATGGTGACGTCTCGAGGGCTTCGAGAATCTTGGGGAGAAATGTCATGCTGGGATTGGCCAGGACGTGCAGCGTACCGTCTTCGCTTTTCTGGCCGGAGGCGTTGATGCCGATCACGCTGCCCCCGCTGTCGAGTACCGGTGCCCCGCTGGTGCCTCCGATTTCGATCGAAGGATCGTCGAGGGTGTATTCCAGAAACTCAGGGCTTACCGATACAACTTTTCCGGGGTAGAGTTGTGGTTTGTCCTGGTTGTGCAGGCGCGCGAAAAGGATGATGCGTTCTCCGCGAAGAGGTTTTTCGAGGGATATTTTAAGCGCCGGTTCGTTGGGCCTTTGAGAGAGTAGAAATGCCGAAAGCTCTCCGTCGGCGCCTGCGAAATCCACCGTTCGGGCGCCACGAATCTTAATCGGCTCGCCGACGATCACCTGATTGGAGTCGAGCATCGAAAGTCCGACTGCGTGCCGAATTTCTGACGCGGTGTTGTCGAGGACGTGGTGACAGGAAAGCAGCAGGTAAACGGGGCGTTTTTTAACCGTGACCTGAACGGTGAAGGCCGTACCTGCTGCGAAACTGCGATTCGGGAGTAGGAATGTGGGCTTGTAGAGCCCGCCTTTCGGCATCGTCTGCTCATTGGCGGCCGTGAGACTGGTCGCCACCACGAGAAGACTCGTGAAGAACAGTGCGCGGACGCCACTCACACTTGCTTCACGAGCACCTTCGGGTTGCGGCCGCTTTCCTCGTAGAGCTTCAAGCGCGCTTCTGGCAGGATATCTTTGGTGGTTTCCTCAAAGTTGAGGGCGCTGGTGAAGAATGAATAACTCTGCGTGGAGAGGGCGACGATGGTTTTGGCGCCGCGTTCTTTCGCCATCATGCAGGCGTAGTCCACCATCTTACGGCCGATGCCGCGATTGTGGTAGAAGGGCAGAACGTAGAGCGAACCAACTTCGGCAAGCTGCGGTTTGTCGGGATAAAAATAAAGGGAGACGCAAGCGATGAGGTTCTCGTCGATTTCGAAGACGAAGAACTGATCGATGTTTTTCTCGATCGCCTGCTGTGTGCGATAGACGAGCTCTTCGCGCTTCACGGCACCGCGCGTGAGATTGTAGATGGCCCGGACGTCGCTGCGCTTGGCGCGGCGGATCTGCTGATAATCGTTGCCGTAGATGAGCGAGCCGACGCCCTCGCTGGAGAAGATTTCGTTGATCAATCCGTCGAAGATGCGGCCGTCCACGAGGTGGACGCGCGGAGTGCCTGTCTCGATGGCCTTGATGGCGTGGATGGCTTTTGAGCGGGTGAGTTCGGAAATGGCGTCGGGTTGCTCCTTGAGGATTGCGCGCAACGCGTCGACGGAGATTTCGCGTTTTACCTCATAGTTGATTTCCAGGCCGCTCTGCGGAGCCAGGTAGATGATTTTCGAAGCGTGGAGCGCCTCGGCGATTTCAGCAGCGAGGAGGTCGGAGTTGACGCGCAGCGCCTTGCCATCCGGGCCGTAGCCGATGGGGGAGAGGATCGGGATGATGCTCTTGTTGATGAGCGTGAGGATGAACTCGGTGTCGATGCGGTCGACGCGGCCGGTGAATTGGTGGTCTACGCCTTTGAGTATGCCGAGGGGGAGGGCGCGGACGGCGTTGGTGATGGCGCACTTCAGCACGTTTTGCGTGAGGCCCTCGAGAATGACGTGAGAGACGCGGGAGGATGCGCGGATGGCGAGGTCGAGCGTGGCTGCATCGGTGGCGCCGGTGCCGTAAGCGTCGGTGATCGGAATCTTGCGTGAATCGGAAAGTTCCTGGATCTGCTGCCCGATGCCGTGGACTAGGACGACCTGATGCCGAGGCTGCGGAGCACGGCGATGTCGACGAGAAGATTGCCGAAATTTTCGTCGGCGACGATGGCGCCATCGATCGCGATGACGAAAATCTGGTCTTGAAAACGCGGGACGTATTTGAGGATGCCGCGGAGGTCGGTCGGCTTGATCGTGGTCGTGGTGGCCGAAGGAGTGGCGCTATTGCTCATCGATGAGGTATGGGGAGTTTTCGACGAGGAGCGCGGGGGCGTCAATGCACTTGCACGCTCCAGTGCTTCGAGGCGGTTTTGCCAACGAGAGTGATCTGGAAGGTTTCGCCGGAGCGAAAAATGCTGGCGGGAAGCTGGAGGAGCACGGTGGCGTCCTTCGTGCGGGCAAGCAGGTCGCTGTCGATCCGGTCGAAATCGGTGATGATGGCGACGTCGTTACCTTTCACATACACACGGGTCTCTCCGAGGACGCCGCTGTTGTCGGGCAACTGGCAGACGTACTGGAGCGAATAAGGAAGCATCACCGTGTGCACGGCCGGGGCGGAGACGTTTTGGAACGAATCAGGCAGCTTTGGCAGTTCGGCGAAGGTTTCGGAGAGTTCGGCGGGAACGCCGGCGGGGGCTGCGCTGATTTCAGCGAGCGGGCGGACGAGGCTGGCGAGCGTGCGGGCCGGGTCGGCCGGGCGCTCGGCGGACACGCGAATGCGGGCATAACCGGCCTGGCGGAGGCGGTTGACGGTGAAACGCTCCTTGGCCTCCTCCACGGGGCGATGCGCGGACAGCGGGTCTTTGCGGTAGTGAAGGGTAAAATAGGTGTACGCCACGAGACCAAGGGCGGTGGCGAGGGCGACCCATTTCATGGGCCAGGGTTTTTTGGGCGGCAACGAGTGGGATGCGGGCATGTACGTAGTCGCGGGAGTAATTGGGCCGCCGGGCGGGCTCGCAAATAAATTTGCGCCGTTCTCCGGCCGCTGTTTCGGTCGCGGGCTCCATGAAACTCTGGTCCCAGTTTTTTATTCCCACGCTCAAAGAGAGTCCGGCCGACGCCGAAATCGCCTCGCACAAGCTGCTGGTGCGCGCGGGTCTGGTCCGCAAGCTAGGCGGCGGCCTTTACACCTATATGCCGCTGGGGCTGCGTGCGCTCCAGAAGATCACCCAGATCTGCCGCGAAGAGATCGACGCTGCCGGCGGCGTCGAGTTGTGGATGCCTCACGTGCATCCGGCCGAGCTTTGGGAGCAGGGACCGCGCTGGGCGGCCGCGCGTGAAATCATGTTTCGCGCGGATAGCGCCGGCGACGGAAGGCGCGCGGGCAAAGATCCGGAGTTTGTCCTGGGGCCTACGCACGAAGAAATCATCACGCCCTTGGTGAAGGCGGAGATCACCAGCTACCGTGATCTGCCGAAGAATTTTTATCAGATCGCCACGAAGTTCCGTAACGAGATACGTCCGCGCTTTGGTCTGATGCGCGCGCGCGAGTTCATCATGATGGACTCCTATTCGTTCGACGCGAATGATGAGGGTGCGGTCAAAAGCTATCACGCGATCAAGAACGGCGTACGAAAAATTCTTCAAACGTGTTGGTGCAACGGCCATCGCGGTTGAGGCTGATACGGGTGTCATGGGCGGCAGCTTTTCCCATGAGTTCATGATCCCCGCCGAGATCGGTGACGATGATGTGATCTACAATGAGGAAAGTGGCTATGCGGCGAACCGCGAAAAAGCCACCAGTGGCATCGTGCCAAGGGATCTGGCTGACGCAGCTCCGGCGGGTGCCGTCGAAGAGTTTGCCACGCCTGGAGTGGTGACTATCGCTGCGCTCGAAGCGGCCCCATACTCGGTCGCTGCGGACAAGCAGTTCAAGACGCTGGTCTACATCGGCGATGGAAAACCATTTTTGGTGATCATCCGCGGTAACGACGAGCTTGAGGAGGCGAAGCTTGGTTCGCTCGGCTTCACGCTGACGCGTGCTGCGACGGCCGAAGAAATCGAACCAGTACTCGGTGCGAAACCGGGCAGTCTCGGCGCAGTCAAAGGCACGATTAAAAATGCGGGAGCGCTCGCCGGCGTGTTCGCCGATCATGCCATCCGTCTCATTGGCAATGGTGTGACCGGTGCGAACAAAGACGGCTTCCATTTGCGCAACGTCAATGTGACGCGCGACCTCGCGATCACGAAGTTCGGTGATTTTCGCCGTGTGCGCCCAGGTGAACCAGATCCCAAGTCCGGGCAGCCGCTTAAAGTCCGCCGAGGCATCGAGGTTGGCCATATTTTCAAACTCGGAACGAAGTACTCCGAGAAGTTTGGCGCGGTGTACACCGATGACCAGAAGCAGAGTCATCTGATGGTGATGGGCTGCTACGGCATTGGCATCAGCCGCACGATGCAGGCGCTCATCGAGCAAAGTCATGACGCGGACGGCATTGTCTGGCCGTGGGCGGTCGCTCCGTTCCAAGTGTTGATCTGTCTGCTCGATCCGAAAGTGGAGGAAGCCGCTGGAGTCGCGAAAAAAATAGCTGCGGCGGCGGAGGCCGCGGGCGCCGATGTGCTGATCGACGACCGTGAAGAACGTCCTGGCGTGAAATTCAAAGACGCGGATCTCATCGGCATTCCGTTGCGCATCACGATTGGCGGCAAAGGTCTCAAAGAAGGCATCGTGGAGCTGAAGTGGCGCACGCAGAAGGAAGTCGCGAAGCTCCCGCTCGCCGACGCAGAAGCGAAGATCGCAGCGGCGGTGCGAGAAGCTGCCGCGAAAAACTGAAACGCGCAGACATTTTTTCCGATCGGACGAAGGCGCGGCTCTTTGTGAGTCGCGCCTTCGTTATTTTTTGACGTTGCTCCTCAAATTTTCTCCTCGGTCCGCGTGAAAAAATGGGATGCAAGCCCGGTTCCTGAATCGGGAAGCTTCATAGTTAGTTTACGTATTCGGTGGCCGGATAAGGTGCTCACCCCACGCGACGCGGAAACAGAAAGTAAAAACCGGGATGCCTGAGGTGTATCCGTTGACCGAGGCGATCTTTGTTCCGACAGAGGCGCATGTTCAAAAGGGACTCTTTTTCGCGCCGGATTTTTCGGTCCTTCTGCTCGTTGTTGTTGGTGTGACAGCATTTTTACTCAGCCGTAATTCCGCTCCAAAAAATCGAGTCGGAAATTTCTCAGCCAGCACGTCTGGCACCGCCGGATCCTCCTTTTCCCAAGCTTCGTCTGAGGCTATTTCCCCTGACACTTTCTCAACCGTCGCGAATGTCCGTAGCGCGGCTCCGCGTCAGGTCTATCGCTTTGAAACACCGGTTGTCGCCGGCAAGCCTGCAGCGATCCCCGCGCGCTTTGCCACGCCTTCTGCTGCTGAAGCGACGATCGCTCCACGCGCCTGATGGAATTGGTCGACGGTGGACTCTATGCCCTGCCGCCAAGGCGATACCATCCAACTGCCTTTGCCTGACAACCGTTCCGTTTCCGCTCGTATCAACGTCGTGCAGCATGAGCCCAACGGCCAGATCGTAGTCGGTGGTGATCTGACTGGCGACACGAAGGGAACCTTCAGCCTTGGCGAAGACGACAGCCGTCTTGGCGGCGTGATTCTCTCCGCTGAAGGCACGATCGCTTACCAGATCGAGACCGGTCGTGATGGCGCGTTTTTATCTGTTGGAAAAAAATAAAGGCTCAGTCGTGTGCATGGAGCTGCCGGTCATGGTGGTTTCCCGCTCCGTTGTTCGTGAGGCGCAGCGTTGGCGCAGTCGTTGCCGAAAGTTATGTCGTTTCGGATTCTTCAGGGACTGTGTCTGCTGCAGCGTCCCCTGAATACCTGCTAAGCCGGGCGTCCAACGGCGACGGGCGGTGGCTGATCTCGATTTCAATGGAGAGACTGTGACTGATTCAAACTGGACGCACAGTGGTAACGTCATCAATGCGTACGAAGAAGTGGTCACAGGGCCGACCAGATTACGAAATCTGGCAGCGCGTGTCGGAGGATTTTCGCCCCTTCAACATCGATGTGACGACCAACCGCAGCCGTTATGACAACGCTCCAGCCGGCAGCCGCATGCGTGCATTGTTACCCAGTCAAACAGCTCGTATGGCTCCCGGGTGGCGTCGCTTACATTGGTTCCTGGGGCCCAGCCGGCAGCGGTGGTTCTAGCAGCAGCGATTCCGTGCTGGGTGTTTTCAAATCTTCTGGCACTTAACGCGCGTTACGTCGCCAGAGGCCTGCTCGCGCACGAGATTGGCCATACGCTTCACGCCCTGTCACATGACGGTTTGAATGATTCGAGCGGCAATTTCCTCGCCAGCTACTATTCCGGCCATGGCACCGGTGCCACAAGTTAGGGTCCCAATTATGGGTACCGGCTACTACAGCAGTCATCGTCGTCAGTGGAGCAACGGCAACTACAGCAATAACACCAACGTTGGAAACAACACCCGGAGAACGATCTCGCGATTATTTCCGACGGCAGCAATCATCGCCGGCTACATGACAGACGACGCCGCCGCCCCGGGCGACAGCAAGTGCACTGCGCTTCAGCGGCGATCGACGGTTCGACTGTCGGCCTTATCGAGCGGAGCGGCGATGTGGACATGTACAGCTTCACGACCTCCGGCGGCGGCGTGACTTTCACGCTCGTCCCGGAATTCAGCAGTCTGAACGCCCAGCCCAACCTCGATGCTCGCGCTACGCTTTATGATGCATCGGGCAATACCTTGGCTGACTCCAATCCGACTGGCTCATTTTCCCTTCCATCTCTACCACGCTTTCCGCTGGTACTTACTATATCGCAATCACAGGCGTAGGCGAAGGATCTGTTCCCGGTACTGGTTACACGAACTATGAGCAGTCTCGGTCGCTACGAAATCACTGGCACGGTTGTTGCCTCTGTCGCTCAGCCTCCGGTAATTTCCGAGTGCTAACTCCGCCAGCGCGGTGATCGGTTCTTCTTTCAGCTTCCAAGTCTCTGCGAGCAACTCACCCACGTCGTACAGCGCCAGCGGTCTTCCTTCGGGCCTGAGCATCAACACCAGTAGCGGTCTGATCTCCGGCACGGCGTCCGCTTCTGCGGGAGTTTATACAGTCACGCTTTCTGCCGCCAATTCCAGCGGCTCGGGAACACAAAGCTTCTCGCTAACGCTCACGAATCCGCTGCCGTCCGCCCCGGTGATCACCAGTGCCAGCGCAGGTAGTGGAGTAATCGGTTCGGCTTTCAGCCATCAGGTAACGGCGAGCAACAGTCCTACCTCCTATGCCGCCAGCGGCCTTCCCTCCGGCCTCGGTATCAACAGCAGCAGCGGCCTGATCTCCGGCACGATTTCGTCTTCGGCGACAGCGGGTGTTTATTCCGTGACGATTGTGGCTACCAATGCCGGCGGCTCGGGTACGCAGACATTTGCACTGACGTTGACCAGCCCACTGCCTTCCGCGCCTGTTATTTCAAGTTCTGCCGCGGCGAGCGGAGTTTCGGGGTCATCGTTCAGCTACCAGATCGCCGCGACCAATTCGCCGACATCCTATAACGCGAGCGGGTTTCCTTCAGGCCTGAGCATCAACACCAGCAGCGGCCTCATTTCGGGAACGATTTCGTCCTCAGTTACCGCAGGTATTTATTATCTGTCACGCTGTCCCCACCAACGCGGGAGGCTCCGGCACGAAGATTCTTTCGCTCACCGTCACGGCGCCGCTTCCTCCGGTTCCGGTTATCACAAGCGCATCCACGGCTCGCGTCGTCTTGGGTGTGAATTTCAACTTCCAGGTGGTTGCCAGCGAATTCTCCCCGCTTCGTTTGCCGCTACTGGTCTGCCTACCGGCATGAGCATCAACAGTTCGACTGGTGTCATTTCTGGTGCGACTCCGGTTTCGCTGGCGACGGGCAACTATCTCGTCACCCTCACCGCGACCAATTCAGGTGGCAGCGGCACGCAACTGCTGACGCTGGAGATCGAAGTCGGCCTACGCTGCTTGGGCGCAGGATAAGCAGATTGGTGATATCAGCGCGGCCAGCGCCGCCGATCCCGATGGCGACGGCATCGGCAACCTTCTCGAATATGCTTTCGATCTTTCACCTTCTTCGCCTGATACGGTTGGTGTTACAGAGGTGAGTATCGCCAATGTCAGCGGCACGAAACGCATGGAGATATCCTTCATCCGTCCGGCCAACCGTCCTGATTTGGTGTACACCGTGGAAGTCTCTGCCAACATGCAGACGTGGACCGCCGGTCATGCATACGGGACGAGCGTGACGAACGGCTCAGGCCTGCCCACGCAGGAGATCGAGCGTACGTCGCTGGGCGCGGCTGGAGAACGCATCCGCATGCGCGACATTGGTGGCGTCGGCCAGCGTTTCATCCGCGTGAAGGTGACGTCGCTGTAAGGCGTAAAGGCTGAATCTTCACTCATTCAAAAGGCGCACGGCTCGCACCGTGCGCCTTTTTTGTGTCCCTTTGCGGGACGTCCAGAGGAACGTCCGCGAGACGTGCCCCACCTTGCGGGTTGCACGTCGAAGTGCGGGCCATTTACTCCGCCTCATAGTGACCACGACTCTTTCTGCCACGCAGCCGCAACATGACACGCATACCGAGCTCGCACTCGCTGGCGTCTCTCCGTGTCGTCGTGCTCAACGACCCGGTGAATTTGATGTCTTATGTCGTGCTCGTTTTTAAAAAAGTCTTCGCTTCGACGAGCAGACAGCGCGCAAACACATGCTTGAGGTTCACGAATTAGGCCGGTCGGTCGTATGGATCGGCCATCGAGAAAAGGCTGAGGCCTATGCTTTCACGCTTCACGAATGGCACCTGACTGCGATCATCGAACCGGATGAAAAGAATTGAGGTTAAATTAAGCCTGCCGGTCGTGGCTCCATTGCTGGACGTCATAAAAACGGTGGCGGATTCCCTGCGGGATCGCCTCGCTGTGCCGCTTGAGCAGGTCGATGTCGACGAGGACATGCGCGACACGTGGAACGCGGAACTGATCGGCGCCCAGAATGACGGCGTGAGCCGGTTGCTCGCGATGTTTCGACAAGGAATTCTTTGAAACCGGCATGATCGCGTTTGATGAGGAGAACGCGGAGGCGATCCTGCGCGCCTGCGCGGCTATCCGCCTGCGAATGCGTGAACAATACCTGAAAACTTTCGGCGACGAATCGCTCGAAACCGGTGATGTCGAAATAGATGAACTGCCCGAACCGATGCGGCATGTTTTCATGTGCTATGTGTTTCTGGCCACGATCCAGGAGCTCATCATTCAGCACTTGGATTCGGAAATTCTCGAAGGATGACGCCTGTTGCCTGCCGTTATTGCGGCCTGCCTTTTAAAGTCCGCCGAGTGGAGCCGGGCCGCGATTATTTCTGCTGCACCGGTTGTGCGATGCTTTCCCGCGTCCCCATCGATTCGCAGGGACAGTTCCCGGTTAACGCGCACGTGATTTCAGCGCTTGGTGTTGGCTTTCTCTATTTCAACCAAGTGCTTTTCTGGCTGCTGGGTGTGCTGCTCGCACGTGATGAAGCGAAGACGGCGCTGGCCACCCGCTTTGGCTGGATTGCGACGATTGTCGCGTTCGTCGTGTGGACTGCTGTGCTCCTCGTGCAACTTCGGGAAAAGTCGGCGAGGGCAGGGGACTTTATTGTTTTGGCATTCACGTTGGTGCTACACGGCATGGCGTTTCGCGTGCTTCCGCCCTCGGCGGCATGCATGGCTGGAGCGAATGCCCTGCTGATCGTTTGGAGTTCACGCGGATTACTGCGTGGAAAACGGCAGCTGCGCTAGAAATCTCCGGTAGAGTTTGGCGTGTGATCCCAGTCATCCTCTCAAGTGCCGGACAAAGGATCTCATTAACACGCCGTGCCGGTTTTTGTACGATGACAGCCTACTTTCCGCGGCGGCACCCCTTGCTGCATTTTTGCAGTCAGCCGTCGTCCACTCTTCGCGTCTTCCCCATTTTCCATGCAAAGCCTTTCGCTTGCCGCCGAGTCCTGGCGTTTCCGGGACTGCTCGACCAAAACCTGGATGCCGGCAGTCGTGCCGGGCTGCGTCCATACTGATCTTCTGCGACAGAAAAAAATCTCCGACCCCTTTTTCGGCGTCAATGAAGCTGGACTTCAATGGATCGAGGAGCGCGAGTGGGAGTACAAAACGACGTTCAATGTGTCGGGGGCATTGATCGCGGATGAGGTTGTTGAACTTGTCGCGGATGGGCTCGATACCGTCGCCACCGTCCTGCTGAACGGCAAGGAGGTCGCGCGAACGGACAACATGTTTATCGGATGGCGCTGGAATGTGAAATCACTCCTGAAGCAGGGCAAAAACGAGATCGTGGTTCGTTTTGGCAGCGCGATGGAATACATCCGCACGCATCGTACCGAGCACGCGCCGCGAGAAATCAATGATCCGGTTGGTGGTTGTACGCGCATCCGCAAACAACAATGCCAGTTTGGCTGGGATTGGGGTCCGCGCTTCGTCACCGCTGGCATCTGGCGCGATATCCGCCTGGAAAGTTGGAGCGGTAACCGCCTTGAGAACGTGCGGATTTCACAGGTTCACGCGACGGATGGCAGCGTCACCGTTTCACTCGCTCCGGAACTCGTGCGTCCCGATGCAAAGACCACCTGTCGATGGAAGCTCGCTTTAGGCGAAGTCACGGTCGCGAGTGGAACGGGTACTGTCATTATCGTTAAAAATCCGCAGCTCTGGTGGCCACAAGGTCAGGGAGAGCAGCCTCTTTATCGTCTCGAAGTGACTGTAGCGGCGGCCGACGGTACGCCGATTGGTCACTGGCAGAAACGCATCGGGCTGCGCACCATCGCGCTCGACCGCCACAAAGATCAATGGGGCGAATCGTTCCAGATTGTCGTCAACGGCCGTGCGATTTTCGCCAAAGGCGCCAACTGGATTCCTGCTCACACATTTGTGACCGTGCTCGGTCGTGAAGATTATGCGCGCGATCTGCGCAGCGCGGTCGCCGCCCATATGAACATGATCCGCGTGTGGGGCGGGGGAATCTACGAAAGCGAGGATTTCTACGACTTGTGCGATGAGCTTGGCCTCCTCGTGTGGCAGGATTTTATGTTCGGTTGCACGCCGTATCCGGGCGACGACGCATTTGTCGAGAGCGTGCAGGCCGAGGCTGCTTATCAAATCAAGCGTCTCCGGCACCGTGCTTCGCTCGCACTCTGGTGCGGCAATAACGAAGTCTGGAGCTGCAATGCTCACGATTTGATCAAGCCTGAATTCGCGGTGCTGCGAGCTGCGTACGACCGTGTTTTCCACGAGGCGCTGCCGCCTGTGGTGGCCGCGAACGATCCTGCGACCGCCTATTGGCCATCGTCTCCCTGGCGGGGCGATGTTGCCGCCGACCACGCTGCCGGAGAGCAGCGCGGCGATACGCACTACTGGGACGTCTGGCACGCACGCCATCCTGTGAAGGATTACGAGAAGTGGGCCTTCCGCTTCGTCGCTGAATTCGGGATGCAGAGCTACAGCTCACCCGCGACCAACGCCACTTTCTGTCCGCCTGGTGATGACAACGTTTTCGGTCCGGTCATGGAAAACCACCAGAAGAACCGCGCCGGCAACCAGATCATTCTCGATTACGTCTCGCGTCGCTACCGGTTTCCAAAAGGCCAGGACGAGCTCATCTACCTGTCGCAGCTCAACCAGGCCTACTGCATGCAGACAGGCGTTGAACACTATCGCAGACTCATGCCGAGGTGCATGGGCGCATTGTACTGGCAGCTCAACGACTGCTGGCCGGTCGCCTCATGGAGCTCCATCGAATTCACCGGCCGCTGGAAGGCGCTTCAGTATGTTGCCCGACGATTCTTTGCGCCGGCGTTGGTCAGTGCTCACATTCCCGGCGACGAAGGGGCTATTATCGGCAACTACCGCACGAGCACCGTTCGCGAAATCCATCTCCATACGAGCTACGATGCTCCTGTTTCCGCGAGCGGGGTATTGCGCTGGAACGTATTTCACCTCGAGGGGCGCAGTCTTCTTGCCGGCAAAAAAAAGGTGGATCTGAAGCCGGGCGAAAGTGCCAAGCAGCAAACACTCGATCTCGGTGCACTTCTGAAAAAATACGGCCGCGATTCGCTCTACATGCGTTTCGCGCTGGATATCGATGGTGCCACGGTCAGTGAGGATACCGCGTTCCTGACTCCTCCACGATTTCTCTCATTGCCGAAGGCAAAGAAGACTGCCGCGGCCATCAAGATGACCTCATCCAAAACGGCTGAACTCATATTCAGGTCACCGGTCTTCCAGCATCGCTTCATGTTCGACTTTGCCGGACTTGGATTTCAGGCCGACGATAACTTCTTCGAACTTTATCCAGACGAGCCCAAGCGCGTGATTGCTACATTCGACAAGCCGGTGACGCTTGCCGGACTTAAAAAAAGCCTCGCCCATCGCTCGCTCGCTGACACGTATTGATCGTTAAATCATCTTCAGCAGTTTCACCCCTCCAGCCAGTTTCGCCCCATGTTCAAGTTCCTCGGCTCGTCGAATCGCAAACTCAATCAGGACTATGTCATTTCTGCGGCCGACAAGGTGCCATTCTCCCAGAAATTCGGCTACGGGTTGGGCACGACCGACGATATGTGGGGCCACTGGCTTTACCCCGGCATGGCGTACGTCGTGTTCAACATCTACCTCGGCGTCCCCCCCGCTTGGATCGGCTCGGTAATGCTGGTCAAACTCTTATTCGAAGCCATCTGGGATTCCACGTTTGGCTGGCTTTCCGATAATACCCGCACCCGGTTCGGCCGACGACGGCCATTCCTTTTGGTCGGAGGAATTCTCGCGGGGCTTGCCCTGCCGATCCTCTTCTTCACCACCCCAGGGCATAGTCCCACGTACTATGTGTGGTTCATGGTGATCACGCTTGGGGTCTACGTACCGATCATCAGCGCGTTTAACATGCCGTTTCAGAGTCTCGGTGCTGAGCTAACACCGGACTACCACGAGCGGACGCGCGTTTTCTCGATCAAGAGTGCGATGCAAAAAGTTCCGGAGGTTGCGATGTTCGCAGCAGGCGCATTCGCCTCCGCCGGGGTTTGGGTCGGCGCCAAGCTCGCAGACGCACCTGATCGCTTAATCATTCTGTTTGGACAAACAAAGCAATGGTTCATCGACGTCTTCAGCGATCTGTTTACCTTTCGCTGGAGCCATCTGTCCGAAATCTTCTTTCCCATCTTCGGATGGAAGGCCGCTGCCGCGGGGGAACAGCCGGTCGTGACCGTCGGCGCGCAAACTTACACCATCATCCTCGGTGCGATTATGATCGTCGTCGCTGTTGTGATGTTCCTGCTCACGAAGGAGCGCTGATTATGGTTCCCTTGTTGTCGCGAAGAATCAGGAGAAAATTTCGATCAAGGAAACCCTTTGGAAGACGCTTAAGTGCCGGCCGTTTCGCGCGAATCTCGCCATGGCGATGGCGTACTCAATGGGCACGAGCATGGTTGGCATGCTCGGTTACTACGCGACAATCTATTACGTGTGCGGCGGCAACGTTTCGGAGGGCAACAACTGGAATCTGGTGATGGGTCTGACTGGCATGGGGCTCGGTCTCTGCGGTATTCCGGTCTACGCCTTTATCGCGCGTAGTTTTGGCAAACGGAGCGCGATGGCGCTTGTCCAGCTCTCGGCGATCACGATCTTCGTCGCGACTTGGTGGCTGTACACGCCCAGCATCCACTGGCTCCAGATCCTCGCATCGGGCTTTATCGCATTCACGGGCGCCGGCTTCTGGATGCTCTACGGCTCGATGGGCGCCGACGTCATTGACTACGATGAACTCGAAACCGGAAAGCGCCGCGAAGGTGCGTTCTCGGCGTGCAGTTCGTGGATCATGAAGGTGGGCCAGGCGATCGGTGCGCTATCCTCGGGAGTCATTCTCAGTGCCACTGGGTTCGACGCCGCGCTCGGCGGCAACCAGACGCCACAGGCGATCTTCTGGATCCGTGCGCTCCTGGCTGCGATCCCTGTCACCGGACTCGTCGTCGCATTGGTCATGCTCACCCGATTCGGACTCACGCAGGAAAAGACTGCCGAGATTCGCGCTGCTCTCGAAGCCCGCCGGGGAAAAGCCTGATCGTGTATTGCCTGCAGGTCTACGGTTGAGCAGGTTTTCGGGATATCCGAAATGAAGCCCCAGGTTCTGCTCGTTTTCCTCACGCGTTTTGAAGAAAGCACCGCGATGCTCAAGGGCATCGCCCATTACGAGCGTTCGCACCGGCCTTGGGCGGCGTTTCTTGATGACGAGGCTCGCGCGGAAAATGATCCGCAGTGGCTCCGCAGTAAAAAATGGCACGGGGTGATCAGCCGTCACACCACGCCTGCGCTTGTGCAGGCGTGTGCTGAGTTGAAAATTCCGCTCGTCGATTTGAACGACACACCGGTCAGCCCGGGCGTGCCTAAAATCCGTCCGGACAATGCTGGCATCGGCCATCTTGGCGCCGAGCATTTCATGGAACGCGGCTTTCGGAATTTTGGCTTCTGCGGATTCTCCACCGACGGTTGGGCCTGCGAGCGGCGCGACGGATTTGTGGAGGCGCTGCGGCTGGCGGGAAATAGTTGTGATGTATTCGATGTCGAATACCCCGGTGACCTGACTCCTTTCTGGGACGCCAAACAGACCACGGCCCTCGCCGCATGGCTGAGGCGTTTGCCGAAGCCGGTCGGGATCATGTCCTGCGTGGACATGCGCGGTTTGCAGGTGATCGCTGCGGCGCAAGCGGCCGGCCTGTTGGTTCCGGAGGAGGTTTCAGTGCTTGGTGCCAACAACGACACCATTCGTTGTGAACTCGCTTATCCGCCGCTGTCCAGTGTTGCGCCCAATGCTGTCCAATCCGGTTATCACGCCGCCGAAACCCTTGCTTTGTTGATGGCGGGCAAAAAAGGCGTTGAGATGGACCGCCGCATCGAGCCGCTTGAGGTCGTTACCAGGCAGTCCTCCGACATCCTGGCGATCGATGACAAGAATGTGGCTGCTGCGCTTAGCTATATTCGCGAGCATGCATGCCACGGTATCAGCGTCGACGCGGTCCTGAAACACGCCTATGCATCGCGAAGCCAGCTGGAGAAAAAGTTTCGACGCCATCTTGGGCGTTCCCCGCAGGCGGAGATTCGTCGTGTGCAGGTCGCGAAGATCCGCCAGTTGTTGTTTGAGACGGATTTCCCCCTGAAGAAAATTGCGGAGCTCACTGGCTTCGAGCATGTGGAGTACATGTGCGTGGTCTTCAAACGCATCACCGGCGAAGCTCCAGGCAGTTATCGCAAGAAAGTTCAGGCAAAAGGTGGAAGTTGAATTCCGGTCGACAGTCTTTTTCTCTGCTGAAACGGCAGTTCTTCCTCGGGAAAGGTCGCCGGAGTCCTCGGAATTTCTCCGTTTTGAGTGCGGCAACCAATCTTAATTTCGGAGCAAGTGAACTCATTCACGCCATTTAGGTTTAACGTTATATTTTCTGCATTGCCACGGCCTAGCTCTGTCTGCGGAGTGGCATGATCCTCCCCGGGATCTCTGATCTCACACCCCTAACCCAAACATCCCTATGAAACGCCCCGTTGCGCGGGTCGGCGCTTTGAGCGTCACCTCTGCGTTGTGCCTTGCATTCTCGCCGTATCTAGCGGCGCAGACTGTTCCGGCGGCTCCAGCTGCCTCCACAGATAACTCCGAGAGTGAAGAACAGACCATCGTTCTTTCTCCCTTCGTCGTCAGTTCTACCGATTCGCAAGACGGCTATCAAGTGAAGGACACTTTGGGTGGTACGCGCGTGCGTACCAACATGGCCGACGTTGCGTCTTCGCTTCAGGTGATCCCGAAGAAACTGATGGATGATGTCGGCATCACCAACGCGCAGGGACTGCTTACTTACACCACGAACACGGAGGTCGCCGGACTTAACGGTAACTTCTCGGGTGTTTCGTCCCGCGGTTCTGGCGTACAGGGCAATGCGGAAATGGGCCGCATCACAAATCCCAATGGTTCGAATCGTGCCCGTGGTCTCGCCGCCATGGACAACACGCGGAATTATTTTCTCAGCGATATTCCGTGGGATTCCTACAACATTGATCGCGTGGATATTTCCCGCGGTCCGAACTCCTTCCTGTTCGGCGTTGGCAGCCCCGCTGGTATTTCAAATAATTCCACCTACGAGGGCGTCTTCCAGAACAAGGGCTCTGTTGAAGTCCGGTTCGGGAGCTATGGCACGCACCGGGAGTCTCTCGACTATAACTATGTTTTCCTGCCCAAGGAATTGGCACTCCGCATCGACCTGCTGAACGACGACACTAAATACCGCCAGGATCCCGCCTACAATCACTCTAAACGCATTTATGGAGCTCTTCGGTACGACCCGAAGTTCCTGAGTAGCGACTCAAACCACACCACGATCAAAATCAATGGCGAGTCGGGTCGTGTTCGTTCTAACAATCCTCGCGAGCTTCCTCCGCTCGACTACATCTCGGGTTATTTCGACGGTGTCGTGAATAAGGCCGGCTATGATCCGTTTGATTATAACGGCTCTGTGTTTCCTAACGGAAACAATAACCTCGGAAGTCCTCCGAACCTGTCTCCGTGGATCAGTCAAAACTCCATCCACTATATCTGGCCCGGCCCCGCGGCTGCCTTTTGGTACGACAGCGCCACGGGCGCACTCGTCGGTTCAAGGACCACTTTGAACGGTGGCAACGGTACCTCGTCCAAGCCTCTGCCCGCTAACTACCTCTCAAGCCTGCCGCAGACGATGGCACCTGTACACCACCGGTTTCAGCGATCACGCCCGGGTGGTCAACAGAGCGGATCCCACCAAGTATCCGGGCGCGGCTGACGGGACGGTGGTTTACGGCAACAAAACCCTGAGCGATCCGTCGATCTTCGATTTCTACAACAAGCTGATCGATGGTGACAACAAGAGCGAATGGCAAAATTGGGATGCCTTCAATGCCGTGTTCGATCAATCGTTCTTGAGCGGACGCCTCTCGTTTCAGGCGACCTACGATTACCAAGCCTTCGATTACGGCGCCCAGGGAATCATGTCGGGCGGCATGGCACCGTATATCTCGGTGGATTTGAACGCCTACAATATTGTTCTTCCTGGCGATATGGCCGGTTCCCAAGTCAATCCGAACGTGGGCCGGCCGTTTATCGGTGGCGATTTCACTGCTTCCAACTCATCCACTGACAGCGTCCGCAATAACGCGCAGGTTCTTGTGAATGGCGAACTTCGAGCGTCCGATTTCATGGATAGTAAATCCACTGCGGCGTATATCCTGGGAACCCACTCTTTCACCGGATTGGCCGGTAAGTATCGGTGGGACTTGGAAACCCGTAGCTGGAGTCTTTACAATACGGATGTGGCCTTCGCCAACGCGATGGGTGAGCCGAATGGTCTCATCTCATCCCTGCGCGGGGTCAACTGGGTCAGCTATCTCGGACCGAGCCTGAAGAATAGAGGATCGGCTTCTGGACTTGGTCTTTCCAATCTGGCCAACCTGATCCAGCCCTCCAGCGGTACGATTTCGCACTTCAACAATACTTGGAACAAGCCAACCGATCCCTTGGCAGCAGGCTATGTCGATCCCAACGCGCCGTGGTCCAATCCTGCTGTTCCGACCGGCACCTATTTTCAGCGCGACAATCCTGCCAACTTCGTAGGTTGGACGAATATCCCGGTCAATATCGTCAACAATGTCTATCAGTCGGGTACCAAGGCCCGGGAGGAATTGTACTCGAACGCCTTCATGTACCAAGGCACGATGCTCGATGGTATGGTAATGCCGATGTTCGGCTATCGTGAGGACGAGGTCCGTCAAAGCTCCTCGAATGCGCCGCTCGATCCGTACACCAGTGTCGCCAGCATGAATTATCAGAACACGGGCATCGCGGAAATCACCACTACGAAATCCAAGAGCTACGGTGTGACCCTGCACTTGCCGAAATCGCTTCGCGGTCAGCTGCCGCTCGACTCTGATGTAAGCTTCCACTACTTCCATGGTAACAACGGTAAGCCGAAAGTTCGCTATGGATTTGATGCTAAGCCGCTTCCCGCCGAGACCGGTGAGACGGACGATTTCAGTGTCACAGTAGATGCCTTCAAAGGTCGATTCTCCCTCCGCGCGACTTACTACAAAACGCTCGATAAGAATGCAGCGGCTACCTCCGGTGCGGGTGATCCGCTTGGTGGCAACGGTTACTACCTCTACCTCTTGCCCGCTTGGGGCGCTGCGGATGCTGCCGCCACCGGCCAGTATATTGCCAATCCGGCCAATAACGGCGGCTCGTTCACCCAGGTCAGCGGCACTACCTCGGCAACTCCTCTCCAGATCGCGGCGGTCGCGGACTGGCAGGCCAACTTCCACAAGGTAGTCGATCAAGCGTTCTTCGATTCCTACGGCATCGGTCTGAACGTCAACGCGATCACGACTGGGAATTTTGCCAATGTAATGGGCCCCGGAAAATACTATCCGTGGGATATCTCCAACACGGGTAGCGGCAAGGTCAACGGCACCTGGCCGATCATCAGTCAAGATGTCGAGTCCAAGGGCTGGGAAATCGAATCCACGATTCGTCCGGTCGATAACTGGAACATTATGTTCAACGTCGCGAAGGTGGATGCGACCCAGGTCGCTCTTGGCCAGTCGACAGTCGACTTGATCATGAAACAGAAGAAGTTCTTCGATGGCCCGGCCGGCTTGCTGCCTCTCTGGGGCTATTGGAATGGCACCCATAGCGATGCAAACTCGCTCCGCTATAGCTTCTACCAGAACATCTATTCCGCCTACCTCCTCCAGTCGGCTCAGACCGGCACAGCTCAGCCTGAACTTCGTAACTGGAGTGCCAAGGCGATCACGAACTATAGCTTCGTCAAGGGAGCCATCAAGGGCGTCAACGTTGGCGGTGGCTACCGCTGGGCTTCCAAGCCGATCCTCGGCTATGGAATCAGTCAGACGACTGACGCTATCGGAAACAAAATCTGGCTCCAAGACGTGAATAAACCGCTCTACGGTGATATCGATCAGCACGTCGATCTCTGGGTCGGCTACGAACGCAAACTGTCCCCCAAGCTCACGTGGCGTATTCAGTTGAATGTTCAAAACGCTTTCGAAGACGCGGATTTGGCTCCGGTCAGTCTTGAGCCCAATGGCGAGGTCGCTCAATCGCGCATCACGCAGGGTCAGGTGTGGACGCTTACCAATACCTTCAAGTTTTAAGCGCCTGAGAAAATATGCTACGATTTCAGAGCCGGGACTTTGGTCCCGGCTCTTTTTATATCCCGGTAGGACGTAGAGTATGGGCGCGACCGGGACACCGAAGAGACTCCTTTTCGCTCAAGTTGAGGTTGTGAAAGCTGGAACGATGTCTCGTGGGCAATCTGACTGATTAAAGAACATGTCTTCTTTTTCCCGTATCCTTTTGGCCCTGCTAATCGCTGCCGTCATCCCGGGCCAAGGGCGTGCACGTGGTTCGATAATCGGCGGGCCGGTCACATTTCTGTTCAAGCCATCGGTGACTGACGGTAATCCGTTCAACCGTGACTTAAGGGTGGAGGTCATCAGTCCGTCAGGAAAGACCTTAACTCTTCCCGCGTATTTTGTGGGTGACGGCTCGTTTGCGGTTCGTGTTCGCACGGATGAACAAGGTGAGTATCGGCGCGGAAAAGTGACCGAGCAGACCGGAGGAAAAACCGTCGATATTACTGCCATGGCATCCGGTCGTCTGACGGAGACCGTGGCGAAAATTGAAACGCTCCCGACTGTACGTCGCGATGCCGCCGATCGGTCCCGCTTTATCTTGTCAGATGGACGCGAATACGTGCCGGTCGGAGCGAATCTCGCTTGGGCGCCGGGGGGGCGTTTGAAGTTTTATCGGAAGGCTTTCGAGGAATTCAGCCGCCAGGGACTCAATTGGACGCGGGTGTGGATGTGCCACTGGGGTAATCTTAATTTGGACTGGCCTTCTGACCGCGCGCGAAAGTCTCTGCCGTTGGGTAGTCTTGATCTGTCGGTAGCGTCGGAATGGGATAGCGTGATCGCCGGCGCGGAAGAGCACGAGGTGTATGTTCAGTTGGTTTTGCAACATCACGGGCAGTATACGACAGGTGCGAATCCCAATTGGATCGATAACCCGTGGAACGTTGCCAATGGAGGCTTTCTCGCGACGCCCGACGAATTCTTTACTTCTTCGATCGCGCGTGATCTCACGAAACGAAAATACCGTTATATCGTCGCTCGCTGGGGTTATTCACCGGCGATCCTCTCGTGGGAGCTCTTCAACGAAGTACATTGGGTCGATGCGATCGCTAAGAATAACGACGTCGTCGCTGTGGCCGCGTGGCACGCAGAGATGGCGGACTACATACGGTCGATCGATGTTTATGGTCATTTGATTACTACGAGTACGGATGATCTTAATAGCCCGGTTTATGAGCGGATGGATTATTTTCAGCCGCACCTTTACGCGCCCGACATGATTGCGTCGCCACAGCGACTTCAAGAGATCCCTGCGCAGCTGAACCGGCCGGTGTTTTATGGTGAAATTGGCGAGGACCACATGCGCGCTTCGGAAAGAGTTAAAAAATCCGGGCTGCTCATTGTACCGCCTGTCTGGGCCAGCCTGATGGGCAGCGGGCGATATCCCGGGCAGCCGTGGCTCGGAGCTGAATTGATCGCGACCAAGCGAATTGGCGAACTGGGTGCAGTCGCCCGATTTGTCGCCGCGATGCGTGCGAAGCCACGCGGGGCACTCGTGAGTTTTTCTCCCGTGATAGAGAGTTCCCGACGGGATCCGATCGTTCTCACTCCAGGACAACACTGGCGGCGTGGCCCGCAGCCGGTGATCACTATTCCGGTGGACGGCAGTTATTCGTCAGACGTCGCCGAGCTACCCCAGTTCATCGTTGGTTCACCCAGCAGCGTGGACGATGGCTTTCAGTCGCGCGTTACGTTGCACATCGATGTGCCGCGGGATTCTGCAGCCAGGCTTGTGATCGCTGATGGAGGGGCAAAAGGTGCGGAACTCCGCGCGCTTGTCGATGGACGACTCGTGGCGACGGAAAACTGGCCGACCCTTACACTCTCATCTGAAGCACAGGCTCCCAAGCGGCCGCGCGAAATGACGCTGCCTCTTACGGCTGGTCACCGCGAAATCGTCCTGGAAAATACCGGCGGACTGGACTGGGTGGAGTTCGATTCGCTCCATTTTGATTTCACTGTGCCCGTGGTCGCTGCTGTCGGAAAGCGCGGGGCTGATTTTGCAGCGCTCTGGGTGTGGCGTCGTGACGGTGTCTTTGCTGAAAAAGTTCCCGCACCGGTGAAAGATGCGACAGTGATTCTGGGTGATGTGGCTTCCGGGGTATGGCGCGTCACATGGTGGGATTCACTCAAGGGCGTTCCTGCCGACACGCAGTCGATCAATCATCCGGGTGGGGCATTACGCCTTCCGATCCCGCCGATATCACGCCATGCCGCCCTCATACTCGAACGCTGAGCCCGTCAATCCTGGCGCTACGCCGGAGGCGCGCGAGCTCCTGACGTTTCTTCAATCGGTCAACGGCCACGGCACGCTGTCGGGACAGCACAACTACTTTTCAATGGATCCGCTTTCGAGCGATCGCGTTGAAGCGTTGACCGGAGTGGCTCCGAGAGTGTGGGGCTGCGAGTGGGGATTTTCCGATGCGCGACATCCGACCGATGATATTGCTTATCGTCCACGCCTACTGGAGGAAATGCGCGTGCGGTATGAGGCGGGATACATTGTGGTGCTTACCTGGCATCAGGCCAGTCCGACGATGGGAGAACCCTGTCTCTTCGAGGAAGGTGTGAAGATGAATCTCTCAGACCGCGATTGGCGGGAAATTCTCACGGAGGGTACCGATCTGAATCGAATCTGGTGTGAGCAGGTGGATCTGCTCGCACGTGGGCTTTGCATGCTTCGCGACGCAAAGGTCCCGGTGATTTTCAGGCCCTATCACGAAATGAATGGAAATTGGTTTTGGTGGGGCGGCCGGCCAGGCAGTGACGACTACCAGCGTCTATGGTCCATGTTGCAGGACCGCCTTATCCGACATCACCGGCTTGATAATCTTCTCTGGGCCTGGTGTTCGGACCGGCCATGGGAAGGAGTTGAGGACTACTGGCCGGGGCATGATCGCGTGGATATTCTCGGAGCCGATATTTATCCGCTGTCGGGAAATCCGGTGGTTTTCAGACCCGAGTGGTTTGACCGTATGAGCAAACTGGCCGCGGGTAAGCCTCTGGCGCTTACCGAAAATTCGGTTTTGCCGACCGAAGAGGAGCTCCAACGCCAGCCGTGGGCGTGGTTCATGGGCTGGGTCGACCTGATGTTTGACGCCAACACAGGTGATCGCATCCGGGAGGTGTATCGCCTCCCGCGTGTGATATCCGGTCGGCGTAATATCGCGCGTGCGCGATCCTTGAACGCGTCCTGAAGCCAGCGGATACGGACTTCTGAATCAGACGAGCTCTTCGCTCTTCACCCATTGAATCGCGTGCCGGACCAGATCGGCGCCTTTCGCGAGGTGAAGTTTGATTTTGAGATGCTCCCGGTAGGAATCGATGGTCTTCACGCTCAGGTTGAGTTTTGCGGCAATCTGGCGGGTGCTGTATCCGTTGCCGATGTGGCCGAGCACCTCCAGTTCGCGGTCGCTCAGGCTGTCGATAGAGAATGTAAGCTCATCGCGCTTGTGGCTCACGAAACGATTGAGCATCCGTTCTTTCATTTTATCGCTGAGGTAAAGTTCGCCTTCAAATATCCGGCGGACGGCAGTGATCAGAACTTCGTGTGCCTGATCTTTCATGACATATCCCTTGGCTCCGGCCCGAAGGGCTCGTTCAGCATAGAGGCTTTCGTCGTGCATGGAGAGCACGAGCAATTTCAGTCCGGGAACGAGCGAGCTAAGATTTTTGATGAGCTCGATACCACTCGTGGTTTTCAACGAGATGTCGACGATCGCGAGGTCCGGATTGATCTTGGAAATAAGCTCAACCGCCTTGGGCGCGCTGTCGGTTTCTCCACATATTTGAAAGGACGATTGCTGACCGAGCAGTGCGGCAATTCCCGAGCGGGTTACGGGATGATCATCGACGAGAAAAATCCGCCGGACGGGCGAATTCTGACGCGCATTGAGCGGAGAAGAAGCGAACGGAGCGGCGGTTTCCAATGATTTCATGACGAGTGATGATTGGGATCAGTTGACAGTGATTGCGGTAGGTCGCCCCGGTTGATCGCAGAATGAGTGCCGTGATTTTTGAAGAGTGAGTAAGTATCTGCAGAAATGGTTCTTGAAAAATTACCGGTCCCGGCCGGCGGGTTGTTGTCAGCGCAAAATGCGCAGCCACCCCATGGAAGTTTCGGCAATATGCACTATGGAGACACGCGAATTTCACCGTACCGACCCGAGGGTTTCGGCCTGATGCAAACACATCAGAAAGTGATGCACTCAACCCATGAGCAGGGATTCACCGCCATCAATGTAGACCTCGGTTCCCGTGATGTGGCTGGAGGCGTCGGACGCCAGGAACCAGATCAGCTGCGCGACCTGCCCGGCGGTGCCGACCTGGCCTGCGGTGAGAGGTACCGTGCCCTTGGGATAGTTCGCCTCGATCTTGATTTGATCGAGATCTTTGTATGTCACACTCTCGTCGATACGCGTGGAGATGGATCCCGGGCAGACAACGTTTACGCGGATCCGGTGTTGCGCGAGTTCGATCGCCGCCTTCTTGGCGAACGCAGCCTGAGCCGCTTTCGAGACTGCGTAGGCTCCCGTACCGGGATTGCTGAAGACGCGCGTGCCGTTGATGGAGGAGATGATCACGATCGAGCCGCCGCTAATTTTTAGCAGAGGCAGAGACGGTTTAATCGTAAGGAATGTCCCGGTGAGGTTCACGCTCATGGTCTTGTTCCATTCCTCGAAGGAAATTTCGTCGATAGGCGCCCAAAGGCCGTTGATGCCCGCGTTGGCAACGACGATGTCGAGCTTCTGCCATTGGGAATGAATCGCGGTGACGACTGCGTCCATCTCGTTGGGTTTGGAAATGTCACCGGCTACTGCGAGTGCTTCTCCGCCCCCGTGACGGATCTCTTCGCAAAGGCGTTCTGATTCTTCAAGGTGCCGCGCAAGCGGCGCGACGCGGGCTCCCGCAAATGCCAGCAGCTTCGCCGTGGCCCGCCCGATGCCCGAACCAGCGCCGGTAACGAACGCGACTTTTCCCCCAAGAGTATCTTTGTAGATTTGCATGGATCGATAAGGAACGATCTATGGCGTGAGCGGGTTGGCATCTGCAGGCGCTTGCGGCGGGTTTTGGATCACTTTCAAAACAAGGATGCCCCCGAGGGCGAAAAACATCAGTACCGCGACAGCGAGCACAAGATTCACCCGGGTGGTTTTCTTTTTCACGTCGATGCCGGCGTGAATGTCCGTACTTTTTTCGGAGCCTGAAGTAAGAGATGAGTATGCCATGCGCCCGTGATCGCTTGCGGCGGGCCAATGTAAGGGATGCCCTGCCGGGCGCTGGGCAGCGGCGGTCTTTCTGGGCGCTCCGCCTTCTGTCGGACGGGCAAAGTGCAATTTCTCAGGCCAGGTCGGCAGGCAAAATGAGGCGGGGAATTTGAACAGGCCTGCCCGACAGGAAGCACAGTGATGGCCGTTGCGGCGTTGGCATCTTGAATGCGGAGGACTGTGCAAAAAATACGACTATGACGATCCGCTTAAATCCTCATAAAAGAATCGCTGGTCTGCTCGTTCCTGTTTTCGCGCTGCGACACACGAAGGATTTCGGGGTTGGTGACACGCTTGCGATGAAACAGGCGATCGATTTTTGCACACAGAAGGGATTTTCGCTGCTCCAGTTTTTGCCGGTTCACGAAACAGTGGGCGATCACAGCCCCTACAACGCGATCAGTTCACGCGCGTTGTCTCCTGCGTTTCTCGCGCTGACGGAGGAAGATGTTCCCGGTCTCAGTAAGGAGATGATTCAGACGGCTGCGCCCGACTCTTGGCTGGAGAAACTACGCGAGGGCGCGGTGCGGCATAATTCGGTTTTCCCGCTCAAGATCCAAATTCTTCTCGCGGCGCATCACGCGTTCCACGCGGGAGAAGGCTCGAAGGAAGAATTGGAGGAGTTTGAGCGGTTCAAAAAAGACAACGAGTCGTGGCTTCCTGCCTATTCTCTCTATCGCATTTTGATTCGAGAATATGAAGGGAATCCAAATTGGACTGAATGGCGTCCCGAACATCAGTCACTAGGCGGTGCGACTGCCTGGCTTGCGCGCCATCCGGATCGCGCGCGTCTGGAACATACGCGCGAGGCGTTTCAATTCATTCAATGGGTCGCGTGGCGGCAGTGGCGTTCGGTGCGCGCGTATGCGGATGAAAAAGGCGTTTTTCTCATGGGAGAAATGTCCTTTGGCGTCGGCCGTTGCAGTGTAGATGTCTGGGCACATCCGGAGCTTTTTGATCTGGAATGGAATGTCGGTTCAGCCCCGCTCGGTACCCAGGACGCGAACAAGGATTCGGAGCGCTGGGGACAGAATTGGGGTCTTCCGGCCTATCGATGGGAAAACCATCGATCGACAAATTTCAGCTGGCTGCGCGGTCGTATCTCCAGTGAGAAACAGTTTTTCCATGCGTGCCGGGTGGATCACCTTCGCGGATATTTCCGCGCGTATATGTTCCCGTGGCCGGGTGGGGCGCGGCATGCGGAATTCGCGAAGTACACCGAGGAAGAAGTGAAACAGCGCACCGGCGGTCGCATGCCTCGTTATGTACCCGGTCCGGACGGCGACGCTGCGAGCGCCAAGATGAATGAACTGCAAGGCCGTGAGATCATCTCGGTGATCCAAAAAGAGGCGGGAGAAATGCACCTGGTGGCGGAGATTCTTGGTGAGCCTGCAGACTATATGCGGCGTACACTCCAGGATCTCTCGCTGGCCAATCTTACTTTTCCCCACTTTGACCGCCGTCCCGATCGTTCGCTGCCTCCGATTGAATCGCTCCGTAAATTGAGCCTCGTGGCCTATGCCAATCACGATCAGGCGCCGCTGGCTGCGCAATACCTGGCAATGATTGCCCGGGCGAAAAAAGATCCGGAGGGCAATGCCGCGACGGATCTGCGCAATCTGCTTCAACTCATCGGCTGGCAAAATCCACCGCCGGAGGCGCTCAACGACGAGTTGCTGGAGGCCTTGTTGCAGTGCCTGTTTCGCACTCCCTGCCACCTTGCAGTGGTGATGAGCAGTGATCTTTTGGGAATCGGGCAGCGGTTCAATCTTCCGGGAAGTTATGGTGCCGATACGTGGTGTGAGCGTCTGGAATTTCCGCTTGGTGATTATTCAAAGCACCCGGTGTTTGCGAAACGCATCGAAACGGTGGCGCGGCTTATTCGAGAAAATGGCCGCTTTGCCGCCACTGCCAGCGAGTCTCACGGGGAGATTATTCTGCTTCCTGAGACTGCTGCACTTGCGGCGCGCTGAATTGGCTGAGCGTTGAATCGTCTGGATGGCGCAGACTTTAACTGTCTTCCAGCGGCACGTTTTGCCCCTGAAGAAAAGGCACGAGTTCCTCGACGCCAAAGTCGGCGAGTATCTTCCCATTCCAGTCCAGCGTGGGCGCCTTGGTCTGCTTGGACTTCTTCTGCATTTCAGTGAAGGCGCTGGAGTCGTCGGTCACGTTTAGCTGTCGAAATCCTATGCCGTGCTCGCCGAGGAATTTCACGACGTCGATGCAGTAGGGACAGCCGGTTTTCACGTAAAGAATCGGGAGCTCAGTGGATTTCATGGAGAGTGAAGAAAGTGGTTTTAGCTGCGGAGCGTAAAGGTACCGCATCTGTCGCGATGGCAATAAGAGGAATACGTTTCCCCGAATGCCGTGGGTGAATCAGGGACATCTCCGCGGCGATTTGTTCGCACTTAAAATTGTTTGGCAATGTGCATTCGTAGTTTCCCCGGTTTCGCGCGCCGCACAATCTCCCATCTAATAGTCTCTCGAGCGTATTGTCATTTGTGCATTCAGGAGTTGGTTGCGGAAAATGAGGCGTCCTCAGGGCGCCTTCGTGACCAACCCTCAACCCAGGATGACTCATGTTAAGAAATGCAAAAACTCTGGAGCGTCATGAACTGCTGGCTCGCGATGGTACGATCGGCCACGTGAAGGATCTCTACTTCGACGATCAGCAATGGAATGTGCGCTATTTTGTGGTCGATGCAGGCAGCTGGCTGCTGAGCCGGAAGGTGTTGATATCGCCTCTGGCGGTGGACGTTCCGAACTGGGAGAAGAAGATTCTGCCGGTGAGTCTGACCAAGGATCAGGTTAAAAACAGTCCGGGCATCGACACTGATAAACCGGTGTCACGTCAGCACGAAGCGTCGCTCAGCGATTACTACGGCTGGCCATATTACTGGTCGGATCCGGTGTTCACCGCGCTGGCATTCGCGGGGCCCATGGGCGCGATGCCGAGTGCTGCCGCAGTGCAGGCCGACGCTGAACGTACGCTGGCCTTGGACGCGGAGGCCGCCGCGGGTCATGCGGAGTATGATCCGCATCTGCGCAGTGTGAATGCGATCATCGGCCATCACATCGAGGCGCGTGACGGAGAGATCGGCCATGTCGAAGACTTTCTCGTCGAGGATCGCACGTGGGAAATTCGTTACCTGGTGGTCAACACGAGCAACTGGCTTCCCGGAAAGAAAGTGGTTCTGGCGCCTTTGTGGATATCTGACGTCACGTGGAAGGGATCGAACGTGTACATCGATTTGAGCCGCGAGGCCATCAAAGGCAGCCCGCCCTACGATCCGAAACAGCCGGTCAACGCTGATTACTCAGGACGTCTTCACGACCACTACGGACGGCCCCGCTATGATCGTTGGTGACGTGACGGTGAACTGATCAGGTCGATTGATCGCCGCGCTCTTCGGCTGGCAGCACTTTTTTTCCGGTGTATTTCGGCACCGGGATATGAGCGGCTTGACGCAAGACCTCCGCGGGTGCGATCCCGAGGCGTGCGGCGATTTCTTTAAGCCGGGTGGATTCGGGCTGGCTGAGCGGCGTGACGCGTGTGGTGCCGTCGCGATCAATCCACTGGATCCGCACGGTTTTCTGGCGTGAGATTTTAACGAGATCGCGGAGGAAAGATTGTTCGTCGTCAGGCAATTCCATAAAGGACTCAAGTGCCGGGCGTGGGGCGAAGGGTCAAGGATGTGCAAGGAATGCGGCGAGATCGGTCTGGTCGTGCCGGCCGGGAGTCTCTATCCGATGAGCCATGCCCCAAGACCCCAACGCGCAATTCGACTCAGCTGTTCTGGAAAAAATCGAACTCAGTCCTATTGGAGCGATTCCGCACACGCCGGCTTATCAAGACGCGCTCAAGCGCCTCCATGCCTCCCATCAAGTGTACGCCGATGCCGATCATAAGGACGGGCACGTTACTGCCCGATCATTGGGCGGCCGGGAGGTTTTCCATGCGAAGAATCTCGATGCCTATGTAAGCGGCCAAATTGCCGACAAGGCGCTGGAGTCGAACAGCAGTATTTTCGAACGCTATGTTCAGTCGCTGAATCCGGGGCAGCGCGCAAAGGCCGAAGCTTATCGTGTCAGCGTGCC
This sequence comes from Nibricoccus sp., assembly GCA_049840895.1. Lineage (GTDB taxonomy): Bacteria > Verrucomicrobiota > Verrucomicrobiia > Opitutales > Opitutaceae > Nibricoccus. The sequence goes on along the minus strand of JASGJB010000073.1, from coordinate 5,415 downwards.
GGGAAAACAGATACATCACCGAAAACATGCCGGCCATGTTGCACCCGAGTTGATTCACGATCCGATTCACACGCTCTTCCTTGTTCCCGGTGGCGGCCCGCACCCCGGATTGCCTGGAAATTACCTGTACGGATTTCTTCATGAAGTGGCGGTCAAAGGAGGCGCGCCAACCTGGTCGATCATCCTGCATGATAGTCAGGATGCCGTTGAGCTGTTTGATGCGCCCAAGCTGACGGAGGCGTTCGAAAAACTACAAGAAGTGCTGGCGAGCGCACCGTTTCATCTCGGCGAACTCGCGGAACTTGGTTTTCGAAGCGGCTGATGATGACGACCTGGCTGACTCCGCCGGTTGCATGCGAACGGCTGGAAGAAATTCTGCCGCGCTTTGGCGGCACGATGACGGTGCGAGCCTCCGACGGGCTGGTGCGATACGCGCTGCCGGCCGGTGCGACGGAGGAAGTCCGGGCCTATTTGCATGCGCAGTCGCAGATCGATTTGCCCCCGGGTTTTTTGGGGCGGCTGCCGGGCGGACGAGTGTTTGGTTCGGGCGCCGTGCTGTCTCCTGACGGCCGCAGCATCGCGCGTGATGTTTCAGAGGACTTTGGAAAGCCTTTCGCGGATCACTGGCTGCTTACTTATCCGCGCATTCGAAAACCCGAGCCGATTCGCGGATGCACTATGGTGATCGCGACGACACAAGGTGTCGGCTACAGCCACTGGCTGCTGGAGGAACTGCCGCGTCTGCTCGCGATCGATCTAAAGGATTGCGACGCCATCATTGCCAACATTCGTGAGCGCTTCGCGAGGGAGGCGCTGCAATATCACGGATTTCCCGGGAAGGTGCTGCCGGTGAGACGCGATCATCATGTTCAGTGTGAACAGCTGCTGATACCGAGTCTCCCGGGCCCGGCGGGCTGGCCAACGCCGGAAGTCGTCAGGCTTTTGATGGCGTTTTCGGAAAAATTGCAGGGAACGAAATCGTCCTTCAAGGGGGAGCGTCTTTATATCTCGCGTGCACGTGCGCGGCGTCGCCGGGTTGTGGACGAGGACGTGTTGTCGACTCGATTGGAGGCGGAAGGTTTTCGGACAGTGTTTCTCGAAGACATGTCGTGGCCGGAGCAGATCGCGGTATTTCGCGATGCGCGGGAGATCGTTTCTCCGCATGGAGCCGGGCTGGGGAATCTCGTTTTTTGCAAGGCGGGGACGCGCGTGGTGGAGTTTTTCAGCCGGACATACGTGAATCCGTGTTTCTGGCGTCTTTCTGCATTGAAGGGGCTGGACTACCGCGTGGTCGTGCCCGCAGGTGACGAGCCGCTTGCGCAGAATTTAAACGCCAACCGAAACGACATAAACGTAGACGTGGCGCAGGTGTTGAGAGCGCTCGGTTAGGCGGGAGATGCGGCGAAACGACGCATCAGCGAGGCCTGCCTGCGGCCCGCGTTTTATTGAGAACCGGCGGCGGCGGTGACTTCGCGCAGACGCTGGAGAAGCGTATCGAGCGTGAAGGGCTTTTGCAGAATGGAGACGGGGCCGAGTCCGGCCAGACGGTCGAGGACGTCTTTTTCGCTGAAGCCGCTCATGATGAGCACGCAGGCGCCGGGTTTGAGTGCACGGACTTCACGGAGAACTTCAGCGCCGTCGAGTCCGGGCATGGTGAGATCGAGGAGAAGTGCTGCGAAGCCGTCGGGAGCGGTGCGGAAGTGTTTCACTGCTTCGTGTCCATCGGCGGCGAGGATGGTCTGGTAGCCGTTTCGTCGCAGTTGTTGATCGAAGGTGTTGAGAACGGCAGGTTCGTCGTCGGCGATCAAGATGGTGCCGCGCGAGGCGTCCGAGCTGGCGATGAAAGGAGCTGCGGTGCGCGCTGGCCGCACTGGCCGCGCGTCGGCGAGGGAGGCGGGAATGTAGAGGCGGAATGTCGTGCCATGACCGGGCTGGCTTTCGACAGTGAGCGTGCCATGGCACGAGCGCATGATGCCGAGGACGGCGGCCAGACCGAGTCCGCGTCCTGTGAACTTGGTGGTGAAGAAAGGATCGAAGATGCGCGCGAGCGTAGCGGCATCCATGCCTTTTCCCGTATCGGAAACTTCCAGGCACGCGCATTCGCCGGGCGGTGTTTCAAACGCGTGCGTGACCATGCCGGGGCCGCTTTCGGGATGACCGCGCCACGTGCGCAGCCGGATTTCGCCGGAGTTTTCACCGAGGGCATCAGAGGCATTGATCACCAGGTTCATCAAGACCTGCTGCAACTGCGAAGCGTCGCCTTCGACAAGGGGGAGATCGCCGGCGAGGTGGATCACGAGCCGGGCTTTTTTGCTGATGGAGATCTGAAGCAACTGGGCGGTGCTTTGAAGCAGCTGGTTGAGGTCGAGGCGCTCGACCACGAAGTTTCCCTTTCCTGCATACGCGAGCATCTGGCGGCAGAGGTCGGCGGCGCGGCGCGCGGCGCTTTCGATATGATCGAGCGGCTCGCGCGAAGCAGGGATGCTCGCGGTTTCCAAACGAGCGAAGCTCGCGTTGGCGAGAATGACGGTGAGCAGATTGTTGAAGTCGTGCGCGATGCCGCCGGCGAGCACGCCGAGGCTCTCGAGCTTTTGTGTCTCGAGAATTTTCAGATGCAGATTCCGGCGATCCTCTTCGGCGCGTTTGAGAACGGAAGTGTCGACCAGAGTGGTGACGGTCTGTGCCTCATGCGTGACAGGATCGTGGTAGCGATGGACGGTGATGAGCGCCCACACGACGGAGCCGTCGGGATGCACGTAGCGTTTCTCCATCGAAAAATTATCGATCTCGCCGCGATCGAGCCGTGTCTGGAGCACGTGCTGGCGTTCGCGATCGTCGGGATGGGTGGCCTGGACGTAGTTGGCGGTGACGCGGGCATTGGTCGCGCGAACTCCTGTGATGCGTTCATGCGCCGGGTTGACGAGGCGTGTTTCCGCCTGTTCACGCCGCAGCCACGAGATGCCCACGGGCACGTGTTGATAGATGAAACGGAAGCGCGCCTCCTGCCGGATGAGCTCCTCGCGCGCATGTTTGAGATCGGTGATGTCTGCGCGTGTGCCCGCGACACGCAGGGGCGTGCCGTCGGGTGCGCGCGCGACGACTTTGCCGCGTTCGAGCATCCAGCGCCAATCGCCGGATTTCGTTTTCATCCGATACTCGATGTCATGGCGATTACCGCCACCCGAAGTGAGTTCGGTGCGGTAAATATCATAGGCGCTGCGATCCTCCGGATGCAGCAATGCCAGTCCTCCTTCGAGTGTGGGATCAATTTCCGCGAGCGTGTAACCCAGCATCGCAGCCCAGCGCTCGCTGCGTTCGACGCGATCGGTGCGCAGATCCCAGTCCCAGAAACCGTCTTCGCTGCCTTCGAGCACCAATGTGAGGCGGTGTTCGCTCCGGCGGATGGCCTCAGCCTGCCGCGCCAGTTTTTTGAGCATGCTTCGCTGCCAGATCAGTGCGCCTGTGATCAGAGCGAGAAAGGCGGCAGCGGGGAGGAGGTAAGGTATGACATCACTTGCGGTGAGGTGCTTGTGCTCGATGGGGCCGATCCATTTTTCATGGAGGCGATCGTAGGTGCCATTGGCGTGGATCCGTGCGAGTCCCTCGTTGAGCAAGGCGAGGCGGTCGGAATCCCCGGCCCTTACGCCCATGTGAAGCTCGTAGAAAAAACCGGGAAGCTCGAGCGGACTTTTTTCGATGTTCTTGAAACCGCGCTCGCGAATGAAGTGGCTGGCGATGAGACCGGTCGCCGCGAAGGCATCGCATTTCCCCTGATCGAGTGCCTCGAGTGCGGCGGTCAGCGACGAGACAAAGACGAGGTTTTTGTCCAAGCGGTGGGCAACGAGGTATTCTTCGGTGAAACCTTTGGGAGGTACGGCAATCCGCAGCGTGCCCAGTTCTTCCAGCGTGCGGGGATTTGCGCCGTCTTTTCGCACGAAAACATTTCCGTGGAGCTTGAGATGCGTGACGGAGAAATCGATGAACTGGTCCCGCTCCTTGCTATAAACCAGACTGGCGAGCGCGTCGATTTCGCCTGCTTTGAAGCGTTTGAAGATGTCGTCCCATGGGCCGGCGACAGGAGTGATGGTCAGGCCGGTTTCGGCGGCTACGGCTTCGATCAGTTCGACGGCAAATCCGGAGGGGCGACCGTCATGGTCGATGAATGAAAGCGGTTCATTATTGATCTCGATGCCTACGTTCAGGGTGGCGGCAAAGCCTCTGCTGCTGACGAGGGCCAGCAGGGCGCACGCGAGCAAGGCGCCGGAGCGGGCGGTGAAGAAGCCGGACATGCCACTCCCGTAATCGTCACGAAGGTGCCGCCGGTTAACCCTTCCGGGGCGACTGTTCATGGGACCGGTTTGGCGCGCACCGCCGCCGGAGGCCGGGCGAAATGCACTCGGCGTGACTTGAGAAATGGCCTGAGCGATCACTAGCGGGACGACAGATTCGGCTGCGAATCGATCAAAACTACCGGGCATTGCGTTTGGATGACTCCAGGAGTTGGATGGCGTTCTGCGCGGGGCGTTTGAAGCATGGGGAAAGCAAATAATTCGAATGGGCTTCGCTTTTGAGCGGGCAGACCTGAGAGAACAGGCGGGGTGGGGGATTCCGAGCTAGCGGGAATTTAAATCACGTGCGAGCGGTAATTGCTTAACAAGTAGCGCGCTTGTCAGGCTTTTCCGGAATAAGCCCCGCAACTGATCGGATCGTTCGACAAATCTTTATCTCTGCATAGCTATACGTCGCGACATGATCGTCAGGAGTGGAGATTGGTCGCGATACCCCCTTATGAAACCTCGTATTCTATTGGTGGAAGACGACGAGTTCGTCGGTCCTTTGGTAAAAACGGTACTCGCCAATGCGGGCTATGATGTAGCGGTTGCCGCCCGGTTGGATGATGTAAAAACACTGGATCCCTTCGGCTTCTCGGCCGGTGATTTCAGATTTCCAGCTGCCGGGCGCGGATGGATGCGAAGTGATTGATTACTTGCGGGAGAAATCGCCCGGGTTGCCGGCGCTGCTGATTTCCGGCTATGGAAATTGGGCGGCGGAAAATTGCACGAATCGAGGGATGGAAAAACGTACACCACCTCGAAATCCGCCGTTTCGCGCTGAACAGTTATTGCAAGAGGTTGAGGCGTTGGTGCCGGACACGCCTGACGGAATCAGTTGCAGCGGCGGGGCGGGGTGGCGGTCCAAGGCGGATGGACGGCGCGGGAAGAGGGCTTACCGGTGTGCGGGGGCGCGCCCGTTTCAGGTGCGCGCGGCACGGGCTGAATCAGTGGATGAGCCGTCGCCAACCCGTGAGCAGCCAGACAACGCCGAGGCCCGCATACAGAGGTGCTGTTCGGATTTATCGTGTTTCCCTATTAACCTTAGCAATACGAACTGAACGAAGCAGGTCTGCAAAACATA
>JASGJB010000072.1:0-17821 GCA_049840895.1 Nibricoccus sp. | reverse complement strand
AAGGTTAATAGGGAAACACGATAGAATCCGAACAGCACCTGTATCAGCGCCCCTCCGGACCTTGCTGGACGGCCTGCCTGCACCTGCGTCTGCGAAATAAGCGCTCACGCGGCCCCGGTCACTTCATTTGGCTTCGCGCCGCGCCGCATTGGCGGCGACCGCCGCTTCGATGATCGTGATATTTTGATTCACCGCATCGATGTAGCGATTGCGGCCGGAGGGATAAGGCCGCGCGAGAAACCGGTAGAGACCGATCAGTTCGTTATCCAGTTTGGGGAGAACCGAGTTTTTCCAGAAACTGGGCGTCTTTGCGGTCAGTTCCTCAACTGACCGGTAGATGCGTTGATCCAGGGCAACACCCGCAAAATTATCCGACTCCTCAAACTCCGCGAAGAGATTGGGCAGATCGCCAAGGTAATTGGGCGCCGCCATCTGACCGAGGTAATCGGCCGTGGCCACCGCGCAGCCCATGATGCCCTCGACAGGATTTTCAAAATGCAGGCGCCGGATCACGGTGGTGGGATTGGTGCAACGGATCGCGCCAAGAACACCATCGAGTTCATCAAGCGACACTCCCAGCGTGGGCAGATAGGAAGACGCCACCGCGCAGCTGCGCAGCACGTGCGTGAACGTATATTTCGCACCGGTCCCAGTCTGGTCGGATCGAAGTTTGAGATAGCCCGTGTCGTGCAGCAGCGCCGCCGAGATCCCCAGTTCGAACTGCCGAGCGTCCAGCCTCGGTTCTATGCCCGCGAGGTGGCGGCCCTCCATGATCTCCGCAAAGCAGAATGTGACCTGCAACGTGTGCTCGAGATCGTGATACGGCGTGTCGATCGGCTGATAGTCGAGATAGCGTCCCGCGAACATCGCATCCACGTCGGCGAACACACGGATAAAAAGCCCTGGCTCCCTGCGTGGAAACATCCGACGAAAAACTGCCAGCGTGGCTTCAGCCACGGTAAACGCGCGTTTTGTGTCGATCGGATGGGACATGGAAGCTGGCCTTGCAAAACCCGGGCCAGCTTCGAGCTGCAGAGGTTCTTGAGGCGCGTGTGACTAATTATTTGCAGGACAAAACCGGCAAGCCCAATCTCCTCCCTTTTCCCACCTTACGCGACCGGCAATGATCATCGGACTCACAGGCGGCATGGGCTGCGGCAAATCCACCGCCGCCCGCATCTTTGAAGAACTCGGCTTCGCCTGCCTCGATTCCGACCACCTCATTCGTACGAGGATTCTTATCGATCCCACCGTGGAAAAGGCGGCGGTCTCGCACTTTGGCCCCGGGGTGCTCGATTCCTCCGGCCGCATCAACCGCAGCGCGCTGGCCCATGTGATTTTTAACGACGAAGGCCACCTTCGCACGTGGGAGGGCATCATCCACCCGCCTCTTTACGCTCTCTGGCGTGCGTCCATCGACGCCGCTCCCGACCGCCACTGGCTCATTGAAGTCCCGTTACTGTATGAGAAACAGCTGGAAAAATGGTTTGATTTCATCGTCTGCATAACCACAACCTCGGCCCGTCAATTTGCCCGGCTGCAAGAGCGCGGACTTTCCCAAGCGCTCGCCGAGGCCCGGATTTCCAAGCAATTGCCCTTGGCTAAAAAAACAGAGTTAGCTGATTTCGTGCTGTCCAACGACGGCTCCCCGCGCTTCCTGCGCGACCAGGTCACCCACTTGGTTGCCAGCCTCGGCCTGAATCGCTGATTTCCGCGTCCCCGCGGCTCGCCCTCTGCGTCCGGCTCCGCCGCTTCCCCATTTTCCACGCACCTATTTATTATGGCAGACACCTCCTCCGACGGCGACACCGCCGCCAAGCCCGCAAAGAAGAAACGCGCCGCCGCTTCGGCCACCCCTCGCGCGCCCCGCGCCAAAAAGGCGGTCAAGGCCCCGGCAAAATCGCGTGCCCCCAAGGAGGAATCGTCCGCGCCCGAACTTCCTTTTACGCCCGAACCCGCCCCAGCCCCGGCCAGGGAAGAACCGGTGGCACGTGCCGAACGTTTCGCCGAAGAGCCGCCTGCACGCGAACGCGAAGTCTTCACCCCGCGCCGTGAGCGCGATTCCGAGCCGTCCGCCGAATCGTCCACACATTCATCCGGATCCGACTCATCTTCCTCTGCTCCAACCCACGCATCCTCAGACTCCTCCGGCGATCAATCTCCCTCGCCCGAGACGTCCAGCCCTGGGTCTGAAGCATCCCAACAGGCAGGTGGAGACGCCGGTGACTCCGGCTCACGTCCCCAGCACGGCGGCCACCATCAGGGCGGCGGCGATCAACAGCACGGCGGCGGTCGTCATCACAATCCGAACGAGCCTTTCTGGAAGCGCGACAAGCGCGGCAAACGCAACCGCGGCGGCAAGCACGGTGGCGGCGGCCATGGCAATGGCGGTGGTCATCAGGGTGGCCACGGCGGCGGTGGTGGTGGCAACTGGCAGCAAAATCGCGAGCCCAAGCACCCGCATCAACCGCCTCCGCCCAATCTGAATCCCGTTTTCGGAGAGCTCCCCAACCCTAACCGTTTCGCCGATCTCGCCGCCCTCGCCACGAGCGCCACCGAAATCGCCTCCGGAGGCGGAGCGCCGCTTTACGTCGACCAGCTCTACACGCTCAATCTTCACGAGCTCACCCAAGAAGCCCGCCGCCTCGGCGCCGCTTTCGAGGGCGCTCCGAACCGCAAGCAACTGCTGGCTGCAATCTTCAAATTCGCCGCCGAGGCAAAACGCCCGATCCTTGATCGCGGCTATATTGACCTCACCGACAAGGGCCACGGCTTCATCGTCCACCCGAAGCTCAATTATCGCGTGTATCCGGAAGACTCTTATCTCCCGGAATCCCTCGTCAAACACTACGGCCTCAAACGCGGCCATCAGGTCGAAGTGCAGGTCGAGGCCCCGCGCGAAGGCGAGCGCTGCCCGTCCGTCGTCCGTATCGAGAAGGTCATGGACATGGCTCCCGACGAGATCTCCAAGATCACGCCTTTCGAGGAACTCGTCCCCTACTACCCGCTTCAGCGAATTCTTCTCGAGGCCACCGAGGTCCACAAAGACATCTCGATGCGCATGGTCGATATTCTCACGCCCATCGGCTTCGGCCAGCGCGGCCTGATCGTGGCGCCTCCGCGCACCGGCAAGACCGTGTTGCTGCAGAACATGGCGAACTCGATTTCCAACAACTTCCCCGACGCCACGCTGATCCTCCTCCTGATCGACGAGCGTCCCGAGGAAGTCACCGACTTCCGGCGCCACACGAAGGGCGAAGTTGTCAGCTCCACTTTCGACGAAGCGCCCGAGAGCCACGTTCACTGCGCCGAGATGGTTGGCGAAAAAGCCCGCCGCCTCGTCGAGCAGGGCAAACACGTGATCATCCTTCTCGACTCGATCACGCGTCTCGCCCGGGCCTACAACGCCCTCGCCTCCAACTCCGGCAAGATCATGTCCGGCGGTATGGAAGCCACCGCGCTTCAGCGCCCGAAGCGTTTCTTCGGCGCCGCGCGTAATATCGAAGGCGGCGGCTCGCTCACGATCATGGCCACCGCCTTGATCGACACCGGCAGCCGCATGGACGAAGTCATCTTCGAGGAGTTCAAGGGCACCGGCAACATGGAGCTCCACCTCGACCGCGGCCTCGTCGACAAGCGCATTTTCCCTGCGATCAACGGCGACCGCTCCGGCACGCGCAAGGAAGAGCTCATCTATCACCCCGAGGAAATCCTCCGCATCCACGGCCTCCGCCGCGCGATGCAAGGCATTCCGCCGGTCGAGGCGATGGAGATGCTCATCAACCGCCTCAAGAAGACCAAGACCAACGCCGAGTTCTTGATGAGCCTGAATCGCTGATAACGAAATCCTCGCTTACCAGCGTCTGCACCAGCCTCCTTCATGAGCGCCACCCGAATTTTCATTCCGGTTATCGCGCTCCTGATCGGAGGCTGGCTCGTTTTTGACGGCAGCCGCGCGCTCACCGTCGGCGATTACCTTACCGCCAAAACCGGCCCGCGCGCCGGACAGCTCGGCCCGTGGTCCCTGTTGTTGGCAAAGGCCGGCATCAATCCACGCAGCACCTCCGTCAAAATTTTCCATGTCGTGCTCGGCATACTCTGGTTGATCGGCCTGGGCGCATTCCTCCTTCGTCCAGCCTTTGGCTGGTGGACGTTGGCCATCGGCTCGGCTTGCACGCTTTGGTACCTGCCACTCGGCACCTTTCTTTCCCTGGTTGAGCTGGTTCTTTTATTCACTCCCGCGATCCGCAGCCTGAAGTAACGGCGGACGTCGCGTGCTTCTCACCCCACACCCCGGCCTGCTATCGCAAGCCACGGGTAAATCCCGCGTAAATCCCGGCCTTTTCGCGAGACGTTCATCGCCAAGCCGTGGTCTGTCCGCTTTTTAAGCCGTAATACGTTTATCCCAATGAGCTACGACATGAACGACTTGCTGGAACTGGTGGTGGACCAAAATGCGTCCGACCTCCACTGTCAGGTGGGCCAGCCGCCCACCCTTCGCATCAGCGGCAGCATGGTGCCGATCGAAGGCCCCGACCTCACCCCGCTCGACACCGAGAAGCTCATGCTCTCGATCACGCCGGACAATCATCAGCAAAACGTGAAGCTCAACGGCGGCACCGACTTCGGGTTCGCCTACTTGGACAAGGCCCGCTTCCGCGTCAGCGTGCTGAAGTCGAAGGGCAACTACGGCATCGTCCTGCGCCAGATTCCGAACCGCATGTTCGGCCTGCGCGACATCGGCCTGCCCGACAAAATCAAAGAGCTCCTCTATCTTCCCCGCGGCCTCATCCTCGTCACCGGCCCCACCGGCTCCGGCAAATCGACCACGCTCGCGTCGATGATCAACTACGTGAACGAGCACCGCGACGGTCACATCATCACCATCGAGGACCCGATCGAGTACTATCACCCGCACAAAAAGTGCATCGTGACACAGCGTGAAATCGGCGTCGACGTTCCCAGCTTTTCCGAGGCCATCCGCCGTGCACTCCGTCAGGACCCTGACATCATTCTCGTCGGTGAAATGCGCGACCTCGAAACCATCGAGGCCGCGATCTCCGCCGCTGAAACTGGCCACTTGGTCTTCGGCACGCTCCACACGAACAGCGCAGCCAAGACCATCGACCGCATCGTCGATGCCTTCCCGGCAAACATGAAGGAGATGATCCGCACCCAGCTCGCCTCCTCCGTTCAGGCCGTCATCTCCCAGGTGCTCTGCAAAAAAATCGGTGGCGGCCGCGTCGCCGGTTTCGAGATCATGACGACGACGACCTCGATCGCCTCGCTCATCCGCGAAAATAAGACCTTCCGCATCACCTCCGACATCCAGACCGGCGCGAACCTCGGCATGATCACCATGGATTCGCACCTCCAAAGCCTCTACAACCGCGAGATGATCACCGCCGACGAAGCGGTGGAAAAAGCGCAGGATCCAAACACCATGCGCGAAAAACTCATCGCCGCCGGCGCCAAGTTGAAATCGCTCTGATCGCCTTATCTAACGACGACTCTTTCAAACCGCGTGGTCCGCACCACGCGGTTTCTTTGCTCCGATCTTCGCGTCGTTGCGTCTCCGTGCTTCAAAAACCATCGCCCCCCGCTATCGCCACTCGTGCCGCGGATAGCGTCGCGACAACTCAGCCTTCACCTTCGGATACTGATCGCGCCAGAAGTTCGTGAGATCATCCGTCACCTGGATCGGCCGCTGGTTCGGGGCCAGCACCTCGATCTTCACCGGCACACGCCCGTTCCCGAGCGTGAATTTCCCTTCCACGCCATACAGCTCCTGGATGCGCGCCGACAACACCGGCGGTCCTTCCTTCGCGTACGTGATCCGCGATTTCCGGCCATTCGCCATCACCAGACGCTCCGGCAGATAATCGTCGATCACCGCCAGCTGCTCCGCCGTCAGCCAGTCGCGCAGCGTCGGCATCACCGGCTTGTCGCGAATATCCTTATATCCGAGTTCTCCGTAGCAAATCTGCTCAATCAACGTCGCCCGGTCCGCCTCCGTGAGCGGATTCACCTCCAGCTCCGGAAACCATTCCGCCAGCCGGTTCACGCGCACGATCCACTGTTCGACCGTTTCATCCCACGTCTCGAGTTTCAGATTCCCCGCCATCACCTGCTGCGTCAGCAGCGCCGCCGCCGCATCCAGCGGCACTTCGTCCGCACTCGCCTTCGCCTCCAGCACCAGATCGCGAAACCGCCGCTCGCGCCGCGCGATCACACGCTTCGCCGATTCATCATAAACGACCGCCGTGGCGTTCACATAGTCATCCGGGAAAAGCTCCCTTAACCACGGCTCCTCGATCGCCGTCGCCAGACTCAGCAACGTGTTCACATCACCCGCACGTCCACCGATTTCACTCACTTCCGCCGCAACGAGCAGCACCGACTTCTGAATCGCGCTCTCCCGCGCGAGCGTACCCTTGCGCTTGTGCACCAGCTCGCAGCGTAGCGTTCCCGCATCGAATCGCTTCGCCAGCTGATCGGAAAACCCCGCAAGCACGCACTTCCGCACTTCCACGCCATCCACGCGCTTCTCGCCGACATCGAGACCTTCCTTCTCGGCGATCTCTAAAAATTGCGCAAACAACGGCCCGACCGCCCGCGATCCTTGCGCATGGATTCCCAGCCTTCTGCACGCATCCACGGAATAATTCGCCTGATCGGCATACCGCCACGCCCGCATCAGCAGGAAAAAATCCGACTCGTGCTCCTCGCCCAACACGTCTTCACGCGCGTTCTCCACGTCCTTCGGCACACCGCGCATCAAAAAGCTCCGACCTTGCGTCAGTGCGGCCATCAACGCCACCGGTCGCACGCACCCGCGCTGATCCGCTTCGAGAAGCATACGCGCATACCGCGGATGCACCGGAAACCGCAGCATCTTCCGTCCGACCTCCGTGATCTTTGTAGGAGCGGCTTTACGCCGCGATTCCTCATCTCCATCGCGGCGTAAAGCCGCTCCTACAGTGCCAGCAACCTGCGCCGCCACCGCGCCGAGATCCGCCAGCAACATCTCCGCCCGCTCCAATCCTTTTGCATCCGGCTTCTCCAGCCAGGGAAACGCCGCCACGTCATCAATGCCGCTCGCCTTCAGCGTCAGCACGACCTCCGAAAGATCGAGACGCTTCACCTCCGGCAATTCCTGCAACGCCCGCCCTCCGTGTTCGCGCTCCGTCCACAGCCGCACACATACGCCCGGCGCCGTACGCCCCGCACGTCCCGCACGTTGATCCGCGCTCGCCACCGAGATCTTCTCGATGAGCAGCGTGTTGATCCCGCGGTGCGGATCGAACCGCGCCACGCGTGCGAGTCCGCAATCAATGACGACCGTCACGCCATCGATCGTCAGCGACGTCTCCGCCACGTTCGTCGACACGATGATCTTTCGGTCGTCATACTTCGCCACCGCACGGTCCTGCTGTTCCGGCGGCAATTCTCCGTGCAGCGGAAAGCAAATAAAGTCCCTCAGCGCCCGATCGCCCTGGATCGCCTGCACCGTCCGCGAGATTTCATACGCGCCCGGCATGAACACCAAAAGATCTCCGCTCGTCTGTCCCGCGATACGCGCACATTCCCGCGCCGCCACATCCCACACCGGCTCCTGCTCAAAATTCGCCGTCTTCGCCAGATACTCGATGCGCACGGGAAAACTCCGCCCTTGCGACACCAGCACCTCACACGGCGCGAGATAGTTCTTCAGGGCCCCCGCATCCAGCGTCGCCGACATCACCACGATCTTCAGGTCAGGCCGCACCGTCTGCTGAATCTGAATCGCCCGCGCCAGCGAGATGTCGCCGTACAGATGCCGCTCGTGAAACTCGTCGAACACGATCGCGCTCACACCGCGCAGCGTCGCATCAAACGACATCTGCCTCAGCAAAATTCCCTCCGTCACAAACCGGATCCGCGTCTTCTCGCTCACCCGCGACTCGAGTCGAATCTGATAACCAACGATGTCGCCCAGCCGCGTCCCGACTTCCTCCGCCACGCGCTTCGCCAGCATGCGCGCCGCCAGTCGCCTCGGTTGCAACACCACCACTTCACCGCGTTCTCCGAGCAACCCGTGCTGAAAGAGCATCTGCGGAATCTGCGTCGACTTACCCGAACCCGTCGGCGCCTGAACGATCAACCGCCCTTGCGCGCGCAAACTGCCGATGACGGCATTCTCGAGTTCGTAGATGGGCAGTTCGCGCGGTGACATCGGCATCAGCAAAAGAGCGCCCCAACCTTCAAAGCGCCGCCGCTAACGCAAGCCCGCGCGCGAACGGAAAACCAAACGCCGTCAGCTCTTCGCCGCAGCCCGCTCAGCCTTCAGCACCTTCTCGTATGCAGCGTTCATTTCGGTCTGCTCGCGGGAAAACCCCTTGTTCCGTCCACTTAGCCCCTTCTGCTTCCAGGCCTCAAATTGCTTTTCCGAAAGGATCCCACGTACCTCCTCGTCGACCTTGGTCCAGTCGATGTTGCGATTGTCGGCAAAATTTCCCTTGGCGTATCGCGGCGTCGCCTCGGCCACGACCTGCGTGATTCGATCCACCTGGCCTGACGTCAGTGGCTCCGTGAACGCCACGCGCGTCGCAAGCCCGTCGGCGAACGAGCGTGGCTCCATCTGCCTCAAAAACTCAAAGAACTCTTTCTCACGCGCTTCGCCAAAACGCCCGGCCATCGCCTGCCGCATAACCTCGATTTCCTGTTTCATGAGCGACTCGATTCCCGGACTATCTGAGTCCATCTTGAACTTCACCGTGGCCTGGGTGACATCGTCCCTCCGTTCGGCGAAGTCCTTGTAGATCGCCCAAAAATCATCCCGGTCCTTTTCCGAAAGATGCAGCGATCGAAACAGCGGTTCCCACACGCCCATGTACCGTGCCTTCATTCCTTTTTCCACGGCCTCGCGAAACTTCGGGTCGAACTCCGTGAGCTGCGACATGTGGATGATTTCCATCTTGGCCGCAGCGGCCTGGGTTTGTTTCTGCAGTTCATCCAGACTTTTGTTCAAGTCAGCGGTACGCGCCTCGGTCGCCGCAACCAGTCCGGAGATTTCTAAAAATTCCCGCCTTAACTTGTCCTGCTTAACGTTGATTTCGCCCTGCGCCACCGTCGACGCCGGACGACCCCGTGAACCGCGAATCGCCAGCACGCACAACACCACGGCCACGGCACAGAGGAGCAGCGCCAGACTCAGTTTTAGTTTTTTCATGGCTTAACCTCGCCGTTCTTCACTGCGTTCGTGTACGCGCGAACCACCGACTGGGTTTCTTTGTTCAGCGCCCAGCCGGCCTGCATGCGATCGAGTGCGGCGCGTTGCGTCGACGAAAGCGATTTCTCCGCATACGCCCGCAACTCCACCCAGCCTTTCTCAGGCAGCGAGTATTCCCAATTTCCCGAGGCGCCGGAGTCGCGCACAATCCGCTGGATCGCCTCGGTCTGCTGCCGCGTGAGCGGAGCTTCCGTCTGGTAGAGTGAGCCGATCAGTTCCTGCGTGAACTCCTGCGCCGTGATCCCCTTCTTGTAATCGCGGTAGCGTTCGTATCCGGAATCCCCCAGTAGTGTCTTCATCTCCTGATCGGCCGGAGGCTGCCCCGGCTGTTTGGGGAACAGGACGAAATGATGTCCGCCCACCACATAGGCGGCATTCCCGATTCGCAGATCCAGAAACCGGATGATCTGCTCCTCGCTCAAACCCAGCTCCGCCAGAAGCGGCCCCCACGTATTGCGCATCGATGCACGGAATCCCTCCAGCAGCGCCTCCCGCAACTCCGGATATTCCTTCATCAGCTCCGTGCCGTCTTGAATCGTCGATTCCTCCTTCGCCTTCACCTGGTCCTGATACGCACGACGCTGCGCCTCGTATTTCTCCTCCAGTTCCCGGCGCGCTTTCTCCGCAGTCTCCAAGCGCTCGCGCTCGGCCTTGAGCCTCGCCTCCCAGTCAACGCTCTGCGCCTGTGCGCTCGCCAGCGTGTCACGTGAAACGCTTTCCGCCCGCTGCTGCGAAACAAGGACGACACTCGCGCCCGCAATCACCAGCGCAGCCGTCCCCATCATGATCTTGCTTGTTGCCATAAGAGTGAACGTCGCGACGACCGACATCGCCGCCGGAGCAATCGTCACGGTGGACGTCGCCGCGACCACGCTGGCCGACAGCCCCGCCGGCGCCGCCAGTCCGGCCTGCGTGCCCAGCGCCCCCGCCAGCACCGTCGTCGAAGCGATCCCGCGCCGCGTCAGCCTTGCCCGCGTTTTTTCCAGCGCCCGCTCCACACGTCTGTGCGCCGCTGTTTGCGTCAGCTTCAATCGCTCGCCGATCTCGGCAAAGGACTTCCCCTCAAAAAAACGCAGCAGCACCGCTTCGCGATCGTCCGGATTCAGCTCCGCCAGAACATCGTCGATCACCGGTCGCAGTTTCGCCCACTCCTCGTCGTGCGACGGCGTCTGTTGTTGCTCGCTCATCGCGTGAGCCTCCGCTTCACGGCGGTTTCTCCGCGCCGACTCACGCATCCATTCGCGCACCTTGAATCGCGTGGTGGTGTGCAGCCACCCCGCGAGACTCGGATGTCCCCGCAGCTGATTCGCCTTCTCCGCGAGCAGCACAAAAACCGCCTGCGCCACATCGTTCGCCCGATGCGCATCGCCTCCGAGCTGCCGCAGCGCCGCGTGATAAACCATCCCGAGATGCCGCTCCACGATCTGCGCAAACGCCGGCTCGGATCGCGTCTCGGCATAACGGGAAAGTAGTTCGGCATCATCGGTCATCGTTTCCCAATAATGGCCGCCCATCCCGAAATTCCACTGAATCTTTCATATTCCTCCTCCGCCCTCCCTTCAACCAATCCTGTCCCTCCCGTTAATCCTGTCCAAATTCCCCTCCGCCTCCGCCCGCCTCCCGATCCGTCCGGTTACGCGCGTCTTGCGAACGCCTCCGGTTACTCTCCTATGAAAATAACCCCATGCTGAAAATGCCCTTCGCGATCCCGTCCGCCCTGCTTCTCGCCGCCGCGCTTCTCACCTCGGTCTCCGCAACACTCGTCCTTCCCGCCGCCACAACGTCCGAGCAGGCCTGGGCCGACGCCGACGCCATCGTGAAGCGCATCGTCGTCCCGAAATTTCCGGACAAAGTTTTCAACGTCTCCGATTTCCAGGCACCCGCCGATGGCAAAGCCGATGCCCGTCCCGCGATCCAGGCCGCCATCGAGGCCTGCCACCAGGCCGGCGGCGGCCGCGTGCTCGTTCCGGCTGGCAGCTATTTTATCGATGGTCCGATTCACCTGCGCAGCAACGTCGATCTGCACCTCGCCAAAAACGCCGTGCTCGTGTTCGGCGCCAACGCCGAGAAATACCTCCCGCTCGTCCTCACGCGCTGGGAGGCCACGCTGTGCTATAACTATTCCCCACTCATCTACGCGCGCGACGCCACCAACGTCGCCCTCACCGGCGAGGGCCTGATCAACGGCAACGCCAAGGCCGAGTTCGCCACGTGGCGCGCGAAGCAAACCAAGGCCCAGGCCGAGCTCCGCCGCATGGGCGCCGAGGGCGTTCCCGTCGAGGACCGCCGCTTCGGCACCGGCCACTGGCTGCGCCCGGGCACGATCCAGTTTTTCGAATGCCGCAACGTCCTCGTCGAGGGCGTCACCATCATCGACGCGCCTTTCTGGGTCGTTCACCCGGTCTTCTGCAAGAGCGTCACCGTGCGCGGCGTCACCGTCGACAGCCACAACGCCAACAACGATGGCTGCGATCCCGACTCGTCCGTCGACGTGCTGATCGAGGACTGCCACTTCCGCACCGGCGACGACGCCATCGCCATCAAGTCCGGCCGCGATCAGGACGGCTGGAAAACCGCGCGCCCCACCGAAAACGTCGTCATCAAAAACCTGCGCACGTTCTCCGACCGCAGCGCCCTCTGCATCGGCAGCGAGATGTCCGGCGATGTCCGCAACGTCTACATGGTCAACACCACCGTCGAGCAGGCCCGCTCGGCCTTCTACTTCAAAGCCAACCTCGACCGCGGCGGCGTGGTCGAAAACGTCTGGGTCCGCGACCTGCGCGCCTTGCGCACCACTGAAGGTGTCGTCCGTTTCGAGACGAGCTACCAGGGCTATCGCGGCGGCAACTTTCCACCCGTCTTCCGCCATTTCCACATCGAGAACGTCACCTGCTCCGCCGCCGACGCCTACGCCATCTACATCGAGGGCGTCACCGCTGCCCCGGTACACGACGTGACCTTGAAAAACATCACCGTCACGAAAGCCACCGCGCCGACGTGGTTGCGCCTCGCCGACAATCTTCATTTCGACAACGTCGTCATCAACGGCGAGAAACTCCCCGAAAATCCGCCGCTCACGCCGCCCGACGTGAAAAAACTCAAGATCAACAATTGAGCCGGTTTGGTCGCGTGTGCAGTCTTCGCGCACACTCAACACCGCCACGATGCCTTCCATCTACGACATCAAGCCGGCCTTTCAAAATCTCCTCCGCCCGCTCACGCGCAGTCTCGCCGCCAACGGAGTCACCGCCAACCAGGTCACTCTTCTCGCCGCGGTCTTCTCCATCGGCGTCGGCGCCTGCATCGCCTGGCAGCCGCTCGCCCGCTGGCCGCTGCTCATCCTTCCGGCGTTTCTTTTCGTTCGGATGGCACTCAACGCGATCGACGGCATGCTCGCCCGCGAGCACGGCCAGAAATCCCGCCTCGGCGCCGTCCTCAACGAGATCGGCGATGTCGTGGCCGACACCGCGCTCTATCTGCCCTTCGCCCGTGTCCCCGGCTTCGACCCGCTGTCGATCGTGCTCATCGTCATCCTCGCGATCATCAGCGAAATGACCGGCGTCGTCGCCATCCAGATCGGCGCCACCCGCCGCTACGATGGCCCCCTCGGCAAGAGCGACCGCGCCTTCCTCTTCGGCCTTTTCGCCCTCCTCCTCGGCCTCGGCGTCCCCTCGGGTGCGTGGCAGCAAATCGCCCTTCTGGCGATGATCGCTTTGCTCATCGTCACTATCCTCAACCGCGCCCGCCGCGCCCTCGAGCAAACGCCCGCGCCCTGAGCGTACCGCTGTTTCGATGGCCCTTCGCCTCATCGCCATCCTCTGGGGCTTCGCCGAGGCCACCGTCTTTTTCATAGTCCCCGACGTTTTCACGTCACGCGTCGCACTCACGCAGGGCTCGGCAGCCGCCTATCGGAGCTGCGCGTGGGCCGTTCTGGGCGCCTTGCTCGGCGGAACACTCCTTTTCTTCACCGCCCGCCAAAATCCGTCCGCCGCCTCCTGGCTTCTGGGCGCCTTCGACTTTCTCCCCGGCATCTCTCCTGCCCTGATTGAATCCGCCCGTCTGGAAACGGTCGCCCACGGTTCCGCCGCCTGTTTCACAAGCTCCGCCGCCGGTATTCCCTACAAGGTCTGCACCGTTCAGGCCGCCCTCGGCGGGGTGAGCTTCCCGGCCTTCCTGCTGATGTCGCTGTTGGCGCGCGCCCTGCGCTTTGCCCTCGTCACGTCGATCGCGGTGATCTGCCAGCGCCTCCTGCTCCACCGCGTCCCGGCCACCACCCGCACACGCATCCACCTGATCGTCTGGAGCCTGTTCTACGCTTGGTACTTCTGGGTGATGTCTGCGTGACCCCGCCCCCGACCGCCCCAATCCTGTAAATCCCGTTAATCCTGTCCAAAATTCCGTCCTCTCCGCGTCCTCCGTTCCCCGCGGTTAAATCCGCCCCCTCCGGCCTCCCCCTTCGCCCCCTCCCATCCCTTCGCGAGACACCCCGTCCGCCTTCCTCCCGTCACGTTCTGGTTTCTCCCCGCCTTAGTCCTTGCCAACGACTAGCGCCCTCCGCACGTTCTGACCTTTTCCAAAGATCCGAACGCCCTCCGCGCTATGAATCAGAACATCCGCAACATCGCCATCATCGCTCACGTCGACCACGGTAAAACCACCCTCGTCGACCAGCTCCTCAAAGAAGGCGGCGTCTACCGCGCCAATCAGGCCGTCGAAGTCCGCGCCATGGACTCCATGGACCTCGAAAAGGAAAAGGGCATCACGATCAAGGCCAAGAACACCTCCGTCCACTGGAAGGGCAAGATCGTCAACATCCTCGACACCCCCGGCCACGCCGACTTCGGCGGCGAAGTCGAACGCGCCCTTCGCATGGTCGACGGCGTTCTCCTCGTCATCGATGCCTACGACGGTCCCCAGGCCCAGACCCGCTTCGTGCTCCGCAAGGCCCTCGCCCACGGCCTCAAGGTCGTCATCGTCATCAACAAGATCGACCGCGACAACGCCGACCCCGCCAAGATGTACGACAAGGTCCTCGAACTCCTCATGGAGCTCAACGCGACCGAAGAACAGTTCGACGCCCCCGTCGTCTACGGCTCCGGCCGCGACGGCTACATGATGTACAAGCTCGGCGACGAGAAGAAGGACATGACCCCTCTCTTCCAGACCATCATCGACCACGTCCCGCCGCCCTTCGCCAAGCCCGACGACCCGTTCCACATGCTCGTGTCGAACATCGACTGGTCCGACTACGTCGGCCGTATCGCCGTCGGCAAAGTCCTCGGCGGCACCGTCAAGGTCGGCGACCCTGTCTTCGTCGTCCGCCACGCCGAAGGTGGCAAAAAAGTCCGCGCCAAGATCACCAAGATTTTCGAATTCACCGGCCTCGGTCAGCGCGAAGTCGAAACCGCTTTCGCCGGCAACATCGTCGGCCTCGCCGGCTTTGAAGACGTCGACATCGGCGACACCCTCGCCGTCAACGAAGACGCCCACGCCCTCCCCTTCACCCAGATCGATCCGCCCACGCTCGAGATGCAGTTCTCGGTCAACGACGGCCCGCTCGTCGGCCAGGAAGGCAAGCTCGTCACCTCGCGCCAGATCCGCGAACGCCTCATGCGCGAGCTCAAGACCAACGTTTCGATCTACATCGAAGACTCCGACCGCGCCGGCGTATTCAACGTCAAAGCACGCGGCGCCATGCAGGTCGCCGTCCTCGTCGAAACGATGCGCCGCGAAGGCTACGAACTCCTCGTCTCCCGCCCGACCGTGATCGAAAAGAAGGGCCCGAACGGCGAGCGCCAGGAGCCCTACGAAACCGTCTGGGTCGAAGTTCCGGACGAGTGCGTCGGTTCTGTCATGCAGAACCTCGCCAACCGCAAAGGCCAGCTGACCAACATGGAGAAGCTCGCGCACTCCACGATGATCGAAGCCAGCATCACGACCCGCGGCCTCATCGGCCTCGAAATCGACGTGATCAACGCCACCAGCGGCCGCGGCATCACAAGCCACCTGTTTAAGGAATACGGCCCATACGC
Source organism: Nibricoccus sp. (assembly GCA_049840895.1). Classification (GTDB taxonomy): domain Bacteria; phylum Verrucomicrobiota; class Verrucomicrobiia; order Opitutales; family Opitutaceae; genus Nibricoccus. Next base: position 2,518 of record JASGJB010000072.1, on the reverse strand, counting down.
CGGCGAAGTTCTCACCCGCATCACTGGCACGCTCATCGCGACCGAAGCCGGCGAAACCACCACCTACGCCCTCCTCATGGTGCAGGAACGCGGCAAGCTCTTCGTCAGCCCCGGCGAACAGGTTTACGAAGGTATGATCGTCGGCGAAAATCCTCGCAACGAAGACATCGCCTGCAACGCCGTCCGCGAAAAGAAGCTCACCAACTTCCGCTCCCAAGGCGAAGGCGTCGCCGCCGGCCTCACCCCCGCGACGAAGCTCTCCCTCGAACGCTCGATCGAGTACATCGCCGCCGACGAACTCCTCGAAGTCACGCCCAAGAGCCTCCGCCTGAGAAAGCGCATCCTGAACAACGCCATGCGCCAGAAGGACCGCAAATCCAGCAAGTCCGACTAAGCCGATCCGCGAAACACTTCGCCCAACACTTCAAACCGCGCCCACCCAGGCGCGGTTTTTTATTTCCCCAAATCTCCTCAATCATTCTGCCCGTCCCTCCACTTCCGGCTTCACCTCCGCGCTCCTCCCCCACCACTCTCGCCTCTCCCCGCTTTCATGTTCGAACAAGCCTTCCGCAACATCGACGACGTCCTCCGCAAGGAATCCGGCTGCACCACCGAGCTCGATTACACCGAGCAGACGTCCTGGCTCCTCTTCCTCAAATACCTCGACGGACTCGAACAGGACCGCGCCGATACCGCCGCGCTCTCCGGCAAGAAATACACCTGGCTCCTCTCCACGCCCTTCCGCTGGGAAACCTGGGCCGCGCCCAAGAAAGCCGACGGCTCCCTCGATCACAACAAAGCCCTCAGCGGCCCCGATCTGATCGACTTCGTCAACACCAAGCTCTTTCCCCACCTCCACGGCTTCAAGGCCAAGGCCGCCTCGCCCCGCACGCTCGAGTACAAGATCGGCGAGATCTTCGGCGAAATTAAAAACAAGATCACCAGCGGCTATAACCTCCGCGAGATCATCGACCAGATCGACGCCCTCCGCTTCCGCTCCCAGACCGAGAAGCACGAGCTCTCCCACCTCTACGAGGCCAAGATCAAAAACATGGGCAACGCCGGTCGCAACGGCGGCGAATACTACACCCCGCGCCCCCTCATCCGCGCCATGATCGCCGTCACCGCCCCGAAAATCGGCGAGACGATCTACGACGGCGCCTGCGGCTCCGCCGGGTTCCTCTGCGAAGCCCACGACTACCTGAAGGCATCGAAAAAACTCACCACGCGCGACCTCGACACGCTCCAGACCGCCACCTTCTTCGGGAAGGAAAAGAAGTCCCTCGCCTACGTCATCGGCGTCATGAACCTCATCCTCCACGGCATCGAGGCGCCCGACATCGTCCACACCAACACCCTCGCCGAAAACCTCGCCGACATCCAGGACCGCGACCGCCACGACATCGTCCTCGCCAACCCGCCCTTCGGCGGCAAAGAGCGCGCCGAGGTGCAGCAAAACTTCCCCATCCGCACCTCCGAGACCGCCTTCCTCTTCCTCCAGCACTTCATCAAGATCCTCAAGCGCCGGCGGCCGCGGCGCCATCGTCATCAAGAACACCTTCCTCTCCAACACCGACAACGCCTCCGTCGCCCTCCGCAAACACCTCCTCGAGACCTGCAACCTCCACACCGTCCTCGACTGCCCCGCCGGCACCTTCCAGGGCGCGGGCGTCAAAACGATCGTCCTCTTCTTCGAGAAAGGCACGAAGACGCGAAAAACCTGGTTTGCCAACTCGATCCCGGCCGCAACCTCGGCAAAACCAACCCGCTCAACGACGCCGACCTCGCCGACTTCATCGCCCTCCAAAAAACTTTCGCCGACAGCCCCAAGAGCTGGAGCGTCGACGCCTCCGCCATCGACGCCGACACAGCCGACCTTTCGGTGAAAAACCCGAACGGCGGAGAAACCGTCGCTCATCGCAGTCCTCAAGCGATTATCGAAGAAATCACATCGCTCGACACCGAGACCTCCGAAGTCCTCGCGAGCATTAAAGCGCTGCTATGAAAACGGTGGCGAAAAATTCGGCTCACACGGAAACGCGGAGTTAGCAGAGAAAATCCACTTCCAACTCCGCGCTTCCGCGTGAGAAAAATTCCGGATGGCAGACCAAGAAGAACTCGAAGAAGTCTGTGCGTTCCTCAATCGCGGCATATCACCCAAGAACCTCGGAGTTCGGTGGAGTATGCGTCTTGAATCAAAAATGTGTTCGAAACCACGCCCATCAGCTACGAAACCGGCACGTCGCCATAATGCAAACGCGAAGTCATTTAGCTCGGAGCGCTTCATTCAGCTGGGAGACGTGCTCGTAAACTCAACCGGCACTGGAACACTCGGACGTGTCGCGCAGGTTCGCGATGAACCTTCCGAACCAACGACAGTCGATTAACACGTCACTATCGTTCGCCCCACACCTTGGTCTCTTCCATCTGGATTTCTTCGGCTACATGCTAGTGACCATCGAGGATGCAGGTGCTGTTCGGATTCTATCGTGTTTCCCTATTAACCTTAGCAATACGT
>JASGJB010000071.1:0-80583 GCA_049840895.1 Nibricoccus sp. | reverse complement strand
TATTGTGGTTAATAGGGAAACACGAGTACCTGAATAACACCCGTAGAGCTTACTAGTCATGTTCACGTCTTTTCCGCTGCAGATTTTTCCTGCCGTTTCCTGTGCATTGAGTTTTAAATCACCACTCGGTTTTTTGCTGCGATCGATGTTTCCGCGCTAAGAATCAATTTGCGACGGCGCGAACGTGGGTGGCGTAAGTGGCGCGTGCAAGAGCGGAGGATGCCGGATTCTGGCATCTGTGCCGCGGTGTTTACCTACGTAAAATGGGCGCCTTGTGGATAAGGGAGGCGCATTAGGGGCGGTTTTGGGCCCAGAGTTTATCACTTGAGACGGCGGGGGCTTGGTTCTTTTGTGCGGACGATCAATCGACATCGTGGAAACCTCGCAGACCGTAATCATGCCGGCCAAAGCCAGTTCCGTGCCCCGGGAGACTGTTCCGATAATGGCGGCGACTGAACCGATACCGGTGGATTTGGGCGTGGTATTTGGCCCGGCGGGAGCGCGGCGAAGGTGCCAGGGCCCGGACGTCGGCATCGAACTGCCCGTGTCTGGCCGGCATGCCGCGCGAGACGATTTTCAAGGGGCTGGAGCCGCTGGCGTCGATTTCGGGTGTGGCTCTGTACCGGTCCGGCGGGCTGCTGGTCGGGGCATGCGCGCGAGAAATTTTCCGAAGAAACCGTGGAGGCGGATGCGCGACGTTTGTACGAGCGGGGTGCTGGGGACGTTGTTTGGACGGCGGCACCTGTACCGGATGTGGAACTACGTGCCGCGGATCAACGACCACACGAACGGGCTGGAGCACTATCGCTCGTTTTGCAAAGGGCGGTCGCTGGCGTTCGAGGCGGCGTTCGGTGCGGGATTTGAACAGCAGCTTCCGGCGGCGTCGGCCGTGGGCAGCGATGGGCGGACGCTCGAGGTGGTTTTCGCAGCGGGCGAGTCATCGCCGCAGCACGTGGAAAATCCCGACCAGGTGCCGGCCTATCTTTATCCACCGGAGCACGGGCCGCGTCCGCCGAGTTTTCGCGGGCATCGGTGGTGGAGGAAGGCGGACGGACGTGGGTGTTTGTTTCCGGCACGGCATCGATCAAAGGACATGTCACGGTGGGCGTGGGATCGTTGCGCGAGCAGATTGAGGGCACCTTGGATAATCTGCGGCTGATTTCACGGGCGAGCGGCGTGGGTGATAATCTCGGGCGCAACGCGGACCTGGCGGGAGCGGGCGGGTGGACGTGATCCTTCAAGTCTATTTGCGGCGCGAAGTGGATCTGGCGCAGGCAAAGGCGGCGCTGGAAGGCGCGCTCGTTTTTCCAGGTGACCGCGTCTGCTGGCTGCGGAGTGACATCTGCCGCGCGGAGCTGGATATCGAGATCGAGGCGACGCTTGTGAGTAATGCAGGCGGCGAACGCGGATGATTGTCAGTTGAATCGCAAAGACGCTAAGGCGCCGAGGTCTGGCGCGAAGAAAGCGTCCGGAATATCAGGAACGGAGAAGGGCGCGGAGGGCTTTGGTGTCTGGTTTGCCGCGATCCGTGAGTGGAAACTCGGGGAGGAGAACGAGGCGTTTGGGAACTTTCCACGGAGCGAGAACGCGGTGGAGCAAGGCGCGGGCTTCGGGAGGGGGAAGGTAAGCGGCGAGAACGGCTGCGAGTTCGTCGGGGCGGTCGGGATGAGGGACGGCATGGGCGTCGCGGATGCCGGGGATTTTTTTCAGCTCAAGTTCGAGTGCGGTGAGGTCGAGACGGCGCGATGCGATTTTGATCACGCGGCCGGTGCGGCCGAGGAGGACGAGTTCGCCGCGTTTGTTTAGTTCGGCGAGATCGGCTGGCATGTGCGAGCCCAGCCCATTGGGGGAGCGATGCCGGTTGTTTTTGGTGAAGACGGCGGCGCTTGTGACGCGAAGGCGTCGCTTGGAGTTGATGCTCACGGTAACACCGTCGAGAGGCGTGCCGACGCTGCGGCCTTCGAGCGTGGCGGCGCCGGTGCGATCATAGGCGATGCCGCCGGTTTCACTGGAGCCATAGAAGCCGTGAATGTGCCGGCCGAATTTATCGAAGAAGGCCCGGGCGGTTTCCGGCGGGAGGGCCGAGCCGGCGGAAATGACGGCGCGCAGGCTGCGTAGTGCTTCGGCGGGCACGTCCGTGAGGGAGAGGATGCGGAGAATCGCAGGGACGGCGGGGAAAACCGTGGGTTGCCAGCGGGCGCAGTCGGCGGCGATGGCGTGGTGAAGCGGAGCCGAGGGAATGAGGATCGCGGTGCCTTGGGCGATGAGCGGGACGACGAGATTGCCCAGTCCGTAGGAGTGTCCGAAGGGGATCAGGCCGAGGTTCAGATCGTCGGGGCGGATATCCATCGACGCGCAGACGTTGCGGCCGTCGGTGAGCATTTGCGCGTGGGTGAAGGCGAGGGCGCGGGGGAGTGCCGGTGCTCCCTGAGGTGAGTTTGATCAGCGCAGCTCCCGGGCGGAACGCGGATGTCGTGACAGGTGTGAGCTGGTTGTCAGGCGTGAGAAGGAAGTGGGCGCGTGTGGCAGCGGCGAGAGCGCGTTGAGCGTCGGGCGATTCACTGGGATCGAGTGGAACGGGGACGGCGCCGAGCTGAAGAAGCGCGAGAAAGGCGGCGAGCCAGTCGGGCCCATTTGGGCGGGAGAAAACGACCCAGGCGCCGGAAAGCGCGCCCGGAGTGCGCGGCTTCACCCAGGGAGGCTGCGAGCGCGTTGACGCGACTCTGGATATTGGCGCGGGAAAAAATTTCTCCAGAGGCGGCATCGATCAGTGCGCGGGTGTCGGGCGTGGCGGCGACAAGCGACTGCCAGGTGCTGAGGAGGGTGGCGGGAGATTGTTTTTTGGAGTCCGACAAATGTGGGAGACCGGAAATTTGGGGAGTGACTGAAAAGCAGAATGAAGGTGGTTGAATCAGGAGCGGCTGGCAGGGGGGCGGCTCAAGGGTTCAAGTTCGACCATGAGGAGTGCGGTGATGACGATCAGGCTGACGGTGATGCCCAGTGCGGAGACCACGGGTATTTTGCTGAAGGCGAGCACTCCGAATGAAATGGCGGTGCAGAGCGCGGAGAGCCGGATCGAGGGAGGCGGCGGTTCATGGCGATTGACGTTTTCAGCGGAGAAAATCGCGTAGTTGTGGCTCAGGCACACGCCAAGGAAGGCGGCCAGGAGGTGGAAGATATTGAGTGTTTGTCCGCAGAGTCCGAGCAGCCCGAGGGCGAAGAAGCACGAGCCGGCGGGAATCATGAAGATGCGCACGCCACGCTTGATGCCGTAGATGACAAACACGCTGGCGCCAATCAGTGCGAGGCCGATGCCGCTGAGCCGCGCGGTGTCGGCGCGATAGCGTGCGAAAAGCGAGTTGAGGGATTCCAGCTGGGCGACGCTGAAGGTGTTGAAACCGGCGGGCGGGGTGGCGCCTGGCGGATGGTCAGCGAGGGTGAGAAACCAGCTGGGGCCGCCGTGAGGATCGAGGTGGAAGAGCAGGCTGAGCGGGCCGGTGAGCTGACTGCGGACGTCGTCAAAGAGCGTGGCGTAGGAAGAGTGAAGGGTGAGGGGGAAGGATGAAGTGATGCGGGATAGGAGGTGAGGGTGGACCAGGTTTCAAAGAAAGGGGTGAATGCGTCGGCGGTGTAGCCGTGTTTTTCGAGAGCGGCGCGGAGGTCGGTGGGAAAGTTAGCGAGTGCAGCGAGGTGTGCGGGACGGGCGTTCCAGTTAGTTTCCGTGGGAATCAAAAATCCGGCGCTGGCGGCGGGGGCGGCGGGAAATTGGGCGTCATGCCAGACGGTGAAGCGGTCGAGAGCGGTGCGCGCCGCGGCCGGCGTGTCGCCGCGTGTGAGATAGGCCGTTCGATCGGTGAGATCTCCGAAGAGGCGGCGTACCTCGCCGTCATTTTCGCGAAGCGCGGCGATGGGTATTTCGAGTTGCCGGATGTCGTCGCGCCAGCTGAGCCGCCAGGGACCGAGGATGGCGACGAGGGCGGCCAGAACGAAAAGAGGAAGGATGAAGCGGCGTGAACGGACGACGGAGGGGATGGCGAACGCGCGCGTTTCCAGAAAGGCCCGGTCGAGTTGCGCGAAATAGAGAATCGCGACGAGCAATGCACTGACGAGGCCGGCGCTGACAAAGACCCCGAGTTGCTGGACGAGCGGGAGATCCGACCAGAATAGCAGTGAAAAGCCGATGACGGTGGTGAGGCAGCTGGTGAGGAGGGGCTTGAGGAGACGCCGAAGTTTTTCGCGGTAGGGTTCGTCTGGGGCGGAGCGCCGGCTGCATGTAGAGGTAGAAACCGTAGTCGATGGCGACGCCGGCGAGCAGGGAGCCGATGACGAAGACGAGGATGTGGACGCGTTCGAACGCCATCGTGGTGACGACCCAGCCGCCGAGGATGGAGAGGGCGACCACCGGGACGAGATGGACGATTTTCCAGAGGCGGCGGACGAAGAGGCATGCGATGGCAAGCACACCGAGCAGCGAGGCGGTGTTGAGCCAGGACATCTCCGCCTTGATGCGATTTTTGCTCTCGGCGGCGAAGCGGTTGATGCCGGTCCAGCGGAGCTGGAGGGCGGGCGTGATTTTTTTTGCGTCCGCGAAAGCGTGGTCGATCGCGGCAAAGACAGGATCCTGCCCGGCCTCGCTGAAAGGAGAGTCTTTGACGACGGCCCAGATGAGCGCGGGCCCGTTCGTAGGACCGGACGCTTGAGATCCCGCTATGCCCTCGATTTTTCCGATGAGGGAGGGGACAAGCAGGAGCGGATCTTGCGGGATGAGGTCTTGAAAGACGATGCTCTCGGGCCGGGCGAGAAATTGATCCAGTCCGACGGCGGTTCTTTCGGCCAGCCAGTGGGAAAATTCGAAGGAGGGCTGGCCGGTGGCGGCGAAGATGCGGCTTTGTTCATCGAGCCAGGTGGGCAGCAGAAGGTCGAAACGTCGGGTAAATATGAAGCGGCCGAGGGCGTCACGCGATGACGAGTCTCCGAGTACGAGAGCATCCGATACGGCTGGAGAGGCTTTGAGGGCGGCGGCAAATATCTGCGCCGCTTCCGTGGGCGGGGTGGCTGAGTCTGGCGTGTTGAGCGCGAGGAGGAGGACGCGTGCCTGCTGCTGGTCGGTCAGGTCGCGAACAAGGGAAAGCTCGGGGGCGCGCTCATCGACCGGGATCAGGTCGATGACGTTGGTGGAGATTTTCGCCGAGTAGTCGAGGTGCGCGAGCCAGAGCGCACCAAGCGTGGCGAAGAGAAAAAGCGCGAGGCGCGCGAGGCGTTTCTGACGGGGAGGCTCCATTGCGTTAGGGAAGCCGCCAATGGAGGCCAATGGGCGCTAATGATGAAAGAGATTTTTTTGAGAAGGGAAGCAGCCGGGGCAGAGGGGTGGAATTGCCCGTCGATTTGCGGTGATCAGCGGAAGGATTTTTTCGATTTCTTCCGGAGTGAATTCGACGTGCGTGCGGACGTCGCCGATGAGGATCTCGATCCCTTGGAGGGCGGATTTGCGCATCTCCAGTTTTTTCACGGCGGCTCCGCGGCCGGTGACGACAAGGCGGTTGAGCACGTTCGCCAGCTCGCCGGGGCGCGGGTCAAACACGAGCTGCCAGTCGTCGCCATTGCGCAGGCCGAAGACTTCGAAGTTTTTCGAGAGCTCCGGGAAATCGAACCGCATGACGTGAAGGAGCGCGGTCGTGGCGGCCTGGGCGCGCGGGTCGTTGGGGAGTTCGCGCTGGCGGCCGCGCCCGTCGCGCAGGAGGACGCCCTTCGCGTCGACGATCATGAGCTGACTCTCGGGTTTTGTGTAGGCGAGGCTGAGGCCGTGTTCAGGCGAGAGGCGCATGTCGCCGGTGAAGACGACGGGGATTTTTTTGAAGGGAAGGTAGCGATTCTCCGTGAAGGGGCCCGTGACATTGCCGTTGGCGGCGAGGGTTGCGGAGAGTTCGCGCCAGGCGGCGTCGTTTTCGCCGACGACGATGCGGTTGGCCGGGATCATCAGCTCGGCGACGTCGGCGGCGGGGAGGCGAAGAGTGAAGAGTGAAAGGTGAAGGGTGAAAAGAGAGAGGAGGCGGAGGAACATGACGGTGTCGGAAGAATGACCAGTGACCATTGACCAATTATCGGAAAGGAAGGCTCGAAGATTTTTAATGTTAGCTGATGAACGCGCGGTTGGAGTGCGCGCTCACCTTAGGACTGGCGGCGGCGTTTTTGATGGCGGAGGGCGGCGGGCCAGCGGAAGAGGAGGAGTTGCGTGACAAGGCGGGTGTGGAGCCAGACCATGCGGAGATTGTCGCGCAGGTAGTGGAAATGCGAAATGCCGCCGTCGGATTTTGCGAGGTAGCGGCAGGTGGCGGGGATGTTTAGCGTCGGCGTGCCGGCCCAGACCATGCGGACTGCAGCCTCGGGATCGAAATCGTAGCGGCGGGCGAAGCGAGTCGAGCGGAGCGCGGCAATGAGTGGGCCAAGCGGGTAAACGCGAAAACCAAAGAGCGGATCGTCGATGCCGGAGCCGAGGAGTTCGAGGCGGACCATGCCAATGGAAAGTTTGCGACCTTGAAGGCGGAGCTGCGGGGCTTCGGGGCCGAAGACGGGTTTGCCGAGGACGAGAGCACCGGGATGCGCAGCGGAGGCGGCCATGAAATCGGCGATGCGATCGGCCGGGTGCTGGCCGTCGGCGTCCATGATCAGAGCGTGGGTGAAACCCGCGGCAAGGGCGGCTTCGGCTCCGGTGAGGACCGCGGCGCCTTTGCCGCCGTTGGTGGGGCGGACGATGACGCGGAGCTGGGGGTTGTGGCGGGCGAGTTCAACTACAGGTTCGTGGCTGGCGTCGGTCGACGCATCCACGACGATCCAGACTGGCTGCCAGTGCGCGAGCGCCTCCTGCACCGTCGCGAGGAGTCGGGGGCCGGTGTTGTAGCTCGGGATGAGCAGAAGGTGCGTGGTGGAGACGGTGGGCACGAACTCGGGAGAGGGCGAAGGGAAATGACCCATGACGCAATGACCAGTGACCAATGGATGGAGGCGAAGGGAGAACGAGGGTGATGACGAATGCGGGCGGCTACAGTTTTTTTAGCGGAACGCGGGCGATGATGAACAGCCCGCTCGAAGTGTGCGCTCCACCTTAGGACAAAGGCGCGACGGGGGTGGCGGACTCGGTGAGCTTTTTCTCCACGTAGGCGGTGACTTCGGCGCAAGACATTGTGGTGTCGGCGGGGATGAGCTCGCCCAGAGTGACGATCATCCAAGTCGGGAGCTCGGGAAGTTTCCACCAGGCCCGGCCGCGCGTGGTGAGGTGGCGGCTGACCTGAATGGTGATCAAACGGATCGGCGCGTTTGCGCGGCGGGCGATCAGGGCGAAGCCGGGTTTGAGCGGACCGAGGCGCTGGCCCGGACCGGTGCGGGTCCCCTCGGGGAAAACCACGAGTGAACGGCCCTCGGTGATTTTTTGGGCTGCATCGCGAATGGCGTCGAGGCCGTCGCCGCCGGAGGCATAACCGGCCATGATGGCGGCAGGGCCGATGGCGGGATTGCGGAGAAGGGCGGGTTTGAAAATGCAGATGGCGTCGGGAAGAGCGGAGATGAGGACCTGGGCGTCGACGAGCGACGGGTGATTGGCGACGTAGACGGTGCCGCTGGAAAGCTCGACGTTTTCGAAGCCGCGCCAGGTGACGCGGAAGATATGCGTGGCGTGGCACCACTGACGCCAGAAGATGAACAGGCGTTTGACGGCCAGGCGTGTGCCGCGGCCGAGGCGCCGGCGATTCGGAACGAGCAGGAGCAGGGTGCAGACGACGTTGATGACGATGCCGCCGAGGGCGAACCAGACCCAGGGCAGGTAATAAGCGACAGCCAGAAGACAGTAGCGGATTCGTCCCATGATCAGCAGGTGGACGAAAGCCGGACGGACGGGGAAGTCGCGGTTGCCGGAGCGGTGGCGGCGGGTGGATTGAGTTCGAGGAAGTTAAACCAGAGGTAAGGGTTGAGGCGTAGTTGCGCTTCGAGCATGCGGAGAAAATCCTGGAAATGACTGTGGGCGCGTTCGAGGTTGGCGGCGCGGGAGAGGGATTTGTCTGGTTCCCAACGCGGTGAGCTGTGGATCACGGTTTCCTTGGATTTGCCCGGCAGGCCGAGTGTGAGGAGAACGGGCAGATCGAAGATGAGTGCGAGATAATAGATCGTGAAAGGAAAGGAGCGGCGGGCACCGAGAAATTCGAAGGCATCGGTCTTGGTGCTGAATTCGAGGCGGTCGCATTTGAGGGCGACGGAACCGCCGGAGCCGACGGCGTCCTTGATGGCGAAGAGAAGATTTTCGGGCTCGTTGACCCAGATGAATTTTATCCACTTACCGAAGAGTGCGCCGAGTTTCTCGGTGTCGTGTGAGTTGCCGACGCGCTGGCGGATCATGAAGACGCGGTGATTTTCCGCCGGGCCGAGAAGGAAGCCGAGCAAGTCGGAGTGTCCGACGTGGAAAGTGCCGAGAAAGGCGTGGCGGCCGGAGTTGACGAAGGTTTTGAAGTGTTCGGAACCTGGAGCGAGGACGGTGCGCGGGAGTCGGCCGCTGGCGGCGCGGAGTTTGGTGACAAGCGATTCCTCGAAGGCGAAAAAGTGACGGAAGACTTCGACGAGACGCGGTTCACGAGCGAGGACGACGCGGAGGTAGGCGCGGGAGTGGCGACGTTGTACTGGCATCACGGCGACGGACACCCAGGTGCCGGCGGCGCGAAGCGGGCGGTAGATAAACTCGGGAAGAATTCGATCGAGGAAACAGATGAAGCGGTAGCCCCAGCTCGGGCCGGGGTTGCGCGGTGGCGTGGCTGATTTCGCGCGGGAGGTGGGGGGGATGCTCTCTGAGGACGCACTCATGACCATGCGAGGACGAGGCGTGTGCCGGGCGCGGCGTTGAGATCGAGCGGGCGGCGTTGGTGCAGGGCGTCGAAGAAATCAACGAGCGAGAGTGCGGCGGGATCGCTCGTGGAGGGATTGATGGCGCCAGGCCCGTTGGCGGGAAGCGCGGGCGTGAGCCTGATACGACCGATTGTATCCGGAGTCGCCTCACGGGTGAGAGCGAGCGTGAAGCCGAAGGTGCGGTCGCTGGCGTTGCGGTTGTTGAGAAACCAGGTGCCGCGCTCTTCGCCGCCGCAAAGAAGCATGCGCGGGGCGCCCGAGAGCCAGGCGCTTTGCAGTGCGAGGACGGCGAGACGATCGCGGCCCGTGACGGGAAGAAATTCCCGGACAGGTTGCTGGCGGCCGATAAGTGCTTGCTGAACAGCGCTGGGGTGGATCGACGTTTGGAAAAGCGTCGGGCTCGCGGAGGGGAAGCTGTCGAGATAGCCTTCCAAGGCGCGGGTCTCGGCGTATTCGGAGGCGTAGACGAGAGCATCGGTCTCGGCCGGGGCGAGCGGGAGCAAGGTGCCGCCGACGACAAGGCCGAGTTGGGTCATGCGGCGGCTCGAAAGCTTTGGGAAAATTTCTTTGAGGCGCTCGCGAGTAGCGGCGGGCTCTTCGGCGCCGGCGTCGTCTGTACGAAGGGCTTGGATGAAGAGATCGCACGTGGCCGGAGTTGGACGTTTGGCCGATTCGAAACTGGAAGGAGACGCGGCGGGGGCGTGTGCTGGCTCGTTGAGGGTGGATGATTTGGCGAGCAGGAGGGCGGCGTGGGCTCCGCCGAAGGCATTGCTCGCGCAAAGGACGGTTTCGAAATCAGCATTGTCGAAACCGGAGAAGGAAACGTTTTGGCTGAAGCCGGGAGCGGAAGCTCCGACGGTGCCCGGGGTGTGGCCGGTGCGGAGCGATTCGACGGCCAGGGAGAGTTCGACGATTCCACAGCTGCCGAGGGTGTGGCCGAGGCTGCCTTTCCAGGAGACGAGCGGGGCGTCGGGAAATTGTTTTGCGAGGGCGGCGGCTTCGAGGCGTCCGGCATCGAGGGTGCCGGTGCCGTGGCCTTTGATCCAGAGCCGGCGGTTGCGGGCGAGGGGGGCGAGGCCGGAGAGGCAGGCCTCAAAACCGGCGCCGTCGGCCTGGTTGGCCGTGAAGTGGTGCATCTCGTTGTGCAGACTCTGGCCGAGGATCGCAAAGTCGCCGTGATCGCGGGTGAGGACGGCGAAACCGGCGCCGTCACCGAGTCCGATGGATCCGGACGGCCGATCCTGGTAGGGAGCAGGAAAGCCGGCGTTCAGAATTTTCAGTGCGTGAAAACCACCAGCGACAAAAGGGCTGAGGAAATCGAAGCTGAAGACGAGCGCTTCGTCGGCCAGGCCTGCGTGAAGCATGCGCGCGGCCTGAAGCAGTCCCAGATGTGCGGATACACAGGCATGGGAAAAGGTCGTGAGGTTTGGTCCCCAGCCGAATTGGTCGCGAAGCCAGTCCACGCAGACGCATGGAGTGCCGTAACGGAGGTGAGCGGTGTCGCCGGTCCGGCGGAATGCGTAGAGGCTGCCGACGCCGAAATTACTGCTGGTGACAAAAACAGGGTGGCGTGGACCGCCCCAGTCGTTTCCAGGAATGGTGGCGGCGAGGGGACGAAGGCAGTCGAGCCAGTTGGGCGGGGCGGATTCGTCGAACGGACGGCCGGGGCAGAGCGCGAGTGGAACGAGGTCGCCGCCGTCTCTGCCCAGCACCGGTGTGGGTTGAAGCGCGATGCGTCCTGAGAGCAGGGCGGCGTGAGTGGGCGCGTGCGTCGCCGAACGGGGTGAGGCAGCCGGTTGCGGCGAGGCGGGCGGACGTATTGGCAAGAGAGGCAGCCACGGCGGACGAAAGCGGAAGGAGTTCGATCCCGCAAATGATCCGGCGTCAGGAAGGCAGGCGGGCAGGATCGGCCCGCTCGCGAACAAAGGCGCTGAGGGATTTGATGCTGGCGAGGGCCATGCGGGACTCCTCGCTGTTGTTAATCTTGATACCGAATTCTTTTTCGAGACGGACGACCAGTTCGAGAGCGTCGATGGAATCCAGATTGAGGCCGGAGCCGATGAGCGGTTCGTCATCAGCGATTTCCGCAGGTGTGATCCCTTCGAGTTTCAGGGCTTCTACGACGAGGATTTTAAGGCGGGCAACAAGCGGATCGGTCATGCGAAGTGGTTAGGAAATGAGCAGTCGGGGAAGAGCCCGCAAGCCCGGAGGACGTGAGAGACAAAGTACCTTACTGGCGGGCCGGGATCAGAGACTCGGGGGAGGGTATTTTGCAGGGCCGGCGCGTCTGGAATCGCGGGTTGACACGGGTGGGGCGATCTTTTGTCCTGATCCCCTTTTTCAAATGAGCACGACCGAAACCACCACCCAACGCAGCCTCACTCCCGAGGAGTTTCCCTTCACCGATCCCTCCTTGATGAGCCGCTACGTGACCGATACCGGCAAGATTTTGCCACGCAAGTACACCGGTCTCTCCGCCAAGCAGCAGCGCGTCGTTACGAAGACCATCAAGCAGTCCCGTAACATGCTGCTCGCCAAGTAAGCGGGAAGCCTGAGTCACTTTTTCGGGCCGGAGTTTTTCTCCGGCCTTTTTTATGCCCACGTCCAAGGAAGCGAAGTCAAAGAAGGCGCGAATCTATCGCGGGACGGCCCGCAATCTTGCGCGACTGGCCGGCGTGCTCCGCGACGGCGGAATTGTGGCTGTGCCAACGGAGACGGTTTACGGGCTCGCAGGGGATGCACTGAACCCGGCGGCATGCCGGAAGATTTTCAAGGCGAAGGGGCGGCCGGCGAATGACCCGTTGATTGTCCATATCCACGCAGTCGCACAGCTCGATGAATTGGCGGACAGGAATGATGCAGTGGAGAAAATCGCACGGGCGTTCTGGCCGGGGCCGTTGACCATGGTGTTGCCGAAAAAAGCGGTGGTGCCGGATCTCGTGACCTCGGGACGGCCAAGTGTGGCGGTGCGGATGCCGAAGCACCGGTTGTTTTTGAAGTTGTTAAAGCGATGTGGCCGGCCACTGGCGGCGCCGAGCGCGAATCCATTTGGTTATATCAGCCCGACGACGGCGGCTCACGTGAGCGACAGTCTCGGTGGAAAGATCGGGCACATCCTGGACGGTGGCGATGCGGAGATCGGGCTGGAGTCCACGATCCTGGATTTGCGTGATCCGAAGCGGCCGGTGGTTTTGCGCCCGGGGGCGATTTCTGCGCGAGAGATCGCACGAGTGTTGGGACGCCCTGTAGGGGCGGCGCTGAAATCGGCGAAGTCAGTGCGCGAGGGAAAGCGCGTCGAAGGAACGGGCGCAGGCGAACTCGCTCCTGGAATGCTTTCGAAACACTACAGCCCGCGGACGGCTATAACGCTGCACCGGCGATTGAGCCCGAAGCACGTGGCTGGGTTACCTGCAGAGGAGGCGGCCGTCTTTATTTTCAAGCCGGCGGGAGTGAGGGCCGCGAAGAATGTCTTCTGGTTATCCGAGCGCGGTGATCTGCGCCTGGCAGCGCGGACTCTGTTTGGAAAGTTGCGTGCCTTGGATCAAGGGAACTGGAGGCGCATCCACGCGGAGCTGGCGCCAGGAACTGATGGATTTGCCTTGGCGATCAACGATCGGTTGACGCGGGCGGCGGCGAAACGCTGAGCGTTTCGCCGGCTTACTTAAGCGGGGAGTTGGTGTCGTCCTTCTTGGACATGACGACATAGTAGTCCTTGTAGGACTTGTCGTAGTACTGGCCATAGTAGTAGCCAGAGACGTTCATGTTGAGGCCGTTCAGGACTGCGCCGAAATTAGGCACGTGTGAGTCCAGCAGGCGGCGGGCGGCGTACTGGGCGGCACGGCGGCGGACTTTGTTGAAGAAGACGGTGAAGATCGATCCGTCGACGAGAGGAAGGATGATCAACGCGTCGCTGACAGCGGCGATCGGAGGCGTGTCGATGAAGACGCGATCGTAGCGTGCGCGAAGATCGGCGATCATCTGTTCGAAGCCGACGCTGTTGAGCACATGCGTGGGGTTTTTGGCGCGTCCGCCGGCAGGAATGATATCGAGATTGGGATGGGGACCGGTGACGACGACGTCTTCGACGCGAGTCTCCCCTCCGCACAGATCAATGACGCCGCGCTGATTGGGAATCCGGAAGGATTTGTGGATGTTTGGGCGGCGGAGGTCGCAATCGATGACGACGACTTTTTCCCCGTGAGAGGCGAAGGTGAGAGCGAGATTGGTCGTGGTGAAGGATTTGCCCTCACCGGGAATCGTGCTGGTGACGAGGATGCACTTGGCGGCCTTGCTGGTGTCTTTCAGGCGGAGGCTGGAGTGCAGTGTAAGAAACGCTTCGGAAACCTGCCGGTCGGCGTGGTTGGAGACGACCTGGGCTTTTTCGTGGGCGGCCATCTTGCGGACTTGAGGCACGATGCCGAGCAGGTGCAGGCCCATGAGTCCCTCGATGTCGAAAGAACTCTTCACGCGGTCGTCGATGAAGGCGACGAAGATGGCCACGGCGAGTCCGAGACCCAGGCCGCCGATCAGGCCGAGGCCCAAATTGAGCAGGATGACGGGTTTGACGTATTGCTCGGGCTGTGACGGATAGGCGGTGTCGATCACACGGGCGTTTTGCGTGTCGAGCGTGCTGGACATCGTAGTTTCGCGCATGCGCCCCATGAGGTTTTCGAGAACGAGTTCCTCGATTTTCAACTCACGATCGAGGTCTTCATAGCGGACACCGACGCGGTCGACGCCAAGGGACTGGGATTCCTGTTCAACAAGTCCGGAGCGGGCTTCCTCGGCGTTGCGCAGGGCCGACTGGTAATCGCCTTCAACGATGGACGCCGCCTCGGCCGTGGCTTTGGCGAGCTCGGCATCGATTTGAGCGAGTGTGCGGGTGGCATCAAGCATGCGCGGGTGTTTTGCGCGGTAGCGCTCGCTGAGCTGGGCAACGAGGATTTTTTGGTCGGCCTGCTGTTTCTTGAGTTCTCCGATGATTGGCTGGACGGCGATGAAGGAAAGTTCGGTGAGATCGCGTCCCGCGGCGCGGAATTCCTGAATCTGTTTCCAGCGGACTTCCGCGTCCTTGAACTTGGCGTTGGTCTGGGTGACGAGGATATTTCGAGCCTTCAGCGTCTCGGTGACGATGTCGCGGCGCTGGTCGAGCGAGACCATTTTGTGGGTTTCGCGGTATGTCTGAAGGCGGGTGGCGAGGTCCTCTACTTTTTTGCGCTGGTCGTTGACGCGCGCGCGAAGCTCGTCGACGGCTTTCATCGATTCGCCGATGCGCACCCGGGAATTATAGGCGATAAACTCGTCGACGAACATGTTGGTGATGTCGGCGGCGAGCACGCGGTCGGGATGGCGGTACTGGACCTCGATGACGAGGCTCATGCGCCGGGGAATGATGCGACGATTGCGGAAAAGAACCTCGGCCGGCGTGAGCGGGTCGCCACTGCCGCCCTTGAGGTAGGGTGCCATGAATTGCGCGAGTTTTTCGCCGGTGAGGCGGTCGGAAACTTTCTGGATGATCGTCGCGCTCTCGAGAATTTGGACGATCGTGTTGAGGTCTTCGAGCGAGCGCACGTCGTTGTCGGTGACGGACTGCACCTTGAGGACCGCGGGGTCGCGTCGCAGAATCTGGATCAACGAACGGGACTGGTAGATCTTTGTCTGGGTGAGCGTGTAGACGAGGACCGAGGAAAAGATGACGAGGAAGACGACCAGGATGTACCAGATGCGCTCGCGGAGAATCAGCACATAGTCCTGGAAATTACGCTGCTGAGGGCCGTCGGGCGGCTGCGAATACGCACCATAACCATAGGAAGAGTCGGGCGACTGATCGGGGCTGCCTGCAGAGGACGGAGGAACGGGGGGATTCATGGGCGGATCAGAGGACGCGCTCGGGAACGTAAACGGTATCGCCTACCTGAAGGATCCATTTGTCGGCGGAGGAGCCTTTGCTCATGAGCTGGTCGGCGTTGATTTCGAAGGTCTCGGTTTTTCCCTCTGAGTTAGTGCGGGTGAGTCTGACGTGTTTGCGATCGGCGAGGCGGTTAAAGCCGCCGGCACGAGTGATGGCGTCGATGATATTAAGCTTTTGCTCCTGCGGAAAGGGGACGGCGCCGGGCGTGTTGACGTTGCCGAGGACGTTGACGGTGCGTTTGGCGTATTCAACGACCACGAGAGTGATCTGAGGATTGACGAGGAAGTCGCGGTCGTAGCGTTCGCGAATGATCTGCTCGGCCTGGCGAAGGGTTTTGTTGCGCAGATCGACCTCGTTGATGAGCGGGAGATTGATCGTGCCTTCCTGGGAGATGCGGACTTCGCGGAGCATGTCGGGCTCCTGAAAAACCTGCACGCGGATGAGGTCCTGTGGCTGGAGCAAATAGTCGGCCGCGGGCTGAGCGGGCACGGCGGGGGCCGGTTCGGCTGCGTGAAGAGCGGAAATGACGAGCCCGGCGAGCAGAAGCGGCCGGAAGAGAATCTGGAGTCGGAACATAGAAAAGCCGCGCGAGTGTTCTTCGCGCGGCGTGTCAGGTCAAGAGGTGGAGCCTCTTGAGAAGAGGATTAGAAGCTGAGGAGGGCCGAGAGGCTGATGATGCTGTTGTCGAAACCGCCGTCACGCTGACGTCCGCTGCCGTCCTTGTAGGAGAGATTGGAATCGTTGGAGCGATAGTTGTAGCTGGCGGTGAGGGTGGCGTGGTCGTTGATGTGATAAGCAAGGCCCAGGCGCCCGTCGATGTAGTCGTCTTTGCGGCCGCTGAAATATTCGAGTTTCTGGTAAGTGAAGCCGACGGATCCTTCCCATTGTGCGGAAAACATAGTGCTGACCGAGGGGGCGACGGTGAAGGTTTTCTGCGAGATACCTTCGGCGCTGGTCGTGTAGTCGTTGGAGGCGGAAAGTCCGATGGTGGTCTTTTCCGTGGCCTTGTACTTCAGCTCAGCCTCGAGGCCGGTGCTGGTTTCGTCACCGCCGGTCTCGGGTTTGCGCTGATTGAAACCAACGCTGAAGAATCCGCTGAGCTTCTCGGTGACACGGCTGCGGGCGCCGATGTTGTAGTAGTAGTCTTTGGAATCCACGCCGTTGCCGCTGAGGGTGGACTGGCGGTAGCGCAAGCCGGCGCTCAGATCCACCTTGGAGGAGATGGCGTAGTAGTAGTTAAACGGAACCGTCACCTCCTTGAGGTCGGTGTAGGCGGCGCTGTCGTAGTCGGTGTCGATATAGCTGATGCCGAGACCGGTGGAGCTTTTGTCGGAGACGTTGATTTCGGAATCGAGGCTGGCGTCGATTACATCGCGGCGGATGAGCGTGGTGCCGCGAACATCGCGAGTGCTCTGGTTGAGCTGAAGATAGGAGGCGTCGAAATCGAGCTTGAGCTTCGAATCGTCGTAGGAGCTGCCGAAGACGGCGGAAAGGAGCTCGTCGTTGAGATTGTCGTTGTCGAGGTAGCGGGTGAATGTTTCGACGACTTCGAGCGATCCGGTGGTTTGCGAGCCCTGGCCGAAGCTCAATTTGAGGCCCGGGGCGATGTCGAAGATGGTGTCATCCACCTCGTCGAGATCGGTCAGGAAAATATTGTCGTCGGTACGCGCGCTGACGGTGCCGGTGATGAAAAGTTCGGCGGATTCGCCGACTCGGGTGATGGCAGAGGCCGTGGAGGCGAGGCAGGCGAGCACGGCAAATCCGCGGGCAAGGTTCTTCATGTAGGCAGGGTGCATGGTCGGTTGACTAAAAGTGATGCGAGCGCGTCAGCCTTAGCGTGAGGGGCTCACAATGATGGGCGGACGCTGGGTGGGAAAATTGCGGCCGTCGTGAATTTTGCGTTTCGCGGCTTCGGCTGAGTCGGGGGAGACTTTTGTCACGGCTGCCTCGACGGCTTTTTCAGAACCGGGGACCGCTTTGACGGCGGCGGCGGCGATGGCGGCAACGAGCTTCGATTTCACCTCTGCAGGAGTGCTGGACGGAATCGCTTTGATTGCGGAGGCCGTGGTGTCGGCGGCGACCTTGGCGGCTGCTTCGGGGCTGAGGCCGGCGGTCAGTTTGGCAAGTGCCTGCTCGACTACGGTGGGGGCGAGCTCAGGCGTGGACGCAATTGCTGCTTCCTGGATTGCGGAAATCTGGTCGGGAGCGGCGTAGAAAGCGGCTTTGAAAATATCGGAGGCGATGGCTTGATTGGCAGTCGCGGCCTGGACTGTGGCGGCGGGGGCGCTGGAAGGATTGGACTGGATCTGAGCGACGAGCGCATCAATCACTGGGTCGGCAGCGCGGCTGAGCGTGGTTGAAATGCTGAGGGCTAGGAAAAGCAGGGCGACACGTGTTTTCATGGGCGTAAATTTGCGTTGGACCGACCGCGTTACGGTAGAAAGGTTCGCGCTATCAGTGTGAGCAATATCTATTTGAATCGAGCATTGGTCTTTGACCGCCCCGGTTTTTACCTGAATTTCGCCAAACCTTTTGCATGTCATCGCGCCCGGAAAATGTTGATGCCAACGCCTTGAAACAAACTTCACGCGATCGAGTGCGGGAAGCACGCGGCTGGGAGCGGGTTGTCCCGGTGTTCATCAATCGTACGGAGGCAGGTGTGCAGGTGGTTGTTTACTGGCGGCGGCTGATCCTGAGTCTGGTTGCACTGCTCGTTGTGCTTGTGCTGGCGCTGCCATTCGCGGCGTGGATTTATGTTCATTACTACAAGGGAGTGAAAGAGGTGACGTATCTGCACCTTGCACTGCCTTGGCGGTGGGATGAGTACCGCGTGCTTCGGGGAGCGCATTATGTGGCCACCGCGAAGGAGATGATCACGACGGCGCAGTGGCGCGGGGCTTATTTGAATCTGCGTGTTGGCCTGATGAAAGATCCGGCAAATCGCGAAGGCCGGTTATTGCTGGCGAGGTTTTACGGCATGCTGCGCCGTTTCGAGCTCGCGGAGGAAACGCTTTTCGACGGCCTCTCTTATCATCGGGACGACGACGGTTACCTGCAGGCGATGATGCAGTTTTTGCTGCAGCAGCAGAGCGACGAGCGGGTCGTCTCCCTGGCCAACGGGATCCTCGCCGATCCGGCCGCGTCGGTGGCGCGCAAGCGTGTCGCTGCGCTCTATGCGGCATCTGCGCTGATGTACCGGGGAAGCTACGACCGGGCGGAGGATCTCATTTTGTCCTATCAGCTCGGCGAGACGCGCGAGGGACGCATACTGGCCTCGCGTATTGAATGGGAGCGCGGCTATCCGGAACTGGCCTTGATAAAACTGGAGCAGCTTCGCGTGGCGCTTCCTGCCGATGACGAGGTCGCGGGAATTCTGGCGGGGTATTATCGCGAAGCGGGCCGGGTAGATGACGCGCGGCGGCTCAACCTGCTCAGGCAGGTGATGAATCCGAATGCGCCTATGCCGCGCATCGCGCTGTTAAATTTGCTCGGGGCGGCCGGAGAATCGGAGGCGGCGAAACGCGAAGTGGAGGAGGTGATGAAAGACTTTAGGAAAGACGGCGCGGCGCTTGTGCAGCTCGCGGAGTACGCGGCCAATCATGGCGATGTCGCGCTTGCCAGGCGCATTTACGAGCACTGCAAGGCCGCCGATTTGCCGTGGGACGTCGCGGCGGTCATCACTGTGGAGGCGTCGATTGTCGCTGGGAAATACCAAGAGGCGCTCGACCTCGCGCGGGAACTCCTGCGCGAAAATCCCGAGTGGAGCCGGCGTCACTATGCGTTGTTCAACGGACTTCAGGCGATCGCGTTGCATGGCCTGGGCGATCATGAGGCGGCGAACCTGTTCATGAAAAACTTCCTCGGGCAGGCGAATATCCGCAGCGAACAGCTCGCCTCGGTTTCGCGGCGACTGGCGGAAGTCGGCGCGGCGGACGAAGCGAGGGAATTGCTCGCCCGGGCGGTGCAGGATGATCCGCTGAATCAGGCGGCGCTGACGCAGTTGATCGAACTCGATCTGAAGGCCGGGC
The DNA here is from genome assembly GCA_049840895.1 of Nibricoccus sp. GTDB lineage: Bacteria > Verrucomicrobiota > Verrucomicrobiia > Opitutales > Opitutaceae > Nibricoccus. The sequence goes on along the minus strand of JASGJB010000071.1, from coordinate 61,758 downwards.
GTCTGGATGAGCTGCCTGCTGCCGTGCGGAAGCTTCTCACGATGCGCAAGCCGTCGCCTCAATTGCTGGCGCGTGTGCGTGATGAGCTTGGACGTGACCGCTGGTTGTTCCTGAACGGGCGGACGGCGGCGCTTGATGCGTTGGGCGGGGCGCTGGCGGGAAAAGATCCGGCGCGCTAAGACCGGATCGGGGAGTGCTATTTGACGGCTTCGAGACTGCTGAGAAGCCGGACGTTCTGATCGCGGGTGCCTACGGTGAGGCGGAGCCATTCGGGCATGCCGTAGGGTTTCATCGGGCGGACAATCACGCCGCGGCGCTGAAGGGCGTCGAAGACGCGGGCGCCGTCGCCGACTTTGACGAGGATGAAGTTGGCGACGCTCGGGACGTATTCGAGGCCGAGTTTTTTGAAGCCGGCTTCGAGTTGCGCGAGACCCTCGCGATTTTTGCGGGCGACCTCGGTCGCGAACGTTTTGTCGTCGAGCGCGGCGATGGCTGCGGCCTGGCCGATGGCGTTGACGTTAAAAGGCTGGCGCACGCGGTTGAGCAGACCCGCGAATTCCGGGCTGGTGTAGCCATAACCGACACGGAGGGAGGCCAGGCCGTAGATTTTGGAGAAGGTGCGCAGGCAGATGACCTTGCGGCCTTCGGCGATGAGGGGGCGGAGATCGGGCGGGTTCTCGAGGAATTCAGCGTAGGCCTCGTCGTATGCGAACACGACGTGCGGCGGCAGTGCACGAACGAAGGCAGAAATTTCTTCCTCGGTATTGGCGGTGCCGGTCGGGTTGTTCGGGCTTGGAAGAAAGACGAGCTTCGTCGCGGGTGTGACGGCTTTCAGGAGTGCGTCGAGGTCGTGGCGGTGATTGACGAGAGGAACTTCGACGGGCTTCGCGCCGAACAGAAGCGCGACCAGTTTATAGACGATGAAGGCGGGGGTGCCCATGACGACCTCGTCACCGGGCCCGAGGAGGACGTGGCCGAGCAGCTCAAGGAGTTCGTTTGAGCCGTTGCCGATGACGAGCTGATCGGGCTTCAGATTGTAGGCAGCGGCGAGTTTTTCACGGAGGACAAAGCATCCGCCATCGGGATACAGCTCTGCCTGGGCGAGGGCCTTGGTGGCGGCTGCGACGGCGCGAAGGGAAGGGCCGAAGGGGTTTTCGTTCGAGGCGAGCTTGATGATGGAGGCGGGGTCGAGGCCGAGTTCGCGAGCGACGTCTTCGATGGGTTTGCCGGGCTCGTAGACTGGCTGCTTGAGGACGGAGGGTTTGACGAGCTGCTGGAGAGTCATGGCGGGGACGTGATTCGGAGAGAGGAGAACGAGAACGATTGGGTCAGGGTTTCCCGGAAGATTTCAGGACGAGGCAGACGTTGCTGCCGCCGAAGCCGCTGCTGTTTTTCAAAATGGCGCGGGGGGTGCGGGCGAGGCTTTCGCGCGGGAGATTGAGGCCGTCGCAGGCCGGATCGATGTTGGAAAGGTGGGCGTTGCCGGGGATGAATGCCTCCTTCATCGCGAGGGCGCAGAAGGCTGTTTCCATGGCTCCGGCCATGGAGAGACCATGCCCGGTGAGGCCTTTGGTGCTGCTCACGACAGGGCGGTTTCCGGCTGCCGTGAAAACCTCGCGAAGGGCGAGGGCCTCGGCGGCATCGCCGACGGGCGTGGAGGTGGCGTGCGCGTTGACGTAGTCGATTCCAGCGGGGGCGGTCTGGGCGTCGGCGAGGGCGCGCTGGATTGCCGAGCGAAGGCCGGCGCCGTCGGGACGCGGTGCGGCGACGTTGTAGCCGTCGGAGGCCTGACCCCAGCCGGCGAGCGTGGCGTAGATCGGAGCGCCACGGCGGAGGGCTGTTTCGCGTTCTTCGGCGATCAAGGTGACGGCGCCGCCGGTGCCGACGAAGCCGTCGCGGGCCATGTCGAATGGGCGCGAGGCGCTGGCCGGATCGGTGTTGGTTGAGAGGGCGCGCATTGCGGCGAAAGGGAGGACGGTCTCGGCATTGAGTTCCTCGGCGCCGACGACGATCATGCGCTGCTGGCGGCCGAGGCGGATTTCGTCGAGGGCGTAGCCGAGCGCGTGGGTCGAGGAGGCGCAGGCGGAGACAAAGCCGGTGACAGGGCCGGTGATGCGGTAGTGCGCGGCGAGATTGAAATTGAGCGTGCCGGCGATGGACGAAACGACGCCCATCGGGTGGCCGCGGTCGAAGTTGACGGCAGTCGATTGCGCGAGGTGGTGATGGAGAAGAAACGCAGAGCCGGCAGAGGCGCAGAAGAGGCCGGTTTGTCCGTCGCCGAGATCAGCGGGCGTGAGGCCGGCGTCGGCGAGGGCCTGTTCCAAAGCGCAGAACGCATAGACACCGTGAGGTGCGAGACCGCGGAGGGTTTCGCGGGGAATATCGTATCGGGACGGCCACGACCAATCGCGCGAGCTGGGCGAAGCGACGTTGAAGTCGCGGACCGGCGCGGCGACCTTGATGGTCAGGTTGGGGTTTCCGCAGAAGTCGAAGGCCGTCATCCCGTGGAGGCCTTCGCGAAGGCTGCGGGAGACGGAGGCGCGGTCGTTGCCGATACTGGTGATGAAGCCGAGACCGGTGATGACAGCGGTGCGAGACATGCGCGCGGGAGCGGGGAGGTTTAGCGCGCGGGGTGGGCGGCGAGCTTGGTGCGGACGAAAGTCCGGAGTTCGCCGACGGTGCTGATCTGCATGATCTCCTTGTTGGAGATTTTCACATCGAAGAGGTCTTCGAAGAAGAAAACCGTTTCAGCGATCGCAAGGGAGTCGTAGCCGAGATCGGCCATGAGCCGGGCTGATTCGGCGAGGGGCTGGTTGGCGGGCGGGGCGATGTGGCGGGGGATGAAATCGCGGATTCCGGCAAGGACCACTATGTCGATCGCATCGACGTCACCCGTGGCCTTGTAGCGCGCATAGGCATCGCGAACTTCGGCGGGAAATTTTGCCAGTGGATCGTTCGTGCGGCCAGGAATGGTGGAGTGTTCGGTCTGCTCGGACATATTAACGGTGGAGCGGCAACTTTGTCAGGGCGCGCCGGGGTGATACAAGTCTGTGGTTGCGCGACGTCAGGGCTGCGCAAGAACGCCGTCGATGGCATCGTGGATCGCAGGAAGGGGGATGTCGGTAACGCAGTGTGCGCGCTCGAATTTGCAGTTCCAGTTACAGCCGTAGCAGGGAAGCGAATGGGAAACCCAAGTCTGGCGGTCGCTGACTGACCAGGGGGCAAAAATGCCAAACTGGCCTCCGCCAAGCAGTCCAACCATCGGTCGATCATGAACGATCGCGACGTGGGCTGAGCCGGTGTCGGTCGAGATGACAATGCGGGCATCGAGAATCGCCTGGTAGAATGTTTCGAACCTGGACGGGATGAACACGGTGGCGCGATCGCGCTGATCGAGCTCGAGGGATTCTTTCGCGAGCGTTGCGATGCGATCGAGGTCGGACCTTCGGTCGGGAGTGCCGCAGAGCGCGACACGCAATCCGTGTTTCTGCACGAGGTGGGTGACGATCGAGGCGGACATCCCGGCCGGGAGATCGCGAAGCGGGCTATTGGAGAAAGGGAAGACTATCGCCTGGGTCGGGAAGCCATTTGCGGTATCCGTCTGTCTGAATGCGGGTCGTGCAAGCGGGGCGGGCCGGGCTCCGGCGCCGCAGACTTCGACCAGCATCGCCTTGGCGACGTGTGTTTCGACTGATTCGCGAGGGGCCGGCGGAGTGTCAATGATCAGACCGCGGCCGTTCATCAGCCAAGTGTCGGAGGCGGGCGAGAGGACGTGGCCGGCGGCTTTTTTCACCCAGATTTTGTTTCTCGCGCGGGCTACGCGCCACATGGCTTTCGTGTGGGGAAAGCGCATGTAGTGCCGGATGAAGAGGGCGTGTTCCGCTTCGATGCTTGCGATGGAACGCATGACGGACAGCCAGGTTTTCCAGCGCGTGAGGGGAAGATAAAGCGGCACCACGATCAGTTCGCAGAGCGGAAAGAGCAGGCGGGCGGCGGCCTGGTTTGCATCGGTCACCACGAGGACGATTTCTTCCGGGCCGAAAAGTCCGATCATCGCTTGGATATGCGGTGCGACCACGATCAAATCGCCCAGGCGATCCGGCTTGAAAATAAGAACGCGGGCCTGCCTTCGTGACGTGCGACGTACGAACAGGGGAAGAATGGCGACTGCGGCCGATTCGGCCAGAATGCGCAACCAAGACCGAAGGGACGTGAGCATGGCTGGGCTGGAGGAGGGGAGTTTGCCGGGTGCGATCGTTGCTATATGCGCTGGGTGCGACCGGAAAGAAGTTTGTTGTGCACGAAGCGGGGCAGGTGCCACTGCCGGCGGGCGAAACTGGCGATGGCGTCCCGCTCACCGGCGCTCAGCGCATGGGTCCAATGTTTCAGACAGGCGTGATACCAGCGGAGGGACCAATAAAACACCGAGAGGCGGGATGCGACGCGGGCCTGACGGTTCCAGTCGTGTATCCAAAGACAGCACTCCTGAACGCCGGCGATGGCGAGTTGCTGGTATTTCGAAGCGCCGGAGGAAATGGCGGCGGCGTGATGGCGAAAACGAAAACGCGCCCCGGTGAGATTCACGACGCGTCCGTAATGGGCGAGTTTCAGGAGGAGGGACAGGTCCGAGCCACTGCCTCCGCCAAAAGGTACGTAGCCTTGGACGGCCGCGTGCGCGCTGCGCCGGAAGATATTCTCGCCCAGCGTGAACGGCCGGCGGCCCAGCAGGCAGTCCTTCATCAAAGTCCGGGCGGTTTCGTGCGCGGGGTTTTCGGTGCGCATCTGCAACGTGGCCCCGGCGGGATCGATGGTCGTGATGCTGAAGCGCAACAGGGTGACGTCATCGCCTGCGGCTGCGATGGCGTTAAGGGCCAGCGCGGCGCAGCCGGGCTCGAGGACGTCGTCGTCGGGAACGAGCCATGCCCACGGCTCGGTGGTGCGGGCAAGGCAGCGTTCCCATTGCGCGACCAGATCGCGCCCGCCGACGTTGTCTTCGAAGCGGTGGTAGGTGATCGGCAGCCGTCCGGAAAAATTTCCCACGACGGCCGCAAGCGGCTCGGGGCTTGCGTCGTCGAAAACGTAGCAATGGAAAGAGCGGTCCGTCTGGCTGGCGATCGAGGCCAGCGTTTCTCCGAGAAAACGGGCTTTGTAAGCCGGGACGATGATCGCCAGCGGATGCATTTACTTCAGCGCGGCGGCGATGCGGTCGAGGGCCTTCTCGACGTTTTCACGGCTGTTGAACGCGCTGATACGAATGTGGCCTTCGCCGCATTTACCGAAGCCGGCGCCGGGTGTGCAGACGACCTGGGCCTTGTTGAGGAGGAGGTCGAAAAACTCCCACGAATCGCGCCCCGCGTTGACCCAGATGTACGGGGCGTTGTCGCCGCCGATGCAGCTGAAGCCGAGTTTCTGGACGGCGGTGCGGATGAGCGCGGCGTTGGCGAGGTAGAAGTCGGTCATGGCTTTGACCTGTTTCTTGCCTTCGTCGGTGTAGATCGCGGCGGCGGCTTTCTGGACCGGATAGGAGACACCGTTGAACTTGGTCGTGTGACGGCGGTTCCAGAGGGCGTGAAGCGGATGGGCGTTACCGGCGGCATCGTAGGCGACGAGTGATTTGGGCACGACCGTGTAAGCGCAGCGCGTGCCAGTGAAGCCGGCGGTCTTCGAGAAACTGCGGAACTCGATCGCGACATCGCGCGCGCCTTCGATCTCATAGATGGAGTGCGGGATCTCGGGATTGCGGATGTAGGCCTCGTACGCGGAATCGAAAAGGATGATGGCTTTATTCTGCTTTGCATAGGCGACCCAGGCGGCGAGTTGGGCTTTGGTGGCGACCGCGCCGGTGGGATTATTGGGGAAGCAGAGATAAATCAGATCGGTCGAAACGGCGGGGATTGCCGGGACGTAGCCGTTCGCTGGGGTGCTATCGAGATAGGTGATGCCTTGGTAGCGGCCATCGATGTTGGCGCCGGTGCGGCCGGCCATGACGTTGGTGTCCACGTAGACCGGATACACAGGGTCGGGGATGGCCAGGCGGACGTCGGTGGAGAAAATTTCCTGGATGTTGCCGCAATCGCACTTCGAGCCGTCGGAAACGAAGATTTCATCGGCGTCGATTTTGGCGCCGCGGGCGGCGTAATCGTGCTGGGCGATGGCTTCGCGGAGGAATGCATAGCCTTGCTCGGGGCCGTAGCCCTTGAAGGTGGCGCGCTTGCTGAGTTCATCGGTGCCGGCGTGGAGGGCGTCCAAACAAACCTGCGGCAGGGGCTCGGTGACGTCACCGATGCCGAGTCGGATCACGGGTTTATCAGGATTGGCCTGGGTGAACGCCGTCACGCGCTTGGCGATGTCGGAGAACAAGTAAGAGGCCTTAAGCTTGGTGTAATTTTCGTTGATGCGGATCATGGCGACGTAGAGGGCTTGAATAAGCGGGCGGGGTTTCCTTAGTTCAAGCCCGGCTTTGTAGGCCGCAGCCCCAAAAATATCCCATGCAAAAACTGACGTCGGTTTCTGAGATGCAACGAGTGTCCGAAGAATTCCGCTCGAAAGGGCAGGTCATCGGCCTCGTCCCGACGATGGGGGCGTTGCATGAAGGGCATCTGAGCCTGATCCGGCAGATGGCCGAGTTGGTCGACGTGGTGATCGTTTCGATTTTCGTGAATCCGACGCAGTTTGGTCCCAGCGAGGATTTTGCGAAGTATCCTAGGGAGCTGGAGCGGGACCTTCAGTTATGCGAGGAGGCGGGGGCCGATGTGGTTTTTGCACCGTCGGTGGAGGAGATGTACCCGAAGGGCTACTCGACCTACGTGACGGAGGAGTTCGTGGCGAAACCGCTCGAAGGTTCGACGAGGCCGACGCATTTCCGCGGGGTGACGACGGTCGTGGCGAAACTTTTTAATATTGTGCGGCCGCATCAGGCGATCTTCGGGCAAAAGGACGCGCAGCAAGTCGCGGTGCTGATGAAGATGGTCGATGACCTGCATCTGGGCGTGAAGATCGTGGTGGCGCCGACATTGCGTGAGCCCGAAGGACTGGCGATGAGCTCGCGCAACCGGTATCTCGGGAATAACCAGCGGCTCGAGGCCCTGGCGATTTATCAGGCGCTCAAATACGCTATGGACATGGTCGCCAAAGGCGAGCGGCGGCCAGACCGGTTGATTGCGGAAGCGACGCATATTTTGTCCCAGAAGCGCCGCGTGCGCGTGATCTACATCGCGGTCGTCGATCGCCGGACGATGGAGCCCATGCGTGAAGTGGAGCCGGGCCGGTCGTTAATGTGCATTGCGGCCTGGGTGGATGAGACGCGTTTGATAGATAACGTCATCCTGTAAGGGATGCGGCATCCGATTTTGGCGACTGCGAGCCTGCGTCGGATGGGGCGTGCGGCTGGGCATCCCTCTGATCTGGGGAAATGGGCTGAGGGGATTTCTACTCGCTACCGATTATCCACCGCTCACTACTTTAGGTTCTCATGACCCGGAACTTTGACGTCCTTGTTGTTGGCAGTGGCATCGCCGGACTGAGCTTTGCGCTCAAGGTGGCTCAGCAGGGGAGGTCGGTCGCAATTCTCACGAAGAAGACCAAGGCGGAGTCCAACACCAACTATGCGCAGGGAGGCATCGCGGTGGTGACCTCACAGGAGGATGACGTGGAATCGCATGTGCGCGACACCCTGATCGCGGGCGACGGACTCTGTGATGAAAAGGTCGTGCGCGAAATCGTCCGCGATGGTCCTGCGCGTGTGCAGGAGCTGGTCGATCTCGGGCTGAAATTTTCGCGCGATGAGTCGGGCGAATATGATTTGGGCCGGGAAGGAGGACACAGTGAGCGGCGCATCCTGCACGTGAAGGACATGACGGGAAAGGCGATCGAGGCGGCGCTGTTAAAGGCGATCGGGCGCGAGCCGCGGATCGCATTGTTCGAGCATTTGTTCGCGGTGGATATCGTGACCACGGACAAGCTGGCCGCGGAGCGGCGACGCGGGAAAAAGTCCCGGGCGAAGAGCGCGGTCAAAAAGCCAGACGGAAAAAACCGGGTGGCGGGTCTATACGCGCTCGACGTGCGGGACGGACGCGTGGTGACGTTTCACGCGCAGGTGGTCATTTTGTCCACGGGCGGAGCGGGACAGGTTTATCTTTATACCACGAATCCCGACATCGCGACCGGCGACGGCATTGCGATGGCTTATCGGGCGGGTGTTGAAGTGCGGAACATGGAGTTCATCCAGTTCCATCCCACGGCGCTCTATTCGACGACGGGCGCGCGGTTTCTCATCAGTGAAGCGGTGCGTGGCGAGGGTGCGATTTTGCGGAATGCGGCGGGTGAGGCGTTCATGCCTGGATACCATAAAATGGCGGATCTCGCGCCGCGTGATATCGTGGCGCGCGCGATCGACGCGGAGATGAAAAAATCGGGCGCGGCGCACGTGTGGCTGGATATCACGCATCGCAACGAGGCATTTTTGCGCGAGCGTTTCCCGCAGATTTACCAGACCTGCAAGAAACTCGGGATCAATATCAGCAAGGACATGATTCCGGTGGTGCCGGCGGCGCACTATACGTGCGGAGGCGTCGCGACGAATTTGTCCGCGGAAACGGAGTTGCCGGGATTGTACGCATGCGGGGAAGTGGCCTGCACCGGTCTGCACGGTGCGAACCGGCTCGCGAGCAACTCGCTGCTGGAGGCCGTGGTCATGGCTCATCGCGGGGCGGATTCCGTGGCTGCGTATTTGAGTAGCACGGACAAAGCCGCGACGGCGTCCGTGCGCATTCCGGACTGGGTGGACTTGCACGGCGGCAATGAAGATGAGCGCGTGGTCATCGTTCACAACTGGGACGAGTTGCGCCGCACGATGTGGGACTACGTGAGCATCATGCGCACGACGAGGCGGCTGGAGCGGGCGAGCACGCGCATCGCCACGCTCGCTCGTGAGATTCACGATTACTACTGGAATTTCTCGGTCGACCCGCGATTACTTGAATTGCGAAACCTGATCGAGGTCGCCGGGCTGGTGGTCAGTTGTGCGCTCCAGCGCAAGGAGAGCCGCGGGTTGCATGCGATCACGGATTTCCCGAGGAAATTGAAAGCGGCCAGGGAATCGCGCGTGCGGCGGAAGTAACCGGCGTACGAGCCGCCTGCTGGTGAGGAGCCGTGGTATGCTGCCTCATGCACATGCCGGCGGGTCTGACTGCATGCGCGTTATCACTTTGCTTGTCAGCGACCGGGGAGAAACGTTTCGCTGCAGAACGTGGAAAACGCTTTTGGAAAAATTGCCATCGTCGGTTCGGGGGCGCTCGGATGTTACTATGGAGCGATGCTGTCCCGCAGCGGAGCGGCAGTGACTTTTTTGATGCGCAGTGATCTGGCGGCCGTTCGCGAGCGCGGATTGAAAGTCAAAACGCCGGCGGAGGAGTTTGTGTTGAAAGATGTGCGGGCAGAGGGGCGGCCGCAGGACATCGGGCCGTGTGATCTGGTGATTGTGGCGCTGAAGACGACCGCGAACGGGGATTTTAGAAAACTCATTGAACCGTTGCTGCACGAGCAGACGGCGGTTCTTACGCTGCAAAACGGGCTTGGCTCTGATGAAGAACTGGCGCGGCTGTTTGGCGCTGGGCGTGTGATGGGCGGGTTATGTTTTATCTGCGTGAACCGCACTGCAGCCGGAGAGATCGTGTGCATCGAACCGGGCTCGCTCGCGCTCGGTGAATTTGGCCGGCCAGTGACGGACCGGTTGCGTGCAGTGGCGGATCTGTTCGCGCAAGCCGGGGTACGTTGCCAGACCGGAGATGATCTCGCGTGGCTTCGTTGGAAGAAGCTGGTGTGGAATGTCCCGTTTAACGGGCTGTCCATCGTGGCGGGCGGCATCACCACGGACGAAATCTTGTCCGAACCCACGCTGGAGGCCGAAGTGCGGGCGCTGATGGAGGAGGTTATCGGGGCGGCCGGCTTGCTCGGGTATGTGATTCCTTTGAGCTTTATTGATCAGCAGATCGCAAACACACGGCCGATGGGGCCTTACAAGCCCTCGAGTCTGATCGATTTTCTTGCGGGACGTGCGGTGGAGGTGGAGGAGATTTGGGGAGAGCCTTTGCGGCGGGCGAAGGCTGCGGGGGCGGTGGTGCCGAGACTGGCAATGTTGTATTCATTGCTACGGCGATTGACCAAGCGGTGAGGGATGACGCTGACGATCGCTGAATAACAAGAAGGACTTTTCTTAATAGAGTCGGGATCGTGCTTCGGAAATCCGGACACAAAAAAGCCCCCGCCGTGAAGCGGGGGCTTAAGAGTTATCCAAACTCGTTTAAGAGCTAATCAACGCTTAGGCGGCTTTCTTGGAAGCCTTGAAGCGGCGGTAACCAACGAGACCGAGGAGAGCGCCGGCGCCGATCAGACCGTAGGTCGATGGCTCTGGAACAGCGTTCTGGGTGGTGAGGAACTGGAAGGCGACGATGAAGTCGGTGTAGTCGGCATCACCAGGAGGAATCACGGGAGCGCCGCTGCCAGGAGCGAGAGGCGTACCACGCAGATCTTCGAAGGCAATGAGGAGGGTGTCGACTGGGCCGGTCGTGTAAGCACCGGAAGGAAGCTGGTACTCAGTAACAACCGAGACCCACTTGAACTTCACGTGTGTGTATGGGTCGCCACCAGCAAACTGGGATGGGACGGTGTTCAGCAAGAACGAGAAGTAGGTACCGCCAGGGATGGAGGGAGTGACGGTGCCAGGATTGTTGAGCCAGAAATCAAGCTTCTCGCCCGCGCCATAGTTCACGAGGCTTTCCCAGCCGCTTTGGATCGTGGTTGGGTTATTGATATCGGTTTCCAGCGCGACATAGCTGCCAGCGACACCGACCGGGGAGGTCGACTTGATGTAGCCGAAATCGTTGAGGGAGCCAGCGGACTCACCCAAGAAGATCGTCTTGACGGTACCGCCGCCCGCGAGCCATGGGATCGTGGGGGAGATATCGGAGGGTTGGGTGACGGCGGTCCACGTGTTTACTTCCGTGCTCGGGATGTTGGCAGCAGAGGCGTAGTAAAGACCGAGACCTCCAGAATTACCGAGTGCAGCAGCATAGAGCGCAGCGTTGGTAGCCGATGGAGCTACAAACGTGTGGGTACCGGTGGGATCCGGCGTGATTTGGGCGCTGGCAACAGAGGCCAGAGCAGCGGCGACGGTCGCCGCGATGATGGTGGATGTCTTGGTTTTCATGAGGTGATTAACTGTGATGCAAGTTTCGGAAGAGCGCTTCCCGGCAGCTCGCCCGAGGACGCAGAGTGATTTTCTACGATCACGAGATTCCGGGGTGCATACCCTATTGGCAAGTGTCTGGCGGGTAAGATAACGCCTGCGATTGGGTTAGGGGAAACCCTGAGCAGTGGGGCCATTTATTTGCATCTACGGGGACCGTTTGGTTTTCGTATCCGAAGATCGAATTCGCGATTCACCTATGAGAAACGGACCAAAATTGTCCGGCATTTCGTTTTATGCCGGGACGTCGCGTGCATTGCCTGAACGCGAAAACGCCGCCTGGCCCTAAGGGGGCCAGGCGGCAGAGTTTTAACGTAGGAGACGGTTCAGGCGCTGGCTTTTGCCGAGGCCTTGAAACGGCGGTAGCCGAGCAATGCTAGGAGACCCGCTGCGCCAAACAGTCCATAGGTGGAGGGTTCAGGAACGAGGCTCTGTTGGGATGGCAGGAACTGAAATCCGACGATGAAATCGGTGAAGTCAGCATCACCAGGAGGCAGAGTGGGGAGGCCACCGCCGGCGGGCAGGACCGGTCCACGCATGTCTTCGAAGGCGATCAGGAGGGTATCCACGTTGCCGCGAACAAGCGTGCCGGTGCCGTCGAGGTATTCGGTCAGCACGCTGGTCCAAGAGAATTTGACGTGGCTATAGGGATCGCCGCCGGCGAAAGCAGAGCCGACGCCGCTTTCCAAGAAGGCGAAATACGCTCCGCCGGGGGTGAATGTACCGGGGTTGTTAAGCCAGAAATCAAGTTTCTCTCCGGCACCATAGTGGGCGTAGGTTTCCCATCCGCTCTGAATTGTGCCACCGGGGGTGTTGGTGTTCACGATATTCGTGGCAAGCGGCTGATAGCTGGCAGACGAGCCGAGATTGGCGCCGACTTTGATGAAACCGAAGTCGTTGCCGGAGCCGGCGGATTCACCGAGGAAGATTGTCTTGATCGTGCCGCCACCGGCCAGGAAGTTTACCCCTGCTCCGAGGTCGGACGTCTGGGTGACATAACTCCATGAATTAACGGTCGGACTGGGTGCGAAGAGTTGGGATGCGAAATAAAGGCCTGCGCCACCTGATCCGAACGTGGCTTCATAACTGGCTTTATTGAATGCTGAGGCTTCAGCAAACGTGTTGGTGCCTGCTGGGTCGGGGACGATTTGAGCGGAGGCTGAGACCGTGAGAGCGATCACGCCGACAGCGAACAGATTTATGTGCTTTTTCATACGAGGACTTGTTGTGGTGATGAGCGAGTCTGCCCGGCGTTTTAAGCAACCGGTTCAGGCCCGGCGGCTCTATCGCAATAAGCGGACCACGCTGTACTCGTCCTCGTAGGAGACGTTCCCGCAGGCTTGGCCGGATAATTTCTGCAGGTGCCTCGTATGCCTGCGCTAGTCGTTCAAGCTTCGCAGCCTATCCTGCGCGCAGGATAGGCTGCGCGCGTGAGAATGTGGCAGTGTGTAATGAAATAAAAATTACAACACATTGTTTGTGAGCGTGCCAATCGACTCGATGGAGACTGCAATTTGATCTCCTCGTTTTAGGAAACAGGGCGGTTTGCATGCATAGCCGACGCCGTGCGGAGTGCCGGTGAGGATCACCGTGCCCACGGGCAGTGTGCGGCCTTCGCTTAGAAAGGAAATGATGGTCGGTACATCGAAGACCATGTCACTGGTGGTCCAGTCCTGACGCACCTCGCCGTTGACCGTGGTTTTCAGGCGCAGGGCATTGGGCTGAGTCAGCTCATCGGCCGTCACGAGGACGGGGCCGAGAGGACAGAAGGTGTCGAAGCTTTTGCCGTGGCAGAACTGCCCCGCGCCCCACTCGAACTGCCAGTCGCGGGCCGAGACGTCGTTGGCAATGGTGTACCCAAGAACATATGACAGCGCGTCGTCTTTGGAGACGTTGAGGGCGGCCTTGCCGATCACGATGGCGAGTTCGCCTTCGTAATCGACCTTCTGGCTGGTGGCGGGAAGCTGTATGGGGTCGCCAGGATTCTGAACGGTATTGGTGGTTTTCATAAACCACATCGGACGGGAAGGGACGCCTTTGCCGCCTTCTTCAGCGTGGCGGCGATAGTTCAGCCCGATGCCCAGGATATTGGCGGGCGCGACCGGTGCGAGGAGTTTGCCGGGCGTGATGCGGGTATTGGTGAAGCGGGGCGAGGTGTATATGTCGCCTTCGATAACCAGGGCCGAACCGTCGGGCTGGAGGACGGCGTAGGCGGGACCGGCGGGTGTGAGGTGGCGGATGAGTTTCATGGCTTAATCAAGCTGGTAGAACGCCAGCCAGGTTGTGTCGCGCGATTTTTTTCACGCGACGCCTATGAAACTGAAGCGACAGAGCGGAGTTACTTCGCCGCTTCGGCGAAGGCTTCCATGCCTACGCAGGAGCAGACGAGGTTGCGGTCGCCGTAAACGTTGTCCACGCGGCCGACGGCGGGCCAGAACTTGTGCTCGCGCACCCACGCCGTCGGGAAGGCGGCGAGTTCGCGGGAGTACGGGCGTTCCCATTTGTCCGCGCAGACCACCTTTGAGGTATGCGGGGAGTTTTTGAGGACGTTGTTGGACTTGTCGGCTTCGCCACTGGCGACGGCCTGGATTTCTCCGGCGATGGCGATGAGCGCATCGCAGAAGCGGTCGAGCTCCACCTTTGCCTCGGATTCGGTGGGTTCGATCATGAGCGTGCCGGCGACGGGCCAGCTCATCGTGGGGGCGTGGTAGTTGTAATCCTGGAGACGCTTGGCGATGTCCTCGACTTCGATGCCGTGTTTCTTGAAGCCGCGGCAGTCGATGATGCACTCGTGCGCGACGAGGCCGGAGGCGCCTTTGTAGAGAACGGGGTAGTGTGGCTCGAGCTGCTTGGCAACGTAGTTGGCGTTGAGGATGGCGAGCTTGGTAGCCTGGGTGAGTCCGTCGGCGCCCATCATGCGGATGTACATCCACGGAATGACCAGGATCGAGGCGCTGCCGTACGGCGCGGCGGAAACGGCGCCTTCAGGGCGGAGCGGGGAGTTGCGGACAACGTGGCCGGGGAGGAAGGGCACGAGGTGTTTTGCAACGCCGATCGGGCCGACGCCGGGACCGCCGCCACCGTGCGGGATGCAGAAGGTTTTGTGGAGATTGAGGTGGCAGACGTCGGCGCCGATGAAGCCGGGCGAGGTGAGGCCGACCTGGGCGTTCATGTTGGCGCCGTCCATGTAGACCTGGCCGCCGCGCTCGTGGATGAGGGCGCAGATGTCGCGTATCGGCGCTTCAAACACGCCGTGCGTGGACGGGTAGGTGATCATCAACGCCGAGAGATTGGCCGCGTGCTGGTCGGCCTTGGCTCGGAGGTCGGCGACATCGATGTTGCCCTGCTGGTCGCAGCCGACGGGGACGACGATCATGCCGGCCATCGTGGCAGTGGCGGGATTGGTGCCGTGCGCGCTGGTCGGGATGAGGCAGACGTTGCGGTGACCCTGGCCGCGCGATTCGTGGTAGCCGCGGATCGCGAGGAGACCGGCGTATTCGCCTTGGGAACCGGCATTGGGCTGGAGCGAGACGGCGGCGAAACCGGTGATCTCGGAGAGCCAGGTTTCGAGATCGGAGAAAAGTTTCTGGTAGCCGGGTGTCTGGTCGGCGGGGGCGAACGGATGGAGTTTGCCGAACTCGGGCCAGGAGACGGGGAACATCTCGCTGGTGGCGTTGAGCTTCATCGTGCATGAGCCGAGCGAGATCATCGAATGGACCAGCGAGAGGTCGCGGGCCTCGAGGCGCTTGATGTAGCGGAGCATCTCGTGCTCGGTGTGGTGCTGGTTGAAGATCGGATGCTCGAGGTACGCGCTGGTGCGGGCGAAAGCGCCGAGGGATGAAAAGCCTGCGGCAGTGATCGAGGCGGGGATTTTCGCACCGAAGAGTTCAGCTAGATCGGCGAGGTCGGCGACGGTGGTGGTTTCGTCGAGGGAAACGCCGAGGGTTTTGGCGTCGATGGAGCGGAGGTTGATTTTCTTCGTGGCGGCGCGGGTTTGGAGCGCGGTGGCATCAACGGATTCGATACGGAAGGTATCGAAGACGGGGCCGGCGTTTACTTTGACCTTTGCGGCGGCGAGAGCGTCGCGGAGTGCGGTCGTGAAAGCGCGCGTGCGTTTGGCGATGGCGCGGAGGCCGTCGGGGCCGTGGTAGACGGCGTACATTGACGCCATCACGGAGAGGAGAACCTGTGCGGTGCAGATGTTGGACGTGGCTTTGTCGCGGCGGATGTGTTGCTCGCGGGTGCCGAGGGCGAGGCGCATGGCGGGGTCGCCTTGGGCGTCTTTGGAAACGCCGACGAGGCGGCCGGGCATCTGGCGTTTGTAGGCGTCTTTGACGGAGAGGAAACCGGCGTGCGGTCCGCCGAAGCCCATAGGGACGCCGAAGCGTTGCGCAGAACCGACGGCAGCATCGGCGCCGAATTCACCGGGAGCTTTCAGGAGTGTGAGCGCGAGGAGATCGGTGGCGACGACGGTGAGAGCGCCGGCGGCGTGGGTTTTTTCGAAGAAGCCGGAGTAGTCGTGGAGGTTACCGAAGGTGTCCGGGTATTGGACGAGCACGCCGCAGTAGGTGCCGTCGATCGCGGCGGCAGTGTGATCGCCGACGACGACATCGAGGCCGAGCGGTTTGGCGCGGGTTTGGACGACGTCGATGGTCTGCGGATGGCAGAGCGACGAAACGAAGAACTTTTTGCGGGCGGCGTCGGTCGCGCTGCGGGCGCACAGTCCCATCGCTTCGGCGGCGGAGGTGGCTTCGTCGAGCAGAGAGGCGTTGGCGATGTCGAGACCGGTGAGGTCGCAGACCATCGTCTGGAAATTGAGGAGCGCTTCGAGGCGGCCTTGGGAAATCTCGGCTTGGTAAGGCGTGTAGGCGGTGTACCAGCCGGGGTTTTCCAAAATGTTGCGCTGGATGACGCCGGGTGTGTGCGTGCCGTAGTAGCCCTGGCCGATGAAGGAGCGGAAGATCTGGTTTTGCGCGGCGTAGGTGCGGAGTTCGGCGAGAGCCGCGCTTTCGCTGAGTGCGGCGGGGAGGGGGAGCGGCTTTTGCAGGCGGATCTGCGGCGGGACGGCGGAATCGACGAGCGCGTCGAGCGAGGGCTGGTCCAGCAGGTCGAGCATCGCGGTGACTTCGGCAGAGTCTGGGCTGTTGTGACGGCGGGCGAAGGTGTCGAGCGGCGCGGAAAAGTCGCGCGTGGTGTCCGTGGGGGCGGAGACTGGGGCCGAAGGTGCAGGCGAGGACGGCGTGGACATAAAGGTCGAGACCGTAGGAGCGGACCGGGCGCGGGCAATCGCGATTTCAGGGCGATGGTTGAGTTCTACGCAGGTAGGGATGGATGCGTTTCTTGGACGATTTTAAGGCGGCTGAAAAACGCACTTGTCGGGCGGGATGGATGGAAAGTTTTGGGCAGACCCAGGAACTGGCAGGAGATTTGCGGTGAATCGTCGCTTCACCCGTGCTCCAGCCTTTCCGTGCCTTTTCACCAGAATGTAAAGCAGCCCGCTTTACTTGTCGCGGTTCGTGCGGAGCTTCCCATCTCTTCGCATGAACGCTTTTCACGTCGATCGTATCCGTCGCGCGGGTTTGTCTGCGCGTGGTTTTTTTTGGACCGGACTGTTTTTTCTGTCTGGCCTTTTGGCAAAAGCGGAGGTGGTGAGCTGGAATTTCAACACCGCCTTGCCGACGGCGCAGCCGCTGGCCGACCTGTCGGTGAGTGCGCTCACTCAAGGAAACAACAACGGTACGACCACGCTGCTCACCGCAACCTCCGTTTCGAGCGGCTATACGGGAGCGTCCGGCGGTAATAACGCCGGGGCGGCCGCGCGAATCGGGGCTCTCAACACCGGAGCGGGTGGCTCGGCGTATTTTAAGTTCACGCTGACACCGGCAGCGGGCAAGACGCTGAACGTGTCGGCGATCAATCTCGGTGCGCGGAGCACAGGCACGGGCCCGCAGGCGATTTCGATTCGGACGAGTCTGGACGGTTATGCGGTCAATGCGCTGGCGTTTTCCGTGCTGAATAATTCTACGTGGGTCCTGGTCGGCGGTTCACTGACCTCTCCGATTTCGGCGACTGCTCCGGTGACTGTGCGCATTTATGGACACAGCGGCGCGGGCAGCGCTGCGGCGAACACGGCGAACTGGCGTATCGATGATCTCAGCCTGACGGTCACGGTGACGGGCGGTGCGCCCACGCCGGTTGCTCCAACGGTGTCGACAACCACTCCTGTGAATGGAGCCTCGGGCGTCGCGATCGCCACGCCACTCACGGTAACCTTTGACCAACCGGTGACGACAACTGGCTCGTGGTTTACACTGAGTGGATCGACGAGCGGTGCACTGGCGGCGACGGCTTCGGGTGGGCCGACGACGTTCACGATCACTCCCAGTGCGTCGCTTCCGTACAGCGAAACGATCACAGCCACGATCCTCGCGGGTGCGGTGGGTGATCAGGCGACCAACACGGCGTTGCTTGCGACGAACTATGTTTTTTCGTTCGCGACGGAGTCTGCTCCACCTCCTGCAGGAAACACGGCGGAGCTCGCGTGGAATTTCGGCACGGCAGCGGGCGTGGCGACGCCGACAGGATTGCCTGTCGATGTGACGGGTGGGGAAGTTGTGCAGGGAAATAATAACGGAACGACGGTGCTGCTTTCGACCACGTCGGCGTCGAACACGTATGCGGGAGCGACGGGGCAGTATAATGCCGGAGCGGCCGCACGCATTGGTGCGTTGGATCGCGCCGCAGGCGGTTCGGCGTATTTCGAGTTTGCACTGACACCCGTGGCAGGACGTCAGCTGGCGATCTCGGCGTTGAAGTTTGGCTCGCGCAGCACGGGCACAGGGCCGACGGCGTACACAATTTATACGAGTGCGGATGGTTTCGTTTCTCCGATTGCGAGCGGCGCGCTGCCGGGTACGACGTGGGCATTGGTCACACCGACGCTCGCGTCGCCGATCCAAGGGTTGAGCAGCACGGCGTTGACGGTGCGCGTTTACGGACACAGCGGCGCTGGCAGTCCGGCGGCGGGAACCGCGAACTGGCGCATCGATGATCTGGCGGTTTCGATTGAGACTGCGGTGGGCACGCCGGTCGCGCCTGCGGTGGCTGCAACCTCTCCTGCCGCAAATGAAACGGCGGTTTCGACGAGCGCGCCGGTGACAATCACGTTCAACCAGCCAGTAGCGGTGACTGGAAACTGGGTCACGCTCACAGGAACGAGCAGCGGAAATATCCCGGTGACGATCACGGGCGGTCCGGTCGTCTACTCGGCCACGGCTGCAGCACCATTCATCACGGATGAATCGGTGAGTGTGAGCATCACTGGAGCCCAGGTCACCGAGCAGGCATTTGGCTCGTTGACGATGGCTGCAAACTACTCGTTCCAATTCTCGACCTTCGTGCCGCTCAAGAAAGTCCACGAAGTGCAGGGCTCGGGCACGGTCAGTCCGCTGGCCAACACCAAGGTGAAACTCGAAGGTGTGGTGACCGGTTTTGTTTCCAGCGCTTCGGGCATCGATGGATTTTATCTCCAGGAAGAAACGACCGACCAGGATGGCGATCCGGCGACCTCGGAGGGCATTTATGTTTATGCGCCGGGCAGCGCGCTTGCGGCGACGCTGACGCTCGGCGATGTCGTCACGACATCGGGCACGGTCACGGAGTTCAACGGACTCACCGAGCTCACGTCGTTGCTCAATCTCGCGAAGATCGGCACCGCGCCGTTGCCTGCGGTGGTGACGGTTTCGCTGCCGGCGGCGTCGGCCACGGCGCTGGAACGTTATGAAGGTATGCGCGTGGTTTTCCCGCAGACGCTCACGGTCACGGGTAACGACGGTCTTGGCCAATATGGCGAGCTGCTGCTCTCTGCGGGCGGGCGCTTGATGACGCCGACCAATGTGATCGATCCCAACGATAGTCCTGCGAGCGGGACGACTTCTACAGGCACGAGCAACGTCGCGGCGGTCACAGCGCAGCAGGTGGCCAACGCGCTTGCGTCGATCGTGCTCGATGATGCGAGCACGGTTTCGTTCCCGGCGGTGACGCCTTATCTCACGAGCGCAAATGTGGCGACGGCCACGCGCCGCACGGGCGACACTGTGACCGGACTCGCCGGCGTGTTGAGCTACCGGTTTAATTTCTACCGCGTCGATCCGCAGGCCGGAGCGCCCGTCGTGTTTGCGAACGATAATCCGCGTCCGCTCACGCCGCCGTCGGTCGGCGATGCGAACATCCGCGTGGCGAGCGCCAACGTGCTCAATTACTTCCTCACGCTTGCCGGCAGCGGCGGGCGCGGGGCGGACACCGACGCCGAGCGGCTGCGTCAGCGTGCGAAGATTCTCGCCGAGCTGACCGCACTCAATGCCGACGTGTTCGGGCTGATGGAAATCGAGCGCCGTGCCGACAACGCAGCGCTTGCCGATCTCGTGGCCGGTTTGAACGGTATCCTCGGCGCGGGCACGTATGCCTATATCAATTCGTCGGCCATCGCCGGTACGGACCTGATTCAGGTGGCGCTGTTATATAAGCCGGGCGTCGTGACGCCGGTTGGTGCGCCGATCACGGACACAGCACCGGGTGCGTCGATTCATAATCGTCCGCCACTCGCGCAGACTTTCTCGGTGAATGCCAACAGCGAGAAGTTCACGGTCGTCGTAAATCACCTGAAGTCGAAGGGCAGCGGCAGCGGCGCGGATGCTGATCAAGGCGACGGACAGGGCGCGTCGAATGCGACGCGCAAGCAGCAGGCGGCCATGCTCGCCGCGTTTCTCTCTAACCCGCAGGCGACCTTTGGCGATCCGGACGTGCTGATCATCGGCGATCTGAATTCCTATGCGGAAGAAGACCCGATCGATATTCTGCGGACGGCGGGATTTGCGAACCAGCTCGAGCGTTTCCATCCCGGCGGCACGTACTCGTACCAGTTCGACAGCCAGTTCGGCTATCTCGACCACGCTCTGGCAAACGCAAGTCTCGCGGCGCAAATCACGGGTGCGTCCGAGTGGCACGTGAACGCGGACGAGCCGGCGTACTACGACTATAACCAGGAGGACAAAACGTCGGCGCAGCAGGCGATCAACGTGGCCACTCCATTCCGCGCCTCGGACCACGACCCGGTGGTTATTGGTCTTAAACTTCAACCGCCGGCGCCGCAGGGCTTCGCGTCGTGGATCGCGCAATATGGAATTCCTGCGGGCCAGAATGGACCGGCGGATGACTTCGATGGCGATGGGCTGAGCAATCTTTTCGAGTATGCGCTCGGATTGCGGCCGGACATTGCCGGCGTTTCGGGAGGTCCGCAGATCACGGAAACTGGAGTCGGGCTGCAGTTTCGTTTCACGCGCCCGAAAGGTTTGGCGGACGTAGTCTATCAGGTGGAAGTGTCCTCTGATCTGGCTGTGTGGACGACGTGGGCTGGAGCGCTCGTGGTGGAATCATCGGCCGAGACCACGGAAACACTGCTGACGGAAGTCCCGCTGAGCGACGGCAAGGTATTCGTGAAACTCGTGGTAACGCAGCCCTGATGATCGAGAGGTGGAGCGCGCACTCCGAGCGCGCTGAGCGACGTCGATTAGTTTGTGACGTAGTAACGCGGGCGACATCGAACAACGCGCTCGGAGAGCGCGTTCCACCTAGGAAAAACGATTTGCGCCGTGCGACCGTTGCGCGAGCCTGCGCGGATGTTTGAGAAGAAGACGGAACGCGCGGCGTTCATCGATCAGCGACTGGCGGAACTCTATCCGGAGACGCCGGTGCCGCTCGATCACAAGGACGCGTACACGCTTCTCGTGGCGGTTCTGCTCTCGGCTCAGTGCACGGACAAACGCGTGAACCAGGTCACACCGGCGCTGTTTGCGCTCGCGGATAATCCCGCGGCGATGGCGCGCGTGCCCGTGGATCAGATACAGGCGATCATCCGGCCGTGCGGACTTTCGCCGCAGAAGGCCCGGGCGATTTCAAAGCTTTCGCAGATTCTGGTGGAGCGTCACGGAGGCGCGGTGCCGAAGACCTTTGAGGAGTTGGAGGAATTACCGGGTGTCGGGCACAAAACGGCGTCGGTCGTGATGGCGCAGGCGTTTGGCGTGCCGGCGTTCCCGGTTGATACGCATATTCACAGGCTCGCGCAGCGCTGGGGTCTTACCAACGGGAAAAACGTCGAGCAGACGGAGGCGGATTTGAAGAAGTTGTTTCCGCGCGGGCACTGGAACGCGTTGCACCTCCGGATTATTTTCTATGGACGCGAGCACTGCACGGCGCGTGGATGCGACGGCATGAGCTGCGAGATTTGCCGGACGGTTTTTCCCGGGAGGAAGCGGGCGGTACGGGTGAAGAAGTGAAGAGCGCCTGCTGAGAGCGTCGGGATTTGCGGCTTGCGACGGCGCGCGGGCTTGCAGCCTTTGACGGCACATGGCTCGAAGAAAATCTGCTGGCGCGCTGCCTCGCTCATTGAAGCGGACGAAGGTGTTTGTCGTCGCGAATCTTGTTTTGTGGGGACTGATCGGCGGCTGGTATTTGTTTCAAACTCCGGAACGAAAAGAGGATATTTCGCGGCTGGTCGGAAACTGGGCGGGCGGACAGAAAAACGTGACGGCCTTCGAAGTCGCATGGGATTTGTGGCAGATATACGGTAGCGAGGATTTTGTGAGTGGCGCGGCAGGAGCGGGAGGCGAGGTGCCGGAGTCGAAGACGCATGCGTATGCAGGGCTGCCGAGCGGAGGGCGCACCGCAGTGCGTGTACTGGCGAACGAAGGTTATTTGGTCGGTTACAGCGAAGCGCTGGGAAGTCCGCTGTGGGCGGCGTATCGTGTGCGTGACGTCGAGACGATCGATAAGCACCGAAGCGACCGGACGAGTTTCGCGTCGACATGCGCACGGCGGCGCGAATTGAGCCGGCGGATTATGCGCGCAGCGGTTACGATCGCGGGCACATGGCGCCGAATTTCGCGATTGCCACGCGCTATGGAAAGGCGGCGCAGGAAGAGACGTTTTTGATGTCGAACATCACGCCGCAAAAACACGCGCTCAATGCCGGCCCGTGGAAGGTGCTGGAGCAGAAAATCGCGACGAGCTATGCGGCGCGTTTTGGCGAAGTCTGGGTGATAGCGGGACCGGTTTTTGGGGCGAAGCCGCAGCGATTGCATCGACGGGTGGGCGGTGCCGGACGCGTTTTTCATGATCATTGTGGATGAGCGTGAGGGGCAGGTGCGGGCGGAGGCATTTTTGTTTTCACAAGACACGCCAGAGGCCGACAGCCTGGAGCGGCATCTGGTGAGTATCGATGACATCGAGGCGCGCACAGGGCTGGATTTTTTGAGCGAGTTGCCCGACGAGGCGGAAACGGCATTGGAATCGCGGAGTGCCGTGCGTGTGTGGTGAACACGATGGGCTCCTGACGGCTTGCGTGGGGAGTGAGGGGGCGTTTTTTGTTCTTAAGCCCCGATGATTTCGCTTCTTGAAGGCAAAGGTCCCGGCGCCAAAAAACCCGCCGAAAAGGTATTTTCGCTGCGGGTGAGCGTGGTCGGATGCACGCCGCGGATCTGGCGGCGCCTGCTCGTGCGCGAGACGATGTGGTTGAGCCGGTTGCACGACTCGATCCAAGTGGCGTTCGAGTGGTTCGACTATCAGACGCACATCTTCACGCTCGATGAGCAGCGCTTTGGAAATCCTTTTCGCAAAGACGACGTCGTGATCGAGGACGACCGTGATGTGGCGCTTGCTGATCTGGATCTGGCTTCGCGTGACAAGATGACCTACCACTATCACTTCGGCGAAGGTTGGGAGGTGGAGATCCGTGTGGAAAAAACCGGAACGGTCGAGAAAGGAACGAGTTATCCGCTTTGTACCGGCGGTGAGCGCGCGGGACCTCCGGAGGATTGTGGTGGGCTGGATGCATTTCACGACATGCTGGCCTGCATCAAAGAGCCGAACACGGACCTTGGCCGTGAATGGTTGGAGTGGCTCGGCCCGGTTTACGATCCCGAGGTGTGCGACGTGAATAAAATCAATAAGGCCTTCAAGAAGTTGGGTAAGTGATTAATAGACAATTCATTTAATCGAGATGTCGAAGCGGTGAAGAAATGGGGTTGAACAGGCCGGACCGTGTTGGGCGGTTAAAAACCTGTATGAGGTGCAAACCTTACGCAGGAAAATTTGACTGATTCGGACAGCTGGCCGATAAATAGGACGTTCTTTTGAAAGTCGTCCGTCTTTAGCCAGGAGGGTTTGAACGGGTAATCCGTGACGAGCCTTCCGTCTAAACATGAACGACAAGATCAAGATCCACATCGGGTTTCCTAGTGGGCTGACCGGCATGCCGGTTGCCTACTCGTTTGTTGGTTCCGAGCGCGCAGAAGGGTCTGCGAGCGAGGCTGCCAAACGTGACACTCAGGAAGTCCGCGGTGAAGCTCGCCGCAGCTTGGAATCGACTCGGGGTTCTCTCCATAGTAGTCCCGGCGCACGGTTCAAATCGTGGCTCGTGAAGATGTTCGAAATAGGTTTCGCGCATCCTCCCGTTTGATAACTCAGTAAACTACGCCGGGGTGATGACGAAAGTTGTCACCCCGGTTTCATTTTACTCGGGGAAGACGTGTGTTGGCGTGATTCGCCACCGATCTGAGTCTGAATCGGTTTCCGGCTTTAGGCCCGGAAAGGCACGGGTGTTTGGTTGTGGAGCGCGCAGCGAATGAGTGCGGCCTGCAAGTCTTCGGGGCGAGTGGGCTTGCTCGAATGTAGTCGTCCATCCCGGCATCGCAGACATTGTTCACGGTCGCCCTGCATGGCGTTGGCGGTCATCGCGATGATATACGGACAATCCGGCAGACGGCGAGGGTCGACTCGGATGCGACGGGTCGTTTCGTAGCCGTCGATCTCGGGCATCTGGCCGTCCATGAAAATGACATCGTAGGTGGACGTCTCGAGGGCCTTGAGGACTTCGAGGCCGTTGGCCGCGATTTCGACGGTGTGACCGAGGTTCTTGAGCTGAAGCGAGGCGACGCGCTGATTGACGATGTTATCTTCCGCAACTAGCACGCGGAGGCTTCGGCCGGAGGGTGCGACGCGAGGAGCGGGATCTTCGGCGGGCGGATTCGAGCGCGACGGCAGATTGCTGCCATTCGAGTTTGTGCCGAAGCCGATACGTACGCATCGGAGGAGCGCGCCGAGGAACTCTTGCTGGCGGATTGGTTTAACCAGCATGCGAATGACACCGGAGGCGCTGAGCTCTTCGCCGACTGAAGCGCCGATCCCACGATGTCAGCAGGACAACGCGGGCGCCGGAGATCTTGGAATCGTTTTGAATCTCACGGGAGAGCATCAGTCCATCCATCTCAGGCATCTGGTAGTCAGTAAGCACGAGTTGGAAGGGATCGCCGGAGCTGGCGGCTTCGCGCAGGGACGCGAGGGCAGCGGTACCGCTGGTGACGGGTTCGCCGCGGACGCCCCACGAGACACAGTAGTGCTGGAGGATTTTGCGATTGGTGACATTGTCGTCCACGATCAGCGCGCGGAGTCCGCTCAGCGCAGTGACGCGTGGGGGTTGCTCGCGCGGACCGCCGTAAGGTTGTTTGTCGAGGCGGGCGGTGAACCAGAATGTTGCGCCGTGACCAGGCGTGCTGCGGACGCCGATCTCGCCTTCCATCAGATCGACGATCTGCTGGGAAATCGCGAGGCCAAGGCCGGTGCCGCCGAATTTGCGCGTGGTGGAACCGTCGGCCTGGATGAACGGCTCGAAGAGTCGCGCCTGGGTTTCGGCGTCGATGCCGATGCCGGTGTCGGTCACTTCAAAGTGCAGACGCACGTCGTCGTCGGTCTCGCGTTCGGGCGCGACGCCGATGACGACTTCGCCGTTGTTCGGTGAACTTGATGGCGTTGCCGACCAGGTTGATCAGCACCTGGCGGAGGCGGCCCGGGTCGCCGCGGAGGCGCGTCGGAACTTCGGACGGAAGATACGAGGCGAGCTCGATGCCCTTGTCGGAGCGCGTGCGGCGAGAAGTTCGAGCGTGTCTTCGACGGCGTCCCGAAGATCGAAAACGATGGTCTCGAAGCTCAGCTTGCCGGCCTCGATCTTGGAGAAATCGAGGATGTCGTTGATGACGGTGAGCAGAGATTCGGCCGGAGTTGCGGATAGTCTCGGCGAAATCGCGTTGTTCGTCGGTCGAGACGAGTGTCGAGGAGCAGATCGGTCATGCCGATGACGCCGTTCATCGGAGTGCGGATCTCATGGCTCATGTTCGCCAGGAACTCGGACTTGGCGCGCGTGTTGGCCTCGGCGGCATCGCGAGCGCGCAGGAGTTCTTCTTCGATCTGTTTGCGCTCGGAAATATCGCGGGCGACGCCGAGAAGACCGTGTGCCTGGCCGGGCTGGCGGATGGCGCGGGCGCGAAATTTACCTAAGATGATGCGGCCGTCAGCGGTTTTGAAACGCGTCTGACAGGTAACGGCGGGATCGTTTTCGGAGCGTAGGGCAAAGATCGGAAGCGGGTCGGAGGAATCGTCCGGTGCGAGCAAATCGTGGAACGAGCGTCCGATCGCTTTTTCGCGGACAAGGCCGGTCATGCGTTCGCCGGCTGGATTGCACGAGGTGAATTTGTTCTCGTGATCGAGCGTGAAGATAAAGTCGCTGGCGTTGTCGATGATGTCGCGGTGGCGGGCTTCGAGGATGGCTTCTTTTTCCAACTGATCGCGGAGCTGGGCGGTCTGCTGTTTGACGCGCTTTCTCAGGATCGTCACCCAGCCGATGACGCCGAGGACACAACCGAAGAGTAGTCCGGCGGCGGAAAGTGCGCGGCCCGCCGCGCCGAAGAAGGACTTCGCAGGATTTCCAAATCGGATACGGAGCGAAGCAGCAGGTGGAAACCGCGTGCTTTCTGGTACTCGTCGAATTCAGATTGGTAGACACCACTGATGCGAAGTTCGGCGCCGACGGAGGGAAGTTCCTGGAGGGTGTCCTCCATGCGCGCGCCTCGAAAACGGTGCGGGCACTTTGGATCAGCAGATGAACAGAGGAGCCGCGCCGGCTGGCTTCGAGAAGACGGCCCTCCAGTCGGACCAGACGGCCGTCGAGCGTTTCATCGAGGGAGCGTCCCTCGTTCGGGACAAAGGGCGCAATGGGAAGTCCACTGCCGACCTGCCGGTAGATGGATTCGCGAAGGACGAGGCGGTTTCCCTCGCGGCCGGGCAGGCCGGAAACCTCCACACGGTCTCCCGATTTCAGCGGTGTAGTGTCGCGGGTGAGCGCGAGCAGGCCGGATTCGCCATCCCGAAGATAAAGATAGCGGCCGGGAACGTGGTGAACGACCTGGGCGGTGAGCCGCACGCGGCGGTTGAAAGATTGCAGCGGACTGAACTGACGAAGGCTGGCGATCGTGCGCTCGGGAACAGAAAACGCATCCGGAGGCGCGGGATCCTCGACGATGATCGAGTCGGCGTTGGGCGAGAGCAGGCTCACACCGGTGAGTTCATGATGCTCGTTGGCCTCGACGACGCAGACACCGGTCACTCGGACCTGCGCGCCCATGAGCTGGGAGAGAGACTCGGTGCGCGGAAGCTTCACCGTGAATTCACCCGAGGAGCTGATCAGCGAAAGCTGCGTCCAGATGTCCTCGTGAGTGATTGCGCGCAGATGGCCGCGCATCTCGACCCACTGGCTGGCTTCGACGCCGGTCAGTGCCTGGTCGAGCGTTACAAGACGTGAGATGGGAATGGCGGTGGGGCCCAGTTGGTTGATGCGCGTGGCGACAACTTCGGGTGCGAATGCTCCGGAGGCGGTGACGCCGATTACTTCGACCATGCCGAATATCATGTCCCGGCTCGGTCGGAATGACTCGGGCAGCTGGACGCGGATGCCACCGCTGGCATCTTGAATGTAGATGTAGCGCGTACTTCCGCGAACCCATGTCACAATGCCGGTCAGTTTGACCGACAATTCGCGGCGAGCTTCGTCTGAACGAAGATCGAGGACCTGTTCGGCGAGACGCAGTTCGGAGGATGCCTGATTGTCGATGATGTCGCCGGTTGGCCGGAAAAGACCGTCGTGAAGCGACCAATCTGTTCCGCGTGAAGACGGCGTGCCGACTGCCTCCACGGTCTGGCCGATGGCGGCGATACGAGTCTGGGAAGTGAGGACTTTGATCTGTCCGGTACGATCGCGGACGGAAACGAATTTGCCTGGTTCGCTGGCCCGCACAGTGCCGACCACGCGGACAGGTTTGTCGCCACGGAGAAACGGTACTTTTTCTATGGCGGTTGCCGGCAGGGTGAAGCGCGGATCTTCAATCGTACGACCGACGATGGTGACGCTCTCGGAGCCAGTAACCCAGAGTTCAAGTTGGGCAATTTTTCCTGCCTGCGTGGTCTTCGCGAGATAGACACCGGTGATGCGGATGACCGAGTCCTGAACATCGGGGACAGGCACCTCATTGTGCAGATAAACCCGGGCGTGGACGAGCGTTTCGCCCACGAGCACATCGATCATTTGGTGGTGAGGATCGGTGAAAGCCTGGCGCTGGACGGTGCCCTCGACGCGAACGATCTGATTTTGAAGTCGTGCGACCTCAGTGATCGTGGACGTGGCATCCTGCGGAGTGGCGGGTGGAGTATCGGGGAGGAGCGTGATTCGAGCTCCCGCAAAAGTGAGGCCGGTGCTGGGTGCCATGGTGCCCTGCAAGCGGTAAGTACGGCCGATCTCGATCGGCAGCGGTTTGTCGCCGCTTGTGAAGTAGTGGCCCATTCCTCCACTGCGGCCCCAAATGAGGCGCCACTCCGGGTCGTAGTAATCGACCGAAACTTCGGCATCGATGACGACAGGCTTGTCCCTGTCGATGTCACCCAGCTGCCAGAATTTTTTCAGGTCGCGAATCGGCTCCTCTGGTGTATCAGCGTGAAGCGGACACAGCAGCGCTGAAGCGACGCTTACTAGGAAAAGAGAGCGCAGCAACCAGCTACGCGCGCGCGCGGATGCCGACTGTGAGAAACAAAACATGAAGTACAAAAGGCCGCGGTGAACCACCGGACATGTGTCTTATCGGTTCGCACAGGTCCCCGCTTAAGCGCTTTTACAAATGTGAAATCAACCGGAGAGCCCGGCTATTTTTTCCCGTAAGTGCGTGGTCCGCAACTTGGATTCGCTATTACGAACTGCCATGGCGTAGGCGGCGGGTTCTCCCACCAAGAACACCTTTTTTTTACCACGTGTGATCGCGGTATAGAGCAGATTGCGCTGCAGCATCATGAAGTGGGCCTTTAGCAGAGGAACGATGACGACCGGGTACTCGGAGCCCTGCGATTTGTGGATGCTGATGGCGTAGGCGAGGGCGAGTTCGCCGAGTTCTCCGCGATCGAATGGCTGGACCTCGCCATCGAAGTCGGCGGTGAGTTGGGCATTCTCAACGTCCACTTCGGTGACGGCGCCGATGTCGCCGTTGAAGAGGTTCTTGTCGTAGTTGTTGCGCAGCTGGATGACCTTGTCACCCGCGCGAAGTTCGCCGCCGGGACCGCGCAGGCCTTTGCCGCGAGGATTAAGGGCGGCTTGGAGCTGGGCGTTGAAATTGCCGACGCCGGCGGTGCCCTTGTGCATCGGCGCAAGAACCTGGACGTCTTTTTCTGGATCGAACCAGGAGTAATGGCGCGGGATGAACTCGGTGCAGAGCGCGATGGTTTTTGCGAGGCAGTCGTCGGCCGAGTCGGCGATGACGAAGGTGAGGTCGCTCCACGCCTGAATCGCGGCGATGTCGGGCGTGCTTGGCGGGAGCGTGGGATCGCCGCCGTTGATGGTGTGGGCGGTCGTGACGATCTGGCTCTGGCCTTTCTGGCGGTAGATGACGTTGAGCCGAGTCACCGGCCAGGCCGGTGACTCGGCTGGTTGAGAGTTGATGGTTGAGGGTTGAGAGATCGAACCGGAGGCAGCGGAGGCGATCAGGTCCTTGAGGACGTTGCCGGCGCCTACGGAGGGGAGTTGGTCGGTGTCGCCGACGAGGAGGAGATGCGCGCGAGACGGGACAGCTTGCAAGAGCGCGGCGGCGAGGCGGGTGTCGAGCATCGAGGCCTCGTCTACGACGAGGAAGTCGGTGGCGAGCGGTGTGGATTCGTTGGCGCTGAAGCCGCCTTTGGCGGGATCGTATTTGAGAAGACGGTGGATCGTGGACGCGAAGCCGCCGGTGGTTTCGGCAAGACGTTGCGCGGCGCGGCCGGTGGGTGCGGCGAGGTGGATGCGGACTTTTTTCGCACGGAGGATGTCGACGAGCGCGCGGAGGATCGTGGTTTTTCCGGTGCCGGGGCCGCCGGTGAGGATCGAGACTTTGCTGAGCAGCGCGCTGCGGAGCGCGGCGCGCTGCTGGTCGGCGAATTCGAAGCCGGCCTTTTTTTCGGCCCACTCGACGGCGGCGTCGGTTTTGATTGGAGGCAGGCCGCTGACGACCTTGGTGAGGCGGACGATTGACGACGCGATTTTTTGTTCGGCTCGGTCGTTGTGCGGGAGCTGGATGAGCGCGGAACCGGGGAGCGGATTTTCGACACCTGCAGGCGCGTGAGTGACCAGGTGCTTTTGTTCAACGAGCGCGGCAATGCGCGTGATGATACGGTCGGCGGAAGTCTCGAGCAACTGGACAGCGTGATCGGTGAGGTCGGCTTCGCGAAGCGCGGTGTGACCTTCTTCTTGAAGCGTCTCCATCGAGAAGAGCAGGCCGGCATCGAGGCGCGGGGCGGCGTCGTTGGCGTAGCCGAGGTTGATGGCGATTTTGTCGGCGGTCTTGAAACCGATGCCGTCGATTTCGCGGGCGACGCGATACGGTTCTTCGAGGAGAATTTTTTTTGCCTCGTGGCCGTAGCGCTGAACTAGCTTCACACACTGTGACGTGGTGACGCCGTAGGTCTGGAGAAAGATGTGGATTTCGCGGAGCGCGCGCTGGTCGTCCCAGGCTTTTTTAATCGCGGATGCGCGGACCTTGCCGATGCCGGGGACGCCGCGGAGTTTGGCGGATTCTTCGCTGAGGACGCGGAAAGTGTCGGTGCCGAAGGCGTCGACGATTTTATTGGCGTAGACCTTGCCGATGCCCGGAACGAGGCCGGAGCCAAGGTACTTGCGAATCCCGTACACGCTTGAGGGGAGCTCGGCTTTGAAGGATTCGACTTTGAACTGGTCGCCGTGCTGGGCGTGTTTGGTCCAGGTGCCGCGGAGGTGGAGTGTTTCGCCGCATTGGGCTCCGGGGAGCGGGCCGGTGATCGTGATTTTTTCGTCGGCTGTGTCGGTGCGGAATTCGGCGATGGTGAAATGTGTTTCCTCGTTCAGGAAGATGATGCGCTCAAGGACGCCGGTCAGGGTGTCGGTCGGTTGAGGAGGAATGGCCACGCGGTGAAAGCTGAGGCGTAAGTGAGCGATGCCAAGGGGCAAGCGGGAAGGGGGAGATCGCTGAATCGCGGAAGGGCGGAGACGCGGAAGTGTGAGGAGGGGCATAAAAAATCCGGCCGCCTGGGGTGGGGCGGCCGGATTCCACGGGATGGGAGACTTGGAAGTCTCGTTCTTGATGCCCGAAGATCAGAAGCTCTCGACGGCGCCGATGTCGGTGCCGCTGGGCGTTCCGCCGTTCACGAGATCGCTTCCGGAGACGAGTTTCGCGAAGGTGCCGAGGTTGATGCTGCCGTCCGCGTTTCGCGTGAAGCCGCCGGAAGGCGCGGTGAGCGATTGGAAGTCGGCAGCGGAGATGACCTTCGTGCCGCCGTTGTTGTTGCTGGCGTCGTCCGTCCAGAAGAGGTTGGTCGTGCCGGTAACCGTGCCGGCGAATTTGTCTGAATCGCCGGAGTTGTAGGACGCGTTGTTGGTGAACGTCGAGGTGCTGCCGTCACGCCAGTTGAAGTTGCAGTTGGCGTTGTTGAACCCGGTGTTGTTGATGACGGTCATGGCGCCCTGATTGTTGTTGTCGGTGAAGCCGTGGTGGCCGTTGCCGAAGGCGATGCAGCGGCGGATCGTGTGGACGACGTCCACGCCGGAGCCGCCGAGCTTGAAGCCGTTCTTGTCGCCGCTGCCGGAGGTGCCGCCGCTGCTAAGAACGCCGTTGTTGTAGGCGATGCAGTTTTCGATGAGCACGGAGCCGTTGGGACCGGTGTCGGTCTTGGCGTAGAGGTCCCATCCGTCGTCGATGTTATTGTGCGCGATGCAACCGCGGAAGACGTTGCCGGGGCCGTTGGTGAGTTTGCACGCGAAGCCGTCGGCGTTTTCGGCGCCGGGATCGGCGTTGTCGAAGGCGGTGCAATTCAGGATAAGGTTGTTCGACGGCCAGTCGGAGAT
The DNA here is from genome assembly GCA_049840895.1 of Nibricoccus sp. GTDB lineage: Bacteria > Verrucomicrobiota > Verrucomicrobiia > Opitutales > Opitutaceae > Nibricoccus. The sequence continues at coordinate 30,238 of JASGJB010000071.1, read as the reverse complement.
GTTGGAGAGGTCGCTCGAGCGGCGCGAGATCTGCAGGCCGGAGTCGCGGTTGCCCTTGAAGGTGCAGAGCTCGACGGTGTTGTTGTTGCCGCCGATCATCATGCCGTTGTCGCCGGCATTCTGGATGGTGATGCCCTTGAAGTGCCAGTAATTGCCGAAGAGGTGGACTCCACGGTTGGAGTCGGCGGTCGCCTGTGCCGAGAAGTTCAATACGGGGACTTCGGACTGATACGCAAAGACGCGCTTCGGATTGCTCGAGGTGCCGTTGTTGCCGAAGGCGATGACGACGGTGGCCGAGAGGTTGTAGGTGCCTCCGCGCAGGTAGATGGTGTCGCCGGCCAGAGCTTCCGAGATCGCGGCGGTGAGCGTGGTCGGCGAGGAGATCGTGCCGGGATTTGCGTCGGTGCCGGTCGGTGAAACGTAGATGATGCCGCCTGTGCTCGTGGTGTTCACCGTGAGCGTGGCGTTGTTGCTCGTGGCGGTGCCGACCGAGTTGGAGACCACTACCGAGTAACTGCCGGCAGCGGACGTCTGGGCGTTCGAGACGGTGTAGCTTGAGGAGGTTGCGCCGGAGATGTTGGTGCCGTTGAAGCGCCATTGATACGTCAGCGTGGCTGTGCCGGTGGCGACGACGGAGAAGGTCGCGCTGGCGCCTACGTTGATCGTCTGGCTCGCGGGCTGGGTCGTGATCGACGGAGCGGTGGCCGTGGAGCTGATCGTGAGCGTGGCGTTATTACTCGTTGCAGAGCCGGCGGAGTTGGAAACGACGACGGAGTAGCTGCCGGCGTTGGCGGTTTGAGCGTTCGAGACCGTGTAGCTCGATGACGTTGCGCCGGAAATGTTGGTGCCGTTGAAGCGCCATTGATAGCTCAGCGGCGCGGTGCCGGATGCGGCTACGGTGAACGTTGCACTGCTGCCGGCGGTGACGGTCTGGCTCGCAGGTTGGGTCGTGATGCTTGGCGCAATGACGGTCGTGCCGCCCGAAGGCGCGAGTGCTACGACGGAGAGTGCGAGCTGGCTTGAACTGGACGCGGTCCAGCTGGTGGCGACGGTGCCGGTCGCGGACGGTGCGGCCGTGGAGCCGGCGCCGCCGGAGTTACTCTGGCCGAGGCCCCAGCGTTTTGTCTGGGTGGAACCTGCGGTTAGCGTGGCGTTGCTCGCGCCGCTGTTGGCGACGGAAACAAGCCATGAACCGGCGGTGGTGACACTGATGTTGGCCGAGATCGTGGTGCCCGACGTGGCGGAATTGATCGCGGTCAGCGTGGGGGCGGATTGCACCACGCCGGCGAGCGAGATTGATCCGGCGCTGATGCCGTTGACCGCCCCGCCGAAGGTGACGGAGACGGTGTTGGTGCCGGAGGCGGGATTGAGGAGGTAGAATAGTTGAGTCTTATCGAGCGTGCTGGAACCAGCGGTGGCGGCCGAGTTGGGCACGGCAGTCATGGCAACGCCGCCGTAAGTAATAGCGGATACAGTGAGTACAGAGCTACTCGTGTCTTCCAGTGCCAGGCCGACAATCACGATACGGTCCGTGCCAGTGCCGACGGTGTGAGACCATGTCGTGGAAGCGCCGTTGGTGGCGGACTTGCTGGCGACGGAGTCGAAGGTGATGGCGGCCGAGGCGGAAACGGCGGCGAGCGCCGTGCAGACAAACGCAGCGAGAGGCGCAAGCGCGCTCCGCCACGTGAAACGGGTCAGTTTCAGGGTGTGCATTGTGGTAACGTTTTGGGTTCATTTGGCCCGGGGTGATGCTGGGGTAACCGGGACAAAAGGGGTAAGGGTGCGCGGGTGGGCGCAGTGAGAAAGAGCGGCCGCGGTCCTGGGGGATAGAGCGCGGCGTGCGAAAGAAAGCGGGGTGTTGGCGAAAAAGGTCAGGTATCCGCGGAAAAGCAATGTCCGGAACTTCCGAAGGCAGGATGCTCCGCAGGATGAATGGATTAGGCCGTGATTTTTTTGTGCGAGCGGACGGAAGTCGGCGGAGTTGGAAAAGAAAGCCGGCGAAAAAAGAGGGCGTTGAGGCGAAGATTGCAGTGCGACGGGCGGGTGGTTTTGTCGCGAGGAATGCTGGTAATCCCCGAACTCGATAAAGTCCTGCCCCTGATTCAGCTCTCGATCACGCCGGTGATTTTGATCTCAGGTCTCGGAGCACTGGTGATCTCGATGACGACGCGGATGGGACGCATCGTGGATCGGTCGCGCAGTCTGGCGGGTCTCGTGCGTCAGGCGAAAGGCGCCGAGCGCACGCACATCGAAAATCAATTGGAAATCATGTTTCGCAGAGCGCGACTCATGCGGCTGGCGATGACGCTGGTGATCTCGAGCATCTTTACCTCGGGCTCATTGATCATGCTTTTGTTCATCGGCCAGGTGCTTGAGGTCCAGGTGGCGAATGTGGTGCTCGGCGTTTTTATCGTGAGCGTGCTTTTGATGCTGGGCGGGATGGCGGCGTTCATCCGTGACGTCTACCTGTCGCTGCATGCGCTGAACATCGAAGTGACGCACGCGCTCGGGCACGAAGTGGAGTGAGGCACTGAAGACCGGCCGGGCTTACGCGGAAACCGGCAGATCCAAACCGAAGATGGCGCGGGCGAGCGAAACCATGTCGGGGTGAATGGAATTGGCGCCGGCGTCTGAGAGTTCTTTCGCGGTGTGGGTGCCGGTCGTGACGCAGTGGCAGGGGAAACCGCCGTTGTGCGCGGCTTTGATGTCATAGGGCGAGTCACCGATCATGCAGGTGGTGGACGCGGCGGCCCCCAGGGTCAGGAGTGCGTGCTCGGTGAATTCGCGTTCGGGTTTGAACCACGGCGTATCGACTGCGCCGAACACGGCGTCGAGCAAATGAGTGACGCCGAGATGATCCATGAGCGTGCGCGCGGATGGGCCGTGTTTGTTGGTGAAAACGGCGCAACGGACGCCGCGGGCCTTGAGGGCTTCGAGCAATTCGCGCGAGCCGGGCAGGAGGGCGACGCCGTAGAGCATGTTTTCGTCCCAGAATTTGCGGTAGATCGGGACGGCTTTTTCGAGAAGGGCGGCGTTTTTCTCGCCAAGGAGACGTTGGATGGCGACTTCGAGGCCGCCGCCGACGGCGCGGTGAACCTGTTCCATCGTAGGTTCGGGCAGTCCGAGTGTGCGCATGGTGTGGACATGCGAGCGGTGGATCGCGGCGAAGTGATCCAGGAGAGTGCCATCGAGGTCGAAGAGGACGGTGCGGAAACGGTTCACGGGCGGAACAATGAGCAGCGATGGACGACTGAAAATGGCAAATTTAGAGGTTTTGCTTTCAGCGTCCGCCACTACAACCGAGTCGATGCCAACCGCCCTTGATGTCATTCCCGCTCACGCGAATACGCGCGAAGAGCAGGATTTGCTCGTTGTGGAGCTTGGCGGCAACTGGCGGATCACGGCTGAACGGCCGGATTGGAGCGAGACCTTGGGGAAGCGTTCGCCCAAGGCGGTGCGGCTTGTGGCCGGTGACGTGGAAAGCTGGGACAGTTCCTTGCTGCTGTTTTGGGGAAGTGCGCGTCGTTGGTGTGCGGACAAAGGCGTGCCGCTCGATGACCGTTCACTGCCGGATCAGGCGCGGCGGTTGATGGAGCAGTTGACGGCCACAAAGGTGACGGAACCGGCGGGAGACTGTGCGCCGAGGCTGTTCACAGCGGTCGGCCTGGCGACGGCGGAGCTCAAGCAGAAGACCAAGGACATCGCTCATTTTGTCGGTGAATGCACGCTGAGCGCAATCGCGGTGGCGAAGCGGCCGCACAAGTTTCGCTGGGGAGATTGCCTGGCGGAGATGCAGCAATGCGGTGCGCTGGCGCTGCCCATCGTGGGACTGATCAATTTTCTCGTCGGCGTGACGCTCGCATACATCGGCGCGATTGTCCTGCGCCAGTATGGAGGAGATATCTATGTGGCGGATTTTGTCGGCCTCTCGATGGTGCGCGAAATGGGCGCGATGATGACGGGGATCGTGATGGCCGGACGCACCGGTGCGGCTTTCGCGGCCACGCTGGGCAACATGAAGGCAAACGAGGAGATCGATGCGATCGAGACGCTCGGGTTGAAGCCGGTCGAATTTCTGGTGCTGCCGCGGCTGCTTGCGCTTTCGGTGATGATGCCGTTGCTGACGATGTATGCGAGCACGCTGGGCATCGTGGGCGGCATCGTTGTCGCCAAGATGATCCTGTCGATTTCCCCGGCCGCCTACTGGGTGGAGATGCTGACGATCGTGGACATGTCGGACGTGATGACGGGCGTAATCAAGGCGGGTACATTCGGGCTGATCGTGGGACTGGCCGGGTGCCTGCGCGGGTTGCAAGCAGACCGGAACGCGGCGGGAGTCGGACGTGCGGCGACCTCGGCGGTGGTGACTTCAATCCTGATCATCATCGTGGCTGACACCCTGTACGCAGCGGTATTCAACATTTTGGGATGGTGAGCGCATGATGCAAAACACAGCCAGGCTAGCGGACGTGAAGGCCATCGAAGTCGAGGGACTGGAAGGCGGCTATGACGGGAAGATCGTCCTTCAAAACGTGAGCTTCTCCGTGAATCGCGGGGAGATTTTCTTTGTCATCGGCGGCAGCGGTTGCGGCAAGAGCACGCTGCTGAGGCATATGATCGGCCTGCATCAGCCGACGGCGGGGAGTGTCCGCTATTTCGGGGAGGATTTTGGCGCCGCCGATCCTGCGAGGAGACGCGAGCTGTTGAAAGGTTTTGGCGTGCTTTATCAGAGCGGTGCGTTGTGGAGCTCGCTGACTGTTCGCGAAAACGTGGCGCTGCCTCTGGTGGAGCACACGGATCTGAATCGTCGCGAGCGCGAGGAGATCGTGGCGCTGAAACTCGCGCAGGTCGGGCTGACCGGGTACGAGAATCATTTTCCCTCGGAGATCAGTGGCGGCATGAAGAAGCGCGCGGGTCTGGCGCGGGCACTGGCGCTCGATCCGGCGATCGTGTTTTTCGACGAGCCTTCGGCCGGGCTCGATCCGGTGACTTCGCGCAAGCTCGACGAGCTTGTGCTGCAGATCCGCGAGATGCTCGGGACGACGCTCGTCATCGTATCCCACGAGCTGGACAGCATTTTTGGCATTGCGGACCGCGTGATCATGCTGGAGCGAGGAGCGAAGGGTGTCATCGCAGAAGGTGCGCCGAAGGAACTCGCATCGAACAGCAGCGATCCGCGGGTGCAGGAGTTTTTGCACCGGGTGGCGCGTGGGGGCGTGAAGTCGTGAACCCGAATAATTGTGTCATGCGTTGCGAAGCTTTGAATCCAACAATCTCATTAACCCCGCGCGGTCTCCGCGCCGACCGCCTGCTGCTGCCATGAAAACGAAAATCAATCCGGCCCTCGTGGGCGTGTTTGTGCTCGGCGCGCTCGCGCTGGGCGTGGCGGCGTTGCTGACGCTCGGCGGCGTGAGCTTTTTCTCCAAGCCGCAGCGCTTCGTCGTGTATTTCGACGAGTCCATTCACGGTCTCGATCTTGGATCTCCCGTCAAACTGCGCGGCGTGCGTGTGGGACGTGTGGTGGATTTGAATGTGCGCTACGACGCGAAGACGAACCAGTCGCTCGTGGCGGTGGTGTGCGAGTTCAGTCGCAATATGCTGCGCGATGAGAAAGGGGTGGAGATCGATGTCTCGAATCGCGAACAGCTGCAGACATTTGTGGACCGGGGATTGCGATCGCAGCTTGGCGTGCTTGGACTTGCGACGGGCCTTTTGTTTGTGGAACTGGATTTCGTGAGTCCGGAGGAATATCCGATGACCACGAAGCCGGCGTCCGTTGACGAACGTTACGTGCTCGTGCCGGCGATGCCGTCATCGTTTGCCGAGGCTCAAGCGAGCATCACCGAGATTCTGGCGAATTTGCGCCGGGTGGATTTCCCCGGATTGTCGAAGGACATTCGTGCCCTGCTGGTGGATACCCGGGCCAAGGTGAACACGATCGACCTGACCTCGGTCACCAGTGAGTGGGCGAAGGCGGGCCGATCTGTCACGGCGCTCACGGAGTCCCCCGAGATCAGGCAGACTTTTGCGAACCTGAACACGGCGATCGATGCGCTGAAACAGACCATGGCGGGACTCGATAAACAGGTGGGCCCGGCGGGCGAGCAACTCACGGCTGTGCTGGAGCAGGCGAAGGTGACGTTGAAGACCTTCGATTCGGCCGCGAAGAATGCGAGTAACTTCATTTCAGCCCAGAACGGTCTGGGCGAGGAAGCGACGCGGACATTGATGCAGCTCTCCGAAGCCGCGAGCGCGTTGCAGCGGTTGACGGAGTTTTTGGAGCGCAACCCGAGCTCGCTCATCACCGGGCGCCAGGCGCCGAAATGAGCCGCGCAGCCGCGCGTTTTTATTCAAGACCCGTTCTACTTTGCTAATCCGATGATCTCACAGAATTCCCAGGAAAATCCCCGCGGTGCGGCTTCGTCCTCACAACTGCGCCGCCGGTTTCTGCCCGCTTGGGCATTGATGGCGGTGGCTGCGACGGTGCTTGGCGGATGCCAGCTGATCCCAACCGCTTCGCCGGACACGACCCGCTTCTATGTGTTGAGCGGTCCGGCACTCGTGGAGCCGGCGGTGGCGAAGGCGGGCGGGCGGTTGCAGATCGGCCTGCGGGCTGTGGACATGCCGGCTTATCTGCGAGCGACCAAGAGTATTGTGGTGCGCAGTGGCTCGAACGAGATCCGTTATCAGGATTACTCGCGGTGGGCGGAGCCGTTGGATGCCGGTGTGAGTCGTATTTTGAAGGATCGGTTGATGGCCACGCCGGAAGTGGCGGGCGTGACGGCGCATCCCATGCGCGGGGATGTGGCGCGAAATTACGACGTCGCGGTACGCATCCTTCATTGTGAGGGCGTGGCCGGGGAAAATCCAGTGGCGCGTTTCGCCGCGTCTTACGAGATCATCGCGGCTGATGACAGCGGGAAGGTCGTGCTTCGTCGCACGTTCAACGCGCCCGACGCGACTTGGGATGGAAAAGATTTCAGCAAGCTGGCGGCTTCGCTGGGTGAGGGCGTTGCGGCTCTGTGTGCGGAGATTGCTGCGAATTTACCGAAGTGAGCGCGCGTGTGCTGTGTCATGGAACAGCCGGTCCTGCTTACTGAGGCTCGCAGAGAATTTCGGTCAGGACTGAATTTGCGAGGAAGCAGGCGGCGTGGGCTTCGTGGTGAAGTGCGGCGAGTTCGTCGGGGGTTGGCGCGTGTTTTCCGGTGCTGGAGGAGAACGTGACTTTTGGGCGCAGGGTGACGCGTGTCATGGCTAGTTTGCCTGCGGTGTTTTTCCCGAGATGGCCGACGGCGGGATCGGAGTAGGTGTCCACGATGAAGCCACGTTTTGCGGCGATGGAGAGGAACCAGAGCATGTGGCAACTGGACAGGCTCGCGACGAAGGCTTCCTCGGGGTCGACGGCGTCCGCTGCCGAAAGTGGGAGCGGCACGACGTGAGGGGATGATGATGCGGGAATCTCGATGCCGCCGTCGAAGCGCCAGAGATGTTTCCGGCTGTAGCGGTTGTCGGTGAACGGCTCGCTGGCGGCGCGGCTCCAGCGGATCTCGGCGGTGTGGGTGGCCATGCAGCTTTGTTTAAGCGACGACCCATTTGATTCAAGTTACGTTCATGGAGTCGTGGCGTGCACGCGCAGAAATTGCCGGGATGACGTGGTCATGGGCTGGACGCAGCGATAAGTGACTGTTTCGGCGAGTCCGTCGGAAGAAAGTATGGCGGTGCCCTGCTGAATGACGTCGGCTGTGGAGCTGCTCCACGTGGCGAGGCTGGAAGACGTTTGGGCGACGACGGTCAGGCCGGTTGGACCGACGGCGCGACGGAAGGTGAGCGTGAGGTAAGACTGACCTGTGGAATTGTCGGTCCAGCGGCCAGTGGTCCAGACAGAAGCGGACGATTGGTCGGGACGCGTGGCGAGAGCGTATTCGAAGCTGTTGGACAAACCGTCGTGATCGGGATCGGCATCGGGCCCGATGATGTTCGTATCGCCAGCAGCTGACGGGAAGTAGCTGGAAATCCATGAAGCGAAGGATGGCGTGGCTGGCGTGACGATCAGTTCGACAGCGCCGAGGAGGGCGTAACCGCTGGAGGTGTTTTGCGCGCGGGCGGAAAGCTCGATTTTGCCGGAACTGTCGGCGGTGAGATCGGCGAGGGTGGCCGTCTGGGTGGTGTTGCCAACAGGATCGAGTGTCACGGACGTGGAACCGACGGTGAAGACACCGGTGCGGCTGGCGCCGTCGCCCGGATCGACGCGAGAAGCGTAGAGGACGAGGCTGTAGCGGCGATCGGCGCGCAGGCCGGAGAATTCGAGGCGGCCGGTGGTGGCGGCTTGGACGTAGAAGTAGTCGCGGCTGGCGCTGTCGGGATAAAGCGGGCTGCCGGTGAGGCCGGAGGAAGCGATGGCGTTGAAGGCGGAGCTGACGCGGATGCGAACGCCGGTGGCGGAGCCGGAGGAGTCGATGGCGTTGGCGACCTCGGTATTGAGGGCGATGGCGGTGAGGTTGTTCCAGTTGCCTGTCGTGGTCGTGGAAGGATCGCCGAGATCGAGACGGATGCGGGCGGTGCCGATCGGGCTGACGACGATAGTAAGGTCGTCGCTGGCTGCGAGCGCGCCATCGCCGGCGGTCAGGCGAAGTACGTAGGTGCCGGGCGCGCTGAAGCTCGCGGTGGTGGAAAGACTGAGCTCGTTGCCAAACGTGACTGTTCCGGGGCCGCTGACGACGCTCCAGAGTGTGGTCACGATGGACGACGCGGGCAGGCCGTCGTCGTAGGCAGAGCCGTTGAGTGTGAGCGTGGCGGGGAGTGTGAGTGAAGTGTCGGCACCGGCCTGGACGACGGGCGGGAGATTGGGGGAGGCGCCGGTGTAGGTGACGAGTAGGGTGGTCGTGGCGGTGTTACCGGCGGCGTCAGTTGCCGTAGCGAGCGTGAGCTGGTTGGCGCCATTCATGAGTGTAACGGCTGGAGTGGACCAAGAGGTGGTGCCGGTTGCGGTGCCGCTGAGGGCGGTGCGGTCGTTCGCCCAGGTAACGCTGGTGACGGCGGTGTTGTCGGCGGCGGTTCCGGTGAGTGTGAGCGGTTGGGTGGAGGTCGAGTATGTGGCGGTGGTTGTAGGTGTGGAGAGGGTGATGGTAGGTGCGGTGGAGTCTCCGGCTGGGGCGGTGTGATTGATAACGATGGTGTCGCTGAACGTGGTGACGCCGCCGTTGACGGACGAGAAACTGGTGCCCGTGGCCTGAATACGGAAGGTGTTCACGCCGTTGCGAAGGGGCAGTGCGTCTGCGGACCAAGAGGTAGTGCCGGTGACGGAGCCGGGGGTAGCGGAGCTGCCGGTGCCGCTGCTGAGATCGGTGCGGACCCATGTGAGTGCGGTGGGGCTGGCGGTGGAGCCGGTCCAACCAGAGAGAGACGCGGTGGCGCCGTGTTGCGCGGTGGCGATGCGGAGTGCGGGCGTGAGAGCTGGGGCGGTGCCGCGACGTTGCGACATGACCCACGGAATGAGGTGCGGGTTTTTGTAGGCTTCGGTCCAGCTGCCGTGTCCGCCGGTGGCGTAGCGAGAGTAGATAGGATCGCCGCCGTTGTTGCGGAGGGCATTCACCGCATCGTCGGAGCCGGAGACGCCGACGGTGGGGTCGTTTTCAGAGTGAAAGACCCAGAGCGGGACGGTCTTGAAGGCGGCGTAGTTGCCCGCGCCCCAGCCGCAGATCGGAACACCGGCGGCGAAGCGGGTGGGATTTTGCGCGAGCTGGTCCCACGTGCCGGCACCGCCCATGGAAAGGCCGGTGACGTAGATGCGGTCGGGATCGATCGAGAATTCGTTGATGAGGCCCTCGATAATCGCGCGGAGGTGAGTGCGGCGGACGGCCTCGCTCCAGTCGCCCGTGCTTTGCGGTGCGATCATGAAGCACGGGTAATTTGTCTCGTAGGTTGTGTCGCTCGTACCGGCGGGGCCTTGAACGAAGACGAGGGCGCCGTTGGCGTTGTTGTTGAGCTGGGAGGTGTTGTTGGTGCCGCGTTCGCCGGAACCGTGGAGGAACATGACGAGCGGGTAGCGGGCGGCGGGGTGGTAATTGCGCGGCGTGAAAATGCGGTAGGGCGTGGAGCCGGAGGCGTCGGTGTAGGTGCGGTAGGCGAAGTCGGCGGCGGTGGCAGCGCGGGCGGTGGCGCAGGCGGCGAGGGCGATCAACGCGGCTGCTAGGACGCGCGCGAAACGCGTGATGCGGGCGGGAAGGCACCGGGCGAGGTGAAGCATGGTCGCGCGCGGACCGCCTCACGCATGGTTCGGTTCGGCGGAGGGTGGACGAAAGAATTGTGAAGATGGCGACAGCCGTGGTTGTGTTCGCGGTTTTAACTGCGGCCGGTGTGTCTTCGCGGGAGTGTCACGGATGCGGGGTTGCTCCCGTTTCGGCTAAGTCACGAGCGACGGCGTCGGGATTTTTCAGGTATGGCCTGAGCTGGTCAAATGTGGCCGCGTCCTGTCCCGCGTTATCCCGGCGGAAGGCCATGGTGGCGGAGGCGAGCTCGGTGAGGACTTCGGGTTTGAATGAACGCTGCCGGTAGTTGGGCGGGCGGACGAAGTGCGTATAGTTCAAGGACTGTTCGACGAGTTGATCGGCAGAGGTGTCGACGGCGGACGGCTTTTCGACGATTACGCGGTTATTTTTGGGATCGAGCCCAGCGGTGGAGCCGGTGCCGGCCATTTCGTAGCGGGTGAGAATGGTAGCCTCGATGGAGGGATCGAAGTAGGGTAACAAGGCCGACGGATTGGCCGGGAGGATGTCACCCGTGGCCCGGAGATATTTTTTCAGCGCAGGCCTGAGGTACTGGGCCGCAAATTTACGGCGCGCCTTGTTGCGAGCGTAGCTGAGCGTGCGGGCGTAGTCGTCGGAGGTGACGAGCGGGACTGTGCGACCGATGGCGAGGGAAAGCCATTCGTCGTTGGTGAGGAGGCGGAGCTCGGGGATCTGCTCTTCCGGGAGAAGCGCGAAGAGTTGCTGGAGCTGGCGTGTCTGTTCGAGATGAGTACGGGCGGTTTGTGCGAGGGAGGAGTCTGAGACCGGGCCGGGGGAAGAGGGAGAGACTTCGGTCTCTGTAAGCTGTTTTTTGAGGACGTCGATCTGTGCTTGAGCGGCAAGGCATCGCTCGTCGGCACGGGTGAGGCGTGCACGCGTCTTCTGAAGGAGCGCGCCCTCGTAGGCGGCGAGCGTCAGGGCGAGAAAGATCAGAAAAAGGAGCGATGGTTTGTTCATCGCAAAGGCCCGGCTGTTTTGACCGGGCGGAGGGAGTCGAGGAGTTCCTGGGTGAGACGGGAGGGGCGCCAGAGTTCCACAGTGGCGTAGTGCGTGCCCATCATCGCGGTCTCCGAGAGCGTATCGATGCTGTTGTCGGTGGAGGATTTTTTCTCGCGAATGACGACGTTTCGAGGGCCGGCGTCGGTCGCGGTGCCGGTGCGGACCATTTCGTAGCGGGCGAGGATGACGTCATCGACGGGCGGGTCGCAAAAGGGGCGCAGCGCGAGTGGTGTTTCCGGGAGGATGTCGCCGGAGGCCTGAAGAAATTTTTGAAGTGCGCTTCTTAGCAACGGGTCTAAGCGGTGGCGGGCTTTGTTGCGGATCTGGCTGAGGGCCCAGTCGGCGTCGGGAGCAGTCCTCAGGGAATAATCCGCGGCCACAGCGAGCCAGTCGGTGTCGGTGAGGAGGCGCAGTTCGGGGATACGTTCTTCGGGGAGGGTTTCGAGCAGGCGTTGGAGGAGTGCGGCGCGTTCGAGTAGCGCAAGGAGACTGGCATCGAGGGATTCGGGCGAGGCGGCGGGCGAGTGGGAATGGGGCGTGTTGGCGCGGCTGGGTTTTTGAGTGAGCTGGTCGTGCAAGGCCGCGACCTCGTTTTTGAGACGAGCGGCGTGGAGTTCGTTCACGGTGGCATGTTGATTGATGTTCGCGAGAGCGAAGGCTTCGAAAATGGCGAGACAGGCGGCGAGTGTCAGGGCGGCGATCGGAAATGATTTTTTCGAGACGGTCATGACGAGGGACTGGAAAACAGTACTGCCGAGAGGGACCGTACCGACTGAGGTGAGGAATGAGGGAGATGTAAGTGTCGAGGAAAGCGCGGCCGGTGCGGCGGTGGCGGCGTGAAGTGGGAGCTGGGCGGCGAGGAGCGCTGCGGTGGTGGTGATGCCGCGGCGTGCGAGAGAGGCGCGGAGTTTTTCGAGCGCGCGGGTCAGACGTTTTTGAGCGGTATCTTCGGTGAGCGAGAGAAGGTCACCGATTTCGCGGAGCGATTTTTCTTCGAAGAAGCGGAGGAGGAGAGTGCGACGGTCAGTTTCGGAGAGTGCGGCAAGGGCGGCGTCGATTGTCGGGGAGACTTCGTGCCAGGTTGAGTCGGGTAAGTTCGAAGAGCCGGAGGAGTTGACGGCGTCCATGGCGGAGAGTGTGGCGGCGGTGTGTTCACGTTGCCGGCGGCGGGCTTCTGCGCGGATGGCGTCGATGGCTTTGTGGCGGGTGATGACGCAGAGCCAGGATTTGAGGTGGGTGTCAGGACGGAGTTTGAGTGCGTGCCGGGCGAGGTGCAGGAAAACGGACTGGGTAACGTCGTCGGCGAGTGCGGTGGAGCGCGTCTGCCGGAGGGCGGACGCGTAGACGAAGTCGAGGTGCCGGGCGACGAGTTGCGCGAAAGCGGGATGAGAGCCGGTGGCGGCGTAAGCGCGGAGGAGGTCGGCGTCGTCGGTCATCGGTTTTGGAAAGGATCGTCGCTGCGCGGGGAAATCCGACAGGAATTTTTTGGACAGGATTGACAGGATTGAAAGAAGCGGAGGGCGTGGGATTGCCTTCGAGGCGCCCGGAGGTTCCGTTTTCTACATGGCTGTTTTTCAGGCGACACTTTCGGTCCGCACGCGTGGGCAAGGAACTCAGGAAATCACGGATGCGGTCGCACGGGAACTGGCGCGCAGTGGTGTGAAGGCGGGGTTGGTGTCGGTGTTTTGCCAGCACACGAGCTGCTCGCTCGTGATCATGGAGAATGCGGATCCGACGGCGCGGGCGGATTTGGAAGCGTGGCTGGACCGGCTGGTGCCGGAGAACGATCCGCATTTCGAACACACGCTCGAAGGGCCGGACGATATGCCGAGTCACATCAAGATGGCGCTGACGCGGACGAGCGAGACGGTGCCGGTGGCGGGCGGGAAGATGCTACTGGGGACGTGGCAGGGGATTTTCCTGTGGGAGCACCGGCGGCATCCGCATACTCGGACGGTGATCGTGACGGTAGTGGGAGAGTGACGGAATTTTTGGACAGGATTAACGGAATTTACAGGATTGGTGATTGGAGCCCGATGCAGTGGAAAAGAAAAAGCCACGCCGGTGAGGGCGTGGCTTGAGAGTGCCGGGAGGCGTTTGGGGATTATTGATCGACGAGGATTCGGTAGAAGAGACGTTCGACGGCGGGCGGAGTTGGATCAGTGAAGGCAGTCGAGCTGCCATCACCTTGGATCACCGTTCCGATCGACTCCCATGTGCCGGCGACGAGGTCGGTGGTACGCTGGAGTTGGTAGTTGTGGCCGACCCACGCGGTCATCGTGAGCGTGGCTGGATTGCCGGGCGTCCAGACGAGCGTTCCGCGAAGAACGGAGGCGTCGAGGACGTTGGTACCGGGGGCGATCACGAGATTGGTCGGGCCGGCGCTGATGAGGTCGAGCAGGCCGTTGTTCGTGAATGTGCCACCGCTGTGCGTGAGGCCGGCACCGCGGGTGAGACGGATGGTGCCGGAGGCGGCGTTGGTGAGATTGCCGGTGATGAGGAAGTTCGCGGCGTCGGCGGAAATCAGGCCCTCGTTGATGACGGTGGCGTTGATCGTGCCGCCGCCGGTGAGCTTGCCGCCGGCGCGGATGGTGAGAGTTCCAGTGGTCAGCGTGCCCGTGAGATGCAGCGTGGCGCCGGACTTCACCTCGACGGTGGATGCGTTGCTCAAGCTGCCGGAGAGGGCGAGCGTGCCTGCGTTGATGGTTGTCGCGCCAGAGAACGTGTTCACTCCCGTGAGTGCCAACGTGCCGGCGTTTACGACGGTTGTGCCCGTGTAGGTATTGTTGCCCGAGAGCGTGAGCGTACCGGCGCCGACTTTGACGACGGCGGACGGGCCGGTGCCGTTGATGATGCGACCGGCATAGGTCGTATTCAGGTTCAGGGCACCGACAGTCCACGTTGCGGTGCGGCCGGCGGTGCTCGTGCCGGCGAGTGTGGCGCCGCTTGCACCGGAGAGGGAGCCAAACGCGATGTTCACGCCTGCGGCGGGCGGCACGTTGTAGTAGCCGTAGACGCCGTTCGCGAGGTCGACGCGGGCGTTGGGATAGCCGGCGGTGTTGCCGATGCGGAAGTCGCCGCCGTCACCGAGTAGAGCGTCGCCGTTGGCGGCGAGGTCGGCGGTGACGTTGAGCTGTCCGGTGAAGGCGGACCAGTTACCGTTCAGGTCGGTGCGCACGTAGGGAATCCAGATCGTGAGCGTACCCGAGCCGGTGAGCGCACCGGAGATGACGGTGCGCTGGTCGAACTGCACGCGTCCGTTCGCGCCGGCGGGTACGATCCAGGCGTTGGCAACGGTGGGAGTGGCGTTGACGTTATTGGTGTAGAAGAACCGCAGCGTGCCGCCGTTGAGCGTGATGGGGCCGGAACCAAGGGCGGTGTTGTTGGCGTCCTTGTTGCCCATCGCGAGAATGCCCGAGTTGACGATCGTGCCACCGGTGTAGGCGTTGGCGCCGGTGAGCGTGAAGGTGCCGGTGCCGTTCTTCACGAACGAGGTCGCGCCGGAGATGCCGCCGTTGCTCGAGGTGAGGGAGTAGGCGGTGGCGTTATTGGCGGCGGTGACGGTGGCGGGCGTGGCGGCCTGCGCGAGCGTGATCGCCGGGTTCGCGGTCAGCGAATCGTCGAACGTGACACTGTCGGCGTTGGCATACGGTGTCGCGGTGTTGTCGGGGAGTTTCCAGTTATTGAGCACTGCGGTGCTCCACACTGCGGAGGTGGCGCCGGACCACTTGATCGGCGAAGGACCGCGTGTCGAAACAGTGCCGCTCAAAGTAAGCGTGATCGCAGTGGCGTTGGCGGAGATCGCGGCGGTCTGGCCGATGTAGAGCGGACCGGAGTAACTCCAGGTGGCGGATGGCAACGCGGCGCCACTGAGAACCGTGTACGTGCCGTCGGGGACATTAACCGCGGAGTGAATCGCGATCGACGCCGGAAGCGTGAGTGTACCATTCACGACAAGCGGCCCGCCCGTATGAACGAGGATGCGGCTACCGGATTGGAACGTGACGTTTCCGGTGACGGTGCTGTTGCCGCCGAAGGCTGCTCCGGACGACACGGTGGTCGCGCTGCTGGCGCTGGCGCCGTTGAGCAGGAGATTACCCGCCGTGACGCTGGTCGCGCCAGTGTAGGTATTGGCGCCGTTGAGAATCGCGGTGCCGGCGCCGGATTTGGCGAGCGTGGCGCTGCCGGAGATGCCGCCGTTGGCGGAGTTCAGCGTGTAGACCGTGGTGGCGTTGTTAAACGTGACGGAGAGCGGTGCGACGGCGTTGGGAATGGAGATCGTCGGATTCGCGACGAGAGCATCGGTGAATTTCACGAAGTCGCCCGTGACGAAGTTCGTCGGGCTGCCGCCGACATCGAGTTTCCAGTTTACGCTGGGGCCGTCCCAAGTGTCGGACATGACGCCGGTCCACGTAGTGGCACCCGGGCTACGGCCGTTCAGATTGGCAAACGTGACAACGAGATTGCCGCCGGCGGTGGAGAACGACGCGACTTGTCCGCTCGCGAGAGGGCCGGAGTAGGTGAAGCTGGCGGTGTCGGCGATGCTGGTCGCGGAGAGTAATGTGTAGCTGCCGTCCGAGATCGCGACAGGTGAGACAACTGTGATCGTTCCGGCGAAGCTGGCGGTGCCGGTGACGTTGAGGCGATTCGTGATGTTGGCCAGAAGGCGTGAACCGGACTGGAAGTTGACCGCGCCGGTGATGGTGCCGGTGCCGCCGAGCATGGCGCCCGACTGCACGGTGAAGGCGGAGCCACCCGACGTTCCGTTGAGCAGAAGTGTGCCGTTGGAAACGGTGGTCGCGCCGGTGTAGGTGTTGGTACCGGTGAGCGTGAGCGTGCCGGTGCCGACCTTGGTGATGGCGGCGGGGCCGGTGTTGTTGGCGATCGCACCGGGGAAGGTGGTGTCGAGATTTTTTCCACCGATGCTCCACGTGATGGTGCGGCCGGCGGTGCTGCTGCCGCGGAAATTCGCGGTGGAAACGCCGGAGAGCGCGCCGATAGGCACGGTGATATCGGAGCCGAGTGTGGCGGCCCAGTAGGTGTAGGTGTTGGCGCCGAGATTGAGCTCGGCATTGGGGATACCGGCGGAGTTGCGGAAACGGAGGTCGCCGCCGTCGGCGTCCGTGATCGCGAGAATTTTCCCGGTGAACGCGGACCAATCGCCGATCAGTTCGGTGCGAACGAAAGGCGTGTAGAAGGTGAAGTTGCCGGAGCCGGTGAGCGAGCCGGTGAGATCGCAACGGCCGTCGGCGTCGAGACGTCCGGATGCGCCGGCCGGGACGATGATGTTCCATGCGCAGACGGTGCCGAAGTTCTGGACGTTCGTCATCGTGAGCGTGCCGTTGTTGAGCGTCACAGGGCCGGACCCGAGTGCGAAACGGTTGGCCGCGGCGGACGCGAGCGTGAGCGTGCCATTGTTGATGACGGTGCCGCCGGCGTAGGAGTTGGGAGAGGCGAGGATGACCGTGCCGGGGCCGGTCTTCGTGAGCTGGCCGGGGCCGCTGATTTCTCCCGAGAGCTGGAGCAATACGCCGGAGGTGGTGACATCGAACGCGCCGCCGCTCGCCGCGAGTGTGATGTCGCGATTTGTACTGGTGGATTCGGAGCCGGTCATGCGCAGTGCGCCGCCGTTGAGGACGAGATTGGAGGCATTGGAAGAGCTGGCGCCGAGCGGACCGGCGACGCCGCCGTCGGAGAGGACATTGAAGGCGATTGCGCCGCCGTTGATGGCGACGGGGCCGGTGAAACTGTTGATGGTTTCAATCGCGAGCGTGCCGGTGCCGGATTTGGTGAGGCTGGCGTTGCCGGTGATCGAGCCGATACCGGTGAAGGTGTAGTTGGCGTTGGCCGACACGGTGACGGATAGAGGATTGACGGCCTGCGGGATGTTCACGGTCGGTGTCGAGGCGCCGGTAGCGTCGAACGTGACGGTGTCGCCGGGAACGAAACCATCGGTCGTGGTGCCGTCGCGGAGCCATGCGGGCGTGTTGACCAAATCCCACTGCGCGCCGGCGCCACCCTGCCACGCGAGCGCGGCAACGGGACGGACGGTCGGGACGGTGAGCGTGATTGCGCCGCCGGAGGTCGAGTAGGTGTACGGAATTCCGTCGAGGCCGGAGAACTTCAGGTTGGCCGCGCCGGTGAGCGTGCCGGTGTACGTGACGAGCGTGTAGGTGCCGGCGGAGAGCTGCGGGTCGAGGAGGTTGATGAAGATTGTGGTGTCGCCTGAGAGCGTGAGATTGCCGGTGATGGCGAGACGGTCGTTGGCCTTGGTGAGGCCGGTCGGATCGTCGGAAAGGTCGAAGGCGAACGTGGAGGCGGATTGTGTGGTGGCACCGCCTGCGAGCGTGAGTGTGCCGGCGTTGTTCATGCCGGTGCCGGGGGTGATGCTGCCGCGATAGGCGATGGTGACGGGCTGGCTGACAGTGCCGGTGCCTGCGAGACGACCGCCGGTAGCGCCACCGGCGCGAGGGCCGCCCCAAGTGCCGCCCCAGATGGTCACGGGGGATTGCATGAGCTGGCCGTCGACGCGAAGCGCGCCGTCCCAGACAGTGGTCGTGCCGGTGAAGGCGTGAGAGCCGGTGAGCGTGAGGACGCCGGCGCCGACTTTCGTCAACGTGGTCGAGCCGCTGATGGAGCCGTTGGTGCCGTCGAAGATGTAGTCAGTGGCGGAGAAAACGGTGACGGCAGATGGCGTGAGTGAACCGGAGAGAAGTATGGGCGACGTGTTGTTGCCCGTGTGTTCGAAAA
The DNA here is from genome assembly GCA_049840895.1 of Nibricoccus sp. Taxonomy (GTDB): domain Bacteria; phylum Verrucomicrobiota; class Verrucomicrobiia; order Opitutales; family Opitutaceae; genus Nibricoccus. The sequence continues at coordinate 12,203 of JASGJB010000071.1, read as the reverse complement.
GGACGGAGTCACCGTTGACGAAGTTCGTTGCGATCGAGCCGTTGAGACCTTCGCGCCACGCGGCGGTGGACGTGCTCCATGTATTCGCGGCTCCGGCACCGCCTTGCCAGAAGAGTTTCGCGGTCGCGATGGGCGCAGGCGGCGGAGGCGTCATGCCGGTGCCGAGATGATAGTCGACGTAGGAAGACTGGACGTAGCCCTTGGTCGTGGCCTGCGTGCGGTACTGCGGATTCTGCATCAACGTGTAGAGCCGGTTGGGAGCGGAAATCGTCGTCGTGTAGATGCGCAGTTCGGTGAAACTGTTGTTCACGAGTACGATTTCCTCGCGCCAGTCGCCGAGGATATCACCCCAGAATGCCGCGCGGCCGCCGAAGGCCTGGTGGACGCCGCCGTTGTCGGAGTAGATCGTGTAGATGCGATCGGCGTTGCCGGTGGCGGGATTGAATTTGTTCACGACCGGGCTGAGTGCGCCGGAGCCGGCGCCGTCGAGAAATTCGCGGCTGAGGTCGCCGTCCCACCAGAGGCCTTCGGGCGCCCAGATGTTGTTGGTGAAAATTTTCGTGCCGTTGGCGTCGAAGATGCCGGGCTGCGTCGAGTAGAGCTCGGAGCCGTAGTAGTTCGGGTCCATGTCGAGTGCGATGCCGCGGCCGACGTCGACGATCCCGGGGGCGTACCATTTCTTGAACATCACGCCGGTGTCGGAGCTGTAGTAAGCGGTGGCGAGGAGCGACGGGTTGTTTTGCTGGATGGCGTAGGTTTCGAGGCCGGGCCAGTTGGGGTTGAGGTCGCCGATGTGGAAGCGGTCGCCGTGCGTGAGCTCGGTGTAGAAGAGCTGTGTGCCGTTGTCGTCGATGACATGGCCGATGTCGCAGACTTCATCGCGGCCGTCGTTGTCGACGTCGGCGATGCGGATCTGGTGGCCCTCGGCGCCGGGGCCGGTCTGGGCCCAGGTCCAGCGTTGAGAGAGCGTGTTGTTACGGAAATCGAAGGCGGTGAAGACGCGGTGGAAATCGCCGGCGTTGTCTTCGCGATTGTAGCCGTAGAAAAGCACGGACGGACGTGAACCGTCGAAGTAGCCGATGGCGCATTTGTTGGTGAGTGTGCCGAACTGAGCCCACGGATTCGGAAGCGGAGCGCGGGCGCGCTCGACGCCGGTGAGACCATCGATGATGGAGACAAACTGGTCGGTGTTGCTGGCGGCGGTGATGGCGGCGACCTGCGTGCCGGCGGCGTTGGTGACGGTGACGCCGTTGGCTGTGCGCACGGCGACCTCGGCGCGGCCGTCACCGTCGAGGTCATACACGGTAACGTTGTCGGTATCGCCGATGGAAATGGCGGAGGAGCCGGGCTCGTAGGCGTACTGGTTGACGGAGTTGGGGCCCATGGCCATGCGCCAGAGGAAGGTGCCATCGCGCTTGTAGGCCTCGAGGAACTGAGGCTCCTCGGCGTTGGGGTTCGTGGAGAGACGGTCGACAACGAAGTCGTATTCGCCGTCGCCATCGAGGTCGCCGACCCAGGCGAATTTCACGTCGTACGGATAAGTCGATGCGGGATTGGGCGTGGCCGTGGCGAGCGGGACGGCTAGGTATTGGCGGCCGGAAACGGCGTTCGCGGCGATTGTGAACGGAGTGCTCGCCTGAGCGGGTTGTTCAATGCCGCCGACCACGGGAATCACCTGGTAGGTGATCGCGAAGGAGAAATCGAGCGAGGTGAGCGTGTCGCGGAAGTTGGTGGAGGCGTTGAGGGGTGATCCGTTTATTTTTGCCGGAGAGCCGGAGCCGATGGTTCGGTAGAGATTGAAGGCGATGTCGCCTGGATCTGTCGCGAGGAGACGCCAGCCGATGTAGGCCTCGGTGTTGGTGGTGCGCACGGCGACGACGCCGCGACCTAGATTTTCCATCTGGCGCTGGGCGTGAAGAGGCGTGAGGGCCGCGGCAGCAAGCGTGATGAACGCGAGGAGGGTTGAGGTGAAGCGATGCATGTGTGTTGGGTGTTGAAAAAGGACTAAGCCGCGGGGCCGGCTTCAGGGCGGCGGAGGCGCGGTGGATGATTCCGGCCGGACTGGCGTGAAGTCGGCGCGCGGCGCACTGCGCACGAGCAGCTTTTGTCCGAGCACGCGGTCCGCTTCCGACCAGAGACGCACCCAGCAGAAGGAGTCGGGGGACGCGCTCTGCAGGAACGATGCGTGCACGCGGAGGGGGCCGGGCGCTTCCTGTGGAAAAACGAGCGAGCACAGCACCTCGCCGTCGGCGTTGAGCGTCACCGTCGTAAGATCGCTCACGGGTGTGAGGGTGCGGTCACGGACCTCGACGCGAAATGTTTCGATCAGGCGAAGTTGGAGGCGCTCACGGACGCCGGGGAAATTTTCGCTATTAATCAGCGGGACGGCGGGGTCGTTGAGGACAATCGACGCGAGGGAGAGCGGAAGGATGAGTTCGCACTCGAGGCGTTGGTGCTGCCAGCGCAATTGCGCGGTGCTTTCGTTGGGGCGATGAGCGAATGCGTTATTTGCGGAGAGTCCCAGTGTGAGGGCACAGAGCAGCCACGAGGTAGCGTGAAGCGAAAACCGACTGCGGGGTACAGTACGATGGCGGCGCATGGGGTGGGCGTGGCGTGCGCCAACCCGCCATCTGGTCCTTCCGCTGGCCAGAGGGCTCCAATCATACAGTAAGGTGTCACGCGAACGACGCATTGCCAGCGGGCAGGTATTTGAGCCGGAAAAGAAAAGACACTGCCGGCGGGGACGTGGCCTAGGGAGGGATGTTGATGCGTTCAGCCTTGGAGATGTAGCGCGGGGCTCAGCTCTGCATGGACAGGTAGATGACTTTTGTTGACGATATGTCAGTAATCCTTAGGCCTGTTTTATGCCAAAGAAAACCGCTGCCCGCCGTCCTGCCCCTGAACGCGAACAGAGCCGTCAGGACATTCTGTCCGCGGCGACGCGATTATTTGCAGAGCGCGGTGTGGAGAACGTCGGCTTTGGGGACATCGCCAAAGCTGCGCGGCTGAGCCGGCCGCTCGTTTATTTTTATTTTCCCGACATGCAGAGTCTGTCACTCGCGGCGATCAACGTCGCCAACACGGAGCTGCATCAGCGCTTCCGGGAGGCGGCGCAACCTGCACTCAGCGGACTCGATCAGATCGTGGCCATCGGCCGGGCGTATGTGCGATTTGCCCTCGAGGAGCCTGCACTTTTTCAGGGCGTGGCGCGCCATGATGCCAAGTCAGGCGCGAAATCTCAGGAGCATCCGGTCCAGCAGGAAAATGACCGGGAGTTTGGCGGGATGATCGATGTGATGGTCGCAGCGCTGACCAAAGGCGTGCGCGACGGCACGATCCGGCCTGACTTGGGCGATCCGGGCAAAGTCGCCATCTCACTGTGGGGGCTGACGCATGGCGTGCTCCAGCTTCATGCGACGAAGCAGACCGTCATCGGACAGAAGCTCGGCACTGACTTTGCCGATCTGCCAGAATTCGGCCTCGGGTTGATCCGGCGCATGCTGGAAATACGTCCAAAGAAATAGTATTGACACTTTGTCAGCGCTGACAAAGTGTCAGCGCATGGCTCCTCAATCCCTTTCTTTTTTCAGCGCTTGGATCGCCTCTCGTCAGGCGGTCGCGAGTGCTTCGCGGGGAATTTTCGCCGCTTTCTCTCGCACTGCGCCTGCTGCGCTCGCGTGAACCACTGCCTGCCAGACCCCTCCTCCACATCCATTCCGCTCAAACTTCTCCGTCATGATCACGATCTCTCTCATCATCGCAGCTATCGCGTACTTCCGCCGGCGCGCCGCCGCCAAGGCCGCTCAATTGAATCCTCAAACCACCCACCAGTCATGAAAACCGCCATCGTACTTGGTTCGACGGGTTTAATCGGATCGGAGCTGGTCAGGCTCCTGACGGCTTCACCGGACTACAGTTCCGTCCTGCTGTTGAACCGCCGGCCCTCGGGACTTTCACATCCCAAGGTTTCCGAAAAGATCATCGATTTCGATGCGCCAGATCTGAGCGGCATCGTCGGTGATGACCTCTACATCGCATTTGGTACGACGCTGCGCAAAGCGGGGTCTCAAGCCGCGCTGCAGCGGATCGATGCGCAGTATCCGACCGCCATTGCGACCGGTCTGAAAAAGCAGGGCATCAAACGAGTCTTTCTGGTCTCTTCCGTGGGGGCAGACCTCAAGGCCAAGGCCTTCTACATCCGGACCAAAGGGCAATTGGAGCAGGCCATCATCGCGTTGGGCTTCGCACAAACGGTCATTGCGAGGCCTTCATTCCTGCTGGGCCGGACCGGCGAGTTTCGGTTCGGTGAGGAGGCGGCGATGTTCGCGATGAAGCTGTTTTCGCCGCTCATGATCGGCTCGCTCAAAAAATACCGGGCCATCCAGGCAAACCAAGTCGCCCGCAGCCTGGTGCACGCGGCCGCTTCGGAGAGTCCGGGTATCCAGCTCCTGGATTACGAACGGATGCAGCAGCTGAAATAAGCCCCCGCTCACATTTTACCCACCCATCAAACCAACCATCCATTGACCACGTTATACTATGAAAACGAAATCCCTGCTCACGCAGATCCTATCCGGTAATATCCGTCCGGCCGCCATGCTCGGTGTGGCGCTGACCGTCATTGCTCCTGTACAAGCACTCGCTGCTGAATCGAAACCCACCGTTGTCCTCGTGCATGGTGCTTTCGCCGACGGCTCAGGCTGGTCGAAGGTCATCCTCCGGCTCGAGAAGGCAGGCTACAACACGCTCGCCGTTCAGAATCCACTGACCGGCCTGCAAGAAGACATCGCGGCCACCAAGCGCGCGATCGAAGCAATCAAGGGCCCGATCGTGCTTGTCGGCCATTCCTACGGCGGAGCGGTGATCACTGGCGCTGCCGCCGGTAATCCCAACGTGAAGTCGCTGGTCTATGTTGCCGCCTTTGCGCCGGATGCCGGCGAGAGAATCGGCGAACTGCTTGGGAAATTCGGTCCCGCTCCGTTGGGATCAGCGTTGGTCCCCGATAGCGCGGGCTTCCTGTCCATCGATCGCACCAAGTTCCAAGAGGTGTTTGCCGCGGACGTGGCCAAGGACGAGGTGCTCGTTCTGGCCGCTGCTCAAAAGCCGGTCGCGGGTGCTGCGTTTGGAGCTCAGACCGACACACCGGCCTGGAAAACCATTCCGTCGTGGTATCTGGTTTCGACGGAGGACAAGGCGATCCTGCCCGAACTTCAGCGTTTCATGGCCGGACGCTTGAGCGCCAAATCCATCGTCGAGGTGAAGGCCAGCCATGCGTCCTATATCTCGCAGCCTGACGAAGTGGTGAAACTCATTGTGGCTGCTGCCCAGTGAGCCGGCCGCCCATCACCGACAACCCATTATTCACGGAGGAAAACTCATCATGAATCTGAATCTTACCAACAAACGCGCGCTCGTCACCGGCTCCACGGAAGGCATTGGGCGCGCTATTGCCCAGTCACTCGCCGCTGAAGGAGCGCGAGTCATCATCAACGGACGCAACCGCCAGAAGGCGCAGGCGATTGCCGATACGATCCCGGGTGCGACCGTCGCGATCGGAGATCTGTCGACGCCTGCCGGTGCTGCGCAAGCGATTGCAGAGATCCGCGCCGGCGGTCCGCTCGACATTCTGATCAACAATGTCGGCTTCTTCGAGGTGAAGCCTCTGGCCCAGCTCGAGGATGCCGACTGGCAGGGCATGTTCGACAAGAACGTCATGAGCTCGGTGCGGATGTCCAAGGCGTTCCTGCCAGAGATGCTGCAGCGCAAGACCGGCCGCATCGTCTTCATTGCCTCCGAACAAAGTGCGAAGCCCAACCCGGAGATGCTTCACTACGCGATGACCAAGGCGGCACAGGTCTCGATTTCCCGCGGTCTGGCCGAGCTCACCCGCGGTACGGGCGTCACGGTGAACTCTGTGCTCGTGGCACCGACTTGGACCGAGGGCGTGGAGCGTTTCCTCGGCGATGCGGCAAAGGAGGCTGGCACCACACGCGATGCGTTGCGCGACGACTACTTCGTTAATGGCGATGGCGTCTCGTCGTTGATCGCTCGCTTCGCGCAACCCGAAGAGATCGCGGCGCAAGTGACGTTTCTTTGCTCGTCGCAAGCGGCTGCGGTCAATGGCGCGGCGCAGCGTGTGGATGGGGGCATCATCCGCTCGATGTTGTGATCCTTCTCTGAGCTGCGAGGTGAGAAATGAAAAAGCCACGCCGGTGAAGGCGTGGCTTTGAAGTTTCGGAGGCGCGCACCAGAGGTGCGGCCCTACAGGGAAAACGCGCCGGGACGGCGCGTTCCACCTCAGAGCTGATTAGCGCAGGAAGGCTTCGTGGAGGCCGCCGTCGACGGTGATGACCTGACCCGTGGTCTTGCTCAGGCGCTGTGTGACCAGGAGGAAGTAGGCTTCGGCTTGGTCGGCGGGCGTGATCGGGGCTTTGGTCAAGGTCCGGTCGGCGTAGAACTGGGCGAGTTTCTTCACGAGCGATTCGGTGGCTTCGTCGTTTGTGTACGGGATGTTGTACTTGGCGAGGGAGCCGATGACGCGGTCGCGGGGGAACATCGCGGAGCCTTGGACGACCGTCGCGGGGGCGACGCCGTTCACACGCACCAGCGGCGAGAGCTCGATGGCGAGTTCGCGCACGAGGTGATTCGCAGCGGCCTTTGACGTGTCGTAGGCGAGCGAGCCTTTCTTCGCGACGGCAGCGTTGGCGGAGGTCGTGAGGACGAGGTTTCCTTTGAGGCCTTGTTCTTTCCAGGTCTTGAAGGCTTCGTCGCCGACGAGGTAGCTGCCGGTGACGTTGATGTTGAAGGTGAGCGCCCACTTGTCGTCCGGGATGTGGCCGGTGGTGTCGGATGGGACGAAGATGCCGGCGGTGACGCAGATGGAATCGAAGCCGCCGTAGGCGAGGGCGACCTGGTCGAGCATTTTGCGGATGCTGGCGCGGTCGGTGATGTTGGCGGCGAGACCGATGGAGAGGCCGCAGTTGGAGATGCCTGTACCGGCGACGCCGATACCGGCGCCAGCCTTGTCGTTGATCTCTTTGGCGGTGGCGTTGGCGGCGTCGGCGTTGAGGTCGACGCAGACGATGTGCGCGCCTTCCTTGACGAGGCGGTGGGCGGTTTCCTTGCCGATGCCGGAACCGGCGCCGATCACGACGATGACCTGGCGGGCGAGTTCTTTCTCGGCGGGCATGCGCTTGAGTTTCGCTTCTTCGAGGAGCCAGTACTCGATGTCGAAGGCTTCCTGTTGCGGGAGGGCGACGTATTGGTCGATCGCCTCGGCGCCGCGCATGACTTCGACGGCGCAGTTATAGAATTCGGCGGTGACGCGACTTTCCGACTTGTCCTTGCCCCAGGCGATCATGCCGAGGCCGGGGATGAGGACGACGGTCGGGTTGGGGTCGCGCTGCGCGGGGGAGTTGGCGTGTTTGCACTTCGAGTAGTACGACGCGTAGTCCTTGCGGTACTGCTCGAGACCGGCGGCGAGCTTGGACTTGAGCGTGGCGAGGTCTTCGGACTGGGGATTCCAGTCGACGTAGAGGGGCTTGATCTTCGTGCGGAGGAAATGGTCAGGGCAGCTCGTGCCGAGTTCGGCGAGGCGGGCGGCGTCCTTCGAGTTGACGAAGCGGAGGATCTTTTCGTCGGACTGCACGGTGCCGATGAAGCGCTTTTCCTTGGAGACCTGGCCGCGGAGCCAGGGGAGGATGGCGGCGAAGAGGGCGTTGCGGGCTTCCTCGGCGAGGGTCTGGTATTTTTCGCCGCCGAAGGCTTTGGCGTCGCCACCTTTGGCGGCGTATTTGGATTCGATATACGCGGAGGCTTTTTCGATGCAGTCGAGGGTCCAGGTGTAGCACTGCTTCTCGTCGTCGGCCCAGGAGATGAAGCCGTGCTGGCCCATCATGATGGCGCGGGTCTTCGGGTTTTTCTTCGCGATTTCCTGCATGGCGAGGCCGAGCTCGAAGCCGGGGCGCATCCAGGTGACATATTCCATTTCGCCGCCGAAGATTTCCTTCGTGAGTTTCTCGCGGTTGGCGGAGGCGGCGATGGCGATGATCGCGTTGGGGTGCATGTGGTCGACATGCTTGCCGGGGAGGAAGGAGTGGAGGGTGGTGTCGATCGAGGAGGCGCGCGGGTTCAGGTTGAACGTGGCGTGCGAGAACATGCCGACCATGTCGTCCTCGGCCTGGGACTTGAGGCCCTTGTCGGGGCGGGAGGCGTAGAGTTTTTGGAGGTCGAGGAGCTTCTGCTGGTAGAGCGAGGAGAAGTTTTCGCGGGTGCTGGTGCGGAGGTCGCCGCCGGAGCCTTTGACCCAGAGGACTTCGACCTGCTGGCCGGAGAGGGGATCTTTTTCCTGGATCTTGGAGGAGGTGTTGCCGCCGCCGGTGTTGGTGATGCGCTGGTCGCTGCCGAGGAGGTTGGAGCGGTAGATCAGGCGACCGACCGGATCGAGGGAGGCGGCTTTGGCGTCGTCCCAGAGATAGTTAACGTAGGTGTATTTGGTGCTCATTGTGGAAGAAAGAGGGAATGGTGAAGAGTGAAGGGTGAAAGGACGGAGGCGCGGACCAGAGGTCCGGCCCTACAACGGAGGCTAGGCGGCGAGGAGTTGTTTGGGTTTTAATGAAATGCCGGATTGAGAGAGCTCGGTGGTGGTGGCGTCGGTGATGAGGCGGGTGACTTCGGGCCAGGGAGCGACGCGGTGGGGGGTGGACTTGGAGAGCTTGGAGGCGTCGAGGCAGAAGAAACTTTCGCGGGCGCGGGCGGAGGCGGCGCGTTGGAGGCGGACGACTTCTTCGTGGGAATTGAAGATGCCGTCGGCGTTCATCGCTTCGCCGCCGAGGAAGGCGGCGTCGAACTGCCAGGAGGCGAGCGCAGTGACGGCGAGATCGCCGAAGAGTGTGGATTGGCGGTGGAGGAAAATGCCGCCGAGAAGATGGAGCGTGATGCCCGGGGCGCCGCCGAGGACGGAGGCGACGGGGAGGCTGTTGGTGACGACGGTGAGTTGTTGCGCTCGGCGGCGGGCGAGCAAGCGGGCGAGGGCGAGGATCGTGGTGCCGGCGTCGAGGAAGATGGTGCCGCCGGTGGGGACGCGTTCGAAGGCGGCGCGCGCGATGAGGGCTTTGGCAGAACGGGCGCGTTTGGCGCGTTCGCCGAGGGAGGCGAAGGCGGTGTTGTAGTCGGCGAGGGCGCCGCCGTAGGTGCGGGTGATGTGGCCGCTCTCTTCGATGGCGGCGAGGTCGCGGCGGGCGGTGGCTTCGGAGATTTTCAGGGCGCGGCAGATGTCTGACACCGGAATGAAGCCGTCCTGCCGGATGAGCGTCCGGAGACGTTCGCGGCGGGCTTCAACGATGTGCAGAGGGACGCGCATGAAAGAGGCTTAATGAGAAAATAGGGAGGCTGAGCGTTTGTTGTCATATGATTGGGGTCAATCATATATCTGGGAATAGCGTTTGGGGTAAGATAATGGTCGTGTTCCTATCCCGACTACCCGTTTATGGGTCTGCCAAACCTTTGTAAGAGCTCGAAAAGTTCAACCTACCGCTTCCCTGCTTACCTGAATCAAAAAGCCTCATATTTTGGCGCTAAATGAGACTCGTTCCGACATGTATCTTTTGTGATACGAAACAACTCTCACGAGAGCATCTTTTTGCTGAGTGGATGAAAGGGCATGTTCCGTCTAACGAACTACGTACGTTTCATGTAGTAACGCTCTCAAATCCGGAGCACGGATCGAAAAAAGTGGGCTCAACTAAACTTGATAAAGGGCACCTGCATCGGGCAGGAGATATTGGCAGCCAAACTATTAGGTGCGTTTGCGAATCCTGTAACAATGGATGGATGTCTGAGCTTCAAAAGTCAGCGATGCCGCATATGATTCCCCTTATATCGGGGGCTGATCGTGAACTCAAAAGTAACATAGCAATGCAGGCGGTTTCTTCTTGGGTAACTATGTTTACCATGGTTGCGGAATACGCACATGTGCCTACTGCGGCAGTAGGATGGGAGGAACGTATTCTATTTAAAAATAGACGAGCGCCTTCAGAAAAGTGGAGCGTTTGGATAGCTCCGTATGACATCCATACCGCAAGTGAATCTTTCAAGGCGTTTAATAAGTCCTTTCATCATTGGGGCCTCGGGTTTCCTGCCGGTAGTCACTGCAACACTCAGATTACACTGTGTTTAGCGGGTGGTCTTTTGGCTGTAGCATTTTATTCTGAGCATCAATATATAGTAGATTTATTTCAGTCATTTTTCCCGCCGGAGCTTAGGCTGGCACACATTCATGGGACGCATCCCACGGTTTCTTTTCCTGGGGGTCCGATCAATGAAGCTGAATCACTTAATATTATGACTAAGCTTAAAAAAATGTTGGTTGATAAGCTTAGTATGGGTGTTGATGTGTTGGATATCCATGGGGCGCATCCTCTCTTTTGGAATGTTGCTAATTCACGAAATAGGATTTAGTAACTGACTTTAGTGTGCCTTAAAATGAGCGAATTAACTCGGGGTGCTGCCCTCGATGAAGTTCGTGTCGGCCTTTATGGCACGGCGGTGCCGATGCGGATGTTGGATTCCGCGGATGTTTTCGGCGTTTTGGTAGAGGCTGGGTTTGCCGGTGATTTTCGAGACGGTGATTTTTCGAGGACGATGTCTTTCACGGGCAGTTGCGGGTCGCCGAGGATGCGGAACGGGGTGTCGGTTTCGTCGACGGTGACGTTGCGGAAATGGATGCCGCGGATTGGCGTGAGGCGTTCTTCGTAAGTCGGGACGAGGTTACGCCATTGATAGAGGACGTCGGTTTCGATGCCGAAGACGCCGACCTTCGTGCTGCGGGCGGTGATGTTTTCGACGTGGATGTTTTCCACGAAGCCACCGCGGCGGCGGTTGGTTTTGATGAAGAGGATGTGCTGCGGTTTATCGTCGGGCGGGTTTTCGAAGCGGCAGTCGTGGATGTAGACGTTGCGGATGCCGCCGGAGAGTTCGCTGCCGATGGCTGCGAGTTGATGGCCGCGTTTCATCACGCAGCGGCGCATGACGATGTTTTCGGAGGGCGTGGCGAGGCGCCAGCCGTCGCGGTTGCTGCCAGACTTGATGGCGATGGCGTCGTCGCCCTGATCGAACGTGCAATCTTCGACGAGGAGGTTGCGCGTCATCTCGGGATCGATGCCGTCGTTGTTGTGGCCGTGGGCGGAGACGTCGATGCGGCGGACGATGGCGCCGTCGCAGAGGAGAAGGTGGACGACCCAGAAGGGGCTGTTGCGGATTTTGATGTCTTCGATGAGGACGCGGCGGCAGCGGTTGAACTGGATGAACTGCGGGCGGAGATTGTTTTCGCCGGTGGCCATCTGGCGCTCGGAGACGGAGACGTCTTTCGACATGAAGTCGTAGAGTTTTTTTAGCGCCTCCATGTGTGCGGGTGGGCGTTGGTACCAAATCTGCCAGGTATCGAGGCGGGCGTGGAGTGTGCCTTTGCCGGTGATGGCGATGTTCTCACAGTCGAAGGCGTAGATCAGTGGCGAGTAGTTGAAGCACTCCATGCCTTCCCAGCTCGATTGGACGGCGGGGAGGTAGTCCTTCGGGTCGCTGCTGAATTCCAGGATGGCTCCTTCGGCGAGGTGGAGATTGACGTTGCTGCGGAGGTGGATCGCGCCGGTGAGCCAGCGTCCGGACGGGACGATCACGCGGCCGCCGCCGGCGTCGGCGCAGGCTTTGATGGCACGGCGGAAGGCGTCGGTGGTGGTGGCGAGCGCGGGTGTGGATGCAGCGGCTGAGTCGGCTGGAATTTCTTTCGCGCCGAAATCGGTGATGGAGAAGTCGCGGTCGGGGAAGGTGGCCACCGGTATGGGCGGCATGGGGAAGGGGGCTTGGACCGTGATGGATTCTATGTGCGGTGCTTCGACTGCCATGCAAGCGGCGGAGAAGACGCCGAGGAGAAGCGAGGCTGAGAACAGGAAGGCGTGAAGGCGAAAGCGCATGGACGTTTCGTGGGGCGTTTCGATGGGTGGTGCGAGCCGGTGTTCGAGGGATATTGGTTTACGGTTTGATTGGGGAAGTGCGTGACGGGACTGCGGAGGCGCCGGATTTTTGGACAGGATTTCAGGATGAACAGGATTGGGCAGAGCGGTGGAAAATTGTTTGTTCGGTTTGAGCGGGTGGCGGTGCTTTAAGAGAAAGCGAATGATGAATGAGGAAGTTCAGTTGTTGCGGCG
>JASGJB010000070.1:0-20573 GCA_049840895.1 Nibricoccus sp. | reverse complement strand
GAAGGTATCGCGCGACCACTTCACCCTATCCAGCTCCAGATTGATCTCGTGCGCCGAACCAATCACGCCCGCATACAAATTCCCCATGGGATTGCGCGTACGCATCGCCACCTCGATGCACGCCGCATCGCCGGCAAACCCCTTTGGAAACGCGCTCAACTCCCCGCCTTTCCCTTTCCTGATTTTCTGCGCCAACGGCGTCCAGCTGAGCGCGTCGCTCCCGTCTCCCGCCTTCTTCACGGGCGTTACGAAATTCCCATAATCCAGCGCGCGCCGCCCCACGATGATATCGTGCAATCCGAGATAAGGCGCCTGCGCTCCGCTCGTGCCCTGATTCACAATCAGCTTCGGCGAAAATTCCTCGATCCCAAGCACCGTGGACGTCGTGCAATTGATCAGCCCCTGCCCCGTCAGCGATACCGCGACTTTGTGCGGCCCGACTTTACCGAGCCAAAACGAAAACGGCCCCACCTCCACTTTGCGTGAGTCCGTCAGCGCTTCGCGAATCATCCCGATCTCCAGTTTCTCCGCTCCCTGAACAAGGATGTCCACCCGCTCGCCCGCGCGCACGGACAGGGCCAGCACTCCGAGTATCGCCAGCTGCAGGCAGCTTTTCAGAAACACCGGTTTCATTTCAAAGCCTCCACCCAGCTCACCACCAGTTCTGCCGACAACGCTTGCGCGGCTGCCGTTTCACTTTCGGTCGCAGCCACAGGCGAAATCACGCGCAGCCCCGCAGACGACACGCCAAACAGTTTCGCGCAAACCGCCACATGCGCCGACTCAAAATCCTCACAGCTCGTTCCCCACGTGGCACGCAGCCACGCGATCCGGTCCGCCTCCCGATTGATCTGATGTGCCGACCCAAGCACGCCCGCGAGCACTCGTCCCCGCGGATTTTTCAACATCAGCGCTGCACTCGTCGCCGTCTCGCTCGCCGGAAACGATTCTGTGTACGTCTCCACTTCTCCGGAGGATATCGGGGCATGCGGCAGTTTCTTCCAGTCGCCCAGTTTCACCCCGTCACCGGCTTCGCGATGCCCGGAAATAAACCCGTCAAATGCCACGAAGCTCCTGCTCACGACAACATCCCCCGCCCTCAGCTCCAAATCATGCGGACGCGCGACTCCGTAGCTTAACACCAGTGCCGGATCAAATTTCCGGATCGCCAGCGTCGTCGCCGCGACCGCGTTCAACGGGTCACCCTCAGTCCGCGCGAGCACCACAGATTTACCCGCGAGCATGCCACTCCAGAAAGTCCACGACGTCAGCGTCTGCTCCTTGACGGCACTCATCTTCGCGCGCACCGGCGCCAGCTCCGCCTCCGTCGCCGCCGTAAGTAATAAGTCCACCTTTCGCGACCACGCTCAGCGGCAGAAGCAACAGGATCGGGATCCAAAACAGACTTTTTGTTTTCATGCTCACTTCCCTGGAATTTCGTTTCGTATTTCCCCCAGCCGCCCACGAGTTCGTGAACGACCTTGCTCCCCACTTTGTGCGCCGCCTCCAGAGCCGGAATGTACGCCGAGTAACCCTTCTCCAATTTCTCCCCGCTCAAACTCTCCGCCGCATTTCCGCCCGGCCATTGCATGTCGAAATTGCTCGCCGTGCGTAGGACAAGTACGCGGTCGATATCCACCTGTCTTCGCCTGCGCCAGCCAAGTGAGCGATTGCAGCGTGCCCGTGTCTTCCATCGCGGTGGTCACATAGTTGCCCTTTCCGTCAGAGTAATACTTCACCCAGTCGTTGGCCCACTGATTGAGGATCTTGCCGTGCCAGTAGGTCATGGACGACAGCTTGTCGCCCTTCAGTCACCAACGGCGGTCGCTGCGCATTGGGATATCCGGTATACAGCGCCCGCCGCTTCTGCCATCGCCTCGGTATCCGTCAACGACATGTCCTTCGTGAACCGATACGCCCAGTCCACCAGACCCGGGATTTAACTGATACACCGCACCCTCGCTGCGATCCACCGGCGAGTCTCGTACGGCTTGCTCCGGCGCAGCGGAAGATAACCCGTCTTCCAATCCTTCGGCATTTCCCGCGGATCGATCTCATGCGCCAGGTCACCATCGACAATCCACTCCGCCCACACCGCGCGAGCCGAGCGACGCATCCGCCGGATCGACGCCCGCGATGCCGGCCACCAGCCAGTACGCCTTCGAGAAATCAAAACGCGGATCAAGTGCCGAGCGCCATGATCGTCGCCGCCGCCCGCGCCGTGCCCGACGCCGGTCACTGATCGCGATTACGCGAGCCGTCGGCGTTTGCCCGCACATCATGATAGCCCTGCGGGAACGGATAAGTCTTCTCCAGCTTCTCCCGCTCCACCCAAAACTGGAACTCCCCCGGCATATCGCCCTTATCCGCGCCCGGCTTCAAACATCGCCACGCACGACCACCTTGGGCTCTGATCGGCGGCCTCGGCCGCCGGCAAGGCTCGCACTCCGGCCAGGAAAACCAGGACCGTCGCACACACTTTCAGCAAATTGCATGAATCGATCGTGTCAGCACGCATCGTGCCCGCCACAGCGCCAGATACGCGCAACGCCGGGGAAATTGGTTCTTGCGCCGCTGCCGAGGCGCGATCGCTTTGCTCCCTTTCCATGAGTAATACACGCCTCCCGCCAACGAAAACGCCGTCATCAAAACCATCCTACGGCGAGATGACCATCGCCTTCTGGCCCGACGTCGCACCGAAGACGGTCGAGAACTTCAAGAAGCTCGCCCGCGAGGGTTTCTACAACGGCACCGCGTTTCACCGCATCATCAAGGGCTTCATGATCCAGGGCGGATGCCCCAACACCAAGGAGGGCGCAAACGGCATGCCCGGCACCGGCGACCCCGGCTACAAGATCAAGGCCGAGTTCAACGCCAAGCCGCACGTACGCGGCGTCATCTCGATGGCCCGCTCCGCGCATCCCGATTCCGCCGGCAGCCAGTTCTTCATCTGCCACGGCGACGCCCGTTTCCTCGACCGCCAATACACCGCGTTCGGCCAACTCGTGAAGGGTGACGACGTCCTCGAACGCATCGCCAACGTCCCCACCAAGCGCGGCGGCGGCGAAAGAGCACGCCCGCTCGAACGCGTCGCGCATCGAAAGCGTCACGATCGTTCCAGCGAGCTAAGCCACTCGCGGGTCCATCCCTCGCAGCAAAGCGTTTTTAAATCAACCGGCTCGCGTGCGCCTCGCACGCAGCCGGTTTTTCTTCGGTCAATCTGGGCGATCGTGACCACGCGTCAAAACGTTCACCCGGTAGCTGAACTCGTGCAAAATCGCTCAGTCACTCCCGCCGCCACCACCGTCGCCACCTCCGCCATCTCCTCCACCCGAATCACCGGAGTCGCTGCCTCCGCTGCTGTCGCCGTGATGCGATGAACCATCGTCAGAATGATGGTGCGAGTTGTGCCCGTGAGAACCGATCCAACCGGCGTCACCGCCGGAATCGGTGTGCGGCGAACCGGATGGCTGTCCGGTTCGCGGTGAATTCCGACGCACCATCCACGTCACCAAAATGATCGCTCCCGCGAAAATGAGGATGGTGCCCGGCATGTGATTTTGTCTGGGGAAGGAACTGCGCACACTCGCCGGCGTGCGCAGTTGTTATCGAGATCGAGCGTTACGACGATCCTTGCTTTGGATCGGTCCCCGGTTTTGTCGGCGCAGCCTTGGCAGGCGCCCTGAGCAGCAGCCGAGCTGGTTCCAGCGGCTTCAGGCGCAGCTGTTCCAAGGAACGTCGGCAGATTCAAACCCACGCTCTTCGCGAGTTCCTTGAATCGGTAAGCACTCCCTTGTAGAGATCCTGCACGAACTGTCCCGGGCCGGTGTTGCCTGGCCATTCGCCGCCACCACCCATGACGATGACCTTCTCGAACTGCAGGCCCTTGATCGCGCCCGCCTGCACTTCGGCAATGCGCACGATGTTTTCAGCGATGAGCAATTGCGTAGCACCACGTGGTGTCGTCGGCGACGCGAAGCAGTTTTTCGAAACCTTGCGCCTTCGCATCGAGCAACGCACGCGTACCTTCGGCTTCGGCAGTCAGCTTGGCTTGAATACCCGTCGCCTCGGCGCCGAGCTTCGCACTGAATACTCTGCCGCCTCGCCTTCCGCGACGCGACGAACACCTTCGGCCTCGGCATCCTTCTGAATGATATACGCCGCCGCCTGACCTTCCTGGAGAATCTTCGTCTGCGCCGCCTTTGCTTCGGCATCGATGCGCACGCGCTCCTTGTCGATCTCGGCGCTTCACGATCTGGTCGGCCTGCTGCTGCGCTTTTTCGCGAGCGGCGCGGGCGAGTTCGGCTTCCTGCTGGGCCTTGTACGATTCCTGAAGCGCGCGCGCTTCGGCGACTTTCTGCGCAGCTTCCGTGCGGCGTTTTGCCTCGGCCTGTTCGGCCGCAAGATCGGCATCGGATTTAGCAATGACGACCTGAGCCGTGTTCTGACCTTTCCGCGCCTCGGCCTGCGCACTGGCGACGCGAATCGCCTGCTCGCGCTCGGCTTCGGCGCGACCGATCGCACCGCGCTGGTTTTCCTGCGCGACCTTGATCTGCGCATCGTTGATCGCTCGCGCCGCGGATTCCTTTCCGAGCGCATCAATGTAACCCGAGAGATCTTTGATGTCGCGGATGTTTCCGTTGATCATCCGCAGACCGACCTTGTGGAGCTCCACTTCGACGCCCTTCGTGATCGCAGCGATGAGTTTTTCACGGTCGTTGTTGATCTCTTCGATCGTCATCGAGGCGAAGACCACGCGCATCTGGCCCATGATGATTTCCGAGGCGAGCTGCTGCACTTCATCAAGCGAGCGACCGAGCAAACGCGTCGCGGCGTTCTGCATCACCTCGGGCTCGGTCGAGATACCAATGGTAAACGACGCAGGCGCATCGATACGGATATTCTGGCTCGAGAGCGCGCCTTTCAGCTCAATGTCGATAGTGATGGGCGTGAGATCCAGGTACGAATAGCTCTGGAAAAACGGCATCACGAAGGTCGACCCACCGTGGTAGCACCGGGACGAGATGTCCGTTCGCCAGTTTGCCGTACACGACAAGAATTTGGTCAGGCGGGCACATGCGATAGCGTGCAACCAGCGTGAGAAGAACGATGACAAACAGGATGACGGCCAGGGCCGCACCGACGACATAGAGCATATTATCCATGGAGTTTAACTGTGTTGAAGTAAGACCTGAAAAAGAAACGCAAAGTCCTCAGCGAAGCGGTTCGACGAGCAGCGTGCGCGCATCGATCACCTCGAGGACCTTCACCTTTTCACCGCTGGGCACGACTTGGGCGGAACGCATTAAGCGCGGAAAACGTCTCCTGACGTCCGCTGAAGCTCACCACGACCTGTCCCCCTTCCACTTTGCCCGCCGGAAGCGTCAGGTAAACGGTGCCAATCGCACCGACCGTCTCCGCTATGCGCATCGTGCCATCACTGCGAAACGAGTAAATCGCGCGGATCATCCAGACAATCACCGCGAGAATCGCGCCGCCCGAAACCAGCGCCACCCCGGTCGCAGCCGCCAGGCTCCAGCCGTTGTCCAGCGCGATCCCGCCGACCCAGCCAAAGCCCAGGAAAAAGCCCGTGAGCGGCTTCACCGAAAAAATGCCTCCACCGCCGTGATCGATGTCCGCGCTCAGCGCATCGGACGCATCGTGATGCTCCAGACCAAAGAGCGACAGCACGGCGAGTATGAGCGTCACGACACCGGCAATCATGCCGATGCCGAAGAATATCTGTTTGGCGAAGGTGAGTTCGTCCCACCAGCGCGCGACTTGGTCGATGAGAGCCAGGGTAGTCATGGGGTTGTCTCCACGCGGACGACCATCGCAGATACGCGCCGCAGTGCATATTACAATGTCCTTCTGTCGTTTCGTTTCGCTTAACAGCATTTCGCCCGCCCGGACCGCCCGTTGACAGCGTTCGCGACGCCCGCCTAGCTTCCGCGCAAATGGAAAAACCGACCTACCTGTTGGAATTCGAAAAACCGCTCCGCGAGCTCAGCAACCAGCTCGACCAGCTGCGTCAGCAGTCGCTGGAGAACAACGTCGATGTCGCCAAGGAAGTCGCCTCCATCGAGCGCAAGATCGAGTCCACCCGCCGTGAGATCTACTCCGATCTCTCGCCCTGGCAGAAGGTCCAGCTCGCCCGTCATCCGAAGCGCCCGTACGCCCTCGATTACGTCAACGCCCTTTGCGAAAACTTCCAGGAACTCCACGGCGACCGCCAGTTCAATGACGACCGCGCCCTCATCGGCGGCACCGCCTTTTTCCAAGGCCGCGCCGTCATGATCATCGCCCAACAAAAGGGCCGCGACACCAAGGAAAACATCCAGCGTAACTTCGGCATGCCCCAGCCCGAGGGTTACCGGAAGGCGCTTCGCCTCATGAAGCTCGCCGAAAAATTCGGCCTGCCCGTCATCACCTTCATCGACACACCCGGCGCCTTCCCCGGCATTGAGTCCGAAGCCCGCCACGTCTCCGAAGCCATCGCCGTCAACCTCCGCGAAATGGCCATGCTCAAGGTCCCCTCCATCGCCGTCGTCGTCGGCGAAGGCGGCTCCGGCGGCGCCCTCGGCATCGGTGTCACCGACCGCGTGCTCATTTTCGAAAACAGCTACTACTCCGTCATCTCGCCCGAAGGCTGCGCCGCCATTCTGTGGAAGGACCGCGCCGCTGCTCCCAAAGCCGCTGAAGCGCTGAAGTTGAACGCCGACCACCTCGAAAAACTCGGCGTCGTCGACGAAGTCGTCCCCGAGCCTTTCGGTGGTGCGCACAACGACCACGCTGCAGCCGCCGAGTCTCTCAAAAAGGCGCTGATCAAGCACCTCAACGAGCTCACCAAGCTCGACGAAGAAAAACTCCTCGACTCCCGCTACAACCGCTACCGCCACCTCGGCGTGTTCGAGGAAGCCGGCGTAGCTCACAACTAAGGTGGAGCGCACTCCGGGCGCGCTTTTCCGAATCCCCTTCAAAAACAAACGCGCCCTATCCGGGCGCGTTTTTCGTTTCTACTTCTCGGGCGCTTGTCACTTCCTTCGTTCAAAGCGTCACGCGCGGCCCGCTGGCGTTCGATTTAATCGTGATCAATTCACACTTCGTCGCCCGTTTCTCCTTCGGATCAAAGGTTACCAACGCCGCCGAAAGCCGCACGTCCTGCTCTGCGACTTCAAACCGCCGCGGCATGCCGTCCAAAAACTTCGCCACGACCGGCTTCACTTCACGCCCAAGCACCGACGCGTATGGTCCGGTCATTCCCACATCGCACATGAACGCAGTGCCATTCGGCAGCACGCACGCATCCGCCGTCGGCACGTGCGTATGCGTCCCGAGCACCGCAATTGCCCGTCCATCGAGATGCCACCCCATCGCCTGTTTTTCCGAAGTGGCCTCAGCATGAATCTCCACAAACGCCCCATTCGCCTTGTCACCGATTTCATTGAGCAATCGATCCGCCGTCAGGAACGGGCAGTCCGCTTTCATCCCGAGGTACTGACGCCCCAGCACTGTAAATACCGCCAAGCGGAAACCTTTCGCCTGCAATATCACATGCGTCTTCCCGGGACAGGACGCGGGCAGATTAGCCGGCCGGCACACGCGTTCGAAGCTGTTGATCTCATCCTCCCACCCCTTCTGGTCCCACACGTGATCACCCAGCGTGATCGCATCCACGCCTGACGACAGCAGCGTCTTGGCAATCACTCCCGTGATGCCCGCTCCCGCAGCTGCGTTCTCCGCATTGGCGATAACCAGATCGATCCCATGCTGCGCACGCAGCTGCGGCAATCGAGACGCGATAATATCCCGCCCTGGCCGCCCAACCACGTCGCCAATAAAGAGAAACTTCAACATAGCCGCAGAGCCAAGTGCCGCGCCCGACGCGGCACAACGCTCAACTCCCAACATTCAACGCTTAACGCTTAACTGCGCACAAACCACCAAGTTCACCACCTCGATTGAGCGTTAAAAGTTAAGCGTTGAACGTTGAGCGTTCGCTCCGCCGCCACGTTCCTTTTGGAAGCTGGGCACAGGACAAGAAATTTGCCCGATCTACAGGCGCATTACGCGCTTGCGACCGGGCATCGCGTTCCCATTGTCTCAACTCCTTTTTCCAACCTCCGCGCCTATGAAATCATCCACCTCGCCCTCCTCGTTTCCCCAAGCCGAAATCGGCAAAGAAATGAAAGGTTCCGATTGCGTCGTCGAGTGCCTCATCCGCGAAGGTGTTGATGCCATTTTCGCGTACCCCGGCGGCGCCTCGCAGGAACTCCACCAGTCCCTCGCGCGCACCGACAAGATCCGCACCATCCTCCCCCGCCACGAACAAGGCGGCGCCTTCGCCGCTGAAGGTTACGCCCGCGCCACCGGCCGCGTCGGCGTGTGCATGGCCACCTCCGGCCCCGGCGCCACCAACCTCATTTCCGCCATCGCCGACGCTTTCATGGACTCCACGCCCATGGTCGCGATCACCGGCCAGGTTTTCACCAAGTTCATCGGCAAAAGCGCGTTTCAGGAGACCGACTTCTTCGGCATGACCCTGCCGATCGTGAAGCACTCCTACCTCGTGATGAACGTTCACGACATTCCGCGCATCTTCAAAGAGGCCTTCCACCTCGCGCGCACCGGCCGCCCTGGTCCCGTCATCATCGATATTCCCAAGGACATCCAGCAGGCGAAATTCACGCCGGTCTATCCAGCCACCGTCGAATTCCGCAATCCGCTCGTCAGCCACATCCCGCAGGCGACCGACGAGCAGCTGAAACAAATTCTCTCGCTCATCTCCGAAGCGAAACGCCCCGTCCTCTACATCGGCGGCGGCCTCATCTCGGCCGAAGCGCACAAAGAACTCCGCACATTCGCCGAGAAGACCAACATCAACGTCGCCACGACTCTGATGGGCGTCGGCGCGTTCCCGGAAACGCATAAGCTCTCCATGCAGTGGTTCGGCATGCACGGCGCCGCCTACGGCAACTGGGCCGTCGACCAATCCGACCTGCTCCTCTGCTTCGGCGCGCGCTTCGACGACCGCATCACCGGCGCCGTCGACAAGTTCGCCACCGGCGCGAAGATCGTCCACCTCGACATCGACGCCGCCGAGCACAACAAAAACAAACGCGGCGTCATCCCGGTTACGTCCGACGTGAAGTTCGCTCTCAGCCGCCTCAACGAACTCATCGCCGCCCACAAATTCACGCCGCCGGACAACGCCGCCTGGCACCAGCAGATCGCCACGTGGAAGAAGGACTATCCTTTCGATTCGAAGGCCGGTTTCGGCAACAGCCCGCACATCCTCCCGCAGGAAGCCGTCGCCGCCCTCTACGAACTCACCAAGGGCGACGCCATCATCACGACCGGCGTCGGTCAGCACCAGATGTGGGCCGCGCAGTTCTACCGCTTCGACGAACCCCGCCGCTACATCAGCTCGCTCGGTCTCGGCGCGATGGGCTACGGCTATCCCGCCGCGATGGGCGCCGCAGTCGCCTGCCCTGACAAGCAGGTCATCGACATCGACGGCGACGGCTCCTTCCTGATGAACGTCCAGGAACTCGCCACCTGCCACATCGAGAAGATCGCCGCCAAGG
The DNA here is from genome assembly GCA_049840895.1 of Nibricoccus sp. Classification (GTDB taxonomy): domain Bacteria; phylum Verrucomicrobiota; class Verrucomicrobiia; order Opitutales; family Opitutaceae; genus Nibricoccus. Next base: position 10,986 of record JASGJB010000070.1, on the reverse strand, counting down.
CGATGATCTTGAATAACCAGCACCTCGGCATGGTCGTGCAGTGGGAAGACCGCTTCTACGGCAGCGTCCGCGGCAACACGATCCTCGGCGACCAGAACAACATCGGCGGCCCCGACAACCTCGGCGGCATCTATCCCGACTACATCACCATCGCCCAAGGCTTCGGCGTGAAGGCCCGCCGCGTCCACAAGAAGAGCGAACTCAAGGAAGCCATCCAGGAGATGCTCGACCACAAGGGCCCGTACCTCCTCGACGTCATCGTGCCCTACACCGAGCACGTGCTCCCGATGATCCCCGCCGGCAAGACGGTGAAGGAAATGATCCTCAAGTAATCCACCTGAAAAACGCTCACACTTTCAAAGCCCGGGTTAACCGCCCGGGCTTTTTTATTCCCAGGTCTGAGGCGCCACGCCCCGTCGATCCGTCCGCCCAACTACCAATTACCAACTACAAACTACTCGCTGCCTCACTGCAGCGAATCACTTCGTCGTCATCACAAAGACGCCATTCCAGTTTTGCGTGGGAGGATGCTGTTTCATCAGTTCACAGCGCTTCAAGTACAACAGCGACGGATTGATCTCCGTAAATTCGTCCGGCTGCCGCGGCTCGAGTTTCGCCGAACGCTCAAACGCCGCAATCGCCCTGTCCCACTCCTGTCGCAGATAAAGATCCATGCCCTCGGCGAAATGCTGCGCGCATTCACGCGTCGACGGTGAAATAGATTCCTTCAGTCCAAGAATCTCAAAGATCGGCACCGGCTGCGACCGGCCTTTCACCACGATGCGATCCAAAAAGCGAAACACACAACGGTCACCGGCGAGCTCCGCCGCTATCTTGGTGGCCTCTGTCACCAGCGTGCCCGCACCGTAACTACGCGCCCCCGTTTCCAGACGAGAAGCGATGTTCACGGTATCGCCCATCATCGTATAATTAAACCGCGTCAGTGATCCCATGTTTCCCACGACTGCAGCTCCGCTGTTCAGACCGATGCGCGTGTGCATATGCCCCACCGTCGCCGGCCATTTCGATCCCGCCGACATCCACTTTTTGCGCAACGCGTCCAACCGCTCCTGCACAAGTTGCGACGCCACGCATGCGCGGTACGCATGATCGGCGAATTCCACCGGGGCGCCAAACATCGCGACCACGGCGTCACCGATGTACTTGTCGAGCGTTCCGCCCTGCGCCGTGACGATGTCCGTGCACGCCGTGAGATACTCGTTCATCAGTTCCACGAGCTGATCGGGAGGCAGTTTCTCCGAGAAGGAGGAGAATCCCTCGATATCCGAAAAATACGCCGTGATCCGTGCCTCCACGCCACCGAGCCGCGGCTCCTCGCCTGACTCGATCATGCGATTGACGAGTTCCGGCGACACGTAAGTGCCGAACATACCTTTGATGCGTCCGCGCTGCTTTTCCTCCACGATCAGCTGCCAGATAAGCGCCGCGAAACTGGTCGTGAACGCAGCACCCAGCGGCGTGATGATCGGAAGCACCCAATGCGAACGCGCAAAAACAACAAAAGCCAGATACGTGTAAGCCACAAGCAACACGACCGCGCCCACCTTCCGCAAAGTGGACCGCCGCCCGGAAGCGAGCACCAGCCCGCAAGCCGCGGACGTAAGCACCAAAATGATCGCCAGCGTAAGGAGCGGACTCAGGCGATGAAGGTATTTTCCCGAGACGATCGTCTTCAGCAAATTGCCATGAATCCCCACCCGCGGAACCGGACGAACATCGAGAGGTGTGGGCGCGATATCCTGCAGCAACGGATCAACGGGGCCGATGAGCACAACCGCGTCACGAAAGCGGCTGAAAAATTCGGTGGCGGAAGCCCGCTCGTCAGGATCGGTAGAGGTCCGCATCCGCGACGCAATAAGCACCAACGAGAAACTAACGCGCGGATTTCTTTCCGGCGAATCCCAGCGGGAAAACCAGTTAACTTCGAGATCCCGGTGTGAAAGCAGCGGTATCGACGCTCGCACGACACCGTCTTCCTGCGCGAAATCGAGCTTCTCCCGGCCTATTTTAACCGCGTCCCTCGGCAGCCCCCAGTAAAGCCGCGCAAGCTCCACGCCCATATGGAAAAATGTCCCGTCCTTTGTCCTGGCAAATAGGGGCACCTTTCGGGTGCCGCCATCGATCGTGTCGATAAGCCCCATCACGGGTGGGTGATGAAGCTCCGCTGCATTGATCCGAAAGGTGGGCTTTTCCGGCGGCTCCACCTGATCGGGAGGCATGTCCGCCTCAGGCAGCTCACGAATAATCCGCATGCCGTTGATATCACGGTCGTCCGCGGCAGCGTATGCGGCAGCCACAACCACGGGAATCGGCGGGGTCGAGTTGAGCAACTGCCTCAGCTCGGCCGTGCCCTGCAGGAAACGCGGTTCATCCACCAGCTCGGGCTTTCCATTTTCGGAAAACACATAGTCGACGCCGATGGCTTTGACCTGACCCGCCGCAATCAGCGCCGCGCAAACTTCCGCATAGTACGCGCGATCCCACGGTTGATTCCCGATATCGGAAATCGATTTCGAATCCACGTCGACATACGCGATCTTGACCGGTGCATCGATCTCACCCCGGAAGCGGAACCGCCAGTCGATCGACCGTTGCTCAAGAAAACTGATCCAGCCGAAAACATGCGCCAGCCACCACAACGCCGGGATAGGCAGCAACGCGAGCCAGCGGAGGGATTTGAGCGACTTGGGCCGGAGCACGGAAAGCGAACGTAGGCATCGCTACGCGGGTGCGCCAGTCCGTAGTTTCAAAGCCTGTACGGCTTCGAACTTCACCACCGCATCTTCAGGATCAACCCTTCGGCTGGCCGTCGGTCGGCGAAGTACGTGCCGCCGGGAGTTGCGGACCAGGCGATGGCGACACGGGAGATGCCGTGCCGGCACTTGGAGCCGCCGCGGCTTCCGCCGTTGAGCCGCCGCCCGAACCAGACGAGGTATTCCCTTGAACCGAAGCGGATGAAATCGTCATCGAACCCACCGTCGCGAGCATCTGCTGCACGAGTTGAAACAAAGAGGCCTGAACCGAAGCCGGCACATCCGTCGGCTCGCCCACGGGAGGAATGGCGCCGACTTCGCCGGTACGACCATTGTATTCGATGCCGGTTACTACGACCTGCTTGCCCTGGGGCACGACGACCGGGCGGCCGCGATTTCCAAAAGTCTGTTCGATCACGCCTTCAAGCATCACGAGCGCAAATGCCGCGCGATCGCCTTCGGGCTTGAACGCGATACGAAACGCCGTTCCGCGAATACCAGCCGCGCCAACGGGCGTCTTGATCTGAAAACTCGATCCAGCGTCCTTTTTGAGTTTCTTCACGTCCGAGATCAGCTCGCCCCGGAGAAGATTCAGGCGAGTCGTCGATGTCGTGGGCTCGGCGGGCAGCGCGCTCATCTTGAAAGACTCGCCGAACGGCTGCTGCGTGAATTGTTCGAGCGACAAAACTGAATCTGCGCCCAGCGACACAGTCGCACCGTTGGACAAAACAAAAAGGACGCTCGCACCCGCACCAGTCGTGATCACCTGACCCTCGGTCAGCAAGGAACCGTTGCGAATGGGGAATTTCAGCCCGTCGGCCGGATTCATCGCAAACGCGTCACCCGTTACGCGAGCCACCAGGATACGGCCGCCTGGTTGTGCAGCTGCTGGCGTTGCCGGTGCCGCTGTCTGCGCGCCTGCGATCCCTGCTGCGGTGAACAGAAGAGTGGCGGCAAAAAACCAGCGGATGAAAGAAAGAGACATCACAGAGAGCGGCGTAAGACGGAAACGACACTACGGAACCGAACTTAAGCGTTGCTGCAAAGATCTGGCAGCAAGGTAATCTGGGTCAAGGCGCAAGCAGGTCGCCACGGCGGCCTCAGCCAGCTTTTTTGCCCTAGGATTTAGACTGAGGTGATACCCCTGGTGGTACCAAGCCAAGGAGCTCGCAGGGGCTAGTATGAGGGCCTTCAGAAATGCCTCACTCCCTTCCGTCCATCGCCCCTGCAGATCCAAGGCGACGCCCAGTCTGATCCAGAATTCCGGCACAAGATCGGAACGGGCAAGTGCTTGGCGCGCCGAAGCCTCAGCCTCTTTTCCCAGCTCGTTTCGACTGTGCGCCGCCAAGTGGGACCACAACGCCGAGGCATAAGCAGAATCGGCCCACGCCTGGCCATTCATGTCGTCAAAAGCCAGCGCCTCTCCAAAGAGGGAGCGGGCCTCCATAAGCGCCTCCTTTTGCTGGTTGAGCGTAGGATTGGGATTTAGCGCGAGCGCATCTATCTTCTGTCTGCCGGCATAGCGCGAGGCCTCGGCTTGGTAGGTCGGGAGAGCAATTGCCAGCGTGAAGATCACGACTGCCACGGCCACGAGCACGCCTCCCAGTTGTTTCAGCGGTTCGGGCTCGCCGGCCTCTTTCGCAGGCCAGTGACGTCGCACAACCTCCGCAGCCACCAAAGCCACGATCATGTTGAGTGCCGGGATTTTTAAGTGGAAATCAACAAAGCACGCCGCCGCAAACGCCAGCAGCCCCACGCTCAGCGCATGGGTGACTCCAGGCGCGCGCCAGCCAACATTGACCTCCGCAAAGACTGATGACGCCGCCGCCCGCGCCGCGACCTTCCAGGCAACCACCGCCACTCCACCAAAAAACAAAATGAATCCCACGAGTCCGTAGTCGCTCAGGGTATTCAGGTATTCGTTATGAACCCATTGCGGTTCGTCGTTGAAACGCTCCGGCCGCTGCCGCTCGAAAAGAGTGTTGAAGCTCCCCGCGCCCGTGCCGAGCACGGGCTTGCTGGTGAAAAGTTGCGCCGACGCCTGCCACAGGATCGGGCGTGACCATTCCCCGCGATCCTCGGCCAGCCTGTCGAGGCGCGACTTGACCAGCGGCACGGTCGAATAAAGAGCCGTGCCCGCCATCAGCACCGCGGCAAGCGCTGTCGCAGCCAGGAGAATACGCGAGGTCCACGCCTGGCCGCGGACAAAGAGCGGCCAGCAGGCCAGCGCAACCGCCAGGGCCAGCCAGCCGCCGCGGCTGATCGTAAGACCGACGCCCGCGAGCAGCACCAAAGCGAGGTAGCCGAAAAGAATGCGCTGCACCGCCGTCGCCCCGCGCTGCCACGCGAGCGACAGCACCGGTGGAATCACCAGAACCAGCAACGCCGCGAAGTTATTGGGATTTCCGAAGCATCCGCTGGTGCGCCCGATATATTGGGTCACCTGCGTGCGATTCATCATGAGCCAGTCGGGCGCGATAAACCGCTGATAAGCCGCCAGCACCACTGCAAAAACCGCCACCGCCAGCCCCATTCCCAGCACGACCAGGCGGGGCAGCGGACGGCGCAGGCCATTGAGCGAAACCCAAAACGTCGCGATCAACTGCGCCCAGCCAAGCCACTCGCGCTTGCCGATCCATGGAACGGGCGTGATGAGCAGCACACTGACCGCCGCGTATCCGAGAAATGGCAGCAGCCAGAAGCCCGCCGCGTGCGCGCGCTCGCCATTCCACGCCGAGATCGCCAACTGCGACGCGAGGGCGATGCCGGTCAGTGCCCAGCTCAGTACCATGGTTTCCGCGCGCACTCCCCCGAGGCAGAGCGTCGTCCACGCGAGGTTTCCTGCGAGCAGCCCCGCAATCATCCATTCGCCGGAGGAAGCGGCCGTGGAATTTTCAGAGGATGCCATGCGATGCGAGAAAAGCTAACAGACGGCACGCACGCCCCTCATGACAAGGGGTTTCTACCTCCAGACTGTGAACAGGTTTTGAAAAACAAAAAGCGCCACCCGCGAAGGTGGCGCTCGAAAGCTAAACTCAACGTGAGTCGTGGACTCAGGCCGTCGGGACGGTCGCGATCGTCTTGAGGATGCGCGAGGCGACTTCGTACGGGTTGGCCGCGGAGTTCGGACGACGGTCTTCGAGGTAGCCCTTGTAGCCGTTGTTGACGAAGCTGTGCGGGACGCGAACGGAAGCGCCGCGGTCAGCGACACCGTAGGAGAACTTGTCGATCGACTGGGTCTCGTGGAGACCGGTGAGACGGAGATGATTGTCCGGACCGTAAACAGCGATGTGCTCGGCGCAGTGCTTGGAGAACGCGGCCATGAGCTTCTCGAAGTAGTCTTTGCCACCGACTTCGCGCATGAACTTGGTGGAGAAGTTCGAGTGCATACCGGAGCCGTTCCAATCGAGCGGCTGGTTGTAGGGCCCGAGGATCGGTTTGCAGTGGAATTGGACATCAATGCCGTACTCTTCGCAGAGACGGAGGAGCAGGTAACGGGCGACCCAGACATCGTCAGCGGCCTTCTTGGAGCCCTTGCCGAAGATCTGGAATTCCCACTGGCCCTTCGCCACTTCGGCGTTGATGCCTTCGTGGTTGATGCCGGCGTCGAGACAGAGATCGAGATGCTTCTCGACGATCTCGCGGGCAACATCACCGACAGCGGCATAGCCGACGCCCGTGTAGTAAGGTCCTTGAGGAGCCGGATAACCACCTTCGGGGAAACCGAGTGGGCGGCCGTTTTCGTAGAGGAAATATTCCTGCTCGAAACCGAACCAGGTGCCCTCGTCGTCGAGGATCGTGGCGCGGCTATTGGAGATGTGCGGGGTCTTGCCGTCTGGCATCATGACTTCGCACATGACGAGCACGCCGTTCTTGCGGGTGGTGTCTGGATAGACAGCGACCGGCTTAAGAACGCAATCCGAGCTCCGTCCCTCCGCTTGCTGGGTCGAACTTCCGTCGAAGCCCCAGTTAGGCAGTTCTTCGAGCTTCGGGAAGCTGGCGAATTCTTTGATCTGCGTTTTGCTACGAAGGCCTGCGACGGGTTTGTACCCGTCGAGCCAGATGTATTCCAATTTGTATTTGGCCATGGTGAGGTTTGAGGAGGAGGGAGTGGTCAGATGTGTTCTTCAAGCGTTTTGGTTGGCCGGAAGACCACGAACAAACCGCGCGTCGAAAAAAGCACCTAACGTGCCATGGCAGACCAGAACTAATTTTCATGCCAGATTTTTTATCCATGAACCGAACGATTGAATGATCTGAGCGTTTTTAAGCAGGAACTCGCCTTGCCAGCCTTTGTAGCGGTCGAAATTGTCCAGACCGCTCAACAGCTCTCCATGGAAGAAGCCAAAAATACCGCCCGCGCGCTCGTGCGCATCGGCTACGACGGAAGGGTCCACAAAACCTTCCGCGGGCACATGGCCAAGGAGCGATTTGAGAACGAGGTGCGCGTTTTAAAGTATCTGGAGGCAAAGGGCTGCGAATTCGTCCCCAAGCTCCTCGAATCGGACGCGGAAATGCTAAAGATCGTCACGAGCAATTGCGGCCGCGTCATCGAACATATTTCGGACGATCGCATGAAGGAAATCTTCGCGGAACTCGCCAGCTACGGTGTCCGGCACGAAGACGCCTTCGCGAGAAATATCACCTACCGCCCGTCCGACGGACGGCTCTGCGTGATCGATTTCGAATTCGCCACCCTCCTCGACGATCCCGCGAGCGGCCTCGCTCCGACCGCCGCCGACGATTCCCCGCCGAGCCCGCCCAACGGCATTCCCGGCATGTAACGGCTTTTGCAGTTTTCCATGGTCCCGCCAGCTTCCCCTCACGCATCTATCAATCGGCTTTCCTGGTCCGGCCTGACCGATATCGGCAAGGTCCGCACTAACAACGAAGATTCCTTCCTCGGCATCGCCTTCGACGGTCACGAGGTTCGTTATCTCGGTAAAATCGGCGATGCCTCCATGGCCTCGACCGATTTTGTCTTCGCTGTAAGCGACGGCATGGGCGGCGCCAACTCCGGCGAATTCGCCAGCCGCATTGCCGTCGATAAAATCACCCGGCTCCTCCCCAAGGGTTTCCGCCTCTCTGCCCAAGGCATGTCCAGCGGCTTTCCCGACCTCATCGGCGAACTTTTTTCAGCCATTCATCGCGACATGCTCAAGATGGGACAGGCCTACGAGGAATGCGCGGGCATGGGCGCGACGTTGAGTCTCTGCTGGTTCACGCCCGAGTGGATGTACTTCGGTCATCTCGGGGACAGCCGCGTTTACTACCTGCCCCGCGAAGGCGCGATGACCCAGGTCACGCATGATCACAGCCAGGTCGGCTGGATGCGCCGCAACGGTCAGCTCAACGAGCGCGAAGCCCGCTTCCATCCGCGCCGCAACGCCCTTCAGCAAGCACTCGGCGCCGGACACCAATTCATCGATCCGCATATCGGTGCCGTGGGTTTTCAGCCGGGCGATCGCTTTCTGATCTGCTCCGACGGCCTGATCGACGGCCTCTGGGACCACCGCATCGAAGACATCATTCGCACCGCACCCCCGGGCCAGAATATCGCAAAACTTCTCGTCAACGAAGCGGTCAACGAGTCCGGTCGCGATAACACCACCGCCGTCGTGATCGAAACGCTCGCGTGAGCGAGTGACCCCGCTGGCCTCGTGGAAAACGGGTGGACGGTTTCCGCTGTCCCGTTGTTTGAGCCCGCGATCAGCGCCAAGCCCAGCCTTCAGCACGCACGAAGGCTGGATAGTCTTAATCAGAGAAGCCCGCCTCAGAAGGTCGGCTTCACGGAAACAGATACACCGGGCGACACCACATAGTCGTCGCCGGTCGACCAGGAGAGATCATTGACCAGAAACTTGAAGACCACCGGCGCCCCCGCGTCCTTCAACGTAATGGACCACTTGTCGTCGGCCACGCAGTCCATGACCACGCCGGTTTCCCAGCTAAGTCCCGGACCATCGCCGCGCAGCCAGAGTGTGTTGCCAAAACCGATGTCGATCTCCGCTGTGATCGTCGTGAGCTGCGGCAGAGGCGGCGTGGATTTCACAGAAGGCGCTTCGTCGGACGCCTTCGCCTTCGGTTTCACGGCAGCCTTCACCTTGACGGGACTGGCCACCTTTTTTGCCGGAACGGGCGCCGGGATCGCTGGGGTAGTTTTGGTCTTCGTGGTCGTGGCTTTTTTCATGTGTGGAATTCCTCCGTTGAAACAGGCCGGTTAGGGCTGCGTGCGCATCTTCCAACGAGCGGCAACACCCGCAACAGCAAATTGGAGACCAAGCGCGCACAGCCGCCAATTTTTGCGTGGCTGTCACGTCCGTGAAGAGCGCGCGGCGTTTCGGAAAATTGGTGTTTACTCGCAGGAATGCCTCGCCCAAAACCACCACTCCTGTCGGGGCAGTAGCTCAGTTGATAGAGCGCGTCGTTCGCAACGACGAGGTCGCCGGTTTGATCCCGGTCTGCTCCACCATTTTCCGAGTAACGCGGGCTGTCAGAGGAGGAAGATAACGCAAAGAACGCACAAAAACGCGTTTTTAGGTCCTTCCGATGACAACAAAACCGCAACAGCAACAGCGACAAAACAGCAACAAATGGACGCCTCCGCGCGGCATCCGCTACTCTGAACGCCCTGGGCTGCCGAGGCCCCACCTACTCCACTGGTGCGGTCCGGACGGACGCCGAAAGTGTGTTGCTTACGAGGATACAGCCACGCGCGAGAAGGCCGCGAAGGTTCTTATAACGAAGCGGGAGATGCGCGGCCGGAGCGTCCTCAACTTCAACCCCCGGGACTGGGAAGTGTGGGAGCAATTCAAGACGATCGTTGGCGACGCGGACCCGCTCGCGGTCGCCCGTTTCTGGATCGCCCGCGGCGGAAGTACCAAGGGCAAGACCCCAACCACCGTCGCCCAGATGGTGGAAAAATACCTCGCCGCGCGAAAGAACGAAGGCGTCGGCAAAGCCTCGCTCTCTCATACCCGAAAAGACCTTGAGCGGCTGACGGAGAAGTTCGGCACGCGCTCGGCCGACGACGTGACACCAGTTGAGTTGCGGGCGTGGCTCTCCGCCCTGCCCTTCCAGCCAACAACGAAGCGAAACCACCATAAACACGGCGCGGCGGCGTGGAATTGGGCTGTGCGGGAAGGCGTCACGGAGGCGAACCCATGGAAGAACGTCGAAAAGCCGCCAATGACGACAGACGAGGTTTCAGTCCTCGCCCTGGCTGATGCTCAGAAGTTATTCGCAACAGCGAGGGAGCACCGGCCCGCAGCATGCGCCCGCCTCGCGCTTGAAGCCTTCTGCGGGCTCAGGCATTCGACCGCCGCCACCCTCCACAAAGACGAGATCGACTTCAAAGCCCGAGGCCTACGCATCCCAGCGGCGAAAATTAAGACGAAGAGACCCCAGTACATCGAAGGACTGCCGGAAAACCTTTGGCTGTGGCTAGAAGCCGCCACCGATGATTCGTGGGCACTTTCCGAGAGAGACTACGAACGCGCAAAATCGGACTGTTTCCGCCTCGCAGGCGTCGCGAACCCCGGAAACGTACTCCGGCACTCGTTTTGCTCCTACCATGTCGCCCAGCATAAAGACGCAGCGCGAACGGCGGTTATTCTTTGCCACACTTCTCCCCGTACGCTCTATCAGCACTACAAGGGCATCGTCTCCGAGGGAGAGGCCATTCGCTATTTTTCGATTCTACCTATGTAAAACCCCAAATCGATTTCAACATCGTAGGTGTTTTCACGCTTGCTAATAACATGCTTTTGCAAGCCAGGGGCAAACACGAAATAAATTCGCCTACCTGAAACAGGTATACAACATACGTGAAACAAAATAGCATATGAAATCATATATTAAAATCACTATTGCTATATTTATTTCAGCAATCACCTCGTCTTTCATTTTATACGGGCAGAATGCAGCCCCACGAAACAATAACAGTGGTTCAGAGAATAAATTTCCTGAATCCAAGTACTATATAAAAAAGGACTTCAATAAACAAGTCCCCAAACCAACCCTTTTCAAGGATGACCACGGCATGGTTCCTCAAGGCACTGGTGGAGAAGTGGAGTCGCTGCGACAATTAGTGGCGGAACTTCGCAATGCATTAAATGCGCTTCGGGAAGAAAACAAACAATTACGAGTAGAGCTAGCAAATTGCAAAGGAAGCAATAGCTTCAAATTAGCACCAAACAAAACTCATTAATAT
>JASGJB010000069.1:0-14847 GCA_049840895.1 Nibricoccus sp. | reverse complement strand
AAGGTTAATAGGGAAACACGATAGAATCCGAACAGCACCTAGCGCTTCAACAGTTCCTATCCGCTGAAAAAGTACCTCTGCCGGCGCCGTGATGACGCAGGTGATTCCGGTGAAACTGCGTTTTACTTCGAAGGAGATGATTCCGGCGTTCGCTTCTGCTCGCCGTCGCTATACGAAAGGGACGCATAGACGACCCCCACGAGATTTTCACGCGTCACCCGGTCCTGATCCTCGCGTTCGTTATTGAGCCCCTGCACCCGCCAGCCCTTTGCTTCGCGTGAAAGCGCTTGGTGGACCACCAGCTTCGAACGCCGGTTGGTGTAGACCACATTCATACCGGGTTTGAGCTCATCATAGCTGATCTTGCTGATGACCAAAATCGTGTTCTCGCCGTAAACCGGCTTCATCGAGTCCCCCCGCGCCGATCACTTCGGTGCATCCCGGCGCCAGCGCTGCGATCGCCTCGGCATTTCTTTCCATGCCTGAAGCTTGCTCACGTTCGCGGCCGGCGCGGCCGGTGACGTCTTTTTATGTGATGCGGGAGCCTCTGCCGGAGCATCGGCAAGCATGGATGCCGACGGCGCAAATGCCGCAAACAGTACGACGAGTGCGGCCACGCGCCGCCTGCTCTTTCGCGCCAAATCCGCGCGAACAGACAGCAACGAGCTCATAGGCATCATCTCCCATAAATCGGCTTTTCCCGTCCCTCTCTGAAATTGATCCGGTAAAATCCATGTAAATGACCTTTAAGTAGCGGATGCGGATGCGTTTTGCGTTCAGTGTATACTGGATTTCGCCGAACAGGGATAAGTAATAGTGCCTATGAAACGACTCGTTATCATCGAAGACCAGACCGCCATCCGTGAAATGCTCGTGGAGATTCTTCGCACGGACCCCAACTACCAGTTGGTCGGCGAGAGTGGCGACGGCCAAAGCGCATACACGCTCTGTCTTGATGTGAAGCCCGACTTGCTCGTGCTCGACGCCAAGCTTCCCGGCCTCAACGGCGTGGACCTCCTCCGCCGCATCGGCAAGCAGCTCAAGAATGTCCGCGTACTCGTTTTCTCAGGACACGAAAATCCCGTGCTCGTGCGCGAGATGCTCGAGGCAGGCGCTCATGGCTTTGTCGAAAAGACCGCCGGTCTCATTGAATTTAAGAAGGGTCTCGAAACCGTTGCTGGTGGCGGCACCTACTTCGGGCCAGCTGTCGCTGCGCTGCTTCGCAACGTCGTCGCCAATCCCGCGTCCAGCTCCACCGCCGACTTCCTCACCGATCGCGAACGCGAAATCCTCCAACTCGTCGCCGAGAGCCACAGCACCAAGGAAATTGCCTCCAAGCTCGGCATCAGCGTGAAGACCGTGGACAACCACCGCACGAACTTGATGCGCAAGCTCAACCTACACGACGTCGCCAGCCTCACCCGTTACGCGCTCGAAGTCGGACTCATCGAGCCCCGCAAACTCGCCTGATCAGTCACTCCTTACTCACTCTGTTTCCAAAGCCGCACCACCCGTGCGGCTTTTTCATGCCCCTCCCTGGAGGGACGACCTCCGTGTCGTCCGCCCACGTCACGCTCTAATCCGCGCCACCGCATCCCGATACTGGTCCGCCAGCACGCTGATCACCTGTGCGTCCGCACCGATCGTCCTCGTTATCCACGTGCGCAGTCCCGGTCGGTCCTTCTTCGCAGCCTCGCAGATCTCCGCGATATCGCCGCCAGCACCTGCATGACGTCCCGGTGACAAAAACTGCAACGCCAGCACGACATCGCCCGTGTCAAATGGCGGCGTGCGGAGCCGTTCGGCGAGCAGCGGGTCGTTAAACGCGTATTCCGGTCCGGGTCGCCGCTCCATCGACGCGACCCCGACCGTCTCGACTTCCTCTGCCAGTATCTGTCCGACCTGTGTCGCCAGATGATCCCGCACCGCCGCCACTCCCCGTTGCGGACTTCCATGATCCACCACCACTATTTTGGGCCTGGATAAATCTGACTCGTGAATGGCCGCTTTCGCCGCCTCGGCCAGGGCGCGTGCCACCCGATCATCGTCCTCTTCAGGATCCACCAGCCACCGGCCGATCTCGAATCTTGCATCGGGAAACTTGCGCCTTATCGCCTCGATTCGCTCCGGCAGGTACTCGGTCAATGCCGCGCTCGGACCGAAGAAAAAAGGTAAAAGAACCGCCTCACGATCAGGTTGCTCCGTGAGCCATGCCTGCAACGCAGGCTCTAGTAATTGCGCCTTTTCTCCGTCCAATTCACGCGCATCCACGCCACTCGAATGCAGGAGCGACACCGCCTTCACCGGCGCGCCGATCACCTTTCCGAGCGCTTTCGCCACGTCGCGCAAGTTCAACGTCGAAGCCGCGCGCAGCGAGCCGTTGTCGAACAGAAAGCAGGTCGGCAGATCAGGGAATTTCACGAGTCAGTGGCACGCAGGGATAAATGACTTGCCGACGCAATTCTGTTACTCAATAAGGTCAACCACTGCTGACTTTCCATCATCTCATGAACCTCTTCTCGAAGTCTCTCTCCATTGCCCTTCTCAGCGCTGTCGTCGCCCTCACCGGCTGCGTTAAAAAGCCCTCCCGGCCTGACCCGAGCTCGACTGCTATCGGCATGGGTGGTGGCCCGACCGGTGGTGGTAGCGGCTTCGATGCAAGCCTCATTGCACCCGGAACAGAGGGTTTGGAAGCCCGCGCTGATGGCCTTATCGCCGACGGCGATCTTCTCCGCGGCTCTGAGCCAGTGCTCTTCGATCTTGATCGTGCAGGTATCAAGGAAAGCGAGCGCGCCAAGATTCAGAAGGCAAAGGCCTATCTCGACGCCAACCCCACGCATCGCGTCCTCTTCGAAGGCCACTGCGACTGGCGTGGTACCGCTGAGTACAATCTCGGCCTCGGTGACCGCCGTGCCGCCGCTGCCAAGAAATACCTTGAAACCCTTGGTATTCCAGCCGCCCGCATCGAGGTCATTTCCAAAGGCGATATCGACGCCAAGGAAAACGCCTCTGATGCCGACATGGCTCACGACCGCCGCGCTGACATCATCTTCATCACGAAGTAAGCATTCGCTCACTTCCCAAAACTTTAAAGCCCCGGAGCAATCCGGGGCTTTTTTATTTTCTCCGATCCGCCTCTTCGCTCGCAATGGATTGGATCCGAATTGTAGGAGCGGCTTTACGCCGCGATAACGCGCAGAGCGCGTCTCCGGAATCGCGGCGTAAAGCCGCTCCTACAATTCGGCGTCAGCTCGGCGAAGAAACCGATCTCACTTCCGCACGGCCTCGCTCCAGCGCTTCAACGCAGCCCCCGTCAGCGAGCGGTCCGCCTTCTCGATTTCTCCACGCGTTCCAGAAAAGACGATTTCCCCGCCCGCGCTTCCTCCACCCGGACCAAGATCGATGATCCAGTCCGCCAGATTGATCACGTCGAGATTATGCTCGATCACGATGATCGTGTTGCCGGCATCGCGCAATTTGAAGAGCAGATCCATCAGGTTCTGGATGTCCGCCCAGTGAAGTCCTGTCGTCGGTTCATCCAGAATGTAGAGCGTCTGGCCTTGCTGTCGTTTGCTCAGCTCCAGTGAAAGTTTGATGCGCTGCGCTTCGCCACCCGACAGCGTTGTCGCCGACTGACCGAGTGTCAGATAGCCAAGCCCGACAGCGTTCAGCGTCTCCAGCTTGTCCATGATTCGCGGAATATTCCGGAAGAGCAGCATCGCCTCGCGAACCGACATATCCAGCACGTCGGCGATGCTCTTGCCGTGAAACATCACCTCAAGCGTCTCACGATTAAACCGGCGTCCACCGCAGCTCGGACACGGTGCGTACGCGTCGGCCATGAACTGCATATCCAGTTTGATGACGCCATCGCCCTGACAGCGCTCGCAGCGGCCGCCACGCACATTGAATGAAAACCGGCTCGCCTTGTACCCGCGGACTTTCGCCAGCGGCACCTGGGCAAACAAATCACGCAAGAGATCGAGGAGTTTCGTGTACGTCGCCGGATTCGACCGCGGACTCCGCCCGATCGGCTCCTGGTCAACCTGCACGAGCTTCTCAAAAAAATCCAGGTTCTCAATGTGACGGTGCTTCCCCGGAATCACTTTCGAGCCATTGAGTTTTCTCGCCGCCGCAGCCGCCAGCACGTCATTCACGAGCGTACTTTTGCCCGATCCTGACACTCCGGTAACGCACGTCAGCAAACCAACCGGGAAACGCGCATCCACATCGCGCAGGTTGTGCTCGCGCGCCGCGCGCACCGTCAACCACGTGCCGTCGGCTTCCTTGGTCTTGGCGTCTTTCGAGACCGACATCTTTCGCGCCAGATAAGCCCCCGTTCGCGAGACCTTGTACGGTTGCGCCATGCACTGCTCCGGTGTGCCCTGAAACAGAATACGCCCGCCCTCCGCCCCCGCTTCCGGTCCAAGTTCGATGATTTCGTCCGCGATGCGCATCGTCTCTTCGTCGTGTTCAACCACCAGCACCGTGTTGCCTCGGTCGCGCAGTTCCCTCAGCTGACTCAATAGGCGGTCATTGTCCGCCGGGTGCAGTCCGATGCTGGGTTCGTCGAGCACGTAGATCACGCCCATCAACCCCATGCCCAGCTGCGTCGCCAGTCGCACACGTTGCGCTTCGCCACCTGACAATGTGTCGTAGTCGCGGTCGAGCGTCAGGTAGCCCAGACCTGTTTGAAGCAGAAAGTGCAGCCGCTGTTCGATGCCTGTTACGATTTCCTTCAGCGCTTCGTTCCCTGCCAATTCCGCGACCAGCTCACGTCCAAACCCGGCCGCCTCAGTCACGCCCAGCGCAAAAAATTCCGGCAGTGTTTTTCCTTTAACGCGCACCGCACCACTCCGGGCGTTGAGCCGTGATCCATGGCATTCGGGACACTCTCCGCTCACCATATAAGTTGTCAGCCTTGCCTGGAAACCCTCGCTGTCCGTCTCGCGCCAGCTGGTTTCAAGCGAAGGAATCACGCCCTCAAACGGCATCGCCCGCGGCTCCCTCATTCGCTTCAGCTTGAATGCAAACAGCCGGTCCCCTGCGCCATGCAGCAGCGTCTCGCGCGTCGCCTCCGGCAGCTCCTTCCACGGTTTCTCCGCATCAAACGGCAACTGCTCCGCCAGTTGCTTGAGGATCGCGTTGTGTTTTATGATGAGGTTTTTCCCGCCGAGCCGCCACGGTTTGATCGCGCCTTCGCGCACCGACTTCTCCGGATCCGGCACGACGAGCTCCGGCACAAATCGCAACTTGCGCCCCAGCCCGCCGCAGGTGCCGCACGCGCCTTCGTTGTGGTTAAATGAAAAATGCCTGGGCGTGAGTTTCTCAAAGACGTCGCCGCAAATCTCACACGCCAGCGACTGGCTGAGCGTGATCTCGCGCCACGGAGCTTCCGCCGACTTCTGCGCCAGCACCACCGCACGATCCCGGCCTTCGCGGAACGCCAGCTCCAGCGAATCCGCCATCCGGCTGCGTTGATCGGCATTCGCCACCAAACGATCGATCACCAGATCGACCGCAATTTCCTTCGCGCCGCTTGGCACGAGCTTCGGGTCATCGAGATTTTTGATCTCTCCATCAAGACGCACCCGTTGGAATCCGCGCTGCCTCAATCGCGGCAGCTCCTCACGCAGCACGCTCGGCTTCGCGTTCATCAGCGGCGCGAGCAGCAGCACGCGCTCGCCCGGCACCTCGGCAAACACCCGCGCCACATTGTCGTCCAGCGAGCGTTGTGTCACCCGTCCGCCGTCCTTCGGGCAACGTTGTTCGCCATGCAGCGCCCACAGCAATCGCGCATAATCGGCAATCTCGGTCACCGTCGCGATTGTGCTCCTCGGCGAGCCGCCGCCTGTGCGCTGCTCAATCGCCAGTACGGGCGACAATCCGTGAATGAAATCCACGTCAGGGCGTTTCAATTGTT
This sequence comes from Nibricoccus sp., assembly GCA_049840895.1. Lineage (GTDB taxonomy): Bacteria > Verrucomicrobiota > Verrucomicrobiia > Opitutales > Opitutaceae > Nibricoccus. The sequence goes on along the minus strand of JASGJB010000069.1, from coordinate 8,924 downwards.
CGAGCACCTGGCGGGCCTGCGTGCTCAGCGACTCCATGTATTTGCGGTAGCCTTCCGCGTAAATCGTATCGAAAGCCAGCGACGACTTTCCTGATCCGCTTGGGCCGGTGAGCACGACGAGCTTCCCTCGCGGAATACGCACCTCAAGGTTCTTGAGGTTGTGTTCTCGGGCACCTTTGACGTGAATGTGAGTCGCAGCCTGCATGAAGATAAACGCGCACCTTCGTCATTTCCTCGCGGGCGTCAAAACTCCAGCGACGGTTTAATCGTTCTTCCTTCAGTCGGTTTATGACTTGAACGGTCCTCAGCCCTCAATTTCCTCGACCTGCCACCCCTCAGGTTCGCCGGTTTCTCACCCGGTACTACTTCCGATCTCCCGCGACAGTTTTCTCCATGTCCGCGAAACCTCCCATGCGAACTCCCGAATCTCCGATTCGCAGCCGTCTCAAGGCCAACAGCATCACTGCCGCGATCTCCGCCGCCGTGTTCACGTCCAGCGCTTACGCCGTCTCCTTCGACTGGCAGGGCCTCACTGGCAGCTTCGACAGCACATTGTCGGTCGGCGGTATCTACCGTCTTGAAAATCCCGATCCCGAATTCTACGGATTGGCCAACGGGGGCCGGCAAAACTCCGTTAATGCCGACGACGGCAATCTCAACTACCGCGAGGGCTGGGCGTCCCAGGTCTTCAAAGGCACCCACGATCTGGAACTGAAGTATCGGAACTTCGGCGCCTTCGTCCGCGGTACTTACTTCTACGACGTCGAAAACAAGGATGGCGACCGTGCCCGCACACCGCTGTCCGACGATGCGCTGGACCGAGTAGGCGCGGACGCGCAATGGCTCGACATGTATCTTCGCGGCGAGTTCACCGTCGCCGGGCGCTCGCTCGATCTCCGCTTCGGCCGCCAGGTGCTCAGCCTTGGCGAAAGCACCTTCATTCCGAACGGCATTAACGTCATCAACCCCGTCGAGGTCTCCAAACTTCGCGTTCCCGGATCCGAGCTCCGCGAGGCGTTGCTCCCGGTGAACATGGTCAAGGCCGCCCTCAATCTCACAGACACGCTTTCGTTCGAGGCCTTCTGGTTGCTCGAATTCCGTCGCACGGAGATCGATCCGGCCGGTTCGTATTTCAGTTCCAACGACTTCGCCACACGCGGTGGCACCAACGTCTATCTGGGCTTCGGCGCCCTGTCTGATCTCCAGCCGCTCGGCGCCATTCCGCGCGATCTCGATCACGAGGGAAACAACTACACCCAGTTCGGCGCCGATCTGAAGCTGTCGGTTCCTGCACTCGCCGACACCGAATTCGGTCTTTTCTTCGCCAATTACCATAGCCGCCTTCCGGTCATCAGCGCGGTCACACCGACCGGCCCGATTAATCCCAATCTCACCGGTCCGCTCACCGCCGTCTTCATTCGCGCCGGTCTCGATCCGGCCACGGCCGCCGCCCAGGCCTCGGGACTTTATCAACTTATCGTTCTCGCGCAGACCAACCCGTCCGCCCTCACATCGGGACAGATCGCGATACTCAACTCCGCCCAGAGCCAGGCCGCCATCGCTGGCGCTAAACAAATCGCCCTGCTCACCGCCGCCGCAACCGGACGCTACTTCATCGAGTACCCCGAAAATATCCGGATGCTTGGCCTGAGCTTTAACACCAGCGTCGATTCCCTCGGCATCGCCTGGCAGGGCGAAGTCGCCTACAAACATGGCGTTCCCCTGCAGGTCGATGACGTCGAACTCCTCTTCGCGACGCTCTCAGCGCTCGATTCCACCGGCGGCACGAATTTCGGCGCGAGCAACCAGCTCGGCAATTATCGCGGCCAGTACAGTGTCTACGTCCCTGGCTTCAAACGCGAAGACGTGTGGTCGGCACAGACAACCATGACCAAGGTCTTCGGGCCCAGGCTCCGCGCCAGCCAGCTCACGTTGCTGGGCGAGGTCGGCGGCGTGTACGTCCCCGGGCTTCCCGCCAAATCCGCGCTCCGTTTCGATGGCTCCGGCACGTTCACCGGTGGCTCGCAGGCCGCCATGAGCAGCGCCGGCTTCGGCTCCGTTCCCGCAACTCCGCTTGAAGCCTTCGCCGATGACCTTTCCTGGGGTTACCAGCTCGTGGCAAAACTCGACTACAATAATCTTTTTCGCGGCGTGAATCTCTCGCCTTCCGTCAGCTTCGTTCACGACGTTCAAGGTAACACCCCGCTTCCACTCGGCAACTTCGTCGAGGGCCGCAAATCCATCAATGTCACCGCTGAGTTCACCTGGCAGAATGCCTGGTCACTGGAATTTCGTTACGTGAATTTCTTCGGCGCCGGTTCCTACAACCTGCTCTCCGATCGCGACTATGCGTCCACCACGGTCAAATATTCGTTCTAGTCCCCGAGTTCTTTCAGTCCGCCCCATGATACGTCCGTCTTCTTTTTCCCTCCGGCAGCTGGCCCTCAGCGTCTCCGCCTTGGCCCTGCTTTCATCCGTGACGCACGCCGCCATTTCCGAGGCGGATGCTGCCCGCCTTGGAAACGAGCTCACTCCCCTCGGTGCCGAACGCGCTGGCAACGCCGCCGGCACCATTCCCGCGTGGGATGGCGGCATCACGACGCCTCCCGCTGGCTACAAAGTGGGCGACCACCATCCCGATCCCTTCGCGTCGGACCAGCCGCTCGCCACGATCACGGCCGCCAATTTATCCGAATACGAAAACCAACTCACGGTAGGTCATGTCGCTCTCCTGAAAGCCTACCCGGATTACAAAATCACCCTCTACCCAACCCGGCGCAGCGCGTCTTTTCCCCAGCGGATCTATGACGCCACCAAGAAAGCCGCTGCGACCGCGCGTCTAACCGAAACAGGCAACGGCATCCGGGACGCGGTCATCGGCATTCCTTTCCCCATTCCTCAAAACGGTCTCGAAGCGATCTGGAATCACCTCCTGCGTTACCGCGGAGATGCCGCGGTCCGCTATCTTGGCCAGGCCGCTCCGCAGCGCAATGGAAGCTACACGCTCGTGCAGTTCCGGGAGGAGTTTCTTTTCAACTACACCCGAGCCGACGTCACGCCGGCCACGCTCGACAACATTCTCCTCTACTACAAGCAGGCCACCGTTGCGCCCGCCCGTCTCGCCGGCTCCATTCTGCTCGTGCAGGAGACGCTCGATCAGGTCAAAGAGCCCCGGCGCGCCTGGATCTACAACGCCGGCCAGCGCCGTGTCCGCCGCGCCCCCAACGTCGCCTACGATTCTCCCGGCACCAATGCCGACGGCATGCGCACCAACGACCAGCTCGACATGTTCAACGGCGCCCCCGACCGGTATGATTGGAAGCTCGTCGGAAAAAAGGAGCTCATCGTCCCGTATAACTCCTACAAGTTGCACAGCAGCTCCGTGAAGGTCGCCGATATCCTGAAGCCTCTTCACATCAATCAGGACCTCGCCCGCTACGAACTCCACCGCGTCTGGGTCGTCGACGCCACGCTCAAACCCGGCCAGAGCAATATCTACGCACGCCGGACGTTCTACATCGACGAAGACAGCTGGCAGGTGCTTTGCGTCGATCAGTACGACACCCGCGGTCAGATCTGGTACGTCTCGGAGGCCCATTGCATCAACTACTACGATGTTCCGACCTTCTGGAGCACCCTCGAGGTCCACACCGACCTCGTCTCGGGTCGCTACCTTGCCGTGGGCCTGGACAACGAAAACAAGATGTACGATTTCACCGTAAAGCCGGCGCTTTCGGAATTCACGAGCAGCGCCATCAGCCGCGAAGGCGTTCGCTGAGTTTCGATTCTCTTGCAGTACGTGTGGCCGGTGACCGGCCTCCTCCTTGGACTTTCGACAAGTCTCCCGCCTTGTCATCCGACGTTCGACCCGAACACTCACGAGCCATGCGGGTTATTGCAGGCAACCTCCGTCAGCCGCTCAAACGCCACTCCCGGCCCCGGGGCATCTGGCGTTTCCTGTTGTTCATCACACTCGCCCCATTTGCCTGCGCAGCCAGCACCGCGCTCCCCTACGCTGCACGCGGCTTGCTCCTCGATGCGGCACTTAACGGCCATGCCATTGTCGCCGTCGGAGAACGCGGCGCGATTGTGCGGTCTGTCGATTCCGGCGAGACATGGGAAGTACTCGCGTCGCCCACACGCGCCACGCTCACGGGGATTTCTTTCGCCAATCCCACCGTCGGTTGGGCCGTCGGACATGACGGTCTTATCCTGACCACTCGCGATGGCGGCGAAACCTGGACCGAGCAATTTCACGCCGAGGATCGCGAAACGGTTTTCCTCGATGTCGCGGCGATCGACTCCTCCCGCGCCGTCGCCGTTGGCGCCTTTGGCGTCTGCTACACGACAAAGGACGGTGGTCGCAACTGGGTCCGGCTGAAACTCATCGACGAGGACAATCATCTCAATCGCATCACTGTCGGTCGCGACGCGGAGCTTTTTATCGCCGGCGAACGCGGCACCCTCCTGCACCTGCCCTCATTCAATAAATCCATCGAGCGGCTGCCATCGCCCGAGGACGTTTCGTTCTACGGACTGACGCCCATCGCTGGCAACACCCTGCTCGCCTATGGACTTCGCGGTCACATCTATCGCTCGCAAGATGGCGGCCAGACGTGGGAGCGGATCGAAAGCCCGCTCCAGGCTCTTTTTTCAACCGCCATCCGTCTCAAATCCGGCACCATCCTCGTCGCCGGGCAGGCCCGCGCGTTTCTCGTCAGCCGCGACGGCGGCTACACGTTCCGTGCATGGGAACCGCCGATCACCACCGCCGTGGCAGAGATCATGGAAGCCCCCAACGGCCTTCTGCTCGCCTTCGGCGAGGCAGGCATCAGCCGGCTCGATCCTCCCGACGCCCCGAAAACCGCACCTGAAGTCCCGGCTGTTTTCTCCCCGTGAAGCTCGATTCCATCACCGGCGGCATCGAAGCCACGCTCTTCCGCTCACGAGGAGCCTTTATCGCGCTTTTCGCCGTGCTCACCGGCTGGCTGGCCTTCTGCGCATCGCGCACCCATGTTGACGCCAGCTTCACCAAGCAGCTCCCGCTCGAACATCCGTACATCAAGGTTCTCACCCAATATCAGGACCAGTTTGGCGGAGCCAATCGCGTGCTCATCGCGATAATGGCGAAAAACGGGGACATGTTCACCCCCGAGTTTTTCAAAACGCTCAAGTCCGCCACCGACGAGGTGTTTTTCCTTCCGGGTGTGGATCGAAGCCAGGTCCAGTCACTCTTCACGCCTAACGTACGCTACCTCGAAGTCGTCGAGGACGGTTTCGCGGGCGGCCCGGTCATACCCTCGAATTTTCAGCCGACCCCCGAAGGCTTTGCGATCGTCCGGCAAAATATCATCAAGTCCGGCAAGGTCGGCCAGCTCATCGCCAATGATTTTTCCGGCGCGCTGATTAGCGCACGCATGATGGAGGTCGATCCCGCCACCGGCCAGAAAATCGATTACCTGCGCATAGCCGGTTTGCTGGAGACCAATCTCCGCAAAAAATTCGAGAGCGACACTGTCGGCGTTCATATCATCGGATTCGCTCGCGTTGTCGGCGATGTCAGCGCCGGGGCGCGGGGCGTGGTCGTTTTCTTTGCCGCTTCCTTCCTGATCACCGGTCTTCTCGTCTGGGGCTTTTCCCACTCGCTCAAACTCACGATCGCTCCCTTGATCACGTCGCTCGTCGCGGTTGTCTGGCAGATGGGTGTGCTCAACGTACTGGGCTACGGTATCGACCCCATGTCGATCCTCGTGCCCTTTCTGGTCTTCGCCATCGCGGTCAGCCACGGCCTCCAGATGGTCCGGGCTTTCCGCAGCGAGGTTTTCGAGGGCAGCGACAGCGTGACCGCAGCCCGGACGGCGTTCCGCCAGTTGCTGATACCAGGCGGAATCGCCCTTCTTACCGACACAGTTGGCTTCCTCACGATGCTGGTGATCAAGATCGAGACCATCCAAGAGCTCGCCATTACCGCATCCCTGGGGGTTGCCGCCATCATCGTCACCAACCTGTTCCTCCTCCCGTTGCTGCTTTCGTATCAGAAGCTTCCGGACGGCTACCGCCAGAAAATCGCCAGCCGTCGCGAAAAGACCGACGCCTTCTGGCGAAAATTTTGTGTCATCATGGACCCTGGCCCGTCCATCATCATCCTAATCATCAGTGTGCTTCTGGCGTTTTTCGCGTTTCACCAGTCGAAGAAGGTCCGCATCGGCGATCTCCACGCCGGCGTGCCTGAACTCCGTCAGGACTCACGCTACAATCGCGACAGCCAGCTCATCACCCGGAAGTTCAACATCGGCGTCGACGTCCTGACCGTGATCGTCGAGTCCGTGCCCAACGGTTGCGTCGACCACGAAGTCGTGGGGCTCATCGACCAGTTTGAAGGCCGCATCCGCGCCGTGCCGGGCGTGCAATCCGTGATCAGCCTCAGCTCTGTCGCGCGAGTACTCAACGGCTACTGGAACGAAGGTTCATTGAAATGGCGCGTCCTCCCGCGCAACCAACACGCGCTCGCCCAGGCGATCGCACCCATCGAAACATCCACCGGCCTGCTCAACGCCGACGGCAGCGTGATGCCCGTCCTCATCTTCCTCGCTGATCACAAAGCCGAGACCCTCGACGCCGTTGCGGACGCCGTGAAAATTTTCCGCGAGGCCAACCCGTCGTCGAAAGCCAAATTCCAGCTCGCCAGCGGCAATGCCGGCGTCATGGCCGCCACCAACGAGGTCATCGCCGCCGCCCAGTTCCCGATTCTGCTCTGGGTTTTCGGCGCGGTCATCGTGCTCTGCCTGATCGCATTCCGCTCGGTCATCGCCACGATTTGCATCGTGGCACCGCTCGCGCTCGTTTCCTGGCTCGCCTATGTCGTCATGGCCTGGCTCGAGATCGGACTGAAAACATCGACGCTGCCTATCATCGCCCTCGGCGTAGGCATCGGTGTCGACTATGGCATCTATCTTTTCGCCCGACTGCAGGCCACCCTTCGCCAGGGCGAATACTTTGAGGACGCCATGCTCGCGGCTTTTATTCAGACCGGCAGCTCGATTGTTTTCACCGCCCTTGCCCTTGCGATCGGCGTAGGCATGTGGATTTTCTCCGACCTGAAATTCCAGGCCGACATGGGCCTGCTCCTTACCTTCATGTTTCTGGTCAACATGCTCGCCGCCATCATTGTCATGCCCGCGATGGCCCGCTGGTTTTTTCTTCATCACACCCGGCGCCGCCCCATTCTTCCGATGTAACCGCGAACGGGAATTGCTGTCCTGCTCTTTGAATCCCGCCGCCAGGATCGCACTCCACTTCACCCATGCCTGCCGAAAAAACCGACTCAGAACCTCTGCTCAACCCCGGTCAGCGACGCCTTCTCGGATTCTCCATCAGCTTTTTCTGCCTCGTCGTCTCGATCACGTTGATCGTGCTCATCGCGATTGTTCTCGGCCGGCTCATCGGCTTTTTCTCCAATGTCCTCTGGCCTCTGGCCGTCGCCGGCATCATGGCGCTCATCCTGCGCCCCGTCGTGGACCGGCTGGAGCATAAATTCCGCGGCCGGCGTCTCGCGGCGGTTATCGTGCTGTTCAGCGCCTTCATCCTGGTGGTGACAGGACTCAGCGTCGCCTTCGTACCCAAGTTCACCGGCCAGATCCTGGATTTCTTCACCAACTTTCCCTCCACATGGGAGCGCGTCGTTGCCTACGCGAAAGTGAATTACCCGGCATGGAACGCCACGGTCGAACGCCTTCTCGATCAGCCGGTGATCGCCAGCATCGTCGAGAGCCTGCGCGAACAAGCCGGCAAGGTTCCCGCTGCGATGCTGCCATCGTTGAAGGCTGTCGGCGGTGGATTCTTCGCCCTCCTCAGCTTCGTCACTCACGGAATCGTCATTCCCATCTATCTGTTTTTCTTCCTCCTCTCGAAAGCCGAACCCACCCACAAGTTGCCGGATACGCTGAGCTTCCTTCCCGACAATGTCCGCAACGACATCGTTTTTCTCGTCCGCGAATTTATCGGCATCGTGGTTTCCTTTTTCCGCGGACAGCTCGTCATCGGTCTTATCATGGGCGCACTGCTCGCCCTCGGCTTCTCCATCGTGGGACTCCAGTACGGTCTCGTGCTCGGCCTGATTCTTGGCGTGCTCAACATCGTTCCTTACCTTGGCACCGTCGTCGGCCTGATACTCACCGTGCCACTCGCCTTTCTCCAACCCGAGGGCGGCATCAAACTCGTCGCGCTCGTGCTGGGTGTTTACGTGATCGTGCAAAACATCGAAGGCTGGTTCCTCACTCCTAAAATCATGGGCGACCGGACCGGCCTGCATCCTGTCGTCATCATTCTCGCGATCTTCTTCTGGGGCACCGCGCTCGACGGCATTCTCGGTATGGTCCTCGCCATCCCGTTCACCGCCTTCTTTGTCACCGCCTGGTTGCTCCTGAAGAAACCTATATCGCGCCGATCCCGCGCGCGACCGTTCCCGCTACACGCGCACGCTAGCGCTGGATAAGCCAGCAGCGACGCCTCTTATTGATTCATCATCGTCCGGAGGTCTTTGATCGTCGCTGGATTTTTGAGCAACGGCTCGAGCTCCGCCGGCGATTTTGGATCCTGGCCACCATGCGCGTTCCGATAGCTGTGCAAGGCCTGCATGATATCATCGGCAAACGCGTGCGAAGCGGGCTCCTTCAACATCGGCTTCAGCTGACTGAAATCGAAGTCCTTCGGCATGACTCCACCGTGTGAACCGCGCACGACTTCCATCGCAGTTTGTAGCTCAAGGATGTGCGCCGGGATCGACGGATCCTTGGCGATAGAGGGTTTCTTTTCGTTCTCCCGTGCCGGCGCGGCGCGGTAAGACATCACCGTCGCCCTAGGACCGACAGCCGTCGGCCCTTCTAGGTGCTGTTCGGATTCTATCGTGTTTCCCTATTAACCTT
>JASGJB010000068.1:0-18250 GCA_049840895.1 Nibricoccus sp. | reverse complement strand
TCAACGGTGACATTTGTTTGAGAGTGGTAAATTTCACCTGCTTGATTCAACACATAAGGGGCCGGGCCATGATAGGTGAGCCAAGCCGAATCAACATCCTTGGTCACCGCGCGTGCGACGCTCACGCTGAGGAGGGTTGTCATAAAAAATGGGCACATTCATTTTTCTTATTAATTCCCAATTGGCCTCCATATCCACGACGGGTGATTGCTAGAAAAAATAAGTCCCTGAAGCTAACGGACCCAAAGAACCTTGGTCCATCTGTCGACTTGCTCCCCAATGCACCACTTCATTTCCATTTCAATCGAACAAGCTCAGATCGTCTTGGGGCGAATAGCCCGACAAAACAACAGCGAGAAGTAACAATTTTTTGACGGATTCGGATCGGCGTGGGCTTCGCGTCTGCGACGTGCTCGGCGCAGCGGAGGGCGCTTGTGCGTCGACACGAATGTGGATCGGATCTGACACTGAAGAAGCTCCTTGATCGTCGGTGGCTTTCTTGGGCTGTCAACGTGTATTGACCTGCTTGAAATTCGTCGAAATAAAATTATGACACGCCAACAAAACGAGCCGATAATAAGAGAAATATTTTTTTCCAATCAAAAGTCGAGCTCCCAAAGGCGGAACATCTCTCCATAGTATGCAACCATTCATCCAGGCGCATGATTTCAGTATGTTCGGAGTTCAACTTCAATGCCAAAAAAAAATAAGCATTTCTGCATTGAAAATACAGCACGATTCCCTATGGGACAAAATCATAGACCAACTTTGAATACTGCTGCTCCCTAAGGACTTTGGGAAAAAATTAGGATTACTCAATCATGCGAAACTCCTCTTTTGCCATTCTCGCGTCCCTCTGTTGGCGACGCGGAAATAAATGAAATTGCCGATTCGATCCGTTCCGGGCTGGATCACCACTGGCCCCAAAGTAGAAAAATTCACCAAGATGTTCGCCGAATATGCTGGGCGGTCCGCATGCGACCGCGCCGTCATCCGCCACCGCGGGGCTGCATCTGACGCTGGTTGCGCATGGAATCAAACCCGGTGATGAAGTGATCACAACGGCGATGACCTTCGCTGCCACAGTTAATGTCATTACCCTGGTTGGTGCGCCATACCGGTTCGTGGATATTGATCGCGGCACACTGCAGATGAACATGGATGAAGTCGCTAAAAAAATTACCAAGAAAACCAAAGCGGTGATACCCGTTCGATTTCGCCGGACAACCATGGATTTGGACCCACTGGTCGAGCTTTCCAAAAAACATAATTTCGTGATTATCGAAGATGCGGCCCATGCCGTCGGAACCGAATATAAAGGAAAAGAAGATCGGTTCTATTCAACACCACGTCGGTGTTCTCATTTCATCCCAACAAAAACATGACCACCGGCGAAGGTGGCATGGTGGTTAGTCAACCAATCAAGAGGTTGTCGATACAAAAGTGATCGCTGCTGAAATTTCATGGCATGGACAAAAATGCTTGGAAACGCTTTGATAAGGCCGGCTCGCCGACGTTCACGACATCACCGAAGCCGGCTATAAATACAACATGATGGACATTCAGGCCGCGATGGGTCTTCATCAACTTCCAAAACTTTTTGCGTTTATCACCAAACGAACAGCGAGAGCGACGTCCTACCAGAAAGCATTTCAAAATCTCGATGGACTCACTTTTACCGAAACCATTTTATGATCACGGTGCATGCGTGGCATTTGTATACGCCACTGATCAATATTGATGCGCTGAAAATTGATCGAGATGCGTTCATGCAACAACTCAAAGAGCGCAACATCGGAAGCGGCCTGCACTATTCAGCTGTCCATAATTTTCTGTCAACGCTCAAAAGTATGGTTGGAAGCCGACGGATTTCCCGGAAGCCCATTTCGTGTCGGCAAACGCATTTTGTCGCTACCACTTTTCCCGGACATGGTTACGCAAGATCTCAATGACACCGTTGAAGCGGTGACTGATATATGCAAAAAATTCAAACGTCTAATTTCCCGTCATTCCGGCATGTCGTTAGCCGGAATCACGTCAGACAATTGCAACGTTGCGGTTTACAACCGGGATCCCGGCTTAAAACTTGCCGGGATGACGACGGGTTTACTGATTAAAAAACTTTCCGTCGTCATTCCAATCTACAACGAAGAAGCGAACATTCCCGCGCTCTTTCCACGACTGATGCCGGTCTTGGCAAGTGCTCTGGCCGCGACTATGAACTGTTGCTCAGTGACGACGGCAGCCGCGATCGCTCGGTGGAAATGATCAAAGAACAAATCAAAGCGCTATCCCAATCGCATTCGATCGCTTGAATCTGGCTCGTAATTTCGGACAACACCCAGCCATTCTCGCAGCGTTTCAACACGTCACCGGTGATGCGGTCATTACACTCGATGCCGATTTGCAAAACCCGCCGGAAGAAATTCCAAAGTTGCTCGCCAAATTAGATGAGGGTTACGATGTGGTGGGTGGCATCCGTCAACAACGACAAGACACGTTGTTCCGCCGGAGTGCTTCGAAAATTGTGAACAAACTCACCACGCTAATCACCGGCATGAAGCTGCAAGATTATGGCTGCATGTTGCGCGGTTATTCACGTGAAGTGATCAATGCCATTAACCTGTGCCAGGAAAACTCCACTTTCATTCCGGCACTCGGGGTTGCTATTTGCGCGGCGCCCAATTGATATTTCGAGTTGCACATGCGGAACGTGCGGCTGGTCGAACGAAATATTCACTTTATAAACTGATTCGTCTCAATTTCGATTTGATGACTGGATTTTCAGTGGTACCACTGCAATTGTTCACCTTGTTCGGCTTTATCGTTGCCGGCAGTGGACTTCTGTTCGGTGTCTTCTTGTCATTGTGTTGCTTTGTATGGCTGTGTGTGTCAGAAGCAGAAGGCGTTTTCACGCTGTTTGCGCTCGCATTCGTGGTGATGGGAATTTTAATGGCAGGCTTGGGTATTGTTGGTGAATACATCGGCCGCGTGTATCAAGAAGTACGCGGCCGCCCTCCTGCTTCTTGGTCCGTAAAATTTATGGCGGCACCACTCAACCCGCCAAACAAACCGAATTTCACTTGTGAGCGCGCCGCGCATTCTTGTGTTCGCCTATTCCGACGTGGGATATGCGTGTGTCAAACAACTAATCGAATCCGGCGAGAATGTGATTGGTCTTTACACACACCACAACAATCCCAAAAGAAAAAATTTGGTTTCCCTCCACCGAAGAGTTGGCGCGTGCACATAAAATTCCAGTTTTCTTTGCTGATGACTTATCGTTTTTAGCAGAGCAAAAGCGTTTAAAAGAACTGAAACCAGAACTGATTTTTTTCTTTTTACTACCGCAATATGATTCCGGAAATTGGTGACGCAACTCCCAAAATTGGGTGCTTACAATATGCACGGATCGTTGTTACCGAAATATCGCGGCCGGCGCACCCATCAATTGGGCGGTGCTGCATGGCGAAAAAATGGCTGGCGTGACGCTGCATGTGATGGTCAAAAAAGTCGATGCTGGCGATATCATCGATCAGCAAGCGGTGCCAATTGGCCCAGATGACACCAGTGCCATCGTACAAACGCGCGCCACCAAAGCGGCCGTTGAAAGTATTGGAACGGCAATTGCCTCATCTGAAAGCGGGCACTGCGGCACGTCACTCTCAAAATTCCCGGGCAAGCAACTTATTTTGGAAACGCACACCTGAATACGGCCGAATCGATTGGGCTGAGCCCGCGCAACGCATTCACAATCTGGTTCGCGCTGTGAGCAAACCTTATCCGGGCGCTTTTTTTGAAAGCGATGGAAAGAAAACCATTCGCTCTGGCGAACACGACTCACCGGCAAGAGAGCTTCTCCATGGCGTTTTTGGAAAACCCAACAAAGTCGACAACACGTTGCTCTGTCACCTGCGGCGACGGCTATGAACTTGAGATTCTCGAAGTGGAAATGAAACCTCGGCGTATCGCGCTGAAAGTTGATTGCGACACGTTTGAAGGCACCAAGAATGGTTTGCCGAATTTGTTGCGGCTGTTTGATGAATTAAAAATCCGCGCCACGTTTTTATTCACACTCGGCCCTGACACGTCTGGCCGCTGAGTGTTTCGCGTGTTCACGCAAAAAGGATTTCTCAAAAAAAATGCTGCGCTCCAATGCAGCCGCGCTCTACGGCCCTGAAGACCATGATGTACGGCACGTTGCTTCCCTCACCGACTGATTGGCAAAAAACTCACGAACGAAATTTGTGCTGTCGGAACAGCAGGCGATGAAGTGGGCGTGCATAGCTGGGATCATATTCGCTGGCACGACAAAGTGGGACGAATGTCTTTTAACGCGGTGCAGCGCGACTGACATGAACGCACGAAGCGAATTGACTAGATTTACTTCGGCAAACCAGCCCACTCATCAAGCGCACTCGAGGGTGGCACGCATGCGCCAATTCATTACAAGTTCAAGAAAATTGGTCAGCTGCTATACGCATTTCCGACACGCGTGGTGGAACACCTTGTTTTCCCAGCGTTGACGGTAAAAAATTTAATGTTTTGGAAATTCCCACCACACTTCCCACCTGGGATGAAATGCTCGGTCAACCAGGGCTCTCAAACGAGAATGATTTCATCACTTACTATCGTGGAATTGTACGCGGCACAGAAATCCATCCATTTTACACCTGAAGTGGAAGCCACCGCAAAACTGGCGCTGTTCCGAAAACAATTGATCGCCTGGAAAACAGATGGCATTTCTTTTGTGACGCTGGAAACAATTGCGCGCGAGCAATTGGCCAACAAAGAACTGATTCCGTGAGGGCATTGCGGCGAACATCCATTCCCAATCGCGGCGGGTTCGATTAGCACCACGCTCTGACCAACATAATTTTCTAGCGAATCTTCTCCGCCAACTTTTTACCTTCCATCTGGATGGACAGAAGATCAGCGTGGTCGGCTTCGGCGCTTGTTTGTAAAGCTTGCAGTCGCTGAAGATATTCAGCGGCCTTTTGTTTTTCTCCGACGGTAAAAAAATAATCAGCGGTGTAAAACAGATTAAACGGATGCTCGGGTGAAATAGTCAGTGCTTTGTCCAGTTCTTCGAGCGCTCTTTTTTCCATTGCCGGCGCCGCCGAAACCTGGCACTTTGTAATCAACGATACCCCCAATACCCGGTAACCAGCGCCACCTTGATAATGATCATTCAGCTGGTTGATTGTTTCCATTTCGGCCCGGATCGGTTTCACCAACGAGCCAAAGTTTTTTAGAATTCCTTTTTCCACACGTTGCCGGCCGTGTCGGTGTAGGTCAGTTCGTTGGCAGCCGATGCGAGCGTTTCGCCGGCGAAGAAGCGTGCCTTGAAGCCGTCGTTGGTTCGGTCGAAGTAATCCGCGTGTTGCGTCCGCCGGCGACGAGCATGACGCCGGAGGTTGCCTCCACCAGGCGGGGCCATTCGCTGATGATCCAGCCTTTGCCGACGACGTTGCCCCACGCATTCGCGACCGACGTGGAGAACGTCCGCGTCATTCCCCAAGGCATGTCGAAGCCGGTGGTGACGAGGTCGGTCTGCGGAAGGAACTGCGTTCCGTCATGTACGCGGATGGCGCCTACGAAGTCGCCGGCGGCGGGGTCGCCGCCATCAAAGTTGGCGGCGCCGCCGGGCATGGCGGCATCGTCGCCGTAGAACGGCCGCCACGGGCTGAACCGCCGTCACGCGGGCGCTGTCGGTGATACTCAGACCCGCGCCGTAATAGCTAACCTCGATGGTGTCCGTCGCATTGGTGGTGTTCACCGCTTCGAGGAAGAACTTGAACGTGCCGTCCGATTCGGCGCGAAGCAGGCTCAGCGGGATAGGCGTGTTCGGCGCGATGTAGAAGCCTTCGGTCCCCAAGCGTGTGTCTGATGCGTTGAGCGATTGGAGCGCCTGCGGATGGCGCGTGGCGTCGGCGTCACGGGTCCAGAGTCGGAAGTTGCCCGCCGCTCGGTTTGGCCCAGCCTTCGCCGGTAACCAATGAAAGCGGGTCGGACGCGGAATAGTTGAACATCACGGTAGCCGTATCGCGGAGTGCGTCGGGCAATTGCAGCACGACGGGCACGAGCCTGCCGCCTGCCAGCGTGCTCGTGGTCGACTCATCCGACCCAAATCCGTCGGCGAGGTCGATCACGCCATCGGCATCCACGTCGGCGTCGTTGACGAGGACGAGCTTGCCGCGGGATTCGGCGTTGTCTTCCTCCGTTTCCTCTTCCGACGAACGGTCCGGACCTGCTTCGTTCCGGCTGAACGAATCTACGTCCAGGTCCAGATCGGCAAACATCAGACGGACCGCATCGGAACCGAGCGATGAGCCCCCCGAAGTCAAGTCAACCGTGATCCGTACGTCGCCGGGCTCACTGCTCGGTTTCACGCCTTCGACATACAGCGTGACGGTGTTGTTCTGGATGATCCCGTTGGAGTCCTTCGTGAATCCCAACCGCTGCAGCGTCGACCAAGTGAAGCCTCCTTCGGTGTTTGGCGCGACGTAGAAGCTTCGGGTGTCGGTGATCGTGCCGTTCGCCGACAACGTACGGGTCGACAAAGCGGCCAGCGTGCGATTCGCTACGCCGGTCCACAGCCGCATCGTGCCGGACTCAGGGAGTTCGTACACATACGGATCGGCGTCGGTCCCTGCACCGGTCACCTGAACCGCGGAAGGGTCCGAGGCATCGTACGCGAGGATCAGCGACGCATCATCGACGTTCGTCCCGGGCGGAATCGACAGCACGACGGGCACCATCGTGGCGCCGCTGTCCTGATTGTCGGCGTCGGCGTCGGTCACCTCGTCGAGCGTCGTATCGAGGTCGAAGCCGTCGGCGAAACCGGGGATGTCGTCGTGGTCGGCGTCCAGCCGGTTCGTCGGCGCGACCTTCCCCGGGTGGGCGGGGTCGTCTTCGATGTCCTCGACCTCGTCCTCGACAACCGATCGCGATGGTGCGGATAAACCATTGTCATTGTCCGAGTCAACGTCCAAATCGAGTGGCGGTCAGCATTATCAATGCTGGCGGTCGCGGAGACATTTGCGAGGCGGTAGTGCGAAGCGCCTTCGAGAAGCAGCGTGACGGACTCCGCTTGCTCAAGCTCCGTGTCCGCGGTTGGAGTGACACTGATGTCGATGTGATCCACGTTTGCCGGGATCGTCATCGAGGCAATGCTGCTTTCGGACAGCACGTAGCGGCGCCAAGGACCGCCGTTCCGGCAGGAAGAAATAGTTGCACCGTCAGCGGACCATCAAGCTCACCCGTTCTTGTGATCCTGAACTGCGCCTCCCCACGGCTCGCGTCGTCTGCCAAACTCGGGGGTTCGTTGGCATTGGCGTCGATCGCAGCGATGGAAACGCTGGGCATATCCAGGAGGCGCACGACCTCCCATGTCGGGTTGGGTGATCCCGCGACGTTATTGGAGACCCAGCCCACGTTGCGAAGCGACAAAGGCTGTCCGCCTTCTGGCGGCACCGCGAGTATCGTGAAATCGTCGGTCGCGCCCTCGCTCGCCTCCTCGGCCAGTCCCTGAGTTTCCCAACCCGAGTCGTGTGTCGTTTGCCAATAGGTCTCCGGACGCGAATGCTCGACGTCGTTCAGCGTCAGACTGCCGTCGCCATCGAAGCCGGGCGGAGTCGAAATGCTGGCGCCCACGTCGCCAACCACCGCAAACTCGTTCCGCCAACTTCCCCAGCGGTAATAGACCCGGTCGTAATGATCACCGATCTGCAACGCGCCTTCGATGTACTTCATCCGATAGACGCCGGGCTGCATGCTGACCTCAGCACCCGCGCCCGCCCAGGTGAAGGGTACGGTCGTGTTGTTTACCGCGTCAGTGACCGCACGCCATACCTCGTCGCTTTCTGGAAGCACAGGGCGCTGGAGCGTCGTCGCACTGGACACATTGGAGTGCTCGCTCTGGTGTCCTCGCAGCGTGTCTCAGCGCCGTCACATGGAACGTGTAAGCGGTCTGAGCCTCCAGACCGATCACCGCGTAGCCCGTTGCATTCGGCGCCGTCACGGCCAATTCACGGAACGTCTCGCCACCGTCAGCGGAAACCTCGATCTGGTAGCCGGTTTCCAGTTCGGAGTTGTCAGCCCACGAGAGATTGATCTCGGACTCATTCACAGCGTTCGTCGTGAGATTGGTCGGCGCGGCAGGCTCGGTCCAGAATTCGACGACGTTGGACGGTTCTGATTCGACTTCACCCCGAGTGGTGACCACCCGGAAACGATAGTGCTTGTCTGGACTCAGAAGTGTTCCGGAATCGTCGTAGAAATACGTCTCGTCCTGTCCCGTTGTCTCCAACTGCTCGTAATTCTGCCCATCGGTTGAGCACTCGATACGGAAGCCGTCTTCCTCGTCCAGCTGGTGGTCCCAATACAGGGCAAATGCGTCGCCGTCGGACCAGGCCTCGTACAGATAGGGCGGAGTAAGCGGAAGCGTCTGTGCCGAGACGATCGACGACCAGTCGGTCGACCCATGGCTATTAGTCCTACGGGCACGGAAATAGTAGGTGGTTTCGGGTTCGAGTTCGGCGCTTCCATACTGCACTGGCGCCTCTGGGAACAACTCGGCGAGCGTGAACGTCTCCCATCCGTCGACACCATTGGGTGAGCGCTGCACTTCCAGCCCCACTGTGTTGGGATCCAACCCGAGGGCTAATTTGCGGCTACTCACTGGAACCGCGATGAACGTCTCTAGTGAGGCCGGCAAGGTGGTGGCTTCTGACGGCGCTGAGGCATCGCTCTCGCCGCTCTGATTGGCGGCGACGACGGTGTAGGAGTAGGTCGTATCGGCATCAAGTCCGACATCCACATAATCGGCCGAATCACCGCCCAGTGTCGCGATCGTGGTCGATCCGCCGCCGCCTTGCGAACGTTGCAGCAAATACTCGCCGGCGCCTGCGGCACGGGTCCAGGACACGTGAATCGCGCTACTGCTCATGCCTTCCGCGTTCAGGTCAGACGGCGATTCTGGCACACCCGGCCAGGTGATGAACCGAGCTTGCTGCGCCCACGCGGACGCCCCCCACGCGTTTCGTGCTCTGACACGTACGAAGTACGTTTCCCCGGCCGCCAATCCCGTCAGTTCGTACGATTCCGCGCCGGCCGCCACTGTGACCGATGAGGCGCCGAAGAAGTCAGGATGCTTGCTCCACTGCAGTTGCCCCGACAGGTCTTCGCCTAACATGTGCCAACGAACGATCGCGGAACTGGAAGTCTGGTTTCCGATCCATATCGCGACCGGCGCTGCGGGAAGTGTGGCAAGGTCGGCAACCACGGAAACGTCGAGGGTGGGGAAGGTGTACGTGCCGTCTTCGTCGGTGGCGACCGCGTGGATCGTGTATTCCCCTGCCTGAGCGTAGATGTGACCGACGGTCGAATTCGCCGACATGACAGTTTGGCCGACGTGTCCGTCCCCATCCGTATCGCTATTATCGCCCCAGTCGACCAAGATCTGCGTGATCGCGTCTGCTCCGGGGTCGCGATGGACAAATCCAAGTTCGTAAGGCGCACCGATTTCGCCGTGCGGAGCGCCGTTGAGGACGAGTGTCGGAGCGACGTTGTCGACCTCGACCACGTCGAGACCATACCTTGGCGATCCCGTCGTCGGCCGCGCGATCACCGTAACATCGTAGACCCCGTCATCAGCAACCGTGAAGGCTAGTGCGGGGCTGGTCGAGGTGGAGATGTCCGCATCGAGGAGCAAGCCGTTGCGTAACACGGTCCACACATATGTTGTTCCCTCATCCAACTGACCTGTGACGGGACGAGCCACGAAGATCAGGCCCATCCCCTCTGACAGTTCCTTGGCCGGCTCATGCGTGACGGAAAGCCGTTCGCCCGAAGCGACCGAGAGCGCCGGCGTCGCCGGGCTCGCAAGCCCTTCGGCGGAGTCAGTAATCGCTCGAACGCGGTAGTGATAGCTGGCGTTAGGACTGACCGAATCGTCCACGTAGGTCGAACTGTTCGCCGTTAACGGCGTGGTTGTGATGCGCGTCCACTCTCCGGTGGAACCTGATCGTCGTTCGATATGGTATCCGGTCTCAAGCGTGGACCGGTCGATCCACGAGAGTGTGATGGCATCAGTGGCGCTGTCGGTAATCGTCGGGGCGTCCGGCTTCGCCGGAATCTCGAGGATATTGCTGTCGGCGCTCTCCCTCACTGCTCCGATCGCCCGAACTTTGTATATGCTATCTGACCGGGAATTATAGTCTCGATCTAAATACTCAACCTGGTCAGCAGGCTCGCTGCCGAGGCTTTCCCAAGCGCCATTCCCCTGCTTTCGATAGACGCGGAAAGCAGTCTCGATGGACGAGTTATCCGTCCACCCGATGGTGATCGCCCGTTCCGGAGGCGCGATCCGATGTAGCCCGGTTGGCGCGGCGAGTTCGTCGATCGGCTCCGTAGGGATCGAGACCGAGTTGCTGACTGGCGTATCGCCGACGGCAGCGTTCGGGCCGACTGCGTAGATTCGATAGTAATACGCTACCCCCTCGGCGATTCCGGTATCCACGAAACCATTCGCGCCCGCATCGACGTGGATCACGCTCACCGTCCCCGCCGCGAAGCTGGGTGTCGTAGATCGTTCCACCTTGAACTCCGACTCCCCTGTGCTGTTGCGCGTCCAATTGAGTGTCGCATGTGTGGCGCTATCGCGGACAGCGGATAGAGCGCCTGCGCATCATGGCGATGGAGCGTGAACGCGTCGATGTCACCGACCCAATACCCGCTCGGATTGTCGTCGATCGCGGTTAGCCGAAGAACGCGGTTACCACTGCTCTCAAGCCCGAACACCGGAGTGAATACGGTGCGGTACGTCAGGAAGGATCCGGTGTCGGGAATCTGGATCGTCGAAGCGATTGTTGAACCATCGACCGCTGCACGGAAGAGCCCACCAAGCCCTTGTGAAGCTGTATCCGTCGCGAGGAAGTAGTGCCCGGCCGTGGGGACGCTGATGGTGTACTCAAGCCATTCGCCCGGACGTGTCCAACCGACAAAATGTCGTCCATTCCTCACGTTCAGCCCTACGTCCGCATCGGTGAGTCGGTAAAAGCCACCGGCATTTCCGCCACTCGTATCGGAAAGCGCAACGTTGGGCCCACCGGCGTCGTAGTTCTCCGCCTGCAAAGCTGTGCCGATGCTCCACGGCGCTCGCTGCGCGTTGTACGCAAACTGATTCGCGCCAGCCGCGGGAGTGTGTACCGCATAGGGCGGCTGACGAACTCTCGATCTCATCTTTCAGCGCCAACACCCTATAGAAATAGTCGCTATCGGCGCTGAGCCCCGTGTCGCGGAACACGCGGGCGTTCGCGTGTGCGACGCCCCGGACATCCCAAGGCCCGTCGAGGCTGGTCGCACGTTCGACTCGATATCCGGATTCGTTGCTCGCGCTGTCTTCCCATCGGACGTCAACGATCGTGGGGGCGGCGGGCATGGCGACTACGCCTATCGGCGCCGACACGCCTTCCGCCAAGCGCGCATCGCTATCAGTGATCTCGATGTATGCCAGCCGGTAAGCCGATGCGCCCTGCGCCATTGCTAACGGTCAGCCGTCCGTCTGTAACGGTGACGGTTCCGGTCGCTGTGACCCACCGCGATGCACCGGTACTGGCGCCGCCACTAAGAAACGCGGCCTCATCCTCCACGTCATAGACGTAACTGCCACTGGTGACCGACGGATCACCAGCAACCAAAGTGACGTCATATGTGCCGTTTGGAACCAATACTTCCCACGCCCGGCTTCCGCCGCCGCCGTTCGTACTCGTTCCCGTATCCAGCCGCTGGTCCGACTCCGTTGCGCGCTCGAAGGTGTTTGCGGAGTTGGACGCCGGTGCGCCATTCGCATCGACCCATCCGTAAGTGAGGCCGCTCGATCGCAACTCGTAGCGATTGCCGATGTCCGTGAAGTACCCCGGGACGGCGGCCGACCCGTCCGGCGCGAAGTTGAAGCTTGCCTGAAAGACCGAATCGTCAATCGCGATGGTTCTCTGCGATGACGCTGCCGCGCGTCCGTCCGGCAAGAGGAGAGTCGCACTGACGAGTTTCGCGCCCGCCGTAGCGTACTGGTGCACCGCGGACTGACTCACAGGAACGGACTCCGCTGCGCCGTCTCCCCAGTCGATCGACCAGTTCGCGAACGAACGCGTCCACACCGAGCCATTGGCCCAGTTGATTCGTGTGAAATCATTGTTCACGGTTCCGACGAGCCCACCCCAGTCAAAGGCGATGACAGAGCGATTGTATGTGTCGAGATGGCCTGGTGTTTCCGACCCGTAATCGTTGACCAGAATCAGGTTCTGATCCGATCCCGCAATCGAACAGGGGCTGCCCTCGTAGCTCCAGTCCCCGAGCATACTCGCGTGCGTGCCTTGCCGTTCCCACACTGTACCGTTGTGCCAGTCAATCCGGTTTCGCTCCGCGTTGACGTCACCGACCAAATTGCCCCAGTACTCCGCAACGATGAAGGTGTCGCCGGCTTCTCGGAAGACGCCATTGCTGCTGTACCCATTGTTGCTGAACATCGTGATCGCAGACTCGCTGGCATCCTCGATGGAGCACGGTCCAACCTCCATCATCCACGAGCCGGTGATATCGGAACCCGCCACGTCACGAGACCAGACCGACCCGTTCCCCCAACTGATTCGAGTGAAGCTGCTGTTAATCGCGCCAACGAGCCCGTTCCACGTGAACGCAATCACAGACCGGTTATAAGTATCGAGGTGGCCAGGCGTCTGGTCGCCATAGTCATTCACCAAGACCAGGTTCTGATCGGTCCCGATGATGGAGCACGGGTTACCATCGCCTGTCCAGTCTCCAAGCATGCTTGTATGGACACCGTCACGCATCCATACACTCCCGTTTCGCCAGTCAATCCGGTTGCGATCCGCGTTGACGTCGCCGACCAGCTCGCCCCAGTAGTCGGCAACGATGAACGTGTCCCCCTCCTCCTTGTAGATGCCGCTGCTCGTATAGCCGGACTCGTTGGTGATCGTGAGGGACGAATCGGCGTTGCGGGTGATCGACGCGCCCGAGACGAGTCCCTGCCATGGGCCACTGACGTCGGGCGTGAATTCGGGAGAGCATTCGTACGGTGCTGTCTCTTCACCGTGGCTCGCCCCATGCAGGAATACGCTGAACGCCAAAAGCTGTCGTTTCTCCAGTTGCTCGACGACCGCTTGCGACGGCGCGGCGCGATCGCCTTCGTTGACTGACGGCTCGCCATGATTGGTCTCCTTGCCTGCCCTGAGATCTGCTGAATGGATTACTCGAGCTCTCGCCCCGCCCGCGTGATGCCCCCACGGCACCCCATACCCATATCGGGCGACACGAGTAGACCGCGCGCGCTACGTGCAAGTCAAGCGACAGGCACGGCGCGACATGCAGCGATCATCGAACTCGCTCTGTTCGGCCACACACCGCGTTAGTTTTGAAGAGATTTGCGACAGGTCAAATCGCCGCACCGTGCCGGAATAACGTTGCATACCGCGATGGGCCTCAGGAATGCCGAATCGAACGCAAGCGATCATGCCGCCGTCGCGAGGGCGCTGGATGGAGTTGATCTTGCCCCAAACGATTGACGACTTGGTCGATGCGGGCGGGACCGGCGCAAGCCCACACATCACCGCACCAAAAGAAAAAGGACTCGCGTTGCCGCAAGTCCTTTCTCTTCAAGCAGTAGCGGGGGGAGGATTCGAACCTCCGACCTCCGGGTTATGAGCCCGACGAGCTACCAGGCTGCTCTACCCCGCGATTGAGGAGGCCAAGCATAGCCGCCGGGGTTGGTACGTCAAGGCGCGGGAAGGAGTTCGCGCGGATTGGGGGGAAAATCGGCCGAATGCCCGGGTGGCGGAGGTTCGGGGAGCGTGCGTTTGTGCCGTCGGTGGGCTCAATCGTCGTCGGGGTCGTCGCGGCGGCGGATCAGGCGGACGGGGAGCAGCACAGCGCCGGCGGCGTTGTTGTAGAGGTTGCCGGCGATGAAGCGCAGCAGGTCCACCGTCGGGGCGTGCCTCGGGTTCATGGACGAGCAGGAGTGGGAAGACCGCGGTCAGGCGCAGCAGCGCGGCTGAATGGTGAACAGGATCTCGTAGAACCCGATCGGCGCCAGCCACGCGACGTGCAGGTCGTAGTGAAACTCGCGCAGGGATTCGGCGATGCTGCCGAAGAAGATTCCGCCGAGCATGCCCGCGAGGTTGACGATCACGCTGTTGACCGCCATGTACATCGAGCCGCCTTCGCGGTTGTCGGGGTCGGTGCCGGAGAGTTCGAGCACGAGGTTGAAGTTGGCGACTTCCACCCCTGTCCAGAACGCCGCGCCCGCGCCGGTCAGCACGTAGCCGAGCCAGACGTGTCCCGAGTTCAGCAGCGCCACCCCAGCCCGACGGGCACCATCCCGAGCACGCCGATGAACATCGCGGGCTTCTTCCCGTACCGATCGATCGCTTTGCCCCACACGGGCAGCACGATCATCTGCATCAGTAATGGCGTGACGAGCACGATCATCTGCACGCGCGTGTTGCTGATCTCGAGCCGATCAATGAGGAACTTGCTGACGAACACGCCCTGCCCGGCGACCGCGAACCACAGGATCGCGGCGACCGGCGCTGAACCACACGAACCGCCGGTTCTTCAGCGGGTGAAAGAGCTGCCGCAGGATCGGCTGGCGCGGTTTGGGACGGTTGGCGTGGGGGACGAAGTGGAACAGCGCGATATCGACGATCCCGAAGCACGCCGCGACGCAGAAGATGCCCGCGCAAGTCCAGAGGATGGTCTCCGTGGAGGCGCCGCTGTATCGATCGAGCAGGTATCCGGCGATTAGCGCCGCCGGGATGGCGCTGAGGATACCCCACTGTCGGCGACGCGCGAAGTACCGGCCGCGCACGCGGTCGGGGACGATGTCCGCCATCCAGCTCACCCACGCCGGCGAGCCGACGCCCTGCCCCACCTGCATCAGGAAGACCAGCGTGAGAAACGAGAACACCGCCAGCGGCGAATACGATTGCCCGAAGTGCAGGACGATCCACAGAGGGACCAGCGCGATCGCGAACCAGAGCACGCGGTTGGCGTACAGCGCCCAGAGAAGATCTTGCGGCGGGCGCCCGAGCGGTCGGTCAGCACGCTCGCGGGCACGCTCATCAGCTGCGCCAGGAACGGCAGCGCCGCGAGCAGTCCGAACTCGAAGTTACCTGCGCCCAGCGCGTTCCCGAAGATCGTCAACGGCGCCCCCGCCAGCGCGTGCATCCAGATGGCGCCGAAGACCCACGCGATGGTGATCATCGACATCGCCCGGCGCAGCTCCGCACCGCTTAAGTCGCTGAGTTCATCGTGCGGCAAGGGCGCGACCGCGGGCGAGTCGAGCACGTGCATCCCCGGCGCGGTACCTGGGGCAGGCGTCGGGGCGCGATTCGGGTTGTCGGCGGTTGTGTTCACGTCCTGTGGAGCAGAGCGGGTGGCATCCCTGCGAAAACGCAAGATTGTAAGAAGCTTTGCCCGTGACGCAATCGTGCGGATATCCAATCGCCCGCATCCACGGACGACGATACAATCGAGACGGCCATGTTCTGTGGGAAGGCATGTTCCGCTCACTTCGGGTGAAAATCCTCCGCGACCTGCTGATCGCCACCCTGGTGCCGATGGGGATCGCGATGTTCTTCGCGTCCTCGGAAAGCCGCTCCGAGCTGGTCAACGCCGGGGAACAGCACGTCAAACTGCTCGCGAAGGTCACCTCGTCGCGCCTCGACCAACTGATGTACGATAGCCAGCAGGTCGTCCAGATCGTGGCGCTGAACGCTTCGGTGCAGGAGTATTGCGCCGAGCCCGATCAACGCCCGCAGAATCAGGACGAAGTGCAGCGTCTGCTCAACAGCGTGGTGGCGCTGCACTCGGACTACTCGCAGCTCTTCATCGCCGACGCCAGCGCGACGGGGATCGCCAGCACGGATGTCCGCAACATCGGACAGGACTTGACGACGCGTGAGTACGCCCAGCGCGACTGCGCGGCGAGCCCAACATGTCGCACTGGCTGATCGGGGGCGTCACCGCCGAGCCCGGCGTGTTCTTCGCCAGCCCGATCCGGCGCAATGGCAAATTGTCGGGTTCGCGGCGCTCAAACTCAACGGCGAGCGCGAGTGCGACAGCGCATCCTGGAAGTGCGCCTCGGCTCGGTCGGTTACGCGATGCTCGCCGAGCAAAGCGGGATCGTCATCGCCCACCCGGACGCGAGCAAGGCGTTTCACAGCTTCGGCCCGCTCAGTGAACAGCAAGTCGCGGCGATCGATCCGAAGACGCGATTCGAGATGGAGAGGATCGAATCGCTCGGCATTCCCGAGCTGCAGCGGGCGCTGCAGGGACCGGTGAATCAGCGCCTCAACGCGCATTTCAAAATGCCCGCCGACAAACCCGGGGGATTCGCCGGTCGAATGGGTCGCGGGCATGGCGGAGATGCGCGAGCAGCCGTGGTCGGTGCTGGTGGTCCAGCCGCAGAAGCAGTTCGGGGAAACGTTCATCGGGCTCCTCCAGCAGCAATCGGTCGTCGCCCTCGTCGTCGCGGCGGCGGGCATTCTGCTCTCGCTGTGGCGGGCGCACACGGTCGTCAAACCGCTGCTCAGCCTCACCAGCGCGTCGCGCAAGCTCGCCAAGGGCGATTTCACGGCGCGGGCGTTCGTCACGTCGAAGGATGAGGTCGGACAACTCGCCGACACGTTCAACCACATGGTTCCGCAACTGGAGCAGCGAGTGGAGCTGCAGAAGTCGGTGGAACTGGCGCACAAAATCCAGCAGAGCCTGCTCCCACAGCAGCCGCCTCACGACAAAGGCGTCGAGATCGCGGGCAAGAGTCATTACTGCGACGCGACCGGCGGCGACTATTTTGACTTCGCCGAGGCGGTCGATCTGCCCTCGGGCTCCAGCACCTGATCGCGGTCGGCGACGTCACCGGGCACGGGCTCGGCGCCCGCTGGTCATGTGCACCGCCCGCTGCTCTGCTAACTCGCCGCCGCGGAGGGTGGGTCGATGGAGCATCCTCTCTCTGTGCGTCAACCAGACGCTCTGCCAGAGCGTGATCGAAGACATGTTCATGACGATGACGATCATGCACATCGACCCCGAAGCCCGCACGCTTCGCTACGCCTGCGCGGTGCGCACGAAGCGATCATCGTCTGCAATCCGAAGACCGGCGAAGTCAAAGAGCTCAGCGAAGGCTCACTTCCGCTCGGCGCGATGCCGGGAAAACAGTTCGAGGAGTACAACGCCAACGGCTTGTGGCCAGGGACGGTGCTGTTCCTCGGCACCGACGGGATCTGGAAGCCTGCAACGCCGCCGACGAAATGTTCGGCCGGTCGAGGCTGATCGACGCGATCATGACGAATCTCAACCGCAGTGCTTCGGAAATCGGTAAAGCCGTCGAAGCCTCCCTCGCGACCTTCCTCGACGGCAGACCTATTCAGGACGACGTGACGTATGTCGTGGTGAAGATCCTCTAGACGAGCCGCGCCCGCAGTACGCGGTGTTCGCATTTGTTTGATACGCTGACCGGCCTGCTTCATACGCGGTGCATTGAAGGCGAACGCGTCTGTGCCATACTCCGCCGACCATGGCTCTTTCTGAATTCCGCTTCTTCTCCAACACGCTCGGCAAGCAAGTCGGCGCGTTCGTCATCCTCCCCGACACCGGCAAGCCCCCGTTCGCGACGATGTATCTGCTGCACGGCTTGTCCGATGACTACACCATCTGGCTCCGCCGCACGCGCATCGAGGAATACGTAAAAGGCCTTCCCCTCGCGGTGGTGATGCCCGATGGGTTCCGCGGCTTCTACACCAACGCCGTCACCGGGCCGGCGTACGCGACGTACATGATCAACGACGTCATGGGATCGGTGGAGCGTCACTTCAACGTGAAGTGCACTTGCACCGCCCGGTGCATCAGCGGGCTGTCGATGGGCGGGCATGGGTGTGCTACGCCTTGTTCTTGGTTATCCCGATCATTTCGCTGACGCCCATTCGCATTCGGTACGCCCTGATGTTCGGCAGCTGTGACCCGGTGCAACTGTGCTGCCCGACCGATCGAAGGAATACCAACTCATCCTCGGCGACGACCCGCGCGGGACCGATCACGACCTGCTCACGCTCGCGAAGCTCGCCAGGAAGCAGAACAAGCTCCCCAAGCTTCGTATTGACTGCGGCACGGAAGATTTTCTGCTCGAACCCAAGGTGCTGTTCGGATTCTATCGTGTTTCCCTATTAACCTT
>JASGJB010000067.1:0-44857 GCA_049840895.1 Nibricoccus sp. | reverse complement strand
ACCGTAGAAACGACCGTCCACGTGTAAACGGAATTTTTGTTTCACGGCCCAATGCCGAGGGAAGCAATCTTGTCCTTCACCAGTCGTTCACCAACCGAAATTCACCTCAAACGCTTTTCGTTTCCTCGCCAAAAATGACGTTGAAAAAAGTTTTCAGGATTTTGAACGCCCCTGCCCCCTCTGCGTCTTACTCCCCGTTAGTTACCCGTTCTTTTTGGTAGTCATAGTTTGTAGTTTCTAAAAGTCGGCAAGGGCGCTGGTCTTTCATAGGGCCAGCGCCCTTACTGTTTTCAGGCCTCAGCACCACGCCAACCTGTTCATATGTCCGACTTTCGCGCTCACTGTCTTCCGACCGAAACCACTCCGACTACCCTGCGCCTCAATCCCGATGAGTCCCACCATCTGGTCGTCGTCAATCGCGCTCGCATTGGCGCCAAGGTGGTCGCTTTTGACGGCCGCGGCACCGAATGGGACTGCGATCTCGTTTCCGATTCAAAAAATGCCGCAGTTCTCAAGGTTCGTGACACTCGACGCGCCCCTCCCCTCTCCCACGCCATCACACTGGCTCAGGCACTGCCTAAAGGAACCGGCATGGACGGCATTGTCCGCAAAGCCACGGAGATAGGCGTAGCCCGCATAGTTCCGGTCATTAGCGAACGCACCCAAGTCCACCTTGAGGGCGAACGTCAGGACAAAAAAATCGAGAAATGGCGCATCGCCGCACTGGAGGCCGCCAAACAATGCGGCAATCCCTGGCTGCCCGAGATCGCTCCACTGCAATCGCTCAACGCATTTCTGGCGGCCAACTACGCCGAGCGCTCAACAAAAGACTACGATCTCAAGCTCGTCGCCAGCCTGCATCCCGGAGCCAGGTCAGTTAAAACGCTTTTCGCCAACGCAACCGCGGCCCTCGGTCACGCACCGCGACGCGTGCTGTGGCTGATCGGCCCCGAGGGCGATTTTTCGCCCGAAGAAATCGAAACCGCTCTTCGCGCCGGTTTCGTTCCTGCAACGCTCGGCTCGCTTGTCCTTCGCTGCGAGACCGCCGCCATCTACGCGCTCAGCGTAACCGCACACGAACTCGCACTCTAGCTCAGCGGGCGTACGGCTCCGGCTCCTTTGAACAAAGGACCCGCCCCCCTCCCGCCGCAAACAGGCGGTCACCAGACCAGCAGGCCACCCGCAAACGTCAGTCCGGCGCCAACGCTGCAGAAAATGATTTTGTCACCGGCATTGAAGATCTGTTCTTCCGCCGCCCAACCGAGGGCCATCGAAACGCTCGCGGCGGACGTGTTGCCATACTTGCCGATCGTCACGACGAATTTTTCGTAGGGAATGCCCACGCGTTTTCCGACTGCGCGCAGGATGCGTTCGTTGGCCTGGTGTGGCACGATCCACGCGATTTCCTCGGGCTTCAGGTTGTGCCGTTTCAGCGTCGCCTCGATCTGGTCGGCAAACGCGATGACCGCGTGCTTGAACACCGCACCGCCGTTCATCTGGAGGAAAAAATCCTCCTGATCTTTGCCTTGGGGATCGGGGAAAGGCCTGGTCGCGCCACCGCCCGGACGCTGAATCGCCGCGAATTGATCCGCATCGCCCGACAGCGCCATGCGCGCAAGGCGATGACCATCCGCCGCGTCCGTGAGAACCGCCGCGCCCGCGCCATCACCGAAGAGAAACGCCGTGCCGTGATCCTTCGGGTTCGTGATGCGGGACAACAACTCCGCCGTGACCACGATCAACTTCTTGGCGGTGCCCGAACGAATAAACGCGCGACCGACTTCGAGCGCGTAGAGCCAGCCCGAGCACGCCGCGTTCAAATCAAACGCCAGCGCCCGGGGAATGCCCAGTTCCTTGGCCAGTGCACTCGCCATCGCCGGCACCGGCTGATCCGGGATCAATGTCGCCATGATGACGCCATCGATCTCCTTCACGTCCACATTCGCCTGCTTCAACGCGTGCTGTACCGCGGTCACCGCCAGACTCGTCGCCGTTTCACCCTGCACCGCATAGCGCCGTTCACGGATGCCGGTGAGCTTGATCACCTCTTCCTCCGTCATGTCGGGGAAGGCTTTCAAAATTTCGTTGTTTGAACGAATGCCCGACGGAATCGCGTAGCCGACGCCCGCAATGCAAACCGTTTCAGCCGCACGCAGGTCGAAACCCTGCGCACCTGCCCCGGACGACACCGCGCCGGAAGCGCCGCCCGCCTTACGTTTTTCCAAATACGCCGCCACATCATCGCCCGACACGCGTCCGCCAGGACCTGTCGCCGCAATATCAGTGATCGTCGCCGGATCGAATCCCGCCTCTAGCGCAAGTTTGCTGGCCCGAGGCGTCCACTGAATGCCCGCAGAAGCCGGCGCCGCCGAAATCGATGGTGCAGCTTTCGGAACCACGACACGCGGCACAGCAACGGGCACTGGTGCAACAACTGTCGCTTTCGGAACCGCCTGCCCGTTCGCCGCGCCTGACGTCTTTGCAGACGTGTTCACAGCCGCACTCGCGCCAGTCTCTGCCTGCACTTCAAGGTGTTTCAGCGACGCATCGGTGGTTTCGATCCGCAGGAACGGCGTGCCGGTCGTGATGATATCACCCGCGCGTCCCACGATTGACCGGATGGTGCCTGCGCACGGCGATTCAAATTCGAAAACAGATTTGTCGCTCTCGAGCTCGGCGAGTTTCTGTCCCTTGTTCACGACCGCGCCCGTCTGCACCACGATGTCGATCACCGTGAGTTCGTTGACGGTCGCGCCCATCGAGGGCACGGGCACTTCAATCAGAAATGTTTCCATCGGAGCTACCGGGTAAATCGGACTGCCCCCCAACCGGCAAGCACGCGGTCTGTAGAAATTTCAGCCGGCTTCTTGCGATCAACGCCTTCGTTTTTCAGCCCGCACAGCCCACAAACCGCTTTCCAAGAGAAACACGAGGCTCTCGTCGTGGCCGTCTCACAATGCCGTGATCTTTCGTCACGACACTTCGTCCGATAGGGGGTTAGTACCGCTGTCCCGCGTTCTTGGACAGTTCGGCCGACTGCGCATCATTCGTCCTTAACATCATCGACTTGTTCTCCCGTTCGGCCTTGGCCGCCTTCTCCTCATCGCCCGATGCCCGATAAAGCGATACCTGATTGTTTCCTTCCACCATGTTCTTAAGGCGTTCGTCGTCCCAGTACATCTGGGCCGCATATATCTGACCCTCTTTGCCCAGCTGGTATTTATTCAGCCCCCCTTTGCCAAGATAGCGCTGAATCAGAAGCTTCGAAAAATTTTGCGTCGTGTACAGATTCCTATCGGCAAAAACCGGAGGACGCTCCGCCTCGACCATGTACTTTGGCAGGCGGATGATCTCGTTGCGCGGTTTATCCACATCCCGCTGATCGATTTCGTCATCGACCGGTTCGACGGGCTTCGGCGGCTGATAGGAATAACCAGCCAGCAGCGCCGACGAGGCTTCCGGGGAGAGCATACGGCTCTTTTTCTTTGTTTCCGAGGGTGCCGGCTCCGAGGGCGCGGGCGCTGGCGTTTGCGCGAAAACGGCCGATGTCAAAACGCAGGATGCCAAAAACAACGAGCAGTGGGATGTCTTGGTCATAGCCATAGCAAATACCAGACACGTTTCGGGGCGAGTTGTTTAGGATAAATTTCCCGTCCATCCATTACGGGAAACCCCGGCAATCAATCCGCTGAACGGCAATGTCCCTGGCCGCAGAAAGGAATCAACCCCGCACCTGCCCGGTTCCGTCGACGAGGAATTTATAGCTGCACAGCTCGCGCAGCCCCATCGGTCCGCGTGCATGCAAGCGATCCGTGCTGATTCCGATCTCAGCGCCAAAACCGAACTCAAAGCCATCATTGAAGCGCGTCGATGCGTTCCAGAACACCGCCGCGCTATCAACCCCCGCCTGAAACCGGCGGGCGGCCTTTTCATCGGCCGTCACAATCGCATCGCTGTGCGCGGAGCTGTCGCGATTGATCGTGGCAATCGCCGTCTCCAGCGAATCGACCACGCGGATCGCGATGATGTAATCAAGAAACTCGGTGTGATAATCGGCCTCGGTCGCAGGTGTGAGTGAGATTTTCTCGCGCTCCAAAATCGCCGCGCTCGCCGCGTCACAACGCAGCTGCACATTCTTCGCGAGCAACGCGCGCGCGACCCGCGGCAGAAGTTTTTCCGCGGCCTCACGGTGCACGAGTAGTTGCTCGGCGGCATTGCACACGGAGACGCGTGAAGCCTTCGCGTTGACGGTGATTTTCTCCGCGAGTTCGGCGTCGGCCGCTTTATCGAGATAGACGAAACAGATGCCGTTGTAGTGCTTGATCACGGGCACGGTCGCATTTTCCGCCACAAAGCGGATCAAGCTCTCGCCACCGCGCGGAATGATGCAATGCACATACTGATCAAGTGTGAGCAACGTGTTGAGCGCCGCGCGATCCGTCGTGGGAATCAGTTGCACCGCGTCGCCGGGAATCTTCGCGTGATCAAGCGCCTGCGTGACGAGCGCAGCGAGCGCCGTATTCGTGTGGAAAATTTCCTTCCCGCCGCGCAGGATCGCCGCGTTGCCGCTCTTCAGACAGAGAATTGCGCAGTCGATCGTCACGTTGGGACGCGCCTCATAGATGATGCCGATCACACCGATCGGCACACGAATGCGTCGGATGCGCAGACCGTTGGGACGCGTCGTTTCATCCAGCAATTCGCCGACGGGATCGGGCAGCGCCACGACCTGACGGACGCTCTCAGCCAGTTGAGAAAGCCGGGCGGGATTAAGCGTGAGCCGCTCGATCTGCGCTTTGCCGAGCCCATTGGATTCAGCGGCGACCAAATCCTTCGCGTTCGCCGTGAGAATCGCTTCCTGGGAAGCCTCGATCAATTCGGCCAGTCGCGTGAGTGCCACATTCTTCTGCTCAGGCGGAGTCGTCGCCAAAACAAGCGACGCTGCACGCGCGCGTTGAGCGATGGAGGTGACGAGTTGAGCGAGATCGGCAGACATGGAACGAGGACATTGCCCGCGCGGAACGCGGAAGGCACGGAAGAAATGCAGCCTCCAAAGAGGCGCAAGCAGCGGTCTAAAACTGTAGGAGCGGCTTTACGCCGCGATAGCACTCACTTCTTCTTGGCAGCTTTCTTGGCGGGCTTTTTCGCCGCAGGAGCCGCCTTCTTCGGAGCGGCTTTTTTCTTAGCCGCTGGTTTCGCTTTGGCGGCAGCCTTGGCCTTCGCGGGTGCTTTCGCCTTCGGCTTAACCGGGGCGGCCTTCGCCTGTTTTGCCTTCGCAGCAAACGCCTCGGGATTCACCAAAGCTTCAACCGGGATTTCCTCCGCGTCCTTCCAAAGATTTTCCAACGAGTACTTCTTCCGGTTCTC
Organism: Nibricoccus sp.; assembly: GCA_049840895.1. Classification (GTDB taxonomy): domain Bacteria; phylum Verrucomicrobiota; class Verrucomicrobiia; order Opitutales; family Opitutaceae; genus Nibricoccus. The sequence goes on along the minus strand of JASGJB010000067.1, from coordinate 39,490 downwards.
CGGGGTGAAGACGTGGATCATGATGTCGAAGGCATCGACCACCAGCCAGCCGCTCTCGAGGCCCTTGTCCATGCCGAGAATCTTCGTGCCGGTGGCATCGATCACCTTCTCCAGCTCCACGCGAAGCGCGCGCAGATGCGGCTCGGAAGTACCCGTCGCCAGGATCAAATAGTCCGTGATCGAGGACTGCTCGGAGACATCAAGCACGCGCAGATCCTCGGCTTTTTTCTCGTCGAGGGCTTTGCAGATGAGCGCGAGCAAAGCGGGATGTTCGGCAGTCGTGGTCGTTGTGGAGTTCATGCAGGTTTCAGCGATAAAGACGTTTTTGGGCGATGTGGACAATCGCCTTATGCGGGACGAAATAATCCAGTGAGAGACCGCGGCGGATGCGATCACGCAGCTCGGTCGAACTGATTTCCACCAAATGCCCATCGCAGCGATGGAGCCGCAGACCAGGAATGTTCGGCGTGGCCTTCACCGGATGGCCCGGGCGTTCGAGGAAGATGAACTCCACCAGTTTCGCCAGCTCTTCGATTTCCTTCCAGAGATGCAGTTTCGGCAGCTGATCGCCACCGATGATCCAGAAAAGCTGATCGTCCGGAAAAAGCTCCCGGTAATGACGCACCGAATCGATCGTGTAGCTCACGCCGCCTTTGCGCAGCTCGTAATCGGAGACCTCGAAACGATCATCCCACTCCACCGCCGCATGCAGCATCGCGAGACGGTCCTCAGTGGAGCATTGCACGTCGTCGGGTTTCAGCGGCGCCTGCGCGGCGGGTACGAGGAAGAGACGGTCGAGCCGGTGCTGCTCATAAGCATCCTGCGCGGCGATAAGGTGCCCGAAATGGACGGGGTCAAAACTACCCCCGAGAAAACCGATCTTCACGTGGCGGACCGTGGGCAGCGCAGCGCGCCCCGGCAAGGGAATGTTTCAACTCCCACCGCCACGATGCCCGATCATCGGGCGCAACAACCCGCGATTGACGCCCCGCTTTTACTCACGAAAGTCGGCCGCCGCGTGCCCGCCCTCGTGGTGGAATGGTAGACACTTGGGACTTAAAATCCCCTGTCCGTAAGGACGTGCCGGTTCGAGTCCGGCCGGGGGCACCAGCGAAGCAAAGGACGCTATCGACCTACGCGTGAATATCGCGAAAAACCGTCCGCTCAACCGTTTTGTCAGACTGGCTCTCAGCGAACAATCCCGGCGCGCCTTCACCAGACTCAATGTACATGTCCCATGAATACGGCAAACCGCGATAGCCGCCAAAAAATCAGGGAGCTCCACGCGACCGGCCCCTGTTTGACAGCCGGGATGCACGGAGCAACTTCCGCGCTTCCAGTTTCAAAGCATCCCTCTATTTTCCAGCCTTCCCAATCTCCAAGCAATCCGGACCTCCGCCATGACCGAGTCCAAGACCTACTATTTTGACAGCAATGCCACCACCAGCGTCGCCCCGGAGGTCCTGCAGGCGATGCTCCCTTATCTCACCGGAAAATGGGGCAACCCTTCGAGCCCATATCGTCTCGGTAAACAGCTCGTAGAACCGCTCCATGCGGCTCGTGAATCCGTCGCCGCACTGATCGGCGCAGACTCCACTGAAGTTATTTTCACGAGTTGCGGCACCGAGAGCATCAATACCGCGATCACGAGCTGCCTGCATACCCAGCCGGAAAAGCGGCATATCGTCACCACCGCCGTCGAACACTCGGCCACCAAAAACTGCTGCGCTGCCTTGGAGGAACGGGGCTACACGGTCACTTTTCTTCCGGTAAATCGCGATGGCTCCCTCGACCTCAACATATTCGAGCAGTCGCTCCGGCCTGACACTGCGGTGGTTTCGATCATGTGGGCGAACAATGAAACAGGCGTGCTGTTTCCCATCGCGAAAATCGCGGCCATTTGCCGCCAGCGCGGAATTCTCATCCACACGGACGCCGTGCAGGTGCCGGGTAAACTGAAGCTCGATGTCAACGAGCTCGGCGTCGATCTCCTGTCACTGTCTGCGCACAAACTTCACGGACCAAAAGGAGTAGGCCTTTTGTACGTCCGCAAAGGCACGCAGTTCCAACCCCTGATAGTCGGCGGCCACCAAGAGGAAGGGAACCGTGGCGGCACCGAAAACGTGGCGTCCATGATGGCCTTTGGTCAGGCAGCCAATCTGGCTCGTGCGATCACGGCTGAATCCCAGCGCAAACTCGCGGCACTGCGCGACAAGCTCGAAACAGAGATCTTCGCCAAGATTCCAAACACTACGCGGAACGGAGCGAAGGAGCCGCGCCTGCCCAACACTACCAGCATCGCATTCGCAGGCGTGGAAGCGGAGGCGCTGCTCATGATGCTGGACCAACTCAACATCTACGCCTCGAGCGGCTCCGCGTGCACCACCGGCTCGGTGGCGCCCTCCCACGTACTGACCGCAATGGGACTGAGTCCCGCGGAAGCGAGGAGTACGATTCGTTTCAGTCTCGATTACGAGACGTCCGACGAAGACGTCGCCTATCTGATGAGCCATCTTCCTCGCATTGTAGCGGAGCTGCGAGAGGCCGCTTCCCCTCGCGCGCTTGCGCGATCCGCCCAGCCCAAAATCCCCGCCGCAGCGGTGTGAGACCCACGAAGAAATCACCGTGAAACAAATCGACGATCAACCCGCCGGGTTTAAGAGCCCCGAGGAAAAACTGCGCGAGTACGTCCGGGAAGTACCGCTCTACCAATCCGCAGCCAAAACGGCCGACAACGCCACACGGTCCGAACTGCTGGCATCCCTCCCCTTCATCAACAAGCAGGACATCAAACGCGATTTCCCGAAAAACTTTCTCCGCGCGGGCCAGTCACTCGATGACTTGGTTTCTCAAAAGTTGATCGAGATCGAGCATACGGCAGGGACCACCGACAACCGCGCCGACCTGCTGCTCGAGTATGGATGGTGGGCCCGGCAGGAAGCCTGGGCCTTGTCTCGCAATCCTCACGTCGCGCAGATCCTGACGGAGAATCCAGAGGCCCGCCGCGTGACGATCTCATCACCCGCGTGCAACGGTGACATCACCTACAATGGAACGCCTTCCGCCAAACGCAGGACGCTAGGCAAAACCCGGGTTCTAAGTCTTTCCCGTTTTCCGTTTTTATTGAGCTCCCGCGACCTCGATCAGATGGTGGCGGAAGCACTCGACTGGGATCCCGTGTTTCTCGATACCGATCCAGTCTACGCCGCGGTGTTCGCCCTTCACTGCGAGCGACGGAAGGTAAAATTTCCGAAGCTGCGGTTCATCATCACGAGCTACGAATACACAAGCGTTCTCCATAAGCGGATCCTCGAACGCGTATTTGGAGTTCCCGTCTACAATCTCTACGGATCGACGGAAACCGGCCATCTCATCATGGAAAACGGCGTGGGACTGATGGTTGAAAGCAAGCACATCGCTCATCTCGACGTCATCAATCAAGACGAGCGCGGCATCGGCGAGCTGGTCGTGTCGACGCTGACCAATGACTACATGCCGCTGTTAAACTATCGCATCGGCGATCTCGTGGAGCGCCGCACAGCAAACAGTGATGGCGCGACGTACCTCCTTCACGGTCGCGCGCCCGATACGCTCAAGGCTCCTGACGGACGGCGCATCACGACCCGCGATGTCGATCAGTGTTTTGCCGGCTGCGAGGGTGTCCTGCACTATCGCTTGCACGAAGTCAGTCCGGGCCGTTTTTCGCTGAGCTATATCCCCGAAAGTGAAAATGCGCCCAAGCCGTCCATCAACGCAGCAGTGCAAAAACTGCAGCAGCTCATCCAGCCGCCACAGGCGATTGAGACGAAGGCGGTAAAATTTCTCCTGCCCGAAGGCTCGGGCAAATTCGTGTTCAACTACCCATTTATCGCCTGACAGCACGAGCTCCGAAGCCAGGCGCGCGCCTCCATACTTCGGCTCGATGATCGAGCCAGTTCCCACAAACCCACCAAGATGTCAGCTGGCGTATAAACCTGGACTGATCGTGCCCAAGAAACCGATACGTGTTCAACTCAGCCGGAAGAAAGGCTGGCGTATTCCGCCCGACACCAAAGTCGTCTCCCGTCCCACTCGCTGGGGAAATCCATTTCCGGCGGCCGACGCCGCACAGAGAGCGAAAGCCGTGGCAAGGTATCGTACTTGGATCGAAAGCGACGACGGGAAATCAATTCGCCAGCAAGCCCGGGAATGCCTGCGGGGATATAATCTCGCATGTTGGTGCCCGCTCGATGGTCCTTGTCACGCAGACATCCTTTTAAAAATCGCGAACACCTGAATCGACCGGCCGCACTCGGATTCGAGCTCTTTTCGGCGGCCAAGCTCATAACAGCGGTATTGGACCGGGTGCTTCAAATCCCCATAAGGCGACCCGGACATGACCCGATGGATGCGGCCTCTTTCGTGAATAGACTCTCGGCAACCCCACGCCCCGATGGCACGCGGAAGCAAAAACGCAGCAAGCGCTGACCTAACCGCTGGTCGATGAGCTCTGTCTCGAGATCCGTGCAACTTCGACTGGCAAACTCCTAGCTGACTTCTAGCGCAGTTCGACCGTTTAACACCCTTCCTTCCAGACTGCGGCACACAGTTGTTAACATGCCTCAAACCGCTTATTATAAGATGTTTATTTATATATTCCGATAAAGGTCCGCGCGTTTTTTGACTGTCCGTAAAAGACCCTGCGTTCAGTGTCCCTACTGATTTACCTTAAGACCCCTATAAGCCTGCGTAACGATTTCATGAATGACCGGCCTCGGTATTGACGTTTCATGTAGCACGCGGAATCTTCATCTCGTTGTTAGCGCTTAGCGCTGACATTTTGGGGTAACTAAGAAAGCAAATGGCCGGTCGTGTAGGGGTACACGACCGGCCGACTTTTTTTACCGATTCAGCCAAAGACAACAGCTCAGGACCAACCATCGGCTGGCAGTGGCAGTTCCTCTCGGCCGTTTATCTGCATATCAGTTAAAGTGCGCTCGACGCCAGTTTCGCAGCATCACGAATGGTGGCATTGTTCGGGTAATGCTTCGCAGCCTGCGAAAGGTAAGTGCCAATGCTTTCATGCGGCCGCCCTTCACCGCGCAGGACAACCTCCGAAAAAAAGGTCCAAAGCGGCTCGGTATTCTGCCCTGCCTTCACTGCTTGAGCCAGCGGAGCCAGGATCGGCTGGATTTCTGTCACGGTCAGCTTGGCTCCCTCCGACTTTCCGGCGAGGGTTGCCCGATAACGCAGCTTCGCCTCGACCATCAGGATTTTCGCCGGTGGCTTGGGAAGCGCCATCAGCGTCTTTGAAATCTTACTCGCCCGCTCGACGGAGCCGAGCCGTTCTTCAAGCGACGCCAGCATCACCAGCATCTCTTGTTCGCGCTCGCCCCGCCAGTAGGCGATACGCAGCTCATCCAGCGCCTGATCGGCCCTCCCTTGGGTGATAAACGTGCTCGCTTTGAGGCGCGCGACTTCTGACTGCGTTGCCTCGCGAACCGTAAATGCCGGCAGTTCCGGCAAGCGGCCCTTGAGTTCAATAGAGGTAAAAGCCGCCATAAGCCGCCCCTGCCCCGCCAGCTCCACCTCCATTTTCTTGGTACTGCGCTTGAAGCATTCCTTGAAGAGCTGCTCAGACACAGGCTCATGATCCAGCCTCTCCATGAATTTAATAAAATTCGGCGCCAGCTTCCGGTTATTCCCATACAGGCAGTAGTGCGTGAACGCACTCGCAAGCATGACTTGATTGTGGGTCAGCTGGTCGGTCTTGTTAAAGATCTCAAGCAACGACGCCACCGACTGCCTGCTGTAGTCGATCGTCGTACCAGCAAACGCGATCTTTTGACTGGTCACTTCGCAGGTATAAACCAGCCAGCCCATGCCCTCGCGAAACCACAACGGCGGCGGCTTCGCGAGCGAATAAAGCCCATAGACCGCGGCCTCCTTTGATACCCCCGCTGCCATCATTTCTTCGCTAGGCTGAGCAAATCCAGCCAGCGGCGCATCACCATTGATCTGCGTGGCCACCAGGCCCTCGCGTGCCCGCAGGACCACTAACCCGCGCCCCAGTGGGACCATGCGCTTCTTCTGGTCAAAAGGAGAGTCAAACGTGCTCTCGGACACGGAGGGCGGCGAATAACGAGTCCCCATCGTGGCATAGCTGTCCGCGCGGCCTATAGCAGTGAGGCTGAGGTCGTCTTGAAAACCGGCATCGCCAAGATCAAAGGAGACGAACCCATCATCGGTATTCTCGGGCGTGGCGATCGCGTCGCTTTCCCAACCAGACGCAGTGTCATTGGCAGGCGTGAATGCCTGCCGGGTTCGATCGTAAACCACAACCATCGGTTCACGCGGCAATGCTTCAACAATGGATGGCCAGAGAACAGTCCCCGCCAGCTGACGCCGCTGAAGCTCTTCCACAAAAACCTGCGTGTTTTTTTCCGAGAGATTTGTGAGCACCTCATAGCCGGAAGCCACCACCACTTTTTTGCCACGCTCCAGCACCCCCGCCGGCACCCGTACATAACGCCATGACTCAGGCTTGGGCAGCACTCGGTCAGCCCGGACGACGTATTCAGCCATATCGACATCCACGACAGGCTTGCCGGATTCCCCCGGCTCCGCCGCAGACGACACTCCCGGTATCGCCAGAATGACGCCTACGCACGCGACAAGACTCCTCTGCCAGCTTGGGGTAACCATATTTGAATTCTGTCAGATTCCTAAATGATCAGGTCAGCAAAAAAAACTGCGCCGCCGGAACTCAAACATCTCAGAGCGGCCCTTTCGATGTTTGCGCGGCCGCTCTGCACTCAATCAGCCAATAGACATTGCTACGATTTACCTCCCGCAAACTCAACCGCCTGCCGGATGGTCGCGTTGTCAGGATACCGTTTTCCGGCCTGGGAAAGATACGTGCGGATGCTTTCATGCGGTTTCCCTTCACTGCGCAGAACAACCTCCGAGAAGAACGTCCACACCTCTTCAGAATTCTGGCCTTCGTTGATTGCCCGCGCCGTCAGGCCCAGAATCTTGCGCGTTTCAGCAACGCTCAATTTCGCTCCCTCAGGCTTCGCTGCTGTCGCCTGTCGATAAAGCAACTTGGCCTCCACTGGCAGCACGCGGGAGGGCGGTTTTGGCAGAGCCATCAGGGCGCTGGACAATTTGCGCGCCCGCTCCACCGATCCAAGCCGCTCCTCAAGCATAGCCAGCGCCGCCAGCATCTGCGGTTCACGCTCTCCCCGCCAGTAAGCGATCCGCAATTCATCGAGCGCCCGGTCGGGCTTGCCCTGGGTGATCAGTGCGTCGGCCTGCAACCTCGCCACTTCCGACTGCGTGGCCTCACGCACCGTAAACGCAGGCATCGGCGGCATTTCGCCCCGGGTTTCGATCGAGCGATACGTCGCGGCACTCCGCCCGTAAGTTTCCAATTCCTGGTCCATCTGTTTCACCGTCTTGCCAAAGCATTCTTTGAACAACGCCTCCGACATTCCCTCCTTCACCACTCTCTCGGTAAACTTCATGAACTGCTGCGCGTGAGCGCCGTTGTCACCATATAGGCCGTAGTGAACAAAGGCGGTCGCGATCAGCTTCTCCTCTTCCGTAAACGCGCTGCTTTTTCCGAGCACCAGCTGAAGTGAAGCGAGCCGTTTCAACGAGGGAATAAGCACTCCCCGCGCAAAAGTAATGCGCGTGGGCGTCACGTCCGTCAGCTCGATCAATCGATGCATTCCGGAATCGAACCACCGGGGCGAACCGCCCGGAAGATTTTGCAAACCGGCCACGGCTGCCCACGCACTCAGGTTGGCGGCCATCTGCTCCTCAGTCGGCTTCTCCGTGCCGGCAAGCGGTTGGTCGGCGTTCAACTGCGCGGCAATCAAACCTTCTTTCGAAGTGAGCAACACATACCCCGGAGGCAGCGGCAGACGCCTCTCTTCCTTCTGAAACACCCCCTTCTCAACAGGCTGCGCACCATATCGAGTCGATGCCTCTTCGACCTCTTCGCCGGGCGCGGGTATGGAGTTGATCGCTTCGCGGTCGCTGACGGTCTCCGTTTCCACCTGCCATGCTCCTGAATCAAATGAACCTGACGTAAATTCTGATGAACCCGTAGTTGGCACCGCGATCGGATCTCCGCTCCAGTTTACGATCGTTGAGGCATCAGGCGGTATCGATGCCTGCTTGGTGTCGTCGTAAATCACCACCATTGGCTGCTTCGGCTGCAGATTCACCAGCATCGGCCACATGTAAGCGCCGGCAAATTGACGTAGTTGAAGTTCACTCACAAACGTCCGCGTGTTCTTCTCCGATACGTTCGAGAGCAACTCATAGCCGGGGACCACGATCGTCTGCTTGCCCCTCTCCATCACGCCCGCCGGCACCAGCACATATCGCCACGACTTCGGAGGCGGCAGTACGCGCGTCTCATTCACCACGTACTGGGGCATGTCCACGACCGGACCGGTTGGAGGAGTTTCCATTTTCTCTTCGGCGTGGGCAGCCGAAGCACCCGTCAACACACATGCACAAGCAAGTACGCTCCTGGTCCAGCTGGGGTAAGTCATGCCCGACTGCTAGTCACTGAAATCGCAGCGGCAAGCGAACATCCGGCCGCCCCTGCGGAGGCAATTACGTGCGAAAAAATAAAACATTCCAGACCACCTCCATGAAGAAAGGATCTGCCTCTGACGTTGGCTCATCGCACGCGCAGCCATCGGCCGGAAAACCTCTTCACGACTTCGCCGGGCAGAAAATTCAGCCAGTCAGACTTCTCTGTCACCCGGAGGCCGACGATTTCACCTCCAACATCGTTCTCGTAATCTTTCGATAAGCCCGGAGCGCGTAAGCTGCCTCATCCGAACGCCGTTTGCCCGGCGATTCGCAACGTGATGCCAAGCCCGAGCCCACTTTTTTCCACAACCCAGCGCGTCGTCCGCATTGCGTCTCTCCTGCCGTTGCTCTGCCCGCTCCCTTACCTTTCTGCGCAGTCTGAAACCTCAGCCGTTGAAGAACCGGTCGTCATGCTGGAGGCATTCAAGGTCAGCGGCGATCGCCTGGCCGCGAGCGATCAGGAAACTCCCGATCATCTCAACCGCTACGACGCGCAGCAAATCGACGACACCGGCGCATTCAGCATGAGCGATTTCCTGGAAACGCTTCCCGGCGCCAATTCCAGCGAAGAAGTCCTGGTCCTTATCGACGGCGAACCCGCCTACATCGATCCGTCCACGCTTCCCCTCGGCATGGTCGAAGGTGTCGACGTCGCTCGAGATGGCTCGATGCCGGAGTTTGGCGCACAATCTTCCGGACGCGTCATTAATATCCGCTTGAAAAAAAACTACCAAGGCGGCGAAGCCGGCGCGAAGATCGATGGCTCGTTCGCGGGCGGTGGCGCCCAGCAAACCGTGCGTCTTTCCTCATCCGCAGTTCGCGGAAAACTCCGCACGCTCTTCGCACTGAATGCCTCGCGCCGGGAAGAGCTTCTCGCGACAGATCGTGATTTCTCCCGCGATCAAAATCACACCGCCTGGGGCGGCAGCGACTTGCGCCTGGCGTGGGGCTCGCCGGCCGTCGTACGCTCCATCTCCGGAAATCTCAACGGTGTCACCGACGCCAATGGCAATCCGGTCACCACCGCACTCGTCCCCGAGGGGCAACACGGCGCCAACCTCGCCACGAGCGACTTTCTTCCCGGCGGCACGGAAGCCGCGAGTTTGCGTCGTTTCGACACCGCCCGGTATCGCCAGCTCGTAAGTCCTTCGCGCCAGATCGGAGCGACCTTCGATGTCAGTTATCCGATTTTCGGCGAACGTCTGCGCGTTTCCTTGAGCGGATCCGTCAGCCACAACGAGGGTGATCGCATCGGCGCTCCGCCGGTCACACCTGCTTCCGCACAGACCCTCGTTCCCGCCGCCTACAATCCTTTCGGCCAGGATATCGAGGTCGGTCTCGTTCACACCGAGTTCGGCCCCACGCGTCAGGAATCCAGCTCCGATCGCGGCCAGCTGGGCTTGAAGTTCAACGGCCGGATTTCCCGCAACTGGTCGTGGAACGGCGGCATCGCGTACCGGCGCGACGAGTCGTCCCAAAGCGCGACTGACCTCAATCCACTCGCGTTCAGCGCCGCGCTCGCGTCTCCCGATCCCGCGACGCGTTTCAATCCTTTCGGCGACCCCGCTGCCGGCCCAATCAACGCTCATCTCTATCCGGCGCTGACTTTTCTCCGGACGAGCGACACAACCCGCAACAACACTCGCGTCGACCTCGCCACCAACGGAACAGTCGTCGAATCGTGGGCCGGTCCTGTCTCGATGTCCGTTCAAGGCGGCTTCCAAGTCGACTCGCGCACGCGCAATTCAAGCGGCGCACCTGGCGCTTCAACGCCACTCAGTCATTATGAGAGCGAAGCTCGCAACGTTTCCACTTCCTTCAACATTCCGCTCACCAGTCGTCGCAACGCGCTGCCGTTGCTCAATCGTTTGGAAACGCGCGTGTCCGCCCGCTACTCCACCCAGGACGACGGCAGCGAAGGCACGGGCAACGATCTTGGTTTGGTCTGGTCGCCAGTCCGCCCGCTGTTGTTGCGCGCGCGCTACTCCACCCAATCAACGGTCGCTTCTCCGGACGTGAGCGATCGTCGCGAAACACTCGTCAGCGAAACATTGCTCGATCCGCGCCGCGACCTCGCCGCCACGGAAATCCAGGTCATCGTTCGCGATCTCGCGCATTTCGAACCGGAGAAAAGCACACGTCGTACGCTCGGTTTCACGCTTGAACCGCCCTTCGTCAAAAATCTCCGTCTCTCCGCGGTGTATCAAACGCGCGAGCGCCACGATCTCATTCAACGCCGTTTCGATCCACAGGATGTCGTGAACAACGAGGCCGCATTTCCCAATCGGATCACTCGCACCGCGCAGACCGCCGAGGACATTTCCCTTGGTCACCCCGGAGCCATCACCGTCGTGGACATCACGCCGGGAAACACAGGCCGCAGCCAGGACGACTCTCTCGATCTCGATCTGGAGTACAACGTGAACACCAAACGCTTGGGCCGCTTTCGCTTCTCCGGCACCGCCGAACACGATCTCGGATCGATCCACGAGATCGCTCCCGGCATCGCTTTCATCAACGACGGCGGTGGCCGCTCTTCCCGGCCGGAATGGAAATTCCAGGGCCTCACCTCATGGAATTTCAAAGCGTGGATGACTTCGGTTCGCGTCGACTACACGGGCGAGATCGAACCCACCTTGCGCGGCGAAGGCATCCCCGCGCAAACCTTGGTGACGCTCAACACCGGCTGGCGCTTTCGCCGCCCGCTCGGCCCCAAGCGTTTCGTGCAATACCGTCTCGGTTTCGGCATCGGCAATCTCTTCGACGCGGCTCCTGCGCGCGCCGACACGATCTCCGGTTATCGCGGCGGCTCTCCGCTTGGCCGCACCTACTCACTCTCGCTGTCCGCGACCATCTGAACGCCCGCTCAACGCGGTCCCCGAAGCGTCATCGTCAACACGCCGTTCGGTTCCAACGACGCGGACAGCACGTAGCCCAGTTGCTCGGCCACCGATCGGGAAAGCGCCAGCCCCAGCCCTGCGTGCGCTCCGCCGCCCGTGCGGGAACTGTCCTTGCGCCAGAACCGCTCGAACAATCTCGGCACGTCCGCCTGCTGCAGATTGTCCGTCGGATTTTTCACACGGATAACAAACCCCGCCTCCACCCATTCCGCGTCGATCTCTATCCTGCCACCGGCGCAGCCATAGTTCACCGCATTCTCCAAAAGATTCGTGACGATCGAGCGCAGCAGCACCGCATCCGTCGAGAGCGTCATCGACGGAGGAATCGATCGCGTCAGGGTCAACCCGCGCTCGCGAATCGTCCCCGCCAGCGGCTCAAGCACGCCGTCCACCAGATCGGCGGCGTCCACATTCTCTCGCTTGATGGTGATGCGCGTCTGCTCCGCACGCGCCAGTTCCAGCATGCGCGTCACCAGCGTCTCCATCTGAATCGCGATTTCCAAAACCGCCTTGTCGCTCTCCGCCGTCCGCTCTTCCGGCCACTTCAACGCCAGCTCCGCCTGCGAACGCAACTCCGCCAGCGGCGTGCGCAACTCGTGCGCGAGATTCGCGCTGAATCGCCGTTCGCGATCGAAACTCGATCCAAGTCTCGCGAGCAGATCGTTCAACCGTCCCGCAATCGGCTTCAGCTCCGCCGGCAGTTGCTCCACGGGAAAACGCTCCGTCAGCGAATCCGCATCGATGCGCGAGGCCTGCTCCGCCACGGCACTCAAGGGCTTCAGCCCCCGCCTCAACACCAGCGGCACCGCGAGCAAGATCACGCCAATCGTCGCCGCACCCGCGATCGCGAAGGTCACGTTCAATTTTGAGAGCAACCCGACAAGATAACTGCGATCCGAGGCCACCACCACGCGCGCCACCATGTCGGTTTCCTTCCGAACGCCACGCCGGTTTTTCTGATCGGGTGCAAACTCGATCCCGATCGCCCGGCCAGGTTTCCCGTTTGGGAGCTGAATATCCCAATACACGGGAGCCTCCAACGTACCCGTTCTCAACGGCAGATCGCGCCCCCAGAGTGAATCCGAACGCGTCAACGAGGCGCCTTTTTCGTCGAACACCTGGAAAAAATCCATCGCCACGTCGTAATCGAACTCGCGGAGAAAGCCGTCGGAGAATTCCACCTTGATCTGATTATTCCGCTGCTGCGTCGCCGTGACGATGAACAGCGCCTTCACGCGCAGTCCGTCGTCGAACTGATCGTAGATCGAGTCGCGCAGCGCCCAATAAGTCGCCGCTCCCAGCCCGCCGAGCACGAGCGCAAGCGCCACGAGAACTCCAAGTGTCAGCTGCCGTCGGATGGAGCGCATGCGTCCTGGGATTCCAACACGTAACCATGTCCGCGCCGCGTGCGAATGATCGGCTTCGCCTTCGCCTCGGAAAGTTTCCGCCGCACGATGCAGATCGCCGAATCGACGACATTACTCATCGGGTCCACTTGGCCGTCGTAAATATGCTCCTCGATCTGGCTGCGCGAAACCACCGCGCCACGATGCAGTGCGAGATATTCCAGCAGCGAATACTCGCGCGAGGTCAGCTCGATCGGCTGGTCGCCCCGCCAGACCCGCTTCGCCGAGGTGTCGATCGCCACGTCATCAATCTCGATGCGCGCGGTCTTCACCGAATATTTCCGCCGGCAAAGCGCCTGAACACGCGCCAGCAACTCCTCGAGCGCGAAAGGTTTTATCAGATAATCGTCCGCGCCTTGATTCAGCCCGCGCACACGATCCTCCACCGTGTCCTTCGCGGTAAGGAGAAGCACCGGTGTGTTTTTTCCGGCCGAGCGAATCTTCTTCAAGACCTCCAGCCCGTCCATTTCCGGCAGCATGATATCGAGCACGATCGCGTCGTAGTCATTCGATTGCGCGTGCCACAGGCCGTCCTTCCCGTCACCGGAAATATCCACCGCGTAACCCGACCGGCGCAGCGCAGCACCGACGGTCTGCTGCAGACGGGCCGAGTCTTCTACGAGGAGTACGCGCATGGGAGGGCCGCCATCGTACGGTTCGCACATTACCGCTCCATGACAAAATCCGCCTCACCTCCGGTAATCTCGTCATAATCCCCCGCACGCTACCCTTTCCTCTATTTCATGAAACTCCCGCAAGCGGCCTCAAATTATCCGCGTCCGCCGGTCATCTGGTTTGACCAAGGAACATTCGCGCGCGCACCGTTTCGCCTTTCGTGATGGCTCCCCTTCTCCGCAGCTTCCGTTTCACCGTGTTTCATTTCGCGAGCCTGACCGCGCTGCCGCTCGCCACGCTGTTCTCCGCCACGCCTCCGGACTGGGAAAACGAGCAGGTTTTCCAGATCAACCGCGAACCCGCCCGCGCCACGTTCGTCTCCTATCCCACCGCCGAGCAGGCGCTCGCCAGCGTCCGCGGCAAATCCCCGTGGTTTCAATCACTCAACAGCAAGGACGCCTGGCGCTTCAACTGGGTGCCACACCCGGACCAGCGTCCGCGCGACTTCTTCAAACCCGGCTTCGACGACTCCGCGTGGAAACCATTTCCCGTCCCCGCCCAATGGGAGCTTCACGGTTTCGGCACACCCATGTACGTGAGCGCGGGCTTCGCCTTCAAAATCGATCCGCCCCGCGTCATGGGCGAACCAAAGCCCGACTTCACGACCTTCAAGGAGCGCAATCCTGTCGGCTCCTACCGCCGCACGTTCGAAATGCCCGACAACTGGAAGGGCCGGAAAGTCTTCATTCATTTCGGCGGCGTCCAAAGCGCGTTCTACGTATGGGTGAACGGCGAACGCGTCGGCTACAGCGAGGGCTCGATGGAGCCCGCCGAGTTCGAGCTCACGCCTTACCTGAAAACCGACGGCTCCAAAAACCTCCTCGCCGTCGAGGTCTACCGCTGGTCCGACGGCTCCTATCTCGAGGATCAGGACTCCTGGCGCTTCAGTGGCATCTTCCGCGAGGTGTTTCTCTTCTCCACCGCCGACGTCCGCATCGCCGATTTCGCCGTCCGCACCGAACTCGACGGCGACTACCGCGACGCAAAACTTCTCATCAAACCCGAGATCGCCACGCGCCGCACCGACTCGCTCGCCGGCTGGACGATCCGCGCGCAACTGCACGACGCCTCCGGAAAATCCGTTTTCGAAAAGGAGCTCTCGCAGGAAATCGAGCCGATGCTCAACCGCGACCACAAGGCGGAGATCATGAACGACCGCACGCCGCAGCGCGGTCCCGCCAAATTCGCCTGGCTCCAAGCCACCGTCATCAACCCGCTCAAGTGGACCGCCGAGACGCCTAATCTCTACACGCTCGTCCTTACTCTCCACGACAGCAAGGGCGAGGTCGTCGAAGCCACCAGCACGCGCGTCGGTTTCCGTGAAATCGAAATCAAGCGCGGCCGCATGCTCGTCAACGGCCAGCCCGTCCGCCTCCGCGGCGTTTGCCGCACCGAGCACGATCCCGAGGAAGGCCGTGCCGTTTCTTACAAACGTATGGTCGAGGACGTCGTCCTCATGAAGCAGGCCAACATAAACGCCGTCCGCACTGCCCACTATCCCAACGATCCTCGCTGGTATGACCTTTGCGACTACTACGGCCTCTACGTGATCGACGAAGCCGACATCGAAACCCACGGCGTCCGCGGCGAACTCGCCTCCGATCCGCGCTGGCACGGCGCGTTTCTCGACCGCGCGATCCGTATGGCCGAGCGCGACAAAAACCATCCTTCAATCATCATGTGGTCGATGGGCAACGAAGCCGGCTACGGCCCGAACTTCGCCGCCATCTCCGCCTGGCTCCATGACTTCGATCCTACGCGCCCCGTTCACTACGAGGGAGCCCAAGGCAAACCCACCGACCCCAAAACCGTCGACATCATCAGCCGCTTCTACCCGCGCTTGATGGAGCCTTACCTCGAAGCCAATCCCGACGTCGAATCCCCCGAAAACGCCCGCTGGGAACGCCTCCTCGAAATCGCTTCCGACCCTGTCGACGACCGTCCCGTGCTCACGAGCGAGTACGCGCACGCGATGGGAAACTCCCTCGGCAATTTCAAAGAATACTGGGACGAGATCTACTGGCACCCGCGCCTGCTCGGCGGCTTCATCTGGGAGTGGGTTGACCAGGGCCTCACGAAGACCGCGCCCGACGGCACCCAGTTCACCGCGTACGGCGGCGACTTCGGCGACAAGCCCAATCACGGCAATTTCAGTATCAAGGGCCTCGTCTTCGCCGACCGCACGCCGCAGCCAAAATACTGGGAGGTCAAAAAAGTCTACCAGCCTGCGCTCATCGAGCCGCGCGACATGACGACCGGCAAAACCTCGGTCCGCATCACCAATCGCAATCACCACATCAATCTCTCTGCCTTTGAAGCCCGCTGGTACGTCCACTGCGACGGCGAGATCGTTCAGGAAGGAAAACTTCCCGCACTCGACATCCGCCCCGGCGCTGATCCGGAGGTTTCGATTCCCGTCGCCGCCATCATCAATCCTCGGCCCGGTGCCGACTACTGGCTCCGCGTGAGCCTCCACACGAAGGAAAAATCCGCGTGGGCTCCCGCCGGCCACGAAATCGCCTGGGAGCAATTCCAACTCACCGTCCCGCCCGCCGCCGACACCGCCGCAGCAAAACCAGCCCCGTCCTCCGGCCGCAAAGCCCCACTGACTCTTATCGAAACGTCTGATGCGGTGACCATCGAAGGAAAGATTTTCTCGGTACAGTTTTCCCGCACCACCGGCACTCTTTCTTCGCTCGATTACGGCACCGGCGAACTCCTCGCGCCACCTTCCGTTGCTGCGACCGACGCTCCCACCGGCCCCACACTCCAGCTCTACCGCGCCCCAACCAACAACGACCGCGGCTTCGGCAGCTGGTTTGCCAAGCACTGGGAAAACGCCGGCCTCAACGCCATCACGCGCCGCGTCGACTCGTTCTCCGTTTCCCAACCCACGCCCGGCGGCCCCATCCGCGTCGAAGTCGTCGCCACCAGCTCCATCCCAAAAGGCAACGTCACCCACCGCGCCATCTACACCGTCCACTATAACGGCACTATCGAACTCGAAAATACCTTCACGCCTGCCGGCGAATGGCCTCCGCTCCCGCGCATCGGCCTCACCTTCCGCCTCGCCAACGAGTACAAAATCCTCCGCTGGTACGGCCGCGGCCCGTTTGAAAATTATCCCGACCGACAAGCCGCGTCAGCCGTCGGCCTCTGGTCGAGCACCGTCGCCGACCAGTACGTACCCTACGTCCGCCCGCAGGAAAACGGCGCCAAGACCGACGTCCGCTGGCTCGCCCTCACCAACTCCTCCGGCCGCGGCGTCGTCATCACCGCGAGCGAACCTCTCGCCGCGATGTCCGCGCTCAACTTCACCGCGCAGGACCTCTCGTCCGTCCGGCACAACTACGAGCTCAAGCCGCGCCCCGACGTCGTCATCTCACTCGACGCCCGCCACCTCGGCCTCGGCAACAGCAGCTGCGGCCCCGGCGTCCTCGCCCGCTACGCCATCCCGCTCGCACCCACGACGCTGAAACTCCTGATCCGCCCCTGCGCCACCACCGACAACGCCACTCTCGCCACCCTCGCCCGCCAACCCGCCGAGTAACCCTCCGATCTCCGTCCCATTGGTCAATGGTCACTCTCCCCAGCCACCAAAATTTCAAACCATGCACTTAACGCGCCGCTCCACTCTCAAACTCCTCGCCGCTTCCGCCCCGCTCCTCGCCTCCGCACGGGCCCTCGCGGAAACTGCGAGCAACGCCACGCTCCCCTCGATCGCGCCCGGCCCGTTCAAAGGCACGCGCGAATCGCTCCGCGCCTACGAAATCCCCCAGTGGTTCGCCGACGCCAAGTTCGGCATCTGGGCCCACTGGGGCCCTCAGTCCGCGCCCGAGTTCGGCGACTGGTACGCGCGCAACATCTACATCGACAAGACCGACCAGTATAAACACCACGTCGCCACTTACGGCCACCCGTCGAAGTTCGGGTACAAGGACATCCTTCCGACTTGGAACGGAAAAAATTTCGACCCCGACCACCTCCTCGGTCTCTACAAGGAAGCGGGCGCGAAATACTTCATGGCCCTCGGCGTCCACTGCGACAATTTCGACCTCTGGGACTCGAAGCATCAGCCGCATTGGAACTCCACCAAGGTCGGCCCGAAGAAAGACATCGTCCGACTTCTCCACGACGCCACGCGCAAACACGGTCTCCGCTTCGGCGTGAGCGATCATCTCTGGCCTTCGCCCAAATGGATGTCCGTCTGCCGCGGCGCCGACACCAAGGGCGATCTCAAGGACGTCCCTTACGATGGCATCGATAAGTCACTCACTGATCTCTATCCGGAATATCCTTACCCGGATCGCAAACTCGACTGGGACGAAACCAATCTCACCGAGGCGTGGAAGAAACACTACTTCGCCCGCATCAAAGACCTCTTCGACCAATTCGAGCCCGACATCGTTTACTGCGACGGCCACATCCCGTTCGAAGAATACGGCCTCGGCCTCGTCGCCCACCTCTATAATCTCAGTGTCCGCAAAACCGGCGGCAAAGCCGACACCGTTTACACCAGCAAACGCATCGAAGACACCGAGCAGTCTGAATGCGTCCTCGATTTCGAGCGCGCCGTCCCCGACAAAATCTGGCCGCGCCCGTGGCAGATCTGCACCTGCGTCGGCGGCTGGCATTACGACCGCCGCAAGCTCGGCTCCGACCCAAAGAATCTCTACAAGACGCCCAAGCGCGTCATCGACATGCTCGTCGACACCGTGAGCCGCAACGGCTGCCTGCTCCTCAACTTCCCGCTCCGCAACGACGGTACGCTCGACGACCAGGAACTCGCCATCCTCGCCGACATCACCGCGTGGATGAAGACCAACGGCGAAGGCATCTACGCCACCCGCCCCTGGAAAATCTTTGGCGACGGCCCTCGCAGCAAAATCAAGAACGACCCCACCGTTAAGTACAACGAGTCACTTCGCCAGGACTTCGACGAGCAGGACGTACGCTACACGAAAAAAGGCAACGACCTCTTCGCCTTCGTCACCGGCGTTCCCGAACGCGAAGCCATCATCCCCAGCCTCGCCCTCGGCCGCGACCACGTCTCCGGAAAAATCCAGCGCGTCTCCCTCCTCGGCCACGGCGAGCCTCTCAAGTTCACTCACAACGAGTCCGGCCTCCGCATCGCCTTGCCCGAAACCAAACCCAGCCGCCACGTCCTCGCCTTCAAAATCAACGGCCTCGCGTAAACCGCCCTCCTATCGCCTTTCATCAAGCCGCGCTCACCCGAGCGCGGCTTTTTTATGCGCATCCACCGGGCACCCATCATTAGCTGCGAAACGTTCTGCGTTCCCAAACGTCATACTCAGCACACCCGCCCTGCCTGCATGAACCGTCTCATCCGCCCCCTCGTCGCTCTCGTTTCTGTCGCACTCATCGCGCCACTTTTCGCCGCACCTGCGACTGCGGATGCCACCGCCGACGAGACCCGTGCCACTCTCGAAAAATCCGCCCGCGCCCTCCATTCCATCTCCACCGAAGGCGGCTACCTCTGGCGCTATTCGCCCGATCTGAAAATCCGCGGCGGCGAAGGCCCGGCCACTTCCACCCAAGTCTGGATCCAGCCCCCCGGCACACCGTCCGTCGGCCATGCATTTCTCCGCGCCTATGAAGTCACCCACGATCCCCTCTATCTCTCCTTCGCTCGCGACGCCGCGCTAAGCCTCGTCCGCGGCCAGCTCGAATCCGGCGGTTGGGACTACAAAATCGAATTCGATCCCGCCCACCGCGCCGAATGGAACTACCGCGACCGCACCGGCGAAACCGCTGCCGCTTCAAAAAAAGGCCGCAACAACAGTTCCACCTACGACGACAACAACACTCAATCCGCACTCCGTTTTCTCCTCGCCTACCTCGATGTCGCCAAAACCGCGCCCGATCCGCGCGACGCGCAAATTCAGGAGTGCCTCGACTATGGCCTGAAAAAACTCCTCGAGTCGCAATACCCCAACGGCGCCTGGCCGCAACGCTGGGACGGACATCCGCACGATCCCGCAAAATATCCGGTGAAACCCGCCTCGATTCCCACCGACTACCCGCGCGAACAACCGACCGGCTCCTACTACGCCCACTACACCTTCAACGACAACGCCCACCGCGACCTCCTCCTCACGCTGATCGACGCCTGGCACCGCACGAACAACACCACGTATCGCGACGCCGCCATCCGTGGAGCCGATTACTTGATTCTCGCACAGCTTCCGCAGCCCCAGCCGCTCTGGGCGCAGCAGTACGACGAGAATCTCCAGCCCGCATGGGCCCGCGCCTTCGAGCCTCCGTCGATCACCACGAGCGAAAGCTCCGGCATCATCCGCCTGCTCGTCGATCTCTACCTTGAGTTTGGCGACGAAAAATACCTGAAGCCCATTCCTCCCGCCATCACCTGGCTCCGCGCGCACGAAATTTCTCCCGGCCGCTGGGCGCGTCTCTACGAACTCGGTACCGACAAACCCATCTACGGCGATCGCGACAAAAAAATCCACTACACACTCGAGGAAATCAGTGAGGAGCGTCGCCATGGCTACGGCTGGCAGGGCGGCTACGGTATCAATGAGTCGATCGACTACTACAACAACGTCTCGGCCGTCGGACGTGAGGCCTGGCTCGCGAAACACCCCAAGCCCTTCACCATTCCTCCAGCCATGCGGGCAAATCCCAAAAGACTCGCAACCGGTATTCGTTCGCTCCTCACGTCCCTCAATCCGCAAGGTTTCTGGATCACCAATCGCTCCGCAAAACTCATCGATCCGAATCAAACCGAGTGGATCGAAACCGAGGTTTTCATCCGCAACACCGCCCGCCTCTGCGGCTTTCTGGAATCCGCCCAGTCCCCGTAATTCCGCTTAAGGCGTCTGATCTTTTGGCAGATTGCGCTTAATCGCTTTCTGAATGCCTGGCTTGTTCACGCCCAAGCTTTGCCGGGTTTGTTCTACGCGCAGCTCTTCGATCTGCTCAGGAGAAAGGAACGCCGAAGCACTTTGAATTGTCTCATCGGTGAGCACGAACGTTTGTTCCTCGCGCAGGATGTTCACGAGACTGTTCGCCTGGTCCGGCGTAAGTTCGCCGCCTTTCCCGCCCAAACGTTTTTGGACGTGTTCAATGACGGCGTCCTGCTGGTACCGGAGTTCGTTCTCAAGAAAAGCGGCAAAGCCCTCTTCGCCCAACAAAGCCCGCACCTGACCATAAGACTCGGCACGCGCTGCGCGGGTCCAGTCGATATAGTCCTCCTGCGATGTGTCCCGTCCCGTCAGAGCATTCCCGATCGCAACATCACGGCCCATTTCGTGACCCTCGACACCGAGTTGGATCAGGCGCTCTCTCGTCTCGGCTGGAAGGTCGAGTTGCTCAAAGAGAGGAGTAAGCCGCCGGGTAACCGCTTCTCGCGTCTGGGTCGCACGACGCGCCTCCTGCCGTGCTTGCTGCCTCGCCTCTTTAGCTTCTGGCGTGTCCGTCTTTTTGCGAGACGCGAGACGCGGTGAGGGAACTTCCGTGAGCGCCAGTGGTTCACTCGTGCGATTTTCCGCAACGACAGGGAGATCATTTGCCGCCGGACTGCTCGGCTGTACCGGCGTCTGAATTTCAGTGACAGCTCCGGCGTCTGCTCCGACCGCCTGAGTATCGATCGAGTGCAATCCGACATAGGTGGCCGTGATCACCACCGCCAACGCGCCAGTCATGAACGCGAACTTCGCGAAGCCAACTCCACCCAACACTCCTCCAACCACGCCCAGTGACGACACCGAAACCGCGGTGACATTGCTCATCACCTGCGCCGGAGCAGCGACCACCGGCTGCGCCGCCAGGATCACCGCCAGCGCCGACGACGTGGACGTGATTCCACGACGACGAAAGACTGCTTCCAGTTTCTCGAGTGCGCGACCGGTCCGCTGTCTCGCGTTTCCCTCAGTAGTCTGAAGTGCGGCGGCGATTTCCGCAAACGAGAGATTCTTGAAGAAACGAAGCAGAATCGCCGTTCGTGAGCGTTCATCCAAATCGTCCAGCGCATCGTCGACCACACCGGCCAGTTGATTCCAGTCCGCTGAAACGTCATCGCACGCGTTTGCCTCCTCGAGACTCATGACGTGCTCCTTCGTTCTGCGCCGCGCTTCACCACGCACGGTTTTCGCGGCGGCATACCGCACGCTTTTAAACAACCACCCGACAAGCGCCGGATGCGTCCGAAGCCGGTGCGCTTTTTTCGCCAGATCGATGAACACACCTTGCGCAATGTCTGCGGCAAGATGGGGATCTCGAACCTGCCGGAGCGCCGCGGCGTAAACCATGTCGAGATTGCTGCGCACCAACTCGGTAAATGCCGCCTCGGAGCGTTGCTCCGTGTACGCCTGCAGGAGTTCTGAATTTCGGTCACTCATGCGAAGTTACACCCGTCGATGGCGAAACGTGACACACGAATGATCGAAAGCCGGCCACATCCAGTCGCCTCTCAAATCCCGAAATGCCGCCTCCAGCCCTGAGCGCGACTTGATTTCTTCCGGTACGCGCGGCCCGTTCGTCTCCCAAAGATTTCCCGGCCCGTTCGCGTTCTTTTGAAATTTTTCCTCCGGGCACCAGTTGTCGCGCACCGTCATGAACGCCGAGCCTTCATCCAGGTAAACGTACGACCAGTGCGCCTTGTCGTGCGACCACGGCCCCGGCTTCACATCCCAGATCGCATTCTCCGCCACGAGCGTCCCCGGCTGCGCCGACAGCGTATAGATGCCGCCCGTGTCCGCCATGCGCGTCGCGATGTTGAAAATCCGGTTCGCCACCACGCGGTTCTTCCCCGACGTATTCGCCGAACGCGTCCAGCCCCAGCCCACGCTCACCGCAGTGTAAGGTAGATTGTGTAGCTCGTTGTGCTCAATCGCGATCTCCCGCGCGTAACCCACCGCAATCCCCACACAGCCCCAATCTTCCGTCGCGCAATCCGTGAAGAGATTATTCGCGATCCGCGTGCCCGAGCACACCACGCGCTTGTCTTCCGGCGTATACGGCAGATGCGACTCCTCGTCTTCGTCCTGAAAACTTCCGAGCTGCAACCCGCTGCCGCCCAGATCGCGAAACACGCAACCTTCAACCGCGCCGCCCTGCGTGCCTTTCACATAATCGAGCCCCGTGCCCGCGCCACGCTCGAACCGGCAGCGCACGAAACGCACGTTCGCCGCATTGCGCACCACAACCGACGCCGGCATCCGCGAGAGCCACTCTTGATTGTCCAGACTGCGCCAGTCCGGCGTGCCTTTCGGCGTCAGCTTGTACGACTCCGTCATCGCCATTCCCGCCTGCAGCGGCACATGCCCCGCACGTCCCGGCCGCGTCCACGCTCCATGCGCAAACTCGATCCCCCGAAACGTCACATGCGTCACCGGCCTCTCCAGCGATCCGCCAATCTCCACGAGTGTCTCAAGCGCCGGCGTCACCGCGTCGACCGACTCCATGCGCTCACCTTCACGCGGCGCGTAATAAACCTTCCCCGCCTTTTCATCCGCCCACCACTCGCCCGGCTGATCGAGAAACACCGCCGCCCCGCTCAGGAAAAACGGCGCATTGTTCCCCTCCTTCATGATCGGCTGCGGCCACGGATGCTCGAACTGGATGCGGCTCTCCGGTGAGTGAAACGTCAGTACCGCTTTCTCGCCGTCTACGCGAACACTCTTCACCCGCAGGATCGCGATCTCCCACTGCTGCAAGATCAACATCTCCAGCCCGCGCACCGCCTCCGTCACACCGCCCAGCGCAGCCGCACGCACCGTCGCGGTCTCCTTCACGCGATCCCACTCAAGCAACCGCTCCATGTCCTCTCCGTTCTGCGCCCGCGCAAGCACCGCCTTGCGGCCATTCACCCAAAGCTGCCGCATCTCCACCGGTCGTCCTTGGAAAAATGGGACATCCGCCTCCCACAAATTCGCGCGCACCGTCTCTGGAAATTTTTCTGAAGCGACACCGTCTGCCTTCCGCCAGCCGGAAACCGCCACACCACCGCTCAACACCGGCCGCTCACCCTTCGCCGCTTCAAACACTGTCGGCGCCTTCTCAGTCCCCGCATCCTCCGGCCGCAATCTGATCGTGTCCTCCAGCGCATATACGCCGCCCTTCAACAAAATCCTCACGCCCTCGCCCATCGCCGCCGCATCGCCCGTACGCCGAAGATCGCGCGCCTTCCGCACCGCCAGCCACGGCGATTTCATCGGCTTCTCCGCCGTCCCCGCAGCCACATCATCGCCCGTTGGCGACACCCAGATCTCAGCCGGCGCCGCAAACGCACCAACACCGCAGGTCAAAACCATCAGCAGCGAAACAACACGGAACACGCGGGAGTTTTTCACGCCGCATCGTCTGACTCTCTACATCGCCCCGCGCAACCCCGACTTCATCGGACGTCCCATGACGGTCCACCCATTCCTCCACCTGTTTTTCCGACCAATAGTCTTCTCATCCCATTAATCCTGAAATCCTGTCTAAAAATTCCGCCCCTCCTGCCTCCGCGCTCTCAGCGCCTCCACGGTGAATTCCTCCACCTCCGCTCCGACGCACTCACTCCTCAAACGCATGCTGCGCCCGATAACTCCGCGGCGTGCATCCGCACGCACGCCGGAATGCCTCATTGAAACGACTCAGCGAATTGAACCCCGACCCGAACGCCACCTCCACAATCTTGTCCTCCGTCGTCGCGAGCAACCGCTGCGCATGTGACACGCGGTGATGCGTCACGTAATCGATCAACGTCGTCCCAAACGCCTTCTTAAAAAGTCCCATCGCATAATTCGGGTGCAGCTTCACCTCCCGCCCGATCTCCTCGACCGTCAGCGGCTCGCGATACCGCTGCGCGATCAAACACGCCATCTGCTCCACCTTGTTCAACTCCGTTCCCTGCAACGCCCCCACGCTCCGCCCGCGCTTATCCACCTTCGCGCCCTTCGCCCCTTCGCGAGACACTCCATCATCACTTCCCGCCGTCATCGCAATCCGCCGCAATCTCGCTTCCAACTCCAGCATCACAATCCGCCGCGCTTCATCGCCACTCTGCTTCAGATCTTTCTCCCAACGCAAAAAGCGCGCGCGATCTTCGGCAACTTCCTCCGCCGTCTCCGGCCGCCCGCCGACTAACTCCCCGCGCAACAACCGCCGCACCATCGCCTCCGGCAGCCGGCACTGCAAAAACCACGCGAACGGAATCGTAGCCACGAAGTACCGCGTCCCTTCGCCATACTCCACGATCTGATGCGGAATTGCCGCCCAAAACACCGCCAGCCTCCCCGCCTCCACGCGTACCTTTTGTCCGCCGAGCAGGTACGTCACCCAGCCCGACTCCAATAAATTCAGCTCGATCTCATTGTGATGATCCGGCCGCCGCATCGGCGAAGGCGTCCACCGCACACATGTCAGTCCATACGGCTCAAAGTCTTTCCTCCCCGGATCAAACGACACCGCGCCACCGCCCCCACGCTCCCCACCTTCGCCCCCTTCGCCCCTTCGCGAGACACCATTTCCTCTCACACTCCCACGCCGCACACTCGTACGGCTGTCTGTCTTCTTCGAATTTTGCGTGCCAGTAGCCATCTTAGGATCCCGCAAGAAACCCCATTTTTCCGGGAAGAAACAGCCGAAAAACTCCTTTAATATGATTCCTTAAGCCCACCTTCTGACCTGTCCGGGCTCAAGCGCTCCGCCCCAAACGAAGCGCCCGGACAGCCCGTTGGCACCGCACCCTGTCCGAATCCTGTTTATCCAGTAAATCCTGTCTCAACCCTCCGATCTCCGCCTATCCCCTTTCACTCTTCACCCCTCCCACTTCACTCTTCCATGAAACCTCAGCAGCCCTTCTCCCTCGGCGTCCTCTTCGGCAATCGCGACTTCTTCCCTGACAAGCTCGTCAGCGAAGCCCGCGCCGACTTCACCAAGCTCTTCGCCGAAATCGGCATCGACGCCATCATGCTCGACCCGGCCGACTCCAAGCTCGGCGGCGTCGAAACCCACAACGACGCCCGCAAATGCGCCGACCTCTTCCGCAAAAACCGCGACAAGATCGGCGGCGTCCTCGTCGTCCTCCCCAACTTCGGCGACGAAAAAGGCGTGGCCGACACCCTCAAGATCGCCGGCCTCAACGTCCCCGTTCTCATCCAGGGTTATCCCGACGACCTCGACCGCCTCGACGTCATCCGCCGCCGCGACGCCTTCTGCGGAAAAATTTCCGTCTGCAATAATCTCCGTCAGGCCGGCATCCCCTACTCGCTCACGACCAAGCACGTCGTCCGCCCGACCGACCCCACTTTCCGCGCCGACCTGAATAAATTCCTCGGCGTCTGCCGCGTCGTCCGCGGTCTCCGCGGCGTCCGCATCGGCGCCGTCGGTGCCCGTCCCGGCGCTTTCAATACCGTCCGCTACTCGGAAAAAATCCTCGAGCGCAACGGCATCAGCGTCACCACCGTCGACCTCTCCGAAATCCTCGGCGCCGCCGCCAAGATCGGCGAGTCCGACAAACGCATCACCGGCAAGATCGACGAAATCAAAGGCTACGCCAACGCGACCGCCGTCCCGCCCGCGAAGCTCGTCCAGATGGCCCGCCTCGGCGTCGTCCTCGACGACTTCGTCGCCGCCAACCACCTCGACGCCACCGCCATCCAGTGCTGGACCTCCGTGCAGGCCAACCACGGCTGCAACGTCTGCACCAGCATGAGCATGATGTCCGAAAACTTCCTGCCCAGCGCCTGCGAAGTCGACGTCACCGGCGTGCTCACCATGTACGCCATGCAGCTCGCCTCGCTCTCCCCGAGCGCGCTCGTGGATTGGAATAACAACTACGGCGACACCGACGACAAGTGCGTCCTCTTCCACTGCGGCAACTGGGCCAAGTCCTTCCTCCCCGACATCAAGGTCCTCAACGCCCCCATCCTCGGGTCCACCCTCGGCGTCGAAAACACCTGGGGCGCCCTCGACGGCCGCACGCCCGCCAACCCGCTCACCTACGGCCGCATCACGACCGACGACACCAGCGGCATCATCCGCGCCTACGTCGGCCAGGGCCAGCTCACCAACGACGAACTCAAAACCTTCGGCAACCGCGCCGTCGCCCAGGTTCCGAAACTCCAGAAGCTGATGCACCACATCTGCCGCCAAGGCTTCGAGCACCACGTCGTCATGAACGCCTCGCACACCGCCGCCATCCTCGAAGAAGCCTTCACCCGCTACCTCGGCTGGGAAGTCTACCACCACGAAAACCCCGAAGCATAACAATCGATCTTGAATCGCAAAGACGCGAAGGCGCGAAGCTCCGAGCCGATCGAACCGCCGCCGGTGTAGTCGAGGTACACCTGGTCGGTGTCGTCGAGGCGCCCGTATTCGGTGGCGCGCAGCTCGGCGAACGAGCCGTCCGGGTCGAACGACGGGAAGCGGCGGCGGAGGTGAGCCTGGGCGACGGCCAACCCGCCGGGCTCGAAGACGGCGGTCGCTGCCGGGTGCGGATCGGCGAGCGACATCGGCGAGAGCATGCCCTTGGCGGGCGGCGGCTGCCGCTGCTCAGCGCCTCGCCGTCAGCGGTAGCTACGATGACAGCCGAGCTTCGCCGTCGCCGCGCCTCGCCGTCGCCGAGCTTGGCTTCGAGGTCGTCGAGGATCGCGTTCGCTCCGATCACGCCGATGCCAGTCATCCACGTGCTGTCGAGGATGTCGAACTGCCTGCCGTTCTGCACCGCGGGCAGCGCCGACCACGGCGACGGCACCGCGGTCGGTGCTCGTCGCTCCACCGCTCTCGACCTCCGGGTTGGTGGCGAAGATCGCGTCGTGCTCGAGCCCTCGACCTGCTCGGCGCTGATCACGGCCATGCCATAGCTTGGGTCGTAGCCCTTGTCGCCGAGGTCGAAGCCGACGGCGGTGAGCACGGAACCGGAGAACGTCGCCGGGCCGTAGAGGCGGATCTGGCCGGGGATGAAGCGGACGATCACCGCCGACGTGCCCGGCACGCCGATGCCGGCGCCGACATCCTTGAGCGCGCGCGTTGAAGTCGGCGAGCAGGCCGGCGAGGCTGGCCAACCAGCGGTTCAGCGACTCGCCGGTGAGGCGGACCTGCTCGGTCCAGTTCGTGCCGGGAGGATTTCGCTGAACACCGTCGGGGCGATCGCGCTCAGCTGGTCGTAGATCGCCTCGTGGCGGACCTTGGCGCCGAGGATCAGGTCCGGCCGCATCGCCGCGATCTGCTCCAGGTTCGGCTCGGTGGTCTGCCCGACGAGCTGGACCTGCGCCGTGGCGTCGCCGAGGTACGCGGGCAGCCCATCGCCGGCGAATGGCCTCGAGTACGGCGACCGGCGTGACGCCGAGGGCGATGACCGCGTCGAGGGAACGACGAGTCGAGGACGACGAGCAGCGTGATCGTGCCGGGGACCTCGGTCTCGCCCATCGCATGCGTGACGACGTGCGGACCGGGGACGGTCGTCGTCGTCCGCCTGACCGTGGTGCTCGGGGCAGCCATCATCGACGCGGCCGTGGTGGCCGTCGATGCCTCCGTGATGAACAGCGCCGGTGCGGTTGGTGCGCCGACCCGGTGGCGCGATGGTCGCCGCGTCGTCGCCGAGACCCCCGTCGCCACCGCACACGGCGAGGACGGGGCGGCGGCGACCGCGACCGCGGCGAGGAGAGCGGAGCGTCGAGGCGGTAGACGCATAGGCGGGCGACGCTATCGGCGCGATGTAGAGCAAACCTCATAGCGCGAGGTCGCCTGGCCGGACGCCGATCACGTCGTTTGCGTCAGCGCACGAACCGAGCGCACGTTCGTGTCGTGACGCAAACACCGGTGCATCGCCTCACAGCCCGCCTCACCCGGATCTGTGTCGGCGCACGAACGGACGTGAGTTCGTGTCACGACACAAACCCGGAGCCCGACCGCCGAGCGTCGCTCAGCCGATCGCGTGGCGGATGTGGCTGAGGATCGCGTCGGTGAGCAGCGGCCACAGCGGCCGGGGCAGGTCGTGGCCCATGTCGTGGACGAGCAGCAGGTTGGCGCCGGGGATGGCCCGACGGCGGTGCGCTCGCCGCCGATGGGAAGGATGTAGGCGTGTCGCACGTCCCGTGGATCACCAGCGTCGGCACCCGCAGGCCGCGCAACGCGGCATCAGCAGGAGCCCGAGGCCGCAGATCGCCGCGGTCTGGCGGAGCGTGCCCTGCCGGGAAGAACATGTCATCGATCGCCGCGCCGGTGCGCGCCACGGCCCTCCTCGGGATCGAAGTCCGCGTGCTGGACATGACCGCGAGCGCTCGACGGTGGCCGCGACCGCGCCGTCACGGTCAGTCGGGATCGCCGTCAGCAGGCACAACGCGCACGCCCACCTCCGGGACCGACTGGGTGGAACGCCGGCTCGCGGATCGTCGACATGATCGACGTCGGCGTGGACCGCGGTCCGGGTGCTGGATCGCGATGGTCTGGATCATCCCGCCGAGCGAATCGCCGACGACGTCGGCCCGCTCGACCCCGGGCGCCGGCGTGAGGACGGCCACGGCATCGGCGGCCATGTCGGACAGCAGGTACGGCACGACCGGCATCTCGCCGTCCCCGGCCCACGCGGCCATCACCGGGGAGGTGGAACAACGCAGCAGCTAGATCGACGTTCCCGGCGTCAGCGGTTGTCGAAGCGGATCACGAAGCGGCCGGCGTCGACGAACGCCTGACGCCGCTCGTCGGCCCAACCGATCAGCTGAGCGCCGAGCCCGTGGACCAGCAGCAGCGGCTGCCCCGCTGCGGTCGCCGAGCGTCTCGTAGCAGATCTCGATGTCGCCGACCATTCCGCGATGGAGATCGCCGGAATGTAGGTGACCCGGCCGGCGTCGAGCCGCCCGAAGCGGGCCAGCAGATGCCAGACGTGCTTGAGCACCTCCGCGTCGTGAACGCCCGCGTTCGCCGCGGCGCCGACGTCGGTGGGCGTGATGACGACGCCGAGCGCACCAGCCAGCTGGACCGCCCTGGGCGTTGGGAACGACCTCGTCCAGGTCCGCGGTGCGGGCGACGTAACCAGGGTGGTACTCGACGTCGCAGGGGAGGTGTTGTGCAGCCGCCGCGACGGGCGTGCAGAGCGAAAGCACGGATCGAGCACCACCGCCTCGACATCTCGCTGCATGGAGACACCACCGTGGACCTGCACCTCGACGTAGTCGTGAGGGTGATCTGAGCCCAGGCGGCATCCGCTGCACACACTGGGGGGGGCCGTCCCAGTCCGCCGAACAGGGCCGGCTCGAACACGCTATCGGGAAGCAGAACATCGAACGCTCCACGACGTCCTCGCGGAGCCTGAGGTACGCCGACCCGAAGCGCGGCGAGCCGCCATGTGCGTCGCCTCGCCGGTTCCACGAGCCGTACACCGGCCGCGATGCTCCGGGTGCGTCATGGTAGCGCCGATCGAACAGGCGGCTCTCCCACCGCCAGCGGTCACCACCGGGAAACACGGTGAGGCCACCGTTGCTCGTCCCGGTCTCGAACTGGCTGCGGTAGCGGCCGTCGACGACCAAGCGGTCGATGACCGTCGATCCCTCCGCGCCACGCTCGGGATGGAAGTGCAGGGTCACCGACCCGACCATCGCCCGAACGTAACAAGCGGTGGGGACGCGGGATGCCGACCGGTCGGCGAGGATGCGGTCGTGCACACGTTGAGCCGCCGGACGTCGCCGAGGCGATCGCCGCCTCCGTGTCCACGCACCTCGGTCGGCCGTGGACGGCAGGTACTATCGTCGACCTCGGTGATCGCGCCTCGCACCCGTCCGCGATCCTGCGCGGCGAGGGACTTGACGTGTTCGCCAAGCTGTCGACCGCGGTGGACGGCACGGAGCAGTTCGACGCCGAGCAGCGCGGGTTGTTGCATGTGCAACGACATGCCGGCGTGCTCGTGCCATCGCCGATCGGTGCCGGCATCGTCACCGCCGGCGACTGCGCCGTGCTCGTGCTGGAGGCGCTGCCGGAGATCACCCCGGCAAGGGCGCGGACCGGCCGAGTGGCGGGTGATCGGCCAAGCGCTGGCCCAGCTGCACGGCGTCACCGGCCCGTCGTTCGGCCTCGACGGGCCGGATGCGTTCGACGGCTTCCTCGGACCGTTGCGCCAGCCGAACGGTCCCGTTGCCGGCGGGTGGGCGTCGTTCCTCCACGAACGGCGGATCGAACCGTTCCGAGCGGCGGCGCCGCAGGCAGTCATCTCCCGCCCACGCTCGATCGACGGCTCGACCACCTCGTCGCCCGGCTGGACTCGGTCGCCGGCCCGGAGCCGGTGCCGTCGCTGCTGCACGGCGACGCCCAGCAGCACAACTTCGTCAGCACGCCGGGCGGCGCGGCGCTGATCGACGTGTCGCCGTACTTCGGACATCCCGAGGTCGACCTGGCGATGCTCGGCATCTTCCGGCCCGTGCCCGACGACGTGCTCGACGGCTACCGTGACGTGCGCCCGATCGCCGCCGATGCGACCGCACGCATCGAGTTGTGGCGCCTGCCCGCCTACCTCGCCGTGATCGCCGCCGACGGCGCCAACCCCTTCAGCCACTCCTTCGTCCCCCGCCTCGCCGCCGCCCTGACGCTCTCCGGCGCCTGACGGATCCAGCTCGATACTCTACACTCCGACCGGTAGGCAGACCTTCAGGCGACCTGAGGGCCAGTGACACCAGCGAATCGAGACGCGGCGAGCGCCAAAGCGCAGCGGAGGCGTCGAGCCGGCAGGCGCACGGAGGGGCTTTGCCCCGACCGGAGCACGAACAAAGCTCACGAGCGACCCAAGGACCGCGGCGAGCGCCAAAGCGCAGCGGAGGCGACGAGCACGGCAGGCGACGGGAGACCCTGCTCTACTGCGACCCGAGCACGAACAAGCTCAGTTGGCGAAGCTGGAGCAGACAGCGGGTGCGACGGCGGACCCGATGCGTCGTCGCCGACCGGGAAGATCGAGGCCCAGATGTCGGTGACGCCGGCATCGACGAGGCCCTGCAGCTGGCTGGCGACGGCCGCCTCGTCGCCGACGATCGCCGCCTCCGCGGGGCCGTCAACACCACATGCGCAAGGATCCGCTGGTACATCAGCAGCGTGCCGTAGATCGCGAACTGCTTGGCGGCGACGGTCGCCTGGGTCGACGTCGTCGTCGCGGGCAACGGCAGGCCGGCGACGATGCGCGGCGCCGGTCGCCCCGGCGGGCCTCGAGGCGGCGGCGTTGATCAGCGGGGCGACGTGCGACTCGACGACGGGCGTTGCCCATCCACAGGATCGTCCCGTCGGCGACGGCGCCGGCGACGCGCAGCAACCGTGGCGCCGGCGGGGCGACGAGCAGTTGCACGGGTTGGGCAGCTTGGCGGGCACGCCGCGCAGCGTCGAGCTGGACCGACCCGACTGGTCGACCGCCTCGCCGTGCAGCAGCGCGGCGACGATCTCGACGTACTCCTCGGTGTGCCAACCAGGCATCACGTAGGACATCCCGAACATGCCCTCGATCACCGGCGCGTGCGACCAGCCCGATCAGCGTGAAGCCGGGGCGACCCGATGGTCATCGCCGCCGCCAGGGCGCCGGATTCGTCAGCTGCAGCACGGGGTGGGCCGTGTTCGTCCAGCACCGACGTGCCCAGCTCGATCGTCGACGTCTTCCCGGCCGACGACCGCCATCGGCGCCACCGGGATCGCCGGCCACGGCGCTCGGGTACCAGAGGGCGCTGAACCCGTCGGCCTCGGCCTGCGTGGCCTGCTGATCATCCGCTCGACGGTCGCCGCCGTTCAACCCGATGGCGATTCTGCCGCGAACGTCGCCCCGCCGCCGCCCACGCCGAGATGAGCGATGAGCCGGACCGTTCGCCTCACAACTCATCGCGGCCGAGCGCGAGCAGCCGGCGAACGCGACCGAGGAATGGCAACAACAGAACCGCTCGGCTCGCGACTCATCGCGGGCGACGACGGCGGAGGCGCCGCAGCAGTGGCTGCGCGAGGCCGATGATCGAGGGCCGCTGCCATCGCAAGACCGAAGCCGAGGCCTCCAGCAGCCGACCGATCGCGCCGCGGCGGGCGTTGGCGAGCACCACCCCGGTGGCGGCACCTGGTGCGGAAACGGGTGGTGGCGCCGCTCGGCGTCGACGGCACCGGCGGACGGATGGCGACGAGGCCGTCGGCATCCACCGGGACCGGCGCCGCCGTACCCCGGCGGTGCCGCCTGCATAACCACGCGCCGCGACGCCACGCGACCACCGGGAACAGGCACGGTACGGCCGGCCCGTGCGCAGGTCGACACGCCGCCGTCGGCGCTGCGACACGAGCACGCCCGGCGCGCCAGCGGTGACCTGGCCCTCGGCGACGAACGTGCCGTCGCGCCGACGACGATCAGCGTAGCCCTGGGCGACAAGGCAGCCGGGGTGCAGACCGTAGTGACCGTCGAGCAGGAGAACGCCGACGTCGCCGGCCAGCTCGCGGCTGGTCGAGCAGGCGGGCAGCGCTGGACCACCTGCACGCCGAGCTGGCCGAACGGCTGCACGTCCGGCGTCGAGGACGACGACGGGTTGCCGGGCGTCGGCATCGCCGAGTCGTTCGCCATCCCGCAGCAGGCGCCCGATGGTCCGCAGCGAGGCGACGGTGATGTGGACTGCATCAGCGTGGTCACCGACGACGCCGTCGAGCGGATCGGTCACGTCGACGCGATCGCCATCTCCGCCCGCACTCGGCGATGGTCGAGTGGAGCGGTTGCGCATCGGCGGCGTCCCGATGCCACCAGTCCATGCCGCCGACCGGGAATGGATCGCCCGACCGTCCGAGCGCATCGAGCCGTGGGACGGCGAGCGCCTCGAGCTGACGCCCGGCATCACCCTCGTCCACCTCCCCGGCCACTTCCCCGGCAGCAGCGCACTGTGGTGGCACGGCGGCGATCTCCACGGCACCTCGACGGCGTCGACTTCGACGATCTCTACGGCTTCACCTGGGGGCTCAAAGGTCATCGGCGACGCCCGCGCCGCAGTGGACGAGTCGCTGGACCGCTACCTCGAGGCCATCTCGGCCTGAGCGGCCTGCGCGGCGTGCGTGACGCCGATGGCGCCGCCCACGTCGTGGGCCTGCCAGACCAGCAGCCTGGCCGAACAGGTCGTCGTTGGCGTCGGCGACCTGGGTGACATGCCGCCGAACTCAACGGTAACAGCACCACGCAGGCGTCGGTGCATGGCGTCGAGCAGCTTGGTGGCCACCTGGTGGGGTGTGCCCGCACCTGCAGGTCGGCGAGGAAGCCGTTGAACTTCTCCAGGCCGTGCTTGGCGATGTTGCGGGCCAGACCGGCGTCGTACTGGTCGCCCTCGAT
This sequence comes from Nibricoccus sp., assembly GCA_049840895.1. Lineage (GTDB taxonomy): Bacteria > Verrucomicrobiota > Verrucomicrobiia > Opitutales > Opitutaceae > Nibricoccus. The sequence goes on along the minus strand of JASGJB010000067.1, from coordinate 5,636 downwards.
GTCGGCGAACGAGACGTCGGCGAAGCGGTAGTGCTCGACGGTCGAGCGGGCGTAGCGCTGCAGGTGCACGTACGCATCCGCTGGCCTGGCCGGGTGATGGAAACAGCAGCGAACGCAGGCGCAAGCGGACGGCTGGCGCCGTTGATCTCCACATGGCGGCGACGATGATGATCTAAATGAACTTCATGAAGATCAACCCCTGGTGGCACCAACAGCAGCATCCCCACCGTCGCGTGGATGGACTCAGGGCTGCGCCGACCGGCCAGCGGCAACCAGTCGGCGATCCAGTTCGTCGCCGAGAAAAGACGAAGTCGCATCACGAACAGGTCGGCATCACCGAATGTCGCCGTCGCGCTGAGCCGCCTCGAACAGCCGGTTCCAGTACGCGCGGATGAGTTCGCTGGCGACGGTGAGCCTGGCAATCGCCGGCGGCACCTGCCCGAACGATGTCCGCGCCTGGGCGGATGCGGTTTATGCCCCCGTTGCCAGGATCGACATGGTGTGAGCACCGGATCACCGAGGCCAGCCGGTCGATCGCCGGCGCATCCTGGGCAGCACCTCGACAGCCTGCAAACCGGTCGTACGACGTCTGGATCCCCCGATGGAGGATCTCGGCGACGAGATCTTCCCACGAGTCGAAGTGATCCGTCGAGTCCCGGTCTTCATCCAGCAGGCGCTCGGCGATGTCCACCAGGCGCGCCGAGTAGCCCTGCTCGCCGAACACCTCCGCCGCCGCGTCGAGGATCCGCGCCCTGGTCCGTTCTGATTTCCTCACCGTCAGACATACCCGTAATCACTCGAATCTATCTCAAATCTGGATCTGGGCTCAGGGGGCCGCGTCGCCATAGTCCATATACTATTAGTTGTATATATATGTTGGTATTTGAAATGCTACCTTAAGCAGCATTTTTTAAAACTATTTTGTCTAACTCCTTATGCTAGACGGAGTTCTGAGGTTAGCTACCCCTCTGCTCCTTTTCAATATAGTTCACACACACATAAAATTATAAGCTCATGTATGAAATGAAAACCCGGTTAATGCACAGAGTGGAGAAACGGTGATGAGCGCTAATAACGTTATCACCATTATATATAAGCTCATTTGATATTTTTTATCATGACCAACAAATTTTATCTTCCCGCATTGCCATAATCTCTACTCATTCATTCACACGCAAATTAAAAATTGTCCAAATGAGAAAAACAGCAAGTATGTTTATCCTGTTGCTATTTACAGGCATTGTTGCTTTGGCGCAAAGCAAAGTAATTGGCACCGTGAAAGATCAGAACGGAGATCCATTCCATTAGCAACAGTTCAATCTTAAAGGTTCAAAATTACTGTTGCTGCAGATGCAAATGCAAATTTTACTATTTCCGCCAAAAGCGGAGATATATTGGTTGTTTTACAGTTGGTATCAGATTCCACAGAAATTACGGTGGCGATCACACTGTAATAACGGTTACGGTTAACGGATTCAGGTTCCATAACAGATGTTGTGGTAACAACAGCGCTGGTATTAAAAGAAACAGGAATACACTTCCGTATGCTGCACAAACAATTTCCCAGGTTCTGATGTAACAACAACAGAAGTTTGATATAACTAAGTACCCATGTCTGGTAAAATTGCGGGATTACAAATTTAACAAAGCAATACCTTGGGTGGTTATGCAGAAATGCCAATTTAAGAGGATATAAATCAAATTACAGAGAGATAACAGAGCATTATTTGTATTGACAGGAACACCGGTTAATAACAACAACACCAATAGTAATTCTCAGCAAGCCGGTAGCAGTGGGTATGATTATGACAGCCATATCCAATTTAATGCAGATGATATTGCCTAGAATCTATTTGAAAAGTACTCGAGCAACGTTGTATACGGTTCAAGGGCAAGTGATGGCGTTATTTTAATTACTTCTCAAAAACTATGATAACCTTACATGTTACACTTAATATAGCGCATGCAAAAAAGCTATACTGATAAGAGCACGTTCCCTAAATATCAAAATGAATATAGTGCCGTTATGGCCCGTTCTATGATGACGGAACTGGCTTTGCCCCTTGGTCTTATGGTTATACCGGCGGGCGAGAGGTTAGGCATTGATTGCCAACAACCGAAGATACATCTCTTCCTACCTTTTAGTGAACATCATGGTATATCAATCGGATGCCTTACGATGCCACTTCACATGCGTATTATCAAACGGAAAAGCCTCTGGGTGGCCACAAAAATGGACCCGTTACTTTTTTCAATGAGCCATAGTAAAATTCCCAAAGCATATTAGTAACTAATTAGTATGCACATGATTCTTATAAATTTGGTTATACAAGAGACGACGAAGATGGCATTCTACCAAACAGTAATCAAAAAAATATAATCAATTTGGCGCCAGTTATGACGTCTGAAAAAACCTGATCATAGGCGCAAAAGCCAATTATTATGATATTCCTGCAATTGGAAGGTACGAAACGGGATATTCGCCATCATCAGCCCCAACCCTATGAATAACTTCCGGCAATGGTGGGAAACAAATGTGGATGTGCAGGAGCAAAAAGAGGCGTATTTCAGGACCCTGGAAAATATAACATGGAACTGGAGTGACCCTTATGAGAAATCTGCGCCGATTTATTGGGATAACCTTTATTCTGCCAGATATCGAGAACTACAAAAACGATAATCGTAGACGCCTCATAGGCAATATAAATGCCAGGTGGATGCAACCAATTGACTCTCGTTTACGGCCAGGAGTATCATTAGAATCACTATCATTAGTTACAGGAAGAACGAACCGATATCAGGTTTTGATAAGGATTCCCGGTTACTCTAAATACCTAGAAGATTTTTATGAAAGAAACATAGATCTTATGCAAATTCCCATGAACTTGGTTCTTCCTTTAATCTGAACGCTTTGGTGGGTGCAAATTTGAGGCATTCTGAAGCCAATCTACTTCTGCGTCAACAAATGGAGGACTTGCTTTACCGGATATATGGGCTTTAGACCAATTCCTGTCTGCCACACCCGATGCACCTTGCCGAATCTATGGCATTAAGGAAGATGAAAATGGTATCTTATAGACGGCTACATTATCGTATAAAGATTTTCTTATTTTAGATGCATCGCTTCGCGAGATGCGTCTTCTACCTTACCTAAAGGCAATAATGTCTTATTATTATCCCTCTGCTTCATTAGGTTTTGTGTTTTCTAAATTACTGAAAAACACGCCATGGTTAAGCTATGGAAAATTAAGATGTTAATGCGGCAGTAGTTGGCTCTGATGCGCCTATTTATAGTGTGTATGATACCTATAGTATCTTAACGCCATACAACGGAAATCCTATAGACTATGCACAACACTAATAAAAATAATCCAAATTTGAACCTGAACGTACTAAGAGTGGAGAAATGAGATTTGGAAATGGCATTTGTACAAAACAGGTTAGGCTTCACAGCATCGTACTACAATTCAAAAACAATTGAAGTAATATTATTCCTATAACCGTTTCTTCCGCTACGGGATATAGCATCGGAATATCAAAATGCAGGCTCAATGACCAACAAGGGCGTAGAAATTACTTTAGAGAGGAACCCCCGTTCAAACGAAAAATATTCAATGGGACATAACCGTAAACTGGTCGGAAAACCGCAATGAAGTGGTAAAGTTGTTTACGGACGGCTCAGGTAATGAAGCAAAAAACCTTCAGTTCGCGGCGGTTAGCTTTGGACGAACCCTGAATGCGCCATTAGGACAGCCTTACGGGCAGATGAGAGGCTACGATTTTGTTTATACAAACGGACAGCGAACTGTTGATGCAGATGGGTATTATGAACTTGCAAATGACCAGGGACATTAAATCGAAAACATCGGAAGCCATTCAGCCTAAGTGGATTGGCGGCATAAACAGATGGCCTGCGCGTAAGGATATTACGTTGAGTTTCTTAGTTGATTAGAAGCAGGGCGGTAATGTATTTTCACTCTGAATCAGATTTTGGACAATATGACGGCTTGTATCCTATTATTGCCGGTCTCAATGCTAATCCGATAACCTAAAAGGTCAGCTCTTGAAGATGGCGATAGCGTTATTTTGCCCGGCGTTACGGAAGACGGCAAAACCAATTCTACCTATCTGAAGCAGATTATGCAGGGGCCGCCTATGGTTTTGGTACTGCCCCGGATGAGGCTTTTGTATATGATGCCAGCTACATTAAGCTGAGAGAAGTGATTTTGAATTACTCATTCCCTCACAATTTGATGGAACGAATAAAAGCTATAAAAGGAATACAGCTTTCACTGATTGGCCATAATTTATGGATAATTCATAAAAATTTGCCTTATGCGGACCCGGAAGCCGGAACGAGCTTTGGTAATATAAGCGGTTTTCAATCCGGATCATATCCCGCAGATAAGAAATTTCTCACTTAACATGGAAAGTGAATTTTTGAGCAACCTCATTTGGCAAAAATTATTAAAATAAATAATAATGAAAACATTCAGAGCAAATATTTATAGCGGCAATTCCCCTGATATTGTTGAGCGAATACACCAAGGACTTAACAAAACTAAACAACGCACCCCAAGAACCCGACAAGCATATCTTATCAAGCTCTCTTACCAGGGGACAACAGCAATTAGCAAACCTGCTTACTACTGCTGATTATAATCTTAATCCTTTTAATTTTTTTGAACAGTATTGGCAGGAAACGACATATCTTAATGAGAGCCAGTATGATATTTTTTACAGGTCATACCAGAGGACAGACTGGGATATCCTTTACCTGAATGTTTTTTGGAAAATTTAAGTCAGCGATACTTTGGCTAGAATATCCAAGTTACAGATGCAAGTCAATTGGCAAATGTTCATGCGCAAATTGACATAACTGAAGTAACGGCATTTTACTATTTGATTACCACTTATGGCAACATTCTTCCCTATACCGATGCTTTTAATGTGATAAACAAGGCTTTTCCAAAATATGATGACGCGGAAACGATATATAAAGACTTATTAACGCGCTTAACAAGCGATATTGCTGCTTTAAATGACAGAACGGACGCAGCATAAGCAGCGCAGACCAAATATATGGGGGGGACGTTGATTCATGGATGAAATTTTGAAATTAGTTAGCATTGAGGATAGGGAATTACTATAGCCGATGCAGATGATGCTTTGGCTAAACAAACTGCTGAGGCAGCTACACCCAATGTATTCACATCAAATGACGACAATGCTAATTACATACTACTTGTCATCACCACCTTATGTTAACCCTATTTATAATTTTTTCATTTTAAGTGCAAGACAGCAAGATTTTGTAGGTATACATTTTTATATCACGAATTACAATCAAATAAACATGACCACGACTGCCATGCTGTTTACAACCGCAACCTAAACTCTTCAGGAGCAAGTGTTTGGATGTGTTATGTGAGCACTCGTAGGCCCCGGCGAGGGCGGGGGTGTCGGTGCGCACCGGGGGTGCCCCGCCTGGGCCGCTTTTGGCCGGGCGGTTACTGGTGCCCGGTCAGGTCTGCAGAGGCGCCCAAACAGGGGACATGGTGGCACAGCCAGAAGCTTATGGAGGGATGGAGGGCTCTCTGAGATGGAGGTGTCACAAGTGATGGGGATCCATATCA
>JASGJB010000066.1:0-75728 GCA_049840895.1 Nibricoccus sp. | reverse complement strand
AAGGTTAATAGGGAAACACGATAGAATCCGAACAGCACCTGTGTATTCGGTGAGGATAAACCAAAGCCGGCGCCCACCGGAAGCGAGGTCGTCAAGAAATCGGGCACCGTCCTGGTTTCGATTTCCGGAGAGGTCTCCGCCAAAGATCCGAAGAAGCGGGAGCTCACGATTCGACAGTATGGAAGTGGTGTGACATTCAAAGTGGACCGTGAGCTGAAGACATTCGATAAAGTTCAGGTCGGTGATACTATTCGGGCCGACTACTACCTGATCGGCGGTGGAGAAATCAGGCCACCAACGGAGGCGGAAAAAGCGGTGCCGCTGACGATTCTCGAGACGAGCACCTCTTCTGCGACGATTCCCGGAAAAGATGTCCAGATCTACAAGATGGTGGCCACCGTTGAGGGCTTGGACCGGTCCAATTCAACAATGGTCATCAAGGGGCCGCTGGGCCGTTACATCACGGTGCCGGTGAAGGACGAGAGTGTCTTTGAGAAGCTGAAGATCGGAGACACGATTGTGATCTCCGCCGCTGATCCACTGGCGGTGTCGCTGGAAATCATCACGCCCGAGAAGGTCGTTAAATAAACATCGCGCGCAGCGTCAGCTGCGCGCGATCCCAACTATGCAGCTTGGGTTTTCCCCCATGACTCACCGGCCGAAGCAGTCCGGCCACATGTCGTTCTCCCGGTGCACCTGATTTTCTCTCCCAAACATCCTTTGCGACATCGAATTGAAGAGCGCGTTATGAAATCCAAAACAACACTGTCCAGCCTCTGCACGCGGCTGCCTGCGGTTCCCTTCCTGCGAAGTTCGATCATCGCGTTGCTGGTCGCTACGCCGTCGTCCGCACACGCGTCGATTTTCAAAGGCGAGACGCTCGACACCGTGGCCAACGTGCTGGCTTGGGTGGTGCTCGCGATCGTGCCGATTGTGGCCATCGTGGTTTTCTGGCTGGTTCACATTCTTCCCGAGAAGATCGCGGAAAAAAGGCACCATCCGCAGACGGCAGCAATCCAGACGTTGTGCCTTCTCTCGTTGTTTTTTGGCGGACTGCTCTGGCCGCTTGCCTGGCTGTGGGCGTACTCGAAGCCAGTCTTGTATAAGATGGCTTACGGGACCGACGAAGTCGTGCACGGAAGCGAGAAGACTAAACAGATCTCTGCCAAAGACGAGACAGAGGAACTCAAGCAGCTGAAAAAGCGCATCAGCGAGATCGAAAGCAAAACAGCGACGAAACCCGCCAGCGAAGGAAAGGCCTGAGCCATGGAAGTTCTACTACTCGGTATCTATTCGTTTTTCGTCTGGTTGATCTTTTTCAAGTTCAAGTGGCTGCCGTGGAATATCGTCAGCCAGGTGATCGTGATCACGATTCCGATTATCGCGTTAACCGCCTTGATCCTGATCTTGAATGTGGTCGCACCATCGTCACACGACGTGCGCGTCATCAACTATGTTGTTCCCGTAAACACGCGCGTGAGCGGTCTCGTCACGGAAGTCCCGGTGGAGCCCAATCGTCCAGTCAAGAAGGGCGATGTTTTGTTCAAGATCGATCCCACGCCGTACACGCTGGAGGTAAAAGCGCTCGAGGCGCAGATCAACCAGTTGAAAGTTCAGCTCATCACGGCGGAGGCCGGGCAGCGCGGTCTCGGTGAGGAATTGAATGCCGCGGTCGGCAAGAAAGAGGCAATCAAGTCTAAGCTGACCCTCACCCGTCAGCGTTTGCAGCAATACAAGGAACTGGCAGAGGCCGGGGCGGGAAACAGGTTTGACTACGAACAGGCCCTGGCGGACACGGCCGCGCTCGAAGCCGACCTTTCTTCCGCGGCGGCAAACGAAGCCCAGGTCCGCGAGAAACTCGCGGCCAAGACTCCTGAAGGCGACCAGGATACGGTGGCCAATGTGAAAGCGCAGATCGCCCGTGCAGAAGCGCAACTCGCCGACGCAAAGTGGAAACTCGATCAAACCGTCTATTACGCTCCGACGGACGGCACCGTGGTTTCACTGGCGCTGCGGCCTGGTGCGATGGCTGTGCAGTTCCCGATGATGCCTGCGATGACCTTCGTCGAAAACGAGCAATGGGTGATGGCCATCTTCAAGCAGAACGAAGTGCGCGGCATCAAACCGGGGCAGGAGGCTGAGATCGCGATGAAGATGTGTCCCGGCCGGATTATTAAGTGCAAGGTGGACTCGGTCATGTGGGCGACGGCTCAGGGGCAGCTGCCGATCGGCGGTGCCAGCAACTCTGCAGGTATCGCGCCCATCCCGCCCAACTCCCTGGCCGTGCGTTTGCTAGTGGATGAAAAAGACAGTGATGTCTTTCTCGCTTCCGGTGCGCATGGCGCCGGCGCTGTCTATACGGATCAAGGCGAGATCTTTCACATCATCCGCAAGGTGGTGATACGTGTCGGCGCCAAGGTGGATTGGCTGATTCTGAAACTGCACTGAGAACACGGACACTCATGGTTTCGCCCAAAACAATCTGGGGACAAATGGTCGGTGCCGCACGTTCGTGCAGCGGCATGAGCGTGCGGCTTGCTCTTCATCCCCGCATGTCGAAGGAAGCCGGGCAACGTGTCCGTCCGATTCTTCTCGGCCTCTGTGTGCTCGGGCTTGCGGGATGTTCAACCAAAGCTCCGCCGACCGCCGCCGAAATTCGTGAGCAGTCTGGAACGCTGTCCAACATGCCGTTGACCAACGCGTGGAAGGCGGGTGCCGCAAGTGGTCAGATCGCGGACGACTGGCTCACGTCCTTCAATGATCCCCAGCTCACGGCTCTGGTGACTGAAGCGCTGGCGAACAATCCGGACCTGCGTGTTACGATCACGCGCGTTGAACAAGCCGCACAATATGTCGAGCTCGCCAAAGCGGCGATGCGTCCGTCCGTTAACCTGCTCGGCACCGGCGGATTGAATCTCGGTGGCGGCGACGTGAGTTCGGCGCTGCAAGGAGCGTCACTCGGTGTTTCTTGGGAGCCGGATCTTTGGGGGCGGATGCGGTATGGCCGGAATGCGTATCAAGCCACGCTCAGGTCCATGCAGGCTGACTATGAATTTGCCCGGCAATCGCTCGCGGCGACGATGGCGAAAGGGTGGTTTACCGCGACCGAGACGTGGATTCAGCTGAAGATCGCGGAGGACATGGTCAAATCGGCGGAGGAACTCGCGTCGCTGGCGGAGAAACGCTGGAAAATTGGTCCGGGTACCGAGCAGGATGCCGCGATGGCGCGGGCGAATCTCGGCACGTATCAGGACATCGCCAAGCAGGTCAGATTTGCACACGATCAAAGCCTTCGCGCGGTGGAGTTGCTGCTGGGACGTTATCCAGCTGCTGAACTGAAGGCGCGTCAGGATCTTCCTGTTTTCCCGGGACCAGTACCTGCGGGACTGCCCTTGGAAATGCTGGAACGCCGTCCCGACATGGTTGCTGCCGAGTGCCGTGTTGCCGCGGCGTTCAATCGTGTGGGTGAAGCCAAGGCGGCGCGTCTTCCGCGCATTACTTTGAATGCGAGCGTAGCGGTGATCGACAGCGCGATTTTGCAGCTGAAAGAGGATTTTCAAAATCCGACGGCGGGTGTTGGCGCCCGGTTGATCGCTCCCATCTATGACGGCGGAGCGCTCAAGACCCAGGTGGAGATTCGCACTCTCGAGCAAAAGGAAGCGGTCGCGCAGTACGCCCGTCAGGCGCTGCGAGCCCTCAGTGAAGTGGAAAATGCCCTGGCCGCCGGGAAGTCTCTGGCGGACCGCAGGCAGCTTCTGGAGCGCGCGGTGGTCGACAATCAGCGGGCGCTCGAACTCGTGCAGACGAGCTATCGCGTCGGCAAAGTAGACTTGAGAACCGTGCAGCAACAGCAGCTGAATCTTTACTCGATGAAGCTGACCCAGCTTCGCGTGCAAAGCGAACAACTCGCGCAGCGCGCGAATCTTCATCTGGCTCTAGGCGGCAGTTTCGAGGAGCCCAAAGCCTCAGCGACAACCGCGGCGAAGTAGTTTCCGCCGCTCTGTTATTTTCACCCGCGACACGAATGCCACCGCTCTACGTTCGTGACGATTTCGCGCAGCCGCTTCGTGCGGCGAGGGCGCAGAAACAACCTCCATGCTTCATCCATATCTCCTATCGGTGACGATCGCGGCTGATCGCAGTGCGTTCATTCCAACTGACGCGTCATGAAACTTCTCATCAAAGAAATCTGCCATCGGAAGCTGCTGTGGCTGTTGATTTTTGTCCCGATACTTTTTGTGTTTCACAAGGTGAAGCCGGAGGCGCACACGATGGCCTTTGCCTTTTCGATACTCGCGATTGTACCGCTCGCCGCGCTGTTGAGCCATGCGACGGAATCGGTTGCAGCGAAGACGGGTGATGCGGTGGGAGGCCTGCTCAATGCCACGCTGGGGAATTTGACGGAGCTGGTCATCGCGCTGACCGCATTGAATGCGGGGCAGTACATGTTGGTGAAGGCATCGATCGCCGGAGTCATCGTGACCAACACGCTTTTCATGCTTGGCGCATCGTTCCTGCTCGGCGGTTTGAAATATCACTCGCAAGAGTACAACCGGGCGGGTGCGCGGTTTCAGGCTGGACTTCTTTTTCTCGCGACGATCGCGCTGTTGATTCCGTCGGCGATGAGTCAGGCCGACTCGGTGCCGGCAGCGGCGTTCACCCAAAAACTGAGTCTCGGTTTGGCGATCTTGCTGATCGTTGGTTACGCGCTCGGCATGATGTTTTCGCTCAAGACGCACCGGGAGATGTTTTCTGGTGAAGAGCATGGGCATGGAGATGAAGAACCGTGGCCGATCGGGCTGGCGCTGATCACTCTGGCGGTCGTCACGGTGTTGGTGGCGGCGGTGAGCCATGTATTCGTCGATTCGGTGCAGCAGGCGGCGCTCGATCTCGGCATGTCGCAGGCCTTTGTCGGGTTCATCGTCGTGGCACTTGTCGGCGGAGCTGCGGAAATGGCGTCGGCGTTTTCGGCGGCCCGGAAAAACCGGTTGGACATGAGTGTGGGTATCGCGCTCGGCAGTTCGTCGCAGATCGCGCTCTTTGTGGCGCCGGTGCTCGTGTTGCTCAGTTATGTGATCGGGCCGCAGCCGATGGACCTGCAGTTCTGGCCCGGCGCGATCGTGATGATGTTGATTGCGACGCTCACCGGTTCGCTCGTCACCAACAGCGGACGTTCCGCGTGGTTCGTCGGCGTCCTTGTGCTTTTGGTCTACGCGATTTTCGCGATGACGCTCTACATGCTTCCATCCAAGGCGGCCTGATGAACCGCGGTTGAAAAATTTCTATGACTAACGAGCCCATCAAATCCACCAAACGGCCGTTGGAGCCGGTCGATCGTGTGTCCGAGGTTCTCTTCGGATTGATCATGGTGCTGACATTTACCGGATCACTGAGTGTTGCGGAGTCCGGCCGCGAGGATGTCCGCATCATGCTTATCGGTGCGCTAGGGTGTAATCTGGCGTGGGGCATCATCGACGGCATCTTGTACCTGATGGGCTGCATGGCGGAGAAGGGAAAGGCGCTCGTGACGTTCAAAGCGGTGCGAGCAACAACGGATCCGTACGAAGCCAGGCGGTTGATCTCGGATACACTGCCATCGGTGGTTGCTTCGGTGATGGAGCCTGCGGAGTTGGACGCGATCCATGAGCGGGTCAAAAAACTGCCCGAGCCTCCTGCCCGCATGCGGTTGAGCAAGGACGACTGGATGGGCGCGCTCGGTGTGCTTCTGATCGTCTTCGTGTCCACCTTCCCGGTGGCTATCCCGTTTATTCTCATGACCGAGATCGAACCGGCGATGCGCACGTCGAACGCCGTGGCTGTCGTGATGCTGTTTCTCACGGGCTTTGCGTTTGGCCGCATGACCGGCAGAAACGCCTGGGCTTGGGGTGGTGCAATGGTGCTTCTCGGCTCGGTACTGGTGGCCATGACCATGGCATTGGGCGGTTGATCATATGCTGACGCGAAGAGGAGCGCATGTCGTACACCGATGACTTTTGAAGACATGATACCGGGCGCGATCGCCTTCGGCCTGTTCGCCTTTTTATTGCTGATGCTTGAATGGGGGCGCCGCGTAGGCGCTGCTCATCGCGAGCGACTCATGGCGGGCGGTGCATCTGGCTTGGGAACAATCGAGGCTGCGATTTTCACCCTGCTTGGCCTTTTGGTTGCCTTCACATTTCAAAGCGCCGCATCGCGTTTTGATGCGCGCCGGAATCTCATCGTGGACGAGGCAAACAAGGTCGGCACCGCGTGGCTGCGCATCGACCTTCTTCCTGCGGACATGCAGCCGGGGATGCGGGAGTTTTTCCGGCAGTATCTCGATTCACGACTGAGCACTTACGACAAGATACCCGACATGGCGGCGGTAGCGGAGGCCCAGGCCCTCAGTGCCCGGTTGCAGACCGAGATCTGGAAGATCGCGATCTCGGGGGAAAAGAAGGCCGGCCAAAGCATCACCGTCAGTCTGCTTCCTGCGCTCAACGACATGTTCGACATATCCACCACACGCACGTGGGCGAGGAAGATGCACCCGCCTTACGTGGTATTTGCCATGTTGTTGTTCATGTCGTGCGCGGGTGCGTTCACAGCAGGGCATGGCATGTCCGGCTGCAAAGAGCGCAGCTGGATTCACAGTATCGGATTTTCGGCCACGCTCGCGTTCACGATCTTTGTCATCCTCGACATGGAGCATCCGAGGCTGGGGACCATTCGAGTCGATGACTTCGACCAGGTGCTAAGAGACCTGCTTCTGAGCATGCAATAGCCTGTCTAACCGCGCATGAACACCCTGCCTCAACGTTCGAAACTGGAGCAGCAACTAGGCTGGATCATTCTGGTGATCCTTCTTCTCGGCTGCTTTTGGGTGATGCGGCCGTTCGTGTCCGCCTTGCTGTGGGGACTGGTGCTGAGCGTCTCCAGCTGGCCGTTGTACCGGCGTGTGGTGAAATTGCTCGGCGGGCGAAAAACGCTGGCAGCCGCACTCATGGCCGTCGGGATGATCTGCGTGATCTTGATACCCTTTGTAGTTGTGGGGGCGACGCTGGGTGAAAACGTGAGTGAACTTTCTGGCGCTGTTCGCCGCCTGCTGGATGAAGGTCCGCCTGCGCCGCCAAAGTGGCTTCACGATCTTCCCTTGATCGGCAAACAAGCGGCCGAGTACTGGCAAACTCTCGCCACCGACAGCTCAAAACTCATGCAGGTCGGCAGGCGGTTGGTGGAAATGGCGAGTGGTTTTATTCTGACGGTAGGGCTGGGGTTGGGGCGCGGTTTGATGGAGATGGCGCTGAGTATCCTGATCGCGTTCTTTTTATTCCGCGACGACGGCGGAGTCGGACAACGTGTTGGCGCGGTGGTCCAGAGAATCGCGGGCGCTCGGGGGATTCATCTCATGGATATTGCCGCGAACACGGTGCGCGGCGTGGTGTACGGCATTTTGGGCACGGCGTTGGCGCAAGCGGTGCTGGCCGGCGTGGGGTTCTGGATAGCGGGTGTTCCCGGCGCCGGTGTGCTCGCGTTGCTGACGTTTTTTCTCTCGGTCGTGCCGATTGGTCCTCCCATGGTATGGATCCCTGCGTCGTTGTGGTTGTTTCACCAAGGTTCCAGCGGCTGGGGCGTGTTCATGCTGATCTGGGGTGTTGGTGTCAGCAGCGTGGATAATGTGATCAAGCCGTGGATCATCAGTCAGGGAAGCGCCATGCCGTTTCTGCTGATCTTCTTTGGCGTGATCGGTGGCGCTGTGACGTTCGGATTCATCGGGGTTTTTATAGGGCCCACATTGCTCGCGGTAGGCTACAAGCTCGTGGCCGAATGGGCCGCCACTCCCGAGGTACTTGCGCCTTCAGACGGGCCGACGAAAACCCAATAACCAAAGCATCAATCCCGAAACCAGCGATGCTTGGCTCTCGTACTTCCTTCGGACGTGAACTCAAGGTCTGAACTGGATTGAGAGCGTCGCCAAGGGGCTGGGGTCTGCCTTGATGATTCTCTCATCGGTTTCGGTGGTGACACTGATGCGATTGAGGCCGGAGAAACCAACGCCTCCGACGAGCCAGAGCCTCCCGTAGAAGCGCCAGCCCGCGCTCGCAGTGACATTCCATGCGTTGAGGGAATTGGTGCTCTTTGCGCCGCTGTCGTCGGCCTGATATGAGGAACCGCCGGGAGTAATGCCCAGCGAGAACATGATGCCTTTGCGCGGTGCATAATAAACGGTCGGCCATGGAACGAGCATGCTGACCACCCATTTTTTAGACGGCACCCAGATCGCCCCCACATAGGGATAAAAGAAGTTTTTTCCGTAGCTGTATTCGTGGATCGCTCCGTACAGCCAGGTCCAGTGCGCCTCCTGCCAGTGCATGACGACGATCCCGCTGAAGCACTCCGTTCCCCAGGAATCGTGATATTCAAGTTCACGGCTGAAAAATGGGGCGGAAAAAACGCCGAACAGGTCGTTCTCGTCATATTGCCTCAGCCAGGCAGCCAGGGGGCCCGCTGAAACCACCGACTGCGTGGTGCTCACGCCGGTGGTTGTTTCGATTTTGCTCAACTCGAAACTTTCCCCGACGAGAACCATGTCCCGCTTGCCGATATAGACCGGCACGAGGGCACCCTGCTGGAGGGTGTTTTCCCTGAAACATATGCCATTCTCCAATTCAGTGTCCGGATGGAACACCATCTGAAGCCAGGCGGTTTGTGCAAAGGGGACGTCGGTTTCGTTGCGGGTGAAATCGAAATCACTTCTTTGAATGGCCGCCAGAATTTCATCGATGCCGGCGCGGGCCGGAAGCGCAGCCAGGGCCAGTATCGTAGCGAGAAGTGAGAGGAGCGGTCTCATTCAGATGACTGGCTGCCGGTGCTTCTCGTCACGGCAGCCTCGCCGGGCTCGATCGCGTGGTTCGATTTGCGGAAGCGAAACGCGATCGAGATATTGACGAGCGTCTTTACTTCTTGGCGGGCGGAACGACGGGCTCGAGTGACGCGCCGAGCTCCTTGAATTTGGAAATCAACTTGTCGAGCGACTTGCCGAGATCCTTGGCATCGTCGTCGACGTCCTCGGCAATGCTCGAGACGGTCTTGAGTCCGTTTGCACTGAGGTCCGCGGCGAGCGCTGTCTGAATGTCACGCAGCTTGGACATGACTGGATTAAATTCCTTCTTCACGTCTTCGTACTGCTCGGAGATGTCTTTGAACTCATCGACGATCTTGGCCTGGCGTTTGACGCCCTTTTTGCGCAGACTGTCGTCGTTGATTTTCGCCAGCTCGGCATCCCACTTTTGGAGAAATGCATCTTTCTTCAAAGCCAGTTCCTGGGTGGTTTTTTCCACTTTGGCCGCGGTCTTTCCGAGGGTGTTTACGTTATTGGAGAAAGTGGTGTGCTGCTTGCGGAGGTCCGGCTGCGGATTCTTGATGAGGTCGTTGAGCGAGGTGACGGCGAGATCGAGTTCGGTGCGTCCGCGCCCGATATCAGTGGCAAGTTCGCGCAGGGTGGCGGTGGTGTTGCCGGTGCCGGTGCTGTTGCTGGACGAGGCGCAGCCTGAAAAGGCCATGAGTAGTGAGCAGAGGCCGAGAAGAGAGCCGAGATAGCGGACTGAGTTTGTTTTCATGATGGTTTTTATGGATTTTGAACTGGGGAAAAGGGCTGGCCTAGAATGCTTCGGTGACACTCACGTAGCTCGCGAAACCGTCCACGCCGTAGGCCAGGTCCACGCGCATGTTGATGGGATTTTCCCTGGCGAGCTGGAAGCGCAGTCCCGTGCCGACGCTCCACAGGATGTCATCGATGTTCAGATCGGTGGCCGAAGGTGCCACTTCGCCCACGCCTCCGAAAACAACGAAACCCCAACGTCCGGCAAGGCGCTGGCGATACTCCGCCTGCGTCGTTACCATGAATTTGTCGCGGTACTTGCCATTTTTATATCCGCGCAGATCGCTGCCCTGGCCAAATTGACTGAGAGCAAAAAATGGGGCGTCTCCGCCCGCATAACGGGCGTAGGCACGCAGTGCCAGAACACGTCCATCGCCGGGGAGTGTCTGATAGTTGTTATAGGAAATTTCGGAAATGCTGAAGGTGTAGTCGCTGCCGAACGCTTCATCAAAGAACGCGATGCTGGCGTTGAGCACAGTGCCGCTCGTCGGATAAAACAGATTATCGCGCGTATCCCACTGAAGTACGGGACCGATGGAATTGGTGCTCAAGTTGGTTGAAAGGGGTGGGGGTGAAAAACCCGGGAGGTTGGCGTGGGCCACGATTCCCGAGTTGGCGTAGATGGCTCGAAGGCCGGTGTAGACGTTGGGGAATACCTGATACAGGCCTTGGGTCAGTCCGAAGAGGAGCTCCTGCTCGATCGGGATCGACAGATCTTGTTGGGCGGATTCCGTGCCGATGCCGTAGAAGTCGTAGTGCAACATGGCGTATCCTCCACCGGTCGCCACCCGCCATTGATCGTTTTTAAGATGTCCCAGATAGCCGCCGAAGTAGCCGTAGCTTTGCTCTTCCGTATAAAATGCTCCGGCCGCGAGAATCGAAGGCGGCACATCCGCCGCCTGGTCTTTTTCTCTGAAGATGTACTGGCCGATCAGTTTTACTCCCCAGCCTTGAGCGGGATTGTAGCTGGGGATAGGCGCGACAACCCATTCGTTACCCGCTTTGTTCGGGCCGGCTTTTAGCTGAACCGGCCTCGCAGGATCAATGAACTCGTCGGGGTTGGCCGTGCCGATTTCCGATGCATCCATGGCTGACTGGCTCCGCGCATACGGTGCGCATAGAAGGTTTGCACCTATTGCGAGTAACGCGGGAGCCAGTGGCAGTCCATGCGTCCATGTCCTGCACATGGTCGACGACATTTCCTCAATACTTCCATCCAATGCTCAGATTGGCGTGAACGTTATCGAGCCAGCCCTGGTGAGTATCGACCCAGTAGCTGGACACACCGAGCTTCGCAAAGAAGCCTTCAGCAATATCCCAACGCAGGCCTGCTTCGACGTTGGCACTGAAGTAAGTTTCGGTGAAGGTGCTTTGAGTAACCGTCGCAGTGTAGCCCCACCAGTAATCCCACCACACCCAGTATTCCGGCGGTCCATTGGGAATGCCCGTATCGATATAGAAGTAACCGATTCCGGCTGCGACATAAGGCGTGAACCGGCGTTTGAGCAGATTATACTCAAGGTTGATATCTCCCGTGGTAGTCCAGGATTCGCCATCGATCCGAAGACCGGCAAACGTCGCGGTGTAGTCCGGCTCTCCAAAGGTGAAATCAATGTTGAGATTAAGGTTCTCATTGAAGCTGTAGCCGAATCCGAAACCCCAGACCACGGAGTCTTTCATCTCAAACGTGAGATCCGAGGTCGCCCGGGTACCGTCGCCCCGCGGCAGGTTCACGTTGTGCTTTGTCGAACTGAGCGAAGACCAGTCCTGAACGATTAGATAGAAATCCTTGGTTGCGTAGCGATCGGAGTCGTTGTGCGAGACTTCCGAGGAGGACGGGACGTTGGATCCGGGTGGAGGCGCTGGCGGCGGGATGATGGCGGACTGGGCCAAGCCAGTTGACGGACTGCCTAATAGGACGCAAAGAACCGCGACCGGCAGGAGTCTGGTACTGATCGTTGTTTTTTTCATGGTCTGGTATGGTTGAGGTGCTTGAGTGTTCAGATTGGAATTCCGCGAGAGCCCTCATGGCCTCGGCGATGCGGATAATTTTCTTTCGAGGCGCTACAGCTTTTTAACTGAAGTCCTACATGACTGCTAGTTGTGAGAATTTCGGTTACGCACCGTAGTTTTACGGAGTCTATTCCGCTGGTTTCTGCGGGCCTCGGAGATGGTGAATCGTCAGTCGACGGATGGCGGTTTGGTCCGCCAAAATGGACGAGATGCACATCAGCCCCTGCTTCGATCGCGTGCTGATAAAATTCATCAACACGGACGGAGCAGGCGGCAGGAGAATTACGACGGGAGTGGAGCTCCCGGTTTAATGATGACCCACGCGCGGTGGTGGCCGGTTGATTGGCGGACGCACAGGCACAGCACCTCCGCCATACCAGGGATTGCCGTAGAAATAGGGATCGTAGAAGCCCACGCCAATGTACACGGAGCCACTGCTCTCCCAGTAGTCACTTGAGCCGCTGCCACCGCCGGTTTCGCAGCCGGCGAGGGTCAATACAGCGGCGGCAAGGAGAAGTTTTGTTTTCATGAAATGGTTTGCGGAGATTTTTATTCGACGAACGAGTAAAGGCCGACGGCGCCGCCGAGCGGATCGGCGACGATGGCGATTTCGCTGCCGCCTTCGAGCCGGCATGGAGAGAGGATGAGGTGGCCGCCGAGCTTTTGAGCGCGCGCGAGCATATCGGATACATTCTCAACACGTACGAAGCCCAACCAGGCCGTACGTACGGTGGAATCTCCGGACGGAAGCGGACTCACACCAACGGTCGAATAATCACCGCGGACCAAAACGTAATCGTCTTTGCGAACCGTGCGCGTGTCGTCGCCAGCCTCTTTGTAGTCGAACGCATCGCCGTAAAACTTGATGGCAGTTTTGGGATCGTGGGAAAACAGCTGCACGGCGCACCAGTCACCGATGCCGGGGACTGTCTTTCCCGGGTCACCCGACCAGGAATTGAAGAGCCCCAGCACGCAGCCTTCGCCGTCGGCGACGAGGGCGATGACACCTCGGCCCGGCAGCTTCTGCGCCGGAACAATCGTGCGGCCTCCGGCAGCCTTGACGCGCTTGAGGGATGCATCCACGTCCGCGACCGACACGTAACCGACCCAGCGGGCGGACACGGCAGAACCGTCAGGTGCGGCACGGAAGGCGACTCCGCCCACGGTGCGGCTGCCGTTCATGAGCAGGGTATACGGATGTTTTCCTCCGGGAATCGTGCGGGAGGTCCAGCCGAAGAGTTCCGTGTAGAATGTCACGACGGTCTCGGGCTTTGCGGTGAACAGATCGGCCCAGATAAATTTTCCGGGGAGTCTTTCAGTGGTGGCTGGAGTGACCAACGGAGGGAAATCCAGTGGTGGCGTGGCGGCGCGGAGCGCAGGCAAGATGAGGAGAAACAGGAGAAGCCGGTGGATTTTCATGAATGAAGAAGACGCTGGTTTGATCGCTGGAGAATGAATGGGTGGACTGCGCCGCCGGCTCGTCGCGCGGCGTGGATGTCTGTCGAGGGTGGTTGGGCGCAGTGCCGGTGTTTCAGGACTGGAATATGGCTTTCAGCCGGTTGTAGGTGCTGATCGTATTTTGAAGCGACGTGTAGAGTTCGTCCTTGGCGGAATTCCACGTCTCAACTGAGGCGCTTTCTACGGTATCGATTTTTTGCCTGAGAATTTCCCGGTCTCTCACCAGCTGTTTGAAGACCGCGTCAGCCTCGGATTTTTTTTCCGAAGGAAGGTTGCTCTTTTGGGCCTCCCACTCGGGAAGTTTTTCATCGAATTGCGCCTCGGCCAATTTGAGTTTTTCCCGAAGCGCGGACCGCGCGCTGTAGGGCGTCTGCTTGATTTCAGCGAGCAGTGTTTCTGCCGGTGTTTTGGGATGGGCCGCAACGGTCAGTGCCCTGAACTGAGCCGGGCTTGGAGTTGAAACGACCCGATCGGGAAAACCTGAGGAACTGCGGGGAGAGAGGGCAGACGCAGATTGGCTGATGACGAGCAGGAGACCGGCGGCTAATAAAAAGCGTAAGGCGTGGGTGGCAGGGGCATGTGTTTTCATAGTGGATGAATTGCTAACGGATGGGCGTGCGATGCAGGGTAGTGCGATGGGTGTACGGCGTTCGCTCGGTGAATGTTCAAAAACGGAGACCGACATAGGCGGTGACCGTCGTGAGATTTCCTTCCCGGGAGAGATTGTCTTCGTAGGTGACGTTCAGACCTGCGGAGAGCACCGTGAAGTGGAGCTGGGCATCGAGACCGTACGTGAGCGTCTCCAATTTCTCTGCGGTGACGTACCGTCCGTAGGGAGTGATGCTCAACAGGCCGGGAAGAACTGCGATTTCCACTCCGGCACCCAGTCCGAGACCAGTCTGGTCGTCCGCATTTCCCGAATAGGCGAGGGCGTCGAACTTGTCATAGCGAGCGCCGACCATTCCGTACGGAGTGCAAATGCCCAGGGCAGAGGCGGAAAAAATTAAATCGATGTCGGCGTACTGTCGCTCGATGTTGGTGGAGTCCGTGGACTTTAAATACGTATAGGAACCGCGCAGCGAAGCATCAAACAGCATCAGTTCTCCGAGGTGAAGCTGGACAGTTCCAGTGCCTCCGGCGAGATCGGCATCGCCGATCCTGGTTTCGAGGCTCCCTGCCGCTGCACCGGCTGAGAGCACTGTCTTTTCGTTTTCAGCCGCGGACAAAGTCACGGTGATGAGGGAGGGGAGCAGAAGGCACGCAAGAAGGCGGGCAGATTTGGTTTTCATGGTATCTGGGTGGTTTGCGGTATCAGCTGAGTTGTTTGTAGAATGGCTGGAAATTGGATGCCGGTTGCGGATTTTTATTGGATGCGGCACCGGTCGTTTGGAGAGCACTCCTGAAAAGTATTTGGAGATCAGCAATGGGCGTGCGATTACCAGACGTTTTGAAGAGCGATGGTATAGGAGTCGAAGTCGGCGCCGGCCGTGGTGAAGGCGCCGCGACTGTAGCCGAGTTTGAGTGAAATGTTCTTTTTGAGAGGGAGCGCCTGCGTCACACCGAAACGTGAATTCTTCTGGAGTGACTGACTGGGGCCGTTGTTCACCGAAGTGCTGCCGCCCGTGTAGTAATTGGTACTGACTGCGAGCCAGCAGCGGGGCTTGAACGTATAGATGACGTGCAGCTGGAAAGAGCCGATGGGTTCTTGGGAGCGGGTTTTGCCGCCATAGAAATCGGTGTTGTCTGTGAAGAGCCAGGCGCCGGCATCGGCTTCCAGTGTGCACCGGCCGATCGTGTGGCGAAGACCGAGCTCGGGTTTGAATCCCCAGCGGTTGGTGCCAATGTTGATCAGCTTGTCGGGCATGTACTCCCCGAACGGCATGGAGACTACGATGCTAGCACCGAGGGTCGTTCTGGCCTGAGGGGTGGACACAAATTCCTTCGGGCTCAACGCCGGTCCGCCCAGGATATTTATCGCGAAGCGCAATCGCGGATCAACGAGACCTGATCGGTGAATCTGCTGGTGCTCGCCGAGGACGTCGCCTTCCA
Source organism: Nibricoccus sp. (assembly GCA_049840895.1). Lineage (GTDB taxonomy): Bacteria > Verrucomicrobiota > Verrucomicrobiia > Opitutales > Opitutaceae > Nibricoccus. The sequence goes on along the minus strand of JASGJB010000066.1, from coordinate 60,568 downwards.
GCGGCCCGTCCGCGTAGGCAACCGCCAGTGCGATGCTGGCCGAACGGTTGAGTACGCCGAGTGTGCGCACATAGCCCGCGCCTGTGCTGAAAATTTCCGCCTGGGCGTTTTGAATAGGTCCGGTCGGGTCGAAGTTGAGATCCCCCGTGCTGTAATTGGCAATGACCAGCGCCATGTTTATCCCGGTGGGAGAGGGTGAGTACGCGCCTGGCTCAAGTTCCTGACCGACCAAAGAGGAGGAGCCCGCCATGAGGCCTGCGATGAAAAGAAGCCGGATTGGAATTAACGAGCGGGATGGCTGTCTCCTGATGCGTTGGGTCATGATCGTCTGGAATTGGTTCGCGCGAAAAGTGGATATGCTGGAGATCCTCCTGGTTGTTGTCCGATGCATCCCGGACTCTTCTTCGTGTCGGGCGCATCTCTTTTTAACCGAATCTCAACGCAGTCGCTAGCTGTGAGAATTTCGGTGGGCTCCGTAGTTTTACGGGTGACGGCACAAATCTCGCGGACGCCGGGAAACGGTTTTTCCTCGGACGAAAATCGGAGAGAACGCCTGGGCGATATGCCGTTCACGAGCCACGCATGCACCAGTGCTTCATCCGTATGTGTGTATTGGCGACTGCGGGTTGTTGCAGATCAACGCTGCCAGTTGCTGCCGATCGTAATGTAGATCGCGGAGTCTTCCTCACTAAACGCGAAATCGAGACCCGCGCGCATGCCGAGCTGTCGCGCGAGGAGATAGCGAAAACCCACACCGCCGGCGGGCACGAAGTCGGCGTCGATGACGTCATCCGGATCGTCCATCGTCACCTGGCCGGCACCGCCGAAAAGCGTGACACTCCAGCGTTTGTTTACGTCGTAGCGAAACTCCAGTTCGTTCACGAGCGTCTGGCGGCCTTGATAGCGCGCAGCGGGTATGCCGCGGAGCGAGATCATGGACTGGTGATAGAACGGCACCCGGTCATCGCCCGGCGTGAAGTGTCCCTCGATACGCCAGCCAAGCACGAGACGCGGTGCGATTGTCCACCAGGTGGCTGAGAAGACATCAATGCGCGTGTAGTCGAAGTCACCTCCGAAGGAATCATCGTAGCGGGAGAGCATGAATTCGGCGCGCGTGCCTTTGTTGGCCGTGAAGGGCGTGTCGCGGCTGTCGTATGCGAGGATCGCACCCAGGCCGGCGGTGGCGGAGTCGAAATTGTCGGGCAGGAGTTGAGTGATGGCGGAGTTACCGAGGTCGAAGGTGGAGTCGCTGCCGATGTAAGTGTAATGCGCGCCGTAGAACCAGTCGCTCTTTCCGATCTTGTGCTCGACCTTCTGGCGGAAGAGCCAGACGTCGTCGCCGTAACTGACAGCGGGCCCTTCGCCGGCGGCTCCATAGTAGGTGAGTTCGGCGTGCGCGCGCATGAGCAGCGTGGTGCTGCGACCGGCTCCCTCCTTGAAGTTTTGCAAGTGCAGACCGCCGGCGAACCAGGTGCCGTTCTCCGTGAGACCACCAATCACGCCGGTGATATTGGGCAACTGGACGCGCGGTTTGGCTTCGCCAGCGGCTTTGGCGGCGGCGGCTTGCTCGGCTGGGGTTTTGCCGTCGGGGTAACGCAGAAACATGAGGGCGAGGCCTCCGCCGTAGCCGACAGCGGGTTCGGTGATGACGATGGGGACGGGCAGGAATCCCTGCTTCGAGAGGATAAACGTGCCCGCGTCGAAGGCGCCGTCCTGCGGATCTATAAATATGGACTGTGGTGCGATCGTCGTCGCTGGTGCAGAGGTCGATTGGGCGAGGGCAGAGACGGCGGAGAAAACCAGGACGCAGGAGAGTCGAAGATGAGCATTCATGGAATGAGTGGATGGCAGATGAGCGATCGGAGATCTCTTTGGTCTGGGGCGGTCGACTTACCGGCGGCGCCCGCCACCACCACCGCCTCCGTGGAAGGCACCGCGGCTGGATTGGAAGCTTTGAGAACGCTGTGCGCCTTGCTGCCGCGCGCTGTATTCGCTGTTGAGCGAGCTGCGATCGAAGCTGCCGCCTCCATACGAACCGGTCCCTCCGGAACCTGTGCTTGGCCGTTCGAAATCGCGGGCGTCATGAGTGCCGGCGCTAGGGCGGTTTTCTGACGGCAATGTCGAAGCGGAATTACCACCTCGGTTCAGCTGCTCCCAGCCGCCGTCGTCGCCTTTCTTGTAGATGTTGCCGTCATGGCCCGCGTAAACGTCGTCGCCGATGCGCGCCACACCGCCGTCTTCGCCTCGGACCGATTTGTAGCGGGTGGTTTCACCGGTGTTCTCATTGTAGTAACCGCCGCGGCGGGCGGTGACTTCGTTGCCGGTGTAGGCGTTTCCAGCGGTGACCTTGGAGCCCCAGGCCGCATTGCCGGTCCGGTCGTTGGTCGCAACGCCGCGGGCACCGTAGGCGTAGTTGCCCGAATAAACATTTGCCACGGCGCCGCGTTGTCCGGCCGCTCGAGTACCGGTGGTCGAGTTGTATGCGTGGCCGTATTGCGAGGCCCAGCGGTTGCCCGTCCAGGCGTTGTAGCCGCCGCTCACGCGGCTGACGCCCTTCCACGGTCCGTTCTGGTGATAGATGTTACCCGAGGTGCTGGCCCAGCCGTAGGGCCCCCAGGCGGTGACGCCACCCATGGAGTTGTAGCCCCATCCGTACGAGTATCCCCAATACGGGCCCCAATAGGGCGCAGGCGGGCAGCATGCCCAATAGTTCCACGATGCCCCCCAAGCCCAGCCAACGGCGAAGCCGAAACACCAGCCTGTCCATGGTGTCCACGTCATCGTGCTCGAGTAGCCGTAGGTCACCGGGTAGGAAACGTACACGGTGGTGCCGACGTAGGCCGGATAAGTGTAACCGGTGCCGTACACGACGACGCCATCCGTTGACACGACGGTTCCGTAGTAACCAGGCGTGTAGCCTACCCAAACGTAGTTGGCGTCGAATTTGTAGACGCGGACGTACGTGACGTAGTAGAGCGGCGAGCTTGTCGGGATCGAATAGATCACCGCAGGAACGGAGGTCGCGAGAACCCAAGGGCCGTCCGCGGAGGTCGCGGAGAACCACGCGCCGTTGTAGCAGGCATACCAGGTTTTCTCGTCCACCTTGATGACCGGCGTCGCAGAATTGGTGACGAAGAAAAGCGGGGTTCCATCGATAGCCGCGAGTTTCGGGCCTCCTTCGTAGGTGGGCGCGGGATTGAGCACGGCTTTTTTTCGATCGAGCCGGCTCGTCTGGGAAATGCTGTTGGCGATGACAGCTTCCTGCGCCTGGCGGGTGCCGGGCACGGACGCCTTCACGTTCTCCTTCGGACTTTCGTCGGGAATCGCCGCAAAATCCTTGGGCAGTTCCGCGCCGGCCACATAAGACCACGGGCCGGCGAGTGCATCGCCTTTGAACCAGCGTCCGGAAATCAGGAGGTAGGTTTTCTGGTCGGTGAGATCTTTGAAAACGTTGGAAGTCGTGTTTTCGACGAAGAGCAGTTGCGTGCTTTCGATGGGCTTCCACACCGGCTCGCCGGTCGTGACGATCAACTCCGCCGGTGGTGGCGCGATGATGATCTCTGGTGGATCATTGGTCCGCAGCGAAGGCGTCTTTTGAGTCTCGGGATTCGCCTGGCCGGCGAGCAGGTCAACCTGTTTTGCCTCCACCAGTTTTTTCTCCGCCTTCTTGATATCGCCCGGCACTTTTTCAGCGATTTTCCAAGGGCCATCCAGACTCGGAGCCGTCAGATAACCGTCATAAATGTGGAGATAGTGGACGTTCTTTTTGTCGCGAAGGAGGAGCACGCGAACATTGAGCACTCGCTCGACTTTAGTCCCGTCCACCGGACGCCATTCCGGCGCTCCTCCGGTGAGGATGAGCATGGTGGGCTTGTGAGCGAAAATGATGCGCGGTGCGTCATTTTTCAGCGATTGTGATTTCCCGTCCTTGCCTGCGTTGAGAATGGCAAGGCTGGCTTCGAGACGATCGAGCGTGATGTCCGGAATCACCTTCGGGACGAGACTTTGAAATGCCTTCAGATGGGCGTCTGCCTTTTCCGGTTCAGAGGGAAAATTGGCTTTTGTTAGCGTAATTTTTTCGAAGTGAACGATGCGTTGTTCGCGATCGGTTTCTGTCTCCGCCGAGAAGTCGATCACTCCGTATACGGGCTCTTTTGCGCTGTCCGGCTGGACCGCCACCGCCGAGCGGGCGTTCAGTACCATGCCATCCCATGAATCCAACTGCGGCTGATAAATAACGTAGGTCGTGCCCTCGTGATTGACGGTGCGCGGCCAGCCATCCGGATCTTTTTCCTCGGATGTTCCGGCCGGCGGAGTGGTTGAACTGGTCGCCGTGGATGGCGTCAGCATCTGGCCAGGGCAGAGATTGGCGCACGCGAGCGTAAGCCCGAGTAACATGCCGGCGGTTTTGCTGCGAAGGAATGAGGTCATGGAGGAAATTGTCGTCGGGATAACGTGCGTTGGTGATCGTCTGTTTTCGGGTGACGCTCGTGAGGCTCTAGAATTTCTCCGGAATAAATTTCCGTTTTTTGATCGAGGCGGAGTCGTCGTAGGCACCCTTCATGGAACGCTTCGGAAGTTTCACCTTTTGTCGCGACACCGGCTTGTAGGGTAGCTGCTTTAAAATATGCTGAATGCAGTTGAGGCGGGCGGGTTTACTGTCGTCGGAACGAAGGATGTGCCACGGAGCCCACCTGGTGTCGGTCGCCTTGAACATCATGTCACGCGCGCGCGAATACTCGAACCACTTGCTGCGCGAGGGCAGGTCCATCGGACTGAGTTTCCACTGGCGCATGGGATCGTCGATGCGCTCCTCAAAGCGGGCTTTCTGCTCCTTGTCGCTGACTTCGAGCCAGACTTTGATCAGTTTGATCCCGCCTTTGACGATGTACTTTTCTATCTCCGGGCAGAGTTTGAGGAAATCGCGATGCTGCTCCTTGGTGCAGAATCCCATCACATATTCGACACCGGCGCGGTTGTACCAACTGCGGTCGAAAATGACGACTTCACCGGCGGCCGGGAAATGTTGCATGTAACGCTGGATATACATCTGCGTCTTTTCCCGGTTTGAAGGTGCGGGAAGTGCAATCATGCGGAAAACGCGCGGACTCACCCGTTCGGTGATGGCTTTGATCACGCCGCCTTTGCCCGCCGCGTCTCGGCCTTCAAAGACGATGATTGCGCGCAGCCCCTTGTGCTTAACCCACTCTTGTAACTGGCAGAGTTTGGTCTGCAGCTTGCGCAACTCACGCGTGTATTCTTTGGTTTTCATGGTCGAGAGTCGGTTTCAGGCCGTCCTTCTGCCGTGGTAACGAACGCCGCGACCTGCCACACATGCCGCGAATGTTAAAGGAGCTGCCGGTCCCTGTGGTTATAACGGAGCCGGGATGCTCCCGCTAGTTGGGAGAATTCCCGACGTATTCGAAAAACTCCCAGTTCTGTTCTGCGGATAGCGCCAAGTCTCCGGACGATTCGTTTACCCCGAGGAAACAAGTGTCACGCTGAAGTTCAGGCCACGGTCGGACCGCCTTCGGGTTTGTTGCAGTAGCAAAGAAATTTATGATGACGCAGCTCGTGAGTGTTCACTGCGGCGTGTTCTTTCCGAAAGTGATTCGCCGGTGGGATTGAGCGGAGTCAGGTGAACCGGTTGAAATGCCTGGATGGCCCGGTGCAACTGACGCCCCGCGCCGAGCCGCACGGCCAGCCAGGCAGCGACGGCGATGACCAGTCCCGCGCCGAGCCACGGAAGTGCATGTTCCATGCGCTCGCGCCAATGAGCTTTGGCGAGTCGTCTGGCGGTGGCCGGGTCGAGCGCGATATCGAAGCTTTGTTCAGGTAGATCGATCGTCTGCAATTTCTCAGCACCGATATCCCACCAGCTGAAATGCACCGCGGGAATCGTCACATGCCCCGGCTCCTGACAGACATAGTTGATCGTCTCCACGCGCACACCGGTGAGCTCACCGCGCTCGGTGTTGTCGTGAACTTCTGGAGGCTTTGCATAAACAGCGAGTCCCGGAACCGGTGCGGCCGCGAACGGTGGGAAGGCCATGCCGGGAACGTCTTCTGCGCGAAAGGTGATTGTGCGCGTGAACGCGTCGCCGGTCTTCGCGGTGTTCGGAGTCTTCGGGCTCCATTTTTCATCCACGGTGAGGGTTTTTGCACTGATCAGCGTTCCCAGGTTTTCCGCGCCTGGGGGCAGCTTTACCTCGAAGGAAACCGGCGTGGTGGCGACTTCCACCGCCTGCGTCTGGGTGGCGAGATAGGTGGCCTTCGTTGCGAATCGTATCTTGAACGCGGGAATTTCAAATTTCCCGGCGCGCTGGGCGAATGCGCTGATCTCGTGCTGCTGCGTGGTGAAATCGGTGCCGTTGACCGTTTCGGTGCCGACGACTGCATGGCCGGATGGAGACAGCAGGACGAGGTCCTTCACCGATGGCAGATCAAAGCTCGCGGCCTCTGCAAAGGTGCCGGGAGTGAGTAGTGTAACCACAATTTCCACACGCTGGCCGACCCAGGCCGGTCCGGCTGGCTTCACGTCGATGCGCACCTGGGACGCGGGTTGCGCAAATCCACAGGCAGGAAAAACCAGCGTCATGAAAGCAATGAGCCATGGCAGACGGCGTTTCATGGCGAAGCTTTCGGCGCCGCGGGCTGTGCGGCTTGGTAGAAAAATTTCGCGCGCAGAAAATCGCCGGGTGTCGTCTGCACACGGCGCAGCCAGGCCGCTTGCGTCGCGTCCTCACCTTGCGGTTTTTCGCCTGCCTCCGCGGGAGGTTTGTCGTGATCGCCTCCGCGATTATCGACCACAACTTTATCCGGTTTGTACGCATCGGCCTGTTCGGCTTCCCGCGTTTTATCATCGACCTTCATCTTGTCGCGACGCGCGACGGCGATGGCGCGGTTGTCCTTGGCGTCGGTCCAGTCTGCACGCCGGGCGAGCGCCAGATCGTAGCTGGCGATCGCGGCATCGTAGCTGCCGTGCATGAGCTGCGCGTTTCCGCGATTGAACAAACCCTCGGGGCTGGAAATACGGGCAAAGGTCGCGGCGGCTTCCTTGAAATCACCGTTCCGATATTGCGCGGCGCCGATCGTAGCAGGTTGGGTGTAGACCTTGGCCGCCTCGGCGAAACGACGTTCACGTATCAGCCGGTCTCCGCGCTGGTCGGCCGTGAGCCAGAACTGGGGATTGCGCCACGTCCCGACGACGAGCACGGCAGCAAGCAGCAGCGAGAGCGTGTTCGGCAGGCGCCGCCAGATGGATGGAGAGCGATGTGACGGCGTCGCGTTCATGTCTGGATCGATGCGGTGGGAGCCATCCACCCGCGCCGGAAAAAGAAGAGTGCGCCAATCGCGAGCAAGGGCGTGAGCCAGTAACCGCTCTCCTCCCAATGTGTGCTTTCGCCTCCAGCAGTCGTCCGTGAGTATTTTGCCGCGCTGACGATGGCGTGGACGTCGGATGCATCGGGCGTGAGCTCGATGACACGTGCGTTAACGACTCCGGCGGCGGACTGGAGTTTGTCGAGCGCTGTGCCGTCAGGAAGTGGCGCGAGCACATGGACTGGCGTCGAGGATTTGTCGCGCCATTGCGTGAGCGCGGTCTGTTCGGCGCCCGCGATCTCGTCTGTTATCCAGAGAATTGAGCCGCCACCCGCATCGTGCAGTACGCGATCGGCGAGATGCATGCCCGCGGCGGAATCGGCGCCTTCCGTAGGCATGATTTTCGGATCGAGCGAACCGGCGAACAACTCGATGATGGCGGCATCGGTTGTTGCCGGCATCACCACGTGGGCCGAGCCGGCATAGGCGATCAACGCTGTTTTTCCGGCACCGCGCTCAATAAGGAGGTCGTGGATTTTCTCCACCGAGCGCGCGAGCCGTGTCGGTTGCACGTCCTCGGTCAGCATCGACGGCGTGACTTTCACCACGATGACGAGAGCTGCCGTGTCGTCGACGAAGGGAGATGGTTGCCGCCGCCATGTTGGGCCGGCGATGGCCAGGCCTCCGGCCAGCCAGCCGAGGCCGATGAAATGAACGGCCTGCGAAAAGCGGGCGGCTTTGTTTTGCCCAATCAGATGTGGCAGCAGATGCGGCGCGATAATCCGGCGCCAGGTTTCGGTGGAGTCTGAACGACGGAACAGTGCCCACCACAGCGCGATCGAGGGAATCGCAGCGAGCAGCCAGAGCGGACGAATGAAATGGAAGTCCTCCATCATGCGGCCTCCTTTTCTGGAGAAGCGATCGGATGAGCGTTTGAGGGAGAGTTTCTGACCCGGGGTCTCAGGAGCTGCACGGAGTGCTGAAGCCAGGTGACGGCGAGGCCCAGCACGAGCGGCCACCAAAAGACATCGCGTCGCGGACGTCGGCTGATGGTCTGGGCCATGCGTGTCTCTAGCGCGTCGAGCTTCTGGTAAATAGCCTCCAGTTGCGTGCTGTCACCGGCATGGGCGTACAATCCTCCCGTGGTCTCGGCGACCGCGCGGAGCGTTGGAATATCGAGCGCCTGTTCGCCGGCGGCCTTGGGATCGCCGACGGAGACTGTATGAACGATGACGCCCTTGGTCTTCGCGATCTCGGCGGCCTTGGCAGGCGGCAGCTGACTGGCGGTGTCGTTGCCGTCGGTGAGCGCAATGAGGACCCGCCGCTTCACCGTGCTGCGGTCGAAAAGCGTGATGGCGAGTCCGAGGGCGTCGCCGAAGGCCGTTTGTGGTCCGGCCATTTTTACCTGCGCTTCGTCGAGGAGCTCGCGGCACACGGCGATGTCCTCGGTGAATGGAGCCTGAACAAACGGTGCGCTGCCAAAAAAAATCAGACCGACGCGGTCGCCGTGACGCTTGGAGAGAAAGTCGTCCAGCACGCTCTTCACCGCGGCGAGGCGGGTGACAGCTTTTCCGTCTTTGTTTTTAAAGTCCTGCGTTTCCATTGATCCGGAAAGATCGACGGCCAAAAGCAGGTCGCGCGCGGGAATCTCCCGGGAGACTGGACGTTCGATCCATTGCGGACGCGCCAGTGCCACGACAACAAGCACCCACGTGAGGAGCACTGACACCTTTCGAACCACGCTGCCGCGCAGGATGGTGGCGCCGGAGCCTGGCTGTTGTCCGGTCAGCTCGGCGAGGCGGCCCAGAAAAGGCACCACGACTGCGCGTCGTTGCTCGCGATGCGGTGGCAGAAGCCAGCGGACGATCAGCGGCAGGAGGCAGACGAGAAACATCCACGGATACGCGAACGTCAGCATGACGGAGCCTCCGGACGGTGGTGCGTGATCCAGCTGCGGGCGAGTGTGGCGAGCTCGCGTGCCGCCGGTTCATCGAGCCCGGTTGCCTTCGTCGGATCGAAAGCGGCGATTTCGAGCCAGTGTCCGGGGCCGTTTATGAACTTTCCGTGCTGACTCCCGTTTGAGCGATCGAGAAAGGCGAGCCACGCCGGCCCGGTGAGCGCTGCGACTTTTTCACGAGGCCATGCGCTCAGCGCGGCGCGTTTCAGCACCACGCCAATCGAAGCGACTCCGGCGACGCGTTGTGCAGGATCGCGGAGCAACGGTTCGCAACGGCCAAGTTCCACGAGCGCTTCGCGTCGGTAGCGATTTCTTCGGTAGTGGCGCAACCAACGCAGTCCACCGACAATGAAAACCCAAAGGACAAGTGCGACCAGCCACCACCAGCCAGGTGCGGGCGGCCACCAAGGCGCGGCTGCGGGCACGATGATATCGTGGAGGCTGTCGAGACTGGTGGGATCCGCGCTCATCGGAGACGTTTCCCGATTTGACGGCGGACCTGTTCGGCCGCTTCTGATTCCGTACTGAGTGCGAGCACGGGCGTTTCGCGCTGGAGAAGAAAACGGCGGCCCTCCGCGCGTGTCCTCTCGAAGCTCTGCGCAAAACGCTCCCGGAAATCGCGGCTGCTCGTGTCGACTTCGAGTTGTTGAACTCCGTTGCCGAAGACGAGCGGGCCTGCGTCCGGCAATCGGGCCTCGAGCGGATCGAAGACGAACGCGAAGAGCACATCGTTGTGACGCGCGATGTGCGTGAGGAGTCGTTGAGACTCGGCGTCGCGCCCGAAGCCGTCGCTGATGACACAAACGAGCGTGTCGTGCTTCGCGAGCCGATCGCAGCGTCGCAGGACTTCGGTGAACATTTCGGGATTCGGTGCGACGGTGCTGGCGTTCGAGAGTGCACGATTCTGGTCCACGATGGCCCTGAGAATGCGCATGACCGCGCTTCGGCTGCGTTGCGGCCGGATCACGTCGATTTTCGAATCGTTGAAGACGAGTGCGCCGACACGGTCCTGCTGCCGCAGCACGCGCCAGGCGGCCAGCGCGGCGGCCTCGGCCGCGGTGACCGACTTCATGTTGCGCACACTGCCGAAAAACATCGAATGCCGTTGATCGACGATCAGCAGTGCGGAGCGCTCGCGTTCCTCGGTGAACACACGGCTGTGCGTGCGGCGTGTCCGCGCCGTGACCTTCCAGTCGATCTGACGGATATCGTCACCCGGGAGGTAGCGGCGGATTTCCTCAAAGTTGAGCCCGCGACCGCGCAGACGCGAGGCGTGGCGTCCGGCGAGAAGCGAGTGAACGGGTTGGCGCGGCAGCAGGCTGTAGCCGTGCGCTCCGTGCTGCAGCGCGGTCAGCGTTTCGAGCGTGACGTAGACGCCCGAGTTCACACTGCCCTGTGCCGGCGTTGTCATGCGACGGCGACAAGTTTGAGCACCTCGTTGATGGCGTCGTCGCGTGAAATGCCATCGGCCTCGGCCTCGTAGGAAAGGATGACGCGGTGCCGCAGACAGGCAGGTGCGACGGCTTTGACGTCGTCGGGCGTTGCTGTGGTGCGACCGTCGAGCCAGGCGCGGGCCCGGGCGGCGCGATCGAGTGCGAGCGTTCCGCGCGGACTGGCTCCGACTTTGAGCCATGTCCCGAGTTTCGATTCCTTGAAATCACCCGGGCGGCGCGTTGCCGCGATCAAAGAGACCATGTAAGACTCGACTGCGTCGGAGACTTGAACGGCGAGGATCTCCTTGCGCGCATCGAGAACCACTTGAGCAGGTATGCGGCCCTCCGGGCCCGTCGCGCCCCCGGCGTCTTCGCCGCGCACGAGCTTGAGAATCCGGCGCTCGTCTTCGTCGCTGGCGTATCCGATGAAAACGTGCAGAAGGAACCGATCCATCTGCGCCTCGGGAAGAGGGTAGGTGCCTTCCTGCTCGATCGGGTTTTGCGTGGCGAGAACGAGAAAGAGTTCGGGCAACTTGTGTGTTTTTCCGGCGACGGTGACCTGGCGCTCCTCCATCGCCTCGAGCAGCGCGGCCTGCGCTTTCGCGGGCGCGCGGTTGATTTCGTCGGCCAGCACGAGATTGCCGAACACCGGGCCCGGTTGGAAAACGAATTTCCCGCCGCCACTTTCGCCGGTGTAGATCTCCGTGCCGGTGATGTCGCTCGGCAGAAGATCGGGCGTGAACTGGATGCGCGAAAACTGGCTCTCCAGATTTTTCGCGAGCGTCTTCACCGTGCGTGTCTTGGCGAGACCCGGCAGACCTTCCATCAGAAGGTGGCCGTTGGCGAGGAGTGCAATGAGGAGATGATCCACCACCGTCTCCTGGCCAATGACGGCTGCGCTGATGCGTTGTTTGAGATCGAGGATGTTTTCGCGGACGGGCATGGTGGAGATTGACGTTCGATTGGTTGATTGTTCCGGGTTCGTCCCGATTTTGGAATAGAAGGGAAGGGCGGCACATCGCATGAGCCGCCCTCACGTGTGCTGTCCATGCGCTGATCCGCGGAGCAGCGCGGATCGCGCTGGATGCGGTTACTTTCCGCCCATGGAGGCGGCGATCTGCTTCTGGATTTTCTCCAGATTGAAAGATCCCGGAGTCTGGCTCGGCGGATAGTCCTTCATGGTTTGAAGGAATTGACCTGCATAGGCCTGCATCGGTACCAGCAGGAATACGCGGTCCAGGAACCAGTCGTTGTACACGTTCGCACTGTGCTGAGCCTTCTCAAACGGATCGCGCTGCAGGTTGAACAGCAACGGTACGCGCAGCTCGATGAACGGCTCGCGCCAGACTTCGAAGCCCATCCCGCGGTTTTCCAGGAAGACCGCCTTCCACGCATCGTAGCGGATGGCGACAATCTGGCCGTCATCGTTCACATACATGAACTCGTGACGCGGCGACTCCTTGGCCTTGCCGGTGATGTAATCGAGCTGGTTGTGGCCATCGATGTAGTTGCGGTACTTGCGCCCGTTCAAGTTCCACGCCTTTAAGGAGCTTCTCCTTGATGTCCGGTGCACCCGCGATCGCGGCAAACGTCGGCAACCAGTCTTCGTGCGCGACGATGCCGTTGAGCACCGTGCCTGCAGGGATGTGACCGGGCCAGCGCACGAAGCAGGGCACGCGATAGGCGCCTTCCCAGTTCGAATTCTTCTCGCTTCGGAAAGGCACCATGCCGCCGTCGGGCCACGTGTTGAAGTGCGGCGCGTTGTCCGTCGAATACACCACGATGGTGTTTTCCGTGAGTTTGTTGTCATCGAGGAACTTCAGGATGTCGCCGACCATCGCGTCGTGCTCGATCATGCCGTCGGTGTATTCGTCATTGCCCTTGTGACGGTGCTCCTTCTTCACGTGCGTGCGGAAGTGCATGCGCGTGGTGTTGTACCAGACGAAGAAAGGCTTATCGGCCTTCGTCTGGCGCTGGATGAAGTCCTTGGCCGCGGCGAGTGTTTCCTCATCCACGGTTTCCATGCGCTTCTTGGTCAGCGGGCCGGTGTCCTCGATCTTGCCGTCGGCACTCGCCTTGATGACTCCGCGCGGTCCGAACTTCTGCAAGAAGGTCTTTCCATCCGCCATCTTCATGTCGGCGGGATAGTCCTCATTCTCCGGCTCCTCCTCGGCGTTGAGGTGATAGAGATTGCCCAGGAACTCATCGAAGCCGTGCTGCGTCGGCAGATGCTCGTCGAGGTCGCCCTGATGGTTCTTGCCGAACTGGCCGGTGGCATAGCCTTGGGACTTCAACACGGTGGCCATCGTCACGTCGGTCTTCTGCCAGCCTTCCTTGGCGCCGGGCATGCCGACTTTGGTCATGCCGGTGCGCACCGGCACATTGCCGCCGATGAAGGCGGCGCGTCCTGCGGTACAACTCTGCTGGCCGTAGTAGTCGGTGAACGCGACGCCTTCCTTGGCGATCCGGTCGATGTTGGGCGTCTGGTAGCCCATCATGCCCCGGCTCCAGAAACTGGTGTTCCACGTGCCGATGTCATCACCCCAGATGACGAGGATGTTGGGTTTTTTAGCGTCTGCGGCTTGCGCTACGGCGCAGAGTCCGGATGCCAGAAGGACGAGCGACACGCTCAGGATTTTTTTTCGAACGGCGGAAAGAGCTTTGAGGTTTCTGCGCTGCCGGAATGAGTGAGGCGATTGTTTCATGGGATCTATGGTTGAGGATGAAATCCTTCCGGCTTGTTCCCCTGGCCCCCGTGTTGGTCCGGAAGCTCCCCCTTTAAGGTCGGTTTCAGAACCGACCGAGAACCCGGCCTGCGATGAAAGCCAGAGGATTAAAGTCGAAACGATCTGCGAGAGAACACCTCGTCGCGCCGTGTCGGACTCAGCCCGGATCTGCGCGTCGAGATTGTGTCCCAGTCTAGTCGGAAAACGTCGCGTGACCTAGATGGGAGAATTTCGAATCCTCCGGAAAAATTACTTACGCGCGACGCAAGCCGACAGCCGGACTCCGAGTCAATGATCATGGAATGCTGTTGGAGTGGATCGGTGCTTACTTGGGAAAAACAAACGTCACCGCGAACCGAAGTCCCCAGTCGGGACCGCCGGTTGGTTTATCGAGGTAGTAGCGTACGCCTGCCTGAAAGCTGATCGGCTTGCCGCCGATTTTTTACGAGTTGCGTGAGCATCAGGTTCACAGGGACTGTCCACTCCTCGGAATTCCAGTCGTAGACATTCTCGCTGTTGATCGTGTACGTCGTGTGCCTGGGTGTGGTGTAGCTAAAAAACGGCTGGAGGAAGAGGTAGTTCACGTAATCGCGGCTGTCGTCGCCGGCGAACGACCAGACCTGATTCGCGAGAAAGCCGTAGGTGTAACCGTGCTCTTGCTTGAGCACGATGGCCGACGGACCGACGCACCATTTTTCCGCGCCGAGGAGATCGTCGCTTGCGGTGGGCAACTGAAAGATCGGGCCGACGCCCCAGATCGGCGCACCTTTTTTCTCCGCCTGCGGCGACAGCCAGAAAGTGGCGGTGGAGTCGGCAAGCCCACTCTGGCTGTCAGTGCCAATGCGATCCTCCTGCCAGACGTAGGGAACAATGTAGCGGGAAAGGATTTTCCATTGCTCGTTGAGATCGATGGGGACGACTGGCTGCAGGTTTACTTTGATCTGCATGCCGTCGTCGCTCGGCCCGCCGCCAAAATCGACATTGGTCTGAATCGGCACGCTGATCAGTGAGGCCGTGGGATCGTTCAGCTTCTTGGCGAGATCCGCCATGTCGTGGTCGCCGCCAACACCGGGCTCTTGGGCGAATGCGCGACTCGTCAGGAGAAGAAGAGACAGTGTGAACGTGGTGAATTTGGTTTTCATCGGATTTTGGTCAGCCCGAAGGAACGCCAATTGCGCGGGGCTGCTGATGGTTCTTGTCTGAGATCTCTGAGGTCGTTGGAGGCGGAAAAAAACAGCCTCACAATTGCGCGCTCATCGTCAGCGCGATCAGGTCGCCCTCGACGCGGTTCTTCACGTCGAATTCGTGGACCCACCGGAGATCGATTTCGAGTGTCTGCTTCTTGAGCGGCACCGCCCACCCGAGGATGGCGCCGAGCCCGATCGCGTGCCCTTTGAAACCGTGAAGTTTGTCGGCGGTCGGCCCCGAGTCGTCGTTGAGTTGTTCGATCCAGCTGCCGACAACGCCGAAGCCGAGGCCGTGAGGAGCATGCTTCATCACGAGAAATTCGAAATCGGAAAGCACGCCGTTCTGATAGTTGGTATCTGAATTTTCCGTGTCGAAGGTCAGTTCCCACGAGCTGGTAAACTCCAGCCCCGATTCCCGGAAGAGCCGCGTGTACGTGAATGTTGGGATGAACGTCCACGTGTTTGTGCTAAGATTTGCGAGACGGTTGGGATCGTAGCTGCCGGTCGGCGCCCACACGGTCAGTCCGAACGCCACGTGGCTGTCCGGAGTGAGGTGGTAGGACGCCACGATCGGTGCAAACACCAGATCGAAGAGCCCGAAGTCGTGGTCCTTTGTGCTGCCCACATGCGGACCGACCGTCACGTCCGCCTCCGCCTCGAGCCAGGTGACGGGCAGCGAGAGGCTGGAGGCAAAATTCCAGTCTTTGTTGGGCGTGTTCCAGATATAGATGCCGCTCAGCATCGTGAACGAGGCCTGCAGATCGAGGTTGAGCGCGAGGTTTGCGCCGAGGGGTGTTGTCCGACCGCCGCCAATCGAGCCGGCGTAGTAGAGCTCGGCAGGAACAAACGAAATACCCGGAGTCGGAGGAACGACGCCGCCGTAAGGCATGACTGCGGCGCCCGAGATCGGGCGGCCCAGCGCGCCTTCGACGGCACGGACGGTGCCGGTCGTCGCCAAGGATCCGACGAAAGACAGAAAACAACTCCAGCAGATCGATTTTGTTTTCATGGGATTGAGATGGGCCACGAATGAACCTCACCAGCGCACGAGTTACTGGCGTTGATGACGTCGATTTGAACTCATGGCGGTCTCTCGTGGCTGGTTGATCTGGCTCACTTCACTTTGACCACGTCATCCGGCTTCCAGCTCTGGTCGAAGAACTCCACGCCGGTGCCGTAGAGGCGCACGGTCGCGATGAAATTCCGTGCTTTGACCGTTTGGATGAAATTCGTGTCCGGCGCCTCGGCGGGCTTGGATGGACCGAACCACAGGTCGATCGAGCCGTCGGCGTTCTTCGCAATAGCTTCGTTCAGGCTGTTGATCGACGGCATCAGTTGAGGCGTTTCCACCATCGTGCCGTCGGTGACGTTGTAGAGCGTGACGGCCCAGAACAACGCGGCCGGGGCGTTGGGCGGCAGATGCAGCTTGTAGCTGTTCGTGCCGTTGAGGAACTCGCCGTCCTTGTCCTTGCGCGTCGTCGGATACTTCGAGCCTGCTCCCAGCGTGTGCATGACCATGGCCGGAGCCGACGAGTAGGCGATTTGGAAGAAACCGGCCCGCTGATCGACATCGAGGTAGCTCTCCTGCAGCCACTCGGACGTGGCGCCGGCCCAGACGTTCTCATACTGCCGGTCCTTGTAGTAGAAATTGCGACCGTCCATCCGGCCAAGCTGCCGGTTCGCCATGATCATCTTCGGCGCGGTCTCGACCGCTTTTTTCAACAGCTCCTGCTGCTTCGCCGTGGGCTTGAAGGGCTGGCCCTTGACGATGCCGATCGAGGCCAGCACGCCGCGCAACTCGGGGTCGATCGCCGCGACGGGCTCGTAGTCGATGAAAGCCTTGAGCTTGTCCCAGTAGGTGTTGTCCACCGGATACATCATGTTGACGCGTTTGCCGCTGCCGTTGGGGAACTCCATCGGCTTGGTGTCTTTTTCCGCAGCCCAGACCGGGTAGATGCGCGTCTGCTCTGCGAGCGCCACAGCCTTCTTCGGGTCAGGGGCGGTGGCCCCCGTGCTCATGACCGTGCGGAAGAAGAGCATGACCGTGTAGGTGCTCGATTTGAACGTGAAGTAGCCCTGCGGAATCTGGCCATCGTAGTCCGGCGGGAGCAGGAGATAGAGCCCGCCCCGCGCACGGTCGGGTCCGATCAATCCGACGTCGGTGATCGTGCGCTGGAACAAATCGGTGAACATGCCGATGACATTGGGCGGCGCCGCGACGACGAGCGGGCCGGTCTCTTTCAGGTCGAGAAACGTGAGTGAATAAATCACGTCGCCATTGGGCGTCGGTATCCAGGCGCGCGAGTCCATGCGGTCCTTCCAGATCGGCAGGACGTTGTAACCCTTGCCGAAGGTCGCTGCAGAACCGTCCCGCATGCCGATGGTGTTCATCGCCGGAATCATGGTGATGTAGGCGTGGATGGCGCGCTGGTAGAAGAGCTCATCGCGAAGCGATTCGGCCTCCTTTGGGTCGAGCCAGTTGCCGTTGTTGATCTGCTTCACCAACGGCGGCGCTTCCTGGGCGATGGCAGACGAAGCGGAAAAAAGAATCGATGCGACGACGACTGCAGGTAGCGAAACGAGGGAGGATGCGTGGATGCGTTTTGTTTTCATCGTGAGATCTGGCAGTGGTTGAACCGAAGAGTTGGCTGAGCGCTCACTTCACCGGCTGCGGTTCGGGGAATTTCCAGGTGCCATCGAGAATCGCTTTTCGCGGGCGGTAGAGACGGACGGTGTAGTTCCAGCCGGGAGTGATCGGGATGTGATTCACGCTCGCGTCGGGCGCGCCGCCGAAGAGGACCGTCACCGAACCGTCGGCGGCCTTCTTCGCGGTGAGGTTGTTCACCGAGTAGGCGTTCTCCGCGTTTTTCTCGAAGTAGCCTTCCTTGTTGTAGACGCTGATCGACCAGAACGCGTCCACCGGCACGTCCTTCACCACGACCTTGTAGGGCGTGGTGCCGTCGTTCTTCGCCGGCGTGAAACTCAGATACGTCGCGTCTTTGTCGGGATTCCCGCCCCAGCCGGCGGCGGTGCCAATGAGGTGGTTGATGGGATCGACCTGCTCTTTCGTGCCGAAGGCTTTTTCGAAACCGGTCTTCGTCGAGGCAAGCACGAGCAGGGCGTCACGCACCTTCTTCTGACTCGCCTGATCCCATAGCGGCGCCTCGAATTTTCCGGGACCGCCGGGTTGCGAGACTTTGATCGCATCCTGCAGCGCGTGGACCTGCTTGAGATCCTCGGGACTTGTTGGATCGACGAGAGTGCGGATCGCGACCACGGCGTAGCGCGTGCCGACTTTGGCTTTATCGATGACATGCTTGCCTGCATCGTAGCTGACCGACTGCACGTAATGATCCTGGTTCACGACCATCATCGACATGAACCGCTTGCCGGCATCGGGCAGCGTGATCGTCACCGGACCGGCATCGAGATCGAACAACGCCGAGGAGTAGAGCGTGTCACGGTTCAACCGGATGACCGTTTGCTTGTCGATGTTCGCCGGTTCGCGGCGATGACTGAAACTGCCCATGGCCCCGGCGCTGTCTTTGAGCATACCGCCGAAATACAAATCAGTCTCGGCGCGGATGAAGTTGTCCACCGTGACGGGATCGGCGGCGCGCACGAGCGGCGCGAGAGGAAGGACCAGCGTGAACGCAATTGTCGCGGCTAGGGAGCGGAATTTGATTTTCATGGTGCGATGATTGATGGTGGCTACTTCACTTCCTCGGCGTCGGGCAGTTTCCAGGTTTTCTCGAACAGCGCCTTCTTCGGGCCGTAGAGGCGGAACAGGAGTTCGAACTGCCGCTTCGTGTCGGTGGGCACCCAGTTGGACTCCTTGCCGGCGGGTGCCTTCGGACCGAAGTAGATGTCGGTCGAACCATCGGCGTTTTTCTGTATGCTCGTGTCGTTCGACGCGAGGCTTGGCGCGAGTCATCGCCGACGATCAGCGCGTGCGTCTCGCGATCATACGCCGTCGCCGACCAGTACTGTTCGATGGGCGCATTCGCGGGCACCGTCAGTCGGTATGTTTTGCCGCCTTCCAGCGGTTTTCCGGCGCGGTCGCTGATGTTGATGAGATAAAACTGACCCGCTCCCAAAAGCTTTCGGGCTGAAATAAGCCATGTGATACATCACCGACCGGCCATCGATGCCGTACTGATTTGGGTCGGCGAACTTGTTGCCCAGACCGTCCCGCGTTTCCTGGCGGCACCGGTACCGACCAGCGCGTGCCCTCGAAGAACGCCGGGACAAAGCCGTTCTCGTATTTCAAACCGATCACCGCGTGCGCTTCCTTCACCGCATCCTCGAGAATGGCTTTCGTCTTCGCGTCGGGTTTGAACGGCTTGCCCTTCTCGATACCGATCGTCTTGAGCGAATCGATCATCGCCTTGTCGCGTGTGAGCCACAGCTCGGCCTGCACGAAGCGGTCGAGATGTTCGAAGAACGTGGCGTCGTAGGGAATCGTCGCGTCGAACGGCTTGTCATACGCGTCCACGAACACGGTGGACGCGGGATCGCCGCCGAGAGGATAGACCTTTACGCGCTTGCCGTGATCGACGGCGGACTTGATGTCGGCGTCGCTGCGGCTCTTGAAATTTGAACGCAGGATGACGAAGCCGCGATACGTCTCCGACTGCAGCACGATGTAGCCGTCTGGCGCCTTTTCAGTGTAGCCGGGGGAAGGATGAGGTACTTGCCGCCCTTGCCTTTGTCTTCGCCGGCCGGACCGACATCCGCGAGCGCGTTCTGCCAGGACACATCAAAGCTGCCGACGATCACATGATCCGCGTCGACAGGAGGAATCTCCACCACGATCGGCCCCTTCGATGTGTCATAAAACGGATTGAAGTAAATCGTGTCGGGATTGGGCGTGAGCGTCTGGTTCTTCGAGTTCACCGGGCGCGACCAATAGACGACCTGGTTGAGTTTCGCGCCGTGGGCGGCGGCTGCCTGAAGCATGCGCTCGTAATTCACCGCCGGAATGCCCCAGATGACGGCCTCGACCGCGCGGCGATGGATGGCGCGTTGTTGAAGTTCTTCCGGGGAGCGCTCCTGGGCAAACTGGCTGCGATGAAACCGATAAACAAACTGATGAAGAGAATCGTGCGTGTGATTTTCATGGTGGTGGATTGATTGGCTGCGCATTTGCGAATCACGACGTCGACAGCTGTCGGCGCAGATTGCTGTGCGGCCGCCCGCCTGGTGTTTTCCGGCGGGCGGCTTGGAAGAGATGCAATCGGCGCGGGCTATTTCGCCTTCGTGCTCGCCTCGAGTTTCTCGATGATCTGATCGACCGAGAACGACGCCGGGCGCTGGCGCGGCGGGAAATCCTTATAGGTGGCAAGATACTGGCCGACCTTGGCGACGGCAGGGAGCACGATGTAGGTGTGTTTCATCGCCCAGTCCTCCCAGTTGGCGGCGGCGTCCCAGGAATATTCATACGGGTCCGACAAGAGATCGATCATGACGGGAGCACGCAGCGTAGTCAGCGGGAAGCGCCAGACTTTCATGCCGAGGGCCTCCTGGATCGTGAAGTGAAACTTGTAGCGCTCGTCGCGATAGGCGAGCAGGTCGCCGTCGTCGCTGAAGTAAAAATACTCCGGACGCGCACTCTTGTCGGTCTTGCCGGTGAGGTAGTCGACCTGGTTGTAGCCGTCGATGTGCACCTTGAAGGACTTGTCGCCGAGCTTCACGCCCTTGACGGAATCCTCACGGACCGTCGCGCTGCCGCCGGCCGCCGCCACGAGCGTGGGCAGCCAGTCCTCTGCGGAAAACAGTCCCATGAAGTTCGAGCCGGGCTTGATTTTGCCGGGCCAGCGAACGAGGGCGGGCACGCGCACCGCGCCTTCCCAGCCGGTGTCTTTTTCGGAGCGGAACGGCGAGGCGCCTCCATCGGGCCACTGGTTCTTCATCGCACCATTGTCCGTCGTGTAGATGACGATGGTGTTTTCGGCGATCTTCAGGTCGTCGAGAAGTTTGAGCAGTTCGCCGACCTGACCGTCGTGTTCGGTCATACCGTCGGCCTGCGTGCCGAGACCTGTCTTGCCCTTCGATGCCGGCTTCAAATGCGTGAAGACGTGCATGCGGGTGGAGTTGTGCCAGACGAAGAAGGGTTTGTCGGCTTTGACAGCGCGTTGGATGAAGTCCTTGCACGCGCCGAGGAACTCCTCGTCCACGGTCTCCATGCGCTTCTTGGAGAGCGGGCCGGTGTCCTCGATCTTGCCGTCGGCGGTGGCCTTGAGCACGCCGCGCGGTCCCCACTGTTTGCGGAAGGCAGGATCCTTCGGGTAGTCCTCGTTCTCCGGCTCCTCCTCGGCGTTAAGGTGGTAAAGATTGCCGAAGAACTCGTCGAAGCCGTGCGCGGTCGGCAGGTATTCGTCGCGATCACCCAAATGGTTTTTGCCGAACTGAGCGGTCATGTAGCCAAGCGGCTTGAGGAAATCGGCGATGGTTGGATCTTCCTTTTGCAGGCCGACCTTCGCGCCGGGCAGGCCGACTTTCGTCAGACCCGTGCGGAACGGACACTGGCCGAGGATAAACGCCGCACGACCGGCGGTGCAGCTTTGCTGGCCGTAATAAGTGACGAACACGCCGCCCTCGGCACCGATGCGATCGATATTGGGCGTAGTGAACCCCATCAGACCACGGCTGTAGGCCGAGATGTTGGACTGGCCGATGTCGTCACCGAAGATGACGAGGATGTTGGGTTTCTTGGCGGACGCCTGGCCAAAAGTGCTCACTGCCGCGAGCAGGCCCACGATTGTTGCGAACAAGGCGCGGCAGATCCTGCCAGACGCGCCACGAAGACCGGATGCTCCGTCGTTGTACCTATGATTCATGATTCAGCTCCTGCGTGATCGCCCGTGTTAATGAGAGACCGGCAGGGCGGAGCACGGGACATCTCCGTCCGCCGGCAAGGGTGGGTGAAAAAGCAACCGCTTCAGGGCTTGTACTTGATTGCCACGCCCACGATGCGTTGGCCCTTTTCCACATCGACCGAGCGGTTCCAGTAGCCGCCGGTGACCCACGCGCCGATCGGCTGCACGCGATCGTAGACGATCACGACTGCGTCAGCGCCGAGCTTTGCTCCTTCAGAGCGGAGCTTATCTTCCACCTTCGCGATCGGTGGGGCTGGTCTCGGTCGAAACATCGACAGAAATTTCTCCCAGCTTGTCGTGTGGCTTGGTCGGTTCGGTGCGTATGATTTCGACCGAGGCCGGATTTGTCGGGGCGGGGTGGGGAACTCCGGGGAACTGCGTGGTGGTCGAGTCGATAGAGGTGCAGCCTGCCAGCAGTGACAATGCGCCCGAGAGAACGAGGCATCTCAAACCTGCAGAGGAACGATATTCTGTTTTCATAGAACGGTCATTTTATTTTCGGTTTTGTCTCTGCTGGAAAAATTGTCCGCCAGTCGTCCTTCATGCTCACGACGGTCCATCCTTTTACCGCGGCTTCATCGAGCGCCTTGTCCAGTTTGCCGATGTGCGACGTGCGATCATAGGCCCACTCCCGCGCTTCGTCGGTGTGATGAACGATGAGTGCGAAGCGCGGCCCCACGCCGGCGGTTGTCCACTGCAGCATCTGCTGGTCTCCGTCGGAGTTTCCGAATGCCGCGATGGGCCGGCGTCCAATGAAGGTCTGTATGCCCGCCGGCTTGCCTGGTCCGTCGTCCACGAACTGGACCTCCGGCAGTTTGATCAGCACGGGCTTTCCGTCGCGCAGTTCATATTTCAGTTTTCCCTGACTGCCGATCACTTGTTCGGGTGGAATGCCGTAGGTCTTTTCCGCAAAGGCGCGCATGAACTCAACGCCACCTCCGGAAACGATGAACGTCTTGAAGCCGTTGGCGCGAAGATAGGCGAGGACCTCGAGCATCGGTTGATAAACCATCTCGTTGTAGGGGCGGCCCGTTTTGGGATGACGCGCGGCGGCCAGCCAGTCTTTCACGATCTGCTCGAACTCCTCGGTCGTGACATTGCTGTGTGCCGCGGACACCACGGCCATCAATGATTTCTCGCCGCCTGCCAGGAACGCCTTCATGTCGCCGGCGATGAGGTGATTGAACGGCTCCTTGTCCTTCCATTCTGGATGCTGCGGGGCGAGGGCTTTTACCCGATCCAGCGCAAACTGTAATTGAAAGTAGATCGGTTGTTCCGCCCAGAGAGTGCCGTCGTTGTCGAACGTGGCGATGCGTTCTGCAGGCGGAACGTAGTCGGGGGAACCGTCCTTGGTGACTTTTTCGACGAAAGCCACGATCGCTCGCTTCGGCGCGGTGTCGTTCCAAGACGGCAGTGGATCGTCGACGGCGCGAAGAGGCGCGCTCAGTGCGAGAGTTGTAGAAATGGCGGTGAAAAGTGTGAGGGCTTTCATGTTATCGTGGGCAGACGGGGTGACCCAGTGAGTTCCGGCGAATAAAATTTAGGCTGTGGCATTTAGGGTTTTCGTGGCGTGAAGCGCGCGGCTCCTCGGTGAGGTTTTGGCCGTCATGTGCGCCGCGGCTCAATCGACTCCGCAGCACGGCAATGCCGGCCCCTTGAGTCTTTGAGAATGAGGGCGGCCCTCTTTTTATCCCATCTACCCCGCCATAACTAGCTGTGAGAATTTCCTAAATGCTCCGTAATTCTCCGGGCAGGAGACGCGCAAAATGAAAATACGTTAGCGAAGACAGTTCCGGCCGTTAACGATTCGCGCGTGAATCCGATGTGCTTATCAGGCCTTTTAAAATCCCGATGATTACCGTCACGAAAATGTAGATACTCTAGAAGGCGCCGCTTTGCTCCATCACGCTGCGTGCCCGGGGCAGTCCGTTTCTAGAATCGAAACGACACGCCGAGGATGGCGCCACTTACGTCGGTGAAGTACGTGAATCGCTGCCGGGAGTATTCTTCGTGAAGGTAGCGATAACCCAGCGTCGCGGACCAGTGGTCGCCAAAGCGGTACGCCACGCCACCCATGATTTCCCAGCCTTCCGAGTCTTCATTGGCAACGCCGACAGTACCCTTGGCGAGCAGGCCCCATTTTGCGTTCAAGTCGTATCTCAAATCGACGCCAATCACCGGAGTCACCCACGTCTCGTCCTGACTGACGACGAAGCCGGGCAGCCAGCGCTCGTGTGCGGTGAGCTCAACACTTACGCTCCAAAATCGCGCTCCAGCAAGCAGCTCGACGTGGAATTTTCCAGTCGTGGGCAAGATATAGCTGAAGGCGATGGTGCTGTGGTAAAAGTCAGTCTCGAGATCTACCGCAGAAAAAGCCGGGCCGGGTTGCAGTGAATGCGTATCAGTCTGAACCCAGACGAAGTCTGCCCAAAGGCCGATGGACTTATAGTGAATCTGCCCAGCCAATAGTGCTCCGCCTCCGAACGAGGTATCAAAGCGGTCGACCGAGGATGATGGCGTTGTGGGCGGCGTCCGATCGAGAGTCGTCTCGATCTGTATTCCTGCAATCCAGAGATACGGTGAAATGTTGAACGACCAGTCCGACGCCGATGCGGAGGCCGCACCTCCTTGAGAAGCGACTACAAGAAATGCGATGCCTGAAGATAGCGCTTTTTTGTTCATATTCGAACGAACCGGCAGAGAGAGTGTGTGGCTGTGATTCTGTTGGCGGTGACCATCGCTCAGGTGCGATTGGCACGTCGCAAATACGCACGGCACTAAGGCCTGTACGTAAAAGCCGGGCTGGTGGCGTGAGCACCAAGCGCCGCACCGGCTGTTCGATCACTATGATTCATGACAGGGGACGTCTGCCCCTGTCATATCCTTACCGCATAAATTCAAATCATAGCTCACAAGTCTGTCTCCGGAGCCCCAGAGTATCTGCGCAGGCAGCATTATGCTGAAAGCGGAGAAAAACTCTGGAAAGGCCCTGGAGTCATTCACGACGAACAGAATCAGGGAATGAGTTTTTGCTTCTTCATCTCCTTGCGAATCGCACCGACGGTCTCGGCGACCAATGCCTGTGCGTTAGCGGGATTCGTGCTCTTGGTAAGTCCGGACCAGACTAGTTTTTCCGTGGCGACGTCATAGATGTTTGTTTCGATGCCGATGATCTTGTCGGTGGTGATGGAGCCCGTGTCGTAGTAAGGTGCCATCGCGTAGCCGGCGCCCCAGTAACCCCACATCGAGCCATACGCCGCAGGGTATGCGCCGGGCATGTAGTTGAGCTCGGTATCTTTGGAGACCATGCGCATGATCACGACGCCATCGAATCCATTCTCTTTGATGACCTTTCCTGCCGCGGCCTTGTCTTTGAGCTCATCCTTGTCGGGAAGCAGTGTGTAGCTCTGGACGACCTGGATGTGCGGAAGTTGAGCCTTGAGTGTATCCTCGGCGGCGCGACGATTTGCGCCGTCGGGATTCGGCGCGACAACGAGGAGCTTTTTGAAGTTGAAGCCGCCGACGTCCGGCGATTTCCAGCTTTGTTCGACGTAGGTGGAGGAACAACCAGCCACGAGGGCTGTGAGCAGCGCGGACAGCAGGAGGATGTGGAGTGATTTCAGTTTCATAATGTATAGGTTTTGGATTTTCAAATCCGGGCCGCTTACCGACTACCTTGGGCGTGTATAGTAGAGATTTGTTACACTTTCGCGTATCGCTGCCCGACGCTTCACTTTATCCCACAGAGGATTTGGGCGATAGCTGGGAGAATTTCCGTGTGCTCAGAAATTTTACGGATGGTATCTCTGTGTGCTCGACAATGAGAACCATCTCGAACTGTCATTAACCCTGTAATTTAACGGTTAGTCGTGCGCACGCAAATGTAGGAGAATTGCGTGAGTGTCTGCGAAAAAGATCGGTCCTAACGCCATGATAGGAAACGTATTTTTGCCCACCATGACAGATATCAGCAGCGGCGAAGCTTTTTCGGCCTTGCCCAGCAGTGCCATGATCTTGGACAGAACGGGAATCGTCCTGTCCATAGATACTGAGTGGCGGCTTTGTGCGCCCACTGCGGATACTGTCTCCGAATCGATTGATATTGGGTCAGATTATCTCGCGATTTGCCGCTCTTCAGCGCTTGCAGGGGCTGATGGGGCGGCAGAGGTGCTCGCTGGTTTGGAAAGTGTGCTCTCAGGCAAGCGCCCAGTATTTGTGTTCGATTGTCCTGCACGCGCTCCCTCGGAAACTCGCTGGTTTCAAATGGTGGTGCTCGCTCTCTCCGGAGATGTGTTTCGCGTAGCCGTCATCTATCTGGATATCACCGAGCAAAAACGTCTGCTGGCGGGAAAAGAGGAATCGCTGAATGGGTTTCATGAGGTGATCCGGACGTCGAATCTCGCCTACGTCGTGATTGATGCGATGGGCGGGGTGCTGGATCTCAATGAGAGCTATCTCCACCTAGCGGGACGAACGGATCGCAACGGCATCATCGGCAGACATGTGTCTGACCTTGTCTCGAAAGGGGATCATCAGCGGCTGATGGACGCCATCATTCGTTGTATTTCCACCGGAGGCGTGCGTCGCATCGAGTTGGATTATTGTCGTGATTCGAAGAATATGCGGGTGGTTGGGATGAATCTCGTGCGTATAACAGCCGAGACTACTCCACGAGTGGTGGCTTTTTGCTTCGATTTGACGGAGCAAAAGCGCGAAGCCATGGCGTTGCGCAACAGGACCGAGAAAGAGGATCGATACCGGGCCGTGGTCGAGACGCAGACGGAACTGGTCTGCCGCTACCTGCCCGACACGACGCTGACCTTTGTGAACGAGGCATATTGCCGGTTTTTCCAGATGACGCGCGAGGAACTGGTGGGCCGGACATTCCTTGATTTTATCCCGGTGGGCGCGCGCGAAGACGCCTTGAGCTCGATCGGCCGTACGATCAGCGGGAAGCAACCGGTCATCTACGAACACGAGGTCACGGGGCCGGATGGCGAGGCCCACTGGCAGGAATGGGTCGATATTCCGATCTATGACAATGCCGGCCGGATCATCGAACTGCAAGGTATCGGGCGTGACATTACACAGCAGCATCAAGCCGAGGAGCAGTTGAAGCTCAGCCATCGCCACGTGCACGATCTTGCCAGCCGGTTGATGCGGGCGCAGGAGATTGAACGCCGCTCGATCGCGCGGGAGTTGCATGATGATCTGAGCCAGCGCCTGGCGGCGCATGCCATTGCCCTCAGCAATTTGAAGCGGCGCATGCCAGAACTGCCGGAAGCCATGGCGCAACGCATGTCGGCACTGGAGTCGGAAGCCATGTCGCTGGGCGATTCCGTCCGGCAGCTTTCGCATCAACTGCATCCGGCGGTGCTCGAGCAACTCGGCATGCCGGCGGCGTTGCGCTCATTTTGTACGGAGGCCGCGGAGCGCAGCGGACTGATATTCCATGTCGATGCGAAAGACCCCAAGCATATCATGACCGATCAGGTGGCGCTGGCGCTCTACCGGGTGGCGCAGGAGACGATCCGCAACATCGAGCGCCATGCCCGCGCAAAGAATGTCTGGGTCAGTGTTTTTGTCGACGAGCGCAACGCGAAGATGGAGATCCGGGATGACGGGGTGGGGTTCGATGCGAGCGGCTCGAAGAAATCGACCGGACTGGGATTGATCAGCGTCGAAGAGCGAATCCGTTTCCTCAATGGCCGGCTGGCCCTGGAAAGCAGACCGGGGAATGGCACATCCATTCACGTTTATATTCCACAACCTCAGGCGACTTTATGAAACAATTGCGTGTAATACTTGCTGATGACCATCAGATGCTGCTCGAGGGACTCGGGCAGATTCTCGCGAACTCCTGTGAACTGGTCGGTGTTGCCACCAACGGCCGGGAGCTGGTTGCCCTCGGGAAAAAATTGAAGCCCGATGTCATCATCACCGACATCGATATGCCGGAGATGGGTGGCGTGGAGGCGATCGCGGAGCTGCGCAAGGAGGGCATCACGCCGAAGGTTATTTTTCTCACCATGCTGGGTGAGACCGAGACGGCGTTGAATGCGTTTCGTTCGGGCGGTGACGGTTATATTCTCAAGCACTCGGCCGGAGCCGAGCTGGTCAACGCGATCCAGGAAGTAATGGCCGGGCGCACCTACCTGACGCCACGCATTGCTCGTAATGTGCTGACGGCGGCGATGCATCCCGAGAGTACGCCGGCAAAAGGATCAACGCCTCCTCTGGAGTTGGTGAAAGCCACCGCGACATCGCTGACACCGCGGCAGGTGGAGGTCCTGCGCCTCGTGACGAAGGGGAAAACCATGAAGGAGATCGCGGCGGTCATGGAAATTTCGACGCGTACGGCCGAGGCTCATAAATATCAAATGATGGAGCATCTCGGGCTGAAGACCGTCGCAGAGCTCATTCAATATGGAATTCGTTCGGGACTGGTCGTGATCACAGCCTCAGGGGTTGGGCTGACTCTAAAAGTGCCGACCCTGTAATTTTCCTGTAGTAAACGTCGTAAATCTCCGCATTCACCAAACGCAAATTACGTTTTATGATGGGCCCCGCTAATGGCGCCATCATGGTCAACAGGTGATGCGGTAACCGGGCGAAAAAAAATCCGAATTTTGCTGGCGGATGATCACGCCTACATGCTTCGGAGTCTCCGTCAGTTCCTGGAGCTGGATTTCGACATTGTTGCGGCAGTCAACGACGGTGCAGCCTTGGAAGCCGCCGCGCACACGCTCAAACCCGAATTGATCGTGACGGATATTTCCATGCCGAAGAT
Organism: Nibricoccus sp.; assembly: GCA_049840895.1. Taxonomy (GTDB): domain Bacteria; phylum Verrucomicrobiota; class Verrucomicrobiia; order Opitutales; family Opitutaceae; genus Nibricoccus. Next base: position 32,277 of record JASGJB010000066.1, on the reverse strand, counting down.
GAGCGGATTGGACGCGGCCAAATCGATCATTCGGGACCAGCCGGACGTGGGGTTGATTTTCCTCACCGTACATAACGATCCAGAACTTGCGCGCAGCGCGTTCGCAATTGGAGCCCGTGGGTACGTGCTCAAGGGACATGCGAGCGTTGAACTCAACGATGCTATTGAGCGGGTGATGAATGGTCAGACATACCTGTCACCCAGTGTGCAGAGCGTCCGGCCGTGAACCGTTGGCGGAGTGAAGTCCGCCAACTGAGTGAAATGGACGACACGGAGGTCGTCCCTCCACGGGATGCCGCCGAGCGCGAGCGAGCTCGCTGGCCTACGGGCGAGCGGAAGGGGGGTTACTTGAGGACTTCGGCGAGGTTGGCGGTGTCTTTGCCGCCGCCCATGGCGAAGTCGGGTTTGCCGCCGCCTTTGCCGCCCAACTTGCCGCTCAGGTCGGCGATGATTTTGCCGGCTTGGTGTCCGGCTTTGATCGCGGCGGGGGACGCAAATGCGGCGAGCGAGAGTTTGTCGGGCGCGAAGACGGCGCCGAGTTGGACCACGCCTTCGCCGAGTTTGGCGAGGACCTGGCTGCCGAGGCTGCGCAAGGTTTCGGGCGCATCGACGGTCACGACGGCGCTGACGAATTTGAGGCCGTCGCGGTCGGTCGCTTTCGACGCGAGGTCGGCGGCGAGTTCGACGATGGCTTTTTGCTGGAAGACCTTCAGCTGCTTCTCGGTTTCTTTTTGCTGGGCGAGGAGCGTTTCGAGTTTCTTCGCGGCTTCGAGCGGGCTCGTGGCGAGCGCGGTGGAGAGGGCGGTGAGGGCTGCTTCGCGCTGGGCGACGTAGTCGAGGGCGGCCTGGCCGGCGACGGCTTCGATGCGGCGGGTGCCGGCGGCGATGGCGGCTTCGCTGACGATTTTGATGAGGCCGATTTCGCCGGTGGAGGCGACGTGGGTGCCGCCGCAGAGTTCGCGGCTGTAGCCGCCAATGTCGACGACGCGGACGAGCTTGCCGTATTTCTCGCCGAAGAAGGCGAGTGTGCCTTCGGGTTTTTTGTCGAACTCGGTTTCGTAGGTGTCGACCTTGGCGTTATCGAGGACCTTCTCGTTGACGAGTTGCTCGACCTCGCGGAGTTGCGCGGGGGTCATGGCTTCGAAGTGCGAGAAGTCGAAGCGCATGCGGTCGGGCGTCTTCGAGGTGCCGGCCTGGCGGACGTGAGTGCCGAGGACTTTGCGGAGCGCCCAGTGGATCAAGTGGGCGGCGCTGTGGTGGCGGCTGATGGCGCGGCGGCGGGAATTGCCGACGGTGAGGTGGGCGGTCGCGCCGGTGGCGGGAAGCTGCGCGGGAGCGGAGGCGAGCTTGTGGAGGTGGCGGCCGGATTTGTCTTTGATGGTGTCGGTAATTTCGACGGTCTGGCCGGCGATGGTGGCGGTGCCGGTGTCGCCTGCTTGTCCGCCCATCTCGGCGTAGAAGGGCGTGCGGTCGAAGACGACGAAGGTGTCTTTGCCGTTTTTGACGACGTCGGTGAGAACGGCGTCGACGGGTGTGGTGGTGTCGATCGTGTAGCCGGTGAAGAGCGAGGCTTCGTAGGCGGCGGATTCAGCGCCTTCGGTGGCGGCGACGATGATTTCTTTTTTCGTCGAGGCGCGACCGCGTTCTTTTTGCGCTTCCATGAGGCGCTCGAACTCAGCGGTGTCGACGGTGAGGCCGCGCTCGGTGGCGAGCAGCTGCGTCATGTCGAGAGGGAAGCCGAAGGTGTCGTAGAGTTCGAACGCCACAGCTCCTGAGATTCCGCCAGCCTTTGCGGCGTACGATGGAGATCCGTCGCTTAGTTGGCCAGCTGCTGCTTGGACGCCGCCAGCGTGGGCCCTAAGAGCAGTTTGGAGTTTATTGGCTTCGATGTTTTTCTCGAAAACAGAAAGTCCACGGTCGAGCGTGCGGCCGAATGATTCTTCTTCGGCTTTGATCACGCGGCGGACGAGGTCTTGTTGCTGCTTCAATTCGGGGAAGACGTTGCCCAAGGATTCAACGACAGGGGCGACGAGTTGCTCGAAGAAGCCGACTTTGAGGCCGAGTTTTTTGCCGTACAGAATGCCGCGGCGGAGGATGCGGCGGATGACGTAGTTGCGGCCTTCGTTGCCGGGGAGGATGCCGTCGGCGATGGAGCAGCTGATGGTGCGGGCGTGATCGGCGAGGACGCGGAAGGCGATGTCGATGTTCTCTTGTTCGCTGAGGCCTTCGCGTTTCGAGGGGACAGTGCCTTTGAAGGTTTTGCCGGAGAGTTCGGTGACTTTGGCGAAGAGGGGGGCGAAGACGTCGGCGTTGTAGTTGGAGGGCTCGGCGGAGAAGTCGGTGAACTTTTTCGTCGTGGCCATGATGCCGGCGACGCGTTCGAAGCCCATGCCGGTGTCGACGTGTTTGGCGGCGAGGGGGGAGAAGGTGCCGTCGGCGTTGGCGTTGAACTGGATGAAGACGTGATTCCAGATTTCGATGCAGCGGGGGCTGGACGAATTCACGAGGGCGCGGCCGGCGGCTTCGTCGTCTTTTTCGAGGAGGTTGAAATGGATTTCGGAGCAGGGGCCGCAGGGGCCGGTGTCGCCCATCTGCCAGAAGTTGTCCTTGCGGTTGCCGTGGACGATGTGGATGGCGGGATCGAGGCCTTCTTTTTTGAAGAGTTCGGTCCAGATGGCGGCGGCTTCGTGGTCGAATTCGGAGGGGTCGCCGGGCTTGGGGGCGTAGACGGTGGCGAAGAGGCGTTTGGCGGGGATGCCCCAGACTTTGGTGAGGAGTTCCCAGCCCCAGGTGAGCGACTCTTTTTTGAAGTAGTCGCCGAAGGACCAGTTGCCGAGCATCTCGAAGAGGGTGTGGTGGTAGGTGTCGTAGCCGACGTCTTCGAGGTCGTTGTGTTTGCCGCCGGCGCGGATGCATTTCTGGGTGTCGGCGGCGCGGGTGTCTTTCGAGGGGCGGGCACCGGCCCATTTGGAGACGTCGGGGGCGCGGTCACCGAGGAAGATGGGCACGAACTGGTTCATGCCGGCGTTGGTGAAGAGGAGTCCGGGCGAGTCCGGGAGCAGCGACGACGATGGGACGATCGTGTGGCCCTGCTTGGCGAAGAAATCGAGGAAGCTCTGGCGGATCTCGGCGGAGGTCATGCGGTGGAAAAGTGAAGTGTGAAGAGGGAAGAGTGAAAGTCGGAGGGCCGGAGCGGAAGAATAGGAACGGGGAGCAAAGAGGGCGGGGGGCGAGGGGGAAAGGAGAATTTGGGAGGGGTGTCGGGTGGCGGAGCCGGAGGGCGGAGGTGGGGACAGGATTAAGAGGATGAACAGGATTGGGAGGCGGGGTGGGGATTTGCCGGACGGCGGGACCGGGGTGGGGTGGGGGAACGGGGTCTTGCGCGGGGCGGGTTGGACTGTCTGGTTTGAGGCGACGACTTGGCTGACCCCGGGGTGTTTGTGTCGTCGTTTCTTTTTTTGTGACGTCTCCCAAAAAAGCTGCGTGGACCTCTTTTCGAATCGCCGCAACCTATGTGGTGGTGGCGGGAGCGTGGATTGTCCTGTCGGACCAGATCGTGATGGCGTTGTGGGCAAACACGGCGGCGCTCACGGTGGTGCAAACGTACAAAGGCTGGTTTTTCGTGGTGGTGACGGGAGCGCTCTTGTTTTGGTGGGTGCGAAAAGAAATACGGGACGGTGGGTTGGCGGAGGAGAAAGCGCGTACCGATGGGGAAGCGAAACGGCTGGAGCTGATGCTGGAGGGCGGAAGCGAGGCGTTTTTCCTATTCGATCACCACTGGAGGTACACGCATATGAACCGTCAGGCCGAGCTGATGGTGGGAAAGCCGGCGGCGGAGTTGCTGGATCGGGTGATTTGGGAGGCTGTTCCGGAAACGGTCGGGAGCGACTATCACAAGGCGTGTTTGAAAGTGGCGGAGACGCGGAAGACAGAGACGTTCGATGCGTATTTTACACCGTGGAAACGGTGGTTCGAAGGGCGCATTTACCCGATGGCGGACGGGGTGGCGGTGTTTGTGCGCGACGTGACCGAGCGACACGCGGCGGAGGAGCAATTGCGGTATGCGACGTGGAGATTGCGGCAGAGCGAGGAGCGGCTGAAGGCGGCGCAGGCGCGGGCGAAGATGGGGAGCTGGGAGTCGGATATGACGACCAAGGAGAACTGGTGGTCGGAGCAGTTGTGCCGGATGTTCAACCGCGATCCGGCGCAGGGAGCGGCGTCGCTGCCGGAGTTTCTGGAGCTGCTGCATCCGGACGACCGGCCGATGATTTTGAATACGGCGGCGCAGATGCCGGTGCTGCGGTCGACGAAGACGGAGACGTTTCGCTCGAATCCGGCGCATGGACCGGTGCGGTATTTCGATGCGATCGTGGAGGCGATCTACGACGACAAGGGCAACCGTGTGAAAGCGGGCGGGACGATCATGGATGTGACTGAGCAGCGTGAGGCGGAGCTGGCCCTGCGCGACAGCGAGGCGAAATACCGGCTCATCGTCGAGACGGCGGAGGAAGGCATCTGGGTCTTGGATGCGGAGGACAAGACGAGTTTCGTGAATGCCCGCATGGCGGAGATGCTGGGGTGCACGCCTGCCGACATGATTGGTTTCAAAATAGACGGCTTCATGGATGACGAAGGCCGGGAAATAACGGCGCGTAATCTGGAGCGAAGGCGCCAGGGGATCCGCGAGACGCACGACTTCAAATTCATCCGGCGTGACGGCGCGATCTTATGGGCTTCGCTGGGCACGTCGCCGATTTTTGATTCGGCGGGCGTGTATGCCGGCGCGCTGGCGATGGTGACCGATGTGACGGAGAGGAAGCGTCTGGAAGAGCAGTTCCGGCAGGCGCAAAAGATGGAGGCGATCGGCCAGCTCTCCGGCGGCGTGGCGCACGATTTCAACAATCTGCTTACGGTGATCAAAGGGCAGATCTCGTTGTTGCAATGTGCGGGACCGCGGGATCCGGAGACGGATCAATCGCTGGAGGATATTTCCGCAGCGGCGGACCGCGCGGCGAATCTGACGAGGCAGTTGCTGGCGTTCAGCCGGCGTCAGGTGCTGCAGTTGCGCGACCTGAATATCAACGACGTGGTCGAGGGCATGGGGAGCATGGTGCGACGGATCGTCGGCGAGGATGTTGTCGTGGAACTCGTGTGTGCGCCAACCTCGCTCGGCGTGCAGGCGGACACGGGGATGATGGAGCAGGTGATTTTGAATCTCGTCGTGAACGCACGCGACGCGATGCCACAGGGCGGGCAGCTGCGGATCGAGACGGCGCGCGTGGAGATCGACGCAGACGGGGCGAAGAAGCGGCCGGAGTCACAGCAGGGAAGTTTTGTGCGGCTGACCGTGGCGGATACGGGAACGGGCATTTCACCGGAGACGCTGCCGAAGATCTTCGAGCCGTTTTTCACGACGAAGGAATTTGGCAAAGGCACGGGCCTCGGACTCGCGACGGTGTACGGCATCGTGCAGCAGCACCGCGGCTGGATTTCAGTGGAAAGCGAAGTCGGAGCGGGGGCTCGATTTCACGTGCACCTGCCGGCGCTCGATGGCGGGGCACTGTCGGTGGCGGCGGGACTTTCCGAACCTGAGGGAAAGCCGGGTGGTGGAGAAACGATCCTGTTGGTTGAAGACGAGGCGGAGGTGCGCGCCGTGGCGCGGTTTTCACTCGTGCGGCAGGGGTATGACGTGATCGAGGCGGAGAATGGAGCGCGTGCGCTCGCGTTGTGGCCGGAGCACGCGGCGAAGATCAAATTGCTACTGACGGACGTGGTGATGCCGGGCGGCATCAGCGGCGTGGATCTGGCGCTGCGGCTGCGCAAGGAGCAGCCGGGACTGCGCGTGATCTACATGAGCGGCTACAATCCGGAGATGGCAGGGAAGAACTTTGTGTTGAAGGAGGGCGTGAACTTTTTGCCGAAGCCCTTCGATATGTCGACGCTCGCCCGGGTGGTGCGGAGCAGTCTGGATCGCGCGGGGTCGGCGGCGCCGTTTTAGGAAGAGTGAATGGTGAAGGGTGAAGAGTGAAAGCCGGACCTTAGTCAGGCGGTGGAGCGGCATTTTTTCACTATCGTGGTGAGAATGGCGATGAGCTGGTTGGACTCGTCGGTCAGATCGTGAATGCGCTTTTCTGGGACTAATTCGGATGCTGCTAGAAGCCGGAGCCAGTAATGTGTCTCTCGGGCTTCTTTGCAGGCTATCGACAATTTTGCAGTGAAGTCGGCTTTGCTCTGGCTGCCGTGCGCTTCTTCGACGTTGGCGCCTATGGAAGTGCCTGAGCGAAGTAGTTGTTTGCTCAACGTGCGCTGGACGCCGGAAGCGGTGTCCAGCGTTTGGCAGAGTTTTATGACGCGGAGAGCGAAGGTGAAGGTCCGCTCACGAATGTCCGTAAGCGGGTTTGCATTGTTTTCACCCTTCACTCTTCACCCCTCCCTCTTCAGCGAATCTCGTTAGAGATTCGCGATGATCGCGTCGGCCATGGCCTTGGTGCCGACCGAAGGCTTGCCGAAGGCGATGTCGCCGGTGCGGACGAGATCAACCGTGACGGTCTTGCGCACGGCGGATTCGATCTTCGCGGCGATGGCGTCGAGGCCGAAGCTGTAGCGGAACATGAGCGCGGCGGAGAGGATCTGCGCGCAGGGATTGGCGATGCCTTTGCCAGCGATATCGGGGGCGGTGCCGCCGGCGGGCTCGAAGAGGCCGAAGGGTTTGCCGTGGGAATTCTTGATCGTGCCGAGGGAAGCGGAGCTCATCATGCCGAGGGAGCCGCAGATGACGGCCATCTCGTCGGAGAGGATGTCGCCGAACATGTTTTCGGTGAAGAGCACGTCGAACTGGTTCGGATCGCGCGCGAGCTGCATGGCGGCGTTGTCGACGTACATGTGGCTGAGGGCGAGGTCGGGATGGTTCTTCGCGAAGTAGGCGGTAACGGTTTTGCGCCAGAGGACGGAGGTTTCGAGGACGTTGGCTTTGTCGACGGAGCAGATTTTTTTGCTGCGGGTGCGGGCGGTTTGCGCGGCGGCCTCGGCGATGCGTTCGATCTCGGAGGTTTTGTAGACCATCGTGTCGATGGCCTGCTGTTCGCCGTTTTCGAGCGTGGTGGTGCGTTTTTCGCCGAAGTAGATGCCGCCGGTGAGCTCGCGGATGCAGACGATGTCGATGCCGTTGGGGATGCGCTCGGATTTGAGCGGGGAGGCGTCGGCGAGGTCCTTGTAGAGGAGGCCGGGGCGGATGTTGGCGAAGAGATTGAAGGCCTTGCGGAGCGGGAGGAGGGCGGCGCGTTCGGGCTGTTCCTTGGGCGGGAGTTTTTCCCATTTCGGACCGCCGACGGAACCGAAGAGGATGGCGTCGGCCTGCTGGCAGGTGGCGAGCGTGGAGTCGGGGAGTGCCTTGCCGTGGTTGTCGATGCCGGCGCCGCCGACGTCGGCGAGCTGGTAGGAAAGCGTGAGGTTTTCCTTCTTCGCGACGTGCTCCAGCACGCGCAGGGCCTCGGTCATGACCTCGGGCCCGATGTAGTCTCCAGCGAGAACGGCGAATTTAAGAGTCGGCATAAAAGCCAAGGAGGTAGCGGGCGAGACGGTGCGGAGGCAAGCGCGCGGATGGGGCGGCGGGCGAAACCGAATTCAGCGGCGCCGAGCGTGGGTCTTTACGCGGACCTTGCCGGAAGCCGCCGAGCTGCTTGATAGAATGCGAACAACGCGACGGCCTGAATGACGTGGTAGAGGTCGTTGTGATTGAAGAAGGCTGAGGGGCCCAGCTTTAGCTGCTGTATTGCGGCAGCAGTCCCTGAGAGGAGAATCGCGGTGGTCATCCAACTTGACCAAGCGGGACGGAGAGCCACCGCAGCGACAAACCAAGCGAGGAGGGTCGAGCCGTAGTCGATGATCGGCACGAAGAAACGGGGATGCAGCACGGCGAAACCGGCGAAGAAAAGCAGTTTGGCGAAGATTAAAAGTCTCCAGGGCTTTTGCCTCCGCGCGGGAAGGAGCGCGTGCAGCAGACTGACACCAAGCGCTGCGCTTACCAAGTGGATTGAGAAGAGCGTGATGAGCCACCAGATCCGGGCGTACTGCGGGAACTGTTCCCGAGCAAAGCCGTGGTAGGTGCCGCCGAGGACGGAGGAGATTGCGAGCAGGCCAAGTGCGTATTTCCACCAACACCTAGAAGGCGAGAAGCCGGGACCGGAGAGAGACGGCTGGCGAAGCCTGAAGGCAAATAATGCGGCTAGACCGGCGAGAAGGAGGTCGGTGGCGAAGGTGGCCGGCTCGTGAATCGTCATGGTATCGCAAAGAGTTCCCGGTGGTGACGCCACCAATCACTTTGGAAGCGGTGCCTGGGATCGTGGACATCTTTGAGGCGGAGGAAATCGCGGAATTGCGGGTAGGCGCGTTCGACCTGATCGCGACGCGCCCAGCGGTGATAGGTCAGAAAGTAACTGCCACCGAGGTCGAGTGCGGTGTCGATGAGGGCGCGGAACATGGCGGAGGCGCGTGCGATGCCGTCGGGCGTGTGATCGACATGGAGATTGAAGATGACGCAGGCCCACGGTTCACGCGCCCAGGCGAGGAAGGTTTCGGTGTCGCGTTCGATGAGGCGAATGGTGCCGTAGATGACCGGGATGCCGGATGGACGCAGGAGATCCGCAGCGCGTTTCATGAAGGTGCTCAACGCTCCGCGTGGGACGTAGAGCTCGCTGATCATTTCACTCGCGCGGTGCGAGTGCGCGTGGCCGGAGCGCTCGTCCTGGGCGACGTGATAGTGATCGAGGTAGGTGCTGAGTTGATGCGTGTCGCTCCAGTAGCGCTGGCGATCGGTGGAGAGATAATAGCGCGAGTATTCCTGAAAAACGCGGGCGCGGTCGGTGTGGGCGAGATGGATGAGACGTTCCCAGTCGGACGCGCGCAGTTGCTTTTGTTCTTCGGGAACGGGCTGATCGTCCGCGATGCGGTGGTAGGCCGAGAACACGCCGAGTTGAAGAAAGTCGGGGGAGTTTTCGTCGATGGAATACTGGAAGTCGCCGAAGAGCCATTGCGTCGTGTCGCGTTCTTCGGGCACGCGAATGAGCGCGTCGAGCGTGAGCACTTCGACGCGGCGCTCGACCTTTGTGCGCGGGATGAGGCGTAGCGTGACGTCGGCAATGATGCCGAAGAGTCCATAGCCGCCGATCGCGAGACGGAAGAGGTCGGTGTTTTCGATGCGGTTGCAGCGACGGACATCGCCATTCGCGTCAACGAGTGTGAAGGCTTCGACGTCGCTGACGACGGGCGGATAGCGAAGGCCGCGGCCGTGGATGTTTGCGGAGAGAGCGCCACCGAGGGAGAGACGGTCGGCGCCGGTTTGTTTTTGGCGGATGCTCCACGCGGTCTGACCGGAGCGGTGATGCGCGGCGCAAGCGGCGATGATTTCGGGCCATTGAATACCCGCCTCGGCGGTGATGAGCCCGCGTTCGGTATCGAAAGAAAGAACGGCGCTGTGATGGCTGAGATCGACAAGCCAAGTGTCGGTGCCGAATTGCTGACCGCCCATGGCATGGCGGCCGCCGCAGACGGAGATCGCGGCGTTGGCGGCAATGGCCTCGTGAATCAGCGCGACGATTTCGTTGAGGCCGCGAGGCGAAACGATGCGGGCGACGCGGGTGGAATTGAGCGCGGAGTGGAGATCGTTGACGAGCAGCGGATCGGCGGAGGTTCCCGGAGGCTTCATGGTGATTCTGACTTGGTCAGGAAGGCGATGGATTCACCGACGGCGAGACGCGCGCTGGCGAGGCCGTGACTGGCGAGAATGGTGGCTGTTCATGATTGATGAATGCGCGAACCGCGCAGGAGATCGGAGAGCCGGGACGTACGCTCCGTGAGTGAGCCAGTGGCGACGATGTGCGGATGCCCGGTGAGACGCTGTCGATACCAGTCTTGCTGGTGAGCGCGGAAAGCCGGATCTCGACGGGTGCCGTCTTGAACGAAGGGGAAGTCGTCAGCGCAGAGAATCGTTTGAGTGTACCGACGTTCGGCAAGCGAGAGGAGTTCGGGGGCGGCGCGACCGAAGAGGTCGAGTGAGTAGAAGAGCGTCGTCAGCGGCGTGGTATCGCAGATGAGGAAACGGTTTATTCCCGGTGCACGAGCGGCTGCTTCTTCGCGCCGGATTTGTTCACGAGCGATCGTGAGAAGATCGTCGAACACCAGCTGGCCGTTGCGTTGTACCCAGAGTTCGCGGCCGTATTCGACGACGTGCAGGGTGCCGAGGGCGTGTGCGAGTGCGGTGGCGAGAGTGGATTTGCCGGTTGATTCTCCGCCGAGAAGGGCGATGCGTTCGACGAACGATGCGTAGACTTCGGGCGAGAGATACTGACGTTGTCCGTGAATATCGCGACGGAGGGCAGTGCCGGAGATCGGGACGAGTTCGCGCGCCGAATCCACGCTGACGTGAGTGACCGGCGCGGATTGGCGGCGGGCGAGATCGTCGGCGAATCCGGGGCCGTAGTTTTCGCTGGTGAAGACGGCGTCGATGCGAAGACCGGTATGACGGCGAATGATGTCAGCGGTGAAGGCGCGGTGAGTGTCGTCGGAGGCGGAATTGTCCGGAATTTTTTCGGTGTCGGCGGACAGGACGATTCGGGTCGTCTCTGGAAAACGAGCTGCCAGCCACGCGGCGCGGCGGGAGGGCTCGCAGCCTGGAAATTCCGGCTGGCTGTAGCTGAGGATGACAACGCGATCACAACGCGCGAGGGCGGCACGGATGACGAGTTCGTGACCGAGGTGAAGCGGCGCGAATTTTCCGACGACGAGACCGGTGGCGAAGCGACTCATGCGGGTGTCGTGAGGATCGGACGTTTATTTAACCACTGAGGCACAGAGGGCACGGAGGTCGGAACAGATCAGAGACGGAGTTTGGACAGGATTAAGAGGATTTACAGGATTAGAGGAACAGGACGGAGAGCTGGAGTGTGTTGGGATTTTGGAGATGGGGTGAAAGAATGAAGAGTTTAGGCGAAAGGACGTGTTTGGGTGGTTGCGTATTCGCGGTGCCAGCGGAGGAAGCCGAGCGGGGCGTTGAACCAGAAAAGAACGTAGAAAAATGCGGTGAGCCAGAGTTCGCGCGAGAGATAGAGCGGGACGGCGAGCGTGTTGGCGAGGAACCAGAAGATCCATGTTTCCCGTTTGCGCTGCATGAGGAGGAATTGGGCGGTGACGCTGAGGGTGAGCAGCGCGGAGTCGGTGAAAGGAGCGAATGCCTGCGTGAAGCGGTGCAGGAGCCAGCCGTACGCTGTGGCTGTCGCGATGGCTGCGGGAATCATCCACGTGAGCTGTCGTGGCGATGTGAGCGTGATGGGTCGCTCGATGCGTTGGGTGCCCTGATGGAGCCATTGCCACCAGCCGAGCACGCCGGTGATGATGAAGAAAATCTGGAGAGTGGCGTCGGCGTAGAGTTGTGCGGTGAAAAACAGCCAGCCAAAGAGCGCGCAGCCGACCAGACCGGTCCACCATGTGTGCGAGGAGTTGCGAGTCGCGAGAAGGATCGAGAGCAAATTGACGGTGTTGGCGGCGATCTCGAGCCAGGGAGGATGGCGCAGGAAATCGCGGAAGGCGTCGGCGGCAGTCATGCGTCGGGATCGGGAAGCGCCGAGGAGTATTGGACGGTTTTTCCGTCGATGGGAGGAAAGGGAATTATTTCGATTCTGGCGTCAGTGCCGAAGAGACCGGCGAGGGCGGCGAGCGCCTCAGTGCGAATGGCCTCGGTGGCGTCGATGGAGACGTTGAAGGCGGCGTCGGCGCGTTGATGGACGGCGAAGCGCGCGATGGGAAACGGGCGAAGCCGGTGCGTGACGTCGATGTTGTTGAGCCAGGAGCCGTCGGGTTTGCGGAAGCGGACGACGGCGCGGCCTTCGAGGTTTTGGAGCACAGGTTCGTTATTGCGCCAAGTCAGCGAGGCGAAGTCACCGGTGCGGTAGCGCAGGAGCGGGAGGCAGAAATTGAAGCCGCCGGTGAGCGTGATCTCGCCACGCTGTCCTTCTGGAACCGGCCGGCCCGAAGGATCGAGGATCTCGACGTAGAGACGCGGTTGAAGGATGACGTGGCCGTCGACCTTTTGGTCGAACACGGCGATGGGGCCTGCTTCGTTGAGCGAGTAAAGGTCGAGCACAGGGCAGGCGAAAACGATTTCGAGTTTTTGACGCAGGCCCGGAAGCAACGTCATCGACGTGCAGAGAAGTGCCTTGGGCCGGAGCACGGGATTCAGTCGGAGAAGTTCGGCAAAGGAAAGCGGGTCACCGGCGATTACTTCGGGAGCGAGTGCTGATAGATAGGCGATGCGGTCGGACGGATCGCGCCAGTCGGATGGGTGAAGATTGATCTTCGCGAGGCCGGCTTCGTCCATCGTCGGAGTGACGGAGACGTAAGTGAAGCAGGTCTGTTGAAAACCGAGAAGCACGACGCCGACCTCGCCGCGGCGGGCAGTGAGCGTGATGCCGAAGCGTTGAAGCGCGCGTTTGTGATAGGCGAGATAGCCGGCGGCGACGCGCGGGTGCGAGGCGATGAGCAGCGGATGGCCCGTGGTGCCGGACGTCTGAAAATTAATCATTCTCTCGACCGGAACGGAGTCGGGGACGAACGCAGCGATGTCTCGTCCGAAGTCAGCGCGTGAGATGGTCGGAAGATCTTCGAAACATTCGGGGCGTGCATAGGCGCGGAAGTGGGGCACTTCCCGACAAGTGGTGCTGACGAAATCGGCGAACCATTCGGGACGACCCTTTCGCGGCCAGCCGACCGAACCGGACAAGACTTCGGCCTCGTGGTTGCGGACGCAGGCGAGATCTTCGAAGGAGAGACGATTGCCACTGCGATTTCGAAAAACGGGGGCGCGGGGATGTTCGCGGAGAAAATCGAGCATGCGCCGGCCCTCGGGTGTGAGGAGCGGGTAGCGATCCGAGTCGGTGGGTTCGACCGCGCTCATTCGCGGGTGTATTTATCGGCGGATTCCTGAGCGGCTTTGCGCGCGAGCGCTTCGCGGATCTCGCGAGCGCGTTGTTCGGCCTGGCGGGATGCCTTGATGACGCGGGCGCGTTCGGCCGAGCTCAACGCGGACAAGTGATCTTGTGACTGCGCGAGTGTTTCACCGGCGGGCCGGAGATCGATTCGTGCGAGGGCAAAGCGGACGAACTCTTCGCGTCGCTCGGGTTCCGCGAGGTATTTTTCCGCCGTTAGTTGTGCGGCCAGATCGCCGGCGCCTTCGGTCAGAAGTGTGTGCAAGGCGGAGAGTGGCGGCGATTTTTCGATGAGCGCCGGCTCGGCGAGCAGCCAGCATAATACGAGGACAACGCCGGCGTGGCGTTTCGCGGCTGGAGTGGCATCGGTGTTGAAATCGGCGAGCGATGCCGGCGAGTGTCCGTACATCGTCAGCAAATCAGCGACGACGGCGGGCGCGTGCACGACGCCGGGACTGGCGGGCGAATGGGGAACGGCGAGGAAGTCAGACGGCGTTTCCGAGAGGCGGCGCAAAAGGAGTTCGAGTGACGGGCCTTCGTTTTTCATGCGGCGGGTGGGATGAATTTTTCAAACACGTGCGTGCTCGGGCAATCGGAGCAGACGCTTGGGGCAAACGAGCGCCGGTGGGAGGCAAAGGCGCTGGGAAGCGCCGAGATTTTTTCGGGTGAATCCAAATCGGCGAGCGGAATGCCAAGTGTATCACTCGTGAAGCTGCACGGAGAAACACGGCCGAGCTCATCGATAAACAGGAACTGCTCGCCGGGACCGCAATGCATGATGGCGCGGAGCTCGTTCCGGGCGCTTGCCTGAAGCCGGTCGAGATACGCGGAGCTGCCGGCGATACGCAGTCCGCCAGGGCCGAGTTCTGCGCGCAGAGCGGGCAGTTGTTGCGCGAAGTCGGCGAGCTGCGCGGGTGTCGGTCGATTTTGAGGAAAGAACTCGGGGCGATCGCGGCCGCCGAGCGTGTTGAAGGTCAATTCGTCGACGCCCCACGACGCGGCGGTGCGGGCGAGCATCGAGAACTGTGAAATCGTGGAGCGCAGCAGGACGGTGTTCAGGCGGAGCTTGAGCGGACGGTTTTGCGCGAGGCGGGCGGCCGAGAGTTGAGGGATTGTTTCCTGCAGAGAGGCGAAGCCGCCGTGCCAGCCGCGGAGTGAGTCGTGCATCGCGTCGGGCGCATCGAGACTGACGGTGAGTTCGGCATAGTGATCGAGGATGTGCTGGCGAAGGCCGGACGAGCGGAGTGTGGTACCGTTCGTCGTGGCGCTGACACGCAGGCCGAGAGAAGTCGCGTGACGCGTGAGCTCCGGCAATTCGGGCAGAAGCAGAGGCTCGCCGCCGAGCCAGCTGACCAGGACGGGATCGCCGGATGTGCGCTGGTAGGCGGCGAGCGTCTCGCAGAAGGCCAGGATTTTCGAGGCGTCGACCTGAAGGCGGTCGAAAGGAAGGCGGCGGTCGTATGCACAGAACGGGCACGCGAGATTGCAGCGAGTGGTGATGCGCCAGACGACGATCATAGTTTGCTGGTGGCGGATGCGGCGACTGACCCAGGCCCGAATTTCTGGCGGCTGAACGCGCGGGCGAATTCGACCAGGCCCTCGAGCGAAGGCACGGCGTGGAGATCCCAGCCTTCGATGTCGCGTGCGCGTCGCAAGGTGGCGGTCAGGCCTTGGACGAAGGAGAAGCTGGTCTGCTCCCAGTTCGTGGGGATGTTTAGCGCAAGCGTGCCGCCTCCGCGGCCATTTTTCAGGGCGGTGGCGCAAAGGGACCAGCCGGATTTCTTGAACTCGTCGGTGTCATCGAACATCGTGGTTACGCCATCGTCGGAAATGGACAGGATGTGGACGGGGCGTTCGTCGGGGCGGCGCGCGGCGTATGTTTCGCGCAATACGTGGAGAGGAAATTGTGTGCCGCCTCCGTAGTGCGCGGTGAGAACGCGGAGGAGCGTCTCTTCGTCGCGGATGAAGCCAGGTGTGGTTTGAAACTGGTGTTTGCCGCTCCAGAGCGTGGCCTGGACGCGCGCGCCCGCGCGCAACGCAGAGATGACGATGATGGCGCCGGCGAGAGCGGGATAGGAAAGCTGGATGGCGGGATTGGGCATCGAGCCGGAACTGTCGACGTAGAGATCCAGATCGATGGGCTCAGGACGGACGTCCCTCTCGGGCGTGGGGCCGTAGACGCGCTGCACGGTGGTCAGGCCGGGAATGACATGCGGGCTTTGCAGCACGGTTTGCAGCCAGTCGCATTGATCGAGCGGGTCGCCGATGTCCCACGGCTCGAGACCCTCGGGAAGAAGCTCGGTGCTCTCAGGTGTAGGACGGCTCGGGTAGCGGACGAGATAACGTTGGGCGAGTTCGCGATAGTAAGCGATCGCGGCATCGTGATCGGAGCCGGGCCAGCCGGCGGCGCGGAGAATCTCGGCGTACTCGAATGGCTGGCGTTGCTGGCCGCGACCGAGTGACGGCTGCGAGGAGGGCGAGCCTGGAAGCGGCGGCGGTTTTGCGGTGTCGGAAGCGTCGTCATCCTCGATGCCTGAGATGCGCGGATCGAGCGATGGGTGAGAGATGTCGTCTTCGCCGGCGTGGGCTTCGGTGAGGCCGGAAGGAATGCCGCCGGCGCCTGCCTGGCGGGTGTCGTGCATGGCGGCGAACGCCTCGGCCGCATTTTTGTCGTCCAGCAAATGGGGCAGGAGCAGCGCGGCGAATTTGCCTGCGGCCAGGAGCCATTCCGATGCATAGCTTCGGATGAGTTTCATCCCGAGCCAGGCGTCGCCTTCTGCGGCGTCATCGATCTTTCCGCCGCCAAGAGAACCGCGCGGAAGACTCCAGAGAAGTTCGTAGATGCGGAGATAAAGCGACCAGACTGCGCTCGGTGATTTCGATCCGGCGGATTTTTCGCCCATGCGGCGATAGATCTCGCTCATGCGCAAACCGGCGGAGCGTTGAAGACGGTCGTTGATCAACAAGTCCGTGTAGAGATTGGCGACCATCGGCGCGTGTGCCTCCAGCGTGGGCAGTGCGCGGCGCATCGTAGCGAGACAGCGCGCATGATCGGTCAATGTCGACGGCGCGAGGACGTGGTGGCCGATTTCGTGCGCGAGAATTTCGACCGCGTAGTCGGCGACGCCGCATTCCTGCGCGTGAGCCAGATCGACGACGATCACCTGATCTTGAAGGCGGATCATGGCGAAACTGCCGTCCAGGCCCTCGGCGCGGGCACCGGCGCGAGACTCGAAGAGGAGCGGTGGCTGAATCTGCGTGTAGCGACTCCAGGCGGCGAGTGCTGCGGGCCAGGCGGCCTCCCAGCGGGATCTGAGATCGGCGGACGACATCACACGGAAACGGCCGGACCTACCCAGATCGAATGACTCTGTGCCGAAGTGAACGCGGAGGTCGTTTTGTTTTGAGCGCGGCTGGTGAGCGTGTGTCCGGCGGGAAGCGACTGGGAATGCGCGGCGGCAGGGCTTGGTTTCGCACGGACGGCGTTCGCGATTTCGTCTGGCGAGGCGCGGTGGAAGGTTGCACCAAACGTGTCGGCGATCAGGAGCCAGGCGTCTTCGTCGCTGGAGACCAGGAGATGTTCACCGCTTGTCGTGATTGTTGGCGGAGAAACGAAAAGACCGCCGAATCCGCGAAATGCGCCGACGCGTTGATGACCGCTGGCTTTTCGAAAACTGCCGGGCGTTGCGTCGGAAAAATTGTACCACGGGTTGCTGAGAAACGCGGCGCGCATATCCGGCCAGCGTGTCGAGGCGGATGCGCCGATTGCAGACAGGGCCAAGGCGTCTGGAAGAGCACTGGCAGCCGTCAGAGCGGATTCGCGGTAGTGGGCGAGGCCGGCCCGCCAGGCGAGGAGCTGGGCGAGTGTGAGCAGCTCGGTGGCGGAGGCGCATTGCGGACCGAGGGCACCGAGTTTTCGAACCAGACGTCGATTTGAACGCCCGGCGACGTGGCTAGCTGGTGGGTTGCGTTGGACAGACTGGCAAGGACCGGTCTCGGATCGGCGGCGATCAGAGACGCCAGCCGCGGGAACGTGGAGGACCAAAGCGTATTCAGGCAGGCGTGGCGCGCGGAAGGGCCGGCGAGCTTTTCGGCGACGAGCTGGAGGCCGAGGTCGTAGCCGGCGTGGGCGACGCGATTGGCGTGATCTGGGGATTTCGACGCGACGGCGGCGACCAGCGGAGAAAGTTGATCGCGAAGGAAGAGGCTGAAATCGGCGGCATCGAGGTGTGTCCAGCGACGGCGCGCCGCGGTGAAGCGGGCGTTGAAGGCGTCGCGTTGAGTACGAAGAATCTCGGCGAATGCGGGGGCGATCATCGAGAAAGTCGTCAGCGAGTTTTCAACCAGCGAAGATAGTTCGTGTAGCGCTGGTGAAGGTATTTGAGCTGCATGAGGTCATCGTGGAGATGGCCGTAGAGTTTGCCGCCCTTGGTCAGTTCGCTGATGAGACGCTCGATTTTTTCGAGGCGCGAGCGGGTGTCGCGCTCGGTGAGGCCGTCGAGCCCGGCGGCGAATTGCGAGGCGAGTTCGCCGACAGGATCACGGCGGTCGAGGTCGAGGCGTTCGTATTCGGCACACGACAAGTCTAAGAGCCGGCGCAGCCAGCCGAGGCCATCGGTGCGGAGCGGGGCGTTTTCGGGCGTGGCGAAAAACGGCGCGTCGAGATCGGGACGGAGTTTGTCGTGAAGCACGAAGGGCAGGATCTGGCGGACATCCTCGAGGCTGACGGCGGTGTGGCCCCGGAAAAAAGCGAGGGCCTTCGTGTAGACGAGGAGCGTCATGAGATTTCGCACCGAAAGGCCGTTGCGCGTCTGGCAGCCGAGGTCCTTGAGACGGTCGCGGCCGTTGTCGCGCGCGGTGAGTTCGGCCCACTCGCCGCCGGCAAGACGGGCGGTGTCCTTGGTCTTGTACTCGAATTGCTGGCCGGCGGGATCGAAGAATTCGAAGTGACTGCAGAAAAATTCGAGACGGCGGCGAATGCCGGCGGGCACCTCGACGGCGCGAATGCGTTTCTGGAGTTCGTTTATCTCGGCCTCGGTGAAGACGATTTCGGACGGGACGAGTTCCTCGGGACGGATGTTTTCCTCGATGCGTTCGAGGAGTGTGCCGAGAAAGCGGGGATTGAAGGCAAGGGCGGGGACGATGACGTCGATGCGGTCGCGCAAGGCTTCGATCACCTGATAGGTGCCGCCGCCCTGGTCGTCGTTGGCGGTGAGATACCAGGCGGATTC
Organism: Nibricoccus sp.; assembly: GCA_049840895.1. GTDB lineage: Bacteria > Verrucomicrobiota > Verrucomicrobiia > Opitutales > Opitutaceae > Nibricoccus. The sequence continues at coordinate 14,069 of JASGJB010000066.1, read as the reverse complement.
CGGGCATTCGTGAATGTGGCCGAGGATCTCGGCGTAGTTGTCACCCATCACGGTGAGCAGAGCGCTTTGGGTGCGGGTGGGAATGCGGTTGTACTCGTCGACGATCTTTACGCGCTGGCCGAGCCACGGGCGCCAGGCGATGCGGATGTCCTCCATTTTTTGCGCGGCGACGAGATCGGCCGGGAGCGGATTGCCGAGCAGATCCGCTATGGTCATCTGAGGATGGCCATGCTGCATGGAGCGGCGCGCCTCGCGAACGGGATATCCGGCGAGCACGCTCATGAGGATGGCGCTGGCGGTTTTCCCGCGCCCCGGACCGCCGATGAAAAGACATTTGCGCCGGGTGGCGAAGGTGAGAAGCGGAAGCAGGACGAAACTCGAGTAGCTTTGCGCGGATGGCAGCGTGAGCCGTGCCTTGCTGTCGCCTACCGTGAACTGCACGGGGGGCGTGTCATTGTATTCGATGTCGTAGTGCGGCGAGATGATCGCGGAGTTGACGATCCAGAAGTAGGCCTGACGGAGTTTTTCGTCGAGAGGCGCGGAGGCGGCGGCACCGGAAATGGTTTCGCTTGTCTCGAGCGGCCCCTGATAGAGGTCGGCTACATCGAACGAGCGGGCAGGGGCGGCGGTGGGCTCGGGATTCGTGGGGGACTGGGAGACGCGGCGGAAGATATTGGAGAACGCCATGCGGGGAGGCTTTCGAGATTGGACGGGGTGACAAGCGTAACCCCGCTGCGGGCTTGCGCGGGACCGGGGCGGGCGGTGTGCTGCGTGAGCTGACATGAAAATCCACGTGATGACCGCCGGAATGGTGCAGACGAATGCGTACTTGCTGACCGCGCCGGAACTGGGCGAGGCGGTGCTGATTGATGCACCGCAAGGCGTCTGGAGCGAAGTGGAGGAAATTTTGAAGGAAGAGAAATGCGTGCTGAAAGAGCTCTGGCTTACGCACGGGCACTTCGATCACATTCAAGGTGTGGCAGAGATCGTTGCAGCGACCGGCGTGAAGGTGTTCGCGTACGAGGCTGACCGGCAGATGATGGCGGAGCCGGAGGTGGTGGAGGCGCGGCTGGGGTTTCCACTGGGATTGAAGCCGGTGTATCCGGATGGCTGGTTCATGGTGGGTGAGAAGCGCAAGGCGGCGGGTGTGGAGGCGGAAGTACGGCATGTGCCGGGGCATTGTCCGGGGAACGTGTTGTTCTATTTCGAGGGGGAGGGCGTGGCCTTTGTCGGCGACGCGATTTTCGCCGGAAGCGTGGGGCGCACGGATTTTGAGGGCGGGAGTTTCCCGGTGCTGGAGAGGTCGATCAGGGAACGGATCTATACGCTGCCGGATTCGACGGTGCTTTTGTCGGGGCACGGGCCGAAGACGACTGTGGCGGCGGAGAGGCGGAGTAATCCTTACGTGCGCGAGTGATTTTTGAAATGAGCACAACGGCTAAAAATGAGGTTTTGGCGGCAGATGAGCGTTTCATGGCGCGAGCGCTGGAGCTGGCGAGAAATGCGTGGGGTGAAACGCATCCTAACCCGATGGTCGGAGCGGTGATCGTCGAGGAGGGCGAAATTGTGGCGGAAGGATTTCACGCGAAGGATGGCGGGCCTCATGCGGAACGCGTGGCCTTGGCGGCTCTCGGACGAAGGCCGAAGCCAAGGGCGACATTATATGTGACGCTGGAACCCTGTTCGACACACGGGCGGACGGGGGCTTGTTGCGATGCGATCAAAGAAGCCGGGATTGCGCGGGTGGTCGTGGGCGCGACGGATCCGTTCCCCGAGCATGCAGGCAAAGGCTTCGGTGTGTTGCGCGAAGCGGGCGTGGACGTGACGACTGGCGTGCTGGAGCGCGACTGCTCGGATCTGAATTTGATTTTTAATCACTGGATCGCGCAGCGTACGCCGCTCGTCGCGGCGAAGTCGGCGGTGACGCTCGACGGGAAAATCGCGACGCGCACGGGTGAGTCGAAGTGGATCACAGGCGAGTCGGCGCGGGCGGACGTGATGATGTGGCGCCGGCTGTTTCCAGCAATCGCCGTGGGAGCGGGCACGCTGATGAAGGATAATCCGAAACTGACAGCGCGCGTGCCTGGAACGGAGGAGTGGTGTCCGTGGCGTATTGTTTTCGACGGATTGTTGAGGTCTGTCGTGGACCGGAATCTGCCGCAGGTTTATACCGATCAGTTTCGCGAACGAACGATCGTGGTGACGACGCCGCATGGCGGACTCGGTTATGTGCGGAAGCTTCGCGATCAAGGTGTGCAGGTGTGGTGCCTGCCATCAGAGACACAGCGGGTTCCGCTGACGGAGTTTCGAAAAAAGTGCGTGGAGGAGAAAATCACCGGCGTGTATCTGGAAGGCGGCGCGCAGCTGGTGAGTGAGTTTTTGCAGGAGCGGCAGGTGGATTATTATTTTCTGTATCGCGCGCCGATTTTGCTGGGAGATGAGCGGGCGAAGGCCGGATTTTCGGGATTGCGCACGGAGAAGCTTGAGCAGGCCGTGCGGCTGGCGGATGTGCGACACAAGGCGTTTGGCGACGATCAGTTGATGCGCGGACGCGTGGTGTATCCGGCGAAGTTGACGGTTGATGAGTCGCGTGCTGCGCAATGAGCAGTGCACAATCGGGCGGCGAAGAATCGCGGCGTAAAGCCGCTCCTACATTTTGAAATGAAAATTTATCTAGCCTCGGGAAATGCGCACAAGGTGCAGGAGTTTCAGGCAATCGCGGACGCGTCAAAAGCGGCGGGTGGCGTGGCGGTGGAGTTCGTTTCGGCGAAGACCGTCGGTGGAATGCCGCCCGTGGTGGAGGATACCGGAACATTTGAAGGGAATGCCCGGAAGAAGGCGCAGGCGTTGAAAGCGAAGCTGCCCGCGGAGGCGTGGGTGCTGGCGGACGACAGTGGAATTTGTGTCGATGCGCTGGGCGGTGATCCCGGCGTGGAGTCGGCTTACTTTGCAGGGCCGCAGGGTGATCCGGCGGCAAATTTGCGAAAGCTGGTCGAAGTGATGCGCGAGGTGCCGGAGGGAAAACGCGGAGCGTACTTTGTGTGCGTGCTGGTGCTCCTCGGACCTGGCGGTGCAGAGCAATCAGTGGAGGAACGCGTTTATGGAACTTTGCTGGTCGAGCCGCGTGGAGGGGCCGGATTTGGATACGATCCGCTTTTCGTGCCGCTCGGAAAAAAAGAAAGCCTCGCCGAGATGGGCGAGGCTTTGAAGAACCAGATCAGCCACCGCGCGCGGGCGGCGGAGCGGCTGATGGCGTGGCTGAGGGGAGTACGTTGACTGGCTTTGGTTAGAAGCCCGCGCCGCTGATGGCGGCGTTGTCGGTCGTATCGCCCTTGCGCAGGAGGCGGAATTCTTTCGGCGCCGTCACGTAGGCCATGGGCGTGCCGGGCGGGAAATTACCGTCGAGCAGCATGCGATGATAACGCGACGAGACGAAGGCATTGGCACCGTGTTGCTGCCAGTAGGTCTGGATGTCCTCGTTGATGTCGCGATCGTACGCCTGCTTGATGTGCTGAATTTCGCCGTGGTACATGCCGACCATGGAGCCTTTGATGATGATGGGTGTGGGGGCGCCGCTGCTCGCCCAGTTCTCCAAGCAGTGAGTGAAGAACTCGAAGATCGGGTACTCGCCCGTGGCTACACAGGCCGATATTTCGACGTATTTGTTGGTCGCAGGAATGACGAGAGCCGTGCCGTCGTTGTTGGTGGCTCCTGCGTAGGGATTGAGAGCGGCCCGGGTGCGGATGGGGCGGCCGGGGGGCGCGCCGATACGTCCGGGAGATCCGTTCGTCGCAGTGGAGGCGTTGTTGGATCCATAGAAGCTGGTTTCGCGATTGCTGAGAACACCGCCCGGTTTCTCGGCCCAACCATTGGAGAGAATGGTGAAGGTATCGCAGAAAATCGCGGCAGGGATCTCCGTGATAGCGGTGTCTTTTTCAGAATACGCCTCGGGTGAGGTGCTGCTGATGTTGGTTCCAGTGGTGTAGTCGCCATCCGAGTTATAGTTGCCGACGAGATAAACGGGGGCGTTGGTCGCGATGGTGAATCCTTCCGCTGTATCACCGCTATTCGGATGCGGGAGCTGGCGACCGTTGATGATCTGGAGGGCGGGTATCGCGTAACGCTCGTTCAGGATGGTGGAGTTTTTGTAGTAATCCGCCGCAACGATACCGTAGGTGCTATCCGGGTAGTCACGCAGTTCCGGAGCGATGGGCACGATACCGGGTTTGGGATTGGTGGCGGTCACGACGGTGTCGGCACGATCACCGCGAGAGAGATGGTCGTAGTTGAACCAGCGATCGGGGTGGCGTTTTTCCATTGTGCCGTAGGCAAAGCGACGGGTGCTGACGGGAGTGCCTGCGGTTCCGACGAGCGGCAGCAGGTTGGTGGCGACTCCAGTAGCGCTTTGAAGTTCGAGGGAGGTGGGGAATTCAACGTAGAGAAGTCCGTTCCACAATTTACGAGGTGCGGTGGCCGGGCCGACGGTCGAGGTGGGGTCGAAGGCGGTGCGGAAGGCGATGTCGGCAGGGTCAGTCAGGCGCGCAAGAGGCGCTTCCAGGACGAACCGGAGCTTTGCGATATCGATCGTGATCGGAACGACACCGCGGCCCATGCGGCTATCGAAGAGACCTTTGGCCATGGTGACCTGTTGTGTGGATGTGCCAGTGGACGTGGAGGTGCTGTTCAGGATGTTTTTCTGAGCAGTGGTCAACGTGCCTTTGATGGTCGCCAGAGACGTTGTGGCCTGAGTGTCGTAAGTCGTGTAGGAGGTTCTGTTGTCGCCGATGGCTGTTGCACTGGTTGCGTTTGGCAGGAGGACCTCGTACTCCTCGAATTTACCATCGCCGGTCACATAAGTGCAGGTGCTGTTGGCGGCACCGATGACTCCCTTCGGGAGCGGTACGGCGGTCAGATAAGGGGTGCCGCCCGCGTTTGCCCCGTGGATATCGGTTCCCAGCGCGCGATCCCAGTCTGGGGATACCTTATAGGCACGGACGACGAAAGTCCTCCAGGGGTTGGACACGCGGGGCTCGGAACCTCCGAGGACACCGTCGGCATCGGTATCGATGAGGAACTTGCGGTTGTTGGTGCCGACGGCGGTGTTGAGGATGTCGGCGGCTGCGTTGTTGGGGAAAGTTTGGTGAAGCGCGATCGTCGCGTCTTCGTTGAATTCGATGAGGAAGATCAGGCTGGCCTTGGCCTCCAGGCTGTTTTCGAGGGTAGACTTGTGGGAAGCGTGACTGACGGGAAGATTGGGCTCGATCAGAGCGTAGGGAGCATTGTTGAACTCGTTGACGCCTGTCGTCGCCTTGACGTCCTGCCGGTAGCCTTCTGAGCCAACCGGGACGAGTTCTGGAACCATGTGAGAGATATCTTGCAGGTGATCCTTGAATGTAGCGGTGGCGCTGTCTTTCCACGTCGAGAGGCGGCTATCCATGGTATTCTCGACGTTGGCGTAGTAGTGCGTGCTGCCGGAGCTTTCGGTGTAGATTTTGATATCGCCGCCACCACCGGTGGCCACCGGGGCGACTCCGGAGATGGTGAAATCAAGTTTGCCGATCGAGTTTACGGGGGTGTAGCCGAAGGCATCCGCGCCCGTGCCGCCCTGGTCGAAGGAAGATCCACGATAGAAGTAACTGGCGGTGGTAACGGCGCCGTTGTAGACTGCGCCGTCGCCGCTGTGGGCGTTCAGGAAAAGGTTTCCGTTGGCGTGAATGCCGCCCATCGGACGGAATCCGCGGTGGAGGTGGAGCTGACCTTGGAAGAAGATGGAGTATTGAAAGAGCGCGATTTCGCGGGAGGAGACCGCCTTTTGAACGTAGGCCGTGTATTTCTGTGAACCCTGCTTCGCCGTGACGCGGGCGACGATGGGGATCAGGCTTTCGTTGACCCATTGGTTTTTATTCGGATCCGCAGCGTTGCCGGGATCTTTGCCGTCGACGTAGTAGCGTTTTTTGGCGGTAGGTGCACACACACGGACCTCGAGGTTTTCGAGAGTCATTGTACCGGGCGTGCCGGTCAGTCCTGTGGGAAGTGTGACCGAGCCGAGCAGAAAGCTTTGAACAGTGGTCGGGAACGTGAACGCCGAATATCCGGTGCGTGGAACAGTGGCGGAGTTTGCCAGCGTGTTTTGCTGAATATCGTTAATGATATACGAGTAGGCGTAATCGAGGGCGGTTTCGGCGGCTGCGTTAGCCTGAAGTTGCAGCTCACGCTGAATGTTAACACGGCGCTGGGTGTTGATCAGCCCGATCACAGAAATGGCCAGGACGGATACGAAGACCGTCGACATCATGACGACGGAGAGGGTGGATCCTTGAGAGTTTGTTTTCATTTTAAAAAAGGGTGTTGGATCAACCGCGGATGAAGAAGGAGGCCTCGATCAATTTCTTGCTGATGACCTGTGCATTGCCGGAGCCTTGGGCGGATTCGACGGTGAGGATTCCGGACTGGCCTTTCTGGCGGACGAGAAAAACTCCGGCAGAATCAACAGCGGTTAGATCGGTAGCTACTTTGGTAAACGTGAAGTTCGTGTAGTTGTTATTGAGGATTTCCTCCAGCGTGGCGGGGTTCGCACCCTGCTCGGCGGCCGTGACGACGTATTGAAACTTCCGGAGCGTTTTCGTGCTCGAAGCGTAGACGTAGCCGGTAATCAAGTCGTAGACGGACTTCTTGCTGTTCTGGTCCTGATGGCTGCGCGTGAGGATCAGTACCTGTCCGCGTTGATCCTTGTTCAGCCGCTTGGTGTCATCGGCGATATCCGGCTGCAGGAAGGAGGCGTATATGGCCATGCCATTGGCGACTTTGGTGTCGACAGAGATGGCGGTGAAAATGCTCCACTGGGAAAGGTCGTTGATACTGGTGTTGGTCGTTTTGTACGAGATGCGCGCACCTTCGACCATGAACCATGTCGCGGTTCCGGCAATGGCGGCACCGATGGTCATCGCGACCATGACTTCGCTGAGTGTGAAGCCGCGACGGAGAGAACGTGATAGTGAAGTTTTCATGGGGAATTGGCTGCAGCGGTGGCGACGCTCTTGACGGCTTGTGGGTTGGTGACGACCAGACGAATGGTGCCCTCCTGCCAGTTTGTCTGCTGTGGCATCTGCCATTGATAAACCAGCGTGACTTCCATGGCTTGAACGATGGGTGTCGTTAGTGACTGGTTGAACTTAAGCGTGAGCCAGTAACGGGTGGGGAGAAAGGCCTTCGTGGAGGTACTTTCCATGGGCAAATTCAAGGATGTCCGGGCGGTCCTGATCACTGTACCGTCCACGGCATTGACGTTGAGCTCCATGGGGCGCAGGCCGGTCGGCAAATTCAGGGAAGCGTACGGGTCGGGTGTCGGCGGGGTATAAAGCGGGTCCGCGACAAGAACCATCGTAGTATGCGGATTCGCTGGTGTCGCGAGCGACTCGCTACGCAGGGTCAACAGGTCGTTGTAATTTTTGAGACGCAGCTGCTCGAGAATGTTGAGTGCGGTGTTGGTCACCTGCGTGCGGTACCGGAGCCCGATCGATGCGCGCTGGTTCTGAATGAACAGCGCGGTGGCCGACACGGCGAGCATGGTGAAAAGCGTGGCGGCGATCATCACCTCGGCGAGTGTGACACCGCGGGATCGTTTCCCTGAGGGGAAAAGCTGACGGGGGCGGAGAGAGTCCATGCTCTCACTTTACCCGGTTGGAAGGCCGGCAACCAGAGGCCCTTGGCGGGCATGTGGCCCTGATCGACCAGGGCCGTTTGGCCCTAGTCGTGGGGAGGCGTGGTGCTGCTCAGCGCTTGCTCCAGTCGAGCATGCGTTGGAGCGGGACGAGGGCTGCGGAGCGAATCGACTCGGGCAGTTCGATCTGAGGACTCATCGTCTTCAGCGCGTCGCGGACCTTCTCGATCGTATTCATTTTCATGAAACGGCAGTCGTTGCAGGCGCAGGTGTCTGTGGGACCGGCGATGAAAGTCTTGTCGGGAACTTCGCGCTGAAGGCGATGGAGCATTCCAGACTCGGTGATGACGATGATTTCCTTCGCGGTCTGTTCCTTGGCGAACTTCACCATGAGTTCGGTGCTGCAGACTTCGTCGGCGAGATCGCGGACGGCTTGCACGCATTCGGGGTGGGCGACGACGGGCGCGTGCGGATATTTCGCGCGGACTTTTTCGAGCGCCTTCACGGTGAACTGCACGTGCGCGTAACAGCTGCCGGGCCAGAGGCGCATCTTGCGGCCGGTTTTCTGCGAAACCCACTGCCCGAGATTCTGGTCGGGGACGAAGAGGATCTCGCGGTCGGCGGGGATCTGGTTGACGATCTTCACCGCGTTGCCGCTCGTGCAGATTACGTCGCAGAGCGCTTTCACGGCTGCGGAGCAGTTGATGTAGGCGACGACATAGACGTTGGGATTGGCGGCCTTGTAGGCGGCGAGTCGGTCGGCGGGACAGGAGTCGGAGAGTGAGCAACCGGCGTTGAGATCGGGGAGGAGAACCGTGCGCGCGGGATTAACGATCTTGGCGGTCTCGGCCATGAAGTGGACTCCGCAGAAGAGAATGGCGTCGGCTTTCGAGGCTTGGGCCTGGTAAGCGAGCCCGAGGGAATCTCCAACGTAATCGGCGACCTGCTGGATGGCCTCGATCTGGTAATTGTGCGCGAGGATCACGGCGTTGCGCTCGCGTTTCAGCGCGAGGATTTCCTCCTGAATCGGCGTCAGGGTGGGGGCTTTGGCGCGGGGAGCGAGGACGTGCGGCTCGTAGTCGAGGACGGGCATGTGGAAAATGGAAGAATGACCAATGACCAGTGACCAATGTCTGGCAACTCTGGGATGATGATCGCGTCTGGACGTGAGGCGTCGGCGGCGGCGCGAGCACGCCTAGCTCTGCGGCTTGAGCTGGCTGAGAAGTTTTTTGAAGACCGGGTCGGCTTTCAAAATTTCGAGATCGGGGTCTTGCGACATCCAGTCGAGATCGTCGTAGCCGAGGGAGATGGCAGCCTTGAGCGAGCGCAGGGCGTCGGTCTTGCGTTTGCAGAGTGCGAGGCTGCAGGCCAGGTTGTAGTGGGCGGTCGCGTTTTGCGGGAGGAGTCGGACCAGTTTACGGTCCATCTTCAGGCCGTCTTCGATGCGGCCGACTTTGGTGTAGAGGCCGCCGAGGATTTCGATGACTTCGGTGTATCCCGGGTCACGACGCAGAACCGATTCAAAAAAACCTATCTCAAAAGCGGGATCTGATTTTTTCCCCATGAGTGAGCGGGCTCAGCTGCGATTTTTGCAGACGCCGGTTTGTTTGAGGGCGTTGCAATGGGCGTTTACCTGCAGGCGTTGGGTGACGGGAGTAAGGCCGAGCTTCGTGGAGACGGAGTTGCCGTACCATTCCATGAAGGGCGCGGCGATTTCGAAGATCTTGTCGCAATCCATACAGATGACCTGGGCTACCTGAGGATTGTTATCGGCGTTCGGGAGGTAGTACTTGAGGTTTTTGCCGATATCGACCTCGCGGACGAGCGACGCCTCGGTCATGATCGGGAGCGTGCGATAGACGGTGGCGCGGGACACAGAGTCATCGATGGCGCGGGCGTGGTCTAGCAGCTCCTCGGCGGTGAAGTGTTCCTTCTGCCCAAAGGCTGCCTCGAAGATCGCCAGTCTTTGCTCTGTGACGCGGAGACCTTTTTTAGCGAGGTAGGTTTGGAATTTTTCGCGGGCGGCGTCGTTACTCACGAGCGAAACGTTCAAGTCGACAGCTCGGTCTGTCAAGAATCGGGACGATCTCCACCGACTGCGCATAAGTTGTCTTCGCGTGCTTGCATCGACCGACGGAGCGGGGCGTCATGACCGGCCTCTCCCTTCATGATTGTCGGCGTTCATCCTCTCGCAGGCTTCGACAAGGTCCTGCACTACCGCGTGCCGGACTCGCTGGGCGCTGTTGTGGTGGTGGGATCGCTGGTGCGCGTGCCGATCGTGAACCGTCTTCATCTCGGCATCGTCGGCGAGATCGGCGCACCGAAGGATTTTCCAGTCGAGAAACTCAAAAACGTCGCGCAACTCGTGCAGCCGTTTCCGGCGCTGACGCCGGACTTGCTCAGCCTGGCGCGGTGGATGGCGGCGTATTACGCGTGCGGCATCGACACGATTATCGAGACGATGCTGCCCGCGGCGGTTCGCAATGACGCGGGGATGAAGCAGGAGAAGTCGCTCGTGCTCGCGACCAAGCTGGCGCCCGGGGAGCTGGAAAAACTTTCCAAACGCGCACCGCAGCAGGCGAAGTTGTACCGGTTCCTGGAGCAGCAATTCAAGCCGGTGAAAAAGTCGCTCGTGTTGAGCCGACTCGATCTCACGGCGGCGGTGGCGGCGGCCCTCGTGAAACGCGGTGTGCTTCGCGAAGAGACGCGTCGCGTGGAGCGTGTCGCGTATGCGGACGAGTGGGGAAGCGGAGAAGTCGTTGCGGCGATGCCGCCGTTGCTCAATGCGCAGCAACGCGCGGCAGGTGACGAACTCGCCGCGAGTCTGAAGGCGGAGAAATTTGGCGTGACGCTGCTTCATGGCGTGACTGGTTCGGGAAAGACCGAGGTGTATCTGCACGCCATCCATGATGCGCTCGCGGCGGGAGGTGGTGTTGTTTTTCTCGTGCCGGAAGTCGCGTTGACTCCGCAAACGGTCGCACGATTGCGCGGCAGGCTCGAGGCGATTGCGCCCGGGCAGAAGACGGTCGTCTGGCATAGTCACCTCAGCGAAGGCGAACGCATCGACGGCTGGCATGCGCTGGCGTCGGGCGAGGCGCGCGTGGTGGTGGGCGCCCGGTCGGCGATCTTCGCGCCCGTGCAAAATCTGCGGCTCATCGTCGTCGATGAAGAGCACGAGCCGGCTTATAAGCAGGACGAGACGCCACGTTATCATGGACGCGATGTCGCGGTGATGCGTGCCAAACTCGCGGGAGCGTTGTGCGTGCTGGGGTCGGCGACGCCGTCGCTCGAGTCGTTCGCCAATGCCGAGGCGGGAAAGTACCGCCTGCTTCAACTCACGCAGCGCGTGGACGACCGGAAGCTGCCGCACATCAACGTCGTCGACATGCGTATTGAGATCATGAACTCGCGCGGCATGACGACGCTCTCGCGCAAGCTTGTGAATGCGATGCAGGCGCGCTTCGAGAAGCGGGAGCAGACGATTTTGTTTATCAACCGCCGGGGTTATTCGTCGTCGATGCTCTGCACGGATTGCGGGCACGTGGAGGAGTGCGAGCATTGCAGCATCACGATGACGTATCATCGCAGCGACGAACGACTACGCTGCCATTTATGCGGAGCGGAGCGCCCGGCGCCGATGGCGTGCCCTAAATGCCGTTCGGTGAAAATCCGCTGGCGTGGGCTCGGCACGCAACGTGTCGAGGAGGCGGTGCGCCGTGTCGTGCCGCGTGCGCGAATCGAACGCATGGACGCCGACACGATGTCGAAAAAGCATCTCTTTCGTCAGGTGCTCGGGGATTTTCGCGCCGGCAAAATCGATGTGCTCGTCGGCACACAGATGATCGGCAAGGGACTCGATTTTCCCAATGTGACGCTGGTCGGGCTGATCGATGCGGACATCTCGATGCACATTCCGGATTTTCGCGCGAACGAGCGCACATTTCAGCTGCTCGTCCAGGTGGCGGGTCGCGCCGGACGCGGTGATCGGGCGGGCGAAGTGATTGTGCAGACGTTCACGCCGCAGGCGGAGGCGATTCAGTTTTCGAGGCAGGCGGATTTCACCGGCTTTGCGGCGAGCGAACTGAAGATGCGGAAAGATTTTCGTTATCCTCCTTACCGGCATCTCATTCATCACGGATTTCGAGGGCCAAATCCGGAGAAATTGCAGTTCTTCGCCGAGCAGTGGGCGAAGCGGGTCGAAGCAGCCTTGGGTGACAAGGTCGAGCTGCGGGGGCCGTCTGCCTCCCCGATCGAAAAAATCAAAGACGAGTATCGCTGGCAGCTCTGGTACTTCACATCCCAAGTGACGAAGGTGGTGGCAGAGCTTGCGAAACTTCGCGCCGATTTCGCGTGGCCGGACGACGTCACTCAGGTCTTGGATGTGGACCCTATGAATATGACCTGAGGGCTGATTTTAGCGGCGGCAAATTGCATCTTTAGAGCCGCAAGACTGACTGCAAGATGCAGTTGTTGCGGAGGTTAGCGACAAACTCGGATCAATGGGTATGAATTATTTTTGACGAAATCAGTTTCTATAAGTCCTTGTTCTAGAGTTTTATAAATCACGGTTTTCTTAGGCGGGAGCTTGCTTCAAATGCAAATTGCCGTGAGTTCCCCGGGTCAGGCATGAACTTCGCGTTCAAGCGGTCACAACACTGAATTTATGAACATCCTTATCGTTGATGACCAGTTGAGCGTTCAAAAATCCACGTCGTATGCGTTGCGTGCGATGGGGCACGAGACGTTCATTGCCAACACGACCAAACAGGCCGAGCGCATCCTTGAGGAGGAGCCAATCGACGCGATGTTTCTTGATGTGATGCTCGGACCGGAGAACGGATTGGATTTTCTCCCGAAGCTGACCGAACTTGGCGTGGATATTCCCGTGATTGTTTTTACCGCGCAGACTTCCGTGGAGGCTGCGGTTGAGGCGATGCGCCGCGGGGCGCACGATTACATCCAAAAGCCTTTTATCCCGGAAGACATCAAGCAGAAGCTCACCAAGCTGGAGCAGCAGCGGAAATTGACCACGAAAGTGCGCGATCTCGAAGGTCGTGTCGCGTCGAACCAGCCCGGGCTGCTGATGGACTCCAACGAACCCGCGATGAAGAAGGCCTTTGAGATGGCATTCCGCGCCGCGCCCTCGGAAGCGACCGTGCTGATTCTTGGCCCGAGCGGCACCGGCAAAACGGTACTTGCCCGCCAGATCCACGAGCGCAGCAACCGCTCGGACAAGCCATTCGTCACGATTAATTGTCCGAGTCTTTCCCGAGAGTTGCTGGAGAGTGAACTCTTCGGCCATGTGAAAGGCTCCTTCACGGGCGCATTGAAGGACACCTGGGGCAAGGTTGCCGCAGCGGAAGGCGGGACGCTGTTCCTGGATGAAATCGGTGAAGTGCCGATGGAAATCCAGCCGAAGCTCCTGCGCTTGCTGCAGGATCGCGAATACGAACGCGTGGGCGATACCCGCACGCGCAAGGCGAACGTCCGATTGGTCGCGGCTACCAACCGTGATCTTGCCAAGGAAGTCACGGAAGGGCGCTTCCGCGAAGATCTGTTCTATCGTTTGAAAGTGATCGCCGTGGAAATGCCGGCGCTCGCCGACCGTCCGGGTGATCTGCCGACGTTGATCGATACCTATCTGAAGTTTTTTGCGGCCGCCAAGGGCCAGCCCAAGTTGAAGTTCTCCCGCGAGGCATCGCTCGCGCTCGCTGACTATTCCTGGCCGGGTAATCTCCGCGAGCTTCGCAACGTCGTGGAGCGCGCGGTCATTTTGAGTTCGGGTGAAGAGATCGCTCTCGGCGACCTCGCTGAAGAATTTAATAACAAAGGCGAGGACTCGGCGGTCCGTCCCGGGCACTTTGTCACGATCGACCGCCTCGAGGAAGAACACATCCGGCGCGTCGTCGCAAAGGTGGACAGTCTCGACCAGGCGGCGCGTATCATGGGAATCGATATTGCCACGCTCTACCGCAAGCGGAAGCGACTCGGAATGGTTACCACGACCATCGATTCGTCGAAGACGGCAAACGCACCGGCGGGCAAGGAAGCGACGAAAGTTGACGCGTAAGGTAAGAAAACTCACTCCGCTCTCAAACTGCTCGACCCACGGAAGACATCCGTGGGTTTTTTGTTGGAATAGGTTTTCGAAGAAAGGGGCGTGCTCATTTTATTCCGTGCATTCCGCCCGCCCGTCTCTTTTGCGCTGCCTGCAAAGCGCAACGCTCCGCCAGCGGACGCCTCCAGCTTCCTCTGAGCCGACGTGATGGCATACAAAATGGGATAAGCAGACCACACGCTTTTACCTATGAAAATCTGCTTCTTCACTAACACGTTTCTTCCCCACGTCGGCGGTGTGGCGAAGTCTGTTCAGACCTTTCTCGAAGACTACCGCAGGCTGCGTCAGCGC
>JASGJB010000065.1:82500-281678 GCA_049840895.1 Nibricoccus sp. | reverse complement strand
GACGTATTGCTAAGGTTAATAGGGAAACACGATAGAATCCGAACAGCACCTCGAATCATGATAAAACTCCCGGCGCTGGCGGTTGCCTTGAATCTAACGGTCACCGGGACCGATTGACCAAGCGGACGAACGATCGAACCACTGGTTCCCGAGAAACCATCTATCGAAACGGCGGGAATAATATGGTCGTACGGAACCGAGAACACATCAAACATCCAGCCTATTATTGAGTCTCCGTCGTATGAATAAAAATTCAAAAAAGAAGATCGACCATTGCGGTGCGGTATCCACCCAAAATTCGTGGCGCAACCGTATCATTCCGGCGTAGCTTGCGGTTGATTCAACCAAGTGGGTGTTTGGACTATAAAATTCCGGATCGTAATTATTATAATCGATGATATTTCTATACATTTCACCATAACCACTCCCGCCGGGCCCATCAAACCACGCAGTGCTCTCAATGGCGGTCATAAACCCTGGTTTAACAAACGGAGACAAGTCCGTCCATTCTATGCTGGAAAACCCAGCCCATCCCTGTGGGGCAAACCACAACAAAGCCAGAAATGACAGTGCTATACTTTTCACGCGTTTCATTTTCCGGCCCTCCGTCCGCCTAAAACCTGGGCTATTTTACTTAATGGATTGAATGCAGCCCCGGTATCAATGAGCACGCCGCCCGCATCAACGATATACAGGGAATTCACCATCGTGAACTTCAACTTACTAGCCAGGGGCCTTCTCAAGGCCCCCCGCGTCATAAAATGCAAACCCGATACCGGGTGCTGTGAAAGCACGGCTTGCGCACGCTCCTTATCCTCATCGATGTTAATTCCTACGAAGTTAACCGCAAAATTTCGTGAGCAATATTCAATCATTTTCAGAACCTGCGGCTGCTTGTACGTCCATGCGTATATCACCAGAGGCTTTCCCTGCATGGCACCCAGGCCTAGTTCCTCGAGATTCAGGGCCTTGCCTTCAATCTCCCGCTGCTCGATCAATCGGCGTGCTTTTTTCTTAAGAACGTCGGGGGCATTGGATTGGATTATTTCCCTGGCCATACGAGCGCCCTCCTGACCCGGTTCAAACTTTGCTATGGAGAGCAAGTACCCATAACCGCGCGGATCGTCACTGTATTGCTTTATCAACTGCCGTGCATGTGAAATCCTCAATTTTTGCCTCTGCGACGGAATTTTTATATCAGAAAGAGCCAGATCATTTTCCTTCATCGCAGCGTCGATATCAAAGCGATCCTTTGAGGGGATGGCCGGATTCGTTATAAATTTCTGCGCTTGCCCCCGGGCCTCCGTGGAGGCTTTGCCTGCCTTCGCCTCTTCCTTTAACATCGCCGTCAGTTCAAGTTTTCTGGCCGGCAACTCACGGGCATTACCGGGATATTTTTGATAATAAGCCCGGGCTTTTTTTTGAACATCCGCCCAATTCCCTCCGGTTGCTCCAGTGGACCGGCTCTGGCCTTCAAAGGAGGCACTAAGATCACTCCATTCGGCGTCTGCCGACAATTTTCCTTCCGGAACGGATTCAGACGTCTTGATGGCGGCTTTTCCTCCAGCAATCTTCGTGGGCTCATTGGTATCTGAGTCGCTCTTACGCACACCGCCCTCCGAGTTTACAAACGTAACGGTCGGCGTTTCGAATGTACGCCTGTACTTAGCCTCAAGGGTCTCGCTGGAATTGGCTGGCACAGCGGGCCGAACTCCGGATGCACGATCCGGCGTTTGCGCTCCCGCGAAAACGACAAAACTATACGATAGCAACACGGCAACGCCATGCCGCAAAACGGCCCTCCGGGGATTACCATTCATAGTATTTGAAAGCGCCGGATTCGATGAATGCTCTTTGCTGCGCTGACAAGCTTTTTGAATACCAAAACGATTTTCTTTTTTTCACATATGTGTCCCTCAGGAAAAATCACGCCAGCCGGTAGATAATAAAACCCAATCCAATCAATGAGTCGGCATAGTCTCGCTAGTATTATGCCCGGAAAAATGTAGTGTGAGCTTCCATCACTCGAAAAGGCGGGTTTCTTATAAGCGACACTCGCTCCTTTCCCATAGCGGAGCAAAGAAGTCCCAACTGCAAACAGCCGCTTGGAGGTGGCTGTTTCGTCTCGCTAGCATACTTTGTGAAATAGTTGGCAAAGCAACGCACGGACTATTCCAAGCGTTAACCGATGTTAATTTGATCTGATAGCCAATTAAACAGCGTCAGCTCAGTGACGGCGGGAGGCTTCTTCTTATCGAGGAAGTCGTCCGTTTTTTCGCGGGGGAGGACGCTGTTATATCAAGGGCGGTGGGATTTTTATGAAGGTTAAGGCGGTCCTTTTCAGGAAGGACGGCTTCGCCCGCAGGGAAATCGCGCCGTCCGTCACCAACAAGGCGTTCTCCCCGTTAAAAATCGCGGCGGGTGCAAGGGAGGGCGGCTTATACAATCCATCCAACGAGATTTATCCCAAAGCCATCATGCCTACCTCCAATATCAACGATACCCTCGTCAACGCGCAGAAGATCATCGACACATGGACAGCGAACCCGACCTTCAACCTCGGCGTACGCGTCACGCTGGAAGGACTTACCCAGTCGCGCGACACGTTGCTCTCGCTTGATGAAAGCATCGAACGCCAGCGCACCGACCTCCAGGGCCAGATCAATCAGCGCAACGATCTGCTCAAGGAAGTCCGCCAGCAGATCACGCGTGCGTGCAGTGGATTCCGCGCCGTCTTCGGTCCTGACTCATCGCAATATGATCAGGCAGGCGCGACACGCTCCAGCGAGCGCAAGAGTCGCTCCAAGTCGGCGAAGACAACTAAAGCGGCCTAAGCGGACTCCACAGCAAAACAGTATATTGATTACTACTCTGTACCCGGTGGTGTCGGAAACTCCAGCACCACCCTCTTGCGTGCTCACTGCCGCGCAGTAGACCGCTTAGGTTCCAATACGACCGACGCTTTGATCAGTTCGCGCAATGCCTCAGCCTTGGCTTTCCATTTGCGCTCCTTTCCTAGGCCGCCTTCCCAACCCATAACGTTAAAGCCAACATCGAGGAATATATCGTCCTCCAATGGAAGAGAGAAAATTTCCAGATATTGCGGCTGCCGTTTAGTCGCATCGCCAAACGTATTCCACTCGCGTCGCACGGTCGCCAGCCCGTTGAGCGACGCTTGGGAAAAAACACAGCCGGTTGCACGCGTCCGGATTGTTGCGTTCCACGAATGCACATAACGGTCCAGCCCTTCTACGGTGGTGATGTCGCCATCATATCCGGCCATCTTTTTCTGCACCATAAAATGGAATTTCAAGCTACCATAAGCGCCGACCCAAAACGGCCCGTTGAAATCATACATTGCTCCAGCGACCTGCCGAAATCCATTTTTTAAGAAACTGGAATCTTGGGGATCGAAGCGGCTCTCAATTTCAAGCGGCGAAAGAGTCCGCGCGATTTCTTCGGGAACGGAAAAGCGCAGCACATGCTGCGGTAATTCAATCGCGTAAAACCTCATCGCGGGGGCTGCCGCTTGCAGCGTCACAACACCGATCAATAAGAGTCCGAGAAAAGAGATGATCCGATTTTGCATGAGAGCTGGAGGACGTTAACTCGCTTTTGACTGCCATTGTTTAGGTTCGCCGGCGAATACACGGATTTCCATTGGCGAAGAGTCGCGGCGAAGCAATCGCACTTCTTGCAGCGAGCGAGCACCCCAGAAGAAACCGCCGCCATCCGCTTTCTAGGAAATCGAGCGTGCTCGTAGCGTTTTCGACCGCACAGTGCGAATCGACGCAGTCTTGCGAAGCGGACGCGGTGCGGCTTCATCGACGGTTCCATCCCGACCACACGATGAAAAACTCCTCCCTGTTCCTGCCCGCAGCCTTGTTACTCGCCGCTTCGCTCTCCGCTCAACCGGTCAAATTGGTCAAAGTCTGGGAAACTGAACCCGTCCTCAAGACGCCCGAGTCCGTTCTCTTCGACTCCGCCGGCTCACAACTCTATGTCTCCAACATCGAGGGGAAAACTCCCTGGACATCCGACGGCCACGGCTCCATCGGCAAGGTCGGACTCGATGGAAAAGTCATCGCGGCCGAGTGGGTCACCGGTCTCGACAATCCCAAGGGCCTCGGTCTCCACAGCGGCCGCCTCTACGTCGCGGACATGAGCAATGTGGTCGTCATCGATGTCGCAAAAGCCGCCATCCTGGAGAAAATCGCCATCCCCGGCGCCGAGCGTCTCAACGACATCACGATCGACACGGCAGGCATCGTTTACGTCTCCGATTCCAAGACCGGAAAAGTGCATACGATCACCGCCGGAAAACCAGCCACGCTCCTCGAGAACCTGAAAGACGTGAATGGTCTTCTCGCGCACGACGGCATTCTCTACGTGCTCGCCGACAGTTCGCTCTTCGAGCGCTCCAAGGACGGCCGGCTCTCGAAAATCGCCGACGGCATGGAAGGCGGTGTCGATGGTGTCGTCCGTCTCGAAGATGGCAGCTTCGTCGTCTCCGGCTGGCAGGGCGTAATCTATCACGTGGCGGTAAACGGCGAGAAAACGACACTTCTCGATTCGCGCCCTTACATCCAGACCGCCGACATCGGTGGCGATCCCAAGACGCGCACCATCTACGTTCCGACATTCTTCACCAACACCGTGGCAGCTTATCGCATCGAATAAACGGGCCGGTTCCACCCGTTCCCGCTTCTCGAACATTCGCCGCCACGCATGCCA
The DNA here is from genome assembly GCA_049840895.1 of Nibricoccus sp. GTDB lineage: Bacteria > Verrucomicrobiota > Verrucomicrobiia > Opitutales > Opitutaceae > Nibricoccus. The sequence continues at coordinate 276,944 of JASGJB010000065.1, read as the reverse complement.
TCGACCTCCCGCTGGAAAAAATTCCTGTCTCACGCTTCCCGCAGCCGCAGCTTTCTCTGGAAACTCGCGATCGGTATCATTCTCAGCGGAGTGGCGATCGGTTGTCTGATTCATCACCTGCGTCCGTCCGGTCCGTCCAGGCTGGCCGAGCACATCCTCGGCTCGATCCAGATTCCCGATGGCTACGGCCCGGCTGCGCCAGCGATGGACAACCTGCACGCCAGCGTCCTGCTGGCACTGGACGAAGAGCTGTCGGCGCCCGGCGTGCACTTCAGTCATCTCGTGCAGGCACTTCCCCCGCTCGCGCCGTTGCTGGGCGAGAATCCCGGCAAGACCCGGCGCATCCTCGAAAAACATTTTTCGCCCGATGAAGCGCTGCTCGCATCTGATTTCATCGCGCTCCACTCCGGCGATTCCGCCCTCCAAAAATCCGCGGAGCAACGGCTCAAGACTCTCGCCAGCGGAGAGGCTCCGCCACGATTCGTCCATCATCTCCTGGGGGTTCACGAACAATCGCAGGGAAACGACCAGCAGGCCGCCAAACACTTCATTCAGGAGGGCCGCCATCCGGAGGCCGTCGCGTCGCGCGCGCAGGCCGTGCAGTCATTGATCGCCGGGAAAAAATTCACCGAGCTCGACCAGCTCACGCGTGAAGATCCGCGTTACGCCGAACTGATCTCTGCTTCCGACCGGCTCGAGATCGCCGTCGCTCAAAAGGACTGGCGCGCGATTCTCAAATGGACGCCCCTTTCTCAGATCGAGATCCAGCACCGGGGTCTGCTCGCACTCACGCTCATCACAGGACTGGCTTGGGGATTTTTTCTTTTTCACCTCGGCCAGACTGAAAAGTTCTTTTCGTCCACGACCGCGCTCTGCGTTGCCGGATTCATTCTCGGCGCAGTGAGCACCACGCCGACCATCCTGGCGGTGATCTGGCAGGATGACTTTCTCGGGTTTTCGCGAACGGGTAATTCCTTCCAGATTCTCGCCTACAATGTCGGCGGCATCGGACTGCGCGAAGAAGTGTGCAAGCTCCTGCTCTTCCTGCCGCTGCTTCCCTTTCTTCTCAGGCGCGATGACGAACGCGAGGCCCTGCTGGTCGCGAGTTTCGTGGGACTTGGTTTCGCGATCGAGGAAAACGGCAGCTACTTCCTCGGTTCGCAGGGTATTGACGGTCCCGGACGTTTTCTCACCGCCAATTTCCTCCACATCGTTCTCACCGGCATGAACGGCCTCGCACTCTTCCGCGCATGCGCGCACGGCGGACGCGGGATCAATGAATTTCTCACCGTTTTTCCGCTCACAGTCCTCGTACATGGACTCTACGACGGACTAAGCGACGTGCCGGAGCTCATGGAGATCGGCGGTTATCTTGCCATCACGCTCTACGTCGTCTCATCGATCCTCTATTTCCATCGTGCTTACGAACTCCGGGAAAACCTGCGCATGACCATCAGCCTCACCGGCGCCTTTATCCTCGGACTTTCGGTCGTGACCGCCGTTGTGCTTATCGAGCAAATCAGTGCCATCGGCCCCGGACCCGGTCTGACCCGCATCGTGCCGGAGTTCATTGGCGTCGGCGTGCTGATCCTGATGTTCACCCGCACATTCAACGAGGGGCTGTCGGAATAACTGTAGGAGCGGCTTTACGCCGCGATCCGGAGGGCGCGCCCCGCGCGTCATCGCGGCGTAAAGCCGCTCCTACAAAACTCTTCACGCTTCCGACGGTTTGCCGAAGACCGGCATTCCCTGCGCGTCCCACTTCAACGCCTTCACATAGGTGTGACGGTTCGGATCCCAGAGCGGATCACCCACGATCTCGGTGTACGTGCGTGCGTGATAAACGAGCATGTCGGTCACGCCATCCTCGGCGACGGTGAAGCTGTTGTGACCGGGTCCGTAGATTTTCTTTTCGTAGTCAGTCTTAAAGACCGGCGTCGGCGACTTCGACCACGAGCGGGGATCGAGCAAGTCCGCATCCACCGATGCGTGCAGCAGGCCCATGCAGTAATTCTCATCGGTCGCACTCGCCGAGTAGCTGATAAAAACGCGTCCGTGCTTGATCACGACGGATGGACCTTCGTTCACGAGAAACCCTTTCGTCTCCCATGCGAATTCGGGAATCGAGATACGCACCGGCTTCGTCGCCAGGCGCACCGGCGTTTCCATGCGTGCAATGTAGAGATTGGAATTTCCCGGAACCGCCTGCTCTTTCTGCGCCCAGAGATAATAGAGCACACCGCGATGCGTGAATGTCGTCGCATCCAGGCAAAAGGTGTCGATGCCGGTGTCGATCTGCCCGACCAGTTTCCATTCACCCGCAAACGGATCCGCCGACGGGCAGGTGATCGCGTACATGCGGTGTTGAAAAAGTCCGTTTTTGATTTCGCGCGTCGGCGCGGCGGCGAAATAGACGTACCATGCACCGGCATGATGATGAATCTCGGGAGCCCAGATCAATTCGCTGAGCGGCCCCGTCAGCGGCTTGTGCCAGACATCGTGCGTCTTCGCCGTCGCCAGTTCGGCGATTGTCCGCGCGCGGCGCAGTTCAATGCGATCATAGGCGGGCACCGAGGCGGTAAAGTAATACCAGCCGTCGATGTGTTTGCGGATGCACGGGTCGGCGCGCTGAAGAATGAGCGGTTTCGGAACGTCGGTGACTGAAGACATGAAGCGAAGTTACACTGACGGTGTCGCCGCCTTTATCGAGGAGGCAGCCGTGGCTGAAGAGGCCTGACGCTGCATCATCGCGTGATAATAGCGGTCGTTCACGCGATAACCGTACATCAAGAGGCCGACCAAAATATGGAAAGCGCCGGGAATCACCGTAAGCATGAGCGCAAGACCGTTCATGGCGGTTTCCGTCTGCACCTGATTGGCCACGTACCCGAAGTGATCGAGCAACACGTTCGCGCCCGATCCAGCAATCGCCAGGCCCATGCTCTGGAACAGAGCAATAATGCCAATCGCGAGACCGGAAACGCGCACGCCTGTTTTATGCGCACCATAGTCCACCGATTCCGAAATGATCGACCAGAAGATGGGCGCATGGAGATCGACGACGAAGCAGAGCACTCCGTAAAAACCAAGCGCCGTTCCAGCATCTCCGGGCTTCACCAGAAGCCACATCATCCCGCTAATCACACCGGTGGCGATCTGTGTCCAGCGGAAGACTTGAATCTTGCAGACCTTCTTCGTGATCCATGTTGACGCGACCATCGCCAGGATCGCTGCACTAAATCCCACACCGTTAAACCAAGGGATCAATTCATCTCCGCCCCCCAGATAATACTTCGCATAGTAGGCCGCCGTGTGTCCGCGAACCACATAGCCAATCATGCCGACGATGCAGACTGCGCACAGAATCCACCACTGATCGTTTCGCACCAAATGCGAAAACTGCACACGCGTCGGGATTTTTTCCTCTTCATGAGCGACACGTTCAGTGGTGGTGAAAAAACAAAACCATAACAACACCACGCCGGCCGCGGCCATGGCTGCCATCGCGATCTGATAGCCTCGCGCAAGGTTTCCCCCACCGAGCTTCAAAGCCATGAATGGAACGAGAATTGTGACGCAAAAACCCGCGATCTTCGCAAAGAACAGCCGGTAGCCGTTTGCCGAAAGGCGCTCCGCGGTGTTGTCGGTAAGCACGCCAATCAGCGAGATGTAGGGCACCGTCACCAGACTGAACAAAACTGTGTTTATGAAATAGGTGACGTACGCCCAGACAAGCCGCCCCTCGTAACTAAGCTCAGGCGTCGTGAACATGACCACGGTGGAAATTGCCAGCGGTATGGAGAAGACCAAAAAATAAGGACGATACCGCCCCCACCGCGTCGTATAGCGGTCGTTGATCCAGCCGATGAGCGGATCGATTACTCCGTCAAATATCCGGACCGCTAAAAAGAGAATGATGAGATCCGCAGGTTTAAGACCGAACACATCGGTGTAGAAGTAGCCGATGATGCCCATCATCGCCGAGATGACGACGTTCACGGCCGCATCTCCCGCGCCGAAGCCGATTTTTTCGAGCACGGAAAGTTTGTGAGTCTTCATGAGAGGGGTAACTGAGCTGGGGTTGGCACTGGTGCGTCCGACTATTTCGAGGCAGGAGCAGTCTCACGCACGGGCAGACCAAAATCCGGCGTGCCGTCGGCCGTCCAATTCAGCGCCTGCACGCGCGTTTGGCGGTTGGGGTCGTGCAAGGGATCGCCGGGAATATCGCGGTAGTTTCGCGCGTGATAGACGATCAAGTCGGTCACGCCGTCAGCGGCTTTCGTGAACTGGTTGTGCCCGGGGCCGTAGATGCCGTTCGCCTCACTCGTCCCAAAAACCGGCACCGGGGATTTCGTCCACGATTTCACGTCGAGCAGATCGGCGTCAGCCGACGCGCTGAGAAGTCCGATGCAGTATTCCGCGCCGGTGCCGCTCGCCGAGTAGCTGATGAAAACCTTTTCGCCGTGCGCGATGAAGGCCGGACCTTCGTTCACGCGAAAACGGATCACTTCCCACGGCAGCTCCGGCTTCGTGAGCATCACAGCTTTGCCGGTGATCGAGGTCGGGCTGTCCATTTTGGCGAGATAGAGATTGGTGTTTCCACTGATCGCCGGATCGTGCTGCGCCCAGCTCAGGTAACGCGTGCCGCGATACTCAAAGGTCGTCGCATCGAGCGCGAAGGACTCCCAACCCGTCTTGAGCTGGCCACGCTCGATCCATTCGCCTTCGAGCGGATTCGCCGAGGCGTTTTCCAAAACGTAGATGCGGATGTCCCAGATTTTCTCCGCTTCGCCCGCCGCGAAATAAATGAACCACTTCCCATCGATGAAGTGTAGTTCCGGCGCCCAGATGTGCGCGCCCATCGGACCGGTGGCGTGTTTGCGCCAGATGGTTTTCTCCTCCGCTTGCGGCAACTCCTCGATGGAACGCGCACGCCTCAGTGCCAGCCGGTCATACTCCGGCACAGTAGCGGTGAAATAGTACCAGCCATCCGTGTGCCGTACGATGTGCGGATCGGCTCGTTGAACGATCAGCGGATTGGGGTAAGAGACCGGTGACGAAATCGCCGGGGCAGCGGCTTCAGCGGACATGACAAGCAGGGAGAGCAAAAGACCGAGAAGACGGCGCTTCATGAAAAAACGGGGAAAATAGGAGGTTGCACATGGATGAGCCGGAAAAGGCATCACGCACCGGGTGGATGCGTCCTCCTCCATATGCGCCTTTCGCGCCAGGAATCCGACAGGCACTGGCGTCTTTGATGGAGAGCGGCAGCCCGCTCCAAACGGGGCTGCCGCAATAGATTTCAAACAAGCGTGCGCGGGTCGAAAATGCCGGCTCAGTACGACGGCCAGCCTCCGCTCCAGTTGAGATCGCTGATGAGCAGCTTGGGCGCGCCATTGGCATTGGCGTCGTAGGCGTGGCGGGCGATCACGTTCGTGCTATGAACCGACTGGCCGCCCGGACCTTTCCATTGTGCGTTGCCCGCATCGAGAATCGTCCCGCCGCTGCTGAGCATGTTGACGCCGTTCTTGTCCACATACGGACCGGTGATCGACGTCGAGCGACCGTAGGCGATCTTGTACGTGCTGTTCACACCCTGGCAGCAGACATCGATCGAAACGAAGAGGTAGTAATAACCGCTTCGATAAACGATGCAGGGGCCTTCAATACCCCCCGAACGTTTGGCAATGTTGGTGAGACTGCCCGTCGGCTTCATCGTCCCGGCATCGAGCCGCGTGACATAGATGCCATTCCACCAGGAACCGAACACAAGCCAGGGCTGATTCGACGCGTCGATCACGAGACTGGGATCGATGGCATTGTAACTGTTGGAACTGGTCGAGCGGATCACGAGGCCGTTGTCGGTCCAGCCGCTGTTGCTGAGCGAACCGGTCTTGGACGCGAGTCCGATGCACGAGGTGTTACTACCGAACGTGGAGATCGAGTAGTAGAGCCACCACTTGCCGTTGTAGTATTTCACGTCGGGCGCCCAGACGTCGTTGCCGGAGTTACCGGGCACATAGGTTTTCCACCATGCGAGACCGGAGCCGAAGACCTGGCCGTTGTCCGCCCAAGCGAGACCGTTGCTGGAACGTTTCACGTGAATGCCCGTACCCGTGGCAAAGACCCAGTAAGGGCCGGAGCCGTCGCGGGTGATGCACGGATCGTGAACGCCGACGGAGCCCGTGAGAGCCCAGTGACCGGCGTGGAGAGAAGTAACGAATGCGACAAACAGCGCGGTAGTCCGCGCGAGGCCGAAAACGCTTCGGCGAGTATGGGGTATTTTCATGTTCTTGGGGGTTGGGGTTTGACCAACAAAAGTCTTCGCGCCGGTCGCGAACGACCGACGCGAGCAAACGTTTCATGCACAGGGTGGAACGCGCACTCCGAGCGCGTTGTTCGACGCTGTGAAGCGGGGCGCGCTCCACCTCGGAAAATGCGCGGACGCTCAGGGCGCCACGAACTGCCACTGCTGGTTGTAGCTCGTGCCGCTCGTCCAAAACTCCATGACCGCGCCGTCAGCGGTGGCTCCACCGGTGTCCAAGGCTTTGCCGTTCGTGCGGTTGATGATCTTGTAGTAACCGGAATCGGTCGCGACGAACGTCCACTGCTGGTTCGTGCTGCCGCCGCTGGTCCATTGACCCACGGTGGTGTCGTCGGCCGTGTGGTTGATGCTATCGAGGCATTTGCCGCCGGTGACGCAGCTCAGTTTGTAGTAGCCGCCACTGTACGTGACGACCCACTTCTGATTGTTGCTCGTGCCATCCGCCCATTGAGCGACCGTGGCGCCGTCGGCGGTGGCGCCAAGATTATCGAGCATCTTGCCGCTCGCGCGATTGCGCAGGCTGTACGTGCCATTGGCGATTGGCTGCGTGCTCGGAAGATTTACGCCGGCGGCGACCGGCCAGCCGTTGCTCCAACTCAGCGTGGTGATGCGCAGTTTCGCGGCGCCGTTGTCATTGCCGTCGTAGAAGTGGAACGTGAGCTTGCCCTCGCCGTAGCCGACATGGCCGGGTCCGATGTAGCGGCCGTCGCGATTGGGAAGAAACGTCGTGCCGCCGCCGCTGAGCACGCTCACGCCGTTTTTGTCGAGGTACGGCCCGGTGATCGAGGTCGAGCGAGCCACCTGCGTGTAATAGCTGCTGTTGACGCCGTTGCAGCAAAGACCGCGCTGGAAAAACAGGTAGTAATAGCCGCCGTTCTTGATGAGGTAGGGTGCCTCGACTTCACCGGGGACGAGATCCCAGCGACTCGAGCCTGAGCGAAGACCATTCGAAGGATTCAACTGGATCAGATCGATGCCGCTCTGCCAGTTGCCGTAGACCATGTACATGCTGCTGCCGTCGATCAGGATCGCCGGATCGATGGCGTTGTTGCCCGCGACAATCATGCCGCGATCGGTCCACGGCCCGGAAAGATTTGTCGCTGTCGCAAGACCGATGGCGGCCGGCGCACCATTACCCGCGCATGAGTAGTAGCAGTAGTAGGTGCTGCCGATTTTGATTACATCGGGAGCCCAGAAGCTGCCGGTGAACCCGCTCACATAATTGTTGATCCAGCTCGGCCACGTACCGGCGGGAAACACGGTGTTCTCTACGCGCCAGTCGGTGAAGTTGGCGTTGCTCGACGACATGGTCCAGATGCCATTGCCGGTGGTGAAGATCCAGTAACGGCCATCCGTGTTGCGGATCATCGTCGAAGGATCGTGGCTCGGCGCGACCTGCGCATGCAGCGCGTTGAAGCCGAAGGCGAAGAAGATAAACGACAGGAACAGCGACAGCACTGTCCCGCGGCGACCGATCGGGGTAGGAGCGGATGCTTTCATTTTTTGGGGTATGTTGGTGCGGACGCAAAAACCTGAGGGGATGTCGCGCGGTCCGCTCTGCGTGACCAGGGTTCATCTCCACATGCGCCGAACTCCCGGTGAAACCCGACGCAGACAGGTTCGATTCACCGGCCCCCTGCAACGGCAGACACAATCCTTGTCGGGTTTCGCGCGTCGTTGGCGCATGTGGAAACGAAGCAACACATCCGCGCCTCGCCACGCTTTCATAACCCGGCGGGCCGCCATCTGTGATCACGTACCCTAACCTCCCCTGCAAATGATCCCCACCCAGCCAAGCCAGTCCCGGGACTTTTCTGCCACCGGCAGGAAGACAACCGGTTTATCCGTGAGCCTGCTCATGGCTCTCGCCGCAGCTCCGGGCGCCTACGCGCAAGAGACCAAACAGGACACCCCTGTGCCAGTCACCTCCGTTACTTCCGAAGAAATCATCCAGCTCGAGACGTTTGAGGTAAACAGCCTCCGCTCGAGCGCCTTGAAGTCCATCGAGGTGAAACGCGAGAACCCCCAGTTCGTGGATTCGATCGTGGCCGAAGACATCGGCAAGTTTCCCGACAACAATCTCGTTGAATCGCTCCAGCGTCTTCCCGGCGTGCAGGTCACTGACTACGGTCGCGGCAACATCACCGGCGTCACCATCCGCGGTCTTCCCGACGTCACGACCACCCTCAACGGAAAGAACATTTTCACGGCTGCAGGCCTCTCTCTCGCTTCAAGACGTGCCGGCCACGCTCCTCAGGCAGACCGACGTGATGAAAACCCGCTCGGCCGCTCACATCGAGACAGGCATGGCGGGCGTCATCGACATCCAGACTTTCCGTCCTTTCGACTTCTCGGGAAGCAAAGTTTCCCTCTCCGCCGAGGCGACCTATCAGGAACAAAGCGAAAAGTTTGACCCCAACCTCAGCGTTCTCGCCAGCAATCGCTGGAAAGTCGGCTCAGAAGGAAAATTCGGCGCGCTGATCAACGTCTCCTACCTGACGACCACTTACCGCGACCAGAGCGCCACTCCCGGAGCTCAAGTTCCCTTCGCCAAGGGCGCTCAGCCACCACCTGCCTGGCCTGAGCCCTATGCACGTCTATTCCCGGATGTTGTTCCCTGGCAACCCGGCCTGGACAATGGTCTGCCGACCACGCCCGGCTCGAAGCTGGCCAGCGGTGTCGAGTACGTACTCGCGCGCGACGCCATCTTCTTCAACGACTCCCAAGGCAAGACGAAGCGCCCCGCGGCCACCTTTGCGCTGCAGTATGCGCCCAACGCGAACTCGGAGTTCATCTTCGACGCCACTTACCTCGGCTATCGCAACGAAAACTACAGCAACCTGCTCTTCTCTTTCGTGGACTGGTGGGTCGACTGGACTCCAGCCACCCTCGACGTGACGCTCTATCCCGGCACGAACGTCGTTCAACGCCGTGGATATATCGGAAACGTCTACTCATTCACCAGCGGTGACTACACCACCGGCAAGACGGACAGCTTCCAATATTCGCTGGCCTGGAAATGGAAGCCGACCCGCGACCTCACCTTCCGCTCCGAAGTCGTCTATCAGGACTCGGAATTCACGGGAACGAACTACTTCTCCCGCGCCATCCGCGATGTCCGCAACGACGTCACGGTGAACTTCAACGCCGGCGGCGGTGTCCCGATGTTCCGTTACCTCGATGTCGCCAGCACCACGGGCGTCAACGAAGGCAATGTCGCCGACATGTCCACATGGGCGCTAAAAGACGACGGCGGCGTTCCAGAAGTCTGGGATCAAGGCTTCAATGACAAAGGCAGCGCGATCACGCTCACCGAAGACGGCACGTGGAGTGTCGACTGGCCCTGGTTCAAAAAGATCCGCTTTGGCGTTCGCTACGACGTCCGTGAGGCCTCCACCTCCTCCCGTTTCGCCGAAGGCGATCGTACCGCCGGAGCCGTGCGCCTGGACGTGCTCAACAAGCAGTTCCCCGGCCTCATCAACGTCAACAGCGGCTTTTTCGACGGACGCGCCGATGTCCCGACTTCGTGGGCATCGTTTAACGGCGAATACGCCAACGAGCACCGCGATCAAATCCGCTCACTCTACACGTGGCGCACCGACAGCTACTGGAACCTAAAGGAAGTCTTCAACATCGAGGAAACGACCACCGCGATCTATCTGCAGGCCGATGAATTCCGCGCCGACATCGGGGGACATAAACTCCGCGGCCAGTTCGGTGTTCGCTTCGTCGACATCCAGACAGAACTCGATTTCACCGACCCGGCCAGAGGCTCGAATAAAAAGACCACCGGCGAGGCGGGCGTTTCGAAACTCCTCCCCAGTGCTTCGTTCAGCTTTGATATCACCCACGATCTGATTGCCCGCGTTGCCTACGGCCAGACAATCCGCCGTCCGGGCTTCAACGATCTCAATCCGCTGATCACGTATACCCGCGACGTGACCAACATCGGCTACGGTACGGCTGGTGGCGGCAATTCGGATCTCAAGCCCACGGAATCGACCAACTACGACATCGCATTGGAATATTACTTCGCGGAAGGCAGCATGGTCCACATCGCCGGCTTCCGCCGCGAAATCGAAGGCCTCGTCGTTCCTTTCCGCCGCCGCGTCACGTATACGGATGCGATCGGACCGTATGACTACATCCTCACACAGCCAACCAATGCGTCTGACGGTGAACTCGAAGGTGCGGAGATCGGCGGTAAATACTACCCCAAGAACCTGCCAGGCATCTTTCAGGGCTTCGGTGTTGAAGGCAGCTACACCCGCCTGAAATCCTCGCAGACCGTTCCGATGACCAACAGCGCCGGCGTTATCACGGGAACGCGGGAAACCGAGTTCTACCTCGTGTCACCCGACTCCTACAGCGTCACACTCGCCTACGAGCGCAGCAAGCTCAGTGCACGTATGTCCTACGCCTGGCGGTCCGCCTTCCATCACCACGATGAAGCTCCGCTCTTCGCCAACCCGCTCGCTGTGTACAACGATGCCGAACAAAGCTTCACCGCACAGATCACCTATAGGCTTACCAAGAATCTGTCGCTCACGCTCAAGGGCACCAACCTCACAGACGACATTCAGCACAGCTACTACGGCGAAAATGGTTCCACGATCCACAACTTCGGAAATTGGATCGTAGGCCGCACGATCAGCGCCGGCGTTCGCTACTCGTTCTAAACGATCTCCGTCAGTCCTACCCCGCAAAAGGGCAGCCCATCCGGGTTGCCCTTTTTTATTTCGCGGGAAAAGTCCGCTCATGTCCGCCGCCGCGAACAAGAAATTCACCGCTCCTTCCGAATGCCCCGTCTGCGGCGCCGATGTCCCGCCCAATGCCCGCGCCTGCCCCGAATGCGGCGCAGATGAACGCAGCGGATGGAACGATGAGGATACCCGCTACGACGGACTCGATTTGCCGGACAGCGCCTTCGAAGACAAAACGCTGTCAGCTCCCGACAAACGCCGGGCATCGACTCCACAGATCAACGGCATCGCACTCCACTGGTGGCTCCTTGCCCTGCTGTTGCTCGCCATCCTTATCCTCGGCGCCCTCGGCATTTTCCGTCTGTAGGCGCGGCTTCACGCCGCGATCCTATTTCCGCCCTAAGCGTCTTCCCGCTCACACCGAGGCCAGCGCTTCGTCCACGACCGCGAGCATGAAATCCGCATCCGCTTGCGTGAGGCACATCGGCGGTTTGATGCGCAGCGTGTTTCCCCAGAGCCCGCCTTTACCGATGAGCAGGCCGAGGTCTTTGCACTTTTCGAAAACCGCCGCGCACTCATCCTTCGCAGGCGTTTTCGTTTTGCGATCCTTCACGAGCTCTACACCGAGCATCAGCCCGAGCCCGCGCACGTCCCCAATGAGCGAGTGCTTCTCCGCAAGCTGCGCGAATCCCTTTTTCAAATAGCCGCCGATCGCGCGCGCGTTCTCCTGCAATTTCTCGCGATCGATCACCTGCAACACCGCACGTCCCTGCGCCATGCTCACGGGATTTCCGCCAAACGTGTTGAAGTGAATCCGCGTCGCGAGCGCCTTCGCGATCTCCGGCGTGGTGACGACCGCCGCAAGCGGGCAGCCATTTCCGATGCCTTTCGCCATCGTGACGATGTCGGGAATCACTCCCTGCGTTTCAAATCCCCAGAAGTGCGTTCCCGTCCGCCCAAAACCCGCCTGCACTTCGTCCGCGAGGCACAACCCGCCCGCGGCGCGCACCTGGGCGTACGCCGCCTTCAGATAACCGTCGGGAAACACCACAGTACCGCCCACGCCTTGGATCGACTCCGCCGCAAATGCCGCAACCCGCCCCGACGTCCCGAACTGGATCATGCTCGCAACATCCGCCGCGTACTTTTCGCCCGCCGCCGGATCATCCTTCCCGTAGGGTCCGCGATAAAGGTCCGGCATTTGCGCATGCTGCACGCCGAAGCCATGCGGCACGTTGAACTTCCATGTGTGATGCGATGTCAGCGCCATCGTTCCCGGTGAGCCGCCGTGGTAGGCGTTACGCAACGCGATCACGTCGTAATTTCCCGTGTACGCCCGCGCCATCGTGATCGCGAGGTCATTAGCCTCAGAGCCTGAGTTCACGAAATAAACCACCTTCAGATCGCCAGGCATCTTCGCCGCGAGATCGCGCGCGTAGAGCGCAATGTTCGGATGCAGATAAATCGTCGTCGTGTGGTTGATCAGGTCGTTCTGCGCATGCGCCGCCGCCACGACATGCGGGTGACAATGCCCCACGCTCACCGTCACAATGCCGCCAAACCCGTCGAGGTAACGCCGCCCTTTCTCGTCGAAAAGGTACTGTGCCTTTCCCTCCACGATCATGATCGGCTTCTTGTAGTAGTGAAAAATCGCCGGGTTCACGAACTCGCGCCGCATCGCCAGTACCTCTTCGGCACTCGGCCCGACATACGGTTTAGGCTGATAATCAAACGGGGGAAGTGAGGTCATAAACTTGTAGGAGCGGCTTTACGCCGCGATTTGAGTGATCGCCGTCACGCGCGCGGCGCGAGTTTACGCAGGATGAGATAAAGCACAAAACCCAGAGCGAATCCCACGAACCACGCCTGATTGTAGAGCGTCACCAAAAACGGCGCAACCGACGCCTTCTCCACCGCACCAATCGTCACGAGAAACCCTGGCAGATTCGGCAGCACCGCTAGTACCAGCGCTCCGATCCCAACGAGGCTGAAGCCGTGAGTGAAACGAAACTCGCCGTCCACCGCGTAGAGCGCGTCCACGTCGAGCCGCTTTTTCCGCACTACAAAATAGTCTGCAATCATGATTCCCGCGATCGGCCCGAGCAGTGCGCTGTAACCGATCAGCCACGTGAAAACGTAACCACTCGGGTCTGCGATCAGTTTCCACGGCATCATCAGAATCCCGAGCACCGCCGTGATCAGCCCGCCTGTCTTAAAATTGATGCATCGCGGCGCGAGGTTGGAGAAATCATTCGCCGGTGAGACGACATTTGCCGCGATGTTCGTCGAGAGCGTCGCCACCGAGAGCACGATCAGCGCAAGCACGGACAGCCACTTGCTGCCGAATTTCGCCATCAACGCCACCGGATCCCAGATCGCCTCGCCAAACACGATCACCGTCGCGCTTGTGACCACAATTCCGATGAACGAATAAAACACCATGGTCGTGGGCAGCCCCAGCGCCTGACCGAGCACCTGAGCACGCTGTGATTTCGCGTAGCGCGAAAAATCGGGAATGTTCAGCGACAGCGTCGCCCAGAATCCCACCATCGCCGTCAACCCCGCGCCAAACGCCGGCCAAAATTCCGCACTCGTCGCGAACTTCGACGGCTGCGCGAAGATCGGTCCGAAGCCATCGGCCGCGTTCACCGCCCAGATCATGAGCACAGCACCGACCGCGAGCAGGAACGGCGCGCTTAGTGCCTCAAGCCACTTGATCGAGTCCATCCCGCACACAATGAAGTACACGTTCACCATCCAGAAAATCAGGAACGCGCACATCTCCCCGACCGAAATACCAAGCCCCGGAATCGCCGCGCGCGCCGCAGGATCGAAACCGCAAACAATCGCCACGGTGCTGTAGAGCGCCGCACCGCCGATCCACGTCTGAATCCCAAACCACCCGCAGGCCACGATTCCGCGCGCCAGCGCCGCGACATTCGCACCACGCGTACCGAAACTGGCGCGCAACAGCACCGGAAACGGAATCCCATACGCCGTCCCCGGATGCGCATTCAGCGTCATCGGGATCAGTACGATCACATTTCCTAAAAAGACCGTGAGAAGCGCCTGCCACCACGTCATGCCGCCGCCAATGAGTGAGCTCGCAATCGTGTACGTCGGGATGCACACCGCCATGCCGATCCATAGCGCCGCCACGTTCCACGTCGTCCACGTCCGCGCTGACGCCGGCGTCGGGGCAAGGTCTTCATTGCACAGGGGACTGTTCGCCAGATCGCTCATCTTAAAGCGCTGCAGCCCCTCCCGGCACGCGCTTCAGAAATTTTCCGCGACCGATCGTACCGACAAATTTCCCCTCCCGCACCGCAACTTCACCGCGCACTGTCACCACACTCGGCCGCCCTTCGATCTCCCAGCCTTCGAATGCGCTGTAATCCACCGCCATTGTCTGCGTCTTCGCCGAAATTTTTCCGCGATAGTTCGGATCGAAAACCACGAGGTCGGCATCCGCACCGAGCTGAATGGTGCCTTTGCGCGGAAACAGATTGAAGCGTTTCGCGGCCTGCGTACTCGCAACATCCACGAAGGTGTGCAGGTCTATCCGCCCGCGTTTCACGCCATGCGTGTAGAGTAGATTGATGCGTTCCTGGAGAGAGGGAATGCCGTTGGGAATCTTCGTAAAGTCGTCTTTCCCCATCGGCTTCTGCCCTGCGAAATCGAACGGCGCGTGATCCGTCGCCACCGTCTGGATGAGCCCGTCACGCAGTCCGTGCCAGAGGATGTCCTGATTCCGCACGTCGCGCAGCGGCGGCGACATGACGTACTTCGCTCCCTCGAAACCGGGTAACTCCGCATAGCTCTTATCGAGCACAAGATACTGGATCAGTGTCTCGATGCCCACCTCCACGCCGCGCTGCCGCGCCGCGATCGCTTCCTTCAGCGCTTCCTCGCAGCTTAAGTGAACGATGTACGTTTTCGCTCCTGTCAGCTCCGCAAACGTCATCAAATGATGCACCCCTTCCGCTTCCACTCGCGGCGGCCGGCTCTCGTGATGCTGACCCGGATCGGTCTTCCCCGCTGCCAGCAATTCTTTCGAGCGCTCCGCCACCAACGTTTCGTTTTCACAGTGCGCCGTCACCGTCACACCGAGTTCGGCCGCGAGTTTTAACGTCCGGTAGAGCTCCGTGTCGTCGATCCCGAACGCGCCTTTATAAGCCAGGAAAATCTTAAACGAGCTGATCCCCCGCGCCACGATCTCGCGCAGTTGCGCCTCCGTCGTCGCGTCGAACTTCGTCACGCCCATATGGAATGTGAAATCGCACGCCGACTTCCCCACCGCCTGCGTCATCCATGTCTCAAAGCCCGCAAGCGTGTCATCCTTCCGCGCCGGACAACACATCTCGATCAACGTCGTCGTCCCGCCGATCAGCGCCGCCTGACTTCCCGTCACGTACGTGTCTTTCGAAAACGTCCCCATGAACGGCAGGTAGATGTGCACGTGCGGATCAATGAACCCGGGGAAAACAAACTTCCCCGTCGCATCGATCACCTCCACTCCCGCCGGCGCGTCGAGTCCGCGGCCAATCTTCGTGATCGTCTCTCCTTCACAGAAAATATCCGCCACATATCGCTCCGACGCCGTGACGATTTCTCCGTTTTTGATGAGCAGGGCCATAATCAGAAAATATAAAACCCCGAGAGACACAGGAAACACCGAGTAGCGCAGGTTCCTTCCGATCTCCGCGTCCTCCGCCCCTCCGCGGTTAAAATTCCGGCTTCTGTTTTCATTTTCTCCAGACGTCTCCCACGTCTCCACCGAACCAGCGCGAGCTCACGACTTTCTGCTGCGTATAAAACTGCACGCCTTCCTTCCCTTGGATATGCAGGTCGCCAAAGAACGACTCATCCCAGCCGGTGAACGGAAACATCGCCATCGTGGCCGGCACACCGACATTGATGCCGACCATGCCTGCCTTGATGCGATGTTTGAATTCGCGCGCCGCCCGCCCCGAGTTCGTGAAAATCGCCGCGCCATTTCCGTACGCCGACTTGTTCGCCAGTTCGATGGCTTCATCGAGCGCGTCCATTCGCGTCACATTTAAGACCGGTCCGAAAACCTCTTCACGCGACAATGTCATCTCCGGCCGCACGCCATCGACAATCGTCGCTCCGACAAAAAATCCTCCGGGTGCGTCACTGATTTTAACGCCGCGTCCGTCGCAGATCACCTTGGCGCCTTCTTTCTCACCCGTAGCCACGAGAGACTCCACCCGCTCGCGATGAGCCGCCGTGATCACCGGCCCCATGTCCGGCTGCGCGCTGCGATCCGTGGGGCCGACTTTAATCGCCTTCGCCGCCTCGACGAGCGCAGGCAGCACACGATCCGCCGCGGCACCGACCATGAGCGCACCCGAACCGGCCATGCAGCGTTCGCCCGCACAGCCAAACGCCGCGGTCGTCAGGCTCTCGACAGTCTTCGCCACATCCGCATCGGGCATGATCACCAAAAAATTCTTCGCACCGCCGTTCGCCTGCACGCGCTTCCCATGCTGCGTCGCCTTCGCGTGAATGTACTTCGCGATAGGCGTGGAGCCGACAAATGACACTGCGCGCACCTTAGGATGCGTGAGCAACGCATCGACGACCTCACGCCCGCCGTGCACGAGATTCAGCACGCCTTTCGGCAGTCCGGCTTTTTCCAGCAACTCAATCAACAACACCGCCGTGAGCGGCACCTTTTCACTCGGCTTCAGGACGAACGTATTCCCGCACGCCAGCGCGAGCGGAAACATCCAGAGCGGCACCATCGCGGGAAAATTAAAGGGCGTGATTCCCACGCACACACCGAGCGGCTGCATCAACGTCTCGCAGTCCACACCGCGCGCGATGTTTTCCAGCGTGTCGCCCATGAGCAGCGTCGGGATACCGCACGCGTACTCGATGTTTTCCATGCCGCGATGCAGATCACCGCGCGCCTCCGACAACGTCTTTCCGTGCTCGCGTGAGATCGTCGCGCAAATCCTGTCGAAATTCTGCTCCACCAGCTGCCGGTAACGAAAAAACACCCGCGCCCGCTCCACCGGCGGCGTCTCGCTCCACGCCGGGAATGCCACCGCAGCAGCTTGCACCGCCTCTTCAACCAGACTCGCCGATCCGACCGGACACTCCGCGATAGTTTCGCCGGTGGACGGATTGTACACCGGCGTGGTCGCAACACCGGCAAGCGGACGCCACTCACCGCCGACAAAGACCGGGCAGGGACTCAGAAACGTCACCGTGCTCATGGGTATTCAGTTTTTCGACAACGCGTCGGATTGCTTCACAAAATCGTCGCCCGTCCACTCTGCGTCGTTCTTCACGACCTTCGCGGCGGCAGCGGCCTTCTGCGCCGCCTTGCGCTCGGCCTGACGTTTTACGAGGTCGGCGTGCGTCGTGAAATATTCGAGGCTCTTCCCGCGAAAATCCGCGAGCGTCTCGAATTTATGCTTTTCCATGAACGCGAGTAGCTGTTCGCACATCGGCTTCACGCACTCGTAGCCAAACTTCATCACACCGGTGCACACCTGCACTGTGTCGGAACCGAGCAAAATAAACTGCGCCGCGTCTTCGCCGCTCTCGATGCCGCCAAGTCCGGAGAGCGAGCGTCCCGGAAACTCTTTCTTAATCATCGTCGCCAGCTCCATCACCATACGCAGCGCGATCGGCTTCACCGCCTTCGATGAATAACCGCCGGGCGTCGTATAGCCCTCCACGCAGGGTTCAGGCCGCAGCGTTTCCAGGTTCACACTCGTCACGGAACGAATCGTGTTGATCGCACTCAGTCCCGTCGCCCCGCCGCGCAGCGCAGCGCGCCCAGGCTCTTCGATGTGCGTGATGTTCGGCGTCATTTTCGCCCACACCGGTTTCTTCGTGGCTGCTTTCACCCAGCCGCAGACCTCCTCGAGAATCTCGGGGTCCTGCCCCATCGCCGCACCCATCTTACGTTCGGGCAGGCCGTGCGGACACGAAAAATTCAGTTCAAAACCATCAACGCCAACCGCCTCGCAGCGCTGCACGAGTTCAGTCCACGCGTCCTTGTTGTACTCCTCCATGATGGAGGCGATGAGCGCGCCTGGAGGTTGCGCGTCTTTGCACTTTTTAAATTCGTCTTCCCACAACTTGAATGGCCGGTCGCTGATCAGCTCGATGTTCTCCCAACCAATCACCTCGCCCGAGGTGGAATGCAGCTTCGCATAACGCGGCGTGACGTTGACCACCTTCGACGCATCCAGGCTCACAGTCTTCGCTATCACCGCCCCCCAGCCTTCGCGGAACGCCCGGTTGATCACGCTCAAATTGGTGCCCGGCGGACCTGAGCCGATGACGAAAGGATTGGGCAATTTGAGACCGTCAACCGTGGTAGCGAGCGTAGGCATGGATTTCTAGAAGGGTTTCTATGTATGTACCTCGACCGCGCAGCCGCGGTCCGACAGAGGCTTGGCCAAGTCCAGCTGCGAAGCCCCTCGCTGCATTTCTACGGGCGTGTCTTATGGAAAAGACCGGAACGCGGAAAGGAGGAATTTGGCGGCTTCGCAGGCTGGCTTGTTAGTTGCTGACCCCTTCATTCTAGCATGGCCTGTGCCGGGTATCCGTAAGGCCTGCGTCAAAACCAGCGATGAGCACACTCCCCGATCCCAAACGCACCGTCGCCGAGCTCAAAGAATTGCGCGCGCTCACCGGCGACGAGCATGGCGCCCAGCGCGTGGCCTTCACACCGGTGTGGGCCACCGCCCGGACTTGGTTGCGTGAAAAAATCCGCGCCCTCCCGGTTGAGACTCATGTCGATGCCGCGGGAAATCTGTGGTCCACCCTTCGCGGAAAATCCGACCGGGCCCTCCTCATCGGCGGCCACATGGATTCCGTGCCCAACGGCGGCTGGCTCGACGGCTGCCTCAATGTCCTCGCCGGTCTCGAAATCCTGCGCCGCATCGTCGCGCAATACGGCCCGACTCCGCCCGTCACCGTGCGTCTGGTCGATTGGGCCGACGAAGAGGGCGCGCGTTTCGGAAAAAGCCTTTTCGGCTCCTCCGCGTGCTCCGGCAACCTCGACATGACCGAGGCGCGCCAGCTTCGCGACAAAGCCGGCATCCGCCTGCCCGACGCGCTTCGCGAAATCGGCGTCGATTTCGAGCGCGTCAAAGAGAGCAACGCCGAACTCAAAAATGCCGCCGCCTATCTCGAGCTCCACATCGAGCAAGGCCCGGTGTTGCTCGATCTCGATCTGCCGCTCGGCGCCGTGCTCGGCACCTTCGGCGTCGAGCGTCACGCCATCACATTTCACGGGCAGGCCGCCCACTCCGGCAGCACGCCGATGAACCGCCGCCGCGACGCCTTCCTCGCTGCGGCCAAAATGAGCCCGGCCATCTACGATATCGCCGAGAAACACCGCGGCGTCTGCACCATCGGCTCTTGCACGACAAAACCCGGCATCGTCACCAGCGTCGTCGAGGAATGCCGCATCACGCTCGACCAACGCCACCTCGATGCCGTTTCGCTTCAACGCATGCTCAACGAAGCCCGCGAAGCCTCCATCCGTTTCGCCCGCGAGGGAAATGTCGACGTCCGCTGGGAACGTCTCTGGCAAATCGAGCCCGTCCTGTTCGACAAACGCCTTATCGCGTTTTGCGACGACTCCATCCGTGAAACCACCGGCACCAGCCACCGCCTGCCGTCAGGCCCGCTCCACGACGCGGCCGAAGTCGCCCGCGCAGGAATTCCGACCGTGATGATGTTCGTGCAAAGTCTGCACGGCATCAGCCACAACAAGATCGAGGACACGCGCGAAGATCACCTTGAACTCTGCGTCCGCGCTTTCGACCGCCTCGCGGAAAAAACCCTGCAGCAAATCGCGTCTTCGTAAGGCCGGTGCTGGTCCGCACCCGTCTGCAGGAGCGGCCTTACCCCGCGATTCCGCTCAACCGTTGTTTCGCGCGCGCTGCGCAGCCGAGGCCACGAAGTAATTCTGCGCGGCAAAGGCATGCGTGCCATTCTTCGGCTGCACGGGCAGGTAGCTGCCATTGGCATGAAGTTCGCGCGCGTTCTCCGTGTCCTGAAGCTCGATCGGGAAAAGCTCGCTGATGATCCAGCGACGCAACTCCGCATCGGCGATGGGAAAAACGACCTCGATGCGGCGGAAGAAATTGCGCGGCATCCAGTCCGCACTGCCCGCGTACACCAGTGGTTCACCACCGGCATCATTTTGGAAATAAAACGCCCGCGCATGTTCCAGATAACGTCCGACGATGCTACGCACACGGATGTTTTCGCTGAGCCCTTTCACTCCCGGCACGAGACAACACACGCCGCGCACGATCAGATCGATCTGCACGCCCGCCTGTGACGCCGCGTACAGATTGTCGATCGTGGCTTTGTCCACCAGCGAGTTCATCTTCGCCATGATCCTCGCCGGACGCCCCGCGGCAGCGTTGTCCGTCTCGCGCTGGATCAACTCCTGAATGCGGCGGTGCAGATTGAACGGGGCGACGAGCAGATGCTGGAAATCCGGCGACCGGCTGAATCCCGTGAGTGAGTTGAAGAGATTCGCCACATCCTCCGTCAGCTCTTCGCGCGAGGTGAAATAACTCAGGTCGGTGTAGAGCTTCGCCGTGCGCGGGTTGTAATTACCCGTGCCAAGATGCGCATAGCGGCGCAACCCCCGGCCTTCGCGCCGGACAACGAGGCTGCACTTGCAGTGAGTCTTGTGCCCGATGAGTCCGTACACCACGTGCACACCAGCATCCTCCAGCTGGCGCGCCCACTGGATGTTGTTGGCTTCATCAAAGCGCGCTTTGAGTTCGACCAGGGCGGTCACCTGCTTGCCGTTTCGCGATGCCTCGATGAGCGCGCGAACAATCGGTGAGTCGCCGCTAGTGCGGTAAAGCGTTTGCTTGATCGCGAACACCTGAGGATCGCGCGCCGCCTGCTCGACAAAATCCACGACAGGCGTGAACGCGTCGTACGGGTGATGCAGCATCACGTCGCGTTCGCGCAGTGTGTCGAAGATCTGCTCGACGTTGTGCAGGGGCGAAACAGCCACCGGCGTGAATGGCGGGAATTTCAGGTCCGGCCGGTCGATGTCCGCGAGCGCCATCAGGCGCAGAAGATTCAGCGGTCCATTCAATCTGAAGACGTACTCGTGAGAAAGCCCGAGATGCTCGCAGAGCGTGTTGAAGATTTTTTCGTCAACGCCGTCCTCGATCTCGAGACGCACGGCCGCGCCGCGCTTCTGATTGCGCAGCTCGTCCTCGATCTTCTTGAGCAGGTTCTCCGCTTCCTCCTCGTCGATGTAGAGATCGCTGTTGCGCGTCACGCGAAACGCGTGCGCCCGCAATACCTGATAACCCGGGAAAAACTCACCGGCGCACAGTTTGATGATCTCGCTCAGGAAAATAAACCGCTGCGTCGCGCCGCCAGGCGAGATCGCCACCAGGCGTGGCAGGATGCGCGGCACCGGCAGGATGGCGACCAGTCCTTCAACCTCGGGAGTCTCGGGATTATCGAGCGCCACCACGACATTGAGCGTCTTGTTGCCCAGTTGAGGGAACGGATGCGACTGGTCCAGCGCCAGTGGCGTCAGCACGGGATGAACCTGCTCGTAGAAATACGTCCGCACCCAATCCAGATCCTCGGCAGTGAGCTCCTTCGCCGTTTCGAAAACGATCCCTTCCTCCGCCAGCCTGGGTTTCAGCTGATCGTGCCAGCAGCGGTATTGATCCTCAACCAGCGACGCTACGACAGAATGAATACGGCGGAGCTGCTCGCGCGGCGGGAGTCCATCCACGCTCGCCTCGGTCACCCCCGACTCCACTTGCTGAATGATGCCCGCCACGCGGATCTCGAAAAATTCGTCGAGATTCGAGCAGACGATCGCGAGGAACTTCACGCGTTCAAGCAGCGGCACGCGCTCGTTTTGCGCCTGCTCAAGCACCCGCCGGTTAAAAGCCAGCCAGCTCAGCTCGCGGTTGAAATACGCAGCCTTGGCGGGCTTGGTATGCGTCGGGATCGGGGAGATTGTGCCGTTCGGAACAATGGCGCGCGCGACGGGCTTTTTGCGGGTGCTGGTCGGAGATTTGCTGGTCGTGCGCTTGGCCATGGGATCGAAAAGTGCGGAAGACTAGGATGCCCGGGAGACGAAACCATGCAAATCCGCCGCGTCACCGCGATGTAACAAAACCAACTCGCACTGCCTCGTGGAGCCAGCGTGTTATACAATTTTCAACTTCGGCAGATCCTGTCCATCGACCAGTCCCACGGGCCGGCCTTTGCGGTCCACCACGATCAGGTCGTCGATCTTGTGCGCCTCGAACATCCGGAGAGCGTCCACCCCAAGCGCGTCCTCCACGATCACCTTCGGCGATCGTGTCATGAACTCCGATACCGGCTTCTCCAGGAAGCCCGGGCCGGTCAGCGCGCTGCGGCGGAAGTCGCCATCCGTCAAAATACCGGCCAGTTTCTTCGTCCGCGCCTGAATAAGCGCGATGCTGCCCGATTTCGCGCGGGTCATCGCCAGAATCGCTTCCTGCAAGGTCCCCGTTTCCACCATCACCGGCAGACGGTCTCCCGTGCGCATGATGTCCTTCACCTTAAGCAGCAGCAGGCGTCCCAGATTTCCCGCCGGATGGTAGCGGGCAAAATCCTCGCGGGTGACACCTCGGCTTTCCAGCAACACCATTGCCAGCGCGTCACCGAGGGCGAGCGCCGCCGTGGTGCTCGCGGTCGGGGCGAGCTCCAGCGGACAGGCTTCGCGCGGCACCGTATAGACGAGCCGGTGGTCGGCATGCCGCGCCAGGTCGGAATCCGCAAACGCGGTGAAGGCGATCACCCGCACCCCGAAGCGTTTCAGCACGGGCACCAGCCGGACGATTTCCTCCGTCTGCCCGCTATTGCTGAGCAAAATCGCAAGATCGCCCTCGGCACACAGCCCAAGATCGCCGTGAAGCGCCTGCGTCGCATCGAGAAAACACGCGGTCACGCCTGTGCTGTTGAAGGTTCCCGTCAGTTTTTGCGCGATATGCGCCGACTTGCCGATGCCCGAGAAAATCAACTTCCCGCCCGAAGCCCGCGTTGCCTCAACCGCACGCGCCACAACGGCGAAATCCTCGCCCAGATTCTTCGCCGTCGCCACCAATGCATCCGTCTCGATGCGGATGCAGGCTCTCGCCCGGGCAATCACTGTTTTGGTTTCGAGAGCCATTTATAGTTTGAGTCGGAAATGAGCTTGCCGAAGTTAGGGGCAACTTTTCTCCGTTCAAATCCTTTCCATCCCTGATGAGGCCACGCCATCTTTCCCTCGCTCTGTTCGCGCTCGCGGCGCTGTTTTTTGCCGCCGGTTGTGACCGCGTGGATTCGATGCCCTTCACCGCCGAGGTGGACGAACCCGGCTACCGGCGCGGCAAGGAGTTGATCAAGCAGGGCCGCAATCAGGAGGCGCTTTCGGAATTCCAGAAGGTCATCGAAAAACGTGGCCTGCTCAACGCGCCCGAAGCCCACCTCGAATTGGGCCTGCTCTACCAGCAGCACATCCACGATCCCATCTCGGCGATCTACCACTTTCGCAAATACCGCGAACTGAAGCCCAACACCGAGCAGGCCAACTACGTGCGCGGACGCATCGACGCCGCGATGCGCGAATTCGCGAGCACGCTGCCCGGCAAACCACTGGATAACCCGCTCACACCCGCGGACAATTTCGAGGTCGTCCAACGCCTCCAGCGAGAAAATGAACAACTGCAAGCCGCGCTCGCCCGGATGCGCGTCACCGTAGGTCTTTCCGCCCGCCCCCCCGTCGATCCACAAGGCAACATCACCGCACTGGCGCCCGAAGAACGGCCCGCCATTGAACCCAACCCCATCTCCGCCTCGCCTTCCGACGAATTACCCGTCGTGCGCCCGACGTTCGAAACGGAAACGCTCGCGATCCAACCCACGATCCCCGCCGCGCCGACCCGTCCTGTCAGCACGCCGACGCAAACAACACCGGTGCCTTCAACCACCGCCCGCCCCTCTCAGACGCAGCCAGCAACACCACCCGCCACCGCTCCGGCAGCCGGTGGCCGCCGGCACGTCGTGAAACAGGGCGAAGGCCTCTATACGATCGCGCGTAAATACTACGGCAGCGCCACCAACGCGCAGGTCGAGGCCATCTACAACGCGAACCGGGATCGCATGACCTCCAAGTCAGACCTCAAGGTCGGCATGGAATTGCGGATACCGTAAGCTTCGCCTCTTCGCACCGCGCATAGATTGCCGCCAGTGCTGCTGGCGGCTGCCTGACAAAAACGCTTTGCTGCCTTGGAGGGTGGCGCTAGGAAACGGCTCGCGCTCCCCCTTCTGGCATTTTTCCCGGTTCCGTTTGCCTGCCAGAAACGTTTCACGACGCCTTCCCTGCAATCTGCACCCCTCCACCAAAGACGCATCGACATTTTGCAGTCATTTGAACAACAAACACTTAAATGTGATTCAACCTTGAATTCCATGCGGAACTTTCCGTCCGAAAGCGAAACTTTCGGCACGTTATGAAAACCTCCGCATCCAGACTTCTTATTGGCAGCATGGGTCCTCGGCGTCTCCGCCGGTCCTGCGTCGATGGCTCAGGAGACTGTGCCACCAGCGCAACCGCCCGCCGACGCTTCCACGACCGGCACGACCGCGCCGGGTGACGAAAATGGCCAGACCCGCGCCCGTTCCGCAGGCGTTCTCAGCCTTTACTTCGAGAACGACTACTTCGGCGGCACCGACCGACACTACACCAATGGCGCCAAACTCTCCTGGCTCTCCGGCGACTTGGAAACTTGGGGTGAAAAGGGCTGGCGCCGCAGCTTGGTCGAATTGCTCCCCTTCGTAAACCGCGAGGGTGCCCAGAAAAACTTCGGCCTCGCGATCGGCCAGAACATCTACACGCCGCAAAACACCGAGGCCGCCGTGCCCGATCCCAACGACCGCCCCTATGCGGGCTGGACGTATCTCGAGCTGAGTTTCGTGAGCCGCACCGAAAGAGTCATGGACACGCTTTCGTTCCAGTTCGGCATGGTCGGCCCAAACTCCTACGCCGAGGAAACCCAGACTCACGTCCACGAGTGGATTAACGACGACATCCCCCAAGGCTGGGACTACCAGCTTCAAAACGAGTTCGGCGTGAACGTCGTCTACGAACGCCGCTGGCGCATGTATGGCCGCGCCTTCAGCAAAGTGCTCGGCGCCGATCTTATTCCCCACCTCGGCGCGAGTCTCGGCAATGTCCAGACCTACGCCAACCTCGGCGGCACGGTTCGCATGGGCTTCAATCTCCCCAGTGACTTCGGCGTCAGTCTCATCCGTCCCGGCGGCACCGTGCCCACACCGCTCGACGACGCCGATCCGCGCGTCTCGCCAAACCGGGACTGGAGCTTCTTCCTCTTCGGCAGCGCCGATGGTCGCGCTGTCGCCCGCGATATCTTTCTCGATGGCAACACGTGGGAAGACAGCCCAAGCGTGGACAAAGAGCCCTTCGTGGCCGACCTCAGCTACGGCGTCGGCCTGATCGCGGGCAAATGGCAGCTCACGTTCACCCAGACCTACCGCACCAAGGAGTTCAAAACCCAAAAAGACGACCACAACGTGTTTGGCTCCGTCACCCTCTCCCGAGCCTTCTAATTTTCCGCTTCCTCACCGCTCACTCTATTAGCCCCTCGCCGCGCTCTTCATGAGCGCGGCTTTTCTTTTGAAACCCGGCTTTGCGTCCCGCCCGGTTTTCCGTACGGTCCGCGCTCCAATTCATGAGCGACCTCAGCGATCTCTACCAGTCGGTCATCCTCGATCACAACAAGCGCCCCCGCAACCGCGGCAAACTGCCCAACGCCACGCGCTACGCCACCGGCGACAACCCGACCTGCGGCGACAACTGCACCGTCTACATCCACACCAACGGCGACAACCGCATCGACGGCATCAGCTTCGAAGGCTCCGGCTGCGCCATTTCGCAGGCCTCCGCCTCGCTCATGACCACCCAGCTCAAGGGCAAAAACCTTCCCGAGGCCGAAGCCACCTTCAAAGAGTTCGCCGACATCGTGAAAACCGGCAACGCCCCCGAAGATTTCTCCGAGCTTGCCGCCTTTGCCGGCGTCCACGCCTACCCGGCCCGCATCAAGTGCGCCACCCTCTCCTGGCACGCCGCCCTCGACGCGCTCAAACAACCAACGCCCAACATGGAGGCGAAATAATTAAACCATGAGCGCCGCTCCCGCCACCATTCTCCCTGTTCTCAAGCTCCCGCCCCGCGTCGAATCGCTCGGCTGGAAAGACGTCCGCGCCGACTTTCCCGTGCTCCATCAGCACGTCGGCACCAAGCCGCTCGTCTACCTCGACAACGCCGCCACCACACACAAACCGCGCTCGGTCATCGACGTGCTCGCGCGCTTCTACGAGGCCGACAACTCCAACGTCCACCGCGGCCTCCACGCGCTCTCCATGCGCGCGACCGACGGTTACGAAGCCGCCCGCGCCCGCGCCGCGAAATTCATCAATGCCGCCGCCCCCGAGGAAATCGTCTTCACCCGTGGCACCACCGAATCCATCAACCTCGTCGCCCAGAGCTGGGGCTTCGCGAATCTAAAAGCCGGCGATGTCATCCTCCTCACCGAGATGGAGCACCACTCCAACCTCGTCCCGTGGCAGCTCGTCGCCCAGCGCACGGGCGCCACGATCCGCTACGTGCCCGTCGTCGGTGAAAACGCCGAACTCGGTCTCGACCTCGACGCGCTCGACAAGCTCCTGACGCCCGAGGTGAAGCTCTTCGCGTTCACGCACATTTCCAACACACTCGGCGTCATCAACCCGATCGCCGATCTCTGCGCCCGCGCGAAAAAAGTCGGCGCCCTCACCGTCATCGACGCCGCCCAGTCCTCCGGCCACGAGCCGCTCGATGTCCAGAAAATCGGCTGCGACTTCCTCGCCTTCTCCGGCCACAAGATGGCCGCGCCTACCGGCATCGGTGTCCTCTGGGGCCGCCGCGCACTCCTCGACGCCATGCCTCCGTGGCAGGGCGGCGGCGGCATGATTTCCTCCGTCGAATTTGCGGGCAGCAAATGGAAGCCCTCGCCCGAACGCTTCGAAGCCGGCACGCCCAACGTCGCCGATGCCATCGGCCTCCACGCTGCCATGGATTATCTCGATAATCTCGGCCGTGAAAAAATCGCCGCACACGACGACGGCCTCGCCGAAAAAGCCTACGCCGCCCTCAGCGAACTTCCGGGCATCCGCATCCTCGGCCCGAAGGGGAAACGCGGCGGCCTCGTCAGCTTCGCGCTGAAAGACGCGCATGCGCACGACGTCGTCACCTTCGCCGACCAGGACGGCATCGCCCTCCGCGGCGGCCACCACTGCAACCAGCCGCTGATGAAAAAACTCGGTCTCCCGAGCACCGTCCGCGCGAGCTTCTACGTCTACAACACCGCCGCCGACATCGACGCCCTCGTGACATCGATGCGCCGCATCGTGAAGTTCTTCAGCTGAGTTTCACGCTGCAGCCAACACTCCAAGCTCATGCCCAATCCATCGGCATCAGAAATCAAATTGCTCCGCGCGGCCTACGCTGCGTTCAACGCCCGCGATATTGATGCGGCGGTCGCTACCATGACGCCTGATGTGACCTGGCCGAGAGCCTTCAAAGGCGGCTTCGTCCGCGGGCCTCAGGAAATTCGCGCGTATTGGACGGATCAGTGGCGTGAAATTGACCCGCACGTGGAGCCCACTGCCTTTCTTTTGGAAAATGACGGCAGCATCCTCGTGGACGTTCATCAGGTCGTGCGCGACTTGTCGGGAGTGGTCCTTGGCGATGAACACGTCGGCCACCGGTTCACCTTCGCCCATGGCCTGATCAAGGGCATGGACGTCTGCCCGCTCCCATCGCCGGCCACCAAGGTCTGACCCGCCGAGAATATCTCTTGAGGGATCAAAGCGCCGGAGCTTCAGGCTCCCGGCGCTTTTTCATGTCCGCACCCACCAATCGCTGCGCACGAGCCCGGCGTTAAAAACTGTCCGGCCCTCCAACACGAATCCCACCCGCCTCAGCGCCTCGTCTGGCTCCGTCAGTCGCGACGCCTCCAGCCGCGTTGCGACACGAAAGAATCGATACATCACCGCGTGAATCAACTTCGCCCGCATGCGTTGCCACCCGCGCGATGGAACCTGAAAGTCCGCCACGAGCCAGACCGCATCGCGCGCTGTCACCGTGCCTAATTTTTCCACGAGCCGCTCCAGCGTCTCTCGCGCAAAACAATCGAGCAGGAACGGCGTCAGCACCGCATCGAACAACCTGCCCTTGTTTTCATCTTCCGCGTGCCACGTCCGCACATCCGCGCAAACCCAACGTACACGCCTCAGGCAAACCCCGCGCTTCTCCAGGCGTCGGGCCGCCACTGCGATCATCTTTGCACTCTGTTCAACAACGGTGACCTCCGTACTCGAAAACCGCCTTAATAACTCCTCCAGCAATCGCCCCGGCCCTTCGCCCACGATCAAAACGCGTGACCGCCCCGCCAGTTTACCCAGCCAGTGTACGCGCGCCCGCTGCAAGACACGCCCGGCGAGGACCGCCTCCATCCAGCGATAATGCGGAGCTAAAAAATTGAAGCTCACAGGCGCACCTGCTCACGGCTGGCGCTATTCCAGAAGATCCACGCGATCACCGCGCCGGCCGCATATGCCACCACATCCCAAGCATCCGCAACTCCGTACCTCGGCCAGACACGCGGTCCGATTCCTTCGCAGATAATCGCCCACAAAACCGTGTGCGCCGCCACTTCTCGCCATGACGGCGCCGCATCATCAAGGCGCCAGCCCATCATGCGATAAGCCCACAGCAGAAACGGCAGCGCCGCCGGAATCAGCAGAACATCATTAAAATGGCTGTGGAAAAACCCCGGCCCGACGTGCGGCTTGATGACAAAACGATTCAACGCGTAGAGCGCGCATGCACTCACGCAGCCCGGATCAAATGCGTAGCGGAAACGCTTCACGTCACAGGAGAGCGAACATCAAAAAGCCAACGCCAACGGCGAAGCCAAGCTGCCCGAGAAACGGGACATAACGCATAAAGGAGTGCGGTGTTTTCATAGGAGAAAGAAATCAAAAATCATTCAGACGCCAACGCGCCCTACGAAGCTGTCCGCCTCTTCGCGAGCCAGCCTGGTTCACGATGATGCTCATCCTGCCAGCGCAGCCGCCTCGCCGACAAAATCGCCGCGCGTCCGAGGTAACCCAGGACCTTCCGCGGATTGTCGCGACTCACCACGGGAAGCCGTCCGATATCGTGCCGGTGCATCCGCGTTACCGCATCGTGCAGATCCTCGTCGGGAAACGCCGTGAACAAGTTCGTGCTCGCCACTTCTTCCAGTCGCCGCCCGCCATCACCACGCGCCAGCGCATTAAGCAAATCCCGCCGCGTGATGATCCCGATCAACGCCTCCGTGTCATCCGTCACAAGCAACGCATGATGATGACTTGTCTCCGGATCGTGCGCACCAATCCTGTCCGCCAGCGCGTTCACGGTCATCATTCCGGAAACCGTCTGGGGCTTTGACTCCATCACCGACTCCACGCGTACATGCGCGAACACGTCCACGTCGAACTCCGCCGGCACGCTCACTCCGCGCTGTTCGACCGAGGCCGTCATGATCGATTGGCCTGAAAGCAACCGTGCCGTCAGCAGCGCCGTCGTCGCGGCCACCGCCAGCGGCCAGAGCACCGCCGCCTGCTGCGTAATCTCCGCGCCGAGTACGATCGACGCAAAAAATGCCCGCGATCCTCCGGCAAAAAACGCGATCATCCCTGCCAGTGCCGCAAGCGCCGGCGACACTTCCACCCCGCACACCCGGCCAACCAGCGCCCCGGTCAATGCGCCTACACCGCCTCCAACGACCAGCATCGGAGCCAGCGTGCCGCCCGATGTACCGCTGCCAAGCGAGACAATCCACGCGAGCAGTTTGCAGCCGCAAATCGTCGCCACTGCCGTGAGTGGAAAATTATTCCCGAGCAATCCCCCGATCACGTCATAGCTCGCGCCAAAAACGTGCGGCTGCCACCAGCCGATCACGCCAACGATCACACCGCCCAGCACTGGTCGCCACATCCACGAACCTCCGAGCTTCGCAAACGCGGCCTCCGCTTTATGCACCGCCGTGATCGATCCCACTGCGGCCGCTCCCGCTGCAATGCCGATCACCGCAAGCGGCAGCCAGTCGCGCAGCGACGCGCTCATATTCTCGCCAATCGGAAAAACCGCCACCGCCTCGCCCCAGCCCATGCGCAACGCCTGCGCAAACGTCGCCGCCAGCATCACCGGCACCAGCGAGCGCGCCTTGAACTCGAATAACAACAATTCCACCGCAAGCAGTGTCGCCGCCAGCGGACTCCCAAACACCGCCGTCATCGCCGCCGCGCCGCCAGCACACAGCAGGATTTTCCGCTCCGTCGCCGTCAGCGTCAGCGCCTGTCCCATCAGGGAGCCCAGGGCGCTTCCCATCGCGATCACCGGTCCCTCGGCGCCATACGGTCCGCCCGTTCCAATCGAAATCGCCGAACCGGCGGGTTTCAGCAACGCCACCTTCGGCGAGATCCGGCTGCGATTCGTCAGCACCTGCTCCATCACTTCAGGTATTCCGTGGCCCAAAACTCCACGCGTTCCCCACCGGGCCAGCGCCACGATCGCCACCCCGCCAATCGCGGGCACCAGAATCACCCATGCGCCCAGTGCATGCTCCCCCGGAGAAACCTGCGTGTGCGAAATCTCACCGAAAAAAGCCAGATGCGTGATCAGGCCGATCAGCCCGAGTAACAGATGCGCCGCCACCGTAGCCAGTGCCGCGATCAGAAGCGCCAGTGCACACAACAACAACGGACGCGGCGTACTCGCCGGAGCCAAGGCATGTGATCGCGCGGCCATCAAACAGCCGCCTCCTCTGCCGCCGCAGCAACCACCGTGGACAAAATCGCCGCGAGTTCCGGGCCCACGCGTTTCAGCTCTTCCCGATGCGCCAGCGTCAGCGTCTCCAAAACCTTCAGCCCCTTGGCGGTCACCGTCAGCCGCACCTGGCGTCCGTCCTCGGGCGACACATTGCGACGCATCAACCGCGCCATCTCCAGCCGGTCGACAAGCTCGACCACACTGTGATGCTTCAGCTGCAATCGCTCGGCCAGTTCGCCGATTGTCGCCTCCGCCTTTCCCGGCATGCCTTCCACCGCCAGCAGCGCCTGATGCTGCTGCGGCGTCAGCCCCGCTTCCGCCGCCGCCTCTTCACTGAAACGCAAAAACCGTCGCAACGAATAACGCCACGCGGCCAGTTGCTCGTAGTCGGCTTTGCTGAGCACACGCCCGGCCTTCGAAGATGGAACGTTTTTGGACATGGATAAAATATCGTTATACGATATTTCAGACCGCCGCCAAGTGCCGATTTCAGGATCTTGGATCCGTTCACACCAGGCTGCGCACAAGCCCCGCCAGCGCGCACGCAGCCAGCACCGGGATCATCCCGCCCTTCCATCGTTGCAGTGCCGCGAATGCCGCCGCCGCCAGCGTCACCGCAAACCAATCCATTCTACCTGTCTCCGGGTGAAAAACCTGCCAGCCGAACCACACGGCGAGATTGAGCACCACACCGACCACAGCCGCAGTCACCGCCGCAAGTGCGCCTCCAAGCGCCGCGTTTCCGCGAAGCCACTCCAGATAAGGCGCCCCGAGAAAAATCCACAGAAAGCACGGCACAAAGGTCGACCAGGTGGTGATCGCCGCGCCCAGTGTCGCCGCCATCAGCGGACTCAGCCCGCCCGGGTGATTCCATCCGCCAAGAAACCCAACAAACTGGACCACCATGATCAGCGGTCCCGGCGTCGTCTCCGCCAGCCCCAGTCCGTCGAGCATCTGAGGCGCGGTCAGCCATCCGTGATTTTGCACCGCCTCCTGTCCCACATAAGGAAGCACCGCATACGCGCCGCCGAACGTCACCATCGCCGCCTTGCTGAAAAACAGGCCTTCCTTCGCGAGCGTCCCGTCCCATCCCTGCCAGAGCCCAGCTGCGAGCACCGGCCCCCACCAAAGCACCAACGCAACCAGCACCACACGCACCGCCCTGCCCCTCGATGGCCGCGTATGCTCCGCAGCCTCCTGCGCATCGTCGATAACCGACGTCTGCGCACCCACACCGCCACCACTGGCGGCACCCGCGTTCCCCACGATCACGAATTTTCCCGGCCACACTCGTGCGCCCGCAAAGCCTATCACCAACGCCCCGCCCACGATCGCGGGAAAAGGCACCTTTAGAAAATAAATCGCCACAAAGGCCCCCGCCGCCAGCCCCCACATCAGGCCGTTTTTCAACGCCCGCTTCCCGATCCGTATCACCGCCGACGCGACAACAGCCGTCACCGCACACTTCAACCCGTAAAACATCGCCGCCAGCCACGGCACCGCTCCGTAGGCCACATACACGTAGCTCAGCACCCATAGAAGCACTGCCGAGGGCAGCACAAAAAGAACACCCGCAGCGATGCCTCCCCACGTGCGGTGCAACAGCCAGCCGCAATACGTCGCCAGCTGCGTCGCCTCCGGCCCGGGCAGCAGCATGCAAAAATTCAACGCGTGTAGAAACCGGCTTTCCCCGATCCACCGCTGCCGCTCGACAAGCTCCTCGTGCATAATGGCGATCTGGCCGGCTGGCCCACCGAAGCTGATAAATCCCAACTTCAGCCAGAATCTCAGTGCCTGACGAAAAGTGGGAGGTGTGACCGGCTGCGACATGCCGGCGCGAGCCTCCGCAGACGCCGGACACAGGCAAGCCCGGCCATGCCGCGTCATCCCGATTTAACCAGCCGCGAACTTTTCCCTGCGCCACGCTTGTACTGAGCACCACACAGGCCGATATAGAGATATCCCCAAAATGGCCTACGCCATGCGGCCCCCTCCTGCTTTCCGCCCGTTCGTCGTCTGGATTACCCTGCTCTGCACCTCTCTGTGCTTTGCTCCCCGTCTTCTTGCGCAAACACCGCGTGATCGCTTTGCGCGACCGCTCGTCGTGCCCACGCATACGGACAACTACCCGTATTCGTTCATCGGCCCCTCCGGTAAACCCGAAGGCTTCACCGTCGAACTTCTAGACGCCGTCGTCCAAGTCATGGGACTTAAGATCGAGCGCCGCCTCCTTCCCTCGCAAAATTTCAAGGAGGGTCTGGTTTCCGGTCAGTACGACATCCTCCAAATCTACAGCTTTGACCCCACGCGCGAATCCTTCGCCGCATTCTCCACCTCGTACCTCAACCTGCAGGGATCACTCTTCGTCAACCGCCACAACACCACGCTCCGCATACACGACGACCTCGCCGGCCGCGAAATCGTGATCGTCGGCCCGGGCAGTCCGGGTGACCAGTACATGCGTGAGTACGTTCCGTCCGCACGCATTGTGTACGAAGGCGGCGCTCAGAACGCGCTGCACCAGATCAACGAAGGAAAGCACGAGGTCGTTTTCCTCACACGAATGACCGCGCTCTCCGTGATTGATCGTTACGGCCTGAAAAACGTTGTCCCATTCGATCCGCCGCTTCCGGACTGCGCCATCCGTTTTTGTTTCGCCGTGCGCCGCGA
Organism: Nibricoccus sp.; assembly: GCA_049840895.1. Taxonomy (GTDB): domain Bacteria; phylum Verrucomicrobiota; class Verrucomicrobiia; order Opitutales; family Opitutaceae; genus Nibricoccus. Next base: position 243,307 of record JASGJB010000065.1, on the reverse strand, counting down.
CGACACCGAGTTGCTCACCCGCCTGAACGAAGGCCTGGCCATTCTCCATCGCACCGGCGAATTCGAGCGGCTCTACGAAAAATGGTTCGGCCGTCTGGAGCCGCAAAAAATGACCCGCCAGCAAGCAGCGATCATCGCGCTTCCGATTCTATTGCTCGCGCTCGTCGGCACCCTGTGGGCGTGGTGGCATCAACGGCAGCTTCGCACACGCCTCGCCCGCCAGAGTACCGAACTCGCCGAGAGCCGCGCACTCCTCGCCGAGGCACAGGCCTTCGCCCATCTCGGCCACTGGCGGCGCACACTCGGCCCGCCCGACACCGTGATGTGGTCCGACGAAACCTTTCGCATCCACGAACTCGATCCAGCCCTCGGCCCTCCGGATACTTTCGACAAACTCGCCGCCACCGCCCTGCCCGCCGACGCAGCCCGCTGGCGCACGTCTGTCGAGCGAGCCATGCGGGAAAACTACTCCTACCAGCTCGACCTCGCCATCGAGCCCCGCCCCGGTCTGCGCAAATTCATTCACGTGCGCGGCCGCTCGCATGTCGACGCATCCGGCCGCGTCGTCGCCGTGTTCGGCACCGTGCAGGACATCACTGCCCGCCGCGCGGCCGAACTCGCGCGCCAGGAGTCCGAACAGCTTCTCCGCGCACTCTACGACAATCTTCCAAACGCCCTCGGCGTCCTCGACCGCGCTGGCTCAGGCTGGCAACTCGTCTCGCTCAATCCCGAGGCCGTGCGCCTCACCGGTCTCGCTGATCTCTCCACCATCGGAGAACTGGAGACAGCCGCCCTCCTCCAAGAACCCTGGTGGCAGGAACTGCTCTCGCACGTTAATACCGCAACCAATCCCGTGCGCTTCGAGTTCCAGCGCCCTGAGCTGCACCGCGAATTCGCCGCCACGCTCGTTCCGCTTCGTGCCCCCGATGGACACCCTCGCTGCTGCTTCCTCATCGAGGACATCACTGAACGCAATATACGCGACGCCGAGATCGCCCAAGGACGGCGCCTCCGCGCCATTGGCGAAATGGTGGGTGGCATCGCCCACGAGTTCAACAACCTGCTCACGCCCATCCTCGTCACCGCCGACGCCCTCGCGAGCGACCCGCACACAAATCCCTCTCAACAATCCGAGCACAAACTGATCGCCGACACCGCGCGCCGCGCCGCCGATCTCACACGCCGGCTGCTCACCTTCGAGAGGAAAGCCGACCGCAAACCGGAAATCGTCAGCCTGCGCAACATCGTCGAAGCCAACCTCGACCTGCTCCGCCACACAGCCGATCGCCGCATCCGGCTATCCAACACCCTCGGCGCCGATCTTCCCGCGCTCCATCTGAACGCGGGCGACCTGAATCAGATCGTTCTCAATCTACTGCTCAACGCCCGCGACACTCTCGACGAAAAACTCGCGGCAACCACGTCCGACATCTGGACACCCGCCATCATCCTCGACGCCACCTGCCTGCCCGCCTCCGCAGCGATCCCACAGGACGCCGGTTCGCATTCACCGCCTGACCGCTGGCTGCGCCTCGCCGTAAACGACAACGGTCTCGGCATGTCCCGCGCCGTGATCGAGCGCATTTTCGAGCCATTCTACAGCACCAAAAAAGTCGGTCGCGGCACCGGCCTCGGCCTCGCGACCGTCTGGCACCTCGTCTCCGATCTCGGCGGCAGGATCGACGTTCAGTCGACCGAGGGCACCGGCACGACCTTCTTTGTGTTTCTCCCCCTGCACCCTGTGCCTATCGTAGCAGGCCAGGCCGCGCCAGATTCCGCCCGGCCCGAGGGCGGCCTGCGCATCCTCATCGCGGAAGACGAGGAACTCATCGCGAGCGTGCTGCGCACCCTGCTCAAACGCGAACGCCACGAGGTCACACTCGCCCCCAACGGCCGCGAAGCCTGGGAGATTTTCGAACGCAACCCGGCCGCGTTCGACGCACTCCTCTTCGACATCAACATGCCCGAACTCACCGGCATCGAACTCACCCGACGCGTTCGATCCTCCGGCTATCGCGGTCCGCTGCTTATCATGAGCGGGCGCATCACCGACGATGACCGCCGCGAACTCAATGCCCTTGGCGTCGATGCCATCGTGGACAAACCGTTCACGCTGGAAACGCTCCGCTCCGCCCTCGGCCGCGCCACAAAACGTTGATCTCGGTCCGGCTCAACCGGCTTCGGGGAAAAACTTCACCAGCATCGCTTCAAGTTCCGGCGGACGCAGCGGCTTGGTCAGATAACCGTCCATGCCTGCGGCGGCACATTGCTCCGCATAGCCTTTAACCGCGTGCGCGGTCAGCGCCACCACAGGAGTGCGGGCCCGGCCGCTGATTTCGATTTCTCGAATATGCCGCGTCGCTTCCATCCCATCCATTCCGGGCATCTGCACATCCATCAACACGACGTCGTAGCTTCCGCTACGGTATTTCTCCACGGCCTGCTCCCCGTTCGAGGCGAGGTCCGTCAAATGTCCGAGCTTTTTCAGCAAGGTCGAAGCCACCACCTGATTCACCGAGTTATCCTCGGCCACCAGCACACGCAATGAGCGGCGGGCGCGGTTCCCGGCGGGAGGCCTCGCCCGTTCTTCACTCGCCGGAACAACGAAAAGATCGCGCAGACATTCGTCCAGCCGCGCGCCCGTGACCGGCTTTCTCAAACCGAAACTCGCACCGATCTCCGCAAGCCGTCGGACATCAAGCCCGTGATCAGTTGCCGTCAGCGCCACAACCTTCGAAGCACCTCCGAGAGACAGCGCACGCCGCACTTCCGACGCCGCATCGACATGCGGATCCGAAACATCGACAAACAACAAATCCACGGGAGCGGTTTGCGGGGTATCCGAGATTACCGCCCGGACACCTCGCTGCCCCAATTGGTCCGCGAGCCCGGATCGCATCGTACCACCCGGCCCCGCAATAAGCGCCGTCCGCCCGCGCACCGTTTCCGGCAACGCTCTGCCCGCCTGGCCACTCACGATCCGCTCCAGTTTGAGGGTGAAATAAAAACAACTGCCGCGACCCAGCTCGCTCTCGACTCCAATTTCTCCGCCCATCAGCGCGACCAGCCGTCGGCAAATGGTGAGTCCAAGCCCTGTGCCGCCGAAGCGGCGCGACATCGAACTATCTGCCTGCTCGAACGGATCGAAGATCGCCGCCAGCCGGTTCTTCGGAATGCCAATGCCGGTGTCCCGCACGTTCACACGCACCGTGCAGATGCCGTTCTCTTCTGAAATTTTTTCAGCCTGCAGCACGACTTCGCCGTGCTCCGTGAACTTGAGTGCGTTGCCCAGCAGGTTGATCACCACCTGCCGCAGTCGCGCCGAATCTCCACGCAGTCGTCCGAATAGACCCGGATCCGATACGCTGACGAGCTCCAGTCCTTTGCGCGCCGCTCGGATCGCCACGGTGTCAGCCGCGGCATCCAGGCACTCCACCAAATCAAACTCCACCGGATCGAGCGTGAGCTTGCCCGATTCGATCTTTGAAAAATCAAGGATGTCGTTGATCACCGTCATCAACGCCTCGCCCGACGCGATCACTGTGCGCAGATAGTCCGCCTGTTCCTTCTCCTTTGCCAGACCCAGCGCGAGTTCAGTCATGCCAATGACGCCGTTCATCGGCGTGCGGATTTCATGGCTCATGTTGGCGACGAAATCACTCTTGGCCCGGCTCGCCGCCTCCGCGGAGTCCTTGGCCTTTTCCGCGGACTCCTTCGCCTGCTGCAAATCACGCGTCCGGTCGTCGACAAGCCGCGCCAGTTTGTTGTGCGCAGCCCGCATCCGGCGCGTACGCCAGATCCATATCCCGGCAAAACCTGCGCACACGCCCGCACCGGCCGCCAGCCAGAACCACCACGTCTGGTAGAAGTGAGGACTCAAATACAGATCGCAGACAGCGGGCTCCTTGCTCCACACGCCGTCATTGTTGGTTCCCATCACTTCGAAGTGATAGTTCCCGGGAGCCAGCCCTCCATAGTACGCTTCGCGCCGGCCGTCGGCGTCCACCCAGTCGGCGTCTACACCGGAGAGCCGGTACTTGAATTTATTTTGAATCGAATTGGTCAGGCTGAGTGCCGTGAAGTGAAACGCCAGTTCTCCGCGACCTGCAGGGATGTTCTTGAGCGCTGTTCCACGCCGCTCGGTTTTGTCGGCCACCACCTGCTCGATCACCACGCGGGGCGGCAGCGTGTTCATGCGGATGCGACCGGGGTGAATCATGGCCACGCCCTTGCTCGTCGCAAACAGCAGCCTCCCATCCGTCGCGAGCGACACCGCGTGAGAGGCCGTGGAATTAGGCGCGGGACTGCGCAGACCCTCTTGCTCGTTATAGAAAGTGAACTCCGGCGTGCGTTTCTTTCCCGCGGTCACTGCGTCAAACTCCGACAGCGCAATGCGCGCGATCCCGTTGCGAAACCCAACCCAAAAGCAGTCTCCTTGTTCGACCGCCGAGTACGTAAGGCTGCCCACTGATGGCGGAAGGGTGAACGTCTCCAGCTTCTCCCCCTGCTTGTGCTGGATCTGCAAACCGTCGCGAAACACCCACAAGCTGCCATCCACGCCTTCGAGTATGCGGGTGACGTTATTCTTTGCCCCGGGTTCCCGGCTGAAAATCGTCCACTTGTCCTCGCTCGGATCAAACCAGCCGAGTCCTCCCGCCCATCCGACCCAGACCCGGCCGCGCGAATCGATCGCCATCGCACCGGCAAGCGTCACCTCCGGCGTCGGCACAGTTTCAAAACGCCCTTCGCGCAGTCTCTGAAGACCGTTGCGCGCGCTAAGCAGCCACACACCGCCTGCAGTATCCGTGGCGATTGTGCGCACGCGCGTATCGACGCCTTCGTCTTTTCCATAGTTCGTAAACACACCGTCCTTCAACCGGCTGACGCCCTGGCCATAGTAGCCAATCCACAGGGCCCCCTCGTTGTCTTCATGTAACGCGAGGACACCTTCTTCCCGGAGTCCATCCGCCTGGTGCAATGTCCGCGGCCCTTGTGCCGTAAAATGAGTCAGTCCTCCACCCCACGTGCCCGCCCACCAAGTCCCATCGCGTGCCGCCACGACCGACAACACGGAGTTGGCCTCCAGTCCTTCGCGACGGGTGAAATTGACCGCCTTCACATCGCCGAGACGCACCAATCCGGAGTCAGTGCCTCCCCAAAGATTTCCTTCACGATCCTCCTTGATCGCCAGCACGTGACTGAGCGTTTCGATGCCGCGCACAATAACCGGTTCTAGATGATCATTCGCGTATCGCAGCAATCCGTTCGGCGTGCCGATCCAGAGATTACCGTCCCGATCAATCTGCAGGCTGCGCACCGTGCTCACCGCCACGCCACCCAGTGACGGCGATTTTTTCAAACGTCCCGACTCAAACCGGTACAAGCCCGAGGGCGCTCCCAGCCACCATCCGCCTTTCGCATCCTGGACCGCAGACCGCATCTCACTGATCACCGCGCCCGACGAATGCCTGAAAAGCGTGGCCTCCCCGTTCTTCAGCATCAGCGACGGTGTCGCCATGATGACGAGACCGGTGCCATCTCTTTCAGGCATCACCACGTTGATGCTGGATACCTTTACCCCTGCAGGAAATGGAACGTCCTCCAGCCGCCCGTCCTGATAACGAAAAACTTTATTCGACGTGGACAACACCAGCCCACGCCCGCCGTCACGTGTGATCCAAGTAACGGACTGTCCTTCCAATGCCTTCAGACTTTCGGGACGCAGCCACGTGTCGCCCCGTTTCCAGACCACGCCATTGGAAGTCCCCACCCACAAAACACCGTCCGCATCTTCCTCGGTGCAAAATGCCACATCGTCCTCGGGCAGCAGCGGAACGTCGGCGTGCGTATACGCGGTAAACACCATGCCGTCGAACCGGGCCAGCCCTCCCCGCGTACTCAGCCACAAGTAACCATCTGCCGTCTGCGAAACGGCGCGCACCGCCGCGTACGGGATGCCGTGATGGGTCGTCCATTCGTCATAGCGGTAGTGCGAGGGCGCACATGACGGATCCAGTCCGCGCGCCACGCCAGCCATTCCCAGCAAAAGCCCCAAGCCCGCCAACAGGCGGCCTGAGAGGGGGAAGGGAGAGAGCAAACGCAGCAACAACACTGGGCTGCATCGGCACAATTCTCGCGGGAGTTTACTCGTTTGACTGTCTGAAATAGGGCCCTTTGCCGATCATCCGTCCGTGATGTCGGTTTTGATTCGTTCGCGCATTCCCCCCTCGGCCCGGACAAACCCCAACTGCACTTTGCGCCGCCGCGATTTTTCACCGGCGCACTTCGAACCCCCGCGAAGGCTCCTGCACGCAATCCTTTCTTCGGATGCCCATCTGCATGCGCACCCGAAATGGCAGTCAAACGTTACCCCAACATGAAAACCCAAAAAATCAGACTCCTCGCGGTCGCCTTGAGCCTCGTGCTCGGCGCGCTCGCTCCGCTGTCGGCCGCTCCCTACCAGATGGAAAATCTCGGACGTGGTGTGGTCGCCCTGCGCACCAGCAGCACCGACGTCTACGTCGGCTGGCGCCAACTCGGCCTCGATCCGTCCGGTATCAGCTACAACGTCTACCGCTCCGCCAATGGCGCCGCAGCGGTCAAACTCAACGCCTCGCCCATCACCACCTCGACCAACTACGTCGACACCACGTCCGCCGCTTCTGCCACCAACGTCTACACCGTTCGCCCCGTCATCAACAGCGTCGAGCAAACCGCCAGCGCCGGCTTCACGCTTCCCGCGAATTCCACCGCCACTGGCTACCTGCGCGTCCCGCTGCAACAACCTGCCGGCGGCACCACGCCAAGTGGCGAAGCCTACACGTACTCGCCCAATGACTGTTCCGCCGGCGATCTCGACGGCGATGGCGAATACGAGCTCGTCGTGAAATGGGATCCTTCCAACTCCAAGGACAACTCCCAGTCCGGCTACACGGGCAATGTCTACATCGATGCCTACAAGTTAAACGGCACCCGTCTCTGGCGCATCGATCTTGGCCGCAACATCCGCGCCGGCGCCCACTACACTCAATTCCAAGTGTATGACCTGGACGGTGACGGCAAAGCCGAGGTGGCTTGCAAAACCGCGCCCGGCACTGTCAGCGGCACCGGACAAAACGTGCTCATGGGCAGCGACAGCGCCTCAGCCGATTATCGCAACTCCAGCGGCTACGTTCTCAGCGGCCCCGAGTACCTCACGATCTTCAACGGTCAGACCGGCGCCGCCCTCGCCACCGCGAGTTATGTCGTGCCGCGTGGCACCGTCGGCAACTGGGGCGACACGTACGGCAACCGTGTCGATCGGTTTCTCGCCACCGTCGCGTATCTCGACGGCACACGCCCCAGCCTCGTCATGTGCCGCGGCTACTACACACGCGCCGTGCTCGCCGCCTGGGACTATCGCAACGGCGCACTCACCCAACGCTGGACATTCGACACCGGCGACAGCACCAGCGGCTCGCTCGCGGCTTACCGCGGTCAGGGCGCGCACAGTCTCTCCGTCGCCGACGTCGACAACGACGGCAAACAGGAGATCATCTACGGCGCTTGCACGATCGACGACAACGGCGCCGGCAAATACTCCACGCAACTCGGCCACGGTGACGCGCTTCACGTCTCCGATATGAATCCCAGTCGTTCCGGTCTCGAGGTCTGGATGGTCCACGAAGACCCAGGCAGCTACGGCAACAACGGTCTCGAAATGCACGACGCCAATACCGGCGCGATCCTCTTCGGAGTTTCTGGAGAAGGCGTCGATGTGGGCCGCGGCTGCGCGGGCGATATCGACTCACGTTACCTCGGCTACGAATGCTGGGGTTCGCGCGGCGGCCTTTACAGCGCAACCGGCACACTGATCTCCAGCGCGCGCCCCAGTCCGATCAACTTCATGGTTTGGTGGGACGCCGACCTGAAACGTGAATTCCTCGATAACGTCACGATCTCCAAGTGGAACGAAACTGCTTCAAATTCCACGACACTCCTCGCCGCTTCCGGAGTCGCCTCCAATAACTCCACCAAAGCCACGCCCAACCTCTCCGCCGATATCCTCGGTGACTGGCGCGAAGAAGTCGTCTGGCGCGAAACCGGTAATACTGCTCTGCGCATCTACGTTTCCACGATCGTCGCGACTAACCGCCTCTACACGCTCATGCACGACGCCCAATACCGCGTGGCCGTCGCGTGGCAGAACACCGCGTACAACCAGCCACCCCACCCTGGCTTCTACCTTGGCAGCGGCATGAGCGCACAACCCGCCGCCAACATCACGTATGTCGGAGGAGGCACCACTACGCCCACCGCTGACACATATCAGGCCGAGGCCGGCACCATCGCCGGAGGCGTCACGATCGACAGCAACAACGCCGGCTTCAACGGCACCGGCTTCTCCAACTTCCCGACCACCGGAGGTACGCTCACGTTCAACAACGTCGACGGCAACGGCGGCGGCACCAAGGCACTCCAGATCCGCTACGCTCTCGGAACCACCGCTGCCCGTACTGGAAACCTCATCGTCAACGGCTCCACCACGAACATCACCTTCCAGCCCTCCGGTGCGTGGACCACGTGGGCGACACTCACGGTGAACATCACCCTCAACAACAATTCATCGAACACGATCCAGTTCGCCTCCACGGGCGGCGACCTCGGCAACGTGGACCAGATCATCGTGCCGTAACCTGATCGCCATATTCTTCCCCTGGCACTCACGCCGGCCGCCCAATCGCGGCCGGCTTTTCGTTTATTAAAATCTGTCCCTCCCGCGAATCCTCTTCTGACTGGCTCACCGCTCCACGCTTCCCTCCGCCAAACACCGGCATTCATTTCTCGCGCCACTGTCATGCCTTTCCTCCGCCGCCTTGTCGCTCTCCTCGTGTTTCTCACCGCCTCCCTGCAGGCGCACGACCCATTCGAGATCACCACCGCCGCCCGCGTGCGCGCGACCGCACTCGAGATGGAGATCACGATGACCCGGGCCACCGCCCACGCGATCACGCTCGACGGCCAGGGCGAACCCAAGAATTTCGCCCCCGAGCGCTTCGCTGAACTTAAGCCTCAGCTCCTGGCCTCCGCCGCACGCCTGTATCGAGTCTCCTCGCACACCAAGGACCTCCCGCTCACCCACGCCGAGGTGATTCTCACGGCCGAAAACGACGTCGAATACCGGCTCACATTCCCGCGCCCCGATGGCGGCCAGCTCGCACTCGACTTCCTCCCGCTCAGCAAACTGCCCGAGGGTTACGGCAACGCGCTCAATCTAACACAGGACAACCCACCCGCCGTTCTCAGCTTCCAGTTACTCACTGCTTCCGAGCCGGACGTGATAGTCACCGTGGCACCGCCGCCCGCCGTCCAATCAGTCCCGAATAAAACACTTCCTGAAGACAAGCAGGCGGCCGCCGAGCCACCACCGCTGTTCAAAAAATTCCTCAAGATCGGGATCGAGCACATTCTGAAAGGCTACGATCACCTGCTTTTCCTGGCCGGGCTGCTCGTCGTCACGCGGCGTGCGCGTTCGATGATCGGGATCATCACGTGCTTCACACTCGCCCACTCGATCACACTCGCGCTCGCCGCGCTCGATATCGTCGTCATTCCCGGGAAAATCATCGAGCCGCTCATCGCCGCCTCGATCGTTTTCGTCGGCGTTGAAAACCTCCTCACGCGCGGCGAACTCAAACACCGCTGGGCGCTCACGTTCGCCTTCGGACTCATTCACGGCTTCGGGTTTGCAGGCATACTCAGGGAGCTCGGCTTCGGCAACGGCGGACCCATCGCAGTCCCGCTCCTCGCCTTCAATCTCGGCGTCGAACTCGGCCAGCTTCTCGTCGCCGCCATCGCACTGCCCATCATCCTGAAGATTCATCAACGCGGAACATTCGGCGAAAAATTCGCCCGGGCGGTTTCCATCGTCGTCATCCTCCTCGGCGGCTGGTGGCTGCTCGAACGCACGCTGCTGTCCTAACGTTCATGCACAAAAAAGACCGCACATGCCGTGCGGCCTTTGGAGAATATAAACTCTGCTTTCCGACTCAGGGTTTCGCTGCCGCGGTCTTTTCGCCAACGAGTTTATAGAGTTCAGTCCCTGCCATCAGGAAGCAGCCGAGCCCGTAGTCTTCGAAGTCCGGCTTGCTGTCATAGACAACAGGCTGGCCGTCCTTGGGCTCCTTGCCGGTGCCCTGAAGGTATCCAAGAAATCCGTTCGGATGCACCGCCTCGGTCGCGATCGCGTTCCAGGCTTTGAAAATGATCGGCTCATACACATCGCGCGGCAGCAATCCCTGGCGCACGCCCCACGACATGCCGTAGATGAACAGCGCCGTGCCGGAGGTTTCCTTGCCACCGTAATTTTTCGGGTCGTGCAAACTCGCGTTCCAGAATCCGTCTTCGCGCTGCACCTTCCGGAGCGCCTCGCACATCGTGACGAGCATTGTCGTGTACTCCGCGCGATAGGGTGAATCCTTCGGCAGGAGTTCGAGCGTGCGGACCATCGCCCCGACGACCCAGCCATTGCCGCGCGACCAGTAGCAATCCTGGCCATTCGGCTCGGTGTACGGAGGAACGAAGTCCTTGTCGCGCCACCACAGTCCGTCAGCCGGATTGAAGAGTCCTTTGCCGCCGTGCTTGTTCTTCGAGTGAAGGTACATCGCGTGCATCTTGTCGAAGTACTTTGCCTCACCCGTCATCGCCCCGAGTTTTGCAAAAACCGGCATGCCCATCTGCAGCGCATCAATCCACCACCAAGCGGCATCGTCATCCTCCGCGATCACGCGATCGATCGAGGCCTTGATGTCGTGAATGCGCTCGGGCTTCCGGTCCATTTCGTAGAGGGCGAGATACGTCTGCCCCGCACAGTGATTGTCCGCATCCGTGGTTTTCACGCCACGATTGAGCCCCCATTTGTGCGCCCCGCCCCAGCTCACGGCGTAGTCGACGTACCGCTTCTCGGGATCGATTTTGTAGAGCTCCATCAACCCTTCGTAGTAGACGGCACGCGTCCAGATGTTGGACTGGCGGGTTTTGTTAGTAACGATCTGCTTACCTGTATCGGGCCACTTCGCCATGAAGTAGTCATTGGTCAGGCGCAGCGTTTTCAGGATCTGCGCCTGTTCAGGGACGGACGGAGCCGCGGCGAGCACGGCACACGATGATGCGAGGACAAAAGCCAGTTGGGGAAGAAGTCGCATAGGTTTCAGGAATGGAGCAACGTGGACGGGAAATTTCCATCGAAACAGGCGCCGGGTCAGTTCCCCAGATGCTTGCCAGTCAGAATAACGGAGCCCCGCTCCGCTTAAATATTCTCATCTTCTCCCGGTGGCGTTTCGCCTTTGTTCGCGGGCAGATGTTGCGGCAGGAAGATGTAATAGTTCATCAGCCACCAGCTGCGGGACGAACGATAAAACAAAACAGGAAAACCGACCGCACCCACGACGGCCAGCACCGCAGCCACCCGTCCCGACAAGATTCCTCCAAGATAAAGTAGCAGCACGGGCACCAAAAATCCCACAATGGTCACTCCGTAGTTGAGGGACATGGAGCCGAGGAAAAAGCCCTCGTCACGTTCGATGCGGAGTCCGCAACGCGAGCACTCGTGGTTCAACTCGAACAGCGAACCTTCTTTGAAAAGCGTGCGACCGCCGCAGTTTGGGCAGCGGTTGGCGAGACCCCGGGCGACAATTTGTCCACGCGTCACGTTCATGCTCTGCGAGGTTGAGTGAGACATCGCGATGACTGAATTCCTATCTACGCCACATGCAACGAAAGTGCCCCGTGAACTGGTTGGCATTAGCACACATCCAGTCAGTCTCACGTCCCCCCCGCCCTGTAGAGATCGCAAAAAAAGGCGCTCCGAAAACGGAGCGCCTCGAAAATTGACCGGCCTGTGCAGCCAGCTGGATTAGTTGCCCAACTGGTAGCGGGTGAAGCGGCGGATCGTGATGTTCTCACGAATCTTCGCGATCGCTTCGCCGAGGATGTCCTTAACGGTCTTCTCGGGAACCTTCACGAAGGGCTGATCGATGAGGCACACGGTCGAGTAGTACTTCTCGAGTTTGCCTTCGACGATCTTCTGGATCGCGGCGGCCGGCTTGCCCGCGAGGGAAGCGGCGGCGACATCGCGCTCCTTGGCCAGATCGGCCTCGGGAACCTGATCGCGCGAAACGTAGAGCGGATTCGCAGCGGCGATCTGGAGGCAGAGATCCTTGAGGAACGCCTTGAAGTCTTCGTTGCGAGCCACGAAATCGGTCTCGCAGTTCACTTCGAGCAACACGCCGACTTTGCCGCCGACGTGGATGTAGCTCTCGATGAGACCTTCCTTGGTGGCGCGACCGGCGAGTTTGTCGACTTTGCCGCCCGACTTCTTGCGAAGGATCGTGATGGCTTCTTCGACGTTACCATTGGCTTCGGCGAGAGCCTTCTGGCAATCGAGGAGGCCTGCGCCGGTTTTTTCGCGGAGATCTTTAACCGCCGAGGCGGAAACAGCTGTGCTCATTATGAGTGAGGAGTGGTTGATTAGTTCTTGGGAGCGGCGACCTTCTTGCGGGCGGCCGGCTTCTTGACGACGACCGGAGCCTCGACTTCGCCTTCAACGGCGGCGGCCACGGAAGCGGGAAGCTCGACCTTGCTGAGATCGACATCGCCAGCCTCGGTCGTGGCGCCAGAAGCGGCGGCGACAGCGGCGGAAGCGGCGCGGAGATCAGCGGCGCCACGGGAGGTGCGGCGGCTTTCGCGCTGGCTGAGACCGCTCTGAACAGCGGCGACGATCGTCTCGACGATGATGCGGATGGATTTGACCGCGTCGTCGTTGCCGGGGATCGGGTGCGAGAGCTTGGTCGGATCGGAGTTGGTGTCGACGAGGCCGATGACCGGGATGTTGAGGCGGGCGCCTTCGGCGACAGCGATCTCTTCATGGGATGCATCGATCACGAAGATGGCATTCGGGAGCTCGCTGAGCTCGATGATGCCGGCGAAATTCTTGTTCATGCGGACCATCTCGCGCTTGATGGCGGCAGCTTCCTTCGAGGAGAACTTCGAGAGTTCGCCGGAAGTTTCCATCTGCTGGTACTTCTTGAACTTGGCGATGGACTTCTTGACGGTCGCGAAATTGGTGAGGGTACCACCCAGCCAGCGATCAACGCAGTAAGGCATGTTGGTGGAGGTGGCCGCCTCGCGGACGATTTCCTGCGCCTGGCGCTTGGTGCCGACGAAGAGGACGTTGCCACCGTTGCCGATGGTCTCTTCGAGGAAATTGTAAGCCTTGGTCAGCGCGTCGTGCGTCTTGCCGAGGTCGATGATGGTGATGCCCTGACGATGATCGAAGACGTAGGGCTTCGAGCGTGGATTCCAGCGCTTGGTCTGGTGACCGAAGTGTACGCCGGCATCGAGGAGGTCTTTAGGTGAAACGTTCATGGGATCTATGTATCTGCGACACACAGGTCGGCCAGTGGGCCGCCTTGCGATCGTGAGTGTTGGTTATTGGTTGGTTGTTTTAACGGACAGAGCGGTCGAAGACAGAGAGCGACAGCAGCACTGGCAAGCGCGAATTTGCCGGTTTTCGGAGGGGAACCGACCGAGTTCACCGTAACAAACAGCGCCCCCGCCGAGATTTTCCCTAAAAACCCGTTGACAGAGACAACTGCGACAAGCACGGTCCGCCTCCCTTTTGTTGCAGGGTGGAGCAGCCTGGTAGCTCGTCAGGCTCATAACCTGAAGGTCGTTGGTTCAAATCCAACCCCTGCACCCAATTTGAAACCCCCGGAAACTGCTCCCGGGGGTTTTTGCTTAGGTACTTACGCGATTTCGAAAGAGCGCTCTCCACGTGTGCAACCTCAGGCAACACAGGGGAACTTACTGACGCATCACACGTAGTTCCCGACGTAGTTTTTGCCAGCCGATTCGGTCGATTTTACCTCTGAAAAGCCGTGTTTGGCCGTTTCCGGTAGATCGCCCTACGTGGGGTCTTTCGTTGAAAACCGAGCCCCAAAGCGTGAAGATTGCGGAAATGCCCGGAAAACGACTAATCCCCGCCACCCGTCCTTATGCCAGCTCCCCAGGATACGTCCTCCTAGTTCGCCGGAGCATCGGCCGTGGCTCGGCTATGCAGAACGACCTCCACCGTCGCGCTCTCGGCAAAACGCGTGCGGACGCGGTTGGGGAGGCAGACGCCCTCGAAAGAGAGCTGAACGGTGGTTTGACGTACGGCGAAGCCGAGGCCGCGCAGATTCAAACCGCGCGAGAACTTCGCGATCCCAAAGTGACGGCCAACTTAAAACAAGGAGCCTTCATGGTCGCCGTTCAGACGCTCCACGGTGCCTCAAAAATGCCGGGGTTCCAGACGTGGAGTAAACGCAAACCCACTGTTTCGACGGCCAAACCCCGCTCGAAAAAGAGAAGGCGCTAACCTCAGACCGCCAGGCGGTCTGACCTGCCTGCGGCAACGACGGATGCGCCATTTGCCTCGGAAAGAGCCACGACATCGCGATAACGGTAGCGCCACGTGCCCGGGAATATTTCCACCGGCTGAAGAACTTGGTCCTTGGTCATTCTCCAGATGGTGGCTCTGCTGACGTCTAGCAGCGCGGCCGCTTTCTTTTGCGCGATCAACAAATGATCATCTACTGTTGAACTGGCAGAGCCCAACGGCTCACCGCGAAACAAGCGTTCAAGACCACCCCGTTCGTTAGGGGTCAAAGATGAATCCGTTGCTAGGATCGTCTGGAGAATCGCCACACTCGTCGGAGTCATTTCTACGATAAGCTTGGCGGCGCCGCTCATCCTATCAATCGGCTGGAAATACCGAAAATAAGGTACAGAGGGTACCGAAATTTCGGTATTTACCGGGGTTCGTCTCCCCGCGGGGACCCCATTTTCAAGTGACAATACAGGTGACAATAAGTGCGGGGAGATTCGGCACCGTTTCGGGATGACGCAGACGGGAGTTTGCGGATCAGAAGATGCACCAGCGAAGGCTTTGATTGGGAACGCCCGAATTACGTAAGTCACAGCCTTTGGTAAGCGCTCAAGTGTGGGTTCGTTCGGCCGATGCAGGGACTTCCCCACCATGGCGAGACGGCGACGTAACCGTGAAGACGATCGATTCGAGGCTTTGCTCAAAGCGATACTCGGAGTAATCCTTTTGGCGGCGCTCGGGATCGGTGGTATTCAAAATTTCGTACCAGCACTCATTTGGATTTTTATCCTAATCGTCGGTATCGCTGCGGCGGTCTTCACAGCTTGGATTGGCTTCAAAATATATCGCACACATAGCGAAAACACGCGTGTGCTTACGGCCATCCCCAGGACCAACCCACCGCCAATCCAAACTGCTGCAGCAGAGTACCGCGCCCCGGAGCCTGAAATAGCGGAGGCATGGACGACGCGGCGTATCGAAGAATCCCTATGCGAGATAGATTGGTATCAGTTTGAAAAATTTTGCGCTGCTATGCTGCGCTCCGAAGGGTACCGCGTTGAAAGAAAAGGCGGTGCACAGCCAGACGGCGGCGTGGACCTGATCTGCGAAAAAGACGGCATTGCCATGCTGATTCAGTGCAAGCACTGGCGCACTTGGACGGTGCAGGAAAAAACCATCCGGGAATTGTTAGGCAGCATGACCCATTTCCAAGTAAAGCGTGGTGCGCTTTACACGATCAAAGGCTGGACCAAGCCGGCTGCCGAATTCGCCGCACAGCATGGTATCCTCTTAGTCGATGCGACAGAGCTGGCGAAACGGGCTCAATCTAGTTTGAGCGATCAAGATCTGCTCACCCTACTGAACTCGCGCGAACACCATTGTCCGAGATGCGAAAGCCGCATGATTTGGCGAACGGGGGATTTTTCGCCATTCTGGGGATGCTCTACATTTCCACGCTGTCGCGGAATTCTCAAACATCCCGGAGCTCGATAACCAAATCCAAAGATTCAGGCTTATAAGTCCTTCCGCTCCGGAATGGGCTCCATCCCTCAGTCGCAATTTGAAAAATGCTATAAAGCCGTAGACAACCTCTGACGTATTACTTGTGCCCTGCCGAGGCGCTTACAGGCATCGAACAAAAAAGGGATTTCCTCCACCTTAGCCTTAAGAATTGGCCACTCGTTCTGTCGGAGAATCAGCAACCGCAACTTGTCATCTAGCGGGGCCGATCCGACGAAGAACGTGAAAATGAGCCCAGAAATCAGACAACGATAAACCCGGTTGTGCCCCACTCGTGCAGGGTCTGGAGGCAAAATCCAATCGCCGAGATGCTGCCCATCGAAAAACGGAGCGGTGAGCAGAATAGGATATTCCTCCTCTCCCAATCTGGAACCCAAGAGCAACACCTGGCGAATTGTCTCCTCGTGCTTTGGCCCGAGCTGAACGTCCTTAAAATAAGGTAGGGTCGTAATACTCATGCGCCAGAGGATCGAGAGCAGTCCATTCTTCACCTTCTGATAGTCGTAGCCTCGCACGAGCAATATACGAGAGTCCTGATTACCGTCGAGCGGATGTCCCCCAAAGAGCACCTCGGCCAGATGCCGCTCATTGTTGCCTAACCGCTCGTTGTCGCATTTGGAGCAAAGGAGGTGGTCTGTAAGCCCTTTCTGCCGCTTCAGCTCCTTCTTATTCGGGTCAGTGGAGATAATGTAGAAAAGACCATCCTTCTCCTTGAGTGGCTTATAGGAGAAATTCGAAATGATATGTCCATCAACCAACTTGGCCTGCTGCCGACAGAGCCGGCACGGTCCGATGATGGAGTTCCGAGGCATGGTAAGCTCGTGAAGCGGAGCCGCCTTCCTCGCAATGGCAAACCAGCCGCCAGGCGGTCGCTGTTCACATTGCATCCGCTCAAATTAATTCACGGATCATTTTCCGAGTGAGCTGCAAAAACCCGGGATTAGGGCGCTCGCTATTCTGCGGTAATAGCGCCAGAAGGACAGTTACTCAAGCGCATGATGCCACTGCCCATACCCCTCGACGTGATCCGTTGGTTTCGGCGCGTATTCGCCAGCTGCAACAGGAAGGTCACACGGACGATAAGCTTGGTTCCAAATGTCGCGGAGCCGGCGCTCGACATGGAACTTATAAGCCACCTCACGGAATTCTCAGCGCCGCAGATTCTCGATTCCGGTTGGACTGTTAGTATCGACACCCATTTTCTTGGAGGCCTTCGGCATTTCTACAATAAGTGGGAGATCGCGGATATCGGCTTATTGGTACATTACCGGAAGAATGGAAAACTGGTTCGATCCAAAGCTGCGATACTACAATCCAAGCGTCTTTATCCTCAGTCTGGTAGTGTGAAAGAGGATATGCGCATCGATTACGAAATCGGGTTTGGTCGGCTGGCTGATCCTGAGCCTATCCCGCCACTCTATTCGAAATCGACCTTCCGATTTGACGAAGACAGCCGTTACGAGGCGCTTAAAGCACACGACGATCAATTCAAGGCCATCAAACAATTCATGGTGCAGAGCAAGGTGCCGGTGTTCTATCAATTTTATAACCCAGCTGAGCTGCCATGGGAACAAACATTTCCTCTGACGAAAAAATCCCGCAAAATCCGCAGCTATGATTTTGCTACACGGGTAATGCGTGCGTCGGAAGTGATCGCGCGCTTGAAAGACAAACCGAAGAGCTACAGTCCCTCCGTTCTCGATCTTTCGCCGGACAGTAGCAGCATGGGCTGGAGACTGGAGGCGTTTATAGCGGATCTAATTCGCTGCAAGGAGGGCCTCGTTTTCACAGACATCGCTGAAGCGGACATATTCTCCCTGTTCAATCGCCGGTCCGGCCCCATCGCAGCGGCGGTGGCTTTTTCGGTCGAGATGCCTGCGGATTAGATCTACGCGCTGTTCGTGTGCAACGGCAGCATATCACAGCCGGCTCCTACTTCGCCTGATCAAGGCGCTCAAGGCGGGCAGCGTAGGCAAGTAGTGAAACGGTCGTCGTGAGGATCATTTGTGCATCGAGTCGACTGAACCGACCGGAGCTTCCTTCATGAGCAGCTGCACTAGCCACGCCATGTGTTTTGCCGGTCACTATGGTCAACCAGTCAAAGGTTGCCTGGCCAATTTTCTCGGCCCAATCGCCGGATGTGCCGTCCCCGGCCCTGTCCTTGATCTTCTTGAGGTGATTTCGGAGCGGCTGCACCGCGGTCCGGCAAAGACCAACGGCGAGGTCGTATTCACCGGCTGAAAACATAGTATGGGCGCGCTTTGCCGCTTCGAATGCTTCACCAAGCGTGGCTATTGCTGAGACAGGAAAGGCAGGCATCTCAAAAAGAAGCACCTGACCGAAGCCGACTCCAGACAGCACATTCTTAGCCCAAATCGACTGTGGAATTTGGATTCGGATATATGCTTGGGAACTACCGGCATCGACGAGCGAACGAAGCGGCAAGACTCCAACCGTTGGATCGGTTTGGCTTTGCGATAACACTAGATAAGTAACTCGTAGACTCAAGGTGAGGCTGACGTCACCGGCATTGCGCGCTTGTTCGATTGCTTCGAGCTGGCTGGGCGTGACCGGGAAAAGAAGTTCGATGTTCTGCTCGAAGGAGCCTGTCATAACTATGCGTTGAACAGGGCACGGCTCCAAAAACAGTTGAAACCCGCCCGCATGATCGACGACTGCGCTGCCGGTAACGTCTTGAATCAACAATCCAACCTGATGTCCATTTGTCACACCCAAGTCAGAGGCCTGAAGCTTCCCGTAAAGATGCAGCCTCGGGGTCAGCACGCTTCCTCTTCCAGTGATTTGGACAGGATCACAAGAAATCGAGCCGAAGATACGGTTGCTGTAAGTCAGCGTGTTCTGGTTCATGGCTTGGACACACTTGGTATTGTATAATGCGGGTGCGAGGAGTTCAGCGACGGCTTTGCTGCGGGAAAACGGATCTTCGGCCCGAAGGTAATTGAGCTAAGACAGGAAGAGCCTGTAGCGTTTTTCAACCTAAGCGTCCACCCCATGCGCATCAGACATCTCAAGGTCGCCAATTTTCGCGGTATCCAAAACCTCAACTGGACCTTGGGATCTCGAGTAATTTGCCTCGTCGGTCAGAATGATGCGACCAAGACGGGAATCTTGGATGCCATTGAACTCGGCCTTTGGCCTCGCGGAAACTACCCCGTAACGGACACCGATTTTTTTGATGCCGATGTGACCCACCCGATTTCTGTGGAGATCACGGTCGGCGAGATTCCCAGCGAGTTGCTGTCTGACGACAAATTCGGATTGTATCTCCGCGGCTTCTCCGAAGCCGGTGGACTCGTGGATGATCCTGGCGACGGACTCGAATCGGTAGTCACGATTCGTTGCGAAATTACCAGCGAGCTGGAACCCAGTTGGAATCTGATCAAGAGTAGCCAGACGGAACCGAAGCATGTCTCGTGGCGGGATCGGGAGAAGCTGGGCGCTGCCCGGCTGGGTTCGGATGTAGACAGGCACCTGACTTGGTCCCGTGGCTCGGCGTTGGTCAAGTTGACGGCGGGAGATAATTCTCTGTCGCAAATGCTCGCGAATGTGTCTCGTGCGGCACGAGCGGCCGTGACCGAAGCTGACCTGCCCGATTTGGATACGGCAGCTGGAGTAGCGAAGAACTCGGCCGCGCGCATGGGCGCGAAATTTGGCGAACTGGAGCCGGGCTTGGACGCCACGGGTTTGTCCCTCGGCAACTCCGTTTTCGCGCTGCACGAAGAGAAGATCCCTCTTCGTCTTTGGGGATTGGGTACGAAACGTCTCGCTGCGCTCGCCATCCAGCAGAGTGGAACAGGAGCCGATTCTGTTCTGTTACTCGACGAGATAGAGCATGGTTTGGAACCGCATCGTATTCGTCACTTGCTGAAACGACTGGGAGAGAGCCCCGACGGCACTCCACGGACCCACGGCCAAGTAATCCTCACGACGCACTCACCCACGGCAGCCTTAACTCTCCCCGTTTCTGAACTGGCTTTCGTGCGCAATCGCAATGGTGTGACCACGGCGCTGACCGTTGACCCGGCGGGAATCAACGACGTGCAATCGATCACTCGTGTAGCGCCGCATTCTCTATTCGGCCGCAAACTCGTGGTCTGTGAAGGCGCAACTGAAGTTGGCCTTTGCCGAGGCCTCGAACCTTTCTGGGCTGCAGCCAACGGCGGAGTTCCTCCCGCTCACCTCGGATTTGTGCCCGTTGACGGAGGCGGTCGCACGAATGCGCCCAACCGGGCATTGGCTTTGAAACGAGTGGGGTTCGACGTCGTGGTTTTGGCGGATTCTGACGAGCCACTGGTCCCCGATGTTCCTGTCCTCAATGCTGCCGGAATTAACACTTTCCAATGGCCGGGCGGTTTGGCTACCGAGGAACGTCTCGCTCTCGATTTGCCGATTTCCGCCCTGCAAGAACTGATCACCGCTGCAGTGGCAGAATTCGGCAAAGAACAGGTAGTCGCACAAATTGTGAGTTTTTCCGAAGCTGATCCAAAGCCTACCGGCGTGATCGTTGCTGCTTGGATTCAAGGCGGCATGACCGAGGCGCTGGTGCGTCGTGCAATCGGTAAGGCGGCCAAGCAAGGGAAGACCGACAGTGGCAAAGGCTGGTTCAAGAATGTAACGTTAGGCGAACAGCTTGGTGGCGTAGTAGGTCGCGCGACGGGGGCCTTGGCTGGAACGCCGGCAGGCACCATACTCGGGCAGTTAATGGCTTGGACTTATGGCTAGTCAGCTGGCGAAAGATTTAGCCCACGCGGAGCGGGGTATGGTAGTTGCACCCGCTGGTTGCGGAAAAACGCACCTCATATCGGAAGCGGTCGGATGCGCCAAAAAAAGCAGCTCGTCCTGACTCACACTCATGCTGGGGTTAAGGCGATCCGCGAACGGATGCTTCGCCTCGGGGTGTCACCCGAGTTGTATCGGGTGGTAACCATTGACGCCTTCGCGCTAAAATACGCCTCCGCTTTTCCGACTCTTTCAGGCTGGACGATTCGCGAACCAGAAGGCGCGCAGTGGACGGCGCTCCGGCCGGCAGCATTGATGGCCTGTGGCGCTCGAGCGGTGATAGACGTATTACGCGCATCGTATGCCGGAGTATACGTGGATGAATATCAGGACTGTACTGTCGGTCAGCACGCCTTAGTAATGCAGCTCGCATCAGTGCTTCCCTGCCGAATCTTGGGTGACCCACTGCAGGCGATCTTTCGAAAAATTAACAAGGGCGACGCCCTACCATGGCGGACCGCTCGGGAACAGTTTGCCGAGTTGGGAACGCTCGATCAGCCGCAGCGTTGGTTGGGACGAAATGAAGATTTGGGACACTGGCTCCTCCATGTGCGAGAATTGTTGCTGGCCGGTCAATCGGTAGACCTTGCAGGTGCGCCAGGAGTGGAGCTGCGTTTGGGGGACCCGTCCGAAGCCTATCAAATCGCCACATGTTTCGACCTAGCAAAACGGGGTGGATCAATCGTTGCCCTTCGCGCATGGCGTGCGCAATGCCACCGTTTATCAGGCCGGCTCAATAACGCATTCCATACGGTGGAAGATGCACAATGCGAAGATCTCGTAGATTGGGGACGCCGCATTCAGGGCGTTACGGGCGTCCAAAGAGTCGATCAACTTGTCGAGTTCGCTGGAAAGTGGCTGACACGCCTGCCGGGCGCGTTAGTCAGCGGGGTGCACAAGTCGATCCAAGCCCAAAAGGCGTGCCGAGCAAGGCGGCCGGACGCGGTGGCACTGCATGGGGCATTGAGCAGCGTCCGTGACGACTCGAAGATGGGCGGCATTGTGGCGGCATTGGATGCATTCACGGCATTGGAAGAAAATCCCGTGTTTGTGAGCCGTGAGATCTGGATGGGGCTCCGCGCCGCGGCGAACGAGTCCGCGATGAATTCGAGCGTATCGCTGTCAGAAGCCATTACTGCGAGCCGCGAACGCGCACGGCGTTTTGGTCGCAACCTAGGCAGACAATCTCTCGCGACCCCGCTGCTGGTTAAGGGACTAGAGTTCGATCACGTGGCGATTCTAGACTCCGGTGATTTGACGGACGCCGAGTTGGTCTATGTCGGCCTGACCCGAGCATCCCGGGGTATGATAGTGATTTCGCCGGCGGCAAAAATCACCGTCCCAAAACCCGTCGAGTGAATTTCATCAACGAGCATGCCTCCTATCGGACTTCAGAAGGAGGAGCTGAGATTGCCGTGAGGAGGCGCACGCATGCGGGCAAGTTTCGCGGGATCATGCTTTGGAGGTCACCGAGACCGCGAAGCTCAACTCGGTAGTTGGCCGGTAATGACAGTTTCTTCAGTCGCTGGCGGGCTTCGTCACGCACTTGACCAGAAGTCCAGATTTCGGCAAAGACGTCAGCAGGGACACACTGCTTAGATTTTTCACGGACCATAGAAGGAACGGTTTCGCAGAAAAATTTTGTCACGTAGGCTGGGTCCAGGGCCTTGTCCTTGTGTTCGGCTTTGCACTCGATGGCGTAGAGCCTTTGCCCGCCTGCGGTAACTCCGAGCACATCGAGCTCACGGGTCGCTTCGGGGTCATCCGGCGACTTGAAAGCATAGCGCTTGTTCAGTTCAATAGTTTGCCAGCCGAGTTGGGAAATCACCAAGCCCGTCAGCACTTCTAAGCCGAGGGAACGAAGGTCAGTCACAATCGGGCTGCCGCCAATACCCTCCAGCGTGAAAGCAAGCTGATCGACGACCGAGTCGCTCGGCACCTCGCTTATGTCGCCGACTCGCGCCAGGAGTTGTTCGACCGCGGCCATAGCGGCCAATGCGGGTTCGCCAAACATCACGCGAAGATTGATCGTCATCAGCCCTGCATTCTTCGCCAAACGCCAAGCCTCTTTGTCGAATTCGGGGGCAGCAATAATGCCGAGAATCGGGAGCCGGGAAGTCTGGTTCATGCCCGCTCGCTGGAGGCGATCGAGAAAAGCTTCCACGTCGAAACTGCGACACAGCTTGGCGTGCACGTCGAAAGCTGCAGGCGTCGGGGACGGCTGGTCACTTTTCTTTGTAAACCGCAGCATCGGACCTAGCCGGGAAAAACCAACATGATCAAACGGCAGGTTGTTGAATGGAATCAGGCCGCTGTCGGCCTCAAGTGGGGGAATTGAGCCCCAGGTAATAACGTTGGAACGACGTAGCTGATCGGCGAGGATACGGGTGATTTTTGCCGCAACCGCACGTTGCGCCCATTCGAGACGAGCTGCGACACCGCTTTGTGTAGTTTCAAAAAGGCGATAGTCCACTAGTCGCTCGATGGCAGTGCCGACCCCTTCCCACCTAACGGTGCCGAGGTCGATAAGTGCCTCGGCCTCTTCCTGAAGAGAAGGATAGCGCTGGCTCTGCCTAGGAACGAGCGGGGCGGCCAGCAACTTTTCGATAGTTGGGCGCAATGCAACGGCATTGCGCGTCGCTTGGTAGAGGCGATGCAGTCCACGGCGTTCCTGTCGAAGGATCTCGCCAATCTGGGTGTGGAAGTCGGCTTTGCCCCAGAACGTGCGCCAACAATACATGCGTGCGCCGGCTTCAAGAACTAGGTGCTCAGAGCGCCAAACTTTTTCACTGGCTGAGGCGCGCGCTAAAATCTGGCGCGCGTAATTTCGATTTACGCCGCGGGCTTCCAACCTAGTCAGCAGAATGTTAGATGTGGTGACTTCCTCGGATCCCAAGACATCGCTCAGTCCTACAGTTCTTTGAGGTTTTGATCGATTGGAAGCAGAGAAAGTAACGCTGCACATAGTATAATTCATATCCTTTCAGGATATGTGCGCTAGTCTTTTCGTATGGATCGATATTTCTGTTGTTCATAAAGAATTACTTACGTCAGTTGGATGTGTGATTTTGTAATGGGTCAGGAAATGGACATTTAGTAACACTGATATTTTTGACCTAAAAGATCTCATTAGCGTAGGTCTGCCTTCGGAGTATCCGCTTCGCGGAAACTATAGTGGCCATGTCCTTGTGGATCGTCGGACGAGTCGCCCACCAATGGCCCACGAGATCGGTATACAAGCTTTGGCCGCTCCCCTCCACCACCTTCACACCGTCACTCGGGACATGATTGCCGCACGGCAATTCAGAACACTAACTTCGGATTATGAGCCACGGACTATTGCAGCAATGAGCACGCGCCCCGAACTTGCCCGCGAAAGCTTGAGGCAGCTCGTGAAGCATGTATTCGAGCAAAGGGGACAGCCACTGACGCCGATCACCTACGGCGAATTATCGCATCGAATTGCACGCCGGCCTGGCGGAAATGATGACGGATTCGGTGTCGGTATGGGCGCAATTCTCGGTGTAATGGGTCACATGCTGGAAGAGCTGTCGGGAAAATGGGGGGAATCTATTCCCCACTTACAAACACTCGCTGTGTTGAAAGGTGGTGAACTCAAAGGGCTTCCCGATACCGGTCTCGACGAATTCTGGCGCCACTATCCGAGCCTGAGTCTAGTCGCCAAACGACGTAAGGTGAAGGCGGAATACAACAAGATCGCTGACTTCGGCAGCCGTTGGGAGGACGTATTGAAAGCCCTCGCACTAGAGCCCGTTGCTCCCGCCGCAAAGGTTGTGCGAAGATTTGGCCAAGGCGGCGAATCGCAAGAACATCGAGATTTGAAAGAGTTTGTCCGACAGCATCCCGAACTGGTCGGAGCGGATGGAAAATTTCAGACAGTTTCGGAATATGCACTGCCTTCGCTCGATGAAATCGATGTGCTCTTTCGATCGGCCGACACCTGCATCGCGGTCGAAGTTAAATCCCGGATTTCCGACCACTGGCCATCTGACTACGAACGCGGGCTTTATCAGACCGTGAAATACGCAGCTTTACTAGCTGCTATGCACGCTGGCGGCGACCCGGAAGGAAGGCCACAGGTGAATGCAGTCTTAGTGCTAGAAACGACTCTTCCAGCCGCAGAGCGAAAGCTCGCAGAAAAACTGAGGATCAGAGTGGTAGAAAATGTTAACCCAGGAAGCGTCGTATATCCTCAGAACGCGTCGCGTTACGAGGTGCCGCGCTAGTTTCTATCCGCCTCTTAAATTTGAAAGCGGATGCATCGCGACGCGCTGTCACTAGAAATTAGGCTCCCTATCCTCGCTTTCATACCCATTCGGCAAACCGCCAGTGGGCTTCCGATCACCAACGCGAGTTTGGTCGCGAATGTTCGCGCGATTTTCTCTGACAGGCACATTCTTGCTAGTTCACGCCCCTTAGGCGCTTAATTCTCAAATCAAGCCATCACGTCGGATATGCGTCGCCCTTAAAGCACCTGCTCAGCTCGCGCGCCCTGCAGTTACGTCAAAACCTTAAATTAGCGATTAATGTTCTGTCGGGACCGGATTGAAAGACTCTCGCTCTGTTCTCTCGATAGAATACGTATCTTGGATTGTGCTATCAACGCCTCAGCCGCCTTGGGATCACCTGAAGTCAGAAATGATTTTGCCTCATGTTTGGTCCGAATATGATCGGCCGGGCCCATTTCTTTCACGCGAAGTCTTTCGGTTATAAGACGCAAAGCATCACCTTCCTGACGTAAGGCCAACAAGTTCTCGATTGTGACTTCCAGTGGTTCGTTTGGATTCATTTAGCTTCGGAAATGTAGGTTATGCAGGGCGAAGATTAACCTTCCGGAAACCGTTAGTGCAGTGCCGCACGACCGCAGTGTGATCGGGAAGGTGCCTAAAATCGTGAGGTTTGATCAGAAATTCTTCCACCCTCTGATATGCGCAGGACGTGTTATCTGAATTAATTGTCCGTGTGGATCGCTCAACCCAGTGACGGCCGAGGGCGTTGGCACAGCGTAGTGCATCAAGCTCGGAGGCCGAACGATACATGACGAGATTCTTCAAATTAAGCGCTAGAACGTCGGCCTGTTCCTTCGTTTGTGGTGGAATTAATGACTCAAATGCTTGTGCGGATACAACAAGCATGAGCATGCAATCCCGCAATCGGTCGATGACGTTGAAGTCGCTGGTCCCGTCGTGGCTGGCGGTAATTGCGTTCTGAAATTCGTCACCGACGTAGACCAATTGATTCAATGCGTACTTCTCCCAAGGCGGCAAAGCATATCTCCGCAGTGCATGCCGATAGAGAAGGAGTTTGAACATGGTGAACACGTATTGACGCTCAGTTGTGTAGTCCTGCGGTACGTCGATGCAGAAGATTTTACCCTTATCGACATCGGCAATCGTGCATGTGTCCGGCTCATTAGAGCTGAAGATCTCGGCGATTTCAGGTGTGCCCAGATATTCCAAGTAATTCTGTGACGTCCCAATTTCACCCGCCTTCTGGTCCTTCCCCTCGTGCTTGATGTACGTGTGCTCCAATGCATCAGCTAGCCTGATACGCCGTTCATTTGAATCGAGCTCTCTCAATTTCTCCAAGCCAGACACCACCTGCGATGAATTCGTTAAGAGATCGTACGCATTTGTTACGGTGACGGGCCTCCCTATTTCGGACAGAAGCTCCAAGGCACGACCGATGTGAGCAGCCCCCTTTGTCTTGAAGAAGCTCTTCTCGTCTTTTGGGTTTAGTGCCGCGGCCGTATCTACCAATAGCCTCGCACGAGTGGTGAATGGAAGGCGCGCGTCACCGGTGATATTCATTCTATGCAATGGCACCGCAGCCTCCCCCACGAGACGCGGACGGAGCCGAATGATGTCGTTCTGGCGGTCGAATTTCTTAGCCAGCCATTCGAGATGAAACCACTCATCGCCCTTGTTTGCCATCACGACGCCACCGACCTTCGGATTGCGGCGGAGCAATTCCTCGAGGAGCTTATTCATTCCGGTAGTCTTTCCCGATCCGGTGTCTCCTGAAAAAAAGAAATGCCGATTGGCCTTATCGCGCGTCCATGTGAAGCCAGCAAACGACAGCGTGATGGCCCAGCGGTCTGCTACCATCTTGCCGTTCGGCGTCCGCACGAATCGGCGGTGATCGGCATAATAGAAAAGCCCGGCCGCCATACCGCAAAAGAAAATGCCGGTCGTCGCATTCCAAGTTTTAGGCAGCCGACCCGCTCCGAAAACACCGGCCGCAGATACGATCAATGCGAAAATCAGGGCCAGCGGCGCTCTCAATCCAGGTTCATTATGTCGAAGATTTCGAATGATAAACCACACGGCGAAACTGAGAAAACCAACGGCGATCGCGAACGCCGCGACAGTGATAGCGTGCGGACTTTGCAGGCACTTTTTCAGCAATATTTCGGGAGAAGGTAGTGCTTTCATCGCGTGTTGATGCACGGAATACACACGTATCGGACGATGTCGGCGATAGGCTCCATCTACCGAAATTTCGGTAGGCACGATTTTCCTAGTTGGTGTTCGTTGAGCTCGGGACGGCATCCTCATGAAGTCGGGAGGGTTTTGCGTCTATTGCCAAAAAGGCTCGGGGGTCTTCAGAAAAAACACACCGTTTGTCGTAGCCAGAGACTCTGGAAAAACCACGGTCCGCGACGAAACGACTACCGCAATTTCGGTAGGCGTCCTACCGAGAACTCGGAGGGTGCGAGCCGTTGAGGAATTTCGCCGCCATGGGTGTCGTGTTGGCATGATCACCGTCGGAAATATTCGAAGCGGCACCAACTACCTCTCACACCACCTTCGTAAGAATGACTATTGGGCAGAAGGCGAAAAAGAAGTCATGGGCGAATGGATCGGAGAAGGAGCAAAAGCGCTGGGCCTGACCGGAACGGTCACGGACGAGGCATTCGACGCGTTGCGAAGCAATCGCCACCCATTATCGGGCAAGCAGCTCACGGCGTCGGATGCGAAGAAGACCGTCGCCCTTTTCGACATTCAACTTTCCGCACCGAAAGACATAAGCGTACTCGCGATGGTCGGAGCTGATGACCGCGTTCGTCATGCATTCACGGAGTCCGTCAAAGTCGCGCTCAGCGAAATGGAACGCTTCGCAGCAGTGCGCGAACGTCGCGGCGAAGCGAAGATGACCGAAGCCTATCGGCTCACCGGCAATTTCGCGGGCGCACTGTTCTTCCACGACTCGAGCCGTGAACTCGATCCACAGCTTCACGGACACGCTGTTCTCGCTAACGCGACCTGGGATTCTTCGCGTACCGCTTGGTTTGCGTTGCAACCTGCCGAGATGCTACGGGCATCGGCGTATCTGCGCCAAGTGATGTACCGCGAACTCGCTAGCCGGCTACGTGGTCTCGGCTACGAGCCATACGAGATCAACGCCAAGGGCTTCTCCATTCGCGGAGTCGAGCATTTGCGAGAGCGATTTTCGAAGCGGTCCCGCATCGTCGAAAAACTCGCGGCCGATTTCGCGGCAGAAAAAGGCCGCAAGCCAACGAAACGCGAAGTGGAAGTCCTCGTCCGCGAGTCACGTGAAGACAAACTCACGGAAGTGAGCACTCCGGAAGTTCGTTCGCGACAGCGCTCCGAGCTGGCAGCTCATGAAGCGCAGTCGCTCGATGAACTTGTTCGGCGAGCGTCTGCGCGCTCCGGACAGGAGCAACCGTCACACGGTCAGGCACAGACCGTGTTGGATGCGGCGCTGCGGCACGTCTACGAGCGAACCAGCGTAGCGCGCGAAGGAGTCGTGCTAGGTGCCGCGCTCGAATTACATCCGGACTTTTACCGTTGGCGGGAACTACGCATGGTTCTCGAAAAGCACCCCGACATCCTTCGCAAGGAAGGTGAGATCACGCTGCGCTCGATCCGCAAAGAGGAGGCCGCAACCGTTGAACGCATACGAACCGGTCGCAATCAGCGCATAGTGCTGGGCGACGACTCCGCATTGCCCCCGTCGCTTACCGTAGGCCAGCGCACCGCCGCGACTGCGATCCTGCGAAGCCGCGATTTCATCAGCGTGTTTGTCGGCGACGCCGGCACCGGCAAGACAACGACGCTCACGGCAATCGAGTCCGGTCACGTCGCGATGGGCGGGCATCGGTTCATTCCGCTCGCACCGACAACGAAGGCCCGCGATGCCCTCATCGAGAGCGGCTTCGAAAATGCCGACACCGTCCAACGGTTCATCGTGAGTGAGACGATACAGCGTGAGTCAGCTGGCCGCGTCCTACTTGTCGACGAAGCCGGGCTGCTTTCGACACAACAGCTCGATCAGCTGACGAATATCGCCCAAGCAATCCGGGCGCGGGTTATCCTCGTTGGGGACACAAAGCAGCACTACAGTGTCGAACGTGGAGACGCGTTAAGAAACGTGATCCTCAACTCGGGCGCGCCAGTAGTCCGGCTTGCCGAAGTGCTTCGCCAGCGAAACGAATCTGATCGCCAGTTCAGCCGGCTGCTAGCGGCGGGAAATGCGCAGGAAGCGTTTGACTACGCTGATCGCCGCGGCCTGATCCGGGAAATCGGTTCCGACGAGGAGCTGTTCGCCAAAGCGGCGGATCATCTGGTCGCGAATAAAGCGAAGGGCATCGAAACATTGGTCGTCATTCCCTTCTGGGACGAAATCGAGCAATTCAACGCGTCAGTAAGACCAGCCTTGCGCGGCGCGAACATGCTCGGGCAACTCGAGGTGATGCGTGAAGCGGTGAAACCGCTTACCTGGACAGCCGAGCAAAAAATTCACTGGGACCAATATCAGCTCGGCGACCGACTCCTCTTCGCGCGAGACACCCGTTTCTTCAAACGTGGCTCAGCGGCCGAGGTGGTAGCGATCCTTCGCGACGGCGTCGTTGCTCGGGGTCTCAACGGACGCGAGGCCAAGCTCACGCGGAAACAACGAGCCTCGTTTGATGTGGGCCGGCTCCAAACCCTCGCGGTTTCAGCCGGTGACAAGCTCCTCATTCGAGGACGGCACGACGACGCGGATTTCTCAAATGGTGACTTCAAGGACGTCGTCCACGTCGATCCCATCGCAAACCGCGTCGTTTTCACGGACGGCAGCGAGCTGCCGCCGGACTTTTCCGCGTGGACCTACGGTCATGCGATCACGTCGTATCGATCACAGGGAAGTACCTCGGAAGAATCACTGCTTGTTCTCGGTGAAGTCGCTGCGCGTGCACTCGCACGGCGCCAGTTCTACGTTGGCAACACCCGGTTTCGCGGGGCTCACGCGATCTACGTATCGAACAAAGATGAAATTCTCGGAAGGCTCGCGCGGCCCGACGACGGCCGTGAACTGGCCACCGAATTCATGCAGCGCCACGACCTGGTCGCCCGCGAGGAGGTGTCGCTACGCCAGCCAGAGAATCTTCGTCCCCAATTGCGACTCGCGTGGCTGGCCGAGACAGACCGGCAGCGGAACACGCAAAATCAATCCCAGGGACATAATGTATGAACAGCACCCCACTTCTACGAAAGCCGAAGCTGCACTTCGAAACAGAGCCGAGTCCAAGCCACATCGCTTTCGACGATGGAAAAGATGACCGCTGGGTTCTGCCGTGGTTTAATTTTGTGCGATCACGCTGGAGCTACCGAGAGCCCGACGTGATACAGGTCGAAATGAGCGATTGGTTGATGTGTCCTCAAAGGCGTCAATCTGGAGCCACTGCACCGCGCGATCCGACGCCGTGAGGTTGCGGACATCAGGGCGCGCCCCGAATTCGCCTCCGAACGTGAACGAGACGGCGATTCGTTTGTCCTCGAAATCAAGTTCAAGGACCGCCCCGCCACCAAAGCGCGCGCGGTACCGGGCCAGATCGAGTTCGATCTGCCCAAATAACTCATCAGCGCAGTGGCCGTGAACCAGGTTCCACAACTTCATCTACCGAAATTTCGGTAGTTGAGATACCGAATATTCGGTAGATGCGCTCCATTGAGCGGTTTTTCGATGCGTGGATTTTCATCGCCAACGCATTTGGCCGGCTTCGGCGAAGATTCGGAGGCGACCAGACGCGCGGGGAGAATCGGCCCCCTCAAGCGCCGGCTACAAGCGGAGATGACGATGACAACCTTGATATCGATGACGCCCTACGTGGCGTCCGCATTGGGCACAGCGCTGCTCATGAGAGCGGCGCACATGTATTCAAAACCGAAGGCGCACACAGCAACGAACGCAAATCAACGGCGGATGTTTCTATTCGCGACAATCCTACTGGCGCCGACCATTGCGCAAGCGCAAACGGGCGTGGACCTGCGGACAGCCGCAGAATCCGGCAACGCGATCATCATGTACCTCAGCGGTACGTTGGCTGCCATCGGCATCGTTGCCGCCGGCGTCTCTATGATGATGGGACGGCAAGCGATCGCCAAATGGGCCTTCGCGGGAGCGATGATTAGCGGCCTCGCTTTCGCCATCGTACGCACGATGTGGAGCAACATGGGCCTGGAGGCGGCCGGCGTCAGTTCGTTCGCACCGTAACCGACAAATCTTAGCCCGCATGAATTCGATCCACCTGAACGAGCACGACGCCAATCAAGGCGCACAGTCCTCCGGTGAATTTCTGGGCATGACCGGAAACTCCGGCTGGTACCTCCTGGGATCGGGAGGTGCCACCATCATGATGGTCATTTTTCTTTGGGGCATTCTTGGAGTGTCGCTCCTCCTTTGCCTCTTCATCGGTATCATCCTGTGCCTCGGCTCGCTGGCATATGTATTTACGCTCAAGAACAACAAGCCGGAGCACTACGACACCGACTTCTTTGAGTCGGCGCTAGTTGAAGCCGGTCTCCTCGATTTCACCTTCGGCCCCCGCAAGCGTCGACCGTCGAACCCATTTGTCGGTGAAGAAATCACATTCGCCACCAGCAGCGATGAATCCAAACGAGCGACGCGAAAATCAGCACCTCAACGCGCCAAACAGCATAGTCGGTCTGCGGCAAAAAACGCTGCTACAACCAATGCCAGTTCAGGCGTCGAAAAACCCGTGGAGAAGCGCGAAGAAGCGATCACGCGCGCCACTTACGAACAACTGCAGGACAAGCTAGCCTCCACTGAAGAACAGTTGGAGGAAGTGCTGGCGGAATCGGCGGAGGACTGACCATGAGACCTGAACCCATCGACGGATTTTTTGGTGAAGACATGATCGTCTTCGAAGGCCTGCATCGCGGCGGCTATATTTCTCGCGGCTTCGAAGTGATCGCTCCCGATCTGGAGCAGGCCGATCCGGTTCACCATAACGCATTGGAAGCGGACCTCACGGCGCTCCTCTCCGTTCTTAAACCTGACTGGCGCCTACAAGTTCAGTGGACCACGGACTCCAACTATCGCGCCGCCCTCAGAAACTATCGGGAAGACACAACGAAGCACTCTACCAATCAGTGGAGTACGCGTCAGCGCAATGAACGTTATGTTCGCTACTCCCGCCTGATCGACGAAGGAGAACTCCGGCGCGAGCGACTGCGGCTTTACTTCACCATGCCGGTTGACGCCGAAGCGATTGGCCAGAAAGCCGGCCGATTCACCAACGAAGCATTGCTCAACGCCTACTCAGAGCAGTTCAAGCAGACCGGTCAGTTTCTCCAAGCGCTCTTCGGTACCGGCGGCGGGCAGGTCCGGCCGATGACCGACGCAGATCACTTTCTACACTATCTGGAGTTCCTTAATCCATCACTGCCGGAACAGAAGATCTCCGATCCGCTCGAATTTTTCGACCCAGCCAAATCCCTCCAGGAAAACTGCTGGCTCGGCGAAGGCCGCCCGCTGGACAAGCCGGACACCGGATTTTACCTCGACGGCTACTATCACGGCATGCTGGTTATCAAAGCGCTGCCGAAGCGAACTCGTCCAAGTATCGCCTACCTCCTGACGAAGCTCGGATTTCGCGAGTACTCAATTACCGTCAACGTCGAATCAGTCGACGTCGATGAACTCATCGAAAGAGAACAGAAGGAACTTAATCGCGTCGAAGGCGATTACGAGAGCCTGAAGAAGATCAAGCTACTCGCGGCGATGAAAACCAAAGCCGCCAAAATTGCTCGGTACTCCAACGGAGACAGTTCGCCGTACCGCCTCCAGTATATCATCCGGGCGTGGGATCGCAGTCGTGAAGACCTCCGAGCCAAGTTGACGGCACTCAAAGCGGCCATCGGCAGCATGGAGCGCGCTCAAGCCTATGAGCCGGCTCTCGAACCCTCCTCAAGAAACTTCTTTTACGCCAGTTGGCCGGGCTGGTCGTTCAGCAAATACGACTCGCTGTGGCATCACTACGATGACGCTCTCGTGGCGAACATCCTTCCGTTTTCGTCCACGCCAATCGGTCATCTGGAAAAAGCCGAGTTCATCTACGAAGGTCCCAATGGAAATCTCGTCGGCGGTCGGACCTTCGTCGGAGAAGGCAACAGCCAGACACCACAAAACGCAGTTGTCATCGGCACCACCGGTTCCGGCAAAAGCGTCAACGTCATAGATATTCTGACACAGACCGAGCCGTTCTATCACTACACAATGATCGTGGAGGAAGGTGAGTCCTATACTACCTACGCAAAGACGGTCGATCAGAACACCGAGCCCATCATCGTTCAGGCCAACGGAAAACTAACCATGAACTACCTGGACACCCGCGGTCTGCCGCTGTCCGGGCTGCATCTAAGCGCGGCAGCTGCGCTTCCCATGCTTATGGTCGGTCAGTCGAAGGACGAAGACCGCACAAAGCTTCGGCAGGCGCTTCTCTCCAACGCTATTGGCCGTCTCTACGAAGACTTCTCCCGGTGGTACACGAACACGCACCCCGATGAGCAGATGTTGCTCGCCCGCCGTGCATACGTTCTCGATGCCTACCGGCGTGAGCGCATGGGTCCGCAGGCAACGGAACTCGACGCCTTCCTCGAGTTCGCGGAATTCGAACAACATCACCTCGACGAAGCTTCCGCACTTCTCGCACGTGCTGATGAAGGAGAAATCATCCGCTACGCGAAGAGCAACGCTGGCGCCCAGCAATTGCGCGATCTGATATTCTCACGCGTCAGCTCCGCCGATCAACCTCAGCACGGTCATCTGCAGGAACTCCTCTCAGCGGAAGCATCCGGTCCGCATGCTGAAGAAGTGCGCTATCTCGCAACGCTCTTGGAGCCTTGGTCGGCAGGCGGAAGCTATGGAGAGCTTTTTGACGGCGTATCCAACGTAAACCTCACCGGTAAGATCGCGCACTTTGAGCTAGGCTACATTCCCGAGTCGGCAGAAGAACTCAAAGCCGCGGCAGCCTTCCTGATCGCGAACTACACTCGTTCGCACATGATGCGTCTGCCACGCGCGCTCCGGAAGCGGAACATCTTCGAAGAAGTCGCACGCTTCTCTCTAGTGCCTTCGGGCAAGAAAGTCCTTCGCGAGTCCTATCAACAACTCCGCAAGTACAATGTCTGGAACGTCGCGACTGTTCAGAACTACGAGCAGTTCAAGTCATCGGACATCCGCGGTGCCGTGCTCGGCAACAGCCGCATCCTCTTTCTCATGCGGCAGAGCGATCGTTCGGATATTGAGGATCTCGGGCAGGACTTCCCTATTCCAGAAGCCGTCAAAGACACGGTGATGAGCCACCCGGAGCCGGAGAAAATCATCGGGAAGAAATTCTCCCAGTTTACCTACTATCATACTGACGAACGAAGGCCGCTCATTGTGACGATGCGCAATGTCGCCTCACGGGAAATGCTCTACTGCGCCTCCAGCTCGGGTGCGCACTTCGACCAACGCCAGAAGGCACTACGCGGCCACGGCAATATCGTGGACGCCATCATAGCCAACGCATGAACCCATGAAAACGAACCAAGAGATCCAAGCAGAGGCTCGGGAGATGACAGCACTGGCCAGCAATTTTCTGGAAGGGCGGATAACCACCAACGCGACTTCATCCTCAGACGATCGCATGCGCTTCCAATTCTCAACGAATCTGTCGCCCGGAGTAACGCAGCGCCACGTTGAGGCTGAGATGGTCGGTGGCGCGCTTGTGTTCAGGCTAATTCAACAGGAGACGAATCCGTCCGACTTGAAACGTGAACAAAGTGCCGAAGGCACGTTGCTGGCATCCAGTCCATCCGCCTATGAAGTATTAAGCACGGGCTACGAAACGGCCGAGGAAGAGCGCTTGGTCGAGCAGTTGGAGTCATACACGAAAACCAACCGAGATGCCGAATACCTACTGGATCGTGAAACCGTTTCGAGCGTAGAGCACATTTTGGAGTCCTTTCAGTTAGGCATCGCAGATCAAATGCGTACGAAAGCTGAGATCGTCGAGTTCCTCGGAGGCCGCCTCGAGCCTGGAGACCTGATCTCTCGAAACATCGAACGGCAGCGCGTTCGTGAAACTATTTCCGAAAGACACGAAATGAAACTGACCGTGGGAGAGCCCTGAATCCTCAACCAAACAAACGATGACCCGTCTCTTGAATTTCCTGAGCTTAGCACAGCCATTTCTCTACGCGTTGGTTCCCCTCGCGTTGATCGCGCTCCTTTCATCGGGCTGCGCTACTGCGGGTGCCGAATCCGCCGGCCGCACCCGCAATTTTGCCACCACCGCAACGACGACGGCTGCGGGCGCGTATATCGGTTCAAAAGACGGTGACGGCAAAGCCAAGAACGCGGCTGTCGGTGCAGCCATAGGTTTCGTCGCTGGCGAAACCATCAACTATTTCAACAACAAGGCACAGCGGGAGGCATTCCTCGCCGGCTATGAGAAAGGGCAATCCAATGCCGTGAAACAGCAGTATTGGATCGCTCGTGACAATCAGCGACCGCGTACCGACGACGGTTACGAAGAAGGCTACTACGAAATTTCCGTTCCTACGAGCACCCGCGACGGCGTGCGACGCGAACCAACCAAAAGAGTCATCCGCGTGGTGATGCCAAAAGACGAAACCGAATCATGAAAAAACTCATCGCACTTCTAATTTTCACGTCAGGCGGCGTATTTCCCTCCTTCGCCCAGTGGGCCGTCTTCGACGTTCCCAACCTGACCCAGAGCATCATGAACTATGCTGCGCTGACTACCCAGATCGCCAAGCAGGCGACCCAGATCACCAATCAAGTGCAGCAAATTCAGCAGTTCGAAACGCAGCTTCAGCGCATGGGTGATATGGCGAACGTGAGAAACCTGATCGGTTTTCGAGAGTTTCGAGCGGACCTTTCGCTCCCTACGCAAATCAAGACCTGGGCAGATCGTATCTCCCGGGTAGATGGCTCCGGAATCTTCGGTGACACACGCGGAGGAATATTTCCTATGATCAGCACTCAGTTCCCGGACTACGACGGCCGCCTGGTCGCTCGTGATCCCCAGATTTTCAAACAATCTCACGACGTCGTCGTGACCGTGGACGAATTCAAAACGGTTCAATCCGATGTCTACACCCGACGTGAGAATCTGAAGGAAGCGATTGCCCGCACGAGCGAAGCCATGCGATTGGCGTCGACTGAAGCTGAGCAGTTGAAGCTGCAGGCGGTAGTCGACGCTCAATACGGCCAGCTTGCTGCGGTAGATTCAGAAGTGACCCTAAGTGCAGCCGAGGTGCAGGTGAAAGCGGCTGAAGCTGCTGCGATGAAGAATGCTCAGCAGACTGCCGAAGCTGAAGCGCGACGTCGCTTGGCCCAGCAAGAGGCTGGAAAAATTTCGACCACGTACACGCCAGCTTATGAGTGCCTATTACAATATGTAACAGAGCGCAGACTTTCTCAGTAAATGTGGCACCAATTCTAAATTTACTGGTCCGCTTCGAGCTATGAAAAAACCATTGGCGGTTTTGGGATCATTGGCGGCTTTGCTGTTCGCCGGTTGCACAGATCGGGAAGCAGATGCGCGCAAAGCCAAAGAAGAAGCTGACGCTAAGGCGCGAGCCGAAGCGGCACGCAAAGAGATGGACGCGCTCCCAAAGGCATTTGAGTCGCGCGACTACTTCAAAAAGAACACGCCAAAAAAACCTGAACCCTCACAGGAAGTTAAACCGGGCACGCCCTGATCAATCGAATTATGTCGGCACCTTTCGCCATGATACTTCCTTCAACCTATTTCGACGGCCTTTCCACCCTGTGGGGCGGTTGCGCATACGTCGCCAGTGCTATAGTCGCGGCCGGACTAGCTCTCCAAACTGTGCGAAGTCGGCCAGACGCGACCACGTTTATTTGGCTCCTAGCAAAGGTCTTCGTCATCGG
This sequence comes from Nibricoccus sp., assembly GCA_049840895.1. Classification (GTDB taxonomy): domain Bacteria; phylum Verrucomicrobiota; class Verrucomicrobiia; order Opitutales; family Opitutaceae; genus Nibricoccus. The sequence goes on along the minus strand of JASGJB010000065.1, from coordinate 206,346 downwards.
ACTAAGTACGGTCTTTCTGCGGGAGTGGCTTATGCGACTGAACGACATAGTAGTCGCATTTGGATCGATGATGGGGATCGATCCTCGGACGGTGGACAATCGATTCATCCAGTTCATCGCCGGGAAAACCGCTGCCGATCCCAATTCGAGTGTATGGGATATTATTTGGGGGACAGAGTCTATTGGCACCGCAATCACGTATGCGTTTCTTTGGCTATTTGGCTGGTTGTCATGGGGAGTACAATACGTCGTGAAGTTAATCGGTGACGTACTTCTCACCGCTGGCTGGGCGCTCAGTCCGATTTTTCTCTCGTTTTTCATGCTCCGGCCAATGACAGGCATCGCGCAAAAATTCCTCCTCAGCCTCATCGCTTTAGTCTGCTGGCCATTCGGGTGGAGCATGGCCGCCGTTGTCACTAACGCGATGCTCGATGCGGCTGCTTCTGCCAATCTCGTTCCTGTCATTGCAACCGCAGTTCCCATCGCAGCGCCAGCGCTGACAGTTTTGCTCGTTGGATCCTGGATGCTGATCAGTTCAGTGCTCGCGCCTTGGATCACTACAAAGGTGCTCCTGATGGGAGCCAATCCGGCAGCAGAATTCGCGAAGGGAGTTGGAGGAGTTATGCAATCGGCTCTCACGGGTGGAGTTGGTGCCGGCGTTGCAGTAGCAACCGGGGGAGCAAGCGTTTCCACTGTAATTGCAGCCGCAGCCGTTGGCGCGACGTCATCGGGGTCCGAATCAGTAGTTCGCGGTGGCGCTCCCGCGAGAACGACGGGAACTGCCATCAGTGGACTTGGGGGATTCTATTCCGGAGGGATAGCACATCGCCATGCAGCAGCAGCTGAAAAATCGGCTTCGGCACAACAAAAGGCAGCGGAGGCATCTGACGCTTTTGCTTCTGTGTTCACAGAATATGCGAGCAGACAAAAACAGAGTCGAAGCGGATTCGACAAGCAGCCGCATGAAGACGATCCTAACCGTGCAGCGATAAACATCGAGAGCCATGCAAAGTCCAAATCGAAGAATTCTTAAGGCGACGGAAGAATCAACGAAAGCGACGCTCCGAAGCACCGCCGCGTTGAATAGAGTAACGGAAGCCCTTCGCGCAATGATGCGCGAGGACGAGCCTACTTCAAAACCGTCACCGACAAAGACGCAAAGCGCTAACGCCGTGCGAGCCGAACGCTCTCACAAATAACCAAATCATGATCGCTTCAACTGACACCGCTCAGAGAGCGGAAGCCACTGCTGTGCCCAAATTCGGCAAACAACGCCCCGCATTGTTGGCAATTTTCGAACGGCAACGGCGCAACTCACTCATCTGGTTTCTCATCGCGCTCGGCGCCTGGATATGGGCGGCGTGGGATCGCCAGCAACTCGTCGAGAAACTCACACACAAGCGCGAGGTCGTCATGATCGACAGCCTTGGCACCTACTATGTGTCGCCGGTGGTCGACATCCATCAGGCGAAGGACCTCCACGCGATGCAGACGAAACTCGCGTGCAAGGCGCTCTTTGAACGCAACCCCGGCGGATTGGATAATCCAGAGTTGTTCAAACAACTCTTCCTGCGCGACGCGGCCCAAGTTGCACAGAGTGCACTCAACAAAACGAAGGCGGAGTTCGAGGCGAAGTCGCTGCACCAAAAAGTGGAGATGGGATCGCCCGAAATTCTGAGCACCCGTGACAACGCCTTCTACACTTCGGCCGACATCCAACTGATTCGCGTCGGCACTTACCAAGGGGCTCCGATCACGGAAGTCCTGCGCTACCGCGTGAAGTTCAAATTTCTGGTCAACCCCGATCTCACCCGCAACGGACGATTCCCCACCGCAGTCGCGGCGTTCCAAGTCGAATCCATCAAAACGTGAAATCGTATGCTGAGACTTATCGGATTGTTTTTCGCCGCCGCGCACGCGTTGGCGGCCCAGCCTATTCGCGACCTTGTGCTAGATCCGACGCAGGCGGCTGACCTGCCTATTTCCCGGGAAGTCACAACAGTGATGTTTCCCGGCGCAATAACGGCGGTGGCGGGAGCGGACATGTTGATCGAGGGCGGTAAGGGAGCAGTGGAGGTTGAAGAGGGAACAGCAGTGCGGTTTCATGTCACTCACGCACCCGGTTCGAATTTCATTCTGCTTCGCAGCCTTCAACCGGAGGCCTCCGGTCGCCTCACGGCGATCTTCGAAGGCTCGGCCTACGTCCTTCAGCTTCGCTCCGTTGAAGGTGAGTCCGTCGCCAGCGCCATTTTCAAACGCGCTGACAACCAGAGTGCCGTTCGAGTGGACGCTCCGACCGAGCCAGTCAGATTCTCACCGCGCATTGGATTGAGTCTTCTTGATCGAGCGCGTGCGTACCCAGTCTTGGTAAAGACGCTCCCTAAAGCTGTAGAGGGTGTGACTCTTCGCGCGCAGAACCGGAAGATCGATTTGCCCCATCTCGAAATCACCGTCCAGGAAGTCTACCGCTTCAGTAAGGAAGACGCCGTCGTATTCCTTCTCTCGCTAAGAAATAAAACGGACAAGATTCTGGACCTCGCGCCGAGCACCTTTGCAGCCCGCGTGGCGCAGGAACGTTTTGAACAATCGATCGCCAACGGTCCGCGTACGCTCGCAGCAGGCGAAAGCGCTGAAGCCGAGTTCGCAATTGTCGGTCTGCCTGACGGGACACGAAACGACCTCAGCGCCGACAACGCTTTCACAGTTCTGATCAATAGTGCACCGCAGGAAGCGAAGATCGCGTCCGTAACCTCTTCACCAACGGAGGCCGCAAAGCCATGAACCCTCGCAACGTTGGAAGCTTTTTCAAAAGCAAGTTCGGGCTGTTCGTAGTCTTCGTAGTCGTGCTGTTCTCAGGCCTTTGGCTGTACGGCCGTCATCAAGCGGATGAACGTGAAGCCGAGAAATTGGCTGCGACCAAGTCGAAGAAAGTCGAGCTGGGCAAAGTAAAGGTCCCGCTTAACCAAGGGCTCGAAAGCGGCGTGCCCCAGCAGGTAAAGCCCACAACTGCTCCTACAACAGAGTCAGAACCCGCAAGCAGCGCGATCATTCCGTTCCGACCTGTTGCCCCTTCAGTCGCAATACCATCAACGGGGAATCAGCCGCACACGAAGACCAACGTGACGACCGCTGAGCGGAGCGAACCGAAACTGCGCAAGATCCGATACTCCTCGCTACTCGCGAACTATGAAGCGCCCACAGTGGATGCTTCACGAGCAGTTCCATCACCGCCGGAACGCTTCGTGCCCTTTGGCACGCTCTTGAAATGCAAACTCGTGAACACCATCGACAGCGCGAATCTGGAAACGCCGGTAATCGCCATGCTGCTGGAAGACATCTGGCAGAACGGGAAGAAAGTCATCCCGGCAAACACGCTGGTACATGGAACGGCTCGCTCCGGTCGCCTACGCGACAGAATCACCGCCACGGGTGCTTGGCGCTTTGTCTGGCAGGATGGTCGCGAACTGGTGTTCAACGGCGTCGCTCTTGATCGAGAGTACGACCACGACATCGATGGCTACGGCATCACTGACGGTTCCGGCGGAATCAAAGGACGCATTCTCGCCACGGATGATCTGCAGGAGCTCAAGATGCTGGCGTCAGCCGCGCTGAGCGGATTCGCGCGCGGCACACAGGACAGACAGCAAACCGCGCTGGGCACGACGATCACAGGCTCGGTCTCCAACGGAGTGCGCGAAGGTGTCGGAGACGTCTTCGAACTTTATGCCAAGCGTACGCTCAAGGAGATCGAAGAAAGCGGATACTTCGTCCGCGTCGCCGCCGGCAAGGAATTCTACGTGTACGTGCTCGGCGCAATCGATCCGCACAAGGCGAGCATTGCCGGCGTGAAATCACAGATTTCCGAAAGCGCGTCTGACCCGGCTTCGGCCGTCTCCCCAACACTCAATCCAACGAAAGGATAATCATGTCTCCCATCCCATTTCTCACCGCGCTGCTGCTCGTCACTGGTTGCGCCGTACGGCCGGAACCAAAACCAAAGACAGCAGCGCAACCGTTCAGTATTCCCGCTGGGCCAACTCAGGCGACGAAGATAGTTGAGACACGTTACGAAGTTCGTGGGTACAGAGATTCGGCCGACCCAACACTTCGTCATGCATCGCACGCAGTCTTTCGGCGGACGCGCGTGCCGCTAGCGTCTCCCGAGACAGAAATTTTCTCTCGTAGCGAAAACGCACCCGCAAGCATCGCACCGCTCCCGGCGAGCGAGGAGTTGGCTGTGGAGCTGGCCTCGCAAAAGCATATCTCAGCCGAACTGCGCGCGCTACAAGCCTCGCTCACAGACGCCGCGGAAAAAATGCGAACCCAGTATGCGATTCTGGTTCGGCAGAGTGCCGAGGCATTGAAGCTCCGCGATCACTTGGAATCCGAAAGAAATCGGCTGAAAGAATCACCCATGCCCGCATCAACGACACCGGGCACGGCAAACAACACAGTCACCAGCAACGAAGTGAAGTGGTGAGTATGGACATACCTCTCGAAAGACTTCGCGGCCTTTCTTCACGACTAAAGTCGCTGATCACCGGCCAGGACATGGCCATCAATCTCGTGACCGAACGCTTGCAGCACGGTGAACTCGGGCTGACTACCGCCGGGCGCCCAAAGGCGAGCTTCATGTTCCTAGGCCCCACGGGAGTCGGTAAAACCGAACTCACGCTCCGTTTCACCGAAGAGCTGATCGGCGCAGACCGCGTCGTCCGACTCGACATGTCCGAATACCAAACGGCAGACCGGCTGGCATTATTGCTTGGCACCAACGATGAGCCCGGTCGTATCGCAGAAGGTTTCGATGCCTGCGAAGGACGCGGAACGCTCCTCTTCGACGAAATCGAGAAGGCGCATCCACGTGTACTCGATGTGCTGCTGCAATTGCTGGACGCCGCGCGACTCACGACAGGAAAAAACCGGGTTCTGGATTTTTCAGCGTGGTACGTCGTTCTGACGAGCAACATCGGTGCGCAGCGGATCATGACCATGCGCAAATCGAAGTATGAGACGATGGAACGGCTTGTCCGACAGGACGCACAGCGTGAACTCCGACCGGAAATTTTTGCGCGCATCACTGTCACCGTTGTTTTCAACAAACTCGACTTTGACGCGCAGTGCGCAATCGCCGCCGGCATGGTCGCCAAAGAGTGCGCCTCGCTCACTGCACGCGGTTTCGCGGTTCAGCCCGGTAAAGATGTCGCGGAGATCGTTATTCAGCGCGGCTATCACGAACGACTAGGAGCCCGTCCGATGAGGGACGCGGCTGAATTGCTCATCCGCAACGCGCTCGCTCAGGAGCTTCTTCAGGGCGGCTCTGGTCGGGGACAGTTAAAGGCGACCGCAGATGGACAGCATCTGAAACTGCACTCGGCCATTTCATGACATGCCGGAAAAATCCGACGTTCTTCATATCGTGGTGCTCAAATCGATCCGTTTGTACGGCGAGTTCATTGCGCGTCAGGTGAAGGAACTCTGGCGAAATTCCGAGGTGCTGGTGTTTCAAAAGGGGTTTGATGCTCTCGAATCGATTCAAGTCCGAACTCCCGATCTGCTGATCACCGGCTTGAATCTGGAGGACATGGACGGCGTCGAGCATCTCGAGCCCTTCTCAGAACGAGATCTTCCCGTACTCATCGTTACTTCTCGGGCGACCCCACATACCTTCAATCTGCTCCGCAATGTACGTTTTGACGGCATCTACGATGGCGTCGCTGAAGGGCTCACGAACCTTCGCACCGCGATCTCGGACGTTGCTGCGCGTCGATTGTACGTCAGCCCGTCGTTCGTAACGCACCTAAAGAAGCCGAAGAACATCACTTTGGACGCACTGACAGAAAAGGAGCAGTTGGTGCTCTCCGTCATCGGCGACGGGTGTGATGACTACGAAGCAGCCGACCGGCTGCGTCTCTCGCGTTTCACTATCAACACCCATCGAAAAGTGATCATGGGCAAACTCGGCTTTCATCACAAAGGCCAGATCATGTGCTACGCGCTGCAACAAGGGTACGTGCACATCACGCCTACCGGCATCTACTACCCCGGTTTCCAGCGCCGTCTACGTGAATTGACTGTTCCCAAAAGCGACCCCGCGAAGGAATGCGCGTGAGCGAAAATAAAAAAGGCCGGATTACTATTCCGGCCTTCGTTTGTCTGTCGGCTATTTTGAATACGCGCGCAGGCGATTCGTTAGAACTTTGACGTCGGCTTCAGCGCCGACCACACCAGCACGCGATTTGGCAAGACGGACTTCTGCTTGAAGGAGTTCACGCTTCAAACGGGTCAGTTCATCTTGGTCACCGTTGGTACGAGAGCGTGAATTGGCGGCAGCGGGTGTTGGCGAGGGTTCAATCGTTGTAGGCATGGTTGAAAAGCCGCAGTGCGGCGTTGAGTTTCGATGTTCTGTGATTGCGCGGAAACGCGCCTGTCGCCGCCCAGTGAAACAAATGCGCTAGTATTGGCAGTAGTGCGCATCTACCGAAAAAGCGGTAGCTAAACCTTGTCTGCTGGAGCCGCAGGAACGCGGGTACTGGCCTGCCAAAAAGGGGCCGAAGCCCCTTGGCTCACAGATAACCGGAGGTACGGAAGGAGAAGTAGCCGAGCCCGGTAGGATCGGCATTCCGATCTCCGACGACGACGTGATCGAGTACTTCGATCTCCAAAATTTGAGCCGCTTCGCGCAGACGTCGGGTGAATCTGATGTCCTGCTGACTGGGCGCAGGATCGCCTGAGGGATGATTGTGACCGACGATCATCGCCACTGCACCTGCGACAATCGCACCCCGGAAAACTTCGCGAGGAGAGGCCACTGTGGCCGTTGCCGTTCCCAAGGTAATCAAGTGTCGGCCCAGAGGATGATTCTTTCGATCCAGATAGATGCAGTAAAACGCTTCCTGAAGAGGGTTCTCATCGAAGGCCGGACGTAGGTATTCGGCAGTCTTGGAAGGACAATCCAGGCGGATTTCTTCTCCGAGGGAAACGAGAGAGTAGACCATCTTTGCTTCAAAAACGCGCATGTAGGAAACTCGCGCGGACCGCCTTCCCTTCCCGACGACGTGTCGGGATATCAGGTGCTGCCCGCTTGAGCGCCCGCTCTGCATGGGCGGAAGTCAAAGCGCTGGGTGAAGCGCCGAGGCCGCGTCCGGTGCAGCAGGACCAACGAGGGGGAAGCGTAACGTTTGCGCGTGGTGGAGATCGCGAAGCGATACGACCTTGACCGCCCATACCATGGGGCGCCACGGACGGGGCAGAGCTGAAAGAATACGAGCGTAGCGAGCATCACCCGATTCAAAACATAGGTGCTCGCCTCCATATCGCAGCCAGCTCACCTAGGGATGGCGCTTCCTTTCGGATTGAAAGACGGGAGTAAAAATGGATTAGCTATCTCAGCGGGAGCCACGCGCGGAGATAATTAGATGCCAGCATCTTCGCGCGCAGAAAACTTTCCCGCTTAGCTTTACCTCCCAGCAAGTCCCTTAACTAACCCGATAGTAGGGCCAGTCGCAGTTCAGGTCTCCAACCTCCGCCCCAAATTATGCCAGGACGTTTGATCGCTCATCAGATTATCAAAGCTCAGCACTCTCGCGAACTGCAGACGGTCAAGCGAAGCGCTCTTTTGCCAACCGGCGATGATCTAGCCGGCACATTCATGCAGGAACTGCGGACCGCGGTCGCCAGCCGAAATCCAGTGGCGGGGCGTTTCCAAAGGCCAGCCGGGGGACAACAGCCATTCGAACAACGCTTGCGAAGATATCTTGCTGCCGTATCGGACGAGGAATTTATCGCATTTTCTAAGGATACCCTGGGTCTGCTCTCTGCCAGAATGCAGTCAGAACCGTTATCGACCGGTGGATACATCGTCTTCGCTGAATATGAACATGGCGGGGAACAAGTGCTTCTGGTCGCAATGCTAAGCACAAAGGCCCAGCCAAGTTTTGACGCACAATTAAACTTAGTCGCTTCGCTCACACTAGACTTTGAGCACCTTCGCTATGCCGGTAGAGTGCGCCCATCGTCTCTGACCAATAATGAAGACGGCGTTGTTCATTTCGTTTCTCGCCGCGCAGACGAGGTCTCTGACTATTTTAAGGAGTTTCTCGGTTGCGAAGCTGCGACAGATTCAGCCAACCAAGGCAGATTTCTTTTCACGACGTTGCGAGCGTATGCTGATGGTCAGAATCTTTCTGCAGAAGGAAGACAGAATTTAATGCAACGGACATACTCCTATTGGCGCGAATGCCGGACCACGGGACGCCCGATGGCGATGACAACGCTGGCAGCGATTCTGAATCCTGAAGATCCCAGAAAGGTATTGGGCCATTTTGAGCAGGCATCCGGGCTTGCTGGAGAGTTTGCAGCCCCGCCGCCCAATATCATGAAGCAATTCAGAAAGTTCGCATTCGATCAGTCAGGATTGAAACTAGAATTTGATCGGACAGACTGGTTGGACAAGGTCTCAACCCGCAATGGCAGCGTAACCATTCGACAGGCACCAGCCGAGCTAATCGCGCTCATCGAACAAGAACATGGCGGCTCGTGAGGTCATAGACGCGTTCCAATCCCTGTGGCAGGCCGCAGCATCGGTGACGTGGGTCAATCATTCCGAATTACGCATTAACCTAGCTCAAAGCGTCGACTTTTCAGCTCTGCGGATCCTTGAAAAAGGTGATCTCTTTCCAAAGTTTCGGGAAAGCGAACTCCAGCAACGCTACGATGCTGAAACGCAGGGCATCGCGTCCAACACGGAGATCAGTTACACAACTCCTCGAACGCTGGATGGCATCGTAGTCATAGAGTCCATCGGTAAATTGTTGGGCATCGAGGGTGCTCAAACACGCGAGCCTGCGGCTTACATATTGATCGGAAGCCGGGAGAAAAATGCCCTCTTCCATCATATCAGAGGAGAAAGCTTAAGCCTCGCGACTCCCCTCATTCAGCGCTACCATGACGCTGTATCCCTATGGCAGTTACTCAGAGCGCATGCTCAACACGAAGAGGAGTCAACCGGGTCGCTACTGTTCTTTAATCTTAGAAGAACCGAAGTGCAGCCTGGATTTGATGCCAGTGATCTGGAGCAGGATATTTTAGTAAGAGATATCGACGGTTTTCTTTCGAACTCAGATCGCGCAGAAACGCGTACAGAAATTTTTGCTTCGGTCCTCTCGGAGTTTCTTCGCGATCACAAACCAGCAGCCGCCTTTCGGGCAATCCTTAGAGACAGTGTCCGCTTTGCCCGCCGCCTCAAAGAAGGACTGGCGATTTATCTTTCCGAACATTCTCCTCAAAAGTTAGCGGAGGAGGCGAAAGCATCGGCCATCGGTCTTTCCGAAAAACTGGAAAAGCTCATAGGCGGGCTTGAAACCAAAAGTCTTTCCATACCGGTCGCGGTTTTGTTGGCCGTGAAAGACATTGCACCAGGAGGTGGATTTACAGCTTTGAACTCCATCGTCGCCGCCTCAGCTCTTACCTACGCGATTACGATGACATTGGTCCATCAAAGTCAGTCGGCGCTTCTCGGCCTTCTTCGGTGCACAATTGAAACAACAGAGAGTGACTATAAAAGCAAAGGCTTGGACGCAAATAACCCAGTGCTTACCTCCACTTACGGTGCGCTCAAATCTCGCACCTCTGGAGCCCAAAGTGGTTCGTATCTGATGTGCGTTTTCAGCTGGGCACCGCTGATATGCGTCTTGGGCGTGATGCTTTTGGGAACTCCTAAACCAGAAACTTTCACGAAGGAGGCCACACAGTCCACTCCCGCTAATACGCCAAAAACACCCAATCAGACTCCGGCTCAACCGGCACCTATGCCAGCAATTCGGTTCAATTTACCTGCGCCTACAAATCAGCCAAGCGGAGCGCCAACTCCCTAGCAGAGGTTCAAGCAACTCTATCATAAACAAAAAAGCCCACTCTTGCGAGTGGGCTTAAAATTTTCGGGAGCCTGTGGCTCTACCTACGATTTTTGGCGGGAGGGACTTCTTGAAAAGAGCAACCAGACCATCCGCACAAGAATAATTCTTCGAAAACAACCGTGTCGTTGGCAGCCTTTAGTCTTTTAGCCCCGCTTGGTGAGATTGTGGCACTTCCTGCAAAGGGCTTCAAAGCGGACCTTCGCATGAATCTCATCGAATCGCTTTTCTATAGCGTGCCCGTTCGGTACGGCAAAATCCTCCTTCTTGAACCAATCCCACGAAGCGATTGCAGATTCGATCTCCTGTTCAGAGGTGACCGCAAACACACGAGCGATGATGTCCTTGAAGGTAGGTTCTGCGTGATGAGCTTCCTCGGAAGGTTCATCACATCGGGCACACGTCGGATGCTCGTCGCGAAACCTGGCTTTTTCCGGCAACGTCCTATTTCGCAACGCAGTGGTGATGATTGCCTCTTTTGAGGGAGGATCCTTCAGACATTTCCTCCAGGAAACCGCGTGCCATCCGTAAGACTCAAAGAGGCCATAGAAACGATACGGAGTATTTTCCTCGGTCTTCTTGAACGAAGTCGGACGGAGATCGATTAGCCGGCAAAAATAATGTCTTTCTGCGATAAGATCAGAAATAACGGGCGCCTCAAATGACTGATAGAATGGATGATCATCGATGATGAGCCGAACGGCGGCTTCCACGTCTTTTTGTCTGCGAAAATCACGCCAGAAATTGGGCTTCATACTTTCAACAGCTGATCGGAATAGTTGAGCTCTTCCAGTTAGTGAGAGCCGACCGGCATCGCCAGTCGATTGAGCTACGGTCACAAAAATGGAGCGGCCCGCAGGCCGCTCCCTGTCTCGTTCTCAGTTTCTCGCGAACTCCCCGGCGAGCGACCAGAGCGCCTTGTTCAGTTTCTGCCCCTCACTCAGACTGCCCACCGGCCGCGTCTTGTTGCGCAATACACCCCGGCCCTCCTCGTACCCGAAATACCTATCCCCGCCGCGAATGACATGCTCTTGCACGACATTGAAGGTCGTCCACAAGTCCGTTGCGGCGTCGCCATAACGCAGAGGACGGAGCAGCTTGTCCGGTGTCAGGAACTTTCCGATCACATGATCAGGCTCCCAGCGCAAAGCCGCCGCCTTCCGCGCGAACTCCACACGCGCCGCCTGTGAAAGCGACACCTCCCGCCACTTGGTCACCGTCTCCAGCATGCGCGGGGTGTTTTCCGCCACCGACTGCGCAGCTTTGGCAAAGGTCTCCGCGGAAACATCGGAATGCCGGATGGCTACCTGGGCAAAATTCGTGTCGGCCACGGTCAGCCCATTGCGGCACACCAGCCGGTAAAGCCCGGCGTTGATGCGATAAGCCCGCGTGCCGTCGTGAGCATTCTGCAAAATCAACTCCGGCCGCGTACCGCCAACCTGCAGCGCGCCCGCCTGCAGATCAACCCGCCTGGCGAAACGAACCTCATGGAGTTGAAAGCCGACCCGTTCTTCCAGCCGCACCCGCTGCTCCGAAGCCTTAACCGGTTCCCATCCCTCGGCGCCAAGCAGGGCAACGACCTGCGCGGTGGAAACGAAGGTATAACGTGATGAGACCCCGGGCATCGCATGCTCTGCGAAAACGGACGGAGCGCACCGGCGCAGATCCTCCGGCGAAAGCGATTTGAACGACTGAACGGAGGGAGCAACGATTGACGTATTCATGATATGGATTTTCTGACCAGCGCCCCAACGAGGGCGCATGTGGCGGGCCGCGCCACGCGGACCCCAACCCGAGCCGAACCGTTAAAATCGGCCGCCCCGGAGGGATGCCGGCGTCCAGCACCGGCCGCGCAAGGTGGAGCGCAGCGCCAGCGAGCAATACCTTGAGGCGAGGACGGACGAAGGCTCGCGAAGCCGCACGACCGCCCGCCGACGCAGGTGCTATACTGAGGCAGCCATCAGGGTGTGGCTTTGCTCACCACTTCCGCCGTGAGCGGTGCAACGAGAGCGAACCCACGGGGCGTTGCGGGGTGTCCCCGCTGGAATGGGGAGGACGCAGTGCAACGCGGACGCGGGGAAAGTCGTTTCCCCGGCACCCACCTATCCGTGAGCAATACACCCCAAAGCTATGAACTGGAATCCAGACCTGAAATCCTGTCTCTCCCACGAGACATGGAAATTGCATCAAGCAACGCTCGACGGCGCGACACGTCGCAACACAGCGATTCGGAAATCGTCCAGCGCCTCAATCGAACAGAGGACCGGAAAAATCTGGAGGCAGCGTCGCACAAGGTCACCCCGGCGGAAGTGCACCGGGAAGCAGCCAGGCACGCTGAATCTACCGTCGGTCATCACCTGAACGCAAAAGCGTAGAACAATCTGAGGACAGCGCGTCCCTTCCGATGCCCTCGGTGCCGAAGTGGCATGAAGAAACCCTTGTAACGATTCCGACGACTCTCGGAATTCACTGACAGCGGACGGTGCGACTGTTCGCCTTGTTAGTTGAAGCTGGACCTGGTCCGCCTCGGGAGAACTGGGGCGGACCTTGGCTCGCGCTCCTTGCGCAGAAAAAGGAGACCGGGTAATCCGGCCTCCGTGAGCGTCAGCTCCGTTCGTTCGGTTCGTGCTTCAGACTCGCCGCGAGTCGTTCGAAGATGAACGTGTGAGCTTGGTCGGCCAGCTTGGCCACCAGCGGGAGGTCGTCCCGGCCGAAACTGTCCGTGTCGTGGTATTGCTTGGCATCGTCCAGATAGGTCCGCGCAAAGGTCACGTTGTAGAACTTGGTTTCGTCGGTTTCATTTTCCCACACCGCAGCTTTGATTCTTCCGAGGCGGAAGGTCTTCACCGGTTTCTTGGCCGTGCTGGTGGTGTTCTTGGATTGCGAGGCGGATGGAGTGTTCTTGGCGGGCATATTGTTACTTTTGTTTGAGGAGCGGGATTGCTCTCTCGACCCGCGGCGGAGGTGCCGACCGGAACGATGGGACGGTTGGGGGGATTCCTTTCAAGGAGGACCCAAACGCACCATGTCCGCGCAGCGGCGTGCCGGTTGGAGGGACCGCCAGAGAGAGCAAGGCTGCTCCTCTTAAAAGGAACGTTCTGTCTTTACGGTATGCCCGCCTTCACGAAACAGCCGTCCCATGAACACCCGGCCGGCCAGACATGTGAATCGCCCGGCTGGATGCTCTGCGTCGGAAACGATACCGATCCGGCTCTCAGCGTGAACCGATGAGGACGATACCACACGCGATCACGTGACAGGTCCCGAAAGGCCACCACGTCCAGGCGCACACATTCATACCAAAACCGGAGGTCCGTTTGTAGGAAGAAGCCAGACGGCCCAGACCACCCGGGTCCGGCTCAGGTCACCACCAGCGCTTTTTCCAAAGCCGCGTGCACTTCCTGCACGCTGTAGCTTCGTTTGACGGGAAACCGCACCAACGGAAGGCCCGCTGCGGCGAAAACATCCTCAACAAACCGGTCCCGAATCTTCCGATCCGCGCGCTGATGGGACGCATCATCCAGCTCGATGCCCAGCACCGGCCGGCCATCTGTTTCCCTGATGAAGAGAAAATCCACGTGCTTCGCCGAAACGCGATTCAACGCACGCTGACGTTCGGCGCGCCCCAAGCCCTTCTTGATGTCGAAAATGTCGGCAAGGCGGACCTTCGCTACGACGGTAAGGCCATCGTAATCGAGATTCTTCAGAACGCCAAAGAAGGAACGTTCCGCAGGAGTGAAGAGTGATTCGACGAGCTGATAAGCGTCCACCCTCGCATCGCCGACTCTGTCAGCGCCAATCGCTTTTCGCAAGACAGCGGACGCGATCAGAAGGATGACCGCCGCAATCGCGATGATGATTAAAAGTTTCGAATCCACGTGGCGCGAATAAACACCGCGTCAGCCAGACACCTGGTCCATTTTAAACAGTGATTCAACCCATCCCGAAAGGAGAGCCCATATCATTGGGGCAACACCAACGATAAAGCACAGGCACAACCGCCAGTTATTCAAAAGGAATGAGCTGTCTTCGACAGGAGGTTTAGCCACCAACTCAATCATCGAAAAATCCCGGAAGTGAATCGAGGTGCCGTCCGTCTTTTCCAGAACATAGGCATCATTCCACGCGCGCGATAAAACGCCCGTCTCCTTCACGCCGCTTTTGAAAACAACGGAGACATCATCGGTTCGGCTACTGACATTTTCCCACTTTGTCCCGAACCAGATCGCAACCCATGGAAGCACAAGAATAAGAAGCGCCCGCATCATCCCGAAAGTCACCAAACGCTGAAGACAAGGTAAAGTGCTAATATCCCCGACCGCTCACTTCCCCCGACCGCAAGTCGAACCGGTCCCCTGCATCCGATTAGAGTTTCAAGTGGAGCCGCAAATCGGCCAGGTCCCGGATTTCACGATCTGAGGCCGGCGCCCTAGCCGTCACACAGGGCAATGCACTCGCGACCAACTTTACCCTCGTTCCATCCGTGATGCCCTCTTCGAGGGCGAGCACCTTCGAGACCTCCGATTCATGCGAGACTGTTTCCGCACGCTCATCCGCCTGTTCATCATCCATGGCAGGTGTGACGATATTTCGAATACGGGAAAGTAACGTACGGGAAAGATCAAGTGGCTCGATCAGGCATCTCATTCAGAGAACGCTGGCGATGCCCAAAGTCCATTTACTCTCACAAAAGGCAGTTTTCCTTCGTTATGCGGGAAAACGGCAACACCCCCTCAATCTTTGCCAGCAATGCATCGACGTTAAAGGGTTTGTTCAGAGTGTGCACGTTGGTGAGCCCGCGACTGGCAACCGTATCCAAAATAGAGTCGCCATGTCCCGAGACGAGCAGTGCGGCAATATCAGGTGATACCGAGCGTGCATATTCAATCACGTCACAACCATTGGCCCCAGGAAGCTGATAATCGGTCACCACGGCATCGAAACTGAACGGCTCCAGTGCTCGCACTGCCTCAAATCGATCAACAATCACGACCTCAAAACCGGAGCTGGTCAGAACGGTTCGAACGAGCACGCCAATGAATTCATCGTCCTCGACCAAAAGAATGCGTGGCTTCATGGAATTGACACGGGTTGCGACGGCCACGTTGGGAAACGATGGCTGGATATTGTTTCTCCGACACCCGCACGAAGTGCTTCCGTGCATACACGTGTCAATAGGCCGGACATGCCTAAAATGCAGTGCAGTATGCACTGAACGAATTACTGAAGAGAAAATTTTTGTTTAAGTCGGCCAGCGAGAAACCGATGGGAGGGATGGAGCATCGCGGGTTATGATGATTACCAACCATGAAGAAAAACGCCTGGAGGCGTTAGAAGAAACAGCACTTCTCGACTCGGCGGCGGAAGACGCCTTCGACCGGCTGACTTCGTTTGCTGCGACCGCACTGGATGTCCCTCTTTCACTCATTACGCTCGTAGCCAGAGACCGGCAATTTTTCAAAAGCCAGTACGGCATGGCCGATCCTCGCACACGTGAAGGCCCCCTCAGCCACTCTTTCTGCAAGCATGTCGTGCGCAGTGGAGATCCCTTGATCGTAGAAGATGCCCGCCTGCACGCGGTGCTTAAAACCAATCCTGCGGTGAAAGAGCTGCCTGTGATCGCCTACGCAGGAGTTCCGCTCATCAACTCGGAAGGCTATTGCCTTGGGTCACTGTGCGCAGTCGATCACAAGCCGAGAAAATGGAGCTCTAACGACGTCGGGCTTTTGCGCGGACTGGCCGCGCAAACCATGACAGAAATCGAACTGCGCCGGCGCAACCGGCAGATCGGGGAAAAACTTGAATCCGTTCACCGACAGGAAATCGACCGGCAGACGATGGTCCGCCTGACAATTCATGACTTACGCACGCCCCTGAGTTCTTTGATGCTCAGTATGGACATGATCTCGTCCCTAGGCGCGTTAAGCGTTCAGCAAAGAGACATGCTGACATTGTCTCAACGCTCCGCGCAGGTACTTAAAACTCTGGTGGACGATCTTCTCGACTACGAAGCGATCGGGCAAACCGGTGTCGAAGCTCTCAGCTATCAAAACTGCGATCCCTATGCCCTCTGCTCTTCGGCCATGGATCAGGTGCGGTCGCTTGCCACAAGCAAACGCATCGCCCTGGAAAAGCAGTTAGATCTCGAACTACCGTCGTTTGAAGGAGACCAGCGCAAACTGTCACGCGTGCTCGTTAATCTTCTCGGCAACGCCATCAAGTTCACGCCCACCGGTGGATTTGTCCGGCTAAATGCCTCGGCTGGCGAAAGTCCAAAGACAATCTGCTTTAGAATAACGGATACGGGCATCGGTTTTGATCCCAAACATGCAAAGGCCATTTTTGAAGCGGGTGTACGGCTCGACAAGAACGCCTCCACCCAGCAATCCACGGGATTTGGCCTGGCGTTCTGCAAAC
Organism: Nibricoccus sp.; assembly: GCA_049840895.1. Taxonomy (GTDB): domain Bacteria; phylum Verrucomicrobiota; class Verrucomicrobiia; order Opitutales; family Opitutaceae; genus Nibricoccus. The sequence goes on along the minus strand of JASGJB010000065.1, from coordinate 190,015 downwards.
GCGTCATCGACGCACATTCAGGTAGAATCGAAGTAAACAGCGAACCGGGCAAAGGCAGTTCGTTTATGGTGACTCTTCCTTACTCAAGACCGCGGCCTTAAATGAAAAAGGCCCGCATCCCGACAAGGGGTCAAACCAGCTAGAGCGGGTAAAGTTTGAGTACAGTTCGTTTACGACAGACTACCGAATTTTCGGTAGTCGGCCTACACCATTTTCGGGAGGTGCGCCTCATTGAGCAGTGGCAGGAACAGGCACCGAATCGATGCCGTGAAAACCATTCCAAACTTACTTCCTCCTGCCGCCACAATCGGCGCGCTGTCGGTGCAAAGTGTCCAAAAAACGCCGCGCTTCCAAATCATCGTCGAATACGCCGAAGGATTGTACCTACCAACGGCCACGGCTTCCGAACCCGACGAAGCGGTCGAATTTTTCCTGCTGCAAACGCCCGGATGATCGGAAGGCGACATCACACTCTATGATCGCGAAAAGCGACGTGTGGTCGCTTCTGCTAAATGGAAGTTGCACACAACCGAACTTGGTCTGCGCGTGCATCGGCGGCAGAATGTTTTCCAAGACTGGGAGCTCGCGCTGATGGGTTTAGAGGTGCAGCAACGTTGTGCGCATCAGGACATCACGGAGTCAGCCGCTTGATAGCGTCCCCGGCCGATTTCATTCGAAACAGAGTTTACAAAACCTCGGCATTTATGCATATTTGCCGAGGTTTTGTTATGTCATCTCCACTCAAGAAACGCCTCAAAGACGCTTTTCGCGCGACCACACTGCTGCGAACGCGTGATCTGACGGCGCTTGGAATCAATCGCAACCAGATGCGCGACGCTCTGCAAACCGGCCTTGTCGAGCAAGCCGGTCGAGGGCTCTACCGGATGCCCAAATCCGATGTAACCGAGCATCACAGTCTCGCAGAAATCGCGAAGCAGGTTCCGAACGGGGTGATATGCCTGCTCTCTGCACTCAGTTTTCACGGTCTGACGACGCAAGGTCCGCACGAGGTCTGGCTCGCCATCGATCATAAAGCGTGGAGCCCACGCTCCGCCAATCTTCGACTCCGCGTAGTTCGTTTCTCCGGTGCAGCACTCAACGAAGGCATTGAAATTCACCCAGTGGAAGGCGTGCCGCTACGGGTCTACAGTCCTGCCAAAACGGTCGCTGATTGCTTCAAATTCAGGAACAAGATCGGTATCGACGTGGCGATCGAAGCACTACGAGAAACGTGGCGGGAACGCCGGGCGACCATGAAAGACCTCGAACGCTATGCCCGCATCGGCCGCGTTTCGAAAATCATGCAGCCCTATCTGGAAAGTCTGACGTGAAATCCGAGCCCAAAAAGAACCTGGCCGCATCCGTCCGGCAGCGCCTGCTCACGCTGAGTCAAAGGCGCAAGGAACCGTTCGACCTTGTGTTGGCACGCTTTGGCATCGAGCGGTTGCTTTACCGGCTGAGCCGCTCAGAGCATGCGAACAAGTTTCTACTTAAAGGCGCGATGCTCTTCGCGATCTGGTCGGATGGTACACATCGGCCCACTCGCGATGTGGATCTGCTCGGTTTCGGGGAAAGCGACACCGAGGAGTTGAAACGGGTGTTCATGGAACTGTGTGAACTTGCCGTCGAATCCGACGGGCTTCGGTTTCTCTCCGAGAGCGTGGCGGCCGTACCAGTCCGCGAAGAGGCGGCGTATCCCGGCGTTCGTGTGACATTGGAAGCGCGATTAGAAAATGCGCGGATCCCTCTGCAGGTGGATATTGGGTTTGGCGACGTCGTCACCCCGGCGCCGGAAGAAGTCAGCTTCCCGGTGTTGCTGGACTTCGCCAGCCCACAACTGCGCGCTTATCCGATCTACACGGTTGTGGCTGAGAAATTGGAAGCGGCGGTGCGTCTTGGGGAAGCGAATACCCGGATGAAGGATTTCTTCGATCTCTGGTTTCTCAGCCGTAATTTCTCGTTCGAAGGAGAACTGTTGCGCGATGCCATCACCCGCACATTCGCCCGCCGCAATACCGACCTGCCCCAGATTCTGCCATCATCACTTACCCCGGATTTCTCCGAGCGAAAAGCCGCCGCATGGAGCGCGTTTGTCCGCCGCAATGGGTTGGGAGATTTTGCCATGAAGGATGCGCTCGAATCGATCCGAGCATTTGTCTGGCCGGCCTTTGAAGCCGCTGTGAACCAGGCTGAGTTCGAATCGCAGTGGGATACGATTCATGGCTGGCGGAAATCGTCAGATGGCATCTGAACGAATCCGAAAACAAAAAGCCCGCCAAGTCCCAAGACCTGACGGGCCTCTTTTTGTCATGCGGAACGCAGCATCACCCGCGAGTCGAGATATTATCAGAACCGGTATCTGACTCGCAGTGAGAGCGTGCGTGGTGCCGCAATCTCAAGATTCGCACCGGTGGTGCCTGCCACGAAAATTTTCTCATCGAAGAGATTCGCGATACTCAGGGAAACATCCATGCGGCTGTTGATGCGGTAGAAGATGCCGCCGTCCACGTGATAGAAAGAAGGCATCATCAGCGGATCAGGAGCCGTTGCGCTGCGACCACTGTTGCCACCAAGACGCTCATCCTGCCAGACAACGCCCAGGCTGGCGCCAAGGTTCTTGAGAGCACCCTGCGTGAAATCGTAGCGGCGGTAGACGCTCCATGCGGTAGCCACGAGCGTAGAAATGGTAGGCACCGCTGGCAGTGCTGTTTGAAACACTCCAGGCGTATAATAGAATGTATCCACCGGCGTGCGGAAATTCACGGATGCGATCCGAATCTATGACCGTGATGCTGCGGGGCGTTTCGTGCAGCGTGGCCGGAAGCTTCGACACAGTCGAATCGACCCCTTGCGCCACATTTTCGGAAACCTTCAAACGGTTGCCCATTCTTCACATTCGGGTCTTCCGATCTACGGGAGGTCGATTATCTACGAGGCATCCCAATGCGACGTTTACGGATAATCCCGGTTGCCTCTTGCTCCTATACTTCATTGGATTTCCATGAACTTCCCAGAACGGCAAAGCACGCACCGCGGTGTGAGTCCAAAGAGCCGTTCGCGAAGTGCTTGAGCAGGCGACAATCAGCCGCTCGTTTTTATCGTAGGTCATTCGATCTCCCGCTAGTTAACACGCGGAGAGTTTTCTGGCCCCAAATAACTCTCGGGAACAGGACGATCACTAATTATGACTCTTTCGATCACAATACCTGGGTCTACCATCGTCAGTTTTAACTTATGGGACCCAGCTTCACTAATAACGTGGCTGGATTTCAAAAATCGTACGCCGTCGCGCGTGAACTGCGTGTTCCATCCCCGGCCCAAGAAAGTCTCCGACTGGCGATTAGCAAAAATATCCAGAATCCGAGGCTCTTCATGGTCAAATGAAGCTGCGATCCGCATTCCCCGATCAGGCACGAAATCCATCACCGGCCCCAGCACCAATGTAACCGTGTAGTTTCCGGGCCGAGGGAGGTAAACGGAGTATTCCAGTTGGGGCGCCTTGGCCGGCGGCAAAATACTCGCGGCCGTAACAGGATAAATGGCCAAAGCAGACTCTCCTCTACCATAATCAGGAACCTCTTCCCATCGCACACCTTCGACCTCTGTTTTTTCGGACGCTCCTGCGGCAGGAAACGCAATGGGACCACTCAGACTCGCGAAATGTTTAGTAGCCGCCAAACGCTGCGCGATGGTGGCTTTTATGACTGGAACTTTGACATTAACGACACCTCGGTGCCCTTGAATCTTAATCAGGCCAAATGATTCCCCCTCTGGTACTTTTTCCCAATCAATAGTAACCCAATAACGATAGTCGCCATCCGGCCGCTTTTCCGGCGTGATGACCACCCAAGAATCCACAGAAGCAACCGACACATCAAAAGGCCTTCGTCCGATGGCAAGAACCTCCACATAAGACTTTCGGGGCAGGAAGGAATCAAACACTGGCAGCGAGGCCTTTCCAAAGTGGTCGGGCCAGGTATTAACATCGCCCTCCACAGCAACTCCATAACTGGAGTTATCAACGGGAATCACTTCGGACACCGGAGGCATAATATTCACGACCGGTGGCTCCCAACTAAACTGACCAAGATGTGCTTGGTCCATGAGATGATTCCATTTTCCGCCAGAAAGCTCTTTGTTGTAATAGTCGCTTACAGCTTGGTCCTGATGAAAAAGTTCGCGAACCCTAGCTGCAGTAGCGTTCGTGCTAGCCCGACCTTGTTTGGCGTAAAGATGATTTCTCCCCGCAAGGATATTCATCTCTGTGACTAGCGCTGAAGCCTTAGTCGGATGTAAAACGAGTTGATAGAATGCATCACGCTTTTCCACGGGTAATAGTCCGCTGATTTTTTCCGATCGGCCTACTAACTCGCTCCAGGCCAACTCCACTCGCTCAGCCTCGCGATAATTTAATTGGCTGTATGTCTCCGGCTTAACCAACTCTGGTTTTCTCCATCCATTGAACTTACTATATTTAGAAACAATATCAGCAATTTCCTTCGCATACTCTTCCCCAAACTCTCTTGCAGCCCAACGTTTCGTATAATCAGCAACCTTTTCCTTTGTCAAAGCAGCCGGGTTCCATGCCTGTCTCAGGAAAAACTCTGTCGGCACCTCAAGCGGCTTTAAATCGCCGACATTAACTATCCATATGCGATTAGCACCATACTCGTAAGCCAGATTCATCTGCTCCGCTATCTTGGGAAGCGGACACGTATTGATCCACTGATAGGCATAGGGGCCTCCATGCATGTCGAAGTGATAGTAGATTCCCGCGCCTCCGCTGCGCTTACGTTCATTCTCTGTCGGTAGTCTCCTAAGATTTCCGGTATTATCATCGGTCCACAACAATGTGACATCGTCAGGCGGGCGCAGACCCTTCTCAAAAAATTTCTGCACTTCAGTGAAAAGAGCCCAAAGCTGAGGAATTCGCTCGGCGCTTTCACCAGTCTCTTTCGGTCAAGATACGACGCTGATCTGAAAAAATGCGCTGAAGCAACTTGATATCAGATTCCACGCTTCCAGTACTTTCCATTCCCTCATCACCATCTCCACGCATCCCGATAGTGACCAAGTTCTCGTAGTTCTTATTACGAGATATACCTTCACGAAAAAAACGCTGAATAGCTTCGGCGTTTGTGGAGTAATTCCACTTTCCGTTACCATACTCTAAGCGCCTCTTTGTCCACTCTTTATGAGCACGCATCATCGGCTCATGATGAGAGGTCCCCATGACAATTCCATACTCGTCCGCTAGCCTTGGGTTATCAGGATCATCCTCGTTAAATGCATTATTCCACATCGCCGGCCATAGATAATTGGCACGCATGCGTAGAAGTAATTCAAAAAGCTTTGTATAAAACTTAGAGTTAAGACCTCCAAATTTTTCATCCGCCCATCCAGTTAGGCAGGGCGCTTCATTATTGAGGAATATTCCTCGATATCGAACGACTGGCTCTCCCGATGAATATATTCCACTGTTCACAAACGCTTCAGGTCGCTTCTTGGGCGCAACATCCGCCCACCAATACCATGGGGAAACTCCCATTTGCTCGGATAGCTCATATAGCCCAAAAATCGTGCCGCGCTTATCACTTCCCGCGATAACCAACGCTTTCCCGATGCCAGGCAGAGGATCGCTTACCGTGGCGATAATAAATGACTCCCATTTACCCTCAATATCCCCAGCTGGCAGTTTGCCTTCCTTAACCAGTTGATTTAATAACGCACTACGTCCAAGCGTTCCAACTATTACAATTGCCTCAAGTTGACTCGGTCGATCGAAACTGAGGACTGGCTTAATATCACACACTCGCTCCACGTCAGAACAGACATCGGTCGCGGCTCGCAATACGCCTGGGTAATCATTTGAATCGACAAAAACTGGTGCCGCCTTTCCGTTGGCAACAAGCGGGAAAGATCCGTGAGAGCGATCATTCGCAACAATGTCCTCCGACAGTCCGAGGCTTCCACCGTGCAGAATGCTAGAAATCATCCCAAACACTAGAGCGATCAATACTATCGGCCTGCTACAGCTATAAATGAAGCCCTGTCGGTCGAATAAAAAAATTCCGATAAATCGCACGAAACACATTATGCAAAGCCGATCTCTCATTAACAATTTAACCCACAATATATTCCGATAAATTAACGTTGAGATTGTATTATATTAATACAAAGAGACCCGGGCTTTCTATGCTCGCCGGGTCCCCGTTAACCCCAATTAGAACTCAAATGAGTTCGTAAGTGTCCACTCTTGCACCGGCTTCATACAAACACCGGCCCAAGTTGATCCATCAGGTTGAACCGTGATCGGAATCAGGCCTTCCTTCTCGAACGCATTGGTAACATTTAGCTGGATCTTCCAGCGAACTTTCTCCGTAAGCTTGCGTTGATAACTCAGCCAGAGATCCGTACCAGCTTCCGAAGGCCCATAATAAGGCTTGCTCAGGTCATACTCCGCTAACCCGTTTGCGTTGGTATAGATTGGGTATCCCAACACAACCTTATCTTGCCAGCGATAAGCACCACCAACGCCAATACCCTTAGTCCAACCACGAGTCAGATTGTAGTTAGTCACAACGGTATAACGCCATTTGCGCAATTCAGAAGCGTCTGTTTTTTCCTGTAGTTCAGGAGGGTATAGGTCGCCCTCCAGTCGTTGAGTTTTTCCTCACTTCATTATTTGCGGTGTAGTCTCCATTGAATTGACGCATATCGCCTGCAACACCAGCCATCTGGGCGTCCATAAACGTAACGAAGTCATTTAGTGCTGCATTTCCGATGTTGGTTGAAGTTGCGGTGGTCTTAGATGCATTAAAGGCGAGACGCCAGTTCCTCGTGACATTAGCAGTCAGCTCGAACTCATATCCTTCCGATTGAGTATCTCCGGTGATCGCATAACCAGCCGGCGCAGTGCCACCATAGTTTTGCAACGTGGCAATCTCCGGCATATATTGCGGGTTCGTGGGCAAATTAGTCGCGGGATCAAGCGATGCCTCGTAAGTCGCACGGTCCGTTAGTGCGGAGGCCGTGGTTGGCGTATATCCCCATGCGGCGAAATATCCGTTCTTGGATAGATAATTTTGAATATTATTCCATGCCCGAATCGATGCATCCCGATGTTGAGCAGCTTGGTCAAGAGTCTGCAAGCCGACAGATGTAGATGGAACAGTTGACCCATATTGATTTGGATCGTTCAGGTAATTGATCGTCTGAACCGGCCGTCCGTTAGCATCCACATACGACTGAGACCAATAATTTCTATTATTAAATGTCGGACCTGGATCGTTATATGGACGACGAGTATCCCAAGTATATCCGGTCATTCGATAGAGAAACACGTTTCTAAACTTCAGACCCTGAACAACCGGGTTGCTGAAGCCGCTATTGGTTGAAACGGTAGCATTAGACACTTCGGTCTCATATTTAATTGCCCGCAACGAAAATTTATTATCTTTGGTCGCCAAAAGAACACCATAGTCTCTTGTTTTTCCCTGAGGATTTTCAATGCGATTATTATACATATCTACGCGAGCACTAAGTGCCTGAAAATTCGATGAATCGTTGTATGTTAGACTGATATTTAAAGGAATCGAGTCATCCCAGTTCTTGGCAATGGCCTTGTTCAGGTGAAAAACAACTCCACCAGAGAGAGAGTGCTCTTTGTAATAATCCTTCGGCTGAAAGTCGGGCAGTGAGTACCCGTAATCGTCCAGTTTAAGATATCCTTTATTAATATTATCAGGCAATGCGTTTTTGCTGCGCGTCTTAACCGTGTCATAACGCCAACCCACTATTGGAACGATCGACTCGTTCCACAAGAAGCCCTGCCACGTACCGGCATAAGACGTGACAACACGCTCGCGCTTAGTTGCGGAGGTGTAAAGAGGCTCACCTTCATCGAATGCCAATGTGTTAAGATGCGTACCATTATTCCATCCTCTATAATTTGCTTGATTGGATGCCTGACTCGTTACGAGCGCTGGGTTAAAAGCACGATTTAGCTGCGTATTCCCTGGAGGAATAGTGTAAGGATCCGAAGGCTGGACGGTGGTTGCAATCCATGTTGAATCGAACAAATAGACGGGGCCATCATTTAGGCGGACGTTACTGCCAATACGCGGGATATTCGATCCCGACGCAGCTGAAAGCGCCGGCGTAAGATACACGAGGGAAACAGGTGCTCGATTTGTGAATAGGTTAGAATAACCGTTGGTGCGTGTAGTGAAAGCATCCCAGCGATTATCATTTGCGTACCGATTATAATTGCGCGTCTCAGTGAAGTTTGTCTCTTCACTTGCGACTCCATTGAATCGGTGCCGGCCAAGAATCTTCGTGAGAAGTCCTTGATCGAGAAAATCAGATGCACGAATTTCCGCATACGCCGAAGCGCGCAAACTCTCACGCTCGCTAAGTCCTGCCGATCCTGTGCCTCCAGCCGTCGAGCTCAGGAATGCACGACCGTAGTTGGGATTGGTGCTTCCGTCCTGCATAATGCGCGTCACATCTATGTTAATGGCCGGAGCGCCTCCCAGAAGACTCCAGTTACTGCTCTCATACTTCTGGTAGTCGTAAGCGAACTCGATACCCACCCGATCTTTCCAGCCGGTTTGAGATACTGTTATATTGTAGGCATCCCATTGAGCCCCTTCACCCTTGTTATTACCGTCAATTAGCTTGTCGTAAAAATTGAATACTGAAGGATCCGTCAGCATCTTATTTTTATACTGAGCATAGTTGTAGTACGGCAGCTTTGCATTAAATGCATAGTCCTGATAGCCGCCCAATCCATAGATAATTTCAGAGTATCGCTGGCCAACAGCATTGTCGCCTGGTCCACGCAGAGTACCATTATTATTCAGGAATCCGTTATTGATATATCCAGCGTTAATCGAGTATACTTGCGCGTTATTTCCGTTAATGAAATAGGTGGGCGTTTGCTGGCCTGATATACTCCTTAGCCAGGGGCTTGTTGTGGACGCATTCGATCCGAGCGCGTAGAGGTCATTGACCGTTATACCACCAGCTCCACCTTCAGCGGTGCTTTTGAACCATGGTGTAATACTGTCGTAAGGGGTAGAAGTACGCGGCCTATTTGCTGTTATTTCACCATGTTCGCCCTTTATCTTTATACTTGTATTGAAGCCTGGGCCAAAGATTTTTGGATCCCATCGCAAGGCACCATAAAGGCGCTTATCTTTCTGAAAGGCCGGTTCTTGTTGAAATTTTTGATCGCTCCAAAGGCCATCCACTCGAACCGCGAGCACGTTTTTAATGAGCTGCTGATTTACCCCAAAGGATGCACGATTGCTTCCATAAGAACCGATGCGAAACTCCGCATTGCCCTTATTGGCGAAGTCGGCGTTCCGAGTTGAGGCATTGATAATGCCAGCCGGACTTCCGAGACCAAAAAGAATGGAATTCGGTCCACGTTGGATATCAACGCGATCAACGTTAAACGAATCCCAAGGAATATCCGTCAGAAAGTAGTCACGCGTGTTATCCGCGGGACCAAGTCCACGGAGCCGCTGATTACCAGATAGCGAGAACCCCTCGAAGAGGGTTTGGCCACTGCCCATACCGGCATACGTACCTCTAGTTCCAGCCACTTCCGCGTTAGTAGTATACTGAAGCAAAGTACTGCTGTTGGTCGCTCCGATATCTTGCATGAATTCTTTGGTCACGACACCGATCGCCGAACCAACGTCCTTCAGTTCTGTGCGGATTCTGGTGCCAGCAAGCGTCTCGGTCGCAGCGTAGCCTGTGTCACGAGTCGAAGAAACTTCAAACGGAGATAATACAATAGTCTCCTCTGTCTCGGTCGCGGGTACAGTCGAACCGTTTATAGTTTCTTGTGGTTTAGTCTGAGCAATGGCGGTTCCGGCTGAAGCGGTTATCGCCAGCAATAGCATTGAAATCGTGCGTCTTGGGCACGGTTCTACCAATTTAGTGTTCATCGGGGCTGGGTGTTTTGGCAGAACTGCGGGATAGTAAGGGGGGGCAGTTCTCCGTTCACATGGAACAACCGAGTCGCTTGGATCATCAAGAAGACAAAGGTCTATGACCGAATTATGACTTTAGTCATAGCTAGCGCGTTTCATGTTCCCCTCGACTGCGACTCGAAACTCGCACCCGTCGTGTCAATGCGCGAACCTCAGGGCTTATCCGCCCCTTCTGATATTTTACCTCACGTCATGAGCCCACATTTTCTCAGGGAATTTTTATCCGATCGCACGCTGAATCGACTTATTCGTCGACTCATTGAAGTGCTAAAAATTCCCCTTATTCTTGTATCCATCCTCGTATGCCTGGCATCCACCGCAAACGCAGCATCAGATGAATCGAAAGAACCTCGTGGACTTCCTTTCATAAGAACTTACCCGCTAGACGAGATCGGAAATGTACCTCGGGGCTTGCGACTCGGGTTAGACGCTTTCGGCCGCATTGCGGTTATGTACGACGGCGTGTATTCGGTTCTTAATGACTCGTCTTGGGTTTCCCAGATCGACTCAAACTCTAATTCGCGGGATCTGATGACGACCATCAGATTCGCCGACGGGAAATATTATTATGGAGGTCGCGGGTCATGGGGCACCATAGAGATCACCCCAGACGGCAAATTTCGGAACTCGTCCCTTGTTCCCACTGACGCCCCTGCGTGGACGCGTGTCACGCCATTCAACAAGCTGTTTCCGACGAAGGATGGAATGTTTTTCTACGAGCTGAACGGCGTTGTTTATCGAGATTTTTTAGACGCCAAAAACCGCTTCTTCGCTTTGCCTCGAGTCTCAGCCGCATTTCCCGTCGGGAACAGAGTTTTCGTATCCTGCCAAGACACCTCACTTCGGGAACTCTTAGTCTCTTCTGAGTCGAGTAAGATGGTCACGGGCTCCGGCCTGGATGGCATGGTTGTTGAATACGCCGCGGTCTTAGATGAAACTCGCACGCTACTGGCGCTAAAAGATGGAACGTTAATGACTTTTGACGGGGAGACGGCCACGCCCTGGGTACCACAGTCCACGTACCAGGTAGCAGGAAAGATTACAGCGATGGAGCGGCTCCACGAGGGCGGCATCGCCCTCGCAGTGGCAGGAAAGGGCGTCTATATTTTCTCCCCAAAGGGTACTCTGATGTGGTCACTTATGCTGCCCGAATTTCGACGCGTCGGATCTATAGCATCAGGCGAAACTGGCGTACTTTGGGTGGCAGGGGAAAGCGCTGTTCACAGAATTTTTTACGACTCCCCGTTGACCAGCTTCGGGCAGCAGCTGGGCCTAAGCGTGGTTTGGCCTCACATCGCCAAGAAAGGTGATCGAGTTTTCGTCTGCTCGAATGGTTCGCTGTACGAAGCGAAGCAATCAGCCGTGGGACATCCCCCAACCTTTCAAGCGCTCTCCAGCAAATCAGCGCTTCAGTCGGACTACATCGCAGCCAGTGGAACGCATCTGCTTATGGGCAATCCCTCGGGTGTATTTTCGGTAAGCGATCACGGGGAGTTTACGCCCTTAATCACAATCGATAACGTTGCAGGCCTTCGCTTCATCGATTCCGAGACTTGCATCGCGATTGGTAGCCGTGAGATCGCCGTCCTTCGCCACGTAGAAGGCAAGTGGGTCGAATGCGCCTCGCGTATCCCTGGCGTAGGAGACTCACCCATTCATATCGAAGAGCACCGTGGATTATGGATCGAACTCGGAGGCGATCAAGTCGCTCACCTTTCTCTCAACAACGGAAAGCTTGAGATGAAGCGTATCAGGCTGTCTTGGCCTGGCACTCAGTGGACAAACATTGGAATAATCGAGAACATAATCATCTTTAGTGGCCCGACGGGCCAGAGAGAGTACTACGACGAAAACACTCAGTCATTTTGCCAAGCGCCCGAGATCGACAAACTTCTCAAGCAATCCCCCTATTGGCTTCTGCGCATTAAAAAAGACCTAACAGGAGCGCTTTGGGCCAGCCATTCCCAAGGCATTGTCACCCTCACGCCACGAGACGGAAGCTACGAGATAGACTCAACAACATTTGAACTAAGGAACGACGCATATCCAACCGTTACCTTGTTACCGGACAATCAGATTTGGATAGGCGCTGGAAGGTCACTCTACCATGTGGAGCGAACGGTGTCTGTGCACCACGAGCTTGCCCGTATTATGCCCGTATCCTTGAAGGCAGACCGAAGAAATATAGAACTGTTGGATCACTCCCGCCAAGATTCGAAAGCGTTAAAATTGTCGTTTGATGACAATAGCTTAAGTTTTCGTTTCTTCTCCGGAACATACGCCTGGCGGTCGCCTCCGCAGTATGAGTATAGACTTGGCTCGTCAGAGCCGTGGTCTCCCGTCGACCCCAGCCTTTCCCTTCGTTTCCCTAAGCTTCAAGACGGAAGTTATCTTTTGGAAGTTCGACAGGTTAGGCCACGAGTTTCGGGCTCAGCACCTTTTGCTTTCGCGTTCGTGATTGAGCCACCTTGGTACAAGACGGCTACGAGCTACACAGCCTACTTTTGTGCACTTCTGCTATTGATTGGAGGTATAGCTCGATGGATCAACCACCGCTCCCTGGAAAAAAATGCGATCCTCGAGCACTTGGTGCAAAAGCGAACGAAGGAGTTGGAAGTGACCATGGGGAAACTGGCCGAAGAGAGTCGCAATGCCGCCACCCACGCCGAACGCAGCCGCCTAGCCGGCGAGATCCACGACAGCGTGCAGCAGGGTCTCAGCGGCACCATATTGCATTTGGACTCCACTATTCGCGACGCCGACGTCACCCCGCAGTTGCACGCGAAACTAAGCATGATGCGCAGCATGCTTTCCTACTCGCGGGAAGAGGTGCAGCAGGCCGTGTGGAACTTGGAGTCCCCGCTTCTACAAAACTCCAACTTGGGCGACGCATTGCGTAAATTGGCGGGTTACATCAGCCCCGGATCGGTCGATATCAGCGTTACGCTTCAGGAGGTTGCCGACTTCATCCCGCCCGACATCCAGCACAATCTCCTCAGGATCGCGCAGGAAGCGATTACCAATGCCGTGAAACATGCCGACGCGAGCCAGATCGAGGTAAGCCTGGAGCAAGACGCCAAATTCCTCACCCTTACGGTAGCCGATAACGGCAAGGGTTTCGATCCTGCGGCGCGTGCCACAGTAGAAGGACACTTCGGACTGCGCGGACTTCGCTCACGCGCAAAATCTATGAAGGCCGAACTGACCATTTCGAGCGCGCTCGGAACCGGAACTATCGTCAAAGTGAGCGTGCCTATTGAGGAAACCAGTTCGTCCGAGCCCATCGACCCAACAGGTGCTTCATGAAGGCATAAAACTGCAACACGATCACGATCTCACTTTGAACTTTGGAAGAGCGTTCAGTGCCCCGCCGGGATTCCCCAAACAACAACCTCCGCAACAGCCGGAGCGATTTCGGCCTGCCCGTCCTGTAACGTTATCCTGACAAAACGCCCCGCCGGGGCGCCCGCGATGACGGGCTTGATGTTAATTCCGGAATCATCGTCTGCCGAATTCAACAGCACCGTCCAATCGCGCTCGCCGTCCGGGGATATTTCTACGCGGTACCTCCAGCGGCTGGCCGAAGAGAAGGTCACTCCGATTCGTCGAACGTCAACTATGCGCTCGAGGTCCACGAGTATCCATCGTTTTGAGTCGTCAAGAGAGGCCCGCCAGGAAGTCAGCGGATTTCCGTCGTTAGCAGCACTCCCGGCGTGTCCCGCATCTTCACTGCTGGTGCGGGTGGGCGTATTTCGGCCGAAAAGCTCTTCAACAGCCTGATGCGCTTGGATGGAAAATCTCGCATAGGGCCGGGGTTTCACGACGGGAGTGACATCAGGAACATACGCAGGGCCTCCTGCGGATGTGAGGCGGATAACCGCGCCATGCAGACCCGGAGAAGTGGCGCGAATAACCGTCTCGCCGGCGTGATACGAACGGAAGTCGATCGCGGCCGAACCGTCTCGTATCGGAATATCCGAGTCCACGACAAACGTGATTTCGCGTCCCGTTGGAAATTCGCCCGGCCCGGATTCGATGGTTAGCGTCACCGGCGGGCAAGCATTCACAGAATTCCCCTCATGGTCCAAAACTGTAATGATCAATTGCGCATCATCGGTGCCATCGACCGCGCCGATCTCAACCTTGTCCGCAGTCAGCTTCAACGCAGCCGGTATCCCAGTCCCTGGCCACTCAGGCGGCGGAATTCCGAGGTAGGCATTCCGATACCAATACCACTGTCGTTTCGGTAAACGGAAATAATCGACTATCCCCATCGCTCCAAACTTCCGGCCCGCAACACTGCCATGATCAAAGCCGCACCAGATCGCCTCACCGCTTCGCCACGGTAACCGCCAAGGATACAGCTCTGCCGGGTCCGCCCCAGGAGTCGTTGGCAGATCTCCCCAGCCAGCCTCGTAACGGCCGGGCCGGTCGGCGATCGTAGAACCATATTCGGAAACCACGTTCGCCAAACCGGGATTAGGAAATAAGCGCGCACCGTCACCGTTATAGCCCGCGATGTCACCGAGCCTGTCCGTGTCCCCTCGCTGACTCCCGCCAATCGCCACCGGCCGCGTGGGATCAAGCTCACGCGCATACGCGGCCAGTTCGCTCAAAAAGCGCCTCACCTTCGGCATCACGTTGGGATCGCTGAAAAAGACTTCGTTGCCCGTACTCCACACAATTACACTGGGATGATTGCGATGAATCCGGATCATATCGCGCATGGAGTTCTTCACGCTGGCCTCGAAGGCAGGCTCGTCATCCGGATTCGTTGGATACGCGCTCGATGCCCAAGGGCTTTTGAAGCCCGCCGTCCCCCAGAAACAATTTTCCGACCAGAATAGCATGCCGATCTTATCGCACGCCGCCGAAAATGCGGGCGCATGCGGATAATGAGCCCCGCGGATGAAATCGAAGCCCGCATCCTTCATCATGCGCACGTCTCGATGAAACCCGGCGTTGGTCGTGGCATCGCCCCATCCCGCGCGATCCTGATGAACATTCGCTCCCTTGAAGTAGCGGTGCTTACCGTTGAGAAAAAACCCGCGGTCGGCCGTAAATTCAAACCAGCGGAACCCCAGCGGCGACACGCAGTCATCCACCGGCCGGTCACCGTCCCAAACAGTCGTTTTCACTTCATACAAGTGCGGCTGCTCGGGCGACCAGATCAGCGGATCGGGTACAGGATCGCTTACCTGTACGAATTCGACAGTCTCTCCGGGCACGACGGTCTGGGTTGAGCGCAATCGCGCGACAGTCTTACCATTGGGGTCCAAAATGTCCGTATGGACGGTGCATGTCTTCGATGTCTGGGACCCGTTTACCACTTCAGTCACCACTTTTACAATACCACTCGCCTCGGAAACGGCCTGCGTTGTCACACATGTGCCATACCAGGCGACATGCAGTGGATCTTTTGCGACCAACCAGACGTTGCGATAGAGTCCGCCGCTAAACGCGTGTTCGCCCGCACGCGGCGCGAGTCGCGGGTTCCAGAGGTTGTTCAAGCGAACCGCGACTACATTACTCCCGGTTTTTGCCACATCCGTGATTTCAATCTCGAATCCGGTGTAGCCGCCCAGATGTCTGCCCACCGGGCGCCCATTCACGAAAATTTCGGCCTCTTGGAAGGCCCCTTCGAAATCGAGGAAAAGGCGCCGCCCCGTCCACTCTGCGGGAATCTCGAAAGCTTTCCGATACCAGCCATAGCCAACGTAAAATTCACTCCCCGCCGCAAAGTAAGGAATGCTGAACGAATGAGGCAGGCCGACTCGCTCCCAGGAAGCGCAGTCATAATCGGTCGCCGCCGCGTCCGCGATGTCGCCTCGCTTGAAGAGCCAGTCGCGGTTGAAGTTTACGACCTGACGCAGGCCGCCCGCGAAAACGTCCACGAGCGCCAGCGCAAATACGACCACCAGACCGACCACGCGCCACTCCCGGGCTGCCGGGAGCCGGGGATGTGCGCAGCCACTCATGTCAGTACTCCAGCACCTGCTCTGTCCAGGTGGCCTTGCCGATATAGAACCGGCCATCCCGGTAAGTCACAGGCTCGAATCCAAGCTGCGGCGTTTTCTCCCACGGCTTCAGGTCCGGGCAGTAGGGATACGGCCGCTTCTCATCCATGAAGTAATGGCAGGCGCTCCACAGTTTCCCATCCGGGCCTTCGAACAGCGAATTGTGCCCCGTCTCGCAATAAGGATCCTCCGTGTCTTGGAACTTCAAATGCGCGTAGCCGCCTTCGGCCGCGAGCTCGGGCCGATAGCCCTTCTTCCGCGTGCCAAAGATCGGCTCGCGCGAAACCAGTTCCCAGGGGCCAAGCGGGGCTTTCGACTTCAAAAGAGCCACTTCGTATCCCCGAGTCCATGACGAGAAAAACATGAAATAAACGCCATCCCGCTTGATGACAAACGGCCCTTCGATGCCACCGATCATCCACTCCGGATAACCGGGTTCGCGCTTGTCCAGGAACTTCTGGATGGGCGCCGCAAGCTCGCCCGTCTTCAGGTCGATCTCCGCCTGCCAAAGGCCGTTGCCGCTGCAATAGAGATACGTCTTGCCATCGTCGTCCTCAAACAGGGTGGCGTCGTTATTGTACTGCGGCGTGAGCGGGCCCTTTACCAAACGGTACGGACCGGTCACGGCATCGGCCTCGAACAGCCAGACGCTGTGCGTCTTCATCCCTTTGGGGTCTTCCCCGGTAACTTTTCCGCTGTTCACAGTGAGCCAGTACTTCCCCTGTATGTGATGGATTTCCGGCGCCCAAAAACGACCGTTGTAGGGGCAATCCGGCGGGAGCTTGCCCGCGTCGATCAGCCATGAGTGGTGCCTCCAGTGAATAAGATCGTCGGAGACGAGCAGGCGCACGCCCGGATTCGGGCCCGTCCACACCGGATTCGAAGTCCCGGTGCAGAACCACTGCGACCCCACTTTGATGATGAAGTGATCGCGCAGCGATAAATCCGCGTCGCGTGTGATGGGGTTCGTGTAGCGAAAGACGCGGGGACTGCCGCTGGCGGGTTGGGCGTCCGCCGTGCCGGCGCGGGCCGCGATGGCCAAGAAGACTCCGAGGACGCAAGACAGGACTGTATTCATTTTCATAGGATATTGGATCGTCGCTTTTCGCTGAACTATTCTTGGTTGAAAAGAACCGCCCCGCCCCCGGCTTCGAGCGCCAGCGTGACATGGCCATCGGCCCCGACGGAAACGGGACCGCTCCCGACTTCGCGATCCGGCCGGTCATGGATCAAGGTAACCGTCTTCCCCGCCAGATAAGGAACCGACAGCGTGATCTCTCTCCGCTCTTTCTCTCCATTTGTCGCGGCGAGATACCAGCGTTTCCCGCTGCGCCGCGCCAGCACCGCAAAGCGGCCAGGATAACCCGCCACAAAGCGGGTCTCATCCCAAGCCACCGGCACTTGCTTGAGAAAATCGACGACAAACGGGGGTTGCTCCACAAGATTCCCGGGAGTCAGTCCGAAATGCTGGAGCGGCGATTGGTACAACACGGCGGTTGCGAGTTGAAAAGCTATGGTGGTCCGGCGGACGGTTCCGCGCTGCTGATCGCGGGAGAGCACTTTGTTCAGCACGACGGGACCGTAGTCCATCGCCGCGACCGGGTTTCGCACAAAAGGAAACACGGTGCTGTTAAAGGCTTCTCGGTCGGCGAAGCCCTGCGAGAAGACGAGGTTTTCCGAGGCGGTGACCGCCTCGCTCGTCATGAAGTTCGGATACATGCGCTCCCAACCCCGCGGGAGCGTGGCACCGTGGAAGTTCAGCATCAGGCCGTGCGCGTTCGCGTCGGTCAGCATGTCTTCGTAGAGCTTCATCGTCGCCTGTTTGTCTCCGCCGAAGAAATCGACCTTGAGCCCTTTCACGCCGATCGAGCGCAGCCACTCCATTTCGCGCTGTCGCGCATGGGCGGAGTCGAGACAGTCGCGGGGAGTCTGCGGCGCATCGTTCCAGCTGCCATTTGAGTTGTACCACAGCAGCACATCCACGCCCCTCGATCGGGCATAGGCGACGAGTCCGCTCATCTTCTCGCGCCCGATATTCACATCCCAAAGCGCATCGATGAGAATATATTCGTAGCCCAGCGCGGCCGCGAGATCGATGAAGGTGCGCTGGTCCGGCTCGTTCATGCTCGGATCCTGCCAGAGCAGCCAGCTCCACGCGGCACGCCCGGGCTTGTAGGTCTGCGACGGCGCGTAGAGCGGTTTTACCACATCGGTGGCCACGGTCGTTTCGACGATGGGCGCCAGCGTGGAGCCGATCGTGATTGTGCGCCACGGTGTGAGCAAAGGCAGCGAAGCCGACACCGTCGCGTCCCCCACTCCGCCGTTTTCGGCTCTCTCCGGAAATACGAGCGGATAAAGTCCGTCGGCCAGCGGATCGCCGAGACGCGATCCCGCATAGTTTCCGGATACGCCCGTCTCGGATATGAGCGCCCAGCCATCATTCCTCAGGCGAAAAAGCGCAGGGAAGGTGAACCCCAGCCCGACTGGCGATTTTGTGCCGACAGGCACATCCATTAAGTAACCCTCCTCATAACTCGGCTTGGTGCCCATCCAGCCGCCTCCGGCCGCGGCCTGCTGAGTCACAAACGCGGTCGTCTCCTCGGGAAATTTGAAACCGGTCAACTCGCGCGCCACGACGATGCGAAACCGGTTGGGACCGGAAACGCGGTAGGCGAACGCCACATCCCGGTCACTCACCCGGAAAATCACGGTCAACAGATCGCCCTTCGCATTCTTGTACGAGGCGGTGAGCTCGTTGGCGACATAGTGGACAGCGCTGACTTTTCCGTGCGGTAACGTATAGCGCTCGTCGATACGCACGGTGGCCGTACCGGCTTCGCTCAACGCGACGGAGAAACTGCCGATGCTCGTCTCAAGACCAAGCGGCGACGGCTTCAGCACCACCCGTCCGTGATGGCGGACGGCATACGAAAGCGCGCCGTCGTCGCCGCATTTCAAACTGACTTCGATAGTGCCGTCGGGGCTGCTGAGCTCATGGGCAGGCAGCGCGCGGCATAAAAGAAGCGTCAGGGCAGCTATCGAAAGAAGGCGTTTCATTGAGTTTTCGGGATGGGTGAATCGGGCGGCGCGTTTTCGCTGGAGGCTTTTGCATGTCCGTCACGGATTGGAAATCCGGTACGGACCATCGGCGACTGGACGCCCAAAGTCTGGAGTGCCGTCCGCCTTCCAGCGGATCTCCTGCGCCCGGGTGGCGCGGTCGGGATTGGCCAGCGCGTTCCCACCGGCGATCTCTTTGAAGTTGCGGGCGTGATACACGAGGATGTCCGTCTTGCCGTCGGGGGTCGTCGTGAACGAGTTATGGCCCGGCCCGTACTGGCTCGTGTTGTCGTCGCTCTGAAACACGGGGTCGGCGGACTTGGTCCACGATTTCGGGTCCAGCAGATCAGCGTCCGCCGGGGCCGTGAGCAAACCCATGCAATAGTGGTGATCCGTGGCGCTCGCCGAGTACGCGAGAAACACCTTGCCGTTTTTCACGAGCGCCGCCGGGGCCTCGTTAACGTGAAAAACTTTTTGCTCCCACGGCAGCTCGGGACGCGACAGCACCACCTCCTCGC
Organism: Nibricoccus sp.; assembly: GCA_049840895.1. Taxonomy (GTDB): domain Bacteria; phylum Verrucomicrobiota; class Verrucomicrobiia; order Opitutales; family Opitutaceae; genus Nibricoccus. Next base: position 170,419 of record JASGJB010000065.1, on the reverse strand, counting down.
CCACAAGTGAGACCGGGGAATCCATTCGCGCGATCAGGATGTTCGTGCCCGTTTTTCCGGGTTCGACCTGGGCCCACACGAAGTACCGCACGCCCCGATGCTCAAAGGTAGTCCCATCGAGCGCGAAGGTGTCCCATTTGGTCACTATCCGGCCCTTCATGGTCCATTCGCCTTCAAGCGGATTCGCTGCCGCGTTTTCAATCACGCAGGGGCGAATCGCCTCCCAGTTTTTCGCCACGTTTCCGGCCGAGAAATAGACATACCAGGAGCCTCCAATAAAATGCAGCTCCGGCGCCCAAATTACTCCGGACATCGGCCCTGAAGGCAGTCGCTTCCAGACTGTCTTGGGGACGGCTCCTGCCAGACCGGCCAGCGTTCGCGCGCGCCGAATCTCGATCCGATCGTACTCCGGCACGGTGGCAGTCAGATAATAATATCCGTCCGAATGCAAAATCACATGCGGATCGGCGCGCTGAGGCACGATCGGGTTCACCCAGGCCCCTGCCTCATCTCCCGCAAAAACAGAGACCGCCGCAAATGCGGCGACTGCTACGGCGATGGCGAAAGCGGTTCTGGAAAAAAATGACATGAACATTGCCGGGATCAGTTTTTCGGCGGCACGCTGACGCCTTCCACGGTCTGCGTTATGGGGCGAATGGTCCCGTCCGGGTTGTAATGCAGATACTCCACACAAATCGCGCGTCGGCCAAGCGCGCCAGCCTCGCCATTGAGCGTGAGCCCGGCGAAGTGATAAAAGAAATACGACTGCCCGTTGAAGTCCACGACGCCCGGATGGATCGTGAAGCTGTTTTTGGCCGGACCGGTGATGAGGCTTTGATAGGTCCACGGTCCTTTGATCTGCGGGGCCGTCGCGTAGGCGATTTGCTCGGAGCCTAGCGGCGGGACGATTGCCGCATACACGAGATAGTAGAGAGCGCCTCGCTTATAGATCCACGGTCCTTCCACATAGTGGGGCAGGTCGATTTTTTCGATGGGGCCGTCGATCTCGACCATGTTCGACTTCAACTTCACCAGGTAACAATCGCCGTTACCCCACGACATCCACGCCGTGCCGCCGTCGTCGATGAAGACGGTCGGATCAATGTCTTCCCAGGGGCGCTTCGCTTCCGGTGTCATGTCGTTGCGGATGAGGGGCCGCCCGATCGCATCCTTGAACGGTCCCAGCGGACTCTCCGCGACGGCGACGCCGATGTTGTTTCCCCGCGCGCTTTGATCTCCGCGCAAGGTCGCGTAAAAATAAAACTTCCCGTCCTTTTGAACCACTTGGGAGGCCCAAGCCGAGTTGGGCTCGCCCCAGGTGAAATCGGTCGGCCGCAGCACTTCGCCGTGCGCGGTCCACGTCTTCATGTCCTTACTCGAATAGCAAAGCCAGGCGGGCATGGTGAACATCTCCTTGTCCTTGGCGTTGTCCCGACCGACGTAGACATAAACGGTGTCGCCGACCACAAGGGGCGCCGGATCGGCCGTGAAAACATCCCGGAAAATCGGATTCGAGCCAGGCGCATCCGGGATCTCCGAAGGATCGGCCAGCACCGCAAGCCGGGCCGCGGCGAATCCGAGCGCCGCAATGGAAAGTCTGAGAAGAGAGCGTGTATTCATAAAAGTAAGTGGCCGGTCAGTCGCGCCCGAAGCGCCCGGAGGAAGTTCAGATTTTCGGCGATCATTCGGGCGAGACTTCACGCCAGGAAAAAACCGTCCCGTCTTTGCGATCGGGCCGCGCCCCCTCCCAATCGGCCGCATACGGTTCTCCCGTGACCGGATCGATCCCGACAAACCGGTGCGTTTTAAGCGAAAGCAGCATGCACTGCCCGCGCAGCATATCCTGCCACTGGAAAAGACTCCCGGCCGATTCGCCTCGCAGCGGACGCACGTCGGCGGCAAGCCCCGCGCCGACGACCGTAAGAAATCCCGTGCCGTCGAGCGCTTCGAGCGCGACCCGGCCCTGACCGCGATCATGCACGCGGAAACGCGCCGATTTGCCTTCGGCCTGTTGCGACCCCGGTTGCGCCGAGTGAAGCATCCCGTGCGGATTCGCCCACACGATGGACCCGTTGGAAAGATTCGTCAGGGAAATGATTTTGCCCAGCGGTATGTTTTTCGAGCGGTCGGCCAAGGGCTCATCGACCTGGAAATCGAGGAAGTCCGCCGCTCCGCCTTCGCGGCCCGCGGCGTTATAGGCGAAGAGCGCGTAGCGGACGCCCTGGAAAGTTTTCAGCTGGTACGGCAGGCGTATCTCCCCGCCGAGCGGCGAAAATTTTTTGCCGTCAGTGCTGTAGCTAAAGCTGGCGGTGTCGTTGTCGAAATCCCCCGACGCGCGGAGAAAAACGCGGGGCAACGACAGCGGCCGCTCAAGGCTCTCGTTGGTCCGTTGATCGTACCAGCGAAGCGTGAATCCCGTATCCAATCGGCTGATGCCAAGCGAGGCGAACGGCATGTTCAGCAACGCGAGCCCGGCGACGTCGCCCGGGAGAAGGCTCGAGCCATCGAGCTCCACCGTGGCGGACGACACCGGCCCGATCGCCCGCTGCGTCAGGGTGTTTCTCGCCCAAAGAAACTGGCTCGCGGGCAGGGTGCGCAGGCGCAACGCGCCGGGGCGCTCGGCAAGCGACCATTTCCCCTCCACCGGATTATGATTCCACTGCCAGACCGGCTTCAACCTGTCCGACGAAAAATCGTCGCTGCGCTCATAGGGGGCCGCTGGCGCAACCGTCTCCCGCACGGCGGGCTTGAGCCATGTGCGCGGAGAGCGGCCCAAATTGCCGGACAGGCCGAAATAAGGCCAGTCGTCGTGCCAGGTCACAGGCGAAAGGAACGTGGTGCGGCCGATCGCCCGGAAATCCATCATCGAAAATCCCCACCAGTCGCCGTTGGGCAGATCCACGATGCCTCCTTGGTGCAGCGGCACGGCACCGAGGAAATTTTCCGACGGCGGGGTCAGCTGGAAAGTCGCGCCCGGCTCGGGAACCGGACGGCCGATCCCGACGTTCTGCACCAGCCACCCGCGCTGCGTCCCCATCGTCTCCCGCGTGCTGATCACGGCCGTCTCGTATGGACCGTCGATCCGGTCGGAACGAGCCGCCTGCATGCGACCGACCGGAGAATAGTTCGCGCTGATGATATAGTACCGGCCGCGAACTTTATAGAAATGATGCCCTTCCCCCATTGCGTTCCCCTTCTGGATAATCACTCGGTCGCTACCGTCGATGAAACCGCTTAGATCCGGCTTTAGCTCGATCAATTTCACCTCGTCATACCCATGCACCGCATAGACACGCCCGTCGTCGTCGAATAAAACCGAGAGGTCATAAATGCTCCCGCCCAGATTCCGATGCTCCCACGGACCAGCCGGATCAGTGGCCGTGAAAACCTGCATCCCGTGGCCATTGATATTGGAGAAAACATAGAATTTCCCCGCGTGATGGCGGATGCACGGCGCCCAGATTCCCTGGCCATAAGCCTCCTTGCCGCCCTCAAGAGCGAACTCCGGGCCGACGTCGATCCGGTTGAACGCGTAGCTGAGAAATTTCCAGTTAACCAGATCGCGCGAATGCAGGATCACCACGCCCGGCACCGCATGCATGGTGGTTCCCGCCAGATAATAATCCTCACCCACACGGATGATGTCGGGGTCTGATACCTCGTCATAAAAAAGAGGGTTCGTGAACGTACCGTTGCCATTGTCGGCGGTCCACGAAGCCGCCTGCGCGACCGCGAAAAACTGGGACAGGCCGGCGGTCATGCCGATGACCAGCCGCGCAAGAGATGAGTTCAGGAGGCGCATGGGTAAATCGCGTTGGAGGGAGGATCGTTAGCGGCTGCGAATGCGCAGGATGGTCAGCGAGCTGGCCGGCGCGCGGTATTCGAAATCGCGTGACACTTGAACGCTTTCGCTTCTCGGCTCGACTGCCGGAGGCTCGCCGTCGGCATTAACCGCGTCTTCCGACGCTCCGCCGAAAATGATGCGCTCAGCACCCGCGGACGGCAGCGAGCCGCCCCCTTTGATCAGCACGCGCACGGGCTGCTCCGCCGGTGCTCCGTTGACTATCTTGACGATGATGTCGCCGCTCTTGCTGTCGCGAACGGTCGATACCGCGAGCTTCGCACGGGCGGGCAACCCGGAGACTTCCGTCGTGACATAAACGTCGCCGCCATGATGCCCGAACAGTTTTTGAACCGTATAATTGAGGCTCGGGAAAACGTTGGCCGCGTTAAAATAGATCATGTCCGGCGTCCATTGCGTGTGCCCGCGCCGGGCAAGCAGCGGCGCGTACGAGGCCAGCGTCACGATATCGCCGTTGCGCTCCAGGCTCGTGAGATAAGCGGCCTCGGCGATCGCCGACCTGAGCGTGTTTCGTTTGCCCTCATCGTGGGCGGCATATTCGCCGAGATAAACCTTCGGGCCGCTCCGGTCATAAGCGTCGTAGCGCGAGAGGTTGTCCCAGAACCACTGTGGCGAGACGTAATAATGTTCGTCCACCATCTCCAGCCGCAATTCACGCGCGAAGGCCCATCCTTTGTCGAAATCCTCGCCATTCGCGAACGGCCCCGACGTGCCGATGACGACAATCTCCGGGTGTTTCTTTTTCAGCGCAGCATGGATCAACCGGAACCGCTCCTTGAACTCCGGTGTAATGGCGTCTTCATTACCGACACCCAGGTACTTGAGCCCAAAAGGTGCCGGGTGCCCTGCCGCCGCGCGAACCGCGCCCCATTTCGAATCGGCTGGTCCATTGGCCCACTCGATCAAATCCAGCACATCCTGGATATAGCCGGGCATTTCCTCCAGAGGCAGCCCTTCCTGACCGCGCCCGGGCGAATCCCCCGCGTGCTGGCAGCAGACGCCCGCCGTCACCACTGGCACGGGAACCGCCCCCATATCTTCGCAAAACTGGAAGTACTCGTGGTAGCCCAGTCCCATCGTTTGGTGGTAACCCCACGAATTGCGACGCGCGACACGCTGTTCGAGCGGCCCCACCGTGTGTTTCCAATCGTAATAATACCGGACGCCGGGGCCATGCACGAGGCAACCGCCGGGAAACCGCATGAACCGTGGCCTGAGGTCCGCGATTGTTGAGGCCAGGTCTTTCCTCAGCCCGTTCGAGCGCCCGCGGAACGTGTCGTCCGGCATCAACGAAACCATATCGAGGGCCAGCCCTCCCTGCTCATGCGCGAGCAATACAAAACGCGCGTGTTCGTCGGTCTTTTCGGGAATCAATTCCACCGCATACTGGGTCCAGGCGCGCCCGCTGACGTACACTTTTCGACTGGCCAGAACCGAGCCATCCTTCGACTCGAGCCGCACTGTCACCGGCATCGGTTTGCCCTGATCAACCCCGCCGCCGCCCCACTTGCGCCCCATGAATGCCTGATAGGCCCAGAACGAAACATGGTAACGCTGCCCGGCCCGCACGGGAATCTGGTCGAAGCCATTATTGCCGATGCCAACGCCATCGCCCGGCTTGATGACGGTCAGCAAAAGATAATTTTCGTTATTCGCATGAACCGGGCGCGCATCGCCAAATCCGACGTGCCCATCACCGTCGCCCTTTTTGATAAACTCCCAAAAGGCAAACGGCCCCCAGGTACTTTGCTCGCTCGCCCGGTACTCGAATGACCGGTTTTGGATCAACTCGGCATAGAGACCACCGTCGGCCGCATAGTTGAGATCCTCGAAAAATATGCCGAAAAGATCCGTGCTGATCGCCTTGCCCGGCGCATCCAGATCAATGCTGACGCTTGGCTGGGCACTCATCGCAAGGGCGCTCAAGAAAACCGATAGAGTACAGGATACGAAGAATTTCATCGGCGTGCTCGGGATGGGTTACAAGGGGCGGGGTTGCTCTCGAAACGCGGCTCAGGAGCGGTGGCCGCAGATTCTCTCTGCCCAAAGATTCTCTTCGGGAATAAGTCCGGTCAGTTGAGACAGCCCACTGTTGGCTGTCAGGATTTATCCTCTATATCTTTAGTCAGAGAAATCCGGCTCTGCTAACGTGCAGATCCATGTGCTTCGATTGGAGAACTCAGCTCCGCTAAACCAGAATCCAACAGTCGCGACTCACGCGGATGTTCGCCCTCACTCCAGCTGGATAATGCCGCGCTTAATCGCGCTAATGATCGCCTGCGTGCGATCCGAGACATCGAGCTTATCAAGGATGTTCGTCAAATGAACTTTTACCGTACCTTCTGTGAGGCCGAGCATCGAACCGATTTCTTTATTGCTCATTCCCTTTCCAACCAGGTTCAAAACCTCCAGCTCACGGGGGGACAGATTGGAAAACATTCGACTAGTCATTCGCACCGAGATTTCCGGGGGCAAATATTGCTCACCTCGGTTAACCTGACGGATCGCCTCCAAAAGACGCTCCAAAGCCATTTCCTTCACGACAAAGCCCGACGCACCTGCCTTGAACGCCTGAAACATTTCCTCACCGCTCGCATAGTTGCTGAAGACCAGAACCTTCACCGCACCAAACTCCGCCTTCAATTGCTTGATGGCGGCCAGTCCGCCAAATTTTCCCATGCGAAGATCCATCACGACAACATCGGGCTGGGACTTTCTATAAGCGTCGATCGCGGTCTCTCCGCATTCCGCCTCGGCAACGACCTTCATGTCAGGCTGCCCATTGGTCGCTGAGGCCAATCCCATCCGCATGACGATGTGATCGTCGACCAACATGAGACGTATCGGTTTTTGTGCGGTAGTTTTCATTTCAGAAATCTAAAATTCTTAACGTGTCTGGATATATCGGCTTTGGCAATTTAGGACGCCCTCACCAGTAAAATATCTCACATTTCCTCAGGCCGTTAAATTTGGAAACGGTGATTTGCTTCAAATCAGTCAAACCCGGATTACGCGCAGTTCCGAGTGAAAAGGAATGACTATGCCTTTAGGCGTAGAGGCACTACGCCAAACGCCACGTTGATTGATGGGCCGCAGACACCCCTGATGCTCAGCTTCACCCCTCCTGCCTCGCGGGAGCCAGACGAACGAGCATCGCTCACTCCTGCCCCAATACGTGCCTCAAGTCGCCAATACACCCAGAGTCGTCCTGAGCGATGTCGCTAAGATCGCGAAAGTGCATGTGACCACCGTCTCTTTGGCCATGCGCAATTCGGCACGCATTCCCATAGAAACGCGAGTTAGAATCCAGGCCCTTGCAAGGAAGCTTGGCTATCAGCGAGACCCGGTACTTCAGGCATTGGTTTCTTACCGTAGACAATGCTTCGAACGAAAGAACCCGCCGACGATTGCTTATATAACGAGCTGGAATTCGCGTTTCGGATGGAAAAACGCCACAGGACATAATCAGTTTCACCAAGGCGCGTTAGCAAAAGCCGCAGAGCTAGGATTCACTCTAGAACACTTCTGGCTTCGAGAGCCCCATCTAACGCAGGAACGACTCGATTCAATTCTACGAACTAGAGCCATAACATCGGTAATTCTCGCCTCTCATGCGAGGGAAAATGACACCGCCTTACGTTTGAATTGGCCCTCTCTGAACGCTGTTAAAATAGACTACCTTCCAAGCAATCCTGAAATACACAACGTAACTAACGATCAATTTTCGATAATGCGGATGGCCGTACTGAAAGCCATCAACTTAGGATATAAGAGAATTGGATTGGTCATGCATCGCGGATGGAATCATGCGGTAAATCGACTTTGGACAGCCGGCTTTATTTGCGAGCAAGAAAACATATCTTACCGCCACCGGATTCCTCCACTGATTTTTCCCAACCCCCGTCCGGTTCATAACTGGATGTCGGAGGGTAATCATGAGGAGTCCGTTGGCGAAAAGTGCTTTGAGAAATGGAATGACCGATACAAACCTGACGTAATTATAAGCAAATCATCGTTCGTTCGTCATGCGATAGATAGGCTGAAATTAAAAATCCCCCAAGATATTGGATTTGTGGATCTTTTTGTCAGTGACGACCAGCTAGGGAAAATAGCCGGAGTGCGTCAAAATCATGAGATAGTAGGCGCTCTCGCAGTCGAAATCGTCGCCGGCCAGCTTCATCATAACAAGTTCGGGATACCTAAAGTACCTACAACAACATTTGTCGAGGGTACTTGGGTTGATGGAGCCAGCTGTCCTGCGAGATAGCCGTGTGCATCCTATTTTATACTTCGATGAAATTCACGAAAGAGCTCAAAAATACACTACGCTATCGCAGATTATTCTCGGTTATGCTTCTCGGGGCATTGACGAAGTATTCCATCTCGTACGCCTCCACAAAACCGTTGGAGCTGAAACAACAAGCGACCGTATTCTTTCATATTGGTGTCGCAATGAATCAGCGCCAAATCACCGGCGTAGATTCGGAAGGCGTCAAGTTGATCAAAGCTAACTTCAGTTCGATCACGCCAGAAAACGCGTTGAAATGGTCGGAGCTTCAACCGGCTCCAGGCGAATACGATTTCAGTCTGGCCGATGAGTATGTGAATTTCGGAGACAAAAACGGGCTGTTTACGATAGGGCACACGCTCATGTGGCACAACCAGACGCCGCCCTGGATCTTCCAGGATTCATCGGGTGGAGAAGTCTCACGCGAGGAGTTGCTGCGCAGGCTTCGCGCGCACATCGCGACCGTCGTTGGCCGGTACAAGGGAAGAATCAAAGGCTGGGATGTCGTCAATGAGGCCCTCAATGACGAGAACGGACAACTGCGGCTCGAAAAACCATGGTATAAAATCCTTGGCGAAGAAGGCATCTTTGAAGCATTCAAAGCGGCCCACGAAGCCGACCCTGACGCGGAGCTTTATTACAATGACTACTCGCTTCACAATCCCGTGAAGCGGGCGGCGGCGATCAGGCTGTTCAAACGCATCCGCGAGCGCGGCCTGCGCATCGACGGCATCGGCACCCAGGAGCATCACTTGCTTACCCAGCCGTCGATCGACGAAATCGACGCCACATTCAGCGAGTTCGAAAAAGAAGGAATTCCTGTGATGGTGACCGAACTCGACGTATCTGTCCTTCCGCGTCCCAAAAATTATCAAGGCGCAGAAATCTCCGTTTCATTCAAGACTTCCAGCGAATTAAACCCCTATGTTGAGGGTCTGCCTGATTCTGTATCAAATGCCCTTGCAGCTCGTTACGATGCCATATTTTCGGTTTATCTAAAATACCAGAAGTCCATCCGCCGCGTCGCGCTATGGGGAGCTACCGATGGCAGTTCATGGCTGAACCACTGGCCAATCAGGGGCCGCACGGACTATCCACTGCTTTTCGACCGAAACAATCTACCAAAACAAGCCGCTTTTTCGGTGGTAGACGCACTGAAGCGCGCACAGTCGCCGGCCGATCCGGGTAAGCAGTAGACGCCATCGCACAGGTGCTAATTGTGCGCCGGGGCGCGGACTTCGCCATTTTTAGAAACGCCTGCCTTCATCTCCGTCCAAAACCCCGCAGCACAACTGCCAATGAATCCCCGCAGCTGGTTCCTACCGCTTCTATTATTATCCTTTGTATCGATTCTTCGCGCAGATCGATTCAGTCCAGACAAAGCAGGGTCAGTTCTATGGTACGATCAGCCTGCCTCGCGCTGGGAGGAAGCATTGCCTATCGGCAACGGTCGGATTGCCGCGATGGTTTTCGGACATCCCCGAAATGAGCGGATTCAGCTAAATGAAGGTACGCTTTGGGCTGGCGGTCCCTACGAGCCGGTGAATCCCGAAGCCAAAGCAGCCCTGCCGGAAGTCCGCCGGTTGATTGACGACGGCAAATACAAGGAGGCCGCCTGGCTCATCAGCTCCAAGGTCATGGCGAAGCCTCTTAACCAAATGCCCTATCAAACGGTCGGTGACCTCCACCTCGCCTTCACCGACCAGGCGTTTGAAAACTACCGGCGTGACCTGGATCTGGATACGGCGACAACCACGGTCAGTTATACAAGCAACGGGGTGCGCTACAAGCGGGAGACTTTCGCAAATGCCCCCGAAAATGTTATCGTCGTGCGATTGACCGCCGACAAAGCGGGCATGATTTCGTTTGTCGCGACCGCCAAAACTCCAATGGCCGCAGCCGTGTCCACGGACAACGCCGACACCCTCATCATGACGGGGGTTGGCGGCGACTCTGGCGGAATCAAAGGCGCAATCCGCTACCAGGCGCGCTTCAAAATCCTCGCGGAGGGAGGGACCGTCACCACGACCCCTGACGCGATCACCGTGACCGGCGCCAATACAGCCACTCTGCTGATCGTCGCTGCAACCAACTACAAGCGCTTCGATGACGTGGGCGGCGATCCCGAAACCATCACGCGGAACATACTGGCGGCAGCTCTTAAAAAATCGTTTGGTGACCTGCGTCAGGCCCACCTCAAGGACTACCAGGCGCTGTTTCGGCGCGTATCGATCGACCTTGGACGCACCGACGCGGCGAGCCTGCCGACCAATGTTCGCATCGAGCGCTTCGCCGGTGGAAATGACCCGCAGCTCGCGGCGCTCTACTATCAATTCGCGCGCTATCTCCTGATCAGTTGTTCCCGGCCCGGCGGCCAGCCTGCCAACCTCCAAGGGCTTTGGAACGAGAGCCTGCGCCCGCCTTGGCAAAGCAAATACACCATCAACATCAACACCGAGATGAACTACTGGCCCGCCGAGTCGGGCAATCTCGCCGAATGTATCGATCCGCTGATCGCAATGGTCGAGGATCTCACGATCACAGGCGGGCGCATGGCGCGGCAGATGTATGGCGCGCGCGGTTGGGTCGTGCATCACAACACCGACATCTGGCGCGCCTCCGCCCCCATCGACGGCCCCGACTGGGGCATGTGGCCGACCGGTGGCGCTTGGCTCTGCCTGCACCTGTGGGACCGCTACGAGTTCAGCGGCGACAAGGCCGTGCTCCAGCGGATCTACCCCGCCCTCAAAAGCGCCTGCGAGTTTTTTCTCGATACACTCCACGAAGTTCCCGCGAAGTCATGGCTGGTGACCAGTCCGTCGATATCGCCGGAGCTGAACCATCCATTCGGCACATCCGTCTGCGCCGGGCCGGCGATGGATCAGCAAATCCTCCGTGATCTTTTCGCACATACGATCGAAGCCTCCGGATTGCTTGGTGTGGACGAGGAGTTTCGCGAGCAGCTCCAGGCCGCTCGCGCACGCCTGGCGCCCAACCAGATCGGGCGTGAAGGCCAGCTCCAGGAGTGGCTGGAAGACTGGGATTCGCAGATTAAGGATATTCACCACAGGCACGTCTCGCATCTCTACGGCCTGTTTCCCGGCCGGGACATTTCCCGGCTCGAAACGCCGGAACTCGCAAATGCGGCAAGAAAGTCGCTCGACACCCGGGGCGACAAGGCAACCGGCTGGGCGACCGCATGGCGCATCTGCCTGTGGACACATCTCGGCGACGGCGAACGCGCCTATGAAATTCTCAAGCTGCTCATAACGCCGGGCCTCACGTATCCGAATCTCTTCGACGCTCACCCGCCCTTCCAGATCGACGGCAACTTCGGCGGAGCCGCCGGAATCGTGGAGATGCTGATGCAAAGCCGCCCCGGGGGAATCGAATGCCTTCCCGCCCTCCCAAAGGCATTACCCGATGGATCGGTGAAAGGCCTTCGCGCCCGTGGCGGTTTTCAAGTCGATCTCGCATGGAAGGACAGCCAATTGATGGAGCTGGCGGTCACCTCTCTCAATGGTGGCACCACACGACTTCGCTATGGATCGGTGACCCGCGAGGTTAATCTAGGCAAAGGTGAAACGTATCGGTGGGACGGCCGGGCGGCACAGCCCTCCGTCCCTGTGCCTCCGGCCGATGGAGTTCCCGTACCCACCGGATTACCACCACAAGCGCGGGCCGCCTTTGGCCGCCCCATTGTGCTGACCCCAGACGATGTGCCCGCGTTCCCGGAGCCAACCGCAAACATCTCCGAGCGCAGAGCAGAAGTCCCACACGGCAAGCTGGAGACAGTCGAGTATGAATCCAAAACTGTGGGCACTCGCCGTAAGATGCGCGTTTACACACCACCCGGTTATTCCGACGACCAAACCTACCCCGTCGTCTATTTACTGCACGGCATCGGCGGTGACGAAACGGAATGGGAGCGGTTTTGCTCACCGGATATCCTGCTCGATAACCTCATCGCAGAGGGAAAAGCCACGCCCATGATCGTTGTCATGCCGAACGGTCGCGCTAGGAAGAACGACCGGGCCGAAGGAGATATCTTCGCAGCCGCCCCCGCGTTCGCTGTTTTCGAGCGCGATTTGCTCGATGATGTCATCCCCGCCATTGATTCACGCTATCGCACGCGCGCGAATAGAGATAGCCGAGCACTCGCAGGGCTATCCATGGGCGGTGGACAGGCCCTGAACTTCGGCCTGACTCATCTGGATACGTTCGCGTGGATCGGAGGATTCTCGTCAGCACCCAATACCCGTCCACCTCAAGAAATCGTTCCAGAGCCGGACAGGGCGAAGAGCTCGCTTAAACTCTTGTGGCTCTCTTGCGGAAACAAAGATGGCCTCATCAATTTTAGCCAGAGGCTACACGTTTACCTGAAGGAGGCTGGCGTACCTCACGTATGGACGGTCAGTGACCGCGGTCATGAGGCCACTGAATGGAGAAATAATGCATACTATTTTTTCCAGCACCTTTTTCGCCCGTGATTCGCGTCATCAGCTTTCCAATGCCCGACCGTCATTCTCCTGTCCTGCGCTTCGCCACTCACTCCTACATCGGCATCCTTTTTGCGGGTCTTGTCTCGCTATGCGCGAGTACCACACCACCGTCTCCGACGGCTACAAACCCGATCATCTACGCGGACGTCCCGGATATTTCCGTCATTCGCGTCGGGAAAGCCTATTACATGAGCAGCACCACCATGCACATGGTTCCGGGCGTGCCGATCATGCGCTCGGAAGACCTGGTGAACTGGCGGATCGTGAGCTACGCGTCCCAGACGCTCGGCGACTCGGACAAGCTGTCGCTCGCTAACGGCCAGTCCGACTACGGCCGCGGCTCCTGGGCCAGCAGCATCCGCCACCACGACGGACTCTTTTACGTCAGCACGTTTTCCCACACCACGGGAGAGAACTACGTTTACACCACGGACAATATCGAGACCGGTCCGTGGAAAACCGCCGTATTCAAGCCTGCACTCCACGACCACACGCTCTTTTTCGACGATGACGGGCGGACCTACATGATCTACGGCGGTGGCGAAATCCGAATCGTCGAACTGCTGCCCGATGCCTCCGCGATAAAACCCGATGGCGTCAAGCAGGTCATCATTCAGGACGCCACCGCAGTGGCCGGTCCCAGCCGGGGCTTGCCCGCCGAGGGCTCCCAGCTCTTCAAAATCGGCGGCAAATACTACCTCGTTAATATCACCTGGCCCAAGGGAGGCATGCGCACGGTCCTCGTCCACCGGGCCGATAAAATCACCGGGCCGTACGAGGGCCGCATCGCCCTTCAGGACAAGGGCGTCGCCCAGGGCGGCCTGATCGACACTCCCTCCGGCGACTGGTATGCGTATCTGTTTCGCGATTACGGTGCGGTCGGCCGTATCCCGTACCTCGTGCCCGTCGTCTGGAAGGATGGCTGGCCCGTGATCGGCGAGGATGGCACGGTCCCCGATCTCCTCGAAAAACTGCCGGCCGGCACAGGCCCGAATCCCGGCATCGTCGCGTCGGACGAGTTCTCCCGGCGGGATGGCGATCCCGCGCTTCCGCTCGTCTGGCAATGGAACCACAACCCGGACAACGCCCGCTGGTCCGTCTCCGCGCGTCTGGGCTTCCTGCGCCTCACCACTGGCCAGGTCGCACCCGATTTTCTGGCCGCCCGCAACACGCTGACGCAGCGCACCACCGGTCCGGTCAGTTCGGGTGAGACCGCGCTGGATACATCCTCGATGCGGGATGGCGATTTCGCCGGTCTCGCTCTTTTGCAAAAACGCTACGGCCTCGTTGGCGTGAAGGTAGAGGGCGACACGAAACTCGTCGTCATGCTCAGCGCCGAAACCGAGTCGCCCGTCGAAATCGCCCGCGTGCCGATCGCCCAGTCCACCGTTTACTTTAAGGCCGAGTGCGATTTCCGAATCCGCCCCGAAAAAGCGCGTTTCCTCTACAGTCTGGACGGAGCGACTTGGACACCCATCGGCACGACGCTGAAAATGGCTTACACGATCCCGCATTTCATGGGCTATCGGTTCGGGTTGTTCAACTACTCGACCAAAAACACGGGAGGCTCGGCTGACTTCGATTACTTCAGAATAGGCAGCGCGGTTTCCTCCGATTTTTGAATCGGTCCACCGAAAAAATTTATCGCACCCCCATGAAAAAGCCCGCGGCTCTGCTCGGTTTTATCCTGTTCGCGCTGACCGCGTTCTCTGCGGACGTGCCGGCTCCGGCGCGAAAACCCTTCGTGAGTCCCATCTTCGCGGACCACATGGTTCTACAGCGCAACAAGCCCAACACCCTGTGGGGCTGGACCGAGCCGGGCAGTGAAGTCCGTATTCAAATTGCAAATCAAGTCTCCCGTGCAACTGCGGGCCAGGACGGGCAATGGGCGCTTTCTTTCCTGCCTCCTCCAGCCGGCGGTCCATACGTTCTGAGAATAGACGGACCGGAAACTGTGGAGCTCAGAGATATTCTTGTTGGCGACGTATGGATATGCGCCGGGCAGTCGAATATGGAAATCGGCGTCTCTCGAACGACCGATGGCGCAAAGGAAATCGCCTCCGCCAATCACCCCCACATCCGCTTGTACCAGATGCCCGGGCAGGTCGCCTACGCCCCGCGGGAAACTGCTGGAGGCGGCTGGCAGGTCTGCACGCCGGAGACAGTGCGGGGCGGCGGCTCGGGTGGCTTCTCAGCTGTGGGCTACTTCTTCGGCCGTGAACTGAATCAGGCGCTAGATGTTCCCATCGGATTGATACAATGCGCCGTGGGCGGCACCCCAGCGGAAACCTGGGCTAGCGCCTCCTCGCTTGCTTCACTGGGCGGCTTCGACTCCGCGCTTGCTGATCTCGAGGACCTTCGCAAGAAAGCCGCGCCCGAGTACGGTAACTTCATTGCCCACTGGTACGACGCCTTCGACACCGGTCAGCGCGAGGCATGGCACTCAATCGATTTCGATGATCGTGGCTGGCAGCCGGTGACGCTCACCGGCGGATTCAAAGCACTCGGCGTACCCGACACACCCGCAGTCACCTACTTCCGCCGCACCCTCGAATTACCCGCCACACTTCCCGCCGAAAAAGCCTCGTTCCGTCTCGGCATAGTCGAGCGCATGGACACGGTGTGGATCAATGGTCGGCAGATCGGCGCGAGTGCCTGGGTCGAAAACCCGCGCGCATATCCGATCCCCGACGGCGTACTCCATCCCGGCTCAAACAGTGTCGTCATCCGGGTGTTCAAAACGCGTCCCGACGGCGGCTTCAAATCACCGCCGGAAACGCTTCGAATCGTCATGGGCGACGGCACCGGCATCCCGCTTGAAGGCAACTGGAAGGGCCGAGTCGCCGTGGACGCACGCCAGCCGCATCCGCTGCCCGCCGGTTTCGAAAACTGGCCCACCATGCCCTCCGTTCTCTACAACGGCATGATCGCTCCGCTCTCCCCATTGGCTATCAGTGGCGCCATCTGGTACCAAGGTGAAGCGAATGTCGGGCGCGCCGCACAGTATCGCACCCTGCTGCCCACTCTCATTGCAGACTGGCGCCGCCTATTTCGCCAAGGCGATTTCCCCTTCTACATTGTTAGCCTCGCCTCGTTCACCCCGCGACGTGTCACGCCAGGAGAAGATGCGTGGGCCGAGCTTCGCGAAGCACAAGCGTACACAGCGGATACCGTTCCAGGCGCCGGTCTCGCCATCGCGATCGACCGGGGCGCGGTGGACGACATACACCCCAAAGATAAACGCGAAATAGGCGAACGCCTCGCACTGCTCGCGCTTGCGAAACACTACGGACAACCGCGTTCTTTCAGCGGGCCGGTGTTCAGATCGGCCGACATCCTCCCCGGCGCGATCCGCCTGCACTTCGATCACGTTGAGGGCGGCCTCACATGCGTTGCCGAAAAATTAGAGGAGTTCTCCATTCGGGGTTCGGACGGCGTATGGGTTTGGGCCGAAGCGAGACTGGACGGTGAAACCGTAATCGTCTCGTCGCCTGCGGTGCCCCACCCAGAGGCCGTTCGTTACGCCTGGCAGGCAAATCCACGCGCAACGCTGGTCAACGCCGCTGGCCTGCCTGCGGTGCCGTTCCGCACCGACGGACCATTCGCGAAACCACTCCACGCACAATCTCCCGCCACTCCTTGAATAACAGGGAGGGCCGCGACCGCCCACAATTCAGCAGCCCTTTCACCTATGAAAACCCGCACAACCCTCCTCAGCCTCTTCGCCTTGCTTACGACCAGTCCCTGCTTGCGCGCCGATAGCCCGGTCGCCTCGCACCGCTACCTGGCGGACCCCTCTACACTGGTCACCAAAGATCGCGTCTACGTGTATTGCTCCAACGATGACGAAAGCCCGCTTGAAGGCGGCTACAACATTCCGAGTGTGGTCTGCATCTCCTCCAGCGATATGAAGAACTGGACGGACCACGGCGTGGTTTTTCATGCCGCCAATGAAACCACGTGGGCCAAAAAAACCTGGGCCCCGTCAGCCATAGAGCGCGATGGAAGATATTTTCTCTATTTCGGCAACGGTGGTGGAGACATAGGTGTCGTCGTGGCTGACAGCCCCGTGGGTCCATTCAAAGACTTGAAGGGCACCTATCTCATCAATGGCGAAACCCCGGGCGTGAAACCATACAAAGACATGTGGTTGTTCGACCCGGGCGTCTTCGTCGATGACGATGGACAAGCCTACATTTATTTTGGCGGCAACGGAGAGGACAACGTCCGCGTTGCGAAGCTGAAGCGTGATATGATCACGCTCGACGGTGAGGTCATCAAGATGCACGCGCCCAACTTCTTCGAGGCCGCGTGGGTTTTCAAACGTAACGGTGTCTACTATTTCACCTACTCAACTACCCCCAAGGCCGAGATGCGGATCGACTACATGACGAGCGACCACCCGATTGAAGGCTATAAATACCGCGGTGTCGTCGCCGATCAGCCGCCCATCAACAATAACAACAACCACGCCGCCGAATTCCTGTTCAAAGGCGAATGGTATCACGTTTATCACAACCGCATAGTCGCCAAAAACGCCGGCATTCCCACCGGCTTCCGCCGCAACATAGCCATCGAGCGCTTCACCTTTAACGACGATGGCTCGATCCAAAAAGTCGCCTATACCTCCGACGGTCCACCGCAAAAGGGGCACCTCAATCCATACGTGCGGGTCGAAGCCGAGACTTTCGCCGATCAACTCGGCATCGAAACGGAGCCTTGCTCCGCCGGCGGCATGAACCTGACTCACGTGGAAAACGGCGATTGGATTCTGATCAAGGGCGTGGAGTTCGGCTCAAAAGGCGCGAAACGATTCACAGCATCGGTGGCGAGCGCTGAAACCGGAGGAACGATCGAACTACGCTTGGGCAGCCCCACAGGAAAACTCATCGGAACCTGCAAGGTCAGCGGGACTGGCGGCTGGCAGGCGTGGAAGAGCGTATCCTGCAAGGTCTCTGATGCTACAGGCGTGCAGGATCTCTATCTCAAGTTCGAAGGCGGCAACAAGCAGCTGCTCAACATCGATCACTGGAAGTTTCAGTGATTTGCTCTTACGATCACATAGGTGAGCCAAGGGGGAGTTTCCGCGAATGATTCGCAGGCAAATCACCTGCGAATCGAAAGATGCCTTCGTTCAATCAATAGCGAAATTTGAACCATCACGCCCCAATAAAAATCACCGATACCCATGCCACCAAAGTCCAACCCCCAAACGCGCATCAGTGCTCGCGCTTCCATGATACGCTTCTTCCTTCTTTTCTGTTTATGCGTCGCCACATCGACCCAAGCCGCCATCGGAGATGCATCGCTGCTGGCAACAGCTGAAACACCAGGCGCTTTTCCACTCGTGAGCTCTGGTTCTCCAGCCACTCTCGTAGCTGCGGATAACGACTGGCCTGGCGTGTTACGAGCGGCGCGCGATTTGCAAAGAGACATCGAGCGAGCGACCACCCTCCGACCAAACTTATCAGCAAACACCTCAAAAGCAGACACGACGGTGGTGATCATCGGTACAGTCGGCCGTAGCGCCCTTATCGACGAACTCGTTGCGGGAAGAAAATTAAATACCGATGCGATCCGAGACCGGTGGGAATCATTTGTCATTGAAACGATCGATCAACCCATGCCCGGCGTGTCCCGTGCACTTGTCATCGCAGGCAGCGATAAGCGCGGAACGATCTATGGCATTTATGAACTCTCCCAGCAGATAGGCGTATCGCCATGGTCATGGTGGGCTGATGTTCCAGTGCGCTCTTGTCCGGAACTATTTTTAAAACCGGGCCGTATGGTAAACCCGGGACCCGTGGTGAAGTACCGCGGGATTTTTCTGAATGACGAGGCGCCCGCGTTGACGGGTTGGGCCAAAGAAAAATTTGGCGGACTGAACAGCGCGTTCTATTCGCGAGTGTTTGAGCTGATGCTGCGGTTGCGCGCGAACTACCTCTGGCCGGCGATGTGGAATAATGCGTTCAACGAGGACGATTCTGATAATGCTCGGCTGGCTGACGAGTACGGCATTGTCATGGGCACGTCGCACCACGAGCCGATGATTCGCTCTCAGCAGGAGTGGAAGCGCCACGGGTCGGGTGCGTGGGATTACGCAAAGAACGGAGACGTGCTCCGGAAGTTTTGGGCGGATGGTGGCGCCGGAATCGCGACTTTGAGAGTATCGTCACGCTCGCGATGCGGGGCGACGGTGACGAAGCGATGTCGGAAGATACCAATGTCTCACTCCTTGAGCGAATTGTCTCCGATCAGCGCGAAATTCTCGCGCGGGAAACAAAACGCCCGGTGTCAGAAGTGCCGCAGCTCTGGGCGCTCTACAAGGAAGTGCAGGCTTACTACGAACATGGGATGCGCGTGCCCGACGACGTGACGCTACTTTGGTGCGATGATAATTGGGGTAATATCCGGCGGCTGCCGACAGCCGAGGAGCGGAAGCGGCCGGGAGGAGCGGGCGTTTATTATCACTTCGATTATGTGGGAGATCCGCGGAACTACAAATGGCTGAATGTGACGCCGATCACGAAAGTGTGGGAGCAGATGCATCTCGCATGGCAGCACGAGGCCAATCGGATATGGATCGTAAACGTCGGCGATCTGAAGCCCATGGAATTTCCAATAGAGTTCTTCCTCACGTATGCGTGGAATCCGGCGCGCTGGCCGTATGAGAATCTGGGCGAGTACTCGCGAGCGTGGGCGGCGCGGGAGTTTGGCGAGAAGAACGCCATTGAGGTCGCGGCGCTTATCAACGGTTACACGAAGCTCAACCGGCGTCGTACGCCCGAGTTGCTGACACCGGAGACATTTTCGCTGGTGAATTATCGCGAGGCCGAACGTGTACTTGCCGAGTGGCAGGATCTCGCGGTGCGTGCGAACACGCTCGAAGCATCGTTGCCGCCTGACGCGCGACCGGCCTTCCTGCAACTCGTGCTTCACCCGATCGAGGGTTGTGCGAATCTCAACGAATTGCTCATTACTGCCGGGCTCAATCGTCTCTACGCTACGCAAGGACGGGCATCGACCAACACGAAGGCTGCGCGCACGCGTGAGCTTTTTGCCCGCGATGCTGCGCTCACGCATCGCTGGGATGCGATGCTCGATGGGAAGTGGCGGCACATGATGGACCAGACCCACTTTGGGTATTCGAGCTGGCAGCAACCCATCGCGAACGCGATGCCTGCGGTCACGGAGATTCAGATCAATGCGAGCGAACGGCTTGGACTGGCAGTTGAAGGCGACATCGCGGCACGTCCGGGAGATTATCCCATTTCGGAAGTCGCGAAATTGCCGGGATTGAGTGCATTCGCGCCGGAGCGCACGCGGTGGCTCGAAGTTTTCAATCGAGGCAGGAGCGCTATGCGATTCACGATTGAGTCACGGGAACCATGGCTGCGCGTAACTCCTGCGAGTGGTGAGGTTGGAGCGGATGTGCGCGTGGAAGTCGGTGCTGATTGGTCTGCAGTTCCGCTGGGCGATCATACGGCTCGGATCACGGTGCGATCGTCCGAGGGGCAGTCGTTGCAGGTGGATGTTCCCGTTTCGAAACGCGATGCCGCGGGTATCAAAGGCTTCGTGGAAACTGAGCGCCACGTAACGATCGAGGCGCCGCATTTTGTACGCGCTGTAGCGGGCAACGGTATTGAGTGGCGGGTGCTCGAGGGCTTTGGTCGGATGCAGGGCGGCGTGACGACGTTTCCAGTGACAGCACCGGCGATAACGCCCGGCGCAACATCGCCACACCTTGCTTATGATGTTCACCTCTTCTCGACCGGAGAGATTTCCGTCGAGCTTCAGTGCGCCCCATCCCTCGATTTTCTCCCGGGTGAAGGTTTGCGCGTGGCGGTCGCTTTCGACGATGCGCCTCCGCAGATCCTGAAACTCGGCACATGGACGAATCGAGAGACGTGGGAAAAGTCAGTGGCGGAGAGTATACGCTGCGTTAAATCGAAGCACCGCGTAGAGCGTGCAGGAGCACACATCCTCAAAGTCTGGCTGCTCACGCCAGGCGTGGTGCTGGAGCGAATCGTGATCGATGGCGGTGGCGTGAAACCGAGCTATCTAGGCCCAACTGAAAATCCACAGATCAAGCAGTGATGGCACTGAAGAAACCCGGTGGCGACTAGCCACTGTGAATAATTCAAACCAAGCTGTAATCCACACAGAAAGGGACGGCTAGAAAGCGAAAATCAGCGGCGCTAGCAACGGTCTGCCCCAGGTAGCCGTATCAATATCTACTGCATGTAGACCAAGTTCATTCTGATGCGCAGCAGATGATTTATCGATAACACAAATCGATCCGACAAGAGTATGTGGGACCAAAATCAAACTCTTTAGTTATGCGATAATACATACTTAAGTTATATCGATTATAAATTTTCCGACACTCAATTTTTCCTGCTTAAAACCACACCGTCTTTTCCATCAGTGTTTTACAGAATAAAAACAGACAGATTAGATAATTGCTAAATCTAAAAACACTTACAATCGATCGCTGCTATAGGCCAAATTCCTCATTGCGACACAACTACAGGAATACTTCTTCAGGCTCATCGCTACGATACCTAGGCCTTAGCGACGTCACCATAAAAACTGACGTTAGTCGCAATTAATCCCCGCCTAGAAAGCCCCACCGCCCTGCCCCGCCATCAATACATCTGCAAGCATACGCCGTTGAACAAGCAAAACGACAACCGTCGCTACCTAGATGAGGTAAATAATTCAGTCAGATAATTAAAACAGACTGAAGTCCACACAAAGACAATAAATTACCTATGCCACGGAAGCAACGTTTCATAATAAAAAACAACACCTCAATACAATGAAATCAAAAATACATTTTTTAAATATAATGCGCATTCTATCCTTCAGCGCATTCCTCATGGCCGTTAACAGCCTCAGTGCTCAGCTCAGCTATCGCATCACCCTCGGAACAGGCGCACTCTCTAGCTCCAGCGCAGCCCCTTTCTACCTCGACTTCCAACTTTTTGATGGAGCGGGCACAGGAAATAACACCACATCAGCTTACCTCACGAGTTTCTCCTTTGGAGGAGGATCAGCTGCGGGAACCCCAACTGGATTCGGAAGCTTTAGCGGTTCGGCGAACTCCGGTATCAGATTAACCGATGCATCATTTTTCAGCGAATTCTATCAGGAATTCGTTCCTGGAAACTTTTTGTCCTTTGATGTGACCTTCACTTCAGTTTACGACTCAAGCGCAGTACCGGACAGTTTTGCGTTTGCCATTCTAGACAGCACTCTTTCGAACCTCCCAACTCAATCGGGGGGAAGTGATATTTTTGCCTTTTTCGAAATTCGGGAAGGTCAGATCTATTCAACACAAAGTTTTGCAAGCGACATAACGATCGCACCCGTGGGCGGCGGAAGCCCCATCGGCATCGGCGCACCGTCGATCCAAGCGGTCCCTGAACCTTCGACTTACGGGCTACTCGCCGCAGGCTCTCTAACTTTAGCCGCCATGTACTCCCGTCGCCGTCATTCTAAGTCCAAGTAAAGGCCCCTGAAACTCTAGCTAAATCACCCCCAACTGCCTATTATATATAGAGTCTCTTCGAGAAATTGATGCGACGCCTATCCATATTTCTCAAGGCAGTTCCAAAACTGCAATGAAAACATACCCACCTCGAACAATTTATTTTGCGGCCACTATGGCCTCATTCCTCTCACTTGTCGGATCGGCATCTGCTGCATTTTTGAAAATCGAAGCAGAATCAGGCACTCGCGGCTCTGCTATCTCTATACAGTCGAGCGGCCCAACAAGTTATATCTATCCCACGACAACTGCTGGCGGATCTAATCCAGGAAATGTAAACCGGCTCGTTACGTATACAGTAACATTTCCATCCGCGGGTAGCTACGATCTATATGCTCGTGTTTACGTAACCACTGAAGGCGGTTCTGCAAACAATGACAGCATTTTTATTGGAAACGGCTTTGGAAACAAAGTTGTAACGAACAATAATGATTGGGCTACATTGAATAGCCTCGATATTGTAGGCAGTACTGCCGCATCAGAGGTCGTGACTGGTGCAGGAACGGCCAGAGATGCCGTCTGGAAGTGGATCAACGTATCCAAATTTGGATCCGGAGCGAGCTTTGTGGTACAGGAAGGCGCCCTTACACAGACATTCCAGATAGGAGCACGTGAAGACGGATTCTATGTGGATTCGCTCGTTTTCGGCAGTTCGTCCCTCCTCTACACGGTTGCTAACCTAGACGCCGGTCAGGACGGATCACCACCGCCACCTCTCAGCGTCTCGGTCGACTACAATAGCCGTATGCAGCAACTGGATGGCATCGGCGGGGCAATCGCTTATGACGTTCCAACATTTAATAATCACCCCAAAAAGCAGGAGATGTTCAACTTACTTTTCCGAGACCTAGGTTTGGATATTTTGCGCGTGCGCAATACCTACGGTTGGTCGGAGAACGACGCCGCGATGCTCGCCTCAGCCAAGCTGATCTCCGAAATCAGGAGACCTGGCTATAATCCGAAGATGAAGACGTTCCTGCTTCCTTGGTCGCCCCCTGCCTACCTAAAAAGCAACAACGAGGTTAACAACGGAGGGACGTTGAAAGGCGGACCCAATGCTTACATCTATGATGAATATGCACAATGGTGGGTAGACAGCATCCGTGCCTGGCGTCAGTTGGGTGTAGATCCCGACTACCTGACGATTCAAAATGAGCCAGACCAGACCACGACCTACGATTCATTTCGACTGGCCGCCACAGAGACATCTACAATCGCCGGGTATGATAAGGCCTTTAAGGCCGTGGTTGATAGATTCGAATCTGAATTCGGTAGCCACTACCCTGAAATGTGGGTTGCTGAACATTCAGGCATGGGCGGAAATCGATCGTTTGTAACTGCTTTGAACAATGCGGGCCTCATGTCGAAAGTTCAGGGTATTTCAACGCACCCCTACGGAGAGGGCAATTACGATACGCCAGACGCCGCTTCGTTCTCCAACGCTCAAACTAGTTATTACAATGACTATGCTTTAGGACTAGGTAAGCCCGTCCACATGACTCAGTACGTAAGGCTCAATTCAACGCCGGGATTCGACCAAGGTTTTAGGTTTGCCTGGCACCTGCATAACTTCCTGTACAAAGCGCATGTCACGACATTCTTCAACTGGACACTGTTTCGTGGATCCAGTCCTACCAGCGGAGGAATCGTCACTATGGTAAGTGCGGATGATTACGTAATTCGACCACAATACTGGTTCCTCAAAGCCTACTCTCGATTCACTGACCCTGACTGGTGGGTCCTAGGAACAAGCGTCACTGGTACGGGTGCTAATACCCTCAAAGTCGCTGCATTCAGGAGTCCCGCAAACGATGAGCTGACATTGGTTTTGCTAAACACCTCTACTGCTGGATCTATTGATGTGGGGTCGCTAAATATTTCAAACTTCACGCCGGTCATCACTGGAGTCGTTTCGGAGTAGCGAAACTGAACAATGGGTCAGCCTAAACTCGTCCCTTGGCGCTATGACGGTGCCGAAGGCTTCGGTGACAACCATTCATATGATGTCCGGACAGGCAGCCGTCGGTCATCAAATTAACGTTACGCAGGGAGGTTTTGCTCAAAATCGGCGTACCGGAAAAATGGTTCAACAGGTCACACTGAAGAATACCTCGTCCCTGCCCGTTAGCGGACCAGTGTATCTCGCCCTAGATGGGCTTAGCGGCAATACGACGCTATCCACCTCGCTAGGCGAAACTGCCAATCATGCTCCGCTTGGCAGCAGCTATGTCCTAGCGACCAATGCGACGCTTCAGCCAGGTGGAACTGCGAATCTCACATCTCGAATCTGACAATCCCCTCGTCTGGCGGCATCACCTATACTCCTGAGTACTCGCAGGAACCTCTCCTTAATTGAAGGTTAAGTTCTCGAGGCGACCCCATACGGGGTCGCCTTTTGCTGCCCCCATTCGATCAACATAATGCCAATAGGCATCTCGGAGATGAACTCGTCTGCCCGCCCGCAATGCGTCGTTGAACCGTTAGCAGCAACCTGCGAAGATGGCGGGAATGCCTGAAAAACGCCCGCCATCTTCGTCCGCCTACGCATCAAATGGCCAAGTCCTTCTCGTGCGCCGCAATATCGGGCGAGGCTCAGTATTACAGCCCGATCTGAACCGTCGTGCGCGAGTGCTCACCCGAATAGACGCAGTCATCGAGGCTGAGGAGTTGGAGAAGGAGCTTAACGGCGGCCTGACATTCGTTGAAGCGGAAGCCGCTCGAAATGCAGGTCGCCCGTGAGCGTCGCGATCCTCTAATCACGGCCAACCTCAAACATGGCGCCTACCTCGTGACTGTACAGACACTCCACGGCGCTTCTCGGGATCCCGGGCTTTTCCATGTGGAGCAAACGAACGGCCGCGTCCAAAATAGCGCCGAGCAACAATTAGCTACCAACTCGTCAGCCCGGATTTCGTCCGAGGCACCGCTACACCTAATCTGAAGCGTCGCCCCTCGCCTTCTCAGAAATGAAAAAGCCCCCTGGAAATCCAGGGACTTTGGGAGAGTGCGGATTACTTTCGAGCCTTCACCAAGCCCAGCTCTTTTTTGATATTCTGAACGCTGGGAAGAGAAATCCCGAGTTCCTTCGCGATCTCTGCGCCAGTCTTCTCTGCTTTTACGAGCGCCTTCACCTGATCTTTGACTTCAGGGGTGATCTTAGCCCGTTTTCCTTTCTTTCCGGGTTTCGATGCCTTCGCTTTGTGGGAGCCGCGACCGGCCGCATTTTTGAGCGCCTTGATAAACGATTTCAGATCATCAAAGCCATACTCAGCGGGAAGCCCTGCGAGTTTTTGGTGCAGCTCTTTCTCCAGGCTTTCGGTGAGAGCGGCGACTTTGGCTTTGGCGGATTCGAGTTCCTTAACGATATTAAGCGCCATACGGAAACGATAGAATACATCTCCGTACGTATTGGCAAGCATGCCGTCACCATTCATCAGAAGCTAACACACTTCCCTTTTTCGTTAGAGCTCGCCTGGAGCGTATTTGAGTTCGAGTTACGAATATCCTAGGGAAACGAGTAACCCACTATATTGCCAAATGGTGATAGATTACATCCAAACTGCCACTATGCCGCAGGAACCACCGGTATCGCGGCCACGATTTTTTCCGATTCAGCAATAAGCTTAAGAAGGTCATCGCGAATTTGCTTCCAAGTTTTTCCGCTCATCGCTTTTAAGTGCACCGCGATTTCCTGATTGTTTAATGCCTTCGTGCCGCCGCCTCCCAGGATGGACGGGAGTTTGTTTGTCAGCGTGCGACGGAATTCTTCCCGCCCTGGCTGGAAGTAATGTTTCATCACGATGGCCGCGGTCCGGTGTCCGGTCACCTTTTTGACGATCTCCAATGGGACCCCCGCAGTGAGCGCCAACGTCACCCATGTTACGCGGAAAGAATGAAAATCGCGCACCGAAGCTTTGCGTAGCCCGCCGGGGCGTACCTGCTGGGTCTCTCCTCGGTTTCGCGCCTTGTCCTCCTCGGATGCATCCTCCTCGAGGTCAAAAAAGCCGGCCGCGCGCATGACCTTCTTAAATCGATAGGTGATGTTATCCGGATTCACCTTATAAATCTTCGCCTGATCCGCGAAGACGAAGGAGCTGTCATCCTTTTTCCTTTTCTCCAAGACGTCTCGGAGCAGAGGAAAAATTGGAATCTGAACCAGCTCGCCCGTTTTAGAGGTCTTTACCTTCACAAAACGTCCCGGCAGATCGACAGCGGTGTTGAGCAACATGCAGCAATCGCCGCGGCGCATTGCCGTGCAAAGCGAAGTGATAACGATAGGATAAATGAACGGGTCTTCCTTCGCTGCATCAACAATCGCAGCTAGGTCTTCCTCGCTGTAAGGCTTCCGAAAGACAGTATCCTCGTCTTTTGTAGGAAGGCCGAGGAACGGGTTCTTAGGAATCCCCGCTTCGTCCTTCAGTGCCTCAAAGCAAGAGCGCAGGAAGATTAGGGTATTGTTGTAGGTTTTCCCCGAAACGCCCTTCGCTTCAACCTTGGTGAAATACGAACGTCCCATACTCTGCTGCACGTCCGCCATTTCTTTAACCGCCGGATAATTCGCGTTCACGAAGGTCACGAAATCACTCATCCAGCTCTCGGCTTGTTTAATGTAACGAGCGCTGAGCGGGCGGCGGCGCGGAAGCGCTTTCCAGCGTATCGCGCCTTCATCGAGTGGGATGGATCCGATCCGCGAACCGGTCCGAATTTCGTGAATCGCCTGAACGAGTTCTTCAGCCGTGCTGCGTTTCTTCGCATCCAATTGGAGTTTTTCCAAGGCGGCCTGTGCCTTCGCGCGGGAGCATTCAAAGGCGAGGTCGCCTTGGTCGGTTAGCGATGGGGGGATCGCCCCTTTCACCTCAACGCCAAGATTCTTGCACAGGTTACGTCCGTTCACTTCGAACCGACCATACCACCATTTGCTCCGACCACGTTGTAATTCCAAAGGCATGATTATCTCCTCTTTTTAATAGGTTGATGTGACCCGGTGAAACCTGCGGCAACGTGGTGCGACTACCGAAATTGCGGTATACGTAGTTTCCCACGTAGTTTGTCCAAATTTCCCACAACACCCTCAAATAAAGAGCTTTAGCGGCGGGCTCATAACCTGAAGGTCGTTGGTTCAAATCCAACCCCTGCACCCAATTTCAAGGCCTCCCACTGCTCGGGAGGCCTTTTTGCTGAGGGACTTGCACGAGCATCGGTAAACCTGCGCCAAAGCCTATACCAGCAAACGCCACGTCTGCCCTCAGACAGCTTTTCTGGCTTCCTTGTACAACTCGAAGACAACCTTCCGCAGCTGGCTCGCTGTCGGAAACCGCGGAATCGTTGGAATCTTGAGCTTCAGCTTCTTTCGAGATCCCAACTCCAACTCCTGCCCGACGGCCTCCTCGGTGTAGACCTTGATCCACTCCACTCCTTTGATTTTAGGAGACAACTCCTGAAGCGGCACGTCGGGACATGTAGGAATCTTGTGGCTCCAGGAGAGAGCCGTTTCGATACCATCGTAGATAAGATCGTCGTCCGGTTCATAATTCCAGTCATCGCAGAATGACCAGGGATCCCCCATCCCGCGCATCTTTACCTCAACCCACGTCCATTTCTGGAACCTAGCCTCTACTTTCTTGGGAGCTCCAGGACAGAGGCGAAAACCAATCACCTCCCGGCCGTCGAAGATTCGAAAAACATCCACCTCACAATCTCCTCCAATATCGAAGAACACCGCGTGGGGTGCGCCGGACTTGAGACGGCCTCCCCATGACGTCGGCCGTTCATCGGCAGCTTCGGCAGACCATTCAGAAAGCTGTTCCCTATCGCCGTCATGCGATGCAAGCAGCGGTGCCAGCTCCACGACCCCTACCCTCGCCATGTCGATGGAGAACCGGCCCAACTTTGTCTCTCGCGAAGGTTTCCTGCCGACCGCCACATATTCGACGCTGGCCAGCTTGCTGTCCCCACGACTCACGCGACAGCTGTATCGTCCCGCCGGCAAAGCGAGGGACACCCCATCCTCCGAAAGTCCCGGGCGCATATCGCAAATCCAGATGGGTTTTCCCGTGAGCGTGAAGACCGTATCCCGCATAGCTTGCCTCATCTTCTCTGTTCAGCCCCGCCGTGTTGGCGACTCCAAACTCGGAACGGGCGCGTTCAAATTGATGGGCTGTGGTGGCTCCGTCAGGATGACGGGGCGTGGATTACTGAGCGTCGAGGCGTCGATTTGTAGGTCGATGTGATCGGGCGGTGGTGTCCTCGGAGATTCCGCCGGACGAACTTCAACCGGCCGTTCTGGAATAACCAGCTCTCCGAGAAGGAAGCTCTCATGCTCCTCGTAGATTTCAGGCGGCATGAGCACAAAGTCTCCATTCCGGGGAACGACTGCTCGGTATCGCTGCCTCCGCTCCGTCTCTCCATCGCCGTACAACTGCCAAAAAACCAGAAGCGCGCCTGACGCCACCGCAACACATGCCCCGTACTTCAGCAGGTGCTGCATATAGGAGTGCTGAGCCCCGGGCCTGGCTCGTCTGACCGCGACTCGATACCTGCCACAAAAACCGCTCTTCGAACTCAAGATAGCGAGCCTCTGATCCAGCGTCAGTGCATCGAGATTGTGTACGTACTTTCCGCAGGTTTCGCAAAATCGCGCGACGGCATCGCCGCGCATCGAACTCCATGGCTTCGGACAAAAGAACGTAGGCGCAATGATCATAGCGGTACCACTATGACGTGACCAAACGACGTTTCTTATACCGAACGCCGTTTCCCGGTCGTTCCGTTTTACCGGGGTCGGCTGCGAGGGCCGGGCTTCTTTTCTTTTGTCCGTTGGAGAAACCCGTAAAGCGCCAGTTGCAGGCGCTGCATCGCCTGGATGCGACGAACGCTTCCCATCTGCTCCGAGGAATCAAACTCGGCCATCACTTGCGAGCCGCTGCAAAAAAGAAACGTCACTCCCTCCTTCACCGCCGCACTCAGCTCCGCCTGTACTTGCCGATCCCGCAGGCAGTCAAAAATCGCAGCCTCCTCCACATACTCCTGGCGAAAGACCGCGCGGCCGATCAAGGAATCGCCGCTGAAACCTCACGATCCGTGGCCATGTTCCGCCAGGGACTGAGCGTGAAACAAAACGGCGAGGACTCGTTTCGTTTGTGATTACTCGTAAAGAGGATGGTCGTCTCGGACACCTTCGCCTTGCACCAGAAGTCAGGCAGATGACAGGGAACCTTGTAGTCGCACACCGGCTCGCCGATCACCACCCCGGTCTCGCGCTGCACTTTCGAACCAAGCCCCTCCGCTATTTTCTTCGCGTGGAGCCGGCTCAATGCCCGATCCGCTTCCGGCCTTAAGTTATCGTAGGATGACCGCATTTTCGTCCCGCGCGACGTTCTGTGTTCAGCACCGGCAGGCTGGCGACACCAAATTCGAGACAGACTGGTCGTGCCTTCGGAAAACCCCGCCCGTCACTGCTCAGGATTATCACGAGCCGGCTTTCGCCAGATCCACAGAAAATTCGAGAGCAGGTTGAAGCCCACCGAGAAAAACAACGCGAACACCGCAGCGAGAATATAGTGCACGCCCTGCGCCTTCAGAATATTCGCCGCCGCCCACCAGACACCGAAGCCAACGGCATTCGCGACGTGATATTGCCACAGACGGGTCCACGTCGGGCGGCGATGCTCAAACACCCAACGATCAACCACGAGAAAGCGAAGGATGGTGCATATCTCCCCCGAGCTGAATGTGGATATCCAATACGGCCACATCAGCCAGCCGGCCAGCAGCTTGATTATCAGAAGTCCCAGGCCCGAGAACAATAGCCCGACGAACAACCATCGAAATACCCGCGGAGTGAGAATGGTTGATAGCTTCACCTCACCATTGATAGCCGGTCAGCGACTCTCTGAACAACTCCGGAAGGCGGCATCATTCGCTGGCAGATTCCTCCCTTGAAACAGCCGCCGCCGGCCTTCCACAGCAAGCCTACCTCGAGCGTGGAGAACGCGCACGAACAAGTGCGGCTATCTGCATGACCGCCTCGGCGATTGAAATGCGCTCCGTATTGATAACGAGGTCGTACGCGGATTCCTCGGTTATTTTTCTCCCGTAAATAGTCGCAACATAGCGGCGGGCAGCGGCGTCACGCTTGGCATTGTAGAGAAACGCCTCGCGCTCAGACAGGCCATACAAAGACGAAATATAGCGAGCGCGATGCTCAGGCGAGGCCACCAGCCGCACGTGCAGGCCGTTGGGAACGTCGGCGGTCGCAAAATTGGCGCCGCGCCCGACAAGAATGGCATGCCCTTCCCGCGCGAGCCCAGCCATGGTCTTGACGGTTTTCCTCGTCAGCTCCCAGAGGCTTGGATGAAGGCCCACCAGCTCGCCCACCGACGAGTTAAGTTCCGACACGCGGTCTTCCGGCAAAAAACGAGCGAGCTGGGAACTCAGGTGATTCTCGCTGAGCATTCGCTTCACCAGATTGCCATCGTACACATTCCAGGAAATATCTTCAGCGGATTGCGAATTGAGCGCCCGCGCCAGCGCGCGGGCAAGACTGGTTCCTCCAGAACCTGATTCCCGGGAAATCGTGACAAACGGCAGGACTGCCTTCTGTGACCAAGGGCTGCGTGATTCACGCCATTGAACATTCAGATACGAGTCAGCCGTGGCGAAGTAGCTATGAGCATTCATGGAGCATGATTGGTACTAAGTGCGTATTCACTCTGCGCACTCCTGATCAGCTTAGGTCATGCCTTGAAGGCCTCCCGCTTATCATTGTGCAAAATTTTGCCGTGAGCCCTCAATGCAGTTGGGAAATTCATGGCAAGATAACCATGCGCGGCTGCGAAGTATTGGTGCCAAGAGGGAGAAAGCGCCGCCCGATAACTCGAGGGTTCACCGCATCAACATCGGCCCCGCGCAGCGAATCGCCTGCAAGGCCGATGAGCAGTAACGCGCATCACGTCAGATGCGCGACACTGAGACAAAACGCCGGCAAACGTTTTCAGTTAGGGTTCCAGCCGCCCAGAACATTGCTCTTCGTATACGCGGCGGCTTGCGTCGCGGTCAGGCGTTTGACCCACGATGCACGCGTCGACGGGCAGGGATATTCCGCGAAGCGGCAGGTCGCGGAATTAGTCGTGCCCGACCACTCGATATAACCGACCGGCGCGATGACGCTGCTGATCGAGCAATTGATAAACGCGCACTGACCGTAAGCGCCCCACGGACGTCCGAGGTACGAAGAGTTGCTCGTCGCCGTGCCGCCCGAAGCGATCGTGCAACCCGAGAAAACGATGCCGTAGTTCTGACTCGAGGCAGTATTGGGCGCCGCAATCGTGCCACCGTTTCCACGTATCTGGCGGATCGTGGAGTTGGTGATGAACACGCGTCCATTGCCATAGACGAAATCCACCGTCCCTTGGATTTCGCTGCCCGTGCAGTAGCATGATGCCCCGTTGCCAACGTACAACGTGTCCTGACGGCCGTTGAGATACGACGAACGAACGGCGCACCGCGCGCCATACACGAAGAGCACGTGATTGGTATTCGTGTCACCAGTGTACGTGTTCTGCAGCTTGATGTTTTGAATGGTAACGTCAGCCGCGGACACGGTCAGCGTCGTCTGGTTGGCGCCGGACGTGAGGATCGTCCCGGTGTTGCTCGCCCCGGTGATGACGAGGCTGCTCTTGCTGCTCGGAACGGTGAACGGCCCGGTGTACGTGCCATTGGCGATCGAGATGGTATCACCGGCGGACGCCGCATTGATGGCGGCCTGAACCGTGGAGTATTGAGACGGAACACTGCGCGTGGCAGCGAAAGTGGCGGGCGCAAGCGCTGCCACGACGAAAACGAACGATAACATTTTCATTGGGGGTACTGACTGAGTTTCCCGCCACCAGAAAGCGGCGACGGGTTTGGGGTTATGGCAGATCCGCAAGCGATCTCGCCGGGGTACTATGCAAACCAGTCCCTCACCGGCCGCGCTTGGAACAAGCGGGGGTTCGCCGGCAAATGACTGATTCCCGGTAGATGTCCGCCACCTCCGCAACGCTCAAGAGTAATAACCGCGCAGGAAACACCGTCCTAGCCGAAGGACGAATGGCGGGAAATCAGCGTTCAGGTAGAATCGCCCGCATGCCACCCGTACTGACAATCGAATTTCTAAAAGCACAGCTCCCGCTGGTGCTGATCAGCCTCGCATGGGTGGCCTATCTGCTTTGGGGCGCGCGCTGGTTGCGCGGCGTGAAGCGGGCGCGGCTGTTTTGACGAACGCAAAATCTCCCGCGGAAACCTTCAGCCGCCGGTGCGGTAGTTTTT
Source organism: Nibricoccus sp. (assembly GCA_049840895.1). Classification (GTDB taxonomy): domain Bacteria; phylum Verrucomicrobiota; class Verrucomicrobiia; order Opitutales; family Opitutaceae; genus Nibricoccus. The sequence goes on along the minus strand of JASGJB010000065.1, from coordinate 137,906 downwards.
GGACTTCAAAGTCTCGGCGATGACGTCGAGCACTTCGCTGCGTCCATCGCCGGTTTTGGACGATGTGACAATGATGCCGGGGAGTTCGTCGGGCCACCACGGCGTGATCTCTTTCTTGAAGAGCTCGATATTGGCCTGGGCGCGGGATGCGGACTGTTTGTCGGCCTTGGTGAAGACGAGCACGAACGGCGTCTGCGTGCCGCCGAGCCATTCGAGAAACTCGAGATCGATGCGCTGGGGCGGAAGGTTGGAGTCAATCAGGACGAAAACGCAGAGGAGATTCTCGCGGTTCTCCAGATAGTCCGCAACGGACTCGTTGAAGTCTGCGCGTTGCTTTTGAGTTACTTTGGCGAAGCCGTAGCCGGGAAGATCGACAAGGTGCCAGGCGTTGTTGATGACGAAAAAATTGATGAGCTTCGTCTTGCCGGGAAGATCCGAGACCTTCGCAAGATCCTTCTTTCGCGTGAGCGCGTTGATGAGCGAGGATTTGCCGACGTTGGAGCGGCCAATGAACGCGAAATCGGGGCGCAGCGATTGCGGGCAGGACTGGAGATCCGGAGAACTGCGATCGAAGGCGACCGAGACGATTTTCATGCGGCCTGCTGAGTGGCAGCTTGGGCGCCGGAGCGCAAGGGAGGGAATCGCGGCGTAAAGCCGCTCCTACAGCTTCGGAAATCAACTGTCGTGCGCCGAGCAGAGATGCCACTGGCGGCAGAGCGGGCATTGATAGGCTTTGCGCTGGCGCTCGACGCCCGCGAGGCGGGCGGCGTCGAGAGCATCGCCTTGCGAGCGGTAGCGACGCTTGCGCGTACACATGCGGCGCTCTTCTTCGCGCGTGGGCTTTTTCATGCGCACCGGTTGTAGCGGAACCCGGCGCTAACGGGAGACGTTATTTTCCTTCGGCTGCTTTTTTCGCGGCGGCGTCGGCGGCTTTCTTGGCTTTGATGCCGTCGGTGTACGTTTTGTACATCGCCTTCCAGCTGCGACCATTCGAGTTCAGGTACTGCTCGGACTTGGTCTTGTAGATTTCAAAAATGGCGGAGATCTGCGTCATGTTCTTGAAGCCGATCGACTCTTCGCGGGCCTGTTTGAGGAAACCGGTGATGACCTTTTCCTCCTCGGCGGTGAGATCGGGGACAATGGCCTTGTAGCCCTGCAGCGTGAAGGCGACTTTGCCGATGGTGTACTTGTCCAAAACGGCTTCGACCTGTTCGGGCGTGAGATCCGCGCGGAGGCCGGCGAAAAGATCGGCGTTAATAGATTTCGGCATCGCGGAGTCGGCGATAATTTCGCGATCCAGCTTGCTGAGCGGTTTGCCAGTAACGGGATTGATGCCCTCGGGGACCGTCGAGGCAGGGTGATCGTTGTGCCAGTCGCGCACGGCGGTCAGGTGCGTGGCGATCAACGCGGAGACACGGGCCTCTTTGGCGGCGTCATTGAGTAAAAGCGACGCGGCCCACTCGGCGGCTTTTTTCTGGAGTTGGGCGTCGGCCTTGGTCGAGGCCTCTCCGGCGGGAGCATTAGCGGAGGCTGGCGCGGCAGGGGTCTGACCAACGGCGGTCAGGACGGACGCTGCGAGGAACAATGCGGACAAAAGGCGGAAAGGGTTAAGAAGCGTCATGTGGGATGGGATGAGCGCATTAAACAAGGAGGCGCATTACTCGATCATTACGCGGGCGGCGCCGAAGACAGCTCATCGAGAGACACGACGAGGTCTTCCTGAAACGCGGGGTTGAGTGAATCGGGATAACCGCGCGGATTGGCCAGGACCGTGGTGCGGCCTATTTGGTAGCGGGAGGATTCATGAATGTGGCCGTGAATCCAGAGCAACGGCTGGAACTCGGCGATGAGCGCTTCGAGATCGGAGACGTAGCCGCAGCTGACAGGATCATCGCGAACCTCGGGCGGAAGCGACCGGACCGACGGCGCGTGATGAGTGATGACAACGGCGTTGGATGCTCCAGCGGAGAGGAAACGACGCAGTTGAAGAATCGACCCGGCGTGAAGTGCGCGTGCATCGGCGGGTTTGAACTTCTTCCAGAGGGGCGCGGTACGGATGCGTTTAAAATCATTCATCTCCAGAGCGGCTGCATAACCGGCGGTGACATCGCCATGCAGCGCCATATCCGTCCAAAGCGTGGCTCCGAAGAACCGATAGGCCCCCAGATCGATCGAGGCGTTTTCCAGCAGGCGGACGTGTGTGCGCGAGTAATAGTCTCGCAGTTTTTCCGTCAGTCGCGGGATTCTTTCGCCGTAAAATTCGTGATTCCCGAGAATGTACAGAACAGGGATCGCGGGATCAGGAAAGTTACGGAGGATCCAGTCGGCGGCACGTTCGCGGACATTGATGTCTCCTGCGAGGACGACCACATCGGCGGTCGCGGAAGGCGGCTCGTAGGAGCCAAATTCGAGATGGAGATCGCTGAGAAGGCGAAGCCGCATGGCGGAACGGTTTACTGGATGGGAGAAGACGACAGGGCGATGAGGAAAGAAGGGGTGACGGACAGACTTCGACGGACCGGCTCCAAATAAAGCCATCCGCTATAACGATTGCCGGTGGCTATGCGCTTGCCGAGCGCGGCGTTGTGCATGTTCTGAGCACTCCATGAATGGTTCATCTCTCGCGAGGCTGATCGGGTTTGGCATTATCATCATTGTTCTGGTCGTGGCGGCGGCACAAAGCACCTATGTCGTCGATCCCGGTTTTCGCGGCGTGCAGGTAACGCTCGGCAAAGTGAGCGATGAATTCAAACCGGAGGGCTTTGGAACAAAGCAGCCGTTTGTCTCGCGGGTCGTATCGGTGCCAGTCCGACAGCTGACGCGCGAGTTACCGGCAGAGTGCTACTCGTCGGACCTCCAGCAGGTGAATGTGATGCTGCGCGTGCTCTACCGCATTCCGGAGGCGTCCGTGGTCAAGATCTACAAGGAGTTTGCAGGCGACCCCTTCGACAGCCTGATCGCGCCGCGCATTCAGGAAGCGTTGAAGGAAGTCACCGCGCTGCAGAGTGCGGAGCAAATCGTGAAGAAGCGTGAGGAAATAAAAGCGAAGGCCTTGCACGCATCGCGCGAGAAGATCGGCGGCATCCTGATCGTCGAGGACATCGTCCTGGAAAACATCACGCTCTCGAAGGAGCTCGAGGCGGCCATCGAATCAAAGATGGTGCAGGAACAGGAGGCGGCCAAGGCCCGCTTCACGCAGCAGAAAGCTCAGATCGAAGCCGACACCGCGATCATCAAGGCCAAGGGCGAGGCCGAGGCGATCCGCGTGCGTGCGGAGGCGATTCGCGACAATCCCGGCCTGATCCAGCTCCAGATCGTGGAGAAATGGGATGGACGCTCACCGCTCGTGATCGGCGGCGGTGGTGAAACCGGCAGTGGCAACGGCGCCAACATCCTGCTGCCAATCGGCCTTCCGTCGTCGCAGCCAGGAGCCACAACCGTTCCTACAACCCGTCGATGACACCCACCGCGAAGAAACAACTGATCACGCTGGGCGTGGTGGCGGCGTTTTTCTTGGGCGCGTGCCTGCTGTTCCCGCGCGTACTGGCGTTTGCCGAACTCGCGGCGCGGGAACTACGTTACTTCTGGTGGTTGATTCTGATTCTGGCGCTGGGCGTGTGGCTGGCGTTTTTCGTGGGGCGCAGGCGCAATTGACCGGGCGACTGCGCCGCTTCGCGCAAACGCCTAACCGAGGATGATGTTGCGGTCGTACCCTTGAAGAACGGCGCGCATGATCGCCTGTGTCTTGGGCGTCCAGAAGTAGGCGCTGTGAATGTCGCGCTCCTTGGCGGGGAAAAACGCGCTGCAATCGAGATCCCAGACATTGTCCGGCACGCGAAATTCCGGCGTGCGATCGAGGCCGGAGCGACCGAGACGACGTTTACCGAAGTGCTTTAATCCAGCACTGACCCCCAGGACCGAATCGCGCCCCGAAAAGAGTGCGGTGATGCGGTAGCAGAGATTGGCCATGCCCTCGGAACGGTTGTCGCTGAGCGCTTCGCCATTGCCGAAGAGGTCGTTGTCCACGTCGGCCGCAACCATCACGCATTGATTGATAAGGCTGACGAGGAGCGGCTTGTTGTTGCGCTCCCACGTGTAGAACAACGCGTTTTGGAAAACCCAGTTGCCCATGCTGTGGGCGATGACGCTGACCTTGGCTTTGCAGAGCGCGGTGCCATCGGCGGCTTTTTGCTGCATGAGCAGGGAGTGCTCGAAAAGTGTGTTGAAGACCTTCGCAAGCGCGGGGCCGGAAGCGCGGGCGTCCTCGCGGTCCGCGAGGTAGTGGGAGGTCATGCCGTTGCTCGGCCAGGTGAAGAGCACACAGATGCCCAGGCCTTTGGGGCCGGTATAGAGATCATCCGTGATTTGCTGATACCGTCCGGCGGCGTCGCGCCAGTCGTTGTTGTAGCCGTGAACGAACACCGTGACGTGTTTTTGTTTCTCGTGTTCGGTCTCCGGAATGAGCGGAAACGCATCGGCCGCGGCGATCAGGGCGGCGCGGAAGGCGGCGGCGGTGCAGGGCTGCCAGTTTTTGAAATCCTTGAGGTTGCCGGATTCAGCCGTGTAGAAGCTGAGCGTGTCGCTGCGATTTTTGCCGAGGTCGGAGGCGGTGGCGTTGCGATTGCTGATCATCCAGTATTTGGGCATGGCGGCTGGGGGCTGAGGGGGGGATTGAAGTCCAGGGAATAGGCTGTGGGCCAGGGCTGGTTAAAGATGCCTCTGAAATAGGTGAGGCCTGTTTCAAAGATTTGATGTGTCCTATCCGTGTCTAGACCGGAAGTATCGTGTGATGAAAAGTTTTAGCGGTTGATTGCCGCCCTTCCCAAAGTCGTCCCGGCTAGCCCACAAGCATGATGCCCGCAGACATTGCCCGCATGAGGCTGGTCAACCAGCGGTTGATCGGCGTTCCCTTTTCGCAACCGACCGACGTGGTTTCCTGGCTCGGCGCCGTGCAAGCGCAGGACTACGCCGGCGCAAAGTGGGCCCTGGCCCAGCGCTGCCCGCCAGGCGTGACGAATGCGCAGATCGACGCGCTTTTTAACGACGGAAAAATTCTGCGAACGCATGTGATGCGATCGACCTGGCACTTCGTCGCGCCGGACGATTTGCGGTCGTTGCTGAAACTGACGGCACCACGCGTGCATCAACTGAATGCCTATATGTACCGGAAGCTTGAGCTCGATGCGGCGATTTTTCGACGAAGTGAAACGGTGATCGAAAAAGCCCTGCGCGGCGGCCACGCGCTGACGCGGGATGAGCTCGGCGATATTTTGAAAAAGGCGCGCATCGTCGCGAGCGGGCATCGGCTCGCGTACATCGCGATGCATGCAGAACTCGAAAGCCTGGTCTGCAGCGGGCCACTGCGAGGAAAGCAGTTTACCTATGCGCTGCTGGAGGAACGGGCACCCGAGGGGAAGGCGTTTAAACGGGAGGGAGCGCTGGCGGAACTTGCTCGACGATTTTTCATCAGTCACGGGCCGGCGCAGATTCAGGATTTCGCGTGGTGGTCGGGCCTGACGGTAACGGACGCGCGGGCCGGCCTGGAGCTGTCCAAAGACCATCTCACGAGTGAAGTGGTCGATGGGAAAACGTTCTGGTTTGAGGCGGTTTCGCCCAAGGCCGTGAAGACGCGGGATGATCCGCTTGTGCACCTGCTGCCTAACTACGACGAGCTGTTCATTGCCTACCGCGACAATCGCGCAGCTATGTTGCCAGAGGTCTTAAAGCGGTTGAAAGATGATCCCGACGCGCTCGGGGTACACATAATCGCGCACAACGGAAACGTTGCGGGTGGCTGGCGGCGGACGGTCGGGAAACGTGAAATCCTGCTCACGACGAATATTCTCATGCCGTTTTCAAAGCGCGACCGCGCAGCACTGACGCGGGCGGCGGAGGCATACGGGCGCTTTATGGAGCTGCCGGTGAAGGTGTTGGCACCGTGATTCGGAGGCCCGGGTGACCGAGGATTTCCCTGCGCTTCCGCTCGCATAGGCGGACAAAGTCTTCCTTAGTGTCCGACCGTTTTCGGAAAACACGATGTCCCGTCTCAACTTCACACTGGAAAAAACCTCAGCAGGATCGAAAGCGCGCGCGGCGACATTTCAGACGCTCCACGGCGAGGTGAAGACGCCGGTGTTCATGCCGGTCGGCACCCAAGCCACGGTAAAAAGCCAGACGGTGGAAACGCTGAAGGCGACAGGGTCCAGCGTGTTGCTCGCCAACACCTATCACCTGCTGCTGCGTCCAGGTCCGGAGGTTTTCAAAAAGTTCGGTGGCATCCACAACTTCATGAAATGGGACGGGCCGGTGCTGACCGACTCCGGCGGATTCCAGATATTCTCCCTGCCAGGCGAGCGCGTGATGAATGAGGACGGCGCGCGGTTCAAAAGCTACGTCGACGGCACGATGTACATGCTTTCGCCGGAATCGAGCATCGCGATGCAGCGCACGATCGGCAGCGACATCATGATGGTGCTCGATCAGTGCATTCCATCGACGGCGGGCTATGCAGAGGCAGAAGCCGCGATGGAACTTACGCATCGCTGGGCAGTGCGCTCGCTTGCGGCGCGCGGCGAGTCACCACAGGCGTTGTTCGGCATCGTGCAGGGCGCGTGTCATCATGATCTGCGCAAGAAGAGTGCGGCGTTTTTGCGGAAGCTGCCGTTTGATGGACTGGCCATTGGAGGACTCGCGGTCGGCGAGACGCATGAACAACGCTACGAATTTACCGGACTCGTCACCGAGCATCTGCCGGAAAATTTGCCCCGCTACTTGATGGGCGTGGGTACACCGATCGACATCCTGGAAGCGGTGCACCGCGGCGTGGACATGTTTGATTGCATCATCCCGTCGCAACTCGCGCAACGCGGCGTGGCTTTCACCTCGCAAGGAAAAATCCAGCTGCGGCGCGCGGTGTACAAATTATCCGAAGTGCCGCTGGACGCGAAGTGCGACTGCCATTGCTGCCGGAATTTTTCCCGCGCTTACCTGCATCACTTGGTGAAGTCCGATGAACTGCTCGGCTGGCAGCTGCTCGGAATTCACAACTTCGCATTTTACCACCGACTAATGCGCGAGATGCGGGCGGAGATTTTGCACGGCGACTTTGCGGCCTACTACATGCGGAAACGTCCGGAGCTGATGAAGTCGGACGAGGATAATCCGGTAAACCCGCCCAAGAAACTCCGGCACGGAAAACCCAGGCATCTGGGCGACTACGATATCGTCACGAGCGAGCAGGGATTTTCCAGTATCCGACAGATAAGCTCGGGCGAAGTGATGCACTCGGTGAGCAGCCCGAGCGACGAAGCGCAGAGACTTTATGTGGAGCAATCCCGCCTCTCGGAACGTCTCGCTAAGGATGGTACGAAACAGGACGAGACGGCCAAAAAACTGGTCATCTGGGATGTAGGCCTCGGTGCGGCGTCGAACGCAATGGCCGCGGTCCAGTGCTTTGAAACCCAATACGCCGAGAAAACGGCACTCCTGCTGCGTCCGCTGAGGATCGTGAGTTTCGAGTGCGATCTGGATCCGCTGGCACTGGCTGCAAAATTCCCCAGCCACTTTCCCCACCTGCGTCACGGCGCGCCCCATGCCCTGCTTGAGCAAGGCCGCTGGCGGCATTCGTCAGGCCTGCTCGAATGGGAACTGCTCAAGGGCGACTTTCTGAACTTCATCGAGTCAGCCGCGCAGCCCGACCTAATTTTCTACGATCCATTTTCGTCGAAAACCGACTCTGCCTTGTGGACGAAGGAAGTCTTTGCGCGTGTGCGTGCGCGTTGCGGGACAAGCCCGGCGGAGCTGTTCACCTACTCGGCGGCGACATCGGTTCGTGTGGCGCTGCTGGCCGCGGGATTTTTTGTCGGCGAAGGTGTTGGCACCGGACCGAAGGCGACCACGACCATCGCCTTTGCGAACGAGCGCAATTCAAGCAATGGCGCCGCACAACCGGCAGCGCGATTGCTGGGCGCGGAATGGCTGGCTCGCTGGAAACGCAGCACCTCGAAGTTTCCCGCCTCGCTGCCTGACTCAGAACGTCCCGCGTTTGAGAAGCAGATCGAGTCGCATCCTCAATTCGCGAGCGCGCGGTAAACCACAACGCGTTTCATCGTCTTCAACGCGACGACGACGAAACGCGGAGAGCGCGGGCCGGGGATTATTTGAACTGGGCGAGCAAAGATTTCGCCTCGGTGAGCGACTTGCTGAGGTCGCCCCACGACGTTTGCAGTTTCGGATAAAGCTGCACCCACTGGGTAATACCGCCGCTCTTTATCTGGCTGCTGATGTCGTCGAAGGTCTTCTTCTGCGCCAGCGCGGTTTCGTAGAGCGATTTGAACTGAGGCGAGGCCTGGCTGCCGGCTTCCGCAGCCTTGGAAGCAAGACTGGCGATAATACCCGAAGACTCGGCATTGGCCTTGTCGTACCACGCGGAGAAATTCGCGGGCGTGAGATTTTGCGCCAGCGTCTGCAGGGAGGTCGTGGAGGAAGCGGCGGTCGTTGCGCTTGTGTTCGTACTGCTTGCCGTGGCCGTTGCGCTTGATTTCAGCGCATTGCCCGTGCTGAGCAGCGAGCTCTTGGCCTCTGCGGCCTGGCGCGCAAGGTCATCTGCGACGCGTTTTGCCTCGGCCGCCTTTCGATCGGCCTCGGCCTGGAGTTCCGCTGCCTTGGCTTTGGCTGCGGCTTCGGCCTGAGCTTTCACCAATTCCGCTTCCTTTTTCGCTTCAGCGATCTTGGCGTCAGCGGCTTCTCGAAGCGCTTGAGCCGTGTCAGCAGAACTTGCGGCAGGCGCCTGAGCGGGCTGGGCGGGCGGAGGCGTGGGCTCGGATTTTTTTGAGCAACCGCAGACGCTGAAAGAAAGCGTGAGCGCAATGACTAGCGAGGTTGACGAGAGACGAATTTGCATGAGGAACGATCACGCTGCTGCTCCACGGCACGGTGTCAAAAACGAGTACGACCCGGATTGTCTTTTTCGCGAAAATCGCGGCCCAGAGTCGGTGTCGTCCACTTCGCTATGCCCGCTAATTTCTAGCCGTTTCGAGCGCGATTTCGGGAATTTTCGCAAGACGCACAGCATCCAAGGCCTCAATCGTCGCAGTAAACGGCGCTAGATCATCGCCATTGATGCTCACACGCGGGCTGGCAACGGAGCGCTTGTAGGTCTCCAGGCGCGGCCCCAATTCGGCGCGGCTTAAGTACTCCACGGGTGAATCGCGGCCGATTTTCCACGCGAAGAGCCCGCGAGCGGTGGTTTGCAGATAAAGTGTCTGATCCTCCATGAAGGGGATCCGCTCGCCTGCTTTGGCGAAGGGAGTGGGCAATGATCCAATTTTGTCCAGTGAGAGCGTAAAAAGGACAAACGTAGCCAGCAGAAAGAAAACGACATCGATCAGCGGGATGATCTCCACGCGGGCTTTTTTCCTAAGCGGGGTATAAAAAACATCATTCATGTCGGGAGCGGGGTAATGGGACTACGATTGTCCGGCCTCCTTCTTACAACCCGCTGCCGAAACAGCCTTTCAGGCTAAAAAAAGCCCCGACGGGGAGGAATGAGCAATTCTCCAAATGGCGATGGAGGCATCTCCACGGAAAATCCCTTCCGCCTTCCACCCGCCGGGGTAAGCAGTGAAAAAGTGAAGGCACCCACGTATTGTCAACGCCCATATCAAAAAAAGTTATCAAACAAGGTTCGTAAACAATCGCTCTGTCGGCGCTCGAAAAGTGCTTTCGCCAAATACGCGATCACTGCTCCTAATCAGTGTCCCAATCGAGCGGCGTTATCCGTCGATTAAAGATATGAGATTCCTATTCATCATCAGTCACGACGATGCATTTGCCCCCACTCCTCAACTAATCGCTGAGATCGGGACTTGGACAAAAAAACGGCGCGCCGAGGGCGTGCTCATCGACAGCAATCCGCTAAAACCTGCCAGCGAGGCCACCACCGTGCGCGTACGAAATAAGCAGACTCAGCGAAAACCCGGTCCGTTCTCACGCTCCCGCGAACAGATGTGCGCCTATGTTTTGATCGAGGCCAAGAACCACGAGGAGGCTGTCTCAATTGCGTCGAGCCATCCCATGGCAAGCGCTGCCACCATCGAGGTACGGCCCGTGTGGCAGGACCTTCGCTAACCACACCCTGGCAGCCAGCATCACCCGCAATTGATCTGGGCCCTCAGCGGAGCCTTCGCGCTGTATCCACCAACGCAGCTGCCAGCGCCTGCACCGACTTCAGCGTTCTCGCCTGTGCCTCCAAGAGCCGACCGTCTGCATCAAACGCCTTGTCCGCGTGCGGCAGCATCGTGTTTCCCGGTACGACGTGACACCCGAGGTGTAACAACAACTGCTGCGCCAGTTTCAGCGAACGAATCCCACCCAATGCGCCTGGCGACGCAGAAACGACTGCAACCGTTTTTCCCTCGAAGGGATTTTCGTCCGCCCGCGAACACCAATCGATGGTGTTCTTCAGGAGAGGCGTGATCATCGAATTATATTCAGGCGATGCGATCAGCAGCCCGTCGTGTTGCGTGATCAACTGATTCAGTTTTACCGCGGCCGCCGGCATGCCTTCCGCGTCTTCCAAATCGCCGTGATAGAGCGGCAGCGCGTAGTCGTTGAGATCGAGCAACGTCACCTCGCCGCCCGCCTCGCGCACAGCCTGAACAGCGACAGCGAGTAATTTCCTGTTGAATGATTCCCGGCGCGCACTGCCGGAAAACGCGAGAATCTTGGGCGAGTTGGACATGCTCCGCAAAAAACGCAGCAGGCCTTCTTCCGCAAGTCGCGACTCCGGTCTTCGTGTCTCCTCTCACGTTCGTGTCGTTAATCCTGCTCTCGATACGTCCATCCCCGCCCGCTATCAAAACCTCGCCTGTAACGTTTCTCCACGTTCCCCTCAGGAATGGATAAGGACCTGCCTCGCACCTTGCGCGGGCCGGCTGCACCTGAAATGCCCATACCCATTCCGCCAACTTCATCCACGTCCGCCGTTCACCCCGCGAACTGCCCGCACTGCGGCCGCTCCATTCCCGACAACGCCGCGCTCGGCGCCTGCCCGCACTGCCTGCTTGCCGCCGGGCTCGCGAGTGAACCCGCCGCACCTGCCAACGCGACCCCACCGCCCAGTCCAGCCGAGATCGCACCCGAGTTTCCTCAGCTCGAGATTCTCGAACTCCTCGGCCGCGGCGGCATGGGGGCGGTTTACAAGGCCCGGCAAAAATCCCTCGACCGGCTCGTCGCACTCAAGCTTCTCCGCCCGGGCCTCGACACCGATCCGTCCTTCGCCGAACGCTTCGCCCGCGAAGCCCGCGCCCTCGCGCAGCTCAATCACTCCGGCATCGTCACGCTCTACGAGTTCGGCCGCACAGAGAGCGGACGTTTCTTCATCCTCATGGAGTTCGTCGACGGTCTTAACCTCCGCCAGCTCCTTGCCGCCGGGCGTCTCTCGCCACGCGAAGCCCTCGCTATCGTCCCACCGCTTTGCGACGCACTCCAATACGCTCACGACCGCGGCCTCATCCACCGCGACATCAAACCCGAAAACATCCTCATCGACCGCCTCGGCCGCGTGAAGATCGCCGACTTCGGCCTCGCCAAACTCGCCTCTTCGCCAGCTTCAGCCGAGGGAAATCCTCGGCCCTCCGACATTGGTCACTGGTCATTGGTCACTGGTCATTCCGCCGTCGGCGTCGTCTTCGGCACACCGGGCTACATGGCGCCAGAGCAACGCGAGCGCCCGTCCGCCGTCGATCATCGCGCCGATATCTACGCCCTCGGAGTCGTTCTCTATCAGATGCTCACCGGTGAGTTGCCTGACGTGAAACAACTCCAGCCGCCATCCCGTCGCGTCCAGATCAATGTCCGCCTCGACGAAATCGTCCTGCGCGCCCTCGAAACAAATCCGGCCCGGCGCTACCCCGCCGCCAGCGAGTTCAAGACTCAGCTCGAAACTGTCGCCACCTCCCCACTATCCGAGCCGACATCACCCTCGGCCGCTTCCTTCTCTCATCCTGTTAACCCTGAAAATCCTGCCTCAAAAATTTCCGCGCCTCCGCCTTCCCGCGATTCCGCGACCACCCATTCCCGCCTCAAACGCCGTCTCTTCCGTTTTGCCGTCTCCACCACACTCGTCGTTCTCGCGCTGTTCGCTCTTCGCACCTTCGTCATCGCGCCTTACCGGATCGAAGGGTCCTCCGGTTCGAACCCGACATCCCCGCCGGCAGCCTCGCATTCGTCTACAAACTCGGCCGCCAGTTTTCACCAGAGGACATCATCGCCTATCATGTTCCCGACGAATTCACCTTTGTTGCGCGCGTCATAGGTCCCGGCGCGTTAGCCGGGGAACTGACGATCTCTCGCAAAAACAAACCACCTGTTTCCATCCCCGACTCCACAATCATCGGGAAGGTCGTCTTCAACACCCGCAACAGCCAGCAGCCTTCGCCGGATACGGTCTCACACACGACGACTATTACGATCATCCTCATCTCGTTCGCAGCTCTGGTGATCGGGCGGCGGAAGATTCTCCAGCGCTCTTCAGCATCCTTTGCACACCGCACCTTCCTCATTCTCTACGCGCTGCATCTCCTCTGGGCCTTCTCCACCGCCGACGAGCTGCCCGCCCGCGTCGCCAGCCACTTCGGCGTGAGTGGTCGCGCCGACGGTTTCATGATCAAGAGCAGCTACCTCGCGTTCACCTGCCTCGTTCCGCTCGTCCTGGGCTTTTTCCTGCAAGTCCTCGCCCGCATCGTCGTCCGCCTCCCCGACCGTTTCATCAACGTACCGCATCGCGCAATCTGGCTCGCTCCCGACCGCCGCCACGAACTCACCCACATTCTCGCCGCGTGGCTCGCAGCGCTGTCCTGTGGTCTCGTGATTCTTTTCGCGCAAATCCATACGTTGACCCTGCTCGCCAACCGCCTTCAACCGCCCCGCCTGCCCGACATCGCCCTCTTCACGCTGATTGGCTTTCCCATCGTCTTCCTTCTCTGGGCCGTCGGCTTTCTCATGCGCCTCGCGGAACCACTGGCTCCGGCAAAATCTCATCAGCGCCGCACGCTCATCCTCACAATCGTCGGTACTGGCCTGCTCGGTTTCTTCGCCGCACCGGCAATCGCCGCCTGGAACACCCGCGAAATTCCCAGCGCGCCCGATTCGCGCCCCACAGCGCCATCGACGCCCAGCGCAAAGTCTGCCGCCCCAGAAGCCCGGCAAGAAATCCTGCGGCTCAAACTCGCCGAGGCGAAAACCAGACTCGCGACGGTACAGGATCGCATGAAAAACGGCCTCACCTCGCGCGCTGAGCTCGACACCGCTCAGGACGAAATCGCGATCATAGAAGCAGAACTCGCCGGCGATGGGCAGAAAATCGCCCGGATAAAAATCGCCACTGCGCAACGGCGCTTGAATGACGTGAGCGAGCGCTACAAAGCCGGCGCCGCCACTCAAGGAGAACTCTATGCGGCCAAAGACGAACTCGCCATCAGCGAAGCCGAGCTGCGCGGCGACGCACTCACGATTGCCCAAACCATCGTCGCCGCAGCAGAACGGCGCGTCAACGAAGTGAACGATCGCTACAAAACTGGCTCGGCCACCTACGACGAAGTCTCTTCCGCCAAAACCGATCTCAATATCCGCCAGGTCGAACTCGACGCCCTCGTACGATCCAAGAGTTCACCGACAGCCGCGACACTCGTTATCGTGATTCAAGAAGACGGCACTTACCTCGTCGATTCCCGGGTCGTTTCATTCGATGAACTCAATGAGCGGCTGGCCAAATTCTCCCTCAATGCACCCGACGGAATGGTTCACATCAAAGCCCACAACAAAGTGAGCTACGCGCTGATGCCCGCTGTGACAAAAGCGATCAGGTTAAACCACCTGAACAAAATGTCCTTCGAAACCTTCGGTCCCCCGCGCCCCGAAGAGCTGGCCATGGCTCAAGTCCCAAAACAAGCTCAAGCCTGGCTTCAGCAAATCGACGAAGGCCGCTTCGCAGAAAGCTGGGCCGCCAGTTCTCCCCTCTTTCGCCAGTCCATCACCGGAAAAGATTGGGCAGCCTCACTCGATGCAGTGCGAACTCCGCTCGGAGCGTTAGCCTCTCGGTTCCACTTCGTTTCTGAAACAGTCGAAAAACTTCCCAACATTCCAGGCGGTCCGCACATCGTCTGTCGCTTCGCCACGTGTTTCGAAAATAAAACCGACGCCGTGGAAACCGTCACCTTCACACGCGACACCGACGGCATCTGGCGCGCCTCGGGCTACTTTATCAAATGACGTGAGCGCCTCTTTCGCCACCACCCGCTGGACACTCATCCTCGCCGCCTGCGATTCCGACGCGCCCAAATCCGAAGCCGCGCTCGCCGAGCTCTGCCGCACTTACTGGCAGCCACTCTACGCACACGCACGGCGTCATCCACTGTCCGCAGCCGACGCCGAGGACGCCGTGCAAGGTTTCTTCGCCCGTCTCCTGCGCCTGGATTCCGTCGCCGATGCCCGCCGCGAGCGCGGCCGGTTTCGCGCCTTCATCCTCGGCAGTTTCAATCACTACCTCGCCGATCTGCGTGATCACGCACGCGCCGAAAAACGCGGCGCGCATCTCCTCACCCCGCTCGACACACAAGCCGCCGAAGCGGCCTTCGTTCAAACACCCGCGCCCGATCTCCCTCCCGACCGCGCCTTCGATCGAGCCTGGGCGCTCGCGCTTCTCAGCCGCGTAACCACCCGCCTCCGCGATGAACACGTCGCCACCCACCGCACCGCGCTCTTCGACGCACTCAGCCCCAACCTCGCCGGACGCCGCACAGACGCCCCCCACGCGGAACTCGCGGCAAAACTCGACATAAGCGAGCCGGCCGTACGCGTCGCACTTCATCGCCTGCGCCAGAGATACCGCCAGCTCCTTCGCGATGAAATCGCACACACCGTTGCCCGCGAGGACGACATCGACGACGAGCTTCGCCTGCTCCTCGCGGCGCTGTCGGTCTGACACTATCGCCCGCCAGTCGTCGTCGCTCCAAGCCGTGCGGCCAATTGCGCCGCATGCAGATCACGCGGCTGCAAACGTTCCGGCGGAACAACCTCAAACCACACACCGGCGGACGTCATCGCGGCAGGCTGCTTGGTAAACAAGCCAACTACGTTCATGCTTTTCGCGCCCCAGCCCGCAGGTGGCGCTTCGAGAGATCGCTCCGCGCGAATACTCCAAAACGTCCCCCAGCCTGCGCATTGCCGGCCGAGACCAGTGCCGCCTCCCGAATTCCACAAACGCCGCCCCGCGCCGCAATCGATGTCCGTGTACAGATTCTCGTAAGGCGTGTCCTTGTGATGATCGAAATTGAGATCAACACCACGTCCGTTCGCGAAAACATTTCCCGACGCGTGCTCAACGGAAAGATCGTGCACGTACGCGGTCTCCAACGTGAAGTGTGTGACCAGATTATCCTCCGCCTTTTTGCACTGGATCGCGTGATGCCCCGTCCACGCCTTCGTCATTTTCTGCGGCAGTTCCCGTTCGGGATCCGCAGTAATGCGCACTCCGTCGACCGTATTCTGGCACGCCATGATGTTGACGCCCATGTCACCATTCCGGATCGCGACGTCACGCACCCAGCAATTGAAGACCGCGAGCAGTTCGATCGCATTGGCACCGTTTTCCTTGAAATGTCCGCGGTACTGGGTGGCAGGAAAAACAAACCCTAGCGACTCGATGCCGCTCTCGCTCACCGTCGGTTCAAACGACTGCACTTCCGGTTTCCACTCCGGCCGCGTCTCGAATCGCAACGGCCGGTCGAACGTCACGCGATCGCCCGCGATCGCGACCACCCGCATCAGCATTTTCGTGTCGAGCATCTTGCCTTTGCTGATGTCGCCCGGATCGCCGTTGTAGAGATATGTCTTGAGGCTGTGCTCCTTGGTTTCGCGAACCGAAACGAGCACCTGCTGCCCCACGCTCAACGTCTCCGCGTGATCCACCAAGACAGTTTTGTCCCCGCGCAGCGCCGTCTCACGAATTTTCGCCAGCGGCTTCGCGCGATAGTCGCCTGCCAAAGTCACAAAACCTCCGTCAAACGAGTGAGCGCTCGCAGGCGCGCCGGATGAGGTGGTCTGCTGTCGCGGATAAACCTCGTCCAGCCCCAGCGGAAACCACAACACGCTCCGGTCCGCGCCCGCACCCCGCAGGACCACACCGCTCTTTCCGATGCGAACCACCTTCGTGATCTTGTAACGTCCCGCTGGCACGAGCACCGCGCCTCGCCCGGTGGCATCGATCGCCTTCTGAAAGGCCGCCGTGTCGTCCGCTTCGCCATCTCCCACCGCTCCGAAATCCTTCACATTCGCGGCCACCGGCAAATCCGGGATCGGTACCTCGCCACGATGATAACCCGCGTATGAAAAATCCGGCAGCCGCCCTGCGCGGTCCCATTTCTCGCCGTGCTCGCCCCAAAGCTGGGAAAACTCCGCGTCTGCCGCCCGGCAGGCGATTCCGCCAAGGATCAAAGCAGAGGCACACAGCAACCAGCGGGGTAGAGGATTCATGCAGAAGTATGACGGCACAGCCTGTTCAGAAGATACCGCATCCCGCAAAAAACATCCGAGTCCCCGACGCCGCTTTCGCCCACGGAATAGTTTTTCCTTTGCACCCGCATCATCGCGCTCTGTCCTGACCAACTGCTGATGAACCTCACCAAACACTGGGCCGCCGTCCTCGACGATTACGTGATCGACCTTGCGTGGTCACCGGATGGCTCGCAACTCGCCGCCGCCTCTGCCTCCGGCCCGGTGTCGCTTTTCGAATCCAACAAAGGCGCGAAACTCCACGAACTCCCCGGCCACGACAACGGCACCAACTGCCTGGCCTGGAAACCCTCCGCCCAAACAACACTCGCCACTGGCGGACAAGACGGTGCCGTAAAACTCTGGGACACCGCTGCCGGCCAGCACACCGCCACCGCCGAACTCGGTTCCGCTTGGGTCGAACACCTCGCCTGGCGTCCAACAGCCAGTGATGCAGCGCCGACCCTCGCCGCCGCCGCCGGTCGCGACCTCACGTTTCTCAATCCAGACGCCTCGATCCGCCATCGCTTCAAATCCGCGCCAAAAACGCTTTCCGCACTCGCGTGGCATCCGCAAGGCGGCGCGCTCGCCGCAGCTTATTTCGGCGGTGTGTGCCTCTGGGACGCCGATGACTTCATCGCTCAAAAAGAATTCGCCTACTCCAACGGCATTCACGCGCTCGTCTGGTCGCCCGACGGCCGCTGGCTCGTTTCCGGAAATCAGGATCCGAGCGTTCACCTGTGGCTGCCCGAGGAGGATCAGGAGTTTCACATGAGCGGCTACGAGGGCAAAGTGAAGGAACTCTCCTTCGATCGCACCGGCCGCTGGCTGGCCACCGGCGGCGGACGCGATGCCTGCATCTGGGATTGCTTGGGCGCCGGCCCCGAGGGGCGCGAACCCGCGATGCTTCCCCACGACGCCAAAGTCTGCGCCGTCGCCTTCCAGAAAAAATTCGGCATCCTCGCAACCGCCTCACAGGACGGCACGCTCATGCTCTGGAGTCCCGAGCGAAAGCAACCGCTCCGCGCCACCATCAAGATGCCCGCTGCCGCAACAAAGATCTCATGGTCACCCGACGACACCTATCTCGCCATCGGCAGTGAAAAAGGCGCCGTGTACGTCCTGAAGTGCGAGGCGTGATCGAGTTCATCCGTCTCGCGTATCTCACCTGTCTTTCGCGTTTCCGCTCTTCAGCGCTTCCGCGATTTTCCACCCGTCCGCGCCCGCTCAAAAATCATATCCGATCAGGAAACGCAGACGCTCGTAATCCTGCACACGCTGATCCGGATTGTTCTGACGAAACTCATGCCGGATTCCCAGACTCAGCGAGTCGGTGAGCTTCTTTGAAAACTCGAACTCATTCTCCCATCCCTGCGTGCTGTCCTTGATCGAGTAGTACCAGATTCCGCGCTCCGTGATGGTGATGCGCCAGGGGAGCGCCGCCTCTGCTTCAAAGAAGAGCGACTCGATGTTCGAGTACGATTTGTCGTCACTGTCGATCGCCCAGACATTGAAAAAGTTTTCGGCCACGCCCGTGCGCAATTTGATCCGCTCCTTTTTCAGCAAGTGCACACCGGCACCCACCTGTTGCTGCAGCAGCAAGTAGGGAAACTCCTGGAAACCCGTTGAGTTCGCCTTGTCGCGCTCAACGACCGGCCGGTACGAACCGAAATAACGCGCACTCACATCGTGCCGCCACAGGCCCGAGCCCCTGAAGAGATCCACCGTGGTCGCGCTGTTTTCCTCACGATATTCATACCGCGCCTCCAGACGCACCTCATCCTTCGGCCAGTTGCGGCGCACGCGCCCTTCCGCGAGAAATACACTACGGTCCTTCGAGTCATGCACGATGTCGGTCGAAGCCGCCAGACGCCCGGTCCACGGTTCCCACCACTGCACAATTCCCTCCTCCACCTTGCGCCGGAAACGCGTGAGCAAAATCTGGTCGTAAAGCGACGGAGGATTTTCCGGGGCCGTCGGCATGGGCGCGATGATTGCGGGCGCCGGTTGCGAAGTGACCTCCACCTTGGCCTCGGATTCCGGCACGCTTAAATTTCCGAAACGCAGCGACTGAAAAATGATGTTTCCATTCTCGCGCCTCACGAACGTGCCCTGCACCCGGTCACCATCGTTGAAGATCAACACATCGGCCCGCACGCCCAGCACGAGGAACCAGCTCGCAAACAACATCAGGAAAATTCGCTGTCTTGAAAACATCATCAGGCCACGTCGCCAAAAACGTGCCAGTCCGGCGGACAATTCACGACGCGTGGCCGGGGCCTGACAAGGCGTCCGGAAACTATGTTCCCAGGAGTTTTCTTCCGGCCTGAACAGCCGCGCGTCTTCTACCAACATCGCATCAAAGATTTTTTCCCATGCTACACGATGCAACCGCCGATTCCATCTTCGTGAAAATTTCTCCCAGGCTCGCTTCTTTCATCAGCGCGGCTTCGCTCGCGTCATGAGATGCCTTCTCGTCCTCGCTCTCGCCTTCGGCACCTGTGTGCTGCACGCCGATTCCCCTGCGCTGACGGTCACCCAGCAACTCCTCCCCTCCCCCGCTCCCGTCGGCGCCACCACTCCGTTTTTCATAGAGACTCCGGACGGCCCCAGGCTCGCGTGGAAGGAAACGTCCTCCGCCGGACAGGTCCAGTATGTCGGCGCCACGTGGGACCATGCCTCGTCCCGCTGGTCTTCGCCGGCGGTGCTTCCAATCGACGCCCCGGCCATTCCCACAGTCGCCACCGTCCGCTTTCCCGATGGGAGCGACCTATCCGCATTTTTTCCCGAAAAGGACGGCCGCATCCTCGATCTCCATACGCAACGCCTTCACGGACAAATTTCCACCGATCCCCGGCCGCTCAGTTCCGACTCCTGGCGCAACGCCCCCTACG
This sequence comes from Nibricoccus sp., assembly GCA_049840895.1. Taxonomy (GTDB): domain Bacteria; phylum Verrucomicrobiota; class Verrucomicrobiia; order Opitutales; family Opitutaceae; genus Nibricoccus. The sequence goes on along the minus strand of JASGJB010000065.1, from coordinate 118,461 downwards.
CCCTCCATCCCACCGAATCGCCGCTGCTTCGGGCGCGTGAAGCGCGGGTCGTCGCCATCTGGCTCAATTTCGCAGAAGCATCTCCCCGTCTCTTCGCGGCTCTTTCGACCACCGCGGGCGAACAGTTTTTTATGCCTGTACGCATTGACGATGGACATCCGCTTGGCCGCGCCAGCATCGCCCTCCTGATGGATGGCTCCGCGTATATCTCCTGGCTAGAATCCTACGGCGCTGAGAATGCCGCCGCTCTCTGGCTCCGTCGTCTCTCTCCCGCAGGGGACCTCAGCGTGCCCGTACTCATCACCACCGCGCCTACTGCCGCAGCCCTCGGCCATCCACAAATCACACTGCTCAAAGACTACGATTCCGCACCCGCACAATTGCTCGTCGCGCACGAACTCACAAACGAGGGCGTCACCCAGATCGTCACCCGCCTTATCGTTCTTCCGCCTGCAGAAAGTTTCATCCAAGGCCGCCCCTGCCTCGCCTGCCCGCCCGACACCGCGACACTGCCCGGACACCCGCTGATGGGTCGCGTCGTCAAACTCACCCCGCGCAAACAGCTGGTCGCGATCGAGCACTCCGAAATTCCCGGCATCCTCCGTGCTGGGAAAACAACCTTCCACGCCAACGAACAGACGCTCACCGCCCTTCGTGAAACCGACTCGATCATCGCCCGTATCGAACAACGCGACGGCATCTGGTGGCTTTTCGACGTCCGCCGGCTCGCCACCCAGACGCGCCATTAAAATTTCCCATGCAAAAACTCCCCTACGTTCTCCTCTTTGTCGTCCTTGCCCTCGTCGTGCTCAACATAGCCGCCCTGCGCCAGATAGACGGTCTCGAAAAACGCGTTCACGCGCTCGAACAAAAAAATTCGATGGCGGCTCCCGCACCTGGCACCGCACGCTGATCGGATCGCGATCGTGGGCTGATCGACACTTCGCCAAAGTGAATCGCTGCCCCCTCTTGACGACTTTGCCATAATCCCGCCGCGCACTTCCGCACAGCCATGTTCACCGACTCACCTTTCGCCCAAGCCCTCCGCCGCATTCTCGCGGCCGGCGCGGTCGCACTGGTGCTGACGCTGACCATCCTGGCTGCTTCCCCCGAGGCACACGAACACGTCCACCACGACTGCCACAACGACGAGGACCACAGTTGCGCCGTCGTCCTTTTTTCTCAGGGCCTGTGGACCACCTTCGACGTCGTCGAAGTGATCGCCCCCTCCCCCACCTGGAGCGATCATCTTCCTGTCTCCCGTCCCGAGCTGCGCCTCGTGGCGCCGCGCTATCTCCGCCAGCCGGAGCGAGGTCCGCCCGTTTCCTGAACGGCTTCCGCATTCATCGCTGACGCAGCCCTGCGTCGCGTCCGTCCCTGCGCGCATCCGCACCACGCCAGCCGCTGCTTTGGCTGCGCCCGCCCGCGCGCCTCTGTCCACGTCCGAAAAATAATCACGCTTCCACATGTCCCTTTTCCGTCATTCTCCGATCCTTTTCCTGACCGCAGCGCTCGCGCACGGTCAGACTGCGTCCACACCACCCGAGCATAACCATTCGCCCGCCGATGAACCGGTGGCCCTCGAAAATCTCGTCGTCACCGCCACGCCGCTCGAACGCGCCCAGGCCGAGATCGCTTCGCCGACCTCCGTCCTCACCGGTCGTGCCCTTGCACTAAAACTCCAGCCAACCCTCGGCGAATCGCTCAACGGCCAGCCGGGCATTGCCTCCACTTACTTCGGCCCCGGCGCGAGCCGCCCCGTGATTCGCGGTCTGGGCGGCGACCGCATCCGCCTTCTCGAAAACGGCACCGGCTCGATCGACGCTTCCACCACGAGTCCCGATCACGCTGTCGCGCTCGATCCGCTGCTCGTCGACCGCATCGAGATCGTCCGCGGCCCCGCCGCATTGCTCTACGGCGGAAATGCCGTCGGCGGCGTGGTCAACGTCATCGATCATCGCATCCCCGCCACGTTGCCCGATCGTGCCGTCGAAGGCCGCGGCGCCTTCCGCTACAGCTCCGTCGACGAAGGCAAAAGCGCCGCCGTGCTCTTCGAAGGCGCGGCCCGCTCACTCGCCTGGCACGTCGATGCCTACCGCCGCACCAGCGACGATGTCCGCATCCCCGGCTATGCCGAGTCGGCTTCGCTTCGCGCCGAAGAGATCGATCACGCAGAGGAGCACGGCGAACCGGCACCCGAATTCGCGCACGATTACCTGCCCAACTCCGCGCAAAACGCCGACGGAGCCGCCGCAGGCTTTTCGTGGATCGGTCGCCGCGGCTATCTCGGATTTTCCGTGAGCGGCCACAACACACTCTACGGCGTCCCGCCCGGCGCACACGAACACGAGGAGACCGAACTCGATCCGTCCGCGGCCTCCGTCGAAGAAGAACCGCCCGTGCGCATTGATCTGCGCCAGCGCCGTCTCGACGTGCAAGGCGCACTCACCGAGCCGTTCGGCATCTTCAAATCCGCACGCCTGAAACTCGGTCTCGCCGACTACCGGCACCAGGAACTCGAAGGATCCGAAGTCGGCACCGTCTTCAAAAACAAGGGCTACGATGGCCGCATCGAATTGCCTCACGAATCATTCGGCCGGGTGAGCGGTGCGCTCGGGGCCCAGGCGTCGCGCAGCGATTTCGAAGCGATCGGCGCCGAAGCCTTCCTTCCGCCGACACTCACGACAAACTACGCGCTCTTCGCCTTCGAAGAGGCGGACTTCGCTCCGTTCACCTGGCAGTTCGGCGCACGCGTTGACACGCAATCCGTCGATGTTCGCGATGGCTCCGGACGCCGGCACGACGGTGATGGCGTGAGCCTTTCGACCGGCGTTGTCTGGAAAATCGCCGATGCCTGGTCACTCGGTGCCACGCTCGCCCGCACCACCCGCCAGCCGAACGCGCAGGAACTTTATTCCAACGGCCCGCATGTGGGCACCGGCGCGTTTGAAATCGGCGACGACTCGCTCGACGCGGAAAACTCCACGGCCCTCGATGTGAGCCTGCGTCGTCGCGCGGGCTTCATCACCGGTGAAATCACCCTCTTCGCCAATCGGTTCGACGGCTACATCTTCGAGCAACCCACCGGCGCAGAACAGGACGGCCTCGTTGTTTACCAGTACACGCAACGCGACGCGCAATTCCACGGTGCCGAGTTGGAGACCATTTTCCATCTCCACGAGTCCACCTCCCACACACTCGATTTCCGCGTCGCGGCCGACGCTGTGCGCGGCGAAATCCGGGATACCGGAGAAAATCTCCCGCGAATCACGCCACGCCGGCTGACACTCGCGCTCGATTACCGCACGGGCGCTTGGTACGCCGGCGTCGACACGCAATTCGTCGATCACGCGCGCCATCTCTCGGAAAATGAGACCGCGACCGATGGCTACACGCTGCTCGGCGCGTCGCTCGGCTGTCACTTCGACACCGGCCGGTTCGCCTGCGACGTTTTTATTCGGGGCAACAATCTCACGGACGCTGAGGCGCGTAATCACGTCTCGTTTCTCAAAGATGTCGCCCCTCTGCCCGGCCGAAACCTGACTCTCGGTGTGAGCATCAGCCTCTAGGCGACGGCGCCAGGACTGCTATTCGGCAGACCGTGACCGGTCGCGGTCTGCCGAACCCAACGCCGGACGTCCTGCATCGCCGATTTGCAACCTGCACCGTCCACCGGTTCACTCGGGGACACACACCACCCATGATTAGACGCATCATGCTTGTTTGCGCGCTTGCGGGCATGCTCGCAGTGTCCGGCTTCGCCGCTCCGTTGATTTTTAATCTCGTCCCGCCGTCCACGCCACAGGCTCCCGAAAGCGAAACCGAGGTCGACCTCGTCGCCCTCAATCCTCTCTCAGAGGCCTCCACGTTCGAGCCACCCGGGAAAATCAGCGGCCTATTAAGCACCGACACCGCTTCCTGGCCCGTCGAGCTCCGCACCGCTGACGCCAGTCCGGAAGGAATCACGCCAACAGGCTTCGCGTTTCGCACCTACTCGTTCACGCTGCCCGCCGGGGCAAAGGGCCGGCTGGTCCTCGAGTTGAAGGGCATCACGGATTCACCGCTTCGCACGGTGCTCGACGTGAGCGCCGATGCCGGCGCCAAGACGACCACCGGCGCGCCCACAGCCGCCAAGACATTGACGAGCCTCGTGGCGGCACGCCCGTTAAGTGGACTGGAGCGTACGTTCTCGGGGCGTCTCGATGTCCATGAGCCGGTCTATTTCATCTACGGACCGGATGCCCCTACGGGAAAATTTCAGTTCAGTTTTAAGTACCGGATCATGCAGATCGGAAAAACACCGGCGGGAGGCGTGCCCAGAAAGCTGCAGTTTGCGTTCACACAGCGCTCACTGTGGGACATCGGCGCCGCTTCCAGTCCGTTCTACGACACGAGCTACATGCCCGAAATCATGTTCGAATCGTTCCAGAAAGCCGACGAAGCTTCACGTGGCTACACCTGGCTCGGCTACCAAGTGGCGCTCAAACATGAATCCAACGGCAAGGAGGGCGATGCCTCCCGCAGCATGAACACCGGCTACCTGCGCCTGGTCGCCGCGCTCGGCAAAGTGAAGGGCTGGCACCTGCTGGTCGTTCCCGAGGTGCAGGCCTACGTGGGTTCTCTCGAAGACAACCCTCGTATCAAAGACTATCGCGGCTACGGAAAACTCCGTCTCGCTGCGGGAAAAACACCGGCACCTCCCTGCTCGCATCGATCTGGGCGGGAGAAGACTTCGACAACGCGAGCCTGCAGCTCGATCTCTCCATCCCCGTTCGCTCCAAGCTGTTGGACTTCGAGTGCTACTTCCTCGTGCAGTACTTCAACGGCTACGGCGAAAGCCTCCGCGCCTATGAGGAAAAGTCATCGACGGTCCGCGCCGGATTTTCGGTCGTAAGGTAATCTTGCCAAACACCGCCGCTTCGTTTTTCGTGACGGCCTCTCAATGACGTCCCTCAACCACATCGCCCGCGCCATGATCATCGGCATGATGATTATTATTCGCTGCCAGCCCGGGCATGGAGACGTCGCATAAACTCATAGCGAACGCGTAACGTCACTTTCCATCCGCCCCGGGCCAAAAGCCCGGGGTTTTTTGTTGTCCAAATTTCCCAATGAAACCCGAAGCCCTCACCCTCGACACCGTCCGGCAGGCGCATGCGCGCATAGCCGGCGGTCTGCGCGCAACGCCAAGCGCGGTCTCACGACCGCTCAGCGAACTCGCGGGCATGGGCATTATTCTGAAGCACGACTACCAGCAGTTCACCGGCTCATTCAAGGAACGCGGCGCGCGCAACGCCCTTCTTTCGCTCTCCGACGCGGAACGCGCACGCGGCATCGTCGCCGCCTCCGCCGGAAATCACGCACTCGGCCTCGCCTATCACGGCGCGCAGCTCGGCGTCAGTGTAACCGTCGTCATGCCGTTGAACGCCCCGCGCGTGAAAGTCGACCGCTGCCGCTCGCTGGGCGCCCATGTTGTCCAACATGGATCCACGTACGACGAATCCGCGGCATTCGCGGTCGCTCTGGCCGCGAAGCAACGCGCCACTTACGTCCATCCGTTCGACGATCTTTCCGTGATCGCCGGGCAGGGCACGCTGGCCCTCGAGGCACTCTTCGCATTCCCCGACGCAGACGCATTCGTCGTGCCGGTTGGCGGTGGCGGACTGCTCGCAGGCGTCGCGACCGTCGTGAAAGCCTTGCGACCCGACGCCCTCGTGATCGGCGTCGAACCCGCGCACGCACCCGGTCTCGCCGTTGCACTCGGTGCAAATCGTCCCGTGAGGGTTCCCGTCAGCTCCACACTTGCCGATGGTCTCGCCGTGGCCGTCGCGGGCGAAACCACGCTCGCCGTGGCGCAACGCCTCGTCGATCGCGTCGTCACGGTCACTGAAGACGAACTCGCGAGCGCGGTTCTCCACCTTCACCAAACGGAGAACGTCGTCGTTGAAGGCGCCGGCGTCGCGGGTCTGGCCGCGTGTCTCGCGGGAAAACTTCCCGAGCTCGCCGGCAAGCAGGTCGTCGTCCCGCTCACCGGTCGCAATATCGATCCTCTCGTGCACGCCCGCGCCCTCGCGCGGGCGCGTTCGTTTGCGCAGGCGGCTTAAAGCGACTTGCTGCAAATCTTCGCTAATGCAACGCGGCCAGAAACGTGTTTATGAGATCCATCTACCCTCTCATGAAAAAATTCGCGCTACTTGTCGTCCTGCTTTCCCTAGGATCCACATTCGCCGCCGCGGCGATCAGACCGTTTGAGCTGAGTACGCTCGAAAAACTCGGCAACGAGATGTTTGAACAGGACATTCGCGCCGCCAGAGCGACCGATATCGTCCGCGGATCGTCGTTCGATCTCGCATCCGCAGGAGCAAGCGGATGGATCGTGGTAACAGAGGGCGCCAAAACAACAGTCCGCTTTTTCGGCGAAAAGGACGGCAATTTTCGTGCGCTGGTGGACGTGGTGTTCACCGGCACCGAGGACGGAAAGCTGGTGAAGCACGAGCCGTTCGCACTTCCAGAACCGGAGGTGAAGCTCGCACGCGCCCGGCTGACAGTCTCCAGGATCTCGCAAAGATAACGGACCTTTGCTCGTCCTCGTACAACGTGATCACACTGCCTGATCCCGACGGATCCGGTTTTCTGGTGTGGGCTATCGCGGCAAATATGAATGCCAGTGAAGTCCAGGTCGGCGGCCATTTCCGCTATACGATTTCAGCGAGCGGCGAGACTATCGAAGGCCGGGATCGTCTCTTCAAATCCTGCCTGGTTTTGTCCCTCAGCCCCAAAGACCTTCCCAAAGGCGCCAAACTGGCAGGGCTGTCCATGGGATGGATCGTAAGCGATACGCCGCTGGAAATTCACGTTTTCCTGCAACGCTACGCCAAACTCCCGTTTATGATCATGACGACGTCCAATCAGAAAATGTGGGAAGTGGACCAGGGGAAAATCACCAAGAAAAACTAAGCCGGACTCGCTCGCATCGACCATCCAATGCGCGCGTGTCGCTCCCGAATCACTCCAGCCCGAAGACCGCTTTCACATAATTATCGACCGAGAACGGCTGCAGATCTTCCGCCTGTTCGCCGAGTCCAAGAAAATAAATCGGCAGCTTCAACTGGCGGTAGATTCCCACCAGCGCACCGCCCCGGCTGGTGCCGTCGAGCTTCGTCACCACGAGTCCCGTAAGACCGAAGCTCTGGTGAAAGGCTTTCGCCTGCTCGATGGAGTTTGATCCCAGTGATCCGTCAACCACGAGCCAGCGGTGCTGCGGTGCGCTCGCATCGTGCTTCTGCAGCACACGGCGGATCTTCGCGAGTTCCTCCATGAGATTGTTCTTCGTGTGAAGACGCCCCGCCGTATCGACGATGAGGTAATCACGGCTGCGTGACTTCGCCGCCTGAAAGGCATCGAACGCCACCGCCGCCGAGTCCGCGCCCGTGTGGCTCGCGACAATCTCCAAATCGAGCCGCGTCGCCCAGGTTTTCAGCTGTTCAACGGCCGCCGCACGGAAGGTATCGCACGCGGCGAGCGTCACGGTCCTGCCCTCCTCCTTGAGTTTCCACGCAAGCTTGGCGGAGGTCGTGGTCTTGCCCGAGCCGTTCACACCGATCATCGCGATGACCGTCGGCTTCGTCGCCGCTTCCGTCAGCACGCCTTCCGACCCGGCGAGCACGCGTTTCAAAACCGCCGCGCCAATCTGAGCCGCCTGCTGGCCGTGCAGCGCCTTGTCTTTCTTATAGGCCGCTTTGATTTCGGACAGGATTTCCTCGGTGGTCTCGACGCCAAAATCCGCCGTGTAGAGCGCCTCTTCGAGCGTTTCGAGCGACGACGCATCGATCGGCTTCTGACCAAAGATCGCCGCAGTCTTCGCTGCGATGGCCGAGACCGTCTTGGCGAAACCGTCCTTAAATTTTTTGAAGAGGCCGAACATGAGGGAGAATGACCAATGACGCAGTGACCAATGACCAGTGCAAACCCGGAGGCGGCGAAAACGCCTGATCCGCCCGACCATTGGTCATTGGCCAATGGTCGCTGGTTATTCCGGGGACTACTCGCCCGGTGTGGCTGCTTTGCGCGAATCGCGGCCCAGTTGATCCTTCAGGCGGTCAAGGATGCCGTTGATGAAGCGCTTGGAGTCGGCGTTGGAAAATTGCTTCGAAAGATCGATGGCTTCGTTGATCGAAACGACGGGAGGGATGTCCTTGCGATACACCATTTCGAAGATCGCGAGACGCAGGATGGAAAGATCGATGCGCGCGATGCGATCGAACTCCCAGTTGTGCGCCAGCGCCTTGATGCGCGCATCGATATCGGCGATGTTTTCGATCACTCCGTGAATCAGCTCTTCGCCGAAGGCATAATGCTCGCGCGGCTTGTCCACCTTCTCGAGGTTTTCGAAGAAGTAGCGCAGGTCCTCCAGGAGATTGGCCGGAGCATTGATGCTCCACGCGTAGAGATACTGGAGGGCGGCGACGCGACCGTCGCGACGTTGGGCAAACAGGGCTTTGCTCATTTGGAAAGGGTTCGTTTTAGCGCGGCCATTTCGAGCGCGGAGTTCGCGAACTCGCCGCCACGGTTGATTTTACCGAGACACCGCTCCTCGGCCTGCTTCAGGTTTTCGGCGACAACGACGCCATTGATGACCGGAACTTTTGCGTCCAAGGCCACGCGCTGGAGTCCGCTGGTGGCTGACTCGGCGATGAGTTCGTAGTGAATCGTGCCACCGCGTATCAGGACTCCAAGTGCCACCACGACATCGAGTTTGCGGCGGGCGGCGAGCAGCTGCGCGGCGACGGGCAGCTCGTTGGAGCCGGGCACGCGAACCACATGGAGGTTTTTCTTTTTCACGCCCGCTGCGCGAAGTTGCTTAACCACTTGATCGAGCAGGGCGTCGGTCAGGCGCGCATTGAAGCGGGCAGCGGCGATACCGACCGTGAAGGGCGATCCGTCAATAGACAACAGCTGTGGCGCGTCGAGACTCATGGCAAAGAAGGAACCGATGTGTCTGCGGGTCGCAACGGCCTGCGGCAACTCAAATTCCCCGGCGCATCCGGCACGCCAAAAGCTTGCGCCGCATCGGCCACCGCAAAATCTTTTACCTGTTCATGCGCTTCCGGATCGAACACCGCACCTCCTACCGCTACGCGGGCACTGCATCGGAATCATTCATGGAAGCCCGCCTGACCCCGATCAACGACGAGCAGCAGCGCCTGATTTCGCGCCGGCTGACAACCACGCCGGGCTGCAACATCCACACCTATACCGACTACTTCGGTAACACGGTTGAAACGTTTTCCATCGTTCACCGCCACAGCGCGCTCGTGCTGGTCAGCGAATCCGAAGTCGAAACCCTGCCCATCGCCCCGCCCAAGGTCGCGCTCGATATCAGTGTGTCCGAAGCCCGGCAGATCTTCCGCAGCGAGCGCCTGCACCTGTACGAGTTCCTCCGTCCGTCGCCCGCCATCGAGCTGACTCCCGAGGTCAATCAGCTTGCCAACCAGTTTTTCAAACCCCGCGACCCGCTCGGACCGTCGCTTCTGAAGCTCAACGCCTGGATCAAGGAGAACTTCAAATATATTCCCGGTTCCACGCGCATCGACACCCCTGTATCGACGGTCCTGAAAAGCCGCGCCGGCGTGTGCCAGGATTTTGCCCAGCTCATGATCGCCGTGCTGCGCTCCGCGGAAATTCCGGCGCGTTATATCACCGGCTACATTGAAACCGACAGCCAGCGGGACGCATCGAAAGGCGGCGTCGACGTGGCACTGATCGGGGCCAGCGAAAGCCATGCCTGGGTCGATGTGCGGCTGCCCGGTGGATTCTGGTGGCCGCTCGACCCGACCAACAACTGCGTCGCAGGCGAGCGTCACGTGAAGGTTTCCACCGGCCGCGACTATCAGGATGGCACTCCCACCCGGGGCGTTTTCAAAGGCACCTACACCGAATGGCTGAACGTCGGAGTCGTGATGCAACGAATTCAGGACGCGCCGCGCGGAGCTTAAAAAGCTGCGCCGCCTAATGTCAGTTCGCCAGGCGGGGACACAAAAAAGCCCGCCTTTGGGCGGGCTCGGAGAAAGAGTTCACAAAGCGATCATCCGCGGAAATCGATCACGTGCGATTCGATCACGGCGTCATCCGCACCGATCAGGGTCAGATAAACTTTGAAGACGTAAGGCGGACGAACCGTCGTATTTCCCGTCATGGACTTCGAGTCGCCATCCAGATTGAGGACCGAACGCTCCTGCCCATGCTTGTTGACCGGATCCCAGCGCGCGAAAGCCCGGACCGCGTTGGCATCGACCGGTTTTTTCTTCGCGTCGTAGAAGGACAACTTGAAGTGAATGCCATCGAGTGTGAGCGAAAGAAAACCTCCGCCCGGACGGGCGACGACTGAACCGGGCAGCTGAGGTTCAGGCTCTTCCGCAGGTGGTGTGACTGGCGCAGGGGCAGGCTTCGCAGGAGTCGGTTTAGCAGGAGCCGGTTTCGGGGCGTCCTTCTTGGGTGCAGTTTGCGCAACAAGGGGTACGACGACGCCGATGGAGGCGGCCATCAACAACGACTTCGCTAGTGCGGCGTTGAGTTTCATGCCCGCAACGTGGGCACGCGCCGCAGGAGCCGCAAGCGACTTTGTGTTAAGGCCGGGTAAAACCCAAACCCTTGCCCCCATGCGTTTTCAGCCTTTCGCCTTCGCCTGAATCTGCGCTTTGAGCTCCTTCCATCGGGCAAGTCGCTCGACGATCTTGGCCTCCGGTCCGAGTGCCTTCGGCGTGTAGAGAGCGAGCGGCTTTTCGAGATAATCCTGTCCGGAAATGTTCTCCGGATAATCATGCGAATAGCGATAGCCCTTCCCATGGCCCGCGCGTTTGCTCGCCTGGCCGCCTTTGTCGCGAACCGGAAGAGGCACAGCCTGCACCGACTGGCTGGATACCGCGTGTTTCGCGGCGGCGAGTGCGAGGGTGATCGAGTTGCTCTTCGGCGCGCACGCAATGTGAAGCGTGGCATGTGCGAGCGCGAATTCCGCCTCGGGCAGGCCCACAAACTCGCAGGCCTGATGCGCCGCCACCGCGAGCGGCAGCGCCAGGGCATCGGCAAGGCCAACGTCCTCGGATGCGAGAATCACCAGTCGTCGCGCGATGAAGCGGGGGTCTTCCCCACCCGCGAGCATCTTGGCCAGCCAGTACATCGCCGCATCTGGATCGGAGCCGCGACAGCTTTTGATGAACGCCGAGATCGTGTCGTAGTGTTCGTCTTCGTCGGCATCGTAGCGAATGCGTCGCTCGCGAGCAAACGCCTCCAGCTCAGCCGCCGTGATCACGGAATTCTCCGGTAAGCTGAGCACGATCACTTCGAGCGAATTGAGCGCCCGGCGCAGATCTCCGTCACAGAGCACGGCCAGATCCGCCAGCACGGCATCGTCGGCCGTGCAGCCACGCGCACCCAGGCCGCGTTCGGCGTCGACCAATGCACGCTTCAAAACGCCCGCCACCGCCGTCGTCGCAAGCGGCTCCAGCCGGAAAAGATGGCTGCGGCTCAGGAGCGGCGGATTCACGTAGAAGCCGGGATTGTGCGTCGTCGCCCCGATGAGACGCACGTGCCCTTCCTCGACGTCCGGGAGCAATAGATCCTGCTGCGATTTATTGAAGCGGTGCAGTTCGTCGATGAAGAGAAGCGTCGGTCCATCGGCGCTGGTGCGGCGCGCCGTCGCGAGGATTTCCCGCAATTCGGCGACGTTCGACATGACGGCGTTGATGCGGACAAAGCGGCTCTTCGTTTCGCGCGCGATCACCTCGGCAAAGCTGGTCTTCCCGCAACCTGGCGGACCGTAGAAAATCAGCGAGCCGAAGCGGTTCGTCGCGATCAGCCGCGGAAGCAACGCGCCTGGGGCCGTGAGATGTTCCTGACCCGACGATCTCGGGCAGCGAGCGCGGCCGCATGCGTGCGGCGAGCGGTTGGTTCGCGGGTGGTTTTGCCGGCACCGACGCAGAAGCACCGCGGGCTGCGGTCGGGACGGGTTCACCAAAGAAATCGGCTTGCTCGGCAGAGGACATTTGAGGGCCACACTCATGCACAGAAATTTCCAGGAATGAAGGACGGCGTGCAGAAATGTGTGGGCATCGCACCGTCCGCATGGTTTCCGTTGGTCAATGATCGTGCGCTGTCTTCGCCACCGGGCTCCGGTGTTGTGGCTGCTGCTGCCGTTCATGGGAGGGGTGATCGCGGGGAAACTCATGCCGTGGTCATTGCCCGTGGGCTGGCTGCTGGGCGGAGCTGTCGTCTTCGCAGGACTGTCGATCCGGTTTCACCAAAAGAAACAGGCGTGGGCACTCGGACTAAGCCTCGCTGTTTTCATCAGCGGAACCGTCGCCTATGAACTCCGACGCGCACGACTGGCGAGTTGGGACGAATTGCCGCCGCGCGAAGCGCGGTTGACGCTAAAAATCGAGCGGACATTCCCGCCCCCACCCGACGGCAAAAAGGTGAGCGGACTCGCAAGTGTTACGGCGGCGGATCCTCATTTGCGGGATCTGACCGGACAACGTCTGTACTTTTCGCTGAGCAAAAAGCCCGGCGAAGCCGCACCGCTGCGCTCTGCAGAGATCAAGGTCATCGGCCTTCTTGAAACACTTCCAGGCGAGGCACCGCTCGCGACGTTCGAGGGATTTCTCACGAACTCAGGCCTCAACTTTCGGCTGACGCGCGGACGCGTGCTCTCGATATCGAAGGAGGCCGGCAGCTATGCGCAATTCTGCGAGAGGACGCTGGGGCATTTCAGCGCGATCCTTTCGCGCGGCCTTGAAAAGCAACCCGCCCTCGCCGGTGCGCTGCGCGCGATGCTGCTCGGCCAGCAACACGAACTCGGCGAGGAACAGACAGCACAGTTCCGGCAGAGCGGAACGATGCATCTTTTTGCGATCAGCGGACTGCATATCGTGGTGATCGCGGTGGCATTGCACGGTGCGCTCGCGTTGCTACGGCTGCCGCGAGTCGCACAGGTCACCGCTGGGCTTGTCGCGCTCTGGCTCTATGTGGACATCACCGGAGGAAGTCCCTCCGCGGTGCGTGCGTTCTTCATGATCGCGCTCGTGCACGCGGCACTCGTGTTGCGATGGGCGGTGAACCCGGTCGCAACACTTTCGCTGGCGGCCTTCGTCACCCTGGTGATTGATCCAATGCAGCTCTTCAGTGCGAGTTTTCAAATGTCCTACGGCATCGTCGCCGCCCTCCTGCTGCTGGGACTTCCACTGGCGGAAAGCTGGACAGAGAAATGGGCGCTCTTCCGTGATCTGCCAAAAGCCACCTGGAGCTGGCATCATCACCTCCGCCACCGCACATGGAGCGCTCTGCTGAACGCCCTCGCACTCGGGCTCGCGACAACGCTTGTGAGCACGGTATGCGGCGTGGTGTTTTTCCAGCTCTTCACGCCAGGCGGACTGCTCGCGAATCTAGTGCTGATCCCCGTTTCATCGCTGGTGATCCTGGGTGGATTTCTCTCGCTGCTCTGCGGGCTCGCCGGGCTCACACCGCTATGCGTGCTCTTCAACCACGCCGCGGCGCTGGTGCTCGCGTTCATGGAATGGAGCATCGCGTGGCTGTTAAAAATCCCGGGCTTTTTCTGGCGCGTGGAGTTCACGAGCACATGGTTCGGGCTCGCTGTTTTCGGCGGGGTGATCGCGCTCACGCTTTACGGCTATTCCTGTCGGTGGGAAAAACGACATGGCGGTTTCTGGCCGCCGTTTGCGCTCACGGCGCTGGCGCTTGTCTTGATGACGCATTTCGTCTGAGGCTCCGCATCATGAAAAGCGCCTACGAACTCGCGATGGAACGTCTCGCCAAATCCGATCCGGACGCGGCCAAGCCGCTCACAGCCGAGAAAAAAGCCCGGCTCGCCGAGATCGATTCGATCTACAAAGGGAAGATCGCCGAGCGGGAAATCTTCCTGAAGCAGCAGCTCGACGCCGCAATGGCCGAGGCGAAATACGAGGAAATCGAGAAGATCAAAAAACAGATGACTCATGAACGCGCTCGCCTCGAGGAAGAGCGCGAAGACGAAAAGGAACGCGTGCGCCGCGACAAACGCTAATCACATTCCGTCGATGAGCCGTCCGCAGCATCGCCCCACCGACAAGCTTGCAGGCTGCATGTGGCTCGCGCGATTGACGGAAAAGATCCGGCTCAAACTCGCGGGAAATCTCGATGACGATTTCCAACTGCCGTTCTGTCATCCGCGCGCGACCGACGGACTATTTTTCGCACATTTCGAGTTAACGAAGGACGAGATTATCCCGGTGGTGGCGGCATCTGGCGGCGAAGATGAAAAAGTGGCGGTTTGGTTTCTCGCACGTCGCGAAAACATGCCGGAGAAAATCGCTGCGTGGAACCAGATCGCGCCGCAGCTCGGCCGCCCGGGTTTTCCAGGCGAAGGTGTCCTCGCCATTGCCAAAAAACGAATCTACAAGGGCCCGCCCGATCCCCGCATCGACAGCATTTTTTTGCTGATCGCCGCCGACGAAGGATATCTGAAAGACGCTTTGGACGCGCCGGTCACTGCGTGAGCCGTCCGGATTATTCCGGCTCCGCAGTCCCTTCGACGACCCACTCGCGGGCCTCGGGGACTTGCTTGAAAAATTCGCGAAGCGTGGCGCTCAGGTGTTCCGCGTAGCGGTAGTGCGCGCCCATGCCGGTGCGGAGCTCGGCTTCGTAGATGAATTTGTCGGCATGCGTGCTGTGCTCGAAAGGCGTCTGCGCACCGAGCAGCAACGAGTACACGTACGCGGCCGAACCACGTTGCATGAGTTCGCGGGTAAACTCGGCCTGTTCTTTGAGGAGCGCAGCATGATCCGCGTGCCTGATCTCAGGTGGCAGATAAAAACCCGCCTGGATAAACGGCGTATAGCGATGGCCTGTGCGATGGCGGTTGAGGTCGCGCAGCTCGGCGATCGCCATGTTGTTCCAGGCGAAACTCACCTTCATGCGGCGTGAGGCCGTGCCGTGTTGCGCATAGCGATTGGGACGGTGGCGCAACGCTTCCGAGATGGATTGAACCTCCGGCAGAAAAGGCGGTGTGGCACGGTCAACGTGAACCCAGACTTCGTCGGCAAGCGGAGCGGTCGAGAGGCGCTGGAGCCCCAGCGCGAGACTGGCGGCGAGTTCCTGGCGGGCCTGCTCCTCATAGGATTTTTCCGCGTAGCTATGGCGCATCAATCGCGGCGACTGCTTGAGGAGCTCATCGCGGATGAGCTTCGCAGCGGCTTTCGCCTCCGGATGAGGGAGCGAATCGAGGTGCTTCACGGTCTGCGCCCACATGCGCGAAGTCTGGACGAGACCGAGATTGGTACGTGTGGCGAGCGGGATGAAATAGCGGGCGCGGTCGAGCGCGTAATTCTTGCGCAGGCGCGTGACGACGGCGGGTTTTGCGTCAGGCGGAACGCGTACAAGCGACGGCTGGGTCGTAGCAGCCGCGTCGAGGCGGGCGTATTCGGAGTTATAGGCGGCGAAGGATTTCGCCATCAATGCCTGCCAGCGCGGTGCGAGATCGTCGGGGATTCCGATTTCGGCGGCAGCGGGCAGGTTCGACGCGTCCATCGTGATGTAACGCGTGCTCGACTCCTGGCCGTCGGCCATCTGGGCGATTTCGAAAATTTTATATGCCAGCCACATCGACACGTCATCGATCGCAATGGCCAGGCCGCCGGTTAGACCGCCGATCGAGGCGTGGCCGTAATCGACAAACTTCAGAATACGATCGATGGAGGCCTCGGGGTTCGAGAGGTCCACCTTGCTCATGATGGCGCCAATGCCCTCGTTGCTCCGTGAGTAGCGGGCGAGCACCGAGGCAAGCAGCTCGGGCGTGACCTTCGGAAGATCGCTGGCGGTGGGTGGCGGGACAAGGGCGAGTCCGGTTACTTTCATGTGGCGCACGGGTTAAACACGAAGCCTGAGCGGCGAGGCAAAAGGAAAAGGCCTTCGCCCGAGAATCATTTCCACCTCAGCCCAGACAAACGAGTTCCCCGGTGCAGGCTACGCCTGCCAACGCCCCCAAACCGGTCTGCTATCTGCCCTTCAATTCGCGCACCGAAGCACGCTCAACCAGCTCGACGGGAAACACGATGGGTTTGGGCTCCGTGTGGTCGGCCTGCCCTTGGTGCTGCTGAATGCGCGTGAGCAGACATTCGACGGCCTTCATTCCCATCACCCGAAGCGGCTGACGGACAGTCGTGAGCTGCGGCAGTGTGGTGCGGGCAGCAAGGCTGTCATCAAAACCGGTCACTGAAATATCTTCGGGCACGCGAAGCCCCACTTCGGCAAGCGCCTCAAGACAACCGACCGCCATCGGATCGCTCGCGCAAAAAATCGCGTCGGGCAGCGTGTCTTTGCCGTTTTTCTTGAGCCAGTCAGTGAGGGCGCGGTGAGCGATGGCACCACTGAAACCCGCTTCGACGACCAGAGACGGATCGAAAGGAATGCGCGCCGAGTCGAGGGCGCGGCGGTAACCGTTGAGGCGGCGTTCCGCACCGAGCAAACCACTCTGCCCCGCGAGGTGCAGGATGCGACGGTGCCCTTTGGCGATGAGATGCCGGACGATTTCGTAAGCGCCGCTTTCCTCGTCGCTCTCGATGTTGAGCACGTTTGGAATCGGTACGTTGGCGTGCAGAGCAACGAAAGGCGTGTGCTCAGGAAGATGCTTCGCCGTCTCCCGGCTGATGACCGGGGCGACGAGAATGAGTCCGTCAATGCGCCCGTCGCAAAAACCATTTAGACGCCCGAAGTCCTGCTCCCAGTCGTGAAGCGTGAAAACCGTGGTGTTCTGATTATGGTGCGCGGCTGCCTCGATGACGCCATTGAACACTTCCAGGAAGTAGTGGTTCAGTTCTCCGCTCTCATCGAACAGCGCAGCAACGCCGATCGTGTTCATCTTGCGCTCGGCGAGGGCGCGGGCAGCCGCATTGGGCCGGTAGCGAAGCTTTGTCGCCGCTGTCAGAATACGCTCGCGGGTCTCTGGAGATATACGAGAGGACGTGCGGGCGCCGTTGAGCACGGCGGAAGCAGCCATGGCAGAAACTCCGGCCTCACGACCGACGTCGGCAAGCGTGGCGGCGCGGATGGCTTTGCGTTTGGCAGTACGAGGCATGTGCAGGTGATTTAGTTGATTTAGAAAAAGGGCTGCGAGCGGTTTTTCGCGACATCGCTGCCTTTATCGATGTTCCGTACCGTATTCGACGACCGGTTCTGCAAATGCCCCACGAAAATGCTTACTTCGTCGAATACAGGGGCATTCATGGTGCCACCGTCAGCAGGGCTTCGCGCACGCCGGCGTTAACATGGATCGCTTGTCCTGAATTTTTCCCAGCCAAGTTGGCACCGACCAGCAAAGACGAAGGACCAGCAGCCACTTCGAACGACCACTTCGGAATCGAATCGCCGGAAGCCGTCGCCGTGTACTGATTGCCCTTCCGGCGCACCGTCAGCCGCAGCCGCTCCGCGCCTTTCTGATCGGGCACGGCGCAGACTACTTCGGCGCCATCGGCGAGATCGTAGGCGCGGAAAGTCACCCCATCCGCAAAGTCATAGTCCGGACGCGCATCAACGGCACCAACGGCCAGCACCGATCCTGAGCGCACGAAAAGTGCGAGGCTCTGGAACCCGTATTGCGCACGACGCCAGCGACCACCGTCTTGAACTTCGCCGGTGAGCAGGTGTGTCCAGCGTCCGTCGGGCAGATAATAGTCGACCCAGCCGTCCTCCGAAAAAACCGGAGCCACCAGCAAAGAGCCGCCGAGCATGTACTGCCGGTCGAGCGTGTCGCAGCCGGGATCGCCCGGAAACTCGAGCTGCATCGGCCGCATCATCGGAATACCTTCGCGATGTGCCTCCACGGCTGCAGCGTAGAGATACGGCATGAGGCGGCACTTCAATTTCGTGAAGAACCGCAGCACATCGCACGCTTCCTCGTCGTAGTTCCACGGAACTCGATACGACGAACTTCCGTGCAAACGGCTGTGCGACGACATCAGCCCAAACGCCACCCAGCGCTTGTACACAGTTGCCGGCGGCAATCCCTCGAAGCCACCGATATCGTGACTCCAATAACCGAATCCACACGCACTCAGCGAAAGCCCGCCACGCAGGCTTTCGGCCATCGACTCGAGCGTCGACCAGGAGTCACCGCCCCAGTGAATCGGGAATCGCTGCCCCGACGCATAGCTCGAGCGCGCGAACAACGCCGCTTCACCTTTACCGCGGATCTCTTCAAGCACCTTGAAAACAACTTCGTTATACAGGATCGGATAAAAGTTATGCATCCCCACGGGATCAGAGCCGTCGTGGTAAACCACGCCCTCGGTCGGGATGCGCTCGCCGAAATCCGTCTTGAAGCTGTCCACGCCCATCTTCGCCAGCCGGCGCAGATGATCGCCGAACCATTTGCACGCCGCCGGATTCGTGAAGTCCACGATCGCCATGCCGGGCTGCCACTGATCCGTCTGCCAGACGCCACCATCGGGTCGTTTGATGAAGTAACCGCCTTTACGTCCTTCCTCGAACAGCTCCGAGCGTTGACCGATATACGGGTTTATCCACAGCGAGATCTTCAGACCGCGCTCATGCAGACGTTTCAACATGCCCACCGGATCGGGAAACGTGCGCGGATCCCACTGGAAATTACACCAGTCGAATTCCCGCATCCAAAAACAGTCGAAGTGGAAAACGTGCAGAGGCAGATCGCGCGTCTTCATGCCTTCGATGAAACTGACGCATGTCGCCTCGTCATAACTCGTCGTGAACGACGTCGTCAGCCATAGCCCGAATGTCCATGCAGGAGGCAATGCCGGCCGTCCCGTGAGCGCCGTGAGTTTCCGCAATATGTCTTTCGGCGTCGGCCCGTAGATCAGAAAATACTCCAGCGATTCACCCGGCTGGCTGAACTGCAGGCGCGCGACTTTCTCCGAGGCGACCTCAAACGAGACCGGCCCCGTACTGTTCACGAGTATGCCGTAGCCCCGGTTCGTCATATAGAACGGCACTGATTTATAGGCCTGCTCCGACGCCGTGCCGCCATCCTTGTTCACGTTCTCCACGACCTGGCCATTTTTCACAAAAGCCGTGAAACGCTCACCGAGACCATAGACACATTCACCGACACCGAGATTGAGCTGCTCGTGAACAAAA
Organism: Nibricoccus sp.; assembly: GCA_049840895.1. Classification (GTDB taxonomy): domain Bacteria; phylum Verrucomicrobiota; class Verrucomicrobiia; order Opitutales; family Opitutaceae; genus Nibricoccus. The sequence continues at coordinate 99,303 of JASGJB010000065.1, read as the reverse complement.
TTCCCGTGCCCCGGCCACTGAATGTAACCGAGCCCACGCCAGCCACTCTTGGTAAGCGTGCGTCCACCGCCCTCGAAAACGATCTCCCAACCCTCGCGCCGCACTCGCGCCGTCAATCCGCCAGTCCGCAACGACGCCACGTCCTTGTTATTCTCGATCGCAACCTTCGGAGCCGGCACCGGTTGAAGCGGGATTTGAGGATTCCGATCTGCCACACCGGTGAAATGCTCCAGCCGCACACGCACCACGTCGTCCATCGGCGAACTCAACGTCACCGTCAGCAACGGCCCGCCAAGCGTGTCTCCCCGGTGTTTGATCGGCCGCGTGGGCGCGTGAATCACGAGCGATTCTCCCTGCGTGGTGACATCGTGAACCTCCGCCGGATAATAGGCGCTGACACCGGGCTGAAGGATCCATTGTCCGTCGGTAAATTTCATAATTCTGAATTCGAAAGAAGAACGGCGGGCTGAAAACGCGCACCTAAATTCAGCCACGGCGCCGTGCAGCAACGGCGGGGGCGGCCATCGGCAGAAATAAATTCGTCGATGAGGTCGTCACGATCAGGTTTGGGGTGAAAAGAGGGATTAACTTGAAAACGCTCAGCAATTTCAGAGTTTAAGGCTAAATCACGATGGTTTGCGTGAATCGCGCAAGCCAAAACATCGCGATTTCTTAGTCCAAACCCCCACGCAGAGCTTTATGATCAGTGCTTTCCGTCTTTTTCAAAAAGTACGCCCGTTGCTCTGCTTTGTCGTTTTAAGTGTCGCGCTGAAATGCTTTGCAGCATCCGCCAGCCTCCCCAGCGCCCCTTACACGTGGCGCAATGTCCCGATTGTCGGCGGCGGCTTTGTTTCCGGCCTCGTCTTCAACCCCGCACAACCCAGGCTCGCCTACGCCCGGACCGACGTTGGCGGCGCTTACCGATGGCTTCCCGACAAATCCCGCTGGCTGCCGCTCAACGACGATCTCGGCCCCGATGAAAGCGAACACCTCGGCGTTCTCAGCGTAGCAGCGGACCCCACCGAGCCCCGTCGTGTTTACCTCGCCGCCGGCCAGTACCTTTCCAACTGGGCCAAAAACGCAGTTCTCCTCAGCTCCGACGACTACGGCGCAACCTGGCGGCGCACTGCCCTTCCCTTCAAATTAGGAGGCAACGCCGACGGTCGCTCCACAGGCGAACGCCTACAGATCGATCCCAACGACAACAAACGCCTGCTCCTTGGCACCAATCAGGACGGTCTTTGGCTCAGCGAAGATTTCGCGACCACCTGGAAGAAAATCAGCCGCTTTCCCGCTTCAAGCATCACACTGACCCTCTTCGAAGGCCGCAGTGGAACCGCCGGTAGGCCGACGCCCGTCATCTACGTCGGCGTCAACGATCTCAAGGGTCCTGCGCTTTTTCGCAGTATCGACACCGGCAAGACGTGGAAATCCGTCGCAGGTCAGCCATCGGGACTGATTCCGCATCACGCCGCGCTCTCCGCCGACGGCACGCTTTTCCTCACCTACGGAAACGGCCTCGGGCCCAACGATGTCACGCGAGGAGCGGTTTGGAAATATTCCCCCGCCACCGATCGATGGACTGATATTTCCCCCGCGCAACCCGGCAAACGCGACCGCGACACCTTCGGCTACGCAGGACTCGCGCTGGATGAAAAAAATCCCGGCACACTCCTCGTCTCCACGCTCAACCGCTGGACCTTGGGCGACGAAATTTTCCGCAGCACCGATTCGGGTGCGACATGGAAAACCATTCTTACCTCGGCGCCCAGGGACACCTCAGCCGCTCCGTACACCGCGCAACTCAAACCTCATTGGATCGGCGATCTTGAAATCGATCCATTCGACTCCAATCGCGCGTATTTCATCACAGGGTACGGACTCTGGGGCACCAACAACGCCGCGTCCGCCGATACCGGTGACGCCGTCCATTGGTCGTTCGCAGTTTCCTCCGGCATCGAAGAAACCGTCCCCCTTGCGCTTATCAGTCCTCCCGAGGGCGCGCCGCTGGTAAGCGCGATTGGAGACTTCGCCGGCTTCCGCCACGACGACCTCAACGCAGTCCCCCGGCAAGGAGCACACTCGCCCCTTCACGGCACAAATCCCTCCATCGATTTCTCAGAAAATTTTCCCGCCAAAATGATCCGCACCCACTCGGGTCCCGCCGGAGCCGCTCTTTCTCTTGATGGCGGCACAACCTGGAAAGACCTTCCCGCAGCCCCCTCGACCATCGCCAAAAATGGCCCGGGGAAAATCTGCATATCCTCCGATGGCAAAACGCTTCTCTGGCTTCCAAAAAACTCCTCTCCGTTTTTCTCGAGCGACGACGGCGCCACATGGACGGCCTCGACCGGGGCATTCGTTTCCTCTTCCGACTATCGCGCTGACACACCCGTCGCCGACCGCGTAGATCCGCTAAAATTCTATCTCTACGATCAGGCAACCGGGACCACCTTCTACAGCCACGACGGCGGACGTTCGTTTAAAAAGTCGTTCCGCTCAATTGCCTCCAACGGCGGAACACCCAAATCGGTTCCCGGACACGCGGGCCACGTCTGGATTCCGACGGAGGCTGGACTCTTTCGATCGATCGACGGCGGCCAAACCTACGCAAAAGTCGGCAAACTCACCTCTGCGTCGGAAATCGGTTTCGGCAAAGCCGCCGAAGACACGCGTTATCCTGCGATCTATCTCGCGGGGAAAATTCAATCCCACTCCGGGCTGTTTCGTTCCGACGACAGCGGCCAAAGCTGGCGCATCATCACCGACGCTCGCAATCGTTTCGGCTTCATCACCGCAATCACAGGTGACCCGCGAACCTTCGGTCGTGTATATCTTGGTACCGGCGGTCGCGGCATCATTGTCGGCGAGCCACGCTAATTCCTGAAACGTTCCGCTCCTCATGCGCCCCATTTTCTGGCTTCTCTTCCCCTGCTTCGCCCTCATCGCACACGCGGGCGAAAAACCGCTCAAACTCGCTCCCGGGGCATCCATTCGCGTCAACAGCATCGGCTTCGTTCCCTCGTCTAAAAAACAAGCGACGGTCCTGCCCGGCGCAAAAACCTTTCGTGTCCTTCGACTGGAGACGACGGATGAAAGGGAGATTTTTTCCGGCGTCGCCAGCGAACCAACGCAATCAGCGCCAACCGACACCAACGAAACACTTCGCACGCTGGACTTCAGTTCCATCACCACACCCGGCCGTTACATCATCGATATCCCGGGCCTCGGCCGCTCAACGCCTTTCACCATTGGTGATGACGTTTGGAATCGGCCATTTCGCACAGTCACCCACGCGATGTATCTCTGGCGCTGTGGCACTGACGTGAAGGGAGAACACAACGGTGTCACCTACCATCAGCATGCCTGCCATCTCGAAGACGGCTGGCTCGACCACGTCGGCGGCGGCCACAATCGCCGTGCTTCGGCCGGCGGCTGGCACGACGCAGGCGACTACAACAAGTATGTCGTCAACGCAGGCGTGACCGTCGGTTTGATGCTCAAAGCTCTCGAGCACTTCCCTGCCCGCATCGCCGCCGTGAATCTCGGAATTCCCGAAAGCGCCAACACCACACCCGATCTGCTCGACGAAATCCGCTGGGAACTCGAGTGGCTCTTCACGATGCAGCTCGAGGACGGCCGCGTTTATCACAAGGTCAGCTCACCCGACTTCCGTTATTGGGGAGCGCCCGACGCCGACAAAGCCCCGCGCTATTTCGCACCATGGGGCACCAACGCCACCGCACACTTCACGGCGATGATGGCCGGCGCCGCCCGGCACTTCCGCGCATATGATGAAGCATTCGCCGATCGATGCCTCAAGGCCGCCGAGCTCAGCTGGTCCTGTCTGCGCAAGCACCCAACGCAGATCGATCCCGACCAAAGCTTCTTCAAGACGGGCGGCTACGACACGCCCGATCAATCCGCCCGCCTGTGGGCCGCTGCCGAACTTTGGGAAACCACCGGCAATGTCGACTACCTCCGTGAATTCGAAACCCGTGCTGCCTCGGTTGAGTTTTCCGAAAACGGTCCCGGCTGGGGCGACGTCAACGACCTTGCCCTTGGCATGTATTTGCTTTTCCGGCACACGACGCCGTCAAATGACCCGCGCAACGCCGCGCTCGTCCGACGCCTGGCCGACAATCTCTTCAAACGTGCGGACACCATCATCGCTACCGCCGCGGGCAATCCCCACGGTCGTCCACTCGGCGTCGAACGAAAACACTGGTCTTGGGGCTGCAATGGCAACGTCGCCAGCCAGACAATCCAGCTTCACCTCGCCAACCGCCTTCGCCCGGATCCACGCTACCGTGAAACTGCACAACTCGCCCTCGGTCATCTTTTCGGGCGCAACTATCACGGCCGCTCCTACGTGACCGGCCTCGGCGCGAATCCTCCCCAACATCCTCACGACCGCCGCGGCGAACCCGCCTGGCCAGGTTATCTCGTCGGCGGTGCGTGGCCCGATGGACGGGGCTGGGTCGACGAACTTGCGAGCTACGAGCGCAACGAAATCGCCATCAACTGGAACGCCGCGCTCATCTATGCACTCGCGGCATTCGTAGAGCCCGAGAAACGATAACAATGCACGCATGCCGCACGGCATGCGCTTTCGTTTTCCTGATTACAGAATCCTGTTTTCCGCGATCACCTTGGAATACCAGAGCGCCGAAAGTTTCGGCGTCCGCTGCTGCGTCGCGAAATCGCAATGCACGATTCCAAACCGGCGCGTATAGCCGTCCTCCCACTCGTAGTTGTCCATGAAGGACCAGAGGAAATAGCCATGCACCGGCACGCCGTCGGCAGCCGCGCGGTGCAACTCGCGCAGATGCGAACGAAGATATTCGCGGCGATGCAGGTCGGTGACTTCGCCATTCACGACAGGTTCGTCATCATAGCCACAGCCATTTTCCGTCACGTAGATCGACTTCTCACCGTAAACGTCGCGTACCATTCGCGTCGCCCAGTACATGCATTGCGGTACGAAATTCAGCCAGAAGCTGTCCGCCCGCGGATAATTTGTGGGAAGTTTGACCTCCTCATATCCACCGGCAGCCGCAGCGCGTACATAGGTAGCCGTGTAGATATTGAGTCCGAGAAAATCGGTCGGGAGGCTGATCAATTTGAAATCCCCCGGCTCGGTTTTCGGAGCATCTGCTCCGACGCGCTTCAAATAATCGGGTGAATAGCCGCCACCATAAATCGCTCCGAGGATATGGAGATTTCTCTCGGTGAACCACTGACGCGCCGCCGCAATGTCCCTCGGCGTTTCAGACACTGGAACGCAAACATCGCAATTGTCGGTTAAACCTACGCGCGCACCGCGCCCGCCAAACTCCCGCACAGCCCGCACTCCGTGCCCGTGGCAGAGCAGCGCATGATGATAAGTCTGGTTCACCACCGCGTCAGACTCCTTGCGACCCGGCGCCTTGGGGCCGCCATGTTTATACGCGAGCACCGTGAAGCAGCGAATCTCGTTCAACGTGATCCAGTTTTTCACTTTGCCACCGAAGGCCTTCACCACGGTGTCAGCGTATTTCGCGAAAGCATCGACTGTCACCCGTGACGTCCAGCCGCCGCGATCCTCGAGCGCCTGCGGCAGATCCCAGTGAAACATTGTCACCCACGGTGTGATGCCGTTCTCGGCCATCGCGTCGAAAAGGCGGTGATAAAAATCGAGGCCGGCCTGATTCACGGCTCCGTCGCCATTCGGAAAAATGCGCGGCCACGCGAGGGACAACCGGTAGTTCTTCACTCCCAGCTTCCGCATAAGCGCGAAGTCTTCCTGAAACAGGTGATAGTGATCGCACGCCACATCCAGCGTATCACCTTTCAAGACCTTCCCTGGAACACGCGCATAACGGTCCCAAATCGACTCACCCTTACCGTCCGTGAAAGCGGCACCTTCGATCTGCGGTGCGGCGGTGGCCACGCCCCAAACAAAATTTTCAGGAAAAGGACAGGCGTAGGAAATCATGACTGGAGCGAACGGATGGGGCTGTAGAGGGAAAGGACGGTTAACGGATCAATACCGCGAATCGCGCAAAGGCTATTGTTTACCGCTAAATCACGGTCAAGTGAGGAATTCTTGCCACAAAAAACGCCCAGATGCACCGCGTGTCCGAAGACTGCGCGTCGATCTTTCTCAACTTTCTTCCGCCAATTCATCGGCGTCCGGCTGCTTGCGCGCAACCGGAAGCTGATACGCCACCGAACCGAAACCGAGGAGAACGAGCACAAGCGAAAGCCCGACAAACCAATCTCCGAAGCGCGTATAAAAACTCGGACGCTCGATCCAGCGGCTGTCGCGCGTGATCTCGTAAGTCGACGTGCCGCGGAAATAAACGGTTCCCGCTTTGTTCGTCATCTCGTTGCGGATTTTCCCAAATTCGTCGATCCAGCCACTCCAGCCACCGTTGCCGCAACGGATAACTGGACGTCGTGTTTCAACGGCACGCAGCACCGAATGCGCTGCGTGCTGGTAAGCCGCTCCGCCTTCGCCGAACCAGCCGTTGTTGGTGAGCACCACGAACACTTCGCCACCGGAGAGCACGCTTTCGCGCGCAAGCTTCGGGAAAATGTCCTCGTAGCAGATCAGCGGCGAGGCCACGAAAACCCCGCTCTTTGCCGTAATCAGGAGGGGTGACGCGCTTGATCCCGCCTGAAAATCGCCGTCACCAATGTCGGTAAATTTCTTGAGCCAGCCGAGCAGTGGACGAAACGGCACGAACTCACCAAACGGCACCAGATGCCGCTTCGCATAGGACGACGATTGGAGGCCCACCACAGGATCAATGACGAACGCGGCGTTCGTCCAATGCTCATCTGCCTGGCCCGCGTTCTCGATCGCAACCGAGCCCATCAGCAAAGGACTCCCCGTCTTCACAACTAACGACTCAGTCCAACCGCGCACTGCGTCATTTCCTTTGACCGCGTATGGTGTCACCGCCTCCGGCCAAATGATGAGGTCAGGCCGGGTTAATGCCGCCCGCTCGGTGTAGCTTGTGAGCACGTTAAGGATCTCGGGCGCCTTCGATTCCTCCCATTTGATCGTCTGCGGGATGTACGGCTGCACGAGCGCCACCCGGCCGATCGTCGTTAAAAACTGTCCGCGATTCAGCGTTTCCTGAATGTGCACGGTGAGGCACACGATCAGCAAAAACATCGCCATGAAAAACTCCTGACTGCGGCGGTTGAGCCCTTTGAGTTTTTCGAAAAACAAGCGGTGCGCATAAGCGGCAAATCCGATGTTTGCTGTAATCAAGACGAACGAAACACCGAGCGAGCCGGTGTACGAAGCAATCTGAAGCACGCTGAGTTGTTTCCACTGACTTGCCGCCAGCGGAAGCCACGGAAATCCGCCGAGAACCCAGGTGCGCGTCCATTCGATCAACACCCAGAGTCCGGCGAGCCCGAGCATCGCAAGTATGCGCAATCCAGTTTGCCGCCCCACCATGCGCGGCACCGTCCACCAGACACCCAGATACCAAAGCCCCACCCATGCGCCGATAAATGGCCCGAGCAAAAGCAAGCCAAGCCACGTCACATGATGCAGCCAGCCGAGTATCAACGTCCACGCAATGGCCTGCGCCCCGAGTATCGTCCAGGCAAACGCCTTGAACTTGGGACGCCGATAAGCCCAAAGAACCGCAGGCGCCGCAAAGGCGTAAGCAAACTCACCGGCCTCGAACGGAGGGAACGATATGACTGTGAGTAAAACCGTGAGAGCGAAAACACCCGCGGCCCAAAACCAGTCCGCGTACCGCGTCCAGACCGAGGGTGGCTGCTCGGCATAGGGATCGGGAATCGTATCGGTGATAGGTTGGGACATGATGCTAAAATTCCAGCGGAGCAGCAGCGCTAGCTGAGTACCTCAAAATCAGAACGCATCAGCAAACGCCATACCCACAACACGTCAGCGGCAATGAACAATCATGCTTTGCACCCGGCTGAAAAAACGGGCCGGGATGAGCAGTGCGCAGGCATGATACGCACCGTTCACCAGCTTCTTAAGCGCCGTGACAGTTTTTGAACTTTTTGCCGCTGCCACAGGGGCAGGGATCGTTGCGGCCGACCTTGGGAGTCTCGCGACGAATCGTGACAGAAGGAAGTTTGATCTCCTCTTCAGGAGCAGCCTCTGCAACGGCAGCGCCGCCCGAATCCTGCACTTGCATCGGCGCACGTGAAGCGGAGGAAGGCGCGCTATCAGGACCAACAGTGCGCGCACTGCGACTGAGAAGCGCCAGCATGTTTTCAAAGGCCTGCAGGTTGCTCGCGCTGCGGAAAAGGCCGGTGCAAATCTGGAGCCGTACGTTATTCATGAGCTCCTCGAAATACTTATAAGCCTCGCCCTTGTATTCAACGAGCGGATCCTTCTGTCCGTAACTGCGCAGACCGACGGCCTGGCGGAGATTTTCCATCTCGGTGAGATGCTCCTGCCAGTGGTGATCGATCGCGTTGATGACCACATAGCGCTCGAGCGAGCCGAGAGCTTCTGGAATCTCGACCGATTCCTTCACTGCGTAGGCCTCCTTGATACGGTCCACGATGCGCTTGGTGAGCGCCTCGCTGTCCGCACCAGAAAGCTCTTCAACCTTAAGTGAGATCGGGAAATGCGTGTTTACCCAGCCGACAAGGCTTTCGACCGCGGTCGATGTCGCGCCTGCTTTTTCACCGTAACCGGCGGTGGCCAGACGGTTGGCGACCTCCTCTTCGATTTGCTCGAAGATGATATCCTTCGGGCGTTCAGCGTGAATGGCCCCGTTGCGAATGCCGTAGATGACTTCGCGCTGCTTGTTGAGCACGTCATCGTACTGAAGCAGCCGTTTGCGCACGGAGAAATTCTGCTGCTCGACTTTTTTCTGCGCTCCTTCGATGGAGCGATTGAGCCAGGGATGCTCGAGCTCCTCCCCCTCCTTCATCGAGCCCTCCATGAGACGGGACGCGAGATTACCCTGCAGGAAGAGGCGCATGAGCTCATCCTCCAGCGACAGAAAAAATTTCGTGAGGCCCGGATCGCCCTGACGGGAGCAACGACCGCGGAGCTGACGGTCAACACGGCGTGATTGATGGCGCTCGGTGCCGATCACGTAGAGACCACCGAGTTCGCGCACGCCTTCACCGAGTTTGATGTCTGTACCACGACCAGCCATGTTGGTGGCGATGGTAACAGCGCCACGCTGCCCCGCGCGCGTAACAATATCGGCCTCCTGTTCGTGGTATTTCGCGTTGAGAACGGTGTGAATCACGCCAGCGCGCTTCAGCATCCGTGAAAGAACCTCGGATGAATCAACGCTGACAGTACCGACGAGGACGGGCTGACCGCGGTCATTCGCCGCCTTGATCTCGTTGACCACCGCGGCGAACTTGTCACGGCGGGTTTTGAAGATGCTGTCGTTTTTGTCGATGCGGATGCACGGCTTGTTCGTCGGGATGACCTGCACCGCGAGACGATAAATTTCGTTGAACTCCAGCGCTTCGGTCTCGGCGGTACCAGTCATGCCGCCGAGCTTTTCGTACATACGGAAATAATTCTGAATGGTGATCGTGGCGTAGGTACGCGTCTCACGCTCGATGGTGACATTTTCCTTCGCCTCAACGGCCTGATGAAGCCCGTCGGACCAGCGACGACCGGGCATGACGCGCCCGGTGTTCTCATCGACTATCATTACCTTGCCCTCTTGGACAACGTACTCGACGTCGCGCTCGTAGAGTGAATAAGCGCGCAGCAATTGGCTGATCGCGTGGATTTCTTCCGAAATCTCACTGTAACGCTCCTGCGATTTGCGCTTCGTTTCCTCGCGCTGTTCGGGTGTGAGCGCGGCATCCTTTTCGAGGTCGCTGAATTCAGTGGCGAGATCGGGAAGAACGAAGGCGTCGGGATTATCGGGACGCAGTTTCGTGCGGCCAATTTCGGTGAGGTCTGCCTGATGCTGGCGCTCGTCGATCACGTAGAGCAACTCCTCCTTCAGGCGGTAAAGTTCCACCTTGTTGAAGTCGCTGTTCATGTCGGTTTCGGTCTTGTCGAGCAGCTTGCGCCACTCGGGCGTCTCCATAATGCGCAAAAGCTGCTTGTTCTTGGGGTGCCCCATTTTGACCTGGAGCAACTTGAGCGAACCCTCGCGTTTATCGTCGTTTGAAGCCCCTGGCTTTTCCAGCATTTCCTTGGCCTCGCTGACGAGCCTGTTGCAGAGACGGATCTGATCGTTGACTAGGCGGTCAATGCCCGGCTTGAGGCGTGTGAAGGGTTGCTCGCGCTCGATCGGCGCGGGGCCGGAAATGATCAACGGGGTACGGGCCTCATCGACGAGGATCGAATCGATCTCGTCTACAATGCAGAACCAGTGATCTCGCTGCACCTGATCCTCTTTGCGGGTGGCCATGCCATTGTCGCGAAGGTAATCGAAGCCAAACTCACTGGCTGTACCGTACGTAATATCTCGCTGATACATCTCCCGGCGCAGATCTGAGGGCATCTGCTGTTGAATGCAGCCGGTGGTGAGGCCGAGGAAATTAAAGAGATGCCCCATCCACTCAGAGTCACGACGCGCCAAGTAGTCGTTGACGGTGACGAGCTGGGCATTTCGGCCGTTAAGGGCGTTGAGATAAAGCGGGCACGTGGAAACAAGGGTTTTTCCTTCTCCCGTCGCCATTTCAGAAATACGTCCCTCATGGATCGCCATGCCGCCGATGAGCTGCACGTCAAAGTGGATCATATTCCACTCCAGTTCATGGCCACACACATTGGCGCGCGTGCCAACCAGGCGTCGGGCGGCGTTTTTAACAGTGGCGAAGGCCTCGGGCAAAAGCTGGTCGAGTGTTTCACCCGCCTTCAAACGCGCGCGAAATTCGTTGGTTTTGGCGCGTAGCTGGTCGTCGGTCAGGGCCTGATATGACTGCTCAATCTCGTTGATTCGCACCACCGTCGGACGGACTTTTTCGAGGAACTTACGATAGTGGCGGCCGGAAAATTTTTTGAACAACCAAGAGATCATGAAAGGGGGTCAACGTGTAAGCAGCCAAGAGGGCATGGCAAACGACAAAATCAAAACGCCCGGATGTTTGCCGTTTTGTAAAGTTTCGCCGAACGCCCCTGCCGAGGCTGCATCACCAGGCAGGATGCTGCAGTTAAACCTGGGTTTTGAAGTATGCGATCGTCCGCTTGAGTCCCTCTTCCAACGCGACCGTCGGTTCCCACTTCAGAACCTTCTTCGCGATCGTGATGTCTGGACGGCGCTGCTTAGGATCATCCGCTGGAAGCGGCTGATGCACGATTCGTGACTTACCTCCGACCAACTTGAGCGTGAGTTCGGCCAGTTGCAGCATGGTAAATTCGCCTGGATTGCCGATATTCACCGGCCCGACAGTCTCCGTTTGATTCATCAGGCGGACGAATCCTTCAATCAGATCGTCTACATAACAAAACGAGCGCGTTTGCGAGCCATCGCCGTACACCGTAAGGTCTTCACCACGCAGAGCCTGTACGATGAAATTGGAGACAACACGCCCGTCGTTGGGATGCATCCGGGGACCATAGGTGTTGAATATGCGGACAATGCGGATATCGACCTTGTTTTCACGATGATAGTCGAAGAACAGCGTCTCAGCCACGCGCTTCCCTTCGTCATAGCATGAACGACGGCCAATGGGATTCACATTCCCCCAGTAGCTCTCCGGCTGAGGATGCACCGCGGGATCTCCATAAACTTCAGACGTGCTCGCCTGAAAAACACGCGCACGAACCCGTTTGGCCAAACCTAGGCAGTTGATGGCGCCCATCACCGATGTCTTGGTCGTCTTGATCGGATTGTATTGATAGTGCGGCGGCGATGCAGGGCATGCCAGATTGTAGATCTGGTCTACCTCATACTTGAACGGATCGATTACATCGTGACGTACCAGTTCGAATCGGGGATTTGGAAGAAGCTGGGTAATGTTCACTTTTCTCCCAGTGAAAAAATTATCCAAACAGATGACGTCATTGCCCTCATTCAAAAGACGTTCACAAAGATGCGAGCCCAGAAAGCCCGCGCCACCAGTCACGAGTATGCGCATATGGGCGCGAACGATGGGAATTTCGCCAAAGCTAGCCAGAAAAACTTAAACGACGGCTCGTCCCTTGACTAAATTTCTCACCGAGCGACGCCCCTGCGTAAAAATATGTCAACATCTCCACCGAATCGAACCTCCTCTTGTCATAGCGTTCGTAGCTGCTACTTTGCAAATTCATGCCACTGCAGAAGCTGCAAGGTAAATGCACAGGCACTTTTATTAACTCCCAAACATGATCACTACTAAGCAACTCATCGGCGCGGCCGCGCTCGGCCTAGCCACTATCGTTACGTCGTCCTCTGCGATCGCCCAAGCAGACGCTGACAGTGCATCGCCCGGACTCATCGGCAAGCGCTATGCCGGCGCCGATTTCTTACTCAAAGACTACCGTGATTTAGCCGACAACGGCTACGGTGGCACACTGGTATTCAATCAACCTATCAGCGAGGTGGTCGATCTCTCGGCGAACTATGCTTTTAATCAAGCCAACAGCCAAAGCACCGATTTGACTCAAAGTGCCATTAGTGTTGGGGCGGTTTACTACCAGCAACTGGACGGCTACAAACCATTCATGTCGGCGGGATTGGGCTATGTCTGGGATCATTGGGATTTTCCCGCGCCAACGGTGGGTGATAACGACGAAGGTTTCTCCTACAAAATCGGCCTTGGCGTAGAAGTACCCCTGACCGACAAGACGGCAGCGATCGGTGAGGTCAGCTATCAAGATGGTATCGACAGCGGCACCGAAGAATCTTGGGGCATTGAATTGGGCGTGAACCATTGGTTCACCGAAAAGGTGGCGCTTAAGGCCTCCGTCTACGTAGTTGAAGACGATTCCGTATCCTTCCGCATCGGAGCACGTTTCGCGTTCTAACTTTTAAATTACTTAGTTTGCTAAGCCGCCCGCCGCCAAGGCCGGCGGCTTTTTCATGCACAAATGTATGCAGGATAGTGCTCGCCTAAGTTTCAAAATGTGGGGGACAAAAAACCAGCATGCTGGAGCGTCACGCCCAACTCTAAAAGAGCCTACCCGCTAAGTAAGTGTCGGAGTGCTTCGCCCTCCCTTCGTCTCGTCTTTCACATTCTCCCACTAAGCATCGGACACCTACGACTAAAAAATCACCTAGATAAATAGTAGCTTGGAATTAAGGGACCATCCCGGAACCCATCTTACTTGTAAAAAAAGAAGGCCCGAACGCTACTTTCGCAGCATTCGGGCCATAAACCTGGCAACAACCTACTCTCGCGGGACCTAACGTCCTACTACCATTGGCTGCTCGGGGCTTAACGACCGTGTTCGGGATGGGAACGGGTGGAACCCCCGGCATGTGGTCACCAGGAAGTGACTCTCATTTAAGAGAAATTGTGATGTTAAAGTCTAAGAATTTAAAATGAAGGAGGTAAAATAAACGCCTGCGAACAGTAAGGCTGCATAAACCGAAGAAGGTCATTAGTACCAATAAACTGAACACCTTACGATGCTTACATTTTTGGCCTATCAACCGGGTGGTCTACCCGGACCTTCTACTGGATTGCTCCAGATTGTGATCTTATCTTGGGATGGGCTTGGCGCTTAGATGCTTTCAGCGCTTATCCCTTCCGAACATAGCTACCCGGCGCTGCCGCTGACGCGACAACCGGAACACCAGAGGTTCGTCATTCTCGGTCCTCTCGTACTAGAGAATGAACCCCTCAAATCACAGACGCCCACAGCGGATAGAGGACCGAACTGTCTCACGACGTTCTGAACCCAGCTCGCGTACCACTTTAATCGGCGAACAGCCGAACCCTTGGGACCTTCTCCAGCCCCAGGATGTGATGAGCCGACATCGAGGTGCCAAACCGCGCCGTCGCTGTGAACGCTTGGGCGCGATCAGCCTGTTATCCCTAGCGTACCTTTTGTCCTATGAGCGATGGCGATTCCACATTCAACCACCGGATCACTTGAACCTGCTTTCGCAACTGCTCGACTTGTTGGTCTCACAGTAAAGCTCCCTTATACTCATGCGCTCTATAGCCCGATTACCGACCGGGCCGAGGGAACCTTCGTAATCCTCCGTTACTTTTTGGGAGGATTCCGCCCCAGAAAAACTGACCTGCTATCACTGTCCCTCAACCAGTTGATGGTGTGAGGTTAGACGCCTAACAATTAAAAAGTGGTATTTCACGTTGTGACTCAGCCCGATCCTGAAACCGGGCTTCAAAGTCTCCCACCTATTCTACGTATTAAAAATCAAGCGACAATAACAGCTTACAGTAAAGGTGCATAGGGTCTTTCCGTCCTGCTGCGGGTAGGCGGCATCTTCACCGCCACTACAATTTCACCGAGCCTCTCTCCGAGACAGTCGTCAACTCGTTACACGATTCGTGCGGGTCGGAACTTACCCGACAAGGAATTTCGCTACCTTAGGACCGTTATAGTTACGGCCGACATTCACGGGGGCTTAGATCCAGAGCTTGCACCCTAGACTTTCACCTTTCCGCATTGGTCACGTGTCACACCCTATACGTCGTCTTGCGACTTAGCAGAGTGCTGTGTTTTTGCTAAACAGTCGGTTGACGCAATTAACTGCGGCCTCTTTCGAGGCACCCCTTATACCGAAGATACGGGGTTAATTTGCCGAGTTCCTTAGAGAGATTTGACTCGCGCGCCTTAGAATACTCATCTTTCCCACCTGTGTCGGTTTACGGTACGGGCACTCTTGGCCTAACCACAAAGTTTTTCTTGGAAGCATAGTATCACAGAATCCCTCTCAGCCGTGGCTTTGAGGTCCCATTACTTTACGGCCTTATCCGGTATTTTATCCCCGAACAGCCTACGAGCGTAGACAACGATTCAACACGTTGCTCTGTTAACTTTCTCCGTCACTCTATGGATCAAACGGTTTCGAGTGGTGCAGGAATATTAAACCTGCTTGGCATCGACTACTCCTTACGGCCTCGTCTTAGCACCCGACTAACCCTGGGAGGACGAACCTTCCCCAGGAATCCTTGGGATTTAGGCGAGATGGAATTCAACCATCTTTATCGTTACTTATGTCTGCATTCTCACTTCCAAGCGCTCCAGAGTCGGTTACCCTTCCCCTTCGCTGCACTTGGAACGCTTTCCTACTGCTTACCTTGCGGTAAACCCATAGCTTCGGTATACGGCTTAAGTCCCGATCATTTTCGGCGCAATTTCGCTCGATGGGTCAGCTGTTACGCACTGTTTAAATGATGGCTGCCTCTAAGCCAACATCCCCATTGTCTAAGCAAAATCACATCCTTTTTCACTGAGCCGTATTTTGGGACCTTAACTGATGGTATGGATTATTCTCCTCTCGACTATGAAGGTTATCCCCCACAGTCTGACTGCCGGATTTCACTCTGCGGTATTCGGAGTTTAATTAAGTTCAGTACCCCGGTAGGGGCCCTAGCTTATTTAGTGCTCTACCTCCGCAAATCAGCATCCGACGCTATACCCAAATATATTTCGGAAAGAACCAGCTATCACAGGGTTTGATTAGTCTTTCGCTCCTAACCACAGCTCATCCCACAATTTCTCAAGATTGACGGGTTCGGTCCTTCACTTCGTTTTACCGAAGTTTCAACCTGGCCATGGTTAGATCACCTCCGCTTCGGGTCTATTGCCAGCAACTAAGCGCCCTATTCGGACTTGCTTTCGCTGCGCCTGCGTCGCTTAGCGACTTAGGCTTGCTACGGGCAATAACTCGCAGACTCATTATACAAAAGGCAGGCGGTCACCGGACAAGCCGGCTCCCACTGACTTGTTAGCAATTGATTTCAGTTACTATTTCACTCCCCTAACAGGGGTGCTTTTCACCTTTCCCTCGCGGTACTAGTTCACTATCGGTCGTCATCGAGTATTTAGCCTTATGCCGTGGTCGGCATGGATTCACACGGAGTTTCACGTGCACCGTGCTACTTAGGAGGCCACTAGGTAGAAATGAGTTTTAAACTACGGGACTATCACCCGCTATGGTCACACTTTCCAGAGTGTTTGTCTAACTCACTTCAGTCCATGTTGTGGTCCTGCAACCCCGTCAGGATAAATCCCGACGGTTTGGGCTGTTCCGCTTTCGCTCGCCACTACTAACGGAATCGATTCTCTTTCTTTTCCTGCGGTTACTGAGATGTTTCACTTCACCGCGTGTCGCTCTATCGGTGCTATGAATTCACACCAAAGTGACGTCGTATAAACAACGCCGGGTTTCCCCATTCGGAAATCTTCGGATCAAAGCGTGCGTGCCGCTCCCCGAAGCTTATCGCAGCTTACTGCGTCCTTCATCGCCTGATGACGCCAAGGCATCCATCAATTGCTGTAACTGGTTTATGCAAACGCTTACTATTCTAGGCGTTTATTTTACCTACTTACATTTACGATCTTAAACTTTCAAAGAACAAAATTGCTTCGTGCTGCTACAGTCCATTTCCCGCTATTACACCGCATCCTGCGTCTGTAATGGTGGGCCCAGATGGACTTGAACCATCGACCCCGCGCTTATCAAGCGCGTGCTCTAACCAACTGAGCTATGAGCCCAAGATGGAAACTGTTAGTATCGATTTGATACGTAGAAGATGGTGGAGCCGGACGGACTCGAACCGACGACATCCTGCTTGCAAAGCAGGCGCTCTACCAACTGAGCTACGACCCCATCGGTCGAAGATTGTTATAAAGAACAGACTTTTGAAATTTACTTTGTGCGATCAACTGAGACCCAGAAGCTTACGCTTCTTTCGACCATCGGAGTT
>JASGJB010000065.1:0-80000 GCA_049840895.1 Nibricoccus sp. | reverse complement strand
CGGCATGCGCCAGCTACTCGGATCGGCTGATGCAAACATTCGTGTAATGGTCGCCTCAGGCGATGTATGGCTCGACTTTGATCCCTCTCATATTGGCGAAATGGGCGCCGACATCACCGGCGTCGGCATGCGCGTAAGCCCAGAGACCGCCCAGCATTTTGGGGTTTATTTCGTGCCCAAGCCAGCAGAGCGGACCGTAAGCGGACGTCCGAGGACTATTTCCTTTTTCAAACAAAAACCCTCTCCCGCAGAGGTGCGGCACCTCGATGCCAGCTACGATTTTTACGTCGATACTGGCATGTGGCTTTTTAGCACTGCCGCGTTGAAGTTTCTTTTCGCACGTTGCGGCTGGTCCACTGCCAAACAGCGCTTCACAACTCCAAATGGCCTGCCGCTCGCTCTCGATCTCTACACCGAAATCGGGTGCGCTCTCGGGACGGAAACCAAACCGCCTGCCGCGCTGAAGAAACTCGGCTTTGATAGGCTGACCACCGCGGTCGTTCCTTTAGACAACGCCCGCTTTTATCATCTGGGCTCAAGTCGGCAGTTGCTCGATTCGATCGAGGAAATGCAGCGCAACAAGCCTTCGATCGAGCGCGTCTTTTGCATTTCTTCCCCCGTCGAGAAATTCCCCTCTCGGAAGATCCGCCGTTTGGATAGAAGCCTCCGATGCAGCCGGTCAAGTCCGCCTCGATGGACACAACCTCGTAACCGGCCTTCCTGAAGGCACAGCACTCAGTCACCTAGGTGCCGCGCACTGCATCGATGTCGCGCCGATCGGACGACAGGAATACGTTTTCCGGCCTTACCACTTGGATGATCCCTATCGTGGTGTGCCCGGCGCCGGGGGAAAAGGTTGCGGGCGCGATGCAGCCGAGTGGCTGGCGGCCCGTGGTTTCCCCATCGAGAAAAAGGAATGTTTTCGAGCTTCCTCTCTATCCGGTCGTCCAACGAAAAGACATCAATCAGACATGGCTCGATTGGTATTTCGCCGATCAACCTAGCCTCGAAATCAGCTGCCAACTCCTCTCCCTTCCCCGCATCTCGGCCCGCGAAATCTCCAGTCGCGTCAATTTCGAACGCTACTTCGAACAACGCCGCGTCGGACACGCACGACAGCTTCAAGCCGACTTCCAACGCCTTATCGCCCAAGGCGATTCCACCGTTCTCGAACAGGACTGCGCGGCCTTAGCTCATTTCTGCCGTCAGCAAGCACCAGCACTGGCCAAATGGCTGCACGCTCAACGTAATCCCATTCTTGCGGCGCTGCATCGGCCCGAACTTCAGGCGCGCTTTATCCTGCTTCTATCGGAACTCGAAGACGGCGACACTCGTGTCGCGCTCACCCGAGAAGGGTTTTCGCGCCTCCAAAACGCGATGGTCTCCTCGCGCCAGTTAGCGAAGATGACCCCGCCACGTTCCCTCAAGGAAGACCAGATCGTCTGGGGTCGCAGTCCCGTCCGCCTTGACCTCGCCGGCGGCTGGACCGACACCCCGCCGTTCTGCCTGCAAGCCGGTGGCTCAGTTCTCAATGTCGCCGTCCTCCTGAACGGCCAGCCCCCATCCAAGTCTTCGTCCGCCCCACCACCGAATCGCGCCTCCAGCTGCGCTCGATCGATCTCGGCTCCGCCGAAACGGTGAACACTTACGAAGAGCTCGCCGACTTCCGCAATCCTCGCGGTCACTTCAGCCTCCCCAAAGCCGCGCTCGCGATGGCCGGTTTCCTCCCGGAGTTTTTCGCTGGTAAACCCTATCGCACACTGCGCGCCCAGCTCACCAAGCTCGGTGGTGGACTCGAAATCTCCCTCCTCAGCGCCGTCCCCAAAGGCTCCGGCCTCGGCACCTCCTCAATTCTCGCCGCCACGATCCTCGGTGCCCTCAACCGCGCCTGCGGACTCGGCTGGGACGAAATCGATCTCTACAACCGCGTCCTCGGCGTCGAACGACTCCTCACCACCGGCGGCGGCTGGCAGGACCAGGCCGGAGCACTCTTCCTGGGCTGAAACTCATCGAAACCCAGCCCGGTCCCGACCCAGCAACCCTCCGTCCGCTATCTCCCTACCCAGCTCGTCGGACCCGACATCATCAATCGCCAGCTCCTTCTCTATTATACCGGAGCCACACGCATGGCCAAAGGCATCCTCCAGGAAATTGTCCGCGACATGTTCCTCGGCCAGGCCGACACGCTGCGCACTCTGGAAGCCATCCGCGCCAACGCCCACCGCCTCTACCAAGACCTCCACGGCGGAGACTCCCGCGCCGTCCAGCGCAGCATTGCCCGCTCGTGGGAACTTAACAAACAACTCGATTCCGGCACGACTACACCCGAGATCGAGCGCATCATCGCCACCTGCGGCGACGATCTCGGTGCCTGCAAACTCCTAGGAGCCGGCGGCGGCGGCTATATGCTCATCTGCGCCAAGGGCGCCGAGTCCGGCCGCCGTATCCGAGAAAAGCTCGAAGCCACCCCACCCAACCCACGTGCTCGCTTCATCGACTTCGCGATTTCCCCTACCGGCCTCCAAGTCACCGTCAGCTGATTCCGAGCAAGGCGGTCGCCATTAGATTATTTCAAGCGACCGCCCTTTCCACTTATCACCCGAGCTCTTTTCTCCGCGTTTTTTGGCATAACTCGCCCCTCTGAAAATCGCGAAAAACCCGGGCTTTTTCGCAAAAAAACAGCCTTTTCTCTGCATTTTCTGCGATTTTGCCCAAAAAATCAGTGATTGCCTTACTTTCGAAAAGTTCTTTTGAACGACCCTCCAAGTTAGACAACTAACAGAGCCGTACCTGCTCCAACTCAACCCAAGACCACCTTGGACCTAAAACAGATCAAACAAATCATCGACCTCATGACGCGCTCCGAACTCACCGAGTTCGCAGTCGAAGAAGAGGGCTTCAAACTGAAGATCCGTCGTGGCGAATTTCCCGTCGTTTCAGCGCCGCGACCTGTGCAGACTTACGCACTTCCGGCCGAGCAAGCTCCTGCAGCAGCTCCCACGGCCGCAACGACAGCACCGATTTCACTGGCTCCGGCCAGCACCGGTGCCGACGAGCCCGGAGTCATCTACATCAAGTCTCCGATGGTAGGCACGTTCTACAAATCTCCTTCGCCCGAAAGTAAGTCTTTCGTGGAAAACGGCGCCAAGATCACCGAAACCACCGTGGTCTGCATTATCGAGGCCATGAAGATCATGAACGAGATCCAGGCTGAAATCAAAGGCACGGTCCTTGAGACCCTCGTCGAAAACGGCCAGCCCGTCGAATACGGCCAGCGCCTCTTCAAAGTTAAACAGGGCTAACCCTAAACCTTCAAAAACCACTAATTAACGCTGCTCCGCGCTCCACCTCGCTTCGCCGATAGAGCGCCAGAAAGCGGGGGTTAGTGGTTTCGTCGTCTTTATGATTCAAAAGATCCTCATCGCCAATCGCGGTGAAATCGCCCTCCGCATCGTTCGCGCATGCCGCGAGTTGGGCATTAAAACACTCGCCGTTTATTCCGAGGCCGACGTCCAGTCGCTTCACGTGCAACTGGCCGATGAAGCCATCTGCATCGGCGGTCCTCGCGGCTCCGATTCCTATCTCCGCGCCGACCGTATTATCAGCGCCGCCGAGATCGCCGACGTCGATGCCATCCATCCCGGCTATGGCTTTCTCTCGGAGAACGCCAAGTTCGCCGAGCAATGCGAGTCTTGTAACATCAAGTTCATCGGCCCCAAGTCGAAATCCATCAAGATGATGGGCGACAAAGCCATCGCCAAGGACACCGTCCGCAAAGCCGGCGTCCCGATCGTTCCTGGCTCTGACGGTCCCGTCGAAACCGAGACCGAGGCCGTCAAAACCGCCCGTAAGATCGGTTATCCGGTCATCATCAAGGCAGTAGCTGGTGGCGGCGGCCGCGGTATGCGCATCGCGCACAACGACGTTTCCTTCGCCAAGGAATACCATGTCGCCCGCAACGAAGCCGAAAAGGCCTTCGGCAACGGCGCCGTTTACATCGAAAAATACATCGAGAAGCCCCGCCACATCGAGTTCCAGATCCTCGCCGACTCCCATGGCAAGGTTCTCCACCTGGGCGAACGCGACTGCTCCGTCCAGCGTCGTCACCAAAAGCTCATCGAGGAGTCCCCGTCGCCCTTCCTGACCGCCGACCTCCGCAAAAAGATGGGCAAGCACGCCATCAAGGCCGCCGAGGCCGCCGCCTACGAGAACGCCGGCACGATCGAGTTCCTCGTCGATGCGAAGGGTAATTACTACTTCATCGAGATGAACACCCGCATCCAGGTGGAGCACCCGGTGACAGAAGAGTGCACCGGCATCGACCTCATCAAGCAGCAGATCCGCGTGGCCAACGGCGAAAAACTCGATTTCGACCAGAGCGATATCAAGTTCGAGAAGCACGCCATCGAGTGCCGCATCAACGCCGAAGACCCGGCCCGCAACTTCGCCCCATCCCCCGGCACGATCGGCCTCTATTACGCTCCTGGCGGCCACGGCGTGCGTGTCGATTCCCATGCCTACTCCGGCTACCAGATCCCGCCGTATTACGATTCGATGATCGGCAAACTCATCTGTTACGGCTCGACCCGCAAAGTCGCCCTCGAGCGCAGCTACCGCGCTCTCAGCGAGTACCTCATCCGCGGCATCAAGACTACGATCCCGCTCCACAAAGCCATCATGGCCGACCCCGTCTTCATCGAGGGCAAAGCCACGACCGCCTACATGGAAGACTTCATGAACCGCACTCCGTCAGACCTCTTCGTCTGATAAACTCACGGGAAACACTTCTGTCTCCAAAAACGCGCTGACCTCCTCGGTCAGCGCGTTTTTTGTGTACCCATACCTCTGGATCACCTCTCAAAACCGCTTGGTCACGCTCACTCGTACCGTCCGCGGTTCAGCCGGATGGAAATGGATATCTTCCGTTCCCACTCCACTCGGCTCCGTCCGCAACCGCGACTCATAGAAGTACGCGATATCGTAGTTCTCGCGGTCGAAAACATTGAGCACGTCCACCGCGACTTCCCATCCCTCTGCATAGCCGCTCTTTCCGCGCCAGCCCACGCGCCCATTCCACGTCGTCGATGACGGCGCCACGACCGAATTGTCCTCAACCAGTGGCTGCGGACCAAAATAACGTACGCGCAACGCCCCAAACCACCCGCCTGGCGCATCCACCGCCGCACCTGCGGTCACCACACGGCTGATCGAATTGGCAATCCGGTCCTCCTCCACGCCTCCGACGCCAATTTCCGCATCGCGATAACGCGCATGCGTGAACGCCACGTCCGCATCCAGGGTCAGCCACGAGTTCGCGCGATAAAAGTTCGCGAACTCCACGCCATAGCGCCGCGTCGCTCCCGTCGGCTCCGTACCACCCGCATCGCCGACGAATACCAGCTCCGAGTCCAGATCGAGTCCCCACACTGCAATCGTGCTCACCAACCCAGGCAGAGCCGACGTCCGCAGCCCCAATTCCGCACCTTTGGAACGCACGAGCGGATCAACCCTCTCTGCGGGATCTCCGGTCGAGGGATCGACCGCAATCACCGTTCCTCGCGCGTCATTGCTATGAAATCCATAGCCGACATTCGCATAGAGTTCCGTCTTCGTCCACGGCGCCCACACCAAGCCCAGCTTGGGACTCATGATTCCCGCACTGCGATCATCCGAGTTAAGCGGATTGTCGCTATCGACGTCGAAACGATACGCATCCGCGCGCAGGCCTCCCGTAATCCTCAGCGTCTCGCTCAGGTGAACAGTCCCCAGCGCATAGATTCCCGCACTGGCTTCATTCACGTCGTCGGTGCGTGTCGTGCTCACCCGCTCACGAAGCGAGGTGTTATACAAACCCAGCTCGGTGATCACATCATCCCTCGCCTGCAGTCCGGCGGACATTTCGACCTTTTTCCCCGCCCATTCCGTTTGCCAGTCGCGTTTCAGCTCCCCGCCAAAAACAAAGCGTTTGTCCCGCTGGTTAAACTGATCCCCATTGTCCTCGTCGTTGAGGAAATACGAGAAGTTCGAATAGAGGTCCAAATGGTAATAGAGCGCGTACAGATTGAGTGACGTCGTCGCGTCCGCGCCTTTTGCCACCGCGTCGAACGACACACTCGCCCGCTCGCTCTCGCCTCCGTCCGACGGGTCAATGTATCCGAAACGCCCGAGTTCCCCCGACTCCACCGCCCGCAACGGGATCTGATCCGTCGAGTCCCATTTACCCGAGTAACCGAGCACCGTCACCGAAAACGTCCGCTCACCGCTCGTCCAGGTATGCCGCGCAAACAGATTCAGTTTCCGCAAGCTCTCCGACAATTCCCACGGCCCGTCGCCCTGTGTAGCTTCCACCCCGAGGGTGGTCGTCGCGCCTCCGGTTTCCGCCCTTAACGTATCTGCAAACACCAGCCGCCAGTACGCGTTCTCACCAACCTCCAGCTTCGCGAGCCCCCGATCCAGCGAATCAACCAAGTGAAACTGCGCCGCCCCCGCCGACGAAAAATCGCCGGTCTCCGCAAAAAACGGCCCCTTCTGGTAACCGATGCTCTCAATGAGCTCCGGAATCACGAAGTTCAAATCCGCATAACCCTGCCCATGCGCATGCGACCGCATGTTCACAGGCATGCCATCGACCGAGAGCGCAAAGTCGGTCCCGTGATCGAGGTTGAAGCCTCTTAAGAAATACTGGTTGGCCTTCCCGCTGCCCGAGTGCTGCGTGATCACCACGCCCGGCACCACTTCGAGCAGTTCGCCGCGTCGCAGAAACGGCCGTGCCGACAACTCCTGCGCGCCGACAAACCCCTCTGAAGCTCCGCGCGCCTCACCCACGAGATCAGTGCTTCGCCCTTGGACAACCAGCGCATCCAGCGTCCGCGTCTCCTCGGGATCGGTCAGCACCGTCGTCTGAGCCCGGACGACCGCAATCGTCCCGGCAATTGAAACCAAAACACCACGCATCAGCCCGCGGCTGATGTTCGAAGAGAAAGAAAAAGTCATGACTGCAACAACTGGCAAAGCCCCGCCTGGGCGGGTGGCGCGACATATGCGCCTGTGGAAAATTGTGAGGAGAAACCATGAGCGCACCCGCGCCCATTTCATTTGAGTCCGTTCGCACGACTGAAGCCCGTGCACCGGAAACCTGCTATCGCGCAAAAAGCGCAATCAGCCTCACACGCTTCGCGGAGGCGGAGACGGTGGTTCCCCCGCCGAGCGGAGTGCCACCAGCCAATCCTCCGCTCGCTCAAAAATCTCCGCAGGCATCTCTTCGCCCGCCAGACGCTCCCTCGCGGCCACCGCCAGCCATAGCTTTCCCAGCAGACTCCCCATCGGCAGAGCCATCGATTTGCCAGGTTCCTTGTTGGACTTCGTCTGCACGACCTCGGTCGTAGTCCCACCGATCTCCCCTTTCGACGATACAACGCGATCCACCTCGGCAATCAGCCGGTCATGGTGCGAGATGCGCGCAAACCCACCCGCCCAACTCGCTGCTTCAAAAAGCACCGTATGCGGACTCTGCGCACACAGCCACGCCATCACCAGAGCCCAAAAGGCCCAGCCGAAGCGTGGAGAGAGACGTGCGGTCAACATCGGCCAGTCATCGAGTACACCGGGAAAAACAGCACAAGCCTTCCCTCAGTTAAATCCGCGTAACGTAAGACCGCCCCCTAAAGCATTTCGCCCGGCTGCATTCACAACCGGGCGAAACAAGCAGGGAGAGAACGGCTGCGATCTCGCCAACCTGACACGATTGCTCAGCTCACGTGCGTTTCTTCGCGTAGCGACGCGCACAAACTATGGCGATCAACGCCAGTCCACCCAGCGCGCCCATCGTCGAAGGCTCGGGCACCGCAGTCGTTTGAATCGGCAGCGAGATCGACACTTGATCGAAGGTAAAGCCGAACACCGGGCTGTCGAACTCCTGCACCACAAACCCCCATGCGGTGACATGCGTGGGATCGATTCCCAGGAATGAGAGAGGGATCGTCACGTCCGTGGAGTTCGGACCAAAGCCGAAATCGGTCAGACTGAACGTGCTCAGCGCCGACGAGACATTTTCGTCCTCGAGATAAAACGAGAGCGACGGCGTCACGTTGGCCTGCGACGCGAACCCGCGCAGCGTCACAGAGGTGTAAGCCGACCAGTCGACCGCGGCCGGGAGGAAGCTGATGAAGCCGTTGCCGATCGCGCCGCTCGGTGCGCCGTTGCCGACATTGCCGAGGGTGAAGGTGTTCGCGCCCGACTGTGCAGTAAGCGACGACCAGCTTGTGGAGTCAGCCGGGAACGGCTGGGAATAATAATCCGGAGTATAGGACGAGAAATTACTCAGGATCAGTTGTGCGTGCGCGACCGTGGCAGTCAGCGCGAGGAGGAGCATGAGACGTTTCATGGTTTAGTAAGTTTTGTTTTGGATGAGGGAGTCACTGCCCGCGCCCGCGGGACGAACGATGAGTATGGGACGTCCAGCTTTGAGCAGGACGGTGGAGCCGGCGTTGGCAGGAGCGCCCTGGCGTTTCCACGCCGAGCCGTCGTAGTAGTAATTCAACCACGCCGCACCGCTCCAGAGCTTCACATGGTCGCCGTCAGCCGGGCTGGCGGGATTGCTCGACCAGTTCGGCAGCAGCGTCTGCAGCGGGAATTCGGCGAAGGTTTGCTGGACGGGAAGCAGCGAGACGTACGATGAACCGCCCCGCGCAACCGGCACTTGCGCGGCGGTCGACGATACTTGCCCAAGCACGACCAGTGAGCTGGTCGCACCCCGGCGGAGGAGCATCCAGCCTTTGTCAGGTGTCACGAGGACGTTGTCCGCGTTGCCGCCCGTCTGCTTCTGCCAGCTGCTGCCGTCGTGGAAATAACTGATCCACGCGGCTCCATCCCAAGCGCGAAGCACGTCACCCGTCGTGGCGCTGCCCGAGAGCAACGTTCCTGACGGGAAGAGCGTGCCGAGCGTGTCGGCTGTGATCAGCTCGAACGTATCGGTGCCGAGGGCGAACCCGAGCGTCGCGAGGTTCACGCCGTCAGTGATCAGCGTCACGCGCGACGCGGTGTTCTGACTTCCTGGAGCGGTATCGACCGCAAAGGTACGGCCAGCGTTCATGCCGCTGGTGATCTTCAGAAGATACGGAGCCTGCGCTTGCGAAAGCTGACCAGACGTCCAGCCCGCACCGGCGCTTTCGATGAAGTTCGCGCCGACGCCGGTGATGAATCCAGCCGGACGTCCTGCGATTCCGCCGATCACGTCGCTAAGCGGGAAGCTCACCGCGGCTTCCTGACCTTTCACGAAGTTATAGGTGAGGCGACCGACCGGCACAGTCGTAACAACAATGCCATTGGCTTCGATGCGGAGGCGCAGGAAGCGGGCTGGCGAGGTGGTGTTGGTGTCGATGACAGTGACACTCGCGCCCACAGTACCCGGATTGGTCGCAAGGTCAGTCCAGTTCTTCAGATCGTCGCTGGCCTGCACCGTGTAGACGACCTCAGCACGAGCGCGGAGGAAGCTGAGCGTGAGTTTCGCGCCATCGGTGCCGAGGACGGGAATCCCGTCGTGGCCAGCCGAGCCATCCGAAGTACCGAGGCTCCATTCGAGAAGCGCAGACAATCCATCGCCATCGCGATCTGCAGCAGCACCCGCGGCCGAGAAGACCAGGTTGAGCGTGCTGGCAGTCGAGGTGGTCACCGCGTTGTCATTGTCGTATGCTTTCGCGGTCAGCGCGTAGGTACCAGGCACCGTTGGGCTCCAATTGATGGAGTACGGAGCCGTGTCGTCTTCGCCGATCAGCGTCGCATCCGCGTAGAACGCGACCTTGCTGACCGCGCCGTCGGTGTCACTGGCGTCAGCCGCAAGCGCGACAACTCCAGGGATCGTGGCGGTCGAGCCACTGCTCGGGGCCGTCAACGTGACAGCGGGAACGACGTTGGTGCGATTGACCACCGTGACTTTGACGATCGACGAGAGCGTCGCGCGCTTCTCGTTGTCCAGTGCGACTGCCGAGAAGTCGTAGGTACCGACCGCCTGAGCAGGCGCCGTGATTTCGTAAGGCGCGGTGTAGTCTTCGCCGATCTTCGTCGTGCCGACGAAGAAGTCTACGCGCGCCACATTGCCGTCTGCATCATCAGCATCGGCTTTCATCGTGATCGTGGCCGGAGCAGCGTACGTCACCGTGGAGAGCGGAGCCTCGAGCGTGATCGTCGGCGCAAATGCACTGGCGGTGGAGAAGCGGCTGACGTTGCTGGCACCTTTGTTGATGCCGTCAAACGCTTCAGCCTTCCACTCGTAGTTCGATGCCTTTTCAAGACCGGTCCAATTGAGCTGAGCGTTCGTGCCGCCCGCAGAAACCGTCACGGTGCCGAGCGGGATCCATTCGGAAACCGAATTCTGCATGTCGTACGCCATCGTGAACGTGCCTTCGAAGCCCGGGATTGCGTCACTCGAATTCACTGCGCGATTCAGCGTCGGCGAGTAGGACTCCACCGTGATGCGGTTGTTGGCCGGTGAGAACGTGAAGATGCGCAGAAACCCATTACCGCCATTCGTCGCGCCCTGATAATCGGAGAGCACGGAGTAGATCGTGCGACCTTCAAAGATGTCGGCACGGCGGCCTTCCGCGTGGATGTGTCCGCAGAGGAGAAGGAACAGGTTCTTGTTGTTCTTCAGCCCGTCGTAAATCTGCTGCCCCTGGCCGCCGAAAGGAGCCGGATTGCCCTGACCGATGATCCAGTGACTGGTCACGATCGCGCGGCGATGCGGATGCGCTTTCAACAACGCGTCCGCCCAGGCGATGACCGCCGGATCGGCAGCCGTGCGGTACTCCAGATGCAGGATGATGAAGTCCATACCGCTGGCGCTGAAGAGCTGATAGTTGTTGTCATTGTTCGTGCCGTAATTGCCTCCCCAGTACGGACGGCCCAGGTACCGCGAGACGCCGAAGTACTGATTGTAGTAGGAGCTGACCGAGTTCGGATCGCCGTTGATCGACTGGTCGTGATTTCCAGGAGCCGCGCCGAACGGCAGACCGTAAGCGCGCAGCGTCGTCGCGTGATTCTCAAGGATCGTCATCGCCTGGTTCGCGTTCACCCACTGCTGCGGGATCGAGTCACCGTCATCGACGATGTCGCCCATGTGGGAAACGAACGCGATGTTGCGAACATCCTTCTGGCTCACGATCCAGTTTGTCTGCGCGAGGAACTGCGCGAAGCGCGTGGCCGGCGTGTTCTCCGAATAGTACTGCGTGTCCGGCAGCACCATGAGTGTGAAGTCAGGACCAGGCGTGACCGGCACGGTCTTGCGGCCGTAGAACGTCACGGTCGTACCGTCGTTTTCAGGATCGGCGATGTTGACAGAAACCGTCGTGGAAGCGGCAACGCCCGTCGCGAGATTGGCCGGAGATACGGTCGTGACGACCGGCGGCTGATTCGGATTGGGCAGAACTTCGAGGGTCACCGCAGCACTCGTGTTCGCGGCACCGACGTTGTCGATGGCACGGGCAAACACCGAGACCGGTCCGACTGCGGTCGGCTTCCAGGCGAAGGAGTACGGTGCCGTGGCGTCTTCACCGACTTCAACACCGTTGACGTAGAACTCGACGCGAGCGATCGAGCCGTCTGAGTCGCTCGGCGTGGCGGTGAACGTGGTTGGATAGGGATAGACCGTCGTGGCGCCGGTGGCCGGCGTGTCCAGGACGACAGTCGGAGATATGTTCTGCGTGGTGAACGGCGCGCCTTCAACCCAGCGCGGCTCGCTCACGATGGTGCCGACCGGCGAGCCGAGCGTAACGCCATCGATCGCGGTCGAGTTGGAGACCTTCGTACCTGCAGCTTCGTTGAGTCCGTAACGGGCAACGAGTCCGGGCGCGCTGGCGATTTCGCGATTCCGATCCGCAGCGATGTCGGCAGCGGAGCGAACGTAATTCCACACGCGCACTTCATCGATGCGGCCGGCAAACGCGCCTTCGCGAACGCCGGTCGAGTTCATCGCCGTGGCGATGGCGAAGTGCTGGATGCTGTCGAAGCGCGGACGCGCATTAGGCGCCGCCGTCGCAGTGCCGGCAGGCTGGCCGTTCAAGTAGAGCTTCCACGTCGCCGTCGGACCATCGTAGGTCACAGCCGCGTGATACCAGATGCCGGTTTGGATCGGCGTGTGCGTGCCGGTGATCGGATAATTTTGTCCCGAGGTCAGACCGGCGCCGGGATACGTTTCGAAATCCGCGACGAGCAAACCCGCCGGGCTGATGCCGAAGAAGTAATCGCAATCAACCGTGCTGCCATCGCTCTCACCGCGGCCTTTGCCGAAGAGCGGAACGCCGGTTATACCGCCTGAGCCGGAGCCTGACGTAACGCCCGCACCTTCCTGACGGAACCAGCATTCCAGCGTCATGCCGTTGTTCGGTGGTCCGCCCATACCGAGTTCGAGCGCGGTACCCATTGTAACATAGTCATCCACGCCGTCGAAGCGTAGCGCCGTGTTGGCCGGAGGATGCAGCGGATCGAAGTTTGCCGTCACGATAACCGCGTTGGTCGTCACGCTCGCGCCGGAATTGTCGGTCGCGCGCGCTGCATAGCTGTAAACGCCAGAGCCAAGATTGGCCTCATTCCACGAGTAAGGCGCCGAAGAGTCCGTGCCGATCACCTGGCCGTCGCGGAGAAACTCCACCTGCGTGATCGTGCCATCGATATCGCTCGCATCAGCCGTGAGCGTGAAATTCGCCGGAGCGAGCACCGTGGTGCCATTGGCTGGCGCCGTCAGCGAAATCGACGGCGCGATGTTGATGTTGAACGGAGCGCCCGTGGTCCACGAGGGTCCGTTGACCAAGGTGCCGTTGAGCGCGCCGCTGGTCGAGCTGGCGAGAACCGTGCCCGAGCCTTCGCTCATCGCCCAGCGGGCGACGAGTCCGGACGCTGCAGGAATCTCACTGTTGATCGCCTGCTGAATCTCCGTCTGCGTGCGCGCATAATTCCAGATGCGCACTTCATCCATGCGGCCGAAGAACGCGCCTTCGCGAACGCCGGTCGAGTTCATCGCCGTGGCGATCGCCGAGTGCTGGATGGAATCGCTGCGCGGCACCTGACCGTTGGTCGAGACCGTCGCTTCGAGCGCGCCGTTCAGATAAATACGCCATTCGAACTTCGTCGCATCAAAAGTCACCGCCGCATGCTGCCAGACGCCGGACGGAACGACTGTCGTACCGTTCGCCGGATGATTCAGACCCGTCGCCATGTCTTCGAAATCGGCGGCAAGCCGGCCCGTAGTCGCCTGGATGCCGAAGAAGTAATTGCAGTCGACATTACTGCCGTCGTTTTCGCCGCGGCCTTTCGTGATGAGCGGAATCGCCGAGATGCCGCCCGAGCCGGACGACGAGGCCACGCCTGCACCTTCGCGGCGGAACCAGAGTTCGAGCGTGAAGCTTGCGAGACCGAGCGCGGGTTTGTTGCCAAACGTCACGTGATCGTCGACGCCGTCGAAGAACAATCCACCGGCGCCAACGGGCGGCTGGATCGTGATGCTGACTGGAGAAGACGATGCGATTGCCCCAGCGCTGTCCGTCGCTCGTGTCGTGAGCGAATGCACGCCGAGCGCGAGGCTCTCCGAGTTTACCGAGATCGAGTAAGGAGCCGTCGTGTCCGAGCCGAGCAGCGTGGTGCCGTCGAAAAATTCCACCTTGGCGATCGTACCATCGGTGTCGCTCGCCGTCGCGGAGAGCACGAGTGGCACCGCGCTTTGAGCGATCGCGGAACCGGCCGCCGGCGCCGTCAATTCCGTGGACGGCGGCTGGTTGATGTCCGACGTGGTGAAGAACGCGAAGCTGAAGACGTCTTCATCGCCATTGATGCCGTCCTGCAGCACGGGCGCCGTCGTCGCGTTGGTGAGGTCACGGCTTTGAATGATCCAGCGCGTGTTCACCGCGTCCCATTCGTAGCTCACGATGTTGTCCAGCATGTTGCCGAAGCCGCCGCTGCCGTTGCCGCCCCACTCCGCGCTGACGATCAGCGTGCCGGTGGAGCCAGTCTGGCCCGGAATCTTCAAATACCACGTTCCCGTTCCACCTTTCGTGACGGTGAACGAACCAGCAGCAATGTCCGTCGTCGCGTTGCTGTTCACACGGCCCAGCGCCGCGAGATGATCGGAGCCAACGCCCGAAACCGGCAGGTAAACAAACGCAACCGGATCGGCTTCGTAGCTCGTCGTGTTCGCCTCGTTGTCTTTACACCAGATGCTGAAGGTGCCGTCAGCATTGGGACGGCTCAGCGCGTAATTGTCCTCGTTCTTCGCGCCATTGACGAGCAACACGCCCTCGCTGGAAGGAGCGCCCAGTGCTTTAAGGTTGAGTGAATATTCGCCCGCAGTCGCGGTGTTCTGAAATTCCAATCCAGTCCCGAGACGAATGCCCGGCGACGCGACGATCGTGTTCAGCGCGGTGTTGTTCACCGTGTTGGTGACATACGCGCCGAGGTATTTCGCATAAGGGAAATAAGCGGCAGCCACGTGCATGTTCACCTCGCCGCCATTCGGAGAATGAAACAACGAGAGGAAATAATCCGTACCTTCAACCCACGTGGCCGGCGTGGCCTGGAACGGATTGACGAGATTGTTTCCCGTCGCGCTGTCGTCGCGGCTGTTCTGGCGGACGCTGCCGAGCATGATGCCCGTGGCGGCATCGTCGGCGTTGCCGAAATTCAGCGAGTAATCGCCGCGGTTGGGATTGTTCACGTCACGACGGACACTGAATCCCGCCGAGCTACCCGCCGCGACGGTCGCGGTGATATCCGAGGGAATGTTTCCGTAGGTATTTTGAACAACATCGAGGTTACCAAACTGAACGGTTTGGGCAAAACCGCCCAAAGGGACGGCGCTAAGCAGAGCCAGAAGCGACAAGGCGTGTAATTTCATGAGGGCAAGTGATGGACGGGAAAAAAATCGATGCGCCGCACGATCAGCGGCTGTTGGCGGCTGACGTCGACGTGACAACCGGCGCCGCCTGAGTCGCCGACGGGAGCGCGCTCAGCGCCTGGCGCGCGTCTGCTTCCAGTCTCTGGAATGCGCGCGATCCGCGCTGCAGGTTCGGCAGTTTTTCGATCCGAGAAATCAGTTCCTCCCAAGTCGCGCGTGCTTCCTGATCACGTCCTGCCTGCTGCTGGATCGCTGCGCGCCGCGCCATCCACGACTCCGGACGGACGGCGTTCTTTTGAAGGATTTCCGTGCGCGTTAGCGCGGAATCAAAACGACCGGCGGCCAGATCCAACTCGAGCGCGCGAGTCTCCAGCGACGGCACGGGCCCCAATCTAGCGATCGCATTGTCGAGAATCCGCAACGCCTCGTCCTCCTGCTTGTGTCCGACGAGCACGTCGGTGACTTCGCTCACGAAGTCAGGATTGGGACTCTCGTGGGTGCGCAGCGATTCGCGGTAATCGACGAGCGCTTCATCGAAACGAGCCATCTTCATCAGCACGCGAGCGCGATACAGAAGCGCTTGGGAATACCCCGGAGTCTTTTCCAGAAACGAATCGAAGCATCCTTTCGCCTCGTCCAGCCGGCCAAAGCCAAAAGCCGCCTGCCCCCGCAGCAAACCCGTCGGAAATTTTTCCGGCGCGAGTTCCTCGGTGCGCTCGATTTCCACGAGAGACTTCGCCCACTCCCCGTGCTGGCAATAGACCGACGCCAGTTCGAAATGCAGCCCGGGTGAATCAGGCGTTGCCGCGATCTTTTCGCTCAGGACCGAGATGCGCTCATGCAGATCACCATGCGCGCACACATCGATTGTGAGGCCGGTGGCGCACAACGCCAAAGACGCGGCGAGGTACCGAAAACGGAAGACCGTGGTGAATGAGGGATGCATAAATGCGGGCGGCAAATAAAACCACGCGCACCGTCTTCATCCGCGTCTGTATCCAGCAAATACAAACACGCGTGTCACAGAGATATCACCCCGCCGCAACGCGGCTGACACCTCGTCGAAACATTTTAGCGCGAGAGCACAGCAGATCGCCCTCAGCTCCGCATCGTCACGAAGCGCGGTCCATCACTCGCTCCGGGAATTTCCCTCGCCGCTGGCGGCCCGCTCTACGCCAGCCGTCTCAGCAATACATCCGACCACTCGCCCATCGTGCGCGCCTCCACGGCCCAGCCCGGTACCGCCGCGACAAACGCCGCCCGCACCTGCTCATTCTCGTGCGCCAGAATCCCGCTCAAGATCAGCGCTCCGCCCGGCGCCACGACCCCAGTCAGCTCTTTCGCGAAGCGCATCAGCACATCTGCCTGAATGTTCGCCAGCACGATCTCCGCCTGCCGGCCGGCCAGACCAGAAATCAGATCACCGACGAAAAACTTCACCGCGCCCGCCGCGCTGTTCATCGCCGCGTTCTCTTCACTTACGCGCACGGCTTCGGGATCATTGTCGAAAGCCTCGACATGCTGATAGCCGAGCTTTGCCGCTGACAGCGCCAGAATCCCCGAGCCGCAGCCCGCATCGATCACGCGCGTCGACGACTTCGCGCCCACGCCTTCGAGCGCGATCAACCGCTCGATGCACAGCCGCGTCGTCTCGTGATTGCCCGTCCCAAACGCCAGCCCGGGATCGAGCCAGATCGCCACGTCACCCGCGGGCAACACATACGCCTCTTTCTCCCAGATCGGCACCCAATGCAGACGGCCAAATTTCCACGCCTTGAAATGCGCCTTGTAGCTGTCCTTCCAGTCGCGATCGCCCAACGCCCGCCGCTCCGCCTCATGCAACGGCTCCGCCGGCAGCGCCGGCCGCAATTCCTCCCATCGCTCCTCCGCCTCCTCGGCACTCGTGAACACGCCGACCACCCACGCACGCTTCGCGATCGCGTCCTCGAGGAGGCTCCAGCCTTCGACGCCGAGCTCCAGCAGCACGTTGTCGGTTTCATCCGCCGCGAAGACGGGAATCTCGGCCTTGATTTCGAAAAGCTCCATTGGCCGAGACTCGCCGCCACGCCCCTCCCGCCGCAAGCGGCAAAACCCACGTCAGCCCGCTGCCGGCGCGGCCGCGTTCATCGTTTTCACCTCCGTTCTCAACCCACGCGTCGCGTACATGACCGCGGCAAGCACCACGAAGAGGCCCGCCGTGCCCGCGACCAGCGACATGTCTTCCATGCGCAGCACAAAGAACAGATACGCGTAAACGCCGCCTAACATCACACTCACGAGCCAGGCGCGCAGCGCGCTCCCCAGCACCCGCCAGCTGTACAGCCCTATCAGCACCGTCGAGGCGATCGCTGCCCCCGCATACGCGTTCTCAAAGGCCGTCACCTCAGACAACGCCAGCAGGCCGAGGAAAAATAAACACAGCGCAGCGCCTACCAGAAGATAGTTCAGCGCGTTCAACTTCAGCGCACACACCGCTTCGAACAGGAAAAACACCGTGAACACCAGTGCCACGAACAACACGCCATATTTGATCGACCGCTCAACCGTGCGATAGGCGCTCACTGCGGGCGCCAGTTTCACACCAAATTCCGATTGCGCGAAGACCCGTTCCTCCGGCGTGTGCTCGCCCGTTCGCGTCGTCCACTGCTGCGGAAAATCGCGGCCATAGTAGGAAACCTGCCACTCCGCCGAAAAACCTTCTGCACCGACCTCACGCTTCACAGGCAAAAAGGCCCCCATGAAACTCGGATCAGGCCAGTTGGACGTTATCGTCACCTTGGTCTGACGCCCCAACGGCACCACCGTCAGCGCATCGCTGCCGTTCAGCGTCAGTTCGAGTGAAAACGCCTGCTCTTTTGCCACTGCGTCCACCGTCACCGCAGCGCTCACGCCTTTCGTAAATCCCGCCACTTGAGCGCCCGGCTCCAACGCCACCGGCTTTCCCGCCCAGTTCACAAACAGCGCCTCCCGCGCGCCCCGCAAATCGCTCAGCATAAAACCCACCCTCGCCTGCCCCCACTGTGGCTGAGGATTCTTCACACCGGTAAATGCGAAATCCGGA
The DNA here is from genome assembly GCA_049840895.1 of Nibricoccus sp. GTDB lineage: Bacteria > Verrucomicrobiota > Verrucomicrobiia > Opitutales > Opitutaceae > Nibricoccus. The sequence continues at coordinate 62,061 of JASGJB010000065.1, read as the reverse complement.
CGCGTAAACGTGCCGCTCAATTTCAATTTTCCCGAATAGACCGGCACCGAATAGATACCGCGCTTCCGCTCCGACATTTCCAGGTCGCCCGCCACCTGCAGCTGCTCGGGCAGGAAAAATGCCTCAGAGGAATACTCCATCGTCTTCAGCTCCTTCACGCGTCGTCCATCCACGATCGTCGTTTCCTCAACCTCCGCCTTCCACGTATAGGGCACCACCAGCACCGGCCCCAGGATTCGCTGCGACCGTCCCCATGTTTCCGTGATCGAGGCGACCGCCGCAAACGAGCGCATCTGCCGCTCTCCCAGAACCGAGTGCACCATCCCCAGCGGAATCAGCAGCAGCAGCGCGAAAAAACCCACGCCGATGACTTTGAAAAACAAGGCGCGCCGCTGAAACCACCCGCGACCCGCCGAAACAAGAGAAGAAGCCATGTCCATGCCCGCATTCTTCCCGGCGCAGATGAAGTCCGTATGAACCGTCCATGAACTCTCCATGAAATCGCCACGGATGCCGCTCACTCCAAAGATACGTCCGCGCCAGAGCCGCCTTTCCGGCTGATTTTGCCGTCAACTGAACCTCCTCAGAGGCCAAAACTGGCGGAGAGGGAGGGATTCGAACCCTCGGTACCCTTGCGGGCACGCCTGATTTCGAGTCAGGTACAATCGACCACTCTGCCACCTCTCCGGGTGGGGAAGGCGGACGGTAGGAGCCGCCGGGCAAAACGGAAGCCGAAAGTTTTTCCGGGCATCCTGCCTCGAAAACGCCCGTTTTCGCTTCCGCGAATTCGAAAGATCAATACGCGCGCGGAAACGTGGAAAACGATTTCCGCATTCGAGCCATCCCGTTCCGGTTTCACTCGTGAAAACACGCCGGATCGCCGCCTTTTCCGCGACGTTTTTGGCGCAAATTCGCGGCCGGATTCACACGCAAATTTCACCAAAATTCTCCGCCCCGCCCTTTTTTCCCTCGGGGCAAACTTCGCGCGCGCTCGGCAAGCCCGAATTTGCGGAAATGCTAACTTTTTTCATTCACAAACCGATTGACTGAGGAATTCCCCGACCCCATCCGTTGTGGCCTAGTCGGCGTCCGACCACAACGGGTTGTGGTGAATAGCCGGCGAATAAGTTCTAACAACCTAGTCTCGCACCCCGGTTTTCGGCGGCAAAACAAGCACCTCTCCCGGCGTTCCACCCCTCCCGCCCACCGTCTCCGCATCGCGCCTTCGTCGTCTCTTTTCGTCTCTAAAATCCAGCGTCCTTCACGTCCAACCCTCGGCCCTCCGTTCAATGCAAAAGTCGTTTCAAGTCGGTTCTAAAACATTCATCCTCGATCAAGCGAAGGCCGAAGCCGCTTTCGCCGACAAGAAGGTCATCAACGGCCGTGAATCCATGGCCTTCAACCTCCTCCCGCTGAAGTACCAGTGGGCTTACGATCTCTACCGCACGATGAAGGCCAACCACTGGGAGCCGGAGGACATCCCGATGGGCAAGGACATCGAGCAGTGGCGCGACGACAAGGCCGTCAGCGACATCGAGCGCTGGATCATCCGCATGGGCATCGGCTATTTCTCCGCCGCCGAGGGCATCGTCGGTGACAACATCCAGCACGTCGTCCGCGAACTCGTCACCGCCCCCGAGCTCAAGCTCGTCCTCGGCCGCCACGCCCACGAGGAAAACATCCACGCCGACTCCCTGCTCTACATGATTTCGTCGCTGGGCATCAACCCGCACGAGTGCGAAGCGATGTTCGAGGACGTCCCCACGATCGCCCGCAAAAACGAGTTCGTCGTCCGCAACTCCCGCAATCTCCGCCGCGACCTCGATCTCACACAGTCCGAGAACAAAAAACTCCTCGCGAAAAATATCTTCCTCTTCGGCCAGTGCATGGAGGGCACCCAGTTCTACGGCCTGTTCGGCATGATCCTGTCGCTCTACCGCCAGAACAAGTTCCCCGGCATCGGCCAGATGTTCCGCTACACCCTGCGCGACGAGTCGAACCACATCGAGGTCTTCCGCAATCTCTTCATGGATCTCATCGAGGAGAACCGCGAGATCTGGACCAACGACTTCAAGGAAGAGCTCCGCGCCACCATGGCCGAGGCCGTCACGCTCGAGAAAGAATTTATCAGGGACTGTCTGCCCGCCGATTCCGTGGGCCTTAGTAAGACCGAGTTCCTGACCTACATCGACTACATCGCGGACCGTCGCCTCGAAGGCTGCGGCCTGGCTCCGCTTAACGGCGGCGTTAAAAACCCGCTCCCCTGGCTCGCCGAGATGATGGACATCAAGAAGGAGCAAAACTTCTTCGAGGGTCGCGTCACCGAGTACCAGAAGGCGTCGTCCATCAATCAGACCCACGACGACGATCTCTGAGCGAACTCAACCGTCCGGGCGCGTCGCCCCCCACTAACACCAACGACGCGTCCGGCTTCTCTTTCTTTCCCTCCAACATCAACTCTGGCGCGCCCCTTTTTCGGGTCGCGCCTTTTCCGCCTCCGAAATCCTACAGCCCGCCAGCCGCTCCGCTCCCTTTCGTACGTCGCATCACTCTTCACTCTAAAAAAATCACCTGCCGCTCTCGATGAACCACGCCGTCTCCTCCGATCTCGCTCTCAAACGCACCATCCACACCCCCAAGGACCAGAAACCCCACTTCGCCTGGCGCGACCTCATCGCGGCCGACTTCCCCCTCGTCCCCGAGACCGTCCTCACCGCCCCGACCGGTGACGAGCGCTTCGAGCTCGGCAAAGTCGCCGACACCGTCGGCAAGGCCCTCACCAACGTCCTCCTCGCCCGCGGCGAAACCAACATCTTCACCGAGGCCAACCGCACGTTCGTCGCCCGCATCGTCCGCGAGGTCGCCGGCAATCTCGCCGAACTCGCCCGCCGCCAGTCGCCCCTGAAGCTCTCGCTCAACGACCTCTACGAGCTCCTCGAGAAAACCCTCATCGACAACAACGCCTACGATGTCGCCAAGAGCCTTCTCTTGAATCGCTCGCGCAAGCTCGGCGCCGAGTCCACCACGCCGTTCGCCACCGTCCGCGTCATCCGCCGCAATCACCAGATCGTCCCCTTCAACGAGCAGAAGATCGAGATCGCCATCCGCAAAGCCTTCCTCTCGCTCCAGCGCGATTCGACGCCTTCCGTCGAGATCACCAAGCTCGTCGCCTCCCGCGCCCTCTCCTCGAAACAGTCCTTCGTCCACATCGAGGAAATCCAGGACATCGTCCAGGAAGAGCTCATGAAGGCCGGCCACTTCAAGGTCGCCGAGCAATACATCCTCTACCGCGCCGACCGCAACGCCGCCCGTGATGCCGGTCTCGATACGTCCGCCGCCGCCGCCGTTCCCGCCGCCCCCCAGCAAGGCGCGATGATCATGGTCAAAAAGACCAACGGCGAATCCGTCCTCTGGGACCGCGCCGACCTCCACAAGCGCATCGAGTTCGGCCGCATCGGTCTCGACCTCAACCTCTCCAACGACGAGATCGAGGTGGAGCTCCTCCGCTCCGTCTTCGACCAGATCTCCCAAAAGGACCTCGACGCCACCATCATCCTCAATTCGAAGACCCTCATCGAAAAGGACGCCGACTTCGCCAAGTTCGCCGGTCGCATCCAGCTCACCTACATCTACGAAGAAGTCCTCGGCTGGGACATCGTGCGCGACGGCATCGGTAAGCTGAAGGATGCCCACCGCAAAGCCTTCAAGGCCTACCTCGAGCACGGCGTCGCCATCAAGCGCCTCAATCCACGCCTCCTCGAGTTCGACCTCACCAAGCTCGGCGCCGCCCTCGATCCCTCCTCCGACCTCGAGTTCGACTTTCTCGGCATCCAGACCCTCTACGATCGCTACCTCATCCATCGACAAAGACCAACGCAACCGCTCGAAGCCGCCTCGAGACGCCCCAGTTCTTCTGGATGCGCGTCGCCATGGGTCTCTTCATCGAGGAAAAAGGGACCGCGAGACCAGATCATCGAGTCTCTACGATACTCTACAAGAGCCGCCGCTTCTGCAGCTCCACGCCCACGCTCTTCAATTCGGGCACGCTCCACTCCCAGCTCTCGTCAGCTGCTATTTGCTACTACGTGCGACGACTCGCATCGAGGAGATCATGTACCGAGGCATGGCGCCGAAACTCCCATCTCTCAAAGTGGGCGGGCGGCCTCGGCTGCTCCTGGACCGCCATCCGCGGCACCGGCGCCTATATTCTGGCACCAACGGCGAATCCCGGCGTCATCCCCTTCCTCAAGCTCTACAACGACATCGCTCGTCGCCGTAAATCAGGGCGGCAAGCGCCCCGGGCTCTGCTGCTCCTACCTCGAGCTCTGGCACGACGACATCGAGGACTTCATCGACCTCCGCAAGGAGACCGGCGACGACCGCCGCCGCACGCACAACATGAACACGGCGCACTGGATCCCCGACCTGTTCATGAAGCGCCTGGAGAGAGACTGCCGAAGGAGACCTGGACGCTCTTCCGCTCCAACGAAGTCAGCGACCTCCACGAGCTCTACGGCAAAAACTTCGAGGAGGCGCTACGCCCACTACGAAAAGCTCGCCGAGGAAGGCAAGATCTAAGGCCAGCAAGGTCGAGGTCCTCGAGCTCTGGAAGAAAATGCTCTCGATGCTCTTCGAGACCGGCCATCCCTGGATCACCTTCAAGGACCCCTGCAACCTCCGCTCCCCGCAGGACCACGCCGGCGTTATTCACAACTCCAATCTCTGCACCGAGATCACGCTCAACACCTCGCAACGACGAAACCGCCGTCTGCAATCTCGGCTCCGTCATCCTCGACACCCACCTGCACGCCCGACGGCTCTCTCGATCACGACAAGCTCCGCGAGACCATCCCCGTCGCCTCATGCGCATGCTCGATAACGTCATCGACATCAACTTCTACCCCGACGAGGCCGCGACGAATTCCAACCTCACGCCACCGCCCCGTCGGCCTCGGCGTCATGGGCCTGCAGACGCACTCTATATGAAAGGAAGGTCGCCTTTGATTCCCCGGAAGCCGTCGACTTCAACGACGAAGCCATGGAGGCCATCGCCTACTACGCCTACGACCGCCGCAGCGACCTCGCCGCCGAGCGCGGCACCTATTCCAGCTACAAGGGCTCGAAGTGGGACCGCGGCCTCCTGCCGCAAGATACCCTCGACCTCCTCGAGCAGGAACGCGGCATCCCCATCCACGTCGACCGCAAGTCGGCCTCGACTGGGACGCCCTCCGCGCAAGATCGCGCAAGCAGGGCATGCGCAATTCGAACTGCCTCGCCATCGCCCCCACCGCGACCATCTCGAATATCATCGGCACGCACCCCGTGCATCGAGCCCACCTACAAGAACATCTACATCAAATCGAACCTCTCGGGCGAATTCATCGCACGAACGATCACCTTCCTCGTCGAGGACCTCAAGGCCCGCGGCCTCTGGGACCAGGAGATGATCGACGACCTGAAGTATTTCGACGGCGAGCGTGCAGGACATCGAGCGCGTCCCCGCCGACCTCAAGGCCCTTACAACACCGCCTTCGACATTCGACTCACAAGTGGGTATCAATGCGCCGCCGTCCGCCAGAAGTGGATCGACCAATCCCAGAGCGTGAACCTCTGGCTCAAGAGCGCCGGACCTGAAGACGCTCAGCACATGTATCGCCACGCCTGGGAGCGCGGCCTCAAGACCACCTACTACCTCCGCAGCCTCGGCGCCTCGAACATCGAGAAAGCCACCGTGAACGTGAAAAAGGAAGTCCGCGGCGCCGCCGGCGAAGGCACGAAAAAGACTTACACCGCCGAAGAGAAAGCGACGTGCTCCATCGAAGCGATGAAGCGCGGCGAAATCTGCGAAGCGTGCCAGTGATCTTCTGATCAGAGGCCCCGGGTCAAAGACCGGGGCTTTTTTTTTAACGTGAACAACTCACCGCATAGATGGAGTGCTGATCGAGAGGGGAAACATCCCGACGATGATAAACTCGGACGTCTTGATTTCTCTCGTCGTGTAGCAAAGGAGCTGCGCGGCTGGCGCAATAAAGAATCCCTTGTGGTGAGCTTAAATGGAGAGTGGGGAAGCGGAAAGACTACGCTCGTTAATCTGGTACTGCATTATATCGATGAGCAGGCGAAAATTGCAGGAGAAAGTCCACCCGTGGTTGTACGATTTAATCCATGGCAATGGAGCGGACAGGACATGCTGTTCGAGGCATTTTTTGGCGAAATTGGTCACGCATTAGGTCGTGAACAACCAGGCGAGCGAGGAGCAGAGCTTGCCAAAAAATGGAAGCTACTTGGCGCTTTGTCTGGCGCAGTCCGTGTGACCGCGCAATGGGCAGAAACTGGAGCCACGGCGATTGCGGCCGCGTCAGTAGCTTCGGAAAATCCTACAGTCACTGCGAGCGCTTCTTTAACCGCACGGGCCGCCAACTGGCTAAAGGGTCTGTTCTCTGCCGGACAAGACGTATCAGAAGCAGCTGCAGCTGCGCATGCTTTGGCCCAGCCTCCATCTCTCGATGAAGTACGCACCGACTTGAAGCGTCTGCTCAATGAGATGCCTGCACCATTGATCGTCGTCATAGATGATATCGATCGTCTGACGAAAGAGCAGGTACGGATGCTTGTGCAGTTGGTTAAAGCCAACGCGGATTTTTCTAATGTAGCGTATGTGCTCCTCTACCAAAAGAACATCGTGGCCAGCGCACTCGATGAAGTTACCTGCGAAAAAGGGCATCAGTTTTTGAAAAAGATAGTACAGGTTGAATTGGAAGTTCCAGCCGCTCCCGATTACAAAATGCGTGAGATGCTCGGAGGGGGCTAAAAGAAATATGGAGTCCTGTTAAAATGCGTTGGGATGTTGAGCGGAGGGAGCGCTGGAGAACCTTATTTGAAGACGCGGTGTGGCCGTACTTTGAAACTCCGCGTGATGTGAAAAGATTCTTGGGAATTTTTGATTTTTATTTCGAAGGTCATACGGACGACGGTGCGCTCGCGGTCAACCCTATCGATCTCGTGCTGATAGAGGTGTTGCGGATGTTTGATCCTGAGGCGTTCGATGCGGTACGCCGTTCTTTTCAGAAAGGCCGAACTGCGTTCATCGAAATCATGCTTGGCGACAAAGAAGCGCGCGCAAAATTTGCCTTAGGTATCGATCATTTGATCGACGGTCGTAAACTTTCCGAGCGGGAGAAAAAGCGCCTGAAGGCTCTTCTTCATGGGTTATTTCCGCAGGTGGCCGAGAATGGGAACCATTCTGCCAACCAAGGTGAATGGGATCGGGATTATCGGGTCTGCCATCAGAGACATTTTCCGAAATATTTTCAATTGCAGCCCAACCCAGGTGATGTCCCTGCGAGATTCATTGCTAAGTTTTTCAACAGCGAAAGCGACCGCGCTATGTGCCGGGACTTAATTCAAGAGTCCATCGATCAAAATTATTTTAGAGCTACTTTGGAGCGACTGTGGGTGATGCAGGATGATCTTCCGGTTTCACGTGTAGAGCCCGTGGTTGGAGCGCTACTGGACATGACAGATTGCTTGCCGGAAATTCGAATAGAATTCAGCGGTGATGCCGAAAGAGAACTTGCGCGATTGGCGCATCAACTTTTGGAAAAAATTAAGGACTCCGCCTTACGTGACGGGACATATCTTCGTGTAATCGAAAGCAGCCGCGCTCTTAGTGGGCCAGTTTTTATAACGAGCTATCTTGAGCCACGCGACGACCGAGATCCTCTGCGGGAGCAGACGATTAGTGTGCCAGCAGTAGAAAGCGCTAAAAAGATTCTTCTGCCGCGAATTTGGGAGAAAATTAAAACACCCGCTTTTTGGGAGCTTCGGTTAGCGACTCTGATATTTTACCGACTGAAGGATTGGGCCGGGATTGAACCTGTGCGCGATTGGCTTGTTGATGCCATGAAAGATCCAATCGTGGCGCGAAAGTTTTTCGTGCACATGCTCAATGAACAAAGCACGACTAGCTCTAGGGGCAGACTCATCAAATATGTTCTGCGAGCTGATGAACTCGAAAAATTCGTCGATTTAGAGTCGCTTCGCGCGAATCTCACTGGGCAATCGTTGGAACGTTTAGAGTCTGTTGCGTTAGAGAAATTGGATGTCGCATTGAGGCGAAAATCAGAGGGTAAGCCGTATGCGGAGATTGTGGTTCTCGCTTACGATGAAGAAGGGAATGAGTCTGAGAATTCACGAGACTCGCTGGATGTGTAAGTCTCCGCATTTTTCCATGAGGTTCATGCTTCGCAGGGAAACCGTTCTCTCAGCCCTGTTGATGATCACGGGTTGGATAACGACCCTTTCGGCACAATCCAAAGATCCCTCGCTTCCATCGCTCCCAACCGTTCTGGCCACAGTCTCTCAGGCTGGAATCAAAGAGACCATTGAAGAAATCCCGGCAACCGTTGTCGACACCGGCATCCTGAAATTCGTGCCATATGCGTCGCACCGCATAGGTCCCAATCGAGAGCTCAACATTTACGGCGATCCAGAGAAACCTACCTGCGTCGAAATCGGACTCTATCGCGAACTGCTGAACTCGCCGGAAGAGAAAGCCCGATGCATCCAGCTCCTCCAACGCTTGGTGCCCGACATAAAAATTACCGGCTTGTCGCTCAACGGAGACAAGATGCTCAAGAACGGCGTGGTCGCCGAAGTCACGACACCCGATTCACCCGATGCTTACGGCGGCTGGTGGGTTTCCGTCTACAGCCTCTCCCGCCTGAGAGGCGAAAGCGGTGAGCGCTCAACTGTCTCCGAAGTCATCGTCGACAGAGCCGCCGCTCCAGAAGTCCTCCAAGCAGCAGGTTGGACCTCCGACCAATTCACCTACGCCCGCCCACCCAGCGGCACCTCTTCCGGCCATCGCGTCTACGTGAAAGGCTACACCCGCAAAAACGGCACCTACGTCCGCCCTCATTCCCGGCGGGAATAGCCAAGAAGTCATAACTGAAATTCTTTAGAATCTATTACTATGAATAGTCGATTACCCACCAGCCGTGAATTGCTGTTTCCCTCTCCCGGAGTTTCGTCCCGAATAAGAGAGAGCACGACGGGTATAGCAGTCCAACGTTACTCACCATTTCTGGACTTACAGGCTAGACTAAGTTCACTTGGAATTTCACCGCATCCTAGCTCTCGGATTAAGCAGTACTTTCAGGCTGTAGAAATTGGCAATCCTGATTTAAATTTGACAATTACAGCACAACAAGAGCTCGCCCAGATCGCTCTCATTACTAGTCAATTTGGAGGACGCCCTCCATGGAAAGACGAATTGCTCCAATGCATTCAATCCGATCTGGCAGTTCCTGCTAGTATATCTGATAAATCTAAAGGGCGCGATACTCAGTTCGAGCTATATGTGGCAGCGAGGATGCGTATGGCCGGACTTGGAGTGCAAAGACAAGAGCCAGACCTATTGTGCCAGCACGACGGAATAACGTTTGGCATAGCAGCAAAACGAATAAAGTCCCGCAGCAAACTTCTTACTCGTATTTCTGAAGCACGAGATCAGATCATTAAATCAGGCTTCCCTGGTTTTATTGCCCTAGATCTGAGCCCTCTTCAGTCAAATTATTACAAACCCTATCAGATCAAATCTTTTCCTGAGTTTACCAAGCTTTCAGAGGATTTTTTGGACATTGAGTTTGAATCAAAGACTAGCGAAATACGCCGATCAGCCTCTCATCCCAAAGTTATCGGCATAATCTCGTTCGCCATTTTGTGCGCTCTCGACAAAGGACAGAAAGCTCAAAGGTGGATGATATCTCCGACTCATAACGGATACGCATTACATGGTAAAAATTCGGCAGAGGCACGTTTTTCATACGTGATTGTTGATCGCTTAGGCAGATATCCTAGAAATTTACCTTTGTGAGTTCTTTGACTGAAGCGACAAGAGCCCGACCTAGATAGTCAGGCGAAGCGGATTTGAGTGCTTGTGGTCCTTGGCGAAGCTGCGCTGCTTCAATTGGCTACTGTTGGCGGGACTGCTGCTGTCGGTTTTTTTGCCACCGCTGGAGATGTCGGCTCCGTCGAAATCGGATCGAATCAGAAGGGGTCCGACCTTAATGCTTGTGGTCTTAGCTTCCAAATTCTCGCATGAAGAAACTATTCGCCGCACTTGCTGCCTTGTTCGGTCTGTCCGGAGCCTCTGCTTCGGACGAAGTGAAGATGGTCGATCCGAAGACGATCCTGTTTTCCCTGGCTACGATTAACGATGCGCTTCCCGCGCTGGATTCCAGGCACAAACCGAAGCCGACCGACCTGATTCTCCACGAAGACGACTGGCGGCAGTTCGAACTCGTTTCTCGTTCTTTTGCTGAACAGCTGAACGCAGAAATCACCGACATCAGACGCATCTATACCGACAAACGTAGCCCCGCCGGGGAATTCGGCGCCTTCACCGAAATCCACATCCGCAAACGCATCCCGCAGCCATTCAAGAAACCTATTGCGTGGTCGGACTTCACCAAAGCCTGCCCCGTCACTACCGTCTCCAGTGTGAGCTTTGGCGGAGCGCCCACGGTCATCGCCAACGGCTTCTCCGTTCAACTTCATGGATTGTCCATCTACGGCCTTCGCCACGGTGAGACCATCACAACGCTCGGTTTCGTCTCCACTCAAACGCCTGCGCTCCCCATCGAATCCGCCGAACGACTCGCTGCATTTCTGGAAGCCAACGACCTGCTCCTCATTCACTGGCCCAGCGCGACTGTCTTCACCGACAAACCCACGCTCCTGACTTACCTCCAGCAAAAGCCGGAACGACCGCCCAGCCCATTGAAGTAGAAAGTGACTTTGAAGAAACCTCGCGTCAGTGCCAGATATCGCGACCTTCGCTTATCGATTCACTTATGAAGATCAGCTGTCGTTTTCTGCTTCTTGCAGCCGTTCTCTTCTCATCAGGTTGTGCTGCCTTGCTTACCCGAGACGTCACGCAGAAAGAGCCTTACCGCCAATTCATCGGCGACACTTATACTCTGAAAAAAGGAGTTTATATCATCGAAAGCGTAGGATGGAAACCGGAGCGAACGTTGATTCCAGCCGGATACACGTCTTGGCAAATGCCGCCCACCTTATCCGAGACGTTCATCGGCCAAAAAGTCGGTCGTGATGCTTATCGAATCGTCGAAGTGGCTCCTGCAGGCTCGATCGTAACGCTCCAGAAGGCGGAGTGGACCTTCCACACGGAGAATGTTTTCTATTTCGCTAGGATCGAATTCCCCGGAGGAAAGGTCTACGAAAACGTAGGCACAAGCTGCCTGATCGATGGTAATGACGTCCCGCCCAGCCTCGAAAAAGGCGACTTCCTGCTGAAGCGCTGAAGAGAGATCCGCACGTCGGGAGAAACGCATTTTCATCATTTCCGATGGCGCCCAGCCCCGAATCACTCATCAATGCCGCGCCTACATAGAAACGACTCAACGCCTGCTTCTGCTGGTGAAACTCTCCCACGGTCGACTTTGCCCAGCCCTCCTTCGTGAGCAGAAAGAGAAACTGCAGGTGCGTATCATCCCTCGCATCCAGGTTCAGGAAATCGAACTCGCACACCAGCTCCTGATCGATCGGCTTCATGAAAATCACCTTGTAGACCCGCCACTGCGCCCCGTTCGTCAGCACCACCCAATCGACACCCTGATTGGCGGTGCGTGTGAATAGTTGGGCTGGTCAACGCCAGACACTCTGCGGGCTCAGCTCAAAGCGATCCTTTCGGTTGAACGCCGGCCGCAAAACAAGTTCAACAAAAACAGCAGGGCACCCGGTTTGGCACCCTGCTGTGAAAATCACTTCTTTAGAAAATTGATTGAGTTAAAGAGTCTGCGCGGGAATGGAATATGTCGGAGTGCTGGACCAGGATTGTGACTGATAGTCATGTTTAACTACCTGCCAGCTTATTGATTGAAGATTTAAGGTGATATTTGAGAAATCATAGAAATAATGATCGATAGTACTTACTCCACCTCCGCGATAGGTCGCTAGCTTAACGATAGTCCAACTTCTGCTCGACCTTCGGTAAAAGGCAGCAAACAAATGTTCATCGTGACGTCCTAGCGAGCCATTCGGATTATCGAAGTTATCACGGATTGTCCAAAAAACATACCCTCGTCCGTTGCGCAGATTCGACACTTGAAATGTTAACCAACTGGGGTCCGAGCTGAAATTGCACCAGGCGTGGGCAATATAGTCTGATTGAGCACGAGCTGTGCATTGAACGACGCCGCCGTCGTCAATTGAGAAGGAAAGCGTGATTTGATTGCCGCTGGTGCTGGCCGATATTGAAGCAGGCAGGTCGATATATCCTTGTGGTGGTGGCGGCGGGTTTGATGGAGGAGGATTTGTATAATAGGCGCCAATGTGCCACAACGCATTACCGGCGGCGCCGTATATGACAAGATTCCCGTCATTTTGCATGACCATCGTGGCCCCAGGGTTTCCTTCCGTGTGGGAATTCCAGAGCGCAGTCCAAATATTGACCGGCTCCTGCTGGTATAACACCACTTCCTCCCAGTTGTATTGCTGGTCGTATTCGTTCCATACCCACTGCCACTCGTAGCCATAGGGGACATCAACATATATCGTGGATTCTCTATAAACAACGAAGTTGCTGTCGCCCTGAAATCAGCAGCCATTTGCACCTTTATTTTCAGTATTGGACTGCCCACCGCGGGCCCGCATCCCGGCATTTTGTAGACAACAAAATTGCCGTCGCTCGCTTGCCACACTGCCATGAACTCTCCGCTGGTAGATTCCAGATAGTCGTCTGGGCCGAACGGGGTATTGGTTGGAATGGAGCTTCCTAGCGATCCTGCTGCATGGGAATCGGCCGACGTCAAAAATGACGCGAGCACAGCCATGGTAATCATGATGTGTTTTTTAAACATAGTTTGGGTTGTTATGCTGACACCTCCGCGAAGACCTCCCTCGCGCTTGGGAGATCTCTGGGTTTTCATGATTCAAATCAAGTAGATTTGCAGAAACTCGTCTGTTGAGAGTATCCAGGGAACAGTGGCTTAATCCCTACGATCCATTTTTCTCCTTCACCAACCGGTAACACCAGAAATGTGTATCAAAAACCTGATTCACGAGTTTCAAAGACCACGGCGAGTCTGCCGGACGAATGACGAAAACCCGAATGCATTTCACAGGGGCCAGAGGGGATCGAACCTTAATGCTTGTGGTCCTTGCCGCACCGCAGCGCAGACTTCGCCCTGCCCTCCTCGTGAGAGGGAAGAGAGAACTAACAGGTGCGGTGTCATCCCTCGCATCCAGACTCAGGAAGTCGAACTCGCACACCAGCTCCTGATCGATCGGCTTCGCGAAAATCATCTTGTAGACGCGACGCTGCGCACCGTTCGTCAGCACCACCCAAGGGTATTAATGTCCCGTAGTACCGTGAACACGGGACAACGTGCCGATTGATAATCGGTACTGGGGAATGTTATTGGTTTCAGTGTCATGCGGCGGGGGCGGGAAGGCATACATAGCCTGAATCACCTGTCCGATGCCGATTCAATAACCCATATAACAAGATCCCATGAACCTTAAAAAGGCCTTGTTCGCAGTTACCGCCGTAGTGGCGTTGTTCTCATCTGTCGTCTCGAGTAGCTTCGCAGGCAACGCATAATGAGGTGCTGTCGTCCAACGGAACCCGACGCTTTCGGCGTATTCTTATCACTCCACCCAGCAGAGTGGATCGGAGTTTGATTACGAATAGACGATTAATGTCGTCTTCAAGGATTCCAGTGGAACCCCGGTGGCGAGCTACGGCCTGCAGGTCGAGCATTGGGACAACGAACTCGATTACTGGGCTGGTGGCGACAATGTGTCGGTGTCCGGCTATTCGTATCCCAATGAAGGAGGCTACTACTCCGATTTCCAAGCCGACCTGACGTTGACCGTGCCCTCCTTCACGGAAGGAACCGTGGAAATCACGGTTAGCTCCAATTCGTTCGAATCCCCCTGACGTTTCTCAGCCGGGTCAGTTTTATGAACTGTATAAGTACACTGATGGTTACCCCTACTCGGCCGATCGCAGAAGGCTCGCTCAATCTAACGTACTATTAAAAATTGTCCTCTATCAGCCAGCGAGGCTGACGCCGGCAGGCAAGTCCCGGGAGTTATGCTTTCGGGACTTAACCGGCGTGAAAGAACTTATGTCGGATATCGGAATACAGAAAGCATAGGCACAGCAGACGGTGGCCCGGTATCCACCGACTTCGCTTCAATCAAGACGACGAGCTTCCCCTCGAGTTTGAGGGCGAGATCGCAGTACGCGTCGCGAATGGCGAACTCACTCGTGATCTCGAAGTATTCTTCGTAACCAAAAATCTCAAAAGTATTCAGGTGGAGAACAAAAAATATCGGCCTTTAATTACCCCCACCGGAAACCAACTCAAAAAGCCAATGACCGTAAATGCGAAGGCTATCCGCCTGTATCGCTCAAGAGTCCACCAGTCCAAGCGGCCCTTACGGGCACGTACCGCCACGACAAAAATAAAATTAAATACCGCGATTATAAGAGTAAGCATAACCAGAAAATCTGCATACAGCAAGGTCTGGACCCGGGGCACTATAGTCGCGTAAGAAATCAAATAGGTGATAACTGCCAAAACCGCCGCAATGCTCAATTCAGTTTGAGTTTTGAGTGTCTCAAATTCAGCACTGCCCCCCGGGTCGTCACTGAATTTTATGTATAAAATGGCAATTGACGCAAACGCCAGCAAGCTAAGGGGGGCCGCCAGCAGTAATAGCGCGTTCCAAGAAACGCGTTTAACATTCACCGTAAGCGATATAACATCATATTGAGAACTCCCCCCCTCCAGCCGCTCACCCGATAGTGGCTCCGGATTATTCTCACGATTATTCAGGGCGATAAATGAATCACCGACTATCCATCCGTCAGCGTTAACGCTTTTGCCACTGAGCGGCTGGCGACTAAGTCGCATAAAGCTGTCGGGATCCCACGCCTGAAGATCAACCTTGAGGGCATGTCGGTCAAACGGATACCAAAAACTTTCCAATCGCGAATCGAATTCACCGGAAAGATGAAAGGTCCGCTGCGACACAATACGACCTGCTTTCTTAACCAGCAATCGCTGTCCAAACTTACCAACCTGGGTGTCGACTAATTCGTCTGGATCAAACGCAACGGGCAGCAATGTCTTAGGATTGCCTTGATCATCATTAGCATCATGACCTTCAACTTGGCGTAACCAATAATCAAGTTTAACATGAAATTTTCCCCGTGATATATCAATATCATTTATCTCAATATTGCGAACCCCCACATGGACATTCGGAACCATATGAGGGCTGGATTCAGACTCATTATTGTAAATCAATTGGTATCCATAAGGGGTCGATTCCTTCTTTTCCCTATAACTTAAAAAATGATTCTGCCCTAAAAATTCTCCCATTTGATTAAAGCGATATTCACCAAGTGACCCCTTGACGCCCTTTGCAACGAAACGCTGAAAGTGACGCCTCAATCTATCCTTGAGCTGAACAGCCAGAAGCTGTCCATGCACAGAAGGACCAACGTTCACTAAAGCATCGCTACAAGCGTCCATAGCTATTACACATCGACGAAGATAAAAGACAGAGTCTCCCCGGTTAAATTCCTCCGGATTTTTACTTAACAGCTCTCTATGCCTTAAATACAAACTCTCCGGGATGGTTTGATCTGAAGCACTAAGCAGGATCAGTTCATTATTCCCACGTCCAAAACGAAAACCAGGATCACGGCTCAAAGCGGACTGATGGCATATCACCGTCAAATTATCGAAGGTTTCATCCAACCAGGGAATTAATAGATTTCCCCACTTGGCATGAACATTAAGAATTAGCAGCTTGGGACGCCCTTGCATCTCGGCCCACTTCTCACGACGTAAAAGCCGCCTAATGATATCCGCTTTCTGTTGCATCTGGGCGGCTCGCTTAATATGATTGTCCGGCAATTCAATTATATAAACGTTAGGCAATGATTCCCTAAAGTATCTTTTAAATTTATCACCGACCTTGTACTCCTCCTCTGTGGCGAAAACAACGTCGTCCTCGGCGATGTGCTTCGCATCGATGATTTGCGGCAGCAACGCATCTATTTCACCCGGTACTGAATCGGAACTTCCAACAAATATACGCCCACCGCCGAAGTCGGATTCATTGTGATCTGCGTTCAGGAAAACAATCGGCGCCGGAAAACTCTCGATCCTCCCCTTGATTTTATTTATTTCATCGCCCCAACAGTTATCAAAGACACAGACTAAATTTTTAATCTTTTCCAACTCAGAGTAACGCTTTTCCAGATACCGCTCGTACTCCGGAAATGTCATGTTTTTTGGAGGAGGATCGACCAGATGAAGACGCAATCGATACCTGGACTGACTTCGATTGTAATCACGAATAATATCCGCCAAGGCTATTCTGTGCGCTTCCTCGAAGAGTGCTGAGCGCCGGGATCGAGCTTCATCTTGGTCTGGAAAATTTCTCTCCAAGAACGCCACGCAATATTCCGTGCTTCTTTCGAAGGAAACCCACCAATAAATAATTGCCGCAAAAACCAGTGCAAATGGAAATAATTTCAAAACCTGCTTCATGGAATCAGTCCTCCATATACTGATCGAATTCCTTCCAAATCTGATCATACATTACCTCCTCCTCTTTACTCAATGGGAGTAAAATTTGCCCGTTTTTCGCCCACGATGCCTCAAGAAACCCGAGTAACGGATATTCCTTCTCTAAATCGGTTAGCTTTTTGAAAGCCTCGTTGTTCGGGGCGCGATACAATGACCAGCGCATATTATCAGCGCAATTCGTCGGGGCGCATAGAAAATCAATAAATCGGTGAGCCAAATCCCGATTGCGACTCGTATTGAGAATAGCGAGACAATCGCATGTTATTACAAAACCCTCTTCCGGAATGGCGAATGTCAGTTTAGGCTGCAATGGCATCACATCCCCCATATAGGCCTGGCCAAATAAATTACGGTCATTCAATAAATGATACTGATAAGCCTTCCCATCGAACCTAAGTCCAGCCTTACACCACCTTAAAAGAGTCTCCTTGGCTTGCTTAAGAGCGTCGGCATCAACAAGCCGGAGATCCTGTCTTGCGGCCAGTAAAGCCGCGGCAATTGCTTCGCGTTTATCGTTTAGCAGGGTAAAATAGCGAGCTGCATTTCCCTGGTCTGTCGCCAAGGAATCGAAGATTTGATAGCTTAATGTTGTCACCCCCGAATCACTTTTAGATAAAAGACGAGCATCCAGCTTGGCCGGATCACGGAATGCCAGGCCGGTTGGTGCGACAAAATAGGGCACCGACACATCCGACCATTGATGCAGCCCAAACTTGCGAATGAAATCCTGATCGACATACCTAGAGTTTGTAATTTTTGACTGATCCAGTTTGGATAAGAGGTCTTTGTTCTTAAGGCCTTCCAATTCATAACTACTGGGGACGATCACATCTACGTCCAACATGTCAGGCAGCTTTTTTTTCAACTCCTCATTACTGGAGAAAGTTTCGATTCGAACTATGCATCCCTCCTGTTTTTCAAAACGAGAGATCACCTGTGGACTTATGTAATCAGACCATATCAGGACTGTGAGAGTGTCTGTCTTTTTCGCGCAACCTGACAGCAGCAGGGGGACGGCAACAAGAAAGCCGCTCAGAAACAGCGCGACTGGCAATTTGAGCCCGATCACTGCGATTGAATGGGTGCAAAATTGGATAATCTCAGTGTACTTCGTTAAGTGCGTTTTCATATTTCCCTGGATTCTTGCCTTCCCAGCTACTCATGACGGTGACGCGATCAGCGAGATAGGTAGTGTCTAAATACATCTTGAGAAAAGAATCCGAAACCATTTTTGCGCCTGCCCGGCAAACTTGAGCGTAAAGCGGATGAGGCAACGCTTGAGGATCCAAGACGTGTCGACCATTCACGATTTCTTTTCGGGCCACTAAAACATATGCAATGAATGGCTCTTCATTCCAGTGATTCCATTTCACGGCAACGACAGGCAAAAGATCGTATCCAAACTCACGGGTCCTGAGCGCTGGAATGTCTTTTATGTCGACCGTTAACAGCCTCCCGTTGAATATATTCGCGGCTGAGCGTGTATATAAAAGATTGAGCGCTGCCCTCTCCCGAGGGCCATAATTCCCACCATAACTTTTAATGCGTTCATCGGGTATTAAATAATTAAACAAACGTTGTGCACCAAAAGCTAAAACAGGGGGGTGGCCTTCGGGTGGAGTGTCTTTGATCGTTCGCGCGGCTGACTCAGGGTTTAATAGACTACCATAACCTATTAAGAGTAATTTTTCATTTTTTTCCGCGGCCAAAGTGTTCTCCAGCTCCCTCCAAGGGTATTCGAAACCAGATGCCGGGTGTTTACCAAGAACGAGATCAGCACGTCGGACTAGGTCAGCTGGTATCCCATACTTATCGTGAATGCCTGTGCCGTCGCTTCGCATTACGCTGCCTGATGAAAGCAGTTCAGATCTGCATCCAGATAAATTTAAAAGAATTAGAAGGATGCAGCCGAATTTTCGCAGATTCATTTAGTCGATACTGATTAAGAAACTTTTAGAAAATTAAAGCTTAATTCGAACAGAATTGGCCTCTGCGTAAGTCCGCTTCCCTACAAAGCCACTCACTGGCGAAAATGCGTGAAGTTAATAGAACTCCTACTCCTGAAAGTAGTCTATTAGGACAGCATACCGCCTGCCATCAGGCCGAAGCTGAAGAGAATACCGGCTGGCTTAGAGCAAATCACGAGCAGCACTTATTTTATTGCAGAGACTAATCTTCCCGGCGAGTGGCAACACTCGATTGAGTTTCGGATTATAACCCACATGAGTGCTGCGTGTGCCATCCTCGACCATACCAGAATCGTCCCACCCTATGATTTGAAGATGAGCTTCAACCGAAGGACGACTGGACTTGCATGAAAAGCGTCCTGGGCGGGATGGAGGGGCGATGAAGCCGGTCACGAAGGCAAAAGAAAGCGCCTTCAGCAATCGCATCGATGGGCTGAGAAAGAGATATTATCTTATTCTCTTTAGCCCAACTCAAATTGTCGAAACTCGCCAATGTAATTCCTCCGGGGACTTGCACTTTGTAGCCAGATTTGCGGATCGAGCTATGCATATCCTCCGCCATTCTGTCGTTTGCGCAGATCATTGCGCAATGAGGATGCTCTCTGCACAATTTGGAAACCGCGTTAATATCCTTGGCATTAACGGTGATCGCCGCGCCAATTCTGTCCCATGCATGCCGGGCTCCTGAATGCCGTGCGGTTACCGATGGGGCTGAATATTCGTGCTTTATGAATATTATATCCTCATGCCCTTTCTGGCATAAAATAGATGCAAGGGTATAACCTGCGTGAAAGTGATCCATGCTGACGAGGTCGCAATAGCTTCTCTGGGGGAATGGCTCGATATCGCTATCGATCAATACAAGTGGAATTTTTGTGGGTAAAAATATCTCCATAATCCTTCTATTATAGATCATATTTTCAGGGGAATGCTCCAGAGGAATGAAGAATACGCCGCTTACTCCCTGCTTCACGAAATCGAGTGCCTTTCCAACCATGTGTGCTCCCGCATAGTCAATTTGTGCAGGGGATTCAGGGATTCCGTCTTCCAGAGCGTATTCTTTGGAAGCTGCATGCTGCAGCAGCCTTCCCGCTATGTGGGAAAAGAAGTCCACAGACTGCTGGATCTGCGGCCTTCGGATTAGCCCTAACTTTACTGCGCCTCGCGGTTCATAGTAATATATTTTTCCACGGCCATTATCTTTGCTTTCGAGGAGGCCTTTCCCCTCAAGGGAAACCAAGGCCCGGCTTATCACGGACCTGTTGCATTTATATTTTTCCGCCAATTCAGTGGCCGGAGGCAATTGCGTGCCGAGTTTCAGTCCGGCGACCAATTGCTTTATTTGATTAATGACCGTGGGGAGCAGGAGTATTTTTGACATAGTTAATTGCTAGGCAATTGACCGTTCTGGCGAGCAATCTGGAAAACGCCAAGTAGGGCAGGCTGTCCTTTATTAGTTCATCTAGCATCGTGAGTGGTGAAGATCAACTCTTCCAAACATGAAAACTCTTGTTTCAGAATATGAGATCATTTGCGGGACGCTCCCCAGTCCCTTCTGCAGGAGAAAACGATTTTGCGGCGGTGCATTCATTGCGCACCGTCGGCAAGAGTGTGGCAGATGCCAATTTGGCGTTCAGCCATATTGGGATATGCCTGGTACGATAATGCACAACCAACAATACCATGAATAATACAGCCTACACAGCCGGACAGAAATATGGGACTAACTATCCCAATGGACAGCCTAACTTGGATAACATGCCTTGGCAAAAGCGTGAGTCTTTTATCGCCGGCGTGAATAGTGTTAGGAAGTAAGGATATTCGGGGCGAAGCGATGGCTTCGCCCCTTTTTCCCAATAATAGGAAAAGTGAAATTATTCCGTAGTGCAAAGCCGCTTCAGACAGCCGGGAGGCGGTCACCTGAATGCCTTTGGGATTCAGGTCACACCAAATGCTGCATACTGTCGTCCACCATCAACCCGGAATCTCCACGATCACGCGTGTTCATCACGGTGAAGCAGATAATGCGGGCGCTTTCTCGTCTTCTTTTGTCTTTGCCTGGCTCTCAGAGAACTCCAGCTTCGTGATCTCAGATCGAGGCAGCATCACATAACGCCGCGGCTCCGTTCCCGGTCGCACGAAAGCGTAGGTCTCGCCCACATGGGCGAGGAAGATCAACTCCAGTGAATCTCCTTTTGTCAGCGTGACGCTCGAGATCGTTTTGTTCTCCAACCGCGACTTCCCGTCCTTTTCAGCGCTGGCCATCGCCTTCTTGAAGGAATGCGAGAATAACGAGATGCCGATGGCCATTGTGATCGAGGCAGCGACCAAGGCTCTCCAGCGACTTTCCACGAGTGCAGAGAGCCTTCGTTCTTCACGGCTTTCGGGACGCTCATTGCGCCGCCGCTTCCTTTTCGCCAGTCTGCGAATAACCCAAAAGAGGAGCATCTCTGCAATGGCGATTGCGGCAGGTACGCCAAAGAGAATCCCGACAACGATACTTCCATAGAAAATCCCCTGCGCGGTCAGATGCGGCCACGCGTAGAGTACCACATCAGAAAATGAGAGTGCGAACATCTCACGAGGAATCCCCAGCGATCCGCACAACGCTTCCACGTAAATAAGCGCTTGTAGATAGAGCAGGATGGTGACCGTCGCTATGAGCACGGTCTCGAACTTGAGGAACGCGCCCAACGACCAACGCGATCCACCCGACGATTCATTTTCTTCCGCCATGCTCCGACTCATCTAAATTCTCGAAGTGAACACCAGCTCTTTGAGCGGAAGAATTGCGATAGCTCTCTGAATAAAGAGAGACTAACGTGCAAATTGACCAGTCTATGATCAAAACCGTTACCCTCTATCGCACCGTCGGACCTGCAGAGGCGAAACTCATCGAGGCCTCCGGCTGGAGATCATTTCCTCCGCGCCTGCCCGAGCAGCCGATTTTCTATCCCGTGACGAATGAGGCCTACGCAATCCAGATCGCACGCGATTGGAACGTCCCCGCCAGTGGCTCCGGCTATGCCACCCACTTCACCGTCAACGAAGCCTATGTGTCCCGCTTCCCGAAGAAAGTCGTCGGCAACAAGACCCACGAAGAACTCTGGGGGCCCGCCGACGAACTTGAAGCCTTCAACGCCCACATCCTCGGTCCGATCGAGGTGATTCACTCTTTCGAGAAGTGAAGGGCGGTTTCCTGTAG
Organism: Nibricoccus sp.; assembly: GCA_049840895.1. GTDB lineage: Bacteria > Verrucomicrobiota > Verrucomicrobiia > Opitutales > Opitutaceae > Nibricoccus. The sequence goes on along the minus strand of JASGJB010000065.1, from coordinate 40,252 downwards.
GGCTCGACCTCTGGTCGACGCCTTTCGCTGTTCGAACCGGCGGCGAGCAGAGCTCGTTCTCTTAAGACGGCGTCACTTCTTCACCTGACGACCCAGCCATTCTTCAATCGATAAGAGATGCAGGTTCATGCGGGCGTCGAGGTCGGCCGGTTCCGACTGGGAGTTTTTCGAACAGTAGTGCGTGACTGCTTTGTCCATATCGAGGAGATCGGGCATGGGATCGTCGGGCGCATGGTCCGTAACACTCGATCCTCCTTCGTCTGTGTTCGCGGGTGAAGATTCCTGCCAGACGTCGAAGAGGCGCTGGAGTTGTTTTAAGTACAGATCTGCGGCGTGAACGAAGTCGTTTACCTCTTGATTCGCGAGGTAATCGGCAATGGTGCCGTCCGCGCCAAAAATGCCGTCGCTCTGGGGGTGTCCTTCCAGCTGTGAGAACTCGACGCGGCCGTCGCTCGTGACATGACGTCCGAGCGGATAAACCCGGCACACCAGCGGACGATCCGCGTGTACGGTGCATCCTTCCGGTCCGAGGAACACGCAGGCGCCGTCCGGTTGGCGCTTCAGATACGGCTCTTTCTCCAGATGCCTTGCGATGAACTCTCCCGTACTTATGCCGCGGTTACGCGCCAGTCGCGCGATTTCGTAAGGATTCACCTGAATCAACTTGTCGTGGCAGCAGCGACGACAGCGATGGCACGCGTAGGAGAATGCAGTATTGGACGTCAGGCGTCCGGGGCGGAAGGGCAGCGGTTGGCCGGACATCGTGCGGACGGGAATGAATCGGTCCGGACGTTCAGGAAGAGCGTCGTGTTATTTCTTGGTGGCGGCGGCCAGTTTTTCTTGGGCTGCCTTCAACTGGACGGTGTCGTTCTCCACGGCCTTTTTCATCTCGCGGAGTTTTACCTGATTGGCTTCGAGTTTCGCTGTTTCCGGTGTGAGCGATTTCTCGAACTCGCGGCATTTCCACTGGTTCGCCTCCAAGCGCGTTTTGGTGTCGGTCACCGTTTTCTCCAATGCGACGCGATCCTTCTGCTGATTGGCCTCCAGCTGGGCAGGCTCCGCTTTTTTCTCCGCTGCTAAAAGTTCAGGGGTGAGACTGACGCCGAGGGAACAACCGAGGGTGACAAGAGCGGCACTCACGGTGCGCGAGCGAAAGGAGGATTTAGCCATGGGGATCGGGAATGCGCCGAAACTGGGGGAGTAACCCTCCCGGGTCAATTGCCAGCTCGCCTAATCCGTCCGGATCGGACCGCGTCGGAGAAGTCGGGCTGAACCTGTGCGGTCGGCGCGCTCCGCGAGGGATGCCGTGCGATCCTGCGACGCCTTGCTTCTCTGCACGCAGTCTGCCGGAGTCGGCGGATGTCCGGCTTTCTCTCTATTCGTCGATATGCGTCCTGCGTACTGGCTTTTTGGATCGTCCTGCCTGGAACAGCGTTCGCCGCTTTGAAGATTCCTCAAAAGGAGGCGGATGTCCGCCCGCGTCCTCTGTACAAAGGAGAGCGCGTGGTCGTTTCCGATGCGACGCAGCAGGACAAGCTGGGATCGAAAGGGCTCGTCGCAATCGATCCATCGAATCCGGGGATCGGCAATGGGCAGCAGATCCTCGATCCCGCGTGGACCACGGTGATGATTACGCCGAATAAAATTTTCGCCTCCAAGGGATATCCCGGGACGTTCGCTCACATTCCGATCGAGAAGAAAGGCAAAAAATGGGTCGTGGGAAAACCCGAGCCGACTCCGTATATCATCATGGAGGCGGCCAGGCTGCATAAGGCAAATGCGTATCCGGAAAAGCCCGTCTGGCTCGGCGTGCGTTCGCGCGGCGAAACGAACGTGGTGGATGTTCTGGATGATGAGGGGAATCCCGTCGCCACCCTCGATGGTGTGGTTCCGGATGGCAGCAAGCGAACGGACGGCGTGTTCATGTTATCGGAGCATACGCTGGGCGCCTGGTTCGTCGATGATCTGGGCAACAAGGTCTTTGGCGTGATGAACCGGCAGGGCGTGTTTCTCTCTCCCCCGATCGTCGGGTTGGTGGAGTTTACTCCCTCCTACGATTACTACGAAGCGCCGTTTCAAGTGCGGGCGGTTCCGCTGAGTGGCGGTACCGATCGCTACATGCCGCTGCGGCTCGATGGCACGTTCCCCTTGGAGTCGCGGCCGGTGAAGAGCTACATGCCGCTCAATCCGAAAAATAAAAAGGTCATCGACGCCTGGTTGAAGGAGTTCGATGAGGACGGCGTTTCCTACTGGGGCTGGTGCTCGCTCGACCTCGATCAGGAAACCGGCCCGGTCTGGCGCTCCATCGAAAAGCGGCAGTGGTCGACGACCAGTTCCTACTATCTCGCGCAGATGCGCGATGGGCGGTGGATGCCGTATCTGGCCGAGCGTATCGTCATCAAGAAAGGAGGCGGGGCTTACCAGATGCCGGATCCGTTGCTGAAAGAGCCGGTCGCGACTGCGGACGAGGCGCACAATTCCGTTTCGAGAGTGATGCACGAGCGGCTCATGCATAAGTTGAAAACGGCGCCGGAGTTTAACCAGCGCGTGTCGGGATCGCGCATGTATGTCAGCGCAGCCGATCTCGCCGCGGAGAATCCTGCGGTGGCACTGAAGGCGGCCGCACTGGACGCCGCCTTGTCAGCAGGAGACTGGTCCGAGGCGCGCGAGCTCGCGCAATACCTGGGCGGCGATTACATGACGCGCTACTACCTCGCGGGAGGCCGGAATAACGGATACCTGCCAACGAGTCATGTCTTCTGGTATCAACTTGCCGCGCAGACGTTGCATCCGAAGTTGCGCGCGGAAGCCGAAGCCAAGGCAAACAGCCTCGCGGAAGCGCACCAGCGCGAATGGAAGGCGAACATGGCGGCGTATTGGGCGCAGAAAGATCTCGAGCATAAGCGCATCGCCGATGCGGAACGTGCTCGCAAAGCGTGGCTCCTCGCAGGAGGCGGCATCACGATGCCTTCGGACCAGAAGCCGACATATGCGGAGCGTGATCGGGCGGCGCAGCAGTATATGAGTTCGTTCGACCGCTATAGCCGCGGCCAGCAATCCTGGGAGCCGCCGAAGCCATCGATTCTGGATAAGTAGCCGGTCAGGTAGGGCGGAGCAGAACGGAAGCCGGCCTCTGAGCGTTTGGGGCTGCACCCCGCCGGTTGGCCACCTCAAAGCGGATTGTTCGTGATACATCGACGCGTAAGTAGCGCAAAAGTCAGAAGCGCCTGAATAGTTGAGGGCGCTTATTCTAGTCTTTTTTCAATCGACAGCGCTCGCGTGCGGTCCCTCAGGGCAACCTCGCGCGCCGGCCACTCTGGAGAATAACGCCGTCCCGCCATGATTGTTTCGGGTCGTCGTGAACAGCTCTTGTTTGTCACTGCTTCAGAACATACTGCTTTTCCGAACCCTGTCGCCCCTCCGGATATTCCAGCTCATGCGCATCCTGACCCTGACGTTCATCCTCCTTGGCTTCGCTTTCGCGCACACGGCACGTGCCGAAGACAAAGTCACCTTTGAGTTCGCGCTCTACTTCGCGCCCAAACCGGCGGGCGACGTCGAGGCGTTGCTCAAAGAGCTCGTCGAGAAGCAGCCGGAGGAGCTGACCCTCTCTGCCGGAGCGAAGGCGCCGGTCTACGTGGCGTTTCGCTGGCTCGACATGGCGGATTATGCACTCATGCCAGCGGACAGCTTCAAGTATTTCGCGATCGGTCTTCAGGAGTCCGACCATGCTGCGATGGACAAGGCGGAGAAGGTGTTCGTCGTTTCTTTCACTTCGCCCAAAAGCGCGCTTTTGAAAACCAACCGGGCAGCCTGTCGCCTCGTTTTCACGTTGGCAGAAAAGACCGGGGCCAATCTGTGGGATGAAGAAACCAGGCAGCTCTTTTCTTTGCCGGCCTGGAAAGCGGCGCGCATCGAAAGCTGGCAGGGCGATATTCCGGACGTGACCAAGCATGTCACCATCCACACCTACAAAAATCCATCGCTCATCAGACTGATCACTCTCGGGCTCCGAAAGTTTGGCGTTTCCGATCTGGTGATGACAGAAGTCGCGTCGCAGCAAAGTCGGGCCGCGGGAAATCTCATCAACGCGGCGATGCAGCGGCTCGGAGAAGGCGCATTTCCGGAACGACGCCGGCTGGATTTAAAGATCGGCGATATCCGCCATGATGCCGTTCGCACAAAGCAAAGTGAAGATCCGGGAGAAAACGCCAAAGGCGCGGTGTTGATTGAATTCAAAACGGCGGTGCGCCAGGACGGCGATCCTTCGAATGAACTGTGGGAGTTGGATTTCCCTGCGGCCGAAGGCAAGACACCGACAGAGCGGCAGCAGTTCGCGTTTGATGCAGTTTATGGAAGCACGGAGAAAGTTCTTGGGATAGAAAAGGGTGATCCGGAAATGGCGGCAGCCAGCGCGAAGGCGCGAAAAGCGTTTTTCAAGAACGAGGCGAAATACCGTGCCGGGCTGGGCGCGAACGAGCATCTGCTCGTAAAAGCCGGGTTTCCCTACGGCGAAGATAACAACGAGTACATGTGGGTCGAGGTTACCGCATGGAAGAACGACGCCGTCCTCGGCGTCCTCGTAAACGATCCCTACTATATCAAAGGCCTGAAGAGCGGCTCCAAAGTCACGATAACGCTCGATAGAATCTACGACTACCTGTTTTACCGCGCAGATGGCACCACGGAAGGAAACGAAACCAGCAGGATTTTGGAGAAACGGGAGGCCGCCCGTTGATCCGCTGAAATCAGCTGAAGCTGAATTAGATTCGAGCGGGTTTCTCGTTCCTCGCTCAAGTCTCGTCGAGGATCCGCCTGAACCCATGCCTGCTGTTTAACGCTGTGTGATTGGCAGCAGCAAAAGCCCGCCGAAAGGTCCGCCATCAAATCAACCAACGGAAAATCCCATGAGTAAACCGAGAGTGCTGACGCCCGAGGAGATCGATGCGATGTTTCGGCGTCCGGACACGTTGAATGTCGAGACCTACCAGTCCGCTTTGCAGTCCCTGATGAGCGGAATGCCGGGAAGTGTTTGGAGCGCCGGTGACGGCTCCTACAACACGCTGTGTCACCTGACGTATTTGCCCGACTACCTCACCGGAGATGCCCGTCGTTTGGGCGACGACGATGAAGACGACAGCCACAACCTGGCCGTTGCTGCGTTTTGGAAGAAATACGGTTTGCCGTGGAATTCGCGTAGCGAGCTCGCGGATATGTTCAGCGCTCTTCCCGAATACTTTGAAGCCAGGTCCGATCGGGCCATCCGGCTCCACGAGGATGCTGCGCCGATTTCACTGCCGGGAGCGATTGGTTCCGTGGCGCTCGTTCAGGATCGTTCGTGGCAATACATAGAAGCCGAGTATGAATCGTTCGTCAGGCCCGAGGCGCTGATGGATCTTGAGATGGCTGTCGGCGCGTTCTCGAACCTGAACGATCAGTCAATTCAACCATGGGCGCCAAAATTCAAACCACAGCGTCGCAAGGGACGCCTGGGATTTTTCAATCAGACAAATTGCGCTGAATTTATCCCGGGACCCAAGGGATCGCATACACTTGTGTTCCGCTTCACTGAGTTTCGGGAGGGCAGCCATTGGCACGGGCGTGGAAAGAAGGAATGGCCGTTGTATTCGGTGTATGACCTGCGTCTGGGATTCTTTCTGGACTACGTTGGCGAGCGCCCAAACGAAGCAATGGCTGAGTACTACAAAATGGTGGGCGGTGATTTCATGGCCGAGCACAGACGCGCCGCCGCACAACGCACATCCGAGTGGGAGTGACTCCCTTGGCTGGCCTGCCTTTCAGGCCTTCTTCGACAACGCGATCTTCAAGCCAGCCACCGAGGCCCGTGAAGACCTCGGTGGATAGTCCAACAAGGACGGTCTCACGGCGTGAATGGGTTCACCGCCCGTCGAAACCAGCAGACCGCCAGACCGGGTCATCGCGATCCAGCGATCAAATCGTCACGAGGAAGAGCGACGGAGTTTGCGATGCACGATAAGCAAGCCCAGCGCGGCGGCGAAAACGGCGCCGTAGGTGGATGGCTCCGGTACGGCTGTTAATTGCGCGGGCGTGGCAGAAAAGGTGGTCACCGCGCGTTCCTGTGACGTTTGGGTGAGCGTAAAGCCCATATACGTGAAGCGCTGCGCAAGCTGCGATTCTTCAGGCACTGACTTGCTCGCATAAAACGACGCGGAGAGCACGTCGAAGAGATCGGTTGTGAAACCGTCTGCCGGAAGAGCCTGTGGAAACCCGGAGAAAAGACTCAGCGCGGAGGGTTTGATCACGCCATAAAACTGAACGCCTATCTGGGTGTTTGGAGTGAGCTGTTTGACTATATCAAAGACAATTTTCGGCGCCCCCAATGTTTCGAGTCGCATCCTGACCGAACTAAAATCGCTGAAACTGGTGATGGTTCCGGCCTGGCCGCTGATGAGCTCAACGCCTTGAGTGAAGAACGCTCCGTTTGGCGAATGGGGAAGAGTGTTATCGATTGCAGCGCTGGCATCGTACCGCAGTTGAAACGAGAAGGTCTGATTAAATCCAAGCTGGTTTAAATAGGCCTGCTGTTCGGCATCGAAGCTGTAAGGCAAAGGTGACGGTGATGTTAGGGACGCGTTAATGAAGCCTTCGATTTTGACGTCGATCAGTTGTCCGAAAGACGAGGTCATAGAAGCGGCTGCCAGTAGGGCGACCGCGAAAACACGCAGTGAGAAATGCATGGATGTGGGTTGGTTAGTTGAGGTGGAGCGGTTATTAAACAGCTATAAGCCATCTGAAGACCAGAAACCCTTCATGCTTGTGACGGAATTCAGGGAAACCCCGACGATCGCGTTGAGTTCATCCAGTAGTTCCCCGGCGAAGCCTGGCCATGATGAACACCACGCTTCCGCCTCGATTTCATATATATAAGCCAAAGCCGGCCGGGCCGGGATAAATTTGGCCGCAACGATGCGCGCAATGGGAAGATTGTCGGCGCCTCGTTTAAATGCGTCTTGGGCGGCGTTACTTCACCCCTGTTCAGATAGCGCACCCGACCGCGCTTTTTTCGGAGGACTTGGTCGAGGCACCGCCAGCTCATAGCGGACGAACCCGGCCCAAACGTCGGCTCCCTATGAAGATCCAGGCGTTTGATTTTTATTATCACTTTCTGGTTCGTGCGCTTTTCGTGCACGCCAGACCCAGCGGTACGTTTCGCCCGGCTGGCGTGCCGCTGACTACCCTATGGCCGGGCTAGTTCTAAATCATATGAATATGATCATGAAGTATACGCGCCATCTCATGGTGCTTGCCGCGCTGGTTTTTTCGTCAGCGCTTTCCCTCAAGGCGATATCGCAGAACGTCGGCTATGTCAGCTACGGCATGACTTTCTACTTTAGTGCCAACACGGATGCCGAGGCCTACATCAAAAACTTGGATACCAATGAGGTTATCGGCAGGGCGTACTACGATTACTTCACCGGAGCCCAGGTGGAAATCTACGCGGAGGGGGTGTCAGGAAATGCCTGGGGACAGGACGCTGCCGAGATTTACGATCTTCCTCCGGGAAACTACCAACTCGAATTGTGGGGCGGACCCTTTGGCTCCTCCGGCTTTAGCGACGGATACGGGGCCGCGACTTTTTACTACGCGTCACCGTACGGAGGCTACGTATGGGCGAGCTATATAGGCTTTAGCGTCAACTAGACGAGCCTCTTGAAGGTGAGGCAGGAGCACCATCACACAGGCGAGCTTCTGCCTCACGTTCGGAGTCGGATGATGGCGAAGACGCAGACTGCGTTTCTCAGTCAGAACCGATGATAAAGGCTATTCGCCGTCGGAGCGCCATCAAACCCGCGTCATCGCCCTGCATCTTTGCGACTGCACAACGCGGCAACGAGGAGACGAAACAGATGCACTTTGCCCAAGCAGTCACACACGCGCACAGGCAGGTACCGGCATAAGTCGCCGTCGTCGCTCACCAGACGATAGATAAACCCCTTCCCGGATTTCTGGCACAGGCAGTGCGACAAAAAAGCGTCAGCCTTCGACGAGTGATAACCAGAACCCTCATCTCCCTCCGCCCATGAAAACCCATCAGTCCACTCCCCCACCCGCCTCCTTCGAACAAATCTCCCGCACCGCGTACGAGCTCTGGCAACAGGCCGGTTCTCCGCAAGGTCGCGATCTGGAGTTCTGGCTCGCGGCCGAACAAGGACTCCAACGAGGCAAACGCTCCAAACTGAGGTCCGGAGATCCCACGCCACTCGACGAAAGAACGATCGAGGACGATTTGGACGACGAAATCACGCCGACTGCGGGTAGTTCCAAACGCAGTGCAACGTCACTCTGATCTATCTGCGCGGCTTCGTCCTTTAGCATTGAGCCCCCGCTATCGTGCCGGGGGCTTTATATAGCCATACCCGCGCGCACACGGGATTCGTCGGCGAGCCGATCACTTCCTGTCGTTCACGCGCTTCTCGATCTTGTCGGCGATCTTGGGTGGTTTGATGACGCCTTCCGAAACCAGCACCGACGCCGCCACAATCAGACCGAGGACGATGCCGATGAGTCGGATCATTTTGGTGAACATACCCCACACGATCAGCGCGATGACGAAGCCTGCGCACGCTCGACCGACAATTTTGACCGTCTCCTTGTCGACGTCGAACTGATGCATGGCAGGAGCCACGATGGCGATGATCACGGCGAACAAAACAAACTGAAACGTGGACGGTCCCTTGCGGACCACGGTTGGTTTTTCTTTGCTCATGATGGAAGGGAAGCCGGAGATATCCCGCGGCATTTTAACTGTGATGCGCCGCACCATAGACAGGATCAAGCCCCCTCTGTGCCCAAGCACCCGACAATCCTGCTTCTTGACGAAAAGCCCGCCCCCTCATCGACAGCATCCGCGGCCCGATCGAGATGATCCACACGTCACGAAGTGAGGAATGACTGCAACTTAACGGATTCCCGCGGGGTATTCTGTCCGTTAGGTTCACGCAGCTTCTTACCCCATGAAAAAATTCCTCCTCTTGCTGGTCTCGGTGCTGTCGCTCGCCTCGTCTGTGGCGGAGACCGCTCCGGCAAAGATGATGGTTGATACGATCTATCATCCGCCGGTTGGAAAATCCAGGGATGTGGCGATCCTCATGCTCGGAGGGTCGGAAGGCGGGTTTCCTGATTACTATGATACCAAGGGCTTCACCGAAAAAGGCTACGCCTGCCTGGTCGCAGGATATTTTCGCACTCCACACACGACGGATCGCCTCGAGCTGATTCCGCTCGAATACTTCGAGGCGGTGATTGAGCAGTTCAGAGCCAGGCCGGAGGTGGGAAATAAAAAGCTGGTCGTGTGGGGCGGCTCGAAAGGCGGGGAGCTCGCGCTGCTGCTGGCATCGCGCTACCCGCAGATCAACGGCGTCATCGCCGCCGTACCCAGTTCGGTGGTTTTCCAAGGCATCGGCGGACAGCGCGTGTCCAGCTGGTCATATAAAGGCGAATCCATCCCCTTCGTGCCCTACGCCGACTACGATTTCAGCAAGATCGTGAACAACGAATATGTCGAAGCGTACCGGCTGTCGCTCGAACAAAAGGAGTTCGTGGAGAAAGCCACCATCCCCGTGGAGAACATCAACGGCCCGGTGCTGATCCTTTCCGGGAAAGCCGACACTATGTGGCCCTCGAGCCAGATGGGCGCGATGATCGAAAAACGGCTGCGCGAAAAACAATTCAAGCATGGGTACCGGCACGTCAGTTATGAAGATGCCGGGCACACTTTGAACGATGGATACATGATGGGCGGCACCGCGGAAGGAAACCGCAAGGCCCGCGACGACGTGAAAAAACAGGTCGACGAATTCCTGGAGCGACTGGCCGGAGGCAGCTGACCTGGCTGCCCCCTTTGATCTACCTGCGCAATTTCGCGCTTCTGGTCTGCCATGAGCCCCAACGTGATCGCCGGAATTTTTGATCACGGATTGTCGGTGCATTTTTCCTCCTGAGAAGCACGAAATCCAAAGCGCTTTGCGTGAGCCCCACCCTGACAAATCTTTGATCGCCCCAATCATTCAAGAATTTGAAGGGACTTTGGCGGATGCGGTGTTTAGCCAGAATGAATGACGCATGCCCCAAGCGTTGGACTGCCTCCACTCTCCCCGCGCCAAGTTAGAGCCCCGATAATAATGCTACGACTGGTTGCGGCCACGATCGCGCTGATGGGCACCTGTGCTAACGCACAAAATGGGGCAGTTCCGTTTCGCGAAGCGCGCGCGAGCTTCCGGGCAGGAAACTTCAGCGAATGCCTGCAGCAGCTCAGGACTCAGGAACAGGCGGCGACTAAAGACTCGGACCGGCGCGAAGTCTCGGTCGAGCTCGCCCGCGTGTTATGCATCCTCGGCCAGCATGAGCAGGCGCGTCTGGTCGTGGCGGACATCGACACGCGAGGAGCGCGCCCGAAGGCGGGCACAAGCGACGATGGTACGCTCAAGGGAATCCGCCTGCGTCTCTCGTTTCCGCGCGACGCGTATGTGGGAGACGGTGCGGTGGCGGAGAATTCCAAGACGCGGTTCGCACGGCTGGCCCAAAGTCTGGATGTGGCTGACAAGGCTGCGACTCGTGACGAGCGTCTTCAGTTTTTGGAAAAATTTCTGGAAGACAGTGCGGACTATCTGACGGAATTTCCCGATCACTGGCGCGCCTGGCAACTGCGGGCGCGCGTGTGCCTCGAATTAGGAAAAAAGACGGAGGGCATCCAGGCGGCGCAGGCGATAAAAACCTTCGGAGTGCCATCGCTCGATCTCTCGGGCGACGATGTGCTGGTCGAGATGATGGACGGCAAGAGATGGTTTGGTGATGTCGGTGTTGCTGCTCCGAGAAATCCGGTGCGCGAAATGACAGCGCAATCGCAATGGACACCCGAAAGACATGTGGTCTCTGATTTTGGTATCGAGCTGGTGCCCATCCACGCGGGGAGTTTTGTGATGGGTTCTCCCGAGAATGAAGCGGCACGTCTCGCAGACGAAGGCCCCCGGACAACCGTTTCATTTGCGACTGGCTTTTGGATGGGCGCCACTGAAGTCACGCAAGGGCAATGGCGGGCGGTGATGGGCGCGTCGATACAGGACGAATTCCGAAAGACGAATCGTGGCGCCACACTGGGAAATGTCGGTGATGACTTCCCGATGGATTTCGTGACCTGGCTGGAGGCGCTTGTATTTTGCCGCCGCCTGACGGTGCTCGAGCGCGCGTCCGGGCGTCTGCCGAAGGGCTATGTTTATACGCTGCCAACGGAAGCGCAGTGGGAATATGCGTGCCGTGCCGGCGTCGATGGACCGTGGGCAGGCGAACTCGGTGAGATGGCCGTTTATCGTGCGAATGATTTTGATCGGTGGGAGCGAAGGAAAGTCGCGCAGAAGCGGTCGAATCCTTGGGGGCTCCACGACATGTACGGCAATGTCGCTGAGCGGTGCCTCGACTGCTATACGAACCAATTGCCCGGCGGAGACGTATTCGACCTACGGGCCCCTCCGCGCGATGGCCGGCAGGCCGTCCGCGGAGGCGATCACGGCAAAGGCCCGGCCGGCCTTCGGTCCGCGGCACGACAGTGGGATGCCGGGAACTCCCGTTTTGAGGGAATCGGTTTTCGTATCGTATTGGTGCCCGTTGGACTCTGATGAACAGCACACTCCTTTTCTATCTAGCTTTCCCCCTGGTCTTCGCCTGTGCGCTCGGGTGGATTTTAAAACCATGGATGGCGGCGGTCCTTACAGTGCTTGCTGTACTCGCCGTAGGGGGCATCTATGCGGCGATTTTCAAGGGCGCTGAAAGTTCGGTGGAAGGAGACGTACGGGCGAGATATGCAGCGGCGCTGGAGAACGCCCATCCTGTTCATGCAGCCGATTGGAAAGATGCCGCTGCCGACAAAATGTCGGTGAACATGACGTGGTATGTCGGATTGGGTCTGATGCTGCTGCCGCTCGCCGGCCCCTGGGTGCTGGCGGCGCTGTGGTGCGGAGTCATCCTTCGCTCCTTTATTTCACCCCGGAAAAAGAAAGCCGCATCTGCCGATACGCAGAACGACTCTGGCTGACGGCTTCACAGAGCAGACCGAAGGTTGGATTTGATGCGTGGCAGGCCTGACTGATTACGGACGACTGTTAGCCCTTCTACAACCAGCAATGCTTCCGTGAGTTTGTTCACGATTGGGCTAACGCGGCTGAAAGCAGAGGCAACTCTGCCAGACGAGTGACAAACAGCTAACGCGCTGCAGGGCTCTTCGGTGGAGGAAAAGGGCGATCCGAAGACAATCCTGTTTTCGTTTGCCACGACTAAAGAGCCTGCTCTCCGACCCGAATCCCAATCACAAGTCGAAGCCAGCCGATCTGGTCCTCCGACTGCGATCCGGCGGCAGCTCAAACTCGTTTCCAATTTCTAGCACACACCCGCGTATTGCGGACCAAGAAATCAATGAACTGAGGCCGTTCCATTTCTCGGCCTCAGTTCATTCTACTGTCATTCAAGACCAAACGCCCGCATCTTAGCCGCGCAAATAGCGTCGTATTGCGCCTTCAAAGATGCGGGCAGGGGATTCAGTTTGCCCCCTTCATCTCTCAGGAATCCACAGAACTCACGCCACCATAGCCGGAGGAATTCCGGATCCGATTGATTCGCCAAGGACTCCTTGATTCTCCGAAAACGATCAGGCGCTAATGCTTCCATCAGTAAACCCGCTGAGTAGCCATCGCCTATCTTTACGCCTGTCGGCTGCAGCTCGACTGAAAAGCCGTTTGCAGGCCGTTCAAGCGACACAAGAAAACTCAAGCCGTCTGTTCGGCGGAAACATGCACCGTGCGAGGATTCGTTTTCGCGAGCAAACCCCATATTGCCGAGTTCAGCGGCAAATTCGTTAAGAATTTTTTCGTAAGGTTGAATCACTACCGGACCATTTTATTGGTTATCGAATCGAAGTGGTACCCTTGTGAAATCAAATACTGATACTCGCGACCAAAACCGGTCAATTCTCCGGAAGCTTCAAACAAAGTGCTGGGAGACGGCGTGGTAGCGAGGATGATGTCATCGCCACGCCTTATTGCAGCATCTAGCCAAGGCTTGTTGAACAAATCCCAGAATGCATCGCGACCCCATCGGCCGACTCCATCGGGAACATTTAGTACGTTGAATCCTCCGGGGTTGGGTCCAAAATCCCAACTCTTTAATCCGCCGGTCACTTCATTTACGATCGGCTTAAGGTCGTCATTGTAACGGCCAAGAATGGTTGTCGTTATTCCAGGGGTTGCTTGCAAAACCGCGCCAGACGAGGGAATCGTAGATAACCTTTCCAGTGAAGCAGCCCCACTAACAGGTTTTAAAACTCCAGGTTGGTCATCCAATACGCCCATCACCTGCTCAATAACCCATTGCCCCCGCGGAGAACCTGCGGCCACCATGGTGGCGATGTAAACGTTAGTCACTCCAGTCGCCGTTTTTGTATAGATGATCGCGATGGTCGGTGACGCATAAACAACCAAAGGTGCGGCTGCTACAAGCGGAGCTTTCTCAAAGAGAGCTGCGCCATAATTAAGCACGTGAGCTATCTCATTGAACTTATCGCGAATGGCCTCTAAAACTGGATCACTATAGGTTGGGTGGTTATTTAAATAGTGGGCGTACGCGTAAATATTACGTCTTTGTTCCGGCGGTACATTGGCCCAGAAATCGGGGAAAGTAACCTCCGGAGCCCACCAAGGTTTGGTGAAATCAACTGGCTGGATTTCTTCTATAAACTCGATGAATTGCGCTTCACCCAGAGTACCCAACCGATTGCCTGAGTCCGACCAAGTGAGCCCATACGCAGATGACATCCAATCATTGAAAGAGGCCGTGTTTTGTTCGGATAGCGCTTGTCCTATTGCACTGATGTTGTGAGTCGCCGCATAAAGAAGCTGATCAGCGAGTGAAGGCACCGAAAATTGCATCGGGCGGCCGGAATCGTCCAAGATGGTAACTATATCCGTTTTAATATAGCTTTTTCCGGGCTCGACGGGGCCAATGGTCAGGAGGATTTTGCCATTTTGATCTTTGAGTTGGACGCCCTTTCCAGATTCCAAAGCGCTATTGATCTGCCGTTGAGTGCTTGCCGCAATATCAGCCACGGTTTCAGCATCATGCCGGGCATCGCGCTCTTGCATCATGGCATCCATTTCATCAAATGCCCGCCGTGGGTCGGTGCTGTCACCTGGTGCGGGTCCGGGTGGAAACTCGCCCCAAGCAAGCAGGCCACCCTCAGTTCCTGGATCCCATGCCTGCCATTGATTTTGATCTGGAGTGGCGCCCACATAACAAAGATTCCATCCCATATACTGATCATTGATCTCCCACCTTCTGGTAGGGGTGGATAGGAACGATTGTAGATCGAGTGTAGATAACTGGGGTGCAGTAACTGCCGGAGGAGTTACCGGAGGTGGAGTAACTACGGGAGGAGTTACGGGTGGTGGAGCATACGGCGAGATCAGGGTGAATACTTCCCAGCCACCAATTGCGTCTCGATTCGCAACCACCTCACGCCCGCCTCCACCTTCGGCGCAGACCCACTGGCCGTTCTCACTCTGCAGACTTATCTGATCGCCGAACTGGATGGTCCCGCCACCGTCCTTATAAATAGTAAAGGTTTCCCACCCGTAAGCCCACTCCCGGTTCGCCACGACCTCACGTCCGCCTCCATCCTCGGCGCAAACGTAATAGCCGCTGTACGACTGAAATGTCACAGCGTCTCCGCTCTCCAGACTTCCACCATTCAAGTCATTCAGATTAAAAATCTCCCAACCGCCAATTCCATCCCGGTTGGCCACCACTTCCTGGCCACCTCCACCTTCGGCGCAGACGTAATGACCGCTCCATGCCCGCAGACTGATGTCCTCTGCGTTCAATAGAGGCGGCAGGCTGCAAACAAGCAGCAAGGCCATCATTGTCACTATTCTGACACTCCATCCGATCAGGCTATTAGCTATAGCCGCGTGCGATGCATTCGCACTGTTCCCGCCCGCAATCGATTTATTCATAATAATTACGTCGATATAATTCCGGCCGTCATAGGGTATGGCCGATATCAGTAAATTATTCGCCGCCGCCTCGGAGATCTGGGTACCCAATTGTCTTTGGCAAGGACAATTGATACCAAAAGCAACGAAGATGTTAACCCTCAAGCTGTCGAGCGACCGCGAGCCCGCGCGAAATCGTTACACGCCCGCGTTTGCAGGGATGAACCTGCATCAGCCCGTGCGGGCTTATGATGCGTTTGCTAGAGTCGCCTTCGGCTAAACAAAATCAACAGGCCGACCGCGACCGCGCCAGCCAGTCCATACGTGGAGGGTTCCGGTATGGGAGTCAGATCAGCCCTAACCGCGGAAAAGTTGAGGACGGCGGGCGATTGCAAGGGACGGGCCTTGAGCGTTTGTCCTCCAAATTCAAAACGCCTGGAGGGGCCTGATCCGTCTGGTGACGCCTTGTCTGCGTAGAATGCCGCCGACAAAACCTGAAAATTATCCGTCGTGAAACCGTCCTGCGGCAAAGCCTGTGGAAATCCCGCAAAGAGGGACGCCGCAGGATCGAGGATTCCGTAGAATTGCACGCCGATCATCGCCTCGGGAGAAAGCTGTTTTCTTAAATCGAAAATGATGGCGCTGACCTCGGGAGCGTTCTGGGGCTTGATGGTCGATGTTCGAATTTGGAAATCAAAACCGTCAAAAGCCGTCATCGACCCCACCTGTCCTCCGACAAAATCGACACCCATGCTGAAGCTCGCATTACGCGGACTCTGCGGCACCGCTGCATCGGGTGTGGCGCCCGCATTATACGTGAACTGAAACGAGAAACTTTGCCCAAACTCCAGTTCGTCTAAAAATGCCTGCTGTGCCTGGTCGAAAGCAATCGGGGAAATCGTCTCATACGATCCCGCAATGAATCCCTCGATCCTTACATTGAATAACTGCCCAGACGATAATGCAGGGGTCAGGATGATCGCTAAGCTCGTGACGATTGATTGAAGCCTGGTCACGGATAGGATGCGCCCCCGCGCGACGCGCAATTGGGTGCAAGCCGGTCAACCCCGGAACGGCGCAAATCCCTTCAAAGATTTCGTAGTAGCCATTTATAGTTATTGGAAAGCAGGAGTATTCTTTGTTTTAACAATCCGATTACTATTATTTATTCGACCGTAAATGTAAGTGGGCCGATGGCTGGATGCGTACAACGAAGCGGGAGGCGAAAGCGCATGGCGGGAGACAGCAGCGGGTCGTCTCCTCGCTTCGGAGTCATGTTCCTTATTGGCGGAGAGGCTGGGATATTCAGCGGAGAGGCGATTCCTGGATGAGGAGGCGGTGTTCCGGTTATCGGAGCAGCGTCTCCGATGACAGGAGCCGGCGCTCCGGTTGATTCCCGGTCGTCTCTTTTAAACTAAAGACCGTTTCCTCGTTTTGAACCGTGGCGGAAATCAATCGGAAGCGAGTCTCCTCATCGCAGAACGGTTCACCCAAAATACCATGCCCGCGTCCACTACTGTTAACTCCGTCCTCCGCAATGCCCAGAAGATCGCCGAAGTCTGGAATGCGAATGCGACGTTTACCCTGAACGATATCACTCAGAAAAGCTTCGGAGACCTCCAGGCCGAAGCTGCCCAGCTCAGCGAAACGGTCGAAAGCCGGCGCATCGAGCTGCAAGGATTGATCAACAAACGCGATGATATCGTCGGGGAACTTCAACTGGCAATCACCCGTGCCCGCAGCGGCATCCGGGCGTTCTTCGGCCCCGATTCCTCCGAGTACGACCAAGCTGGAGGCAAACGGCAGAGCGAGCGTAAGTCATCTGCGCGTCGCGGCACGAGCAAGTCCGCTACGCCTTCCAAATAATCCATCCTCTCGCAGGGCGTCCTTTATCGGACGCCCTGCTTTTTGATCATTTAACATACAACCGCTTATACGCGTTGGTCACAGGCAAAAGCAGAAAGCCGGCGAACTTGCGTCGCTACCGCCGTCAGCGTTTGTCGGTGGTACACGAGCAAGATAGGCTGAGGCCAATTCGTCGCGCCAAAATTTCCCACCTAGCAAAGCCATACTCGCAGTTGAGCTTTGCCAGGTAACACAAAGTTCGCTCCTTTTCGTCAAAAACTCTCCAGACCGCTTGGCTCTGCGATATTATGCTTTTCTGCAAGTTCTGCCCCTCCCCCTCCCAGTCCTCCAATCTCAACCTAGCAAAGCTCAACTGAGTTGATGCCAATAACACTGTTCGGCAGAAGAAAGAATGAGACGTGAGCGCTCCCCAACAAAGCACCCCCAAGTCTTACAAGAGGGAGCTGATCGCGTTCGGATGCTTAGCCATATTCTCCAGCGGCTGCTTGATCGACGGCTTAGTAAGTGACGTTTTCCACATTGCTAGAGGTGGTCCGGCGGTAAAAGCAGCAGACTCGAACCGCTATTGGTTCTACTTTTATTTTAATCTGAAGATGTCAGCTATCTCCGTTGGCGCTTTCATCTACTACCTCTGGAAGTTGAAACACAGAAAAGAGCCGAACCAGCCGCTACAGCACAACGCCTCGACAGGGTCCGTTTCAAATTTCGAGTCGCCAGCTCGGCGTGGCTGATCTGTGGTCGTTCGGCAAAGAAGATGAGCGTGAATCGCATCCTCGGTTATTGCTCTGCGCTCACTTGGGCGTACTTGGCCTGCTGGCTTTTCATTCAGCACGCCCTCAGTCACGCGTTTGAATCAATCCCCGCGATTTTCTTGGGCACGGATTTCGTGATCGCCGCCCAAGCCAGAGAGCAAGCCTATGGACGAGAGTTTAGCTGGTTTGCGTTGGGCTCCATTATTTCGCTCGGATTCGCGATCTACAGCGTGATAGCCGGATCAAAGAAGCCGGAGCCGAACCAGCCGCTACAGCGCAACGCCTTGACGGGGTCCGTTTCGAATTTCCAGTCGCCAGCTCGGCGTGGCTGACCAGTGATCGTTGGGCAGAAACATGAAGTTCGCGATCCTCACGATTCTCCTCGGCGCTACGGCGGTGGCTTTCGCCGCTACCAGCGCGCCGATCGATGAAGCTCTAGCGAAGAAGGCCGTAGTTGTGCTCCGTGCGAAGCGCCTGTCGACGGGAGAAGGAAGCAAGTTTCTCTGGTATGAGGTAGAAGTTCTACGCGTGCTCAAAAATGAGTCCGGCGAGTCGGTCGGAAAGAAGATGCAAGTCGCGGCCTATAGTTTCAAACCGGGCATACCTGAAGGAGAGTCGACACTCTATCTGGAGCACTACGGAGAGACTAAGAGCGGGCATTGGCAGCTTGTCGGCGGTGAAGCCTCGACTGGCGTGAGCCATGCCACGAAATGAAGAAAGAGCCCAACCAGACACTAGAGCCAATGCCGCTGAAGCGGCATGGCTCATCTTGAACGTTAGCCGAAGAAAATTATGAAAACCCTGCTTGTTGTTGCCGTTGTCCTTGCCCTTGGGGTGCTCGCAAAGGCGGAGACTTTGGCGGAGCGCGCCGCGAATTTGATCGCGAGTGCTGATAGCGCTGGGATTCGCGGCGAGATGGACAAGAAAGAAAAGGAACTCGTTGTTCGCGACTCGAAATGGATTCATGAGTTTAGTGAAGCCATCGCGAAATCAGAAATTTCGAAATCCGTTGCTTGCATGTGCGCTGGATGGCGCACGGTCACCTTCTACAAAGACGGCGAGTTTGTTGTTTCTGTGGCGGCGATCCACGGAAATCAGCTTCGAATCTATTCAAAGAACGATGGCGGCGATTTCCCTATCGATGAAGCTCAGTGGAAGGTTGTGAAAGCCCTTCTCGACGCGAAGAAAGAGGCTAACCAGACATCAGAGCCAACGGCCCCAAGCGGCCGTGGCTCACCTTGAACGTTCGGCAGAAATATGAAGAACCGTCCCGGAATCGCCATCGGTTTTGGAGTCTACCTCGGCCTACTCCTATTCGGACTTTTGGCGATGTCGGGAGTTGCGCCAGCCGCTGGTGAAAGCGGCGCTTCGTCGCACGGCTTAAACCTCCAAGAGGCCCATTTGCTGTTCACCGCCTTCGCTATTCTACTGCTCCACGTCTCGGGAATCATAGCCGCATTTTTAGGATCCATAAAAAAACGAATGATATTGGCCACATCTTCGATCACCCTGCTGATGATAGCTTGGCTATGGGGGGCTTTATTGCCGCACTCCACAGTGGGATTTCTGGACCTATTTGGATTTTTTATAGTCCCGGTGATACTATGGCTCGCGCTGCTTTTCGAAGATGAGAAAGAGCCGAACCAGTCGTTACAGCGCAACGCCTCGACGGGGTCCGTTTCGAATTTGGAGTCGCCAGCTCGGCGTGGCTGACCAGAGAACGATCGGCAGAAGATGAAGATCCCGAAGTTCACCCGCGTCACCGCAATCAATGGAATCGAAGACCCGGTACTTCGAGGCCGGTTTTGCGAGATCGTCATCTCCGACTCGCAACGAGAGATTCGTCTCGGATGCGATCGTGACTCCGATGAGCTGATTTTGTCATCCGGTCGGAAGAAAGAGAGAAAGAGTTCTTTTCCGATCTTCAGAGGGGCCGGTCGCGTTGACTGGATGTGGACGATGACGAACCAGCAGGGATATTTCGATGGCTTCAGGATTCAGGTTTTGGCGGGTGGGCAGGAGCGAGTGTTCGAGTTCATCTCGATCGCTTCCACTATCGAGGTGTTCGAAGCCAAGAAGCCGATCCAGCTGCCAGAGCCAATGCCGCTAAAGCGGCATGGCTCATCGTAATCGATCGGCGGAAGAATTATGGCTACTCCCACTCCTTACGAAGATTGGCGCTCAGAGCCGGTTGATCGCGCAGAAGATGCCGCATCGAATTTCGGTTTCTATCTCATGGCCCACTGCCGTGCGGAAGCGTTGAAGAAAGTGGCTTCCCGTGCTGCACCAACGACGAAGGCTGAGTTTGATGCCGCGGTTGCAGAGGCCGTCGACACGGCGCTCCACAATGTCGCGGATCTCATGGAAGGATTCTGGGTCACGCACGCCGGCCCCAAGCATCGGACGGAGTTTGCTCTCGCAGTCCGCGTGAAGGATGAGAGCGGAAAGATCGTCGAGCGAATCGACGTTTCCCCATGCTTGATCGATCTTCCGATTGGTTATTGGAGCTGGAAGGATGATTTCGAAAGTTCATGAAGAAGAGCCGATCCAGCCACTACAGCCAACTCCGGGCAGCTGACGCTGCCCTCCGTGGCTGACCTCAATCGTTAGGCAAAGAAAGATCCGCGTGACCAAGCATCGGCAGTTAATCGTGGCGAAAAGCGATGAAGCATTTTGGCGCTTCATGGATGATACATTCCTGGAGCCCAAATTTCTTTCGTCACGCGATAGCGAAGAATTTCGCGCGCGCGAAGAAGCGTTGGAGCGTCGAGTAAGCGAGTACTTTCCGGCTATCGATCTCTTGGTGGCGGATCCTGTCTTCGATGTACACGAGCCACAGTGCGTTTATTCCCGAAGCGTTTTGATCGCTCCGCCGCAGCTCAGTACGCAGTTGATTCAGCACATGTGCGGATTGCTCGAAGGTGTTTTTCTGGATTTTAGGCTGATGCTGCATTTCCAAGATGAGTCTTCCGACTTTGGAGCCGTCGCTTGCTTCCACTCGAAAATGATCGTTCATCCGACTTTGTGGACGTATGTGAAGAAAGCCCCGGCATTTTTTGCATGCGAAGAAGCCCTAGTGGTCGACGCCGATTCAAATGGCTACCGGAATCTGAATGAAGAAGAAGCCTAACCAGCGGCTAGAGCCAACGACCATAGTCGTCACGTTCTGTGCTAGCGCACAGCCCGCGCCGACTACGGTCGCGGCTCATCACTGATCGTTCGGCAGAAGATGAGAGCGCTATTCATCACTTCGTTTCTGGCATTCTTCGCAGGCTGTCAGTCTCCCCACGAAAGCAGTTCGTCTCTGCAGTTGAACGGAATTCCCGACGCTAAAGCTGAGGCGCTTCTCCGCGCGCCTGCCCATACACGAGAAGAGCACGCAGCTATCGAACAACGCTGGAAATCTGGAACTGTTATTTTGCTCACGAAGAAAGAAGATGAAGAGTTGGCTCGTATTATCTTCCCGCGCATGGATGGAGTGAATCGGCAGATCAAAGAGGTAAGGGTAACGGAGAATAGTGAATACATTGTGGATGCTAGATATTGGGACGGCCCAGACGGGTTTGCTAATTTCCTGTTCATCCTGAAACGCGAAGGAGACTTATGGCATTACATCGACCATTACGTGATGATTCGAGGGTAAGAAGAACGCCGAACCAGCCGTTACAGCGCAACGCCTCGACGGGGTTCGTTTCGAGTTTCGAGTCGCCAGCTCGGCGTGGCTGATCAGAGAACGTTCGGCAAAAACATGATCCTGATCTGGCACGGCCTTGGTTTGATTATCCCGATGATAGTGGGAGCGGTCTTCATCGCGGTCGTCTATGCGGTGGACGCGTACATGAAGAACGATTCCTACTGCAGCGTTCACTACTGGCCAAAGGTCGCAGCGCTTCTGGTTTCTGCAGTTATTGTCTGGTTCCTCGGCCGCTTTATCCGAAACAAGAAGTTTTGCATCGGTAAGGACGCTGAAGGAAAGAAGATCTATGCAGTTCAACGACACGCCCTCTATTACTTAGCATTTGAGTACTGGGCGTTCGTGCTGATCGCCCTGAGCATTGTGTGTTATTGGATATGAAGAAAGAGCCGAACCATGGCTCATCACTGATCGTTCGGCAGAAACTCATGAAGAGCATCTGCCTTTTTTCATTGGTTCTTTTTGCTGCTATTCTCAGCGGCTGCGCGACCCAGCGAGTCGTAGTTATCGACACCTTAAATCGGCCTGTCTCCGGCGCCATCGTTGAGCCGATTAGTTTGAGCATAAACTACGCGAAGCTGATCACTGACGAGAAAGGGAAGGCATCACTGCCTCGCGTCATTCAGAAGGTTGAATGGGTGAGCGTGACTAAAGAAGGATTTAAGCCCAGTGGACACGTTCCGGTCGGCAGTGGAAGTCCGGTCGTTATCATTCTCGACCCGACGAAATGAAGAAAGAGCCTAACCAGCCGTTACAGCGCAACGCCTCGACCAGGTCCGTTTCGAATTTCGAATCGCCAGCTCGGCGTGGCTGACCAGTGATCGTTAGGCAAAAGGCCATGTCTCAATTTCCAGCGCGAGATGCTCTGCCGAAAGAATTACGCTCAAAACAAAAAGCCTGTGTTTTAAGGCACAATTTCAGGGTCTTGATGCTATTCTTGTGTTTCGCTTCGACCGTATTCCTAGGTATCTGGCTGGAATCATCGAGCAGAGCCGCTGTGATTACCACGCTTTCGATAAGCTTGGGTGCATTCATCTACGCTGGGCTATTCTACCTCCCAAAGGCTGATGAACGTTACGCCCGTAAGCTCGGTTTCATCTGCCCGTCGTGTGATCGGCCGTTGTATGCGGCGAGCAATCGTAGCTCTTTTAGCCCACTGATTACGCGTGGAGAGTGTCCGCATTGTCGCATATCTTTAGTCTACGATCATTCAAAGAATGAAGAAAAAGCCTAACCAGCCGCTACAGCGCAATGCCTCGAAAGGGTCCGCTTAGAGTTTGGAGTCGCCAGCTCGACATGGCTGACCAGAGATCGTTAGCCAGAAGAAGACGTGAGCACCAAAACTCTATCGTTGTCGGCTTTGCTGCTCCTGCTCTGCGCGGGATGTGACGGACACGCACGCCGCATCACACTATCTACTCAAGCCGCGACACCGTTGGGATCCGAAAGCGTCTCTCTTTCCGCCGACACCAAAGAGAGAATCATTCGCGTCGCTGAAGCTCTACAGCTCTCCCGTGTCGGTGATCAAGGTTTCCACTGGAAGCTAACCCGAGAAGATCGATCCGTATTTGAGTTGATGGCGCACCAAGAGCCGTCTGGAGCTTGGACCGTGATACTCCGAGACTGGCCATCATTCATAAGGAGCGACCTATCCCGAAAAGCTGAGCGCTTGCTCAAAGCAGAGCCGCTTCCCGCAAAGAAGGAAGAGGCTAACCAGCCGTTACAGCGCAACGCCTCGACGGGGTCCGTTTCGATTTCCGAGTCGCCAGCTCGGCGTGGCTGACCAGTGATCGTTCGCCAGGCGAGCCATGCATCTCAATCATTGACGCATGGCTCGCAACTCCGCCGGACACCCCACTCAGTGCCCCATTCCCGCCTGGTGCTCTTGAATATACTCCTGCTTGAGCCCGAGTTTTTCCGGGGCGTGCAGCACGAGCATTTTCATGCGGATGTCTCCAGGAATCTGCGACGCCGTCGCCTTTGATACGACGATCATCAGGAAGATCGCCAGCGGCACCGCCCAGATGGCGGGTTGTTCACAGAGGATACGGAGCAGCGGGTGAGCCGCCCAGAAATCGTTCATGCCTTTGAAGCCCGCGAAGAGCTTGCCCATCGGGCCGGGATCAAGCGCGAGCGTGCCGAGATTCGTCAGAGCCGCCGCGACGAGCGCGCACAGGCCGCCGGTGAGCATGCCCGTCGCCGCGCCTTTCATCGTCATGCCGCGCCACCAGACGCTCATGAAGAGCAGCGGGAAATAACTCGCCGCCGCGATCGCGAAGGCCTGGCCGACCATGAAGTTGATCTCCAAGGGCTCCACAAAGCAGCCCAGGATGACCGCGATGCCGCCGATGAGCACCGCCGCAAACTTGAATGCCTTGAGCCGCTCCTCCGCCGTCGACTTCGGCCGCAGGATGCGTCCGTAGACATCGTGAGCCAGCGCGCCCGTCATCGAGACGAGGAGGCCGCTGAATGTGCTCATGAACGCCGCGAACGCGCCCGCGCAGGTGATGCCGCTCAGGATCGAGCCCAGCACGCCGTATTTTTCAGCGATGAGCGTCGGCAGCTTCAGCACCACTTGATCGGTGCCCTTGATGCCGCTCAGTCCCGTGTACAATTCCGGCAGGAGATTGCGGCCGATCGCGCCGAACACCGGCGGGAATACATAAAACACGCCGATCAAGATCATCACCCACATCGTCGTGCGCTTGGCCGCGATGCCATCCGGGTTTGTATAGAAGCGCACCAGGATATGCGGCAGACCCGCCGTGCCGCACACGATCGCGATGATCAGCGAGTAAGTGTAGAGCAGCGAATACGGTTTCTGATGTTCCTCCAAAAACGCCGCGCGCTCCGCCTCGGGCAGTTTCTTGGCCGCTGCGCTCACCGCCTTGGTGGTGAGCGGACCAAAGGGAGCCACCCAGGCTTCATCCTTCGGCGCCTTGTCTGAAAGCGGCTGGCGCGCGACCTCCGTCACCGGTGCAACGGTATCGCCCGTCACTTTATTCGCACCGATGTGTCCGCCGTAGAAACCAAACACCGCCATCAGCACGAAGATCGGCACGCTGATCGCGAACATCTTGATCCAGTACTGCACGGCCTGCACGAGCGTGATGCCCTTCATGCCGCCGAGGGCGACGTTGAGCGTGATCACCGCGCCGACGAGCACGACACCGACCCAGTACGGCAGACCCGGGAAAATATACGCGAGCGTCACACCCGCGCCCTTCATCTGCGGCATTGTATAAAAGAATCCGATGAACAACACGAAGCACACCGCGATCTTCCGGAAGAGCGGCGAATCGAATCTGCCCTCGGCAAAATCCGGGATCGTGTAGGCTCCGAACCGGCGCAGCGGCCCGGCGATGAACAACAGCAGGAAAAGATATCCGCACGCGTAACAAACCGGATACCACAACGCGTCATAGCCCGAGGACATCACCATGCCGGCGATGCCCATGAACGACGCCGCCGAAAGGTATTCGCCGGAGATGGCCGACGCGTTCCAGCCGACCGACACCGAACGGCCGGCCACGAAAAAGTCGCTCGCCGTTTTCGAGGTCTTCGCCGAACGGAAACCCATCCACAGCGTCACCACGACCGTGATCGCCGAGAATGCCAAGATCCAGGGATCGACGTGTCCGACCGCCGCCAAGGGAAGAAAAACCGAGGATAAATGCGCGTCCATGGCTCAGCCCTTCCTTTCGTTTTGCACCTGACGCACCTCGTCGTCCTCAAGCCCGATCGAACGCTTGATGAAGATAAACGAGATCACCCAGACCACGGGGAAAAACACCACGCCCAGGATCAGCCAGCTCAACGTGAAGCCGGCCACGCGCGTCGCCATGAACTCGGGCGCATAGTAATTGGCGAGAGGCAGACCGAGCAGGACGATCAGGAACGCCGCGGCGCACGCGACGGAGAGCTGGAGTTGTCGGCGCATCAGCGAAGCGAGAAACGATTCACTATGCACCGGGTCGTGGGAGGGCGGGGTGCTTGACGACATGTGGGCGCGAGCTTGCGACCGGCCGACCCGCCCGCAAGCCCGCAAGAGGAGGACCGGTCGAACAGATTGAAATGTCACCAAGTTGCCACTTCGTGCTGTCCGCTCGCCTCTCCGCGATTTTGCGATTCATCTTAACAACATGACCCAAAGCCAGCTCGCCCGCGCCCGCCGACTCCTCTGCGATCTCCAAAATCACATCCGGGACACGATCCTCGCCGCGCGCGCACGCGAAGCCTCGAAATTCTCCCGCATCGCCGCCGTCACGGCCGCCGACACCATCTATCACATCGATAAGCTCAGCGAACACGCCATCGTCGAGTGGTTCGAAAAACACTGGCCGCGCACCTGGCCCGTCGAGGTTGTCATGGAAGGGATCGAAGACGGCCACAACCTCACCTTTCCCACCGGAACGCCCGTCGCCCGCACCGCATGGAAATGCATTCTCGATCCGATCGATGGCACCCGCGGCCTCATGTACGACAAGCGATCCGCATGGATTCTCACGGGGCTCGCTCCGCAACGCGGACTCCGCACCACCCTGCGTGACATCCTGGTTGCCGCGATGACCGAGCTTCCCACCAGCAAACAATGGCGCGCCGACCAGTTCAGCGCCATCCGCGGCGGCGGTCCGCGGGGTGTCCACGCATCCGCGTTCAACGTCTTCACGCGCAAAACCACAAAACTTTCCGTCCGCCCTTCGCAGGCCGGCGATTTCAAGCACGGCTTCGCCTCGATCTCGAAATTTTTCCCCGACGGGAAAACCGACCTCGCCGCCTTCGAGGAAAAACTCTGGGCAGAACTTCACCCCGCGCCAAAACCCCGGCCCGGCTCCACTGCGCCCATCGGTGATTCGCCGCTCGTCTTTGACGATCAATACATCAGCACCGGCGGCCAGCTCTACGAACTGCTTGTCGGCCACGACCGCCTCATCGCCGACCTGCGTCCGCTCGTATTCAAAAAACTCGGCCTGCACTCGTCGCTCGTCTGCCATCCGTACGATATCTGCACGGCACTCATTCTCACCGAAGCCGGCGGCCTGGTCGAAAATCCCCTCAATGGCGCCGCCGTCACGACGCCACTGGACACGACTTCGGCAGTGACCTGGATCGGTTATGCCAACCCGGCGCTCGCGAAGCTCGCCCGCCCTGTCGTCAAACGCCTGCTTCGCGCCTTCGTGTAGCCGCGCCTTCCGAAGCGCGGCCAAAATCATCGCGCCTAGCCTGCCCGCCTTTTCGCGGCCACGCGCTCCGCTTTCAGAATCTTCCTGATGCGCCAGCGATATTCGCCGGCCACGATAAAGCCCACGCAACGATCCGTGCCACACCGGCACGGATGCCCGCGCCAGTTTTCCATCCCGTACCGGTAGTCAAAAAACAGCTCCTCGCCCTCGACGATCTCGCGTTTCGCAACGATCCAGATCGTGCCGCGAATGATCTCCGTACGGCAGTTGGGCTTGCAGGAATGGTTGATGAGCCGCGCCGTATTCCACGCCATCGAGCCGTCGATATCGTGACGCTTGTTCAGCTCGAAAATATACACGCAGCCATCGCCGCCCGCTTTCTCGCGAGCGAGCCGCTTCACTTCACGACGATCCGACTCCGCCTTCGTGATATGCTCGCCGTCGTACGCAATGATGCGCGTGTCGGCGGGAATTGTTTTCACCGCATACATGCCGAGTCCGTGAATGGCCGATCCCCGCACTTCCGCCCATGGCGTGGTGGTCGGCTTCCTTCGCTTCGTCGCTGGCCGCGCAGTCGGGCCGGTTTTCGTTTTGTTTTTCGCGTTTGCCGCGCTCACGTCAGCCAACCTCCAGCCCCACCGGACAGTGATCGCTTCCCATCACTTCCGGACTGATCCAGGCACGCTTGAGCGCCGGTTTCAGTTTTTCACTCGCGACAAAATAATCGACGCGCCACCCGATGTTCCGAGCGCGGCAGTTCATCATCTGGCTCCACCACGTATAGTGATCCGGTCCTTTCTCGAACTCGCGAAACGTGTCCACGAAGCCATTGTTCAGAATCGTCGAAAAATTCGAGCGTTCCTCATCCGTGAACCCGGCGTTGCGCCGGTTCGTCTTCGGATTTTTCAAGTCGATGTCCTCGTGCGCCACGTTCAGGTCGCCGCAAAAAATCACCGGCTTCTTCTTCTCGAGTTTTTTCAGGTAAACAAGAAACGCCGGATCCCACTCCTTCGTGCGATAGTCCAGCCGCGTCAGCCCGCGCTGTGAGTTCGGTTGATAAACATTCACGAGATAAAAATCAGCGAACTCCGCCGTCACCACGCGCCCTTCCTGATCGTGCACCGGGATATTCAGTCCCGTGGTGATGCTCTTCGGCTTCACCCGGCTGAAAATCACCGTGCCGCTATAGCCCTTCTTCACTGCGCTCGCCCAGGTGGTTTCGTATCCGGTCGCCCACGCCACATGCTGCACGTCGCCCGGATGGCACTTCGTTTCCTGCAGGCAGATCACGTCGGCGTCGACCGCCGTCATGTAATCGAGAAACCCCTTTTTCAGCACCGCGCGGATGCCATTCACGTTCCAGGAAACCATCTTCATAAACCGCCACATTCAGCACGCCCGCGGCCTCTTTCAACACCGGCGTTGCCCCGCGCGCCGCAATTCTCCACGATTGCTCCTTCATGTCCGCCTTCAGCCACCTGCCACTCGGTCAATGCATTCCCGCCGGCACTCCGCATGCCGTCTCCGCGAGCCTGCCCACCATGCGCGCAGTCATCGGCTACGAGGAAAAAAATCCCGAGATCACGCAGCACATGACCTCGGGCTATCCGCGGTTCGTGAAGCACCCGTTTCTCAAAAAAGTTTCCGCCCACATGGTGCGATCGCTCGGACTGACCGGCCAGCAAGTATGGCCGACGTCTTCCGCACGCGCATCCGCCGCGCTCGTCGCGTGGCTCGCCCCGACCCAGGCCACCGTGGTCGAAAACGAGTGCGTAAGCGGAGTCGCCTTCGCGGAAGACGCCGACACGTTCGCCCGCGCCAAAACCTTTCTCCAGCACACTGGAGCGCTCCTCTCCTCCCGCGAAGCCGAGGACTACCTTGTCCGCGTCGGCGAGCTCCCCGGCGCCCATGACGAACGCTCGTTCGATGGCTACGCTCCCGGCCGCGTCAAAGGCGCCGTCGCACGCTCATTCCAGCATGTGACGCCTGACGACGTATTCCTCGCCAACAGCGGCATGAACGCGATCTACGCCGCTTTCCGGGCAGCTGACATTCTCCAGGGTCCGCGCGGCCGCACCCTTTGGGTCCAGCTCGGATGGCTCTATCTGGACACCATTGCCATCCTCCAGAAATTCACCGGCCAGCCGGCTCACGACTATGTGGTCGTGCATGATGTTTTCGACCTCGCCGCGTTGAAGAAGCTCTTCGCGGAGCGAGGCCATCAGATCGCCGGCCTCGTCACCGAGGTGCCCACCAATCCGCTGATCCAGACGCCCGACCTCGCGGCCATTTACGAACTCTGCCGCTCCCACGAGATCATCTTTATCGCCGACCCCACCATCGCCTCCCCGCTCAATATCGATATTCTCCCCCATGCAGATGTCGCGGTGAACAGTCTCACGAAATACACCGCCAGCGAAGGCGACGTCCTTGCCGGTGCCGTCGTGGTCAATCCGCGCAGTCCATGGGCCGCCGATTTCCGCCGCTTGCTGCCCGGCGAGCTCGAACCCGTCTACAGCCGCGACCTCGCCCGCCTCGCTGTCCAGATCGCCGACAGCGAAGCCCTCATCGCCCAGATCAATCGCACGGCACCGGCCGTGGTCGAATTCCTTCGCAACCATCCGCGCGTGAAAAATGTCTGGTGGTCCCTGCATCCGGACTCCCGCGACAATTACCTGAAACTCGCCCGCTCACCCGGCGCCATCGGCAGCATGATCAGCTTCACCGTGGAAAATCTCACGGAGTTCTACGACCGCCTCAGCCTGCCCAAGGGCCCGAGCTTCGGCATGAAAAACACGCTGATCTGCCCCTTCATCTATCTCGCGCACTACGATCTCGTGACGAGTGCGGATGGACGTGCGCAACTCGCCACCGCCGGGCTCGATCCGGAACTTCTTCGCCTCTCCATCGGCGCCGAATCCGCTGATGACATCATCGCGTCTCTGCGCGAGGCCTTGGGTTGATCCGATTGGAGCGGCTGGACAGAATCGAACTGACGATACCTCTTTGGAAGAGAGGAGTTTTACCACTAAACTACAGCCGCGGCAAAAGTGCTGCCGGGAGCTTCGCCCGCACGTCGCACCGGTCAAGCCTTCGCTCACGGCTCTTCCGACGAAATAGGACTGATTCACGCTGGGCGCGGCTCTTGATTCGACAAGACGCCGCATGCACAGCGCCGTCGTGTCGATAACCCAAACCGGCCCCGCAGATCCCCCGCCGCATGCTCGTGAGCCGCCACGCAGAGTTGCGCAACTTCGTGCGATGCAAGCTGTCGGCACATTAAGAATCGTGTTTTTTTAACAAGCCAAAGCAGGGAATGAAGTTGCGACACTTTTGTGCCGACATTTCTTGGACACCATCATGGCTTTCATCTCCTCGGCCCCCGCATCCAAGGGCAATCTTCGCCCCAGCCAGCAATCCACCCGCCCTAACATCAAGGTCGCGCAGAATCTGGCCAAACAGAAGTCGCTCGAGAAAAAATCTCAGAACTACAAGCTGCCTCTCGCCGAGCTCGCTATTTTCACCCAGCAGCTCGCGTCGCTGCTCACGGCCGGTCTGCCGCTCGTGCAATGTCTTGAAGCGCTCGCAGGAGCAGACCGAAGATCCGATCTTCCGCATCATCATCCGGGAAGTGCGCACGAGATCTCCGCCGGTAATTCCTTCTCCGTCCGCAGTGAAAAAATTCCCGAGGTCGTTTAACTCGCTCTTCATCTCGATGATCGAAGCCGGTGAAGCCTCTGGTGCTCTCGCTGAAATTTTGGGTAAGGTCGCAGCGCTACTTCGAAGCGAGCGTCAAACTCTCCAAGAAGGTGAAGTCCGCCATGACCTACCCGATCGCGGTCATCGGTCTCGCCGTGGTGTTGGTCAACGTGCTGCTCATTTTCGTCATCCCGGTCTTCGCGGAAGATGTTCGCCGATTTCGGAGCGAAGGCCCTGCCAGTCCCGACACAGATGCTGATCGACTTCTCGAACTTCCTGCCGTCGGCTGGGCGGTCGGATCTTCTCGGCTGTATCATAGGCATTGTTTTCTCCGGCTCAAATACGTGGCCACGCCTGTAGGTCGTTCCCACAAGGATCATTTCCTGGTCGAGCCCCGATTTTCGGAAATCTGATCCACAAAATCGCCCTCTCCCGTTTTTGCCGCACCTACGCCACGCTCATCCGCTCCGGCGTACCAATTCTTCGCACACTCGAGATCGTCGCCGCCGCCAGCGGCAAAGTGCAGATCGAACATGCCTGCGACGACATCGCCAAATACGTGAGCCAAGGCGGCCAGGTTTCCGAGGTCGTCGGAGCCAACAGTTTCTTCCCGCCGATGATGAAGCATATGATCAAGGCCGGTGAAACCACGGGTAATGTGGACGGCATGATGAGCAAGGTCGCCGATTTCTACGATACCGAGGTCGACGCCACCACCGCGGCGCTCACTTCCTTGATCGAACCCCTCCTGATCGTGTTCCTGGGTGTGGTTGTCGGCGGCATCGTCATGGCGATGTTCCTCCCGATCTTCCAACTCGGTTCCGTCGCTGGCGGACTGTAAATCACAAAACGGAACTCGCGCCCGCTGATTTTTTCAGGGGGCAGACTCTGCTCATGCCTTCCGTTCTAATCGTCGACGACCTGCTCTCCATTCATGAGATGCTGGATGCCGTTATCCAGCCCACTGGTTTCGCCACCGCCTTCGCCACCGACAGCGAAAAGGCGCTGGTCCGTTACAAAGCCGAGAAGCAGGACATCGTTCTCGCCGACATCGACATGAAGCCGATGGACGGCATTACGCTGCTCAAGCAGCTGAAGCTGTTCGATCCCAACACCGTCGTTATCATCATGACGGCTTACGCCAGCACCGAAAGCGCCATTCAAGCGCTCAAGTTCGGCGCGTTCGACTACCTGCAGAAACCTTTCCGCGTCGACGAGCTCATCTCCACGCTAAAGCGCGGCCTGGAGTACAAGCAGTTCTCTCAAGCCGAACGAAACAGCACCGCTCCCTTCCCGTCGGCCAAAGGCGCCGACATCGAGGGCCGCCTCATCGGCTCCAGCGCGAAGTTCAAAAAATTCTTCAACAGGTCAAAAAGCTCTCCACCGTCCGCAGCCCGGTCTTGCTGCAGGGTGAAGTCGGCACGGGCAGAGCACGGTTGCCGAGATCTTGCACACGGCCACGCCCTCTCCTGACGGGCAGCTCGTTCGCATCGATTGCTCGCTCAGCGACGAAGAAAATTTCCGCGAAGGACTCCTCGGTCAAAGCGGCGCTGGCGGTACATGGATCAAACAAGCCAAGGGCGGCACATTGTTCCTCCATCACATCCAGTGCCTTCCTCTGCCGATGCAGAAAGAACTGGTCAGCGTACTGCGCGCTACCTCCGCCGGCTTCCGGCTTGTTTGCACGACTACGGAAGACCTCGAAAAACTCACCGACGAAGGCACGTTCCACGACGAACTTTTTTATCGCGTGGCCTCGCTGCCGGTCGTCATTCCATCACTCCACGATCGCTCCGACGATATTCCGGCGCTGGTGAAGCACTTCGCCAGCAAGACGACCAATCCCAACTTCGATGCGAGCCAGGTGGAGTTCACAGAGGATGCCATCGAAGTCCTCCAAGCCTATCACTGGCCGGGCAATCTAACGGAACTCAATCAGGTCGTCTCCAAACTCGCCTCCACCGCAGAGTCCCGCGTCATCACGTCGCAGGAACTCCCGATGCGCCTGAAGGAGGTCAAAGACTGGCCGAAGCTCGAAGACTCTCGCGGGACAACAGAAGCAGTACGTCGATCTCGTACTTCGTGCCTGCAACGACGACAAAGGCAAAGCCGCCAAGGTCCTTGGCATTCCTGCCGCGCAAATCAAGTAGCCGGGCGATCGACCAATCCCGGAAGTCCTCTCCGGATCTGTTACCTCAGCCGCGTTCGTCAAAACGCGGCTTTTTACTGGGCGTCTCGGCGGTTTTACGGTGTCGGTCCGCCAGCGGACGCACCAGTGCCACAGAAAATTTTCCTGATGGTGCATCGTTGACCCGTTTCCCGCTTGCCCCGCCGGAACGCGCTCTCAACCCTCGCCGAAATCTACGTCCATGCCCAAACGCACCGACCTCAAGTCCATCATCATCATCGGCGCCGGCCCTATCGTCATCGGCCAGGCTTGCGAATTTGACTACTCCGGCACCCAGGCGTGCAAGGCCTTGAAGGAAGAAGGTTACCGCGTGATCCTGGTAAACTCCAACCCGGCCACGATCATGACCGATCCGGAGTTCGCCGACGTGACGTATATCGAGCCACTTACCGTCGAGATGCTCGAGAAGATCATCGAAACCGAGCGCCCCTCCGCCCTCCTCCCGACACTCGGCGGCCAGACTGCGCTCGAATCTTTCGATGGAGCTCCACAAAGCCGGTGTTCTCGCGAAATACGGCGTGGAAATGATCGGTGCCAAACCCGAGGCCATCCACAAGGGCGAGGACCGCGAAACCTTTAAGCAGCTCATGCTGAAGATCGGCCTCGATGTCGCCCGCTCTTCCACCGTGAAATCGATGGAAGAAGCCCGCGCCGCCGCCGAGAAACTGGGCTCTTACCCGCTCATCATCCGCCCGTCATTCACTCTCGGCGGTCAGGGCGGCGGTATTGCTTACAACAAGGAAGAGTTCGAACGCATCACTGCCAACGGCATCGATATTTCCCCCGTCCACGAAGTCCTCGTCGAGGAATGTCTGCTCGGCTGGAAGGAATACGAGATGGAGGTCATGCGTGACCACAAGGATCAGTGCGTGGTTATTTGCTCCATCGAGAACTTCGACCCGATGGGCGTGCACACCGGCGACTCCATCACCGTCGCTCCGGCGATGACGCTCACCGATAAAGAATATCAGGTGATGCGCGACGCTTCCTTCGCCGTCATTCGGGAAGTCGGCGTCGAAACCGGCGGCTCCAACATCCAGTTCTCCGTCGATCCCGTCTCCGGCCGCATGGTCGTC
This sequence comes from Nibricoccus sp., assembly GCA_049840895.1. GTDB lineage: Bacteria > Verrucomicrobiota > Verrucomicrobiia > Opitutales > Opitutaceae > Nibricoccus. The sequence goes on along the minus strand of JASGJB010000065.1, from coordinate 6,777 downwards.
ATCGAGATGAACCCGCGCGTCTCCCGCAGCTCCGCGCTCGCGTCGAAAGCCACCGGCTTCCCTATCGCGAAAATCGCCGCCAAACTCGCCGTCGGCTACACGCTCGACGAGCTCAAGAACGACATCACGCGCCTCACGCCCGCATCGTTCGAGCCCACGATCGACTACGTGGTGACGAAAATCCCGCGCTTCACATTCGAAAAATTCCCCGACGCCGACCCGACACTCACGTCCGCGATGAAGTCCGTCGGTGAGGCCATGGCGATCGGACGCACCTTCAAGGAGTCCTTTCAAAAGTGCCTGCGCTCGCTGGAAACCGGCGCCCGTGGCTTCGGTGGTGGTGGTGGCAAATGGGGCGGCGACGAACTCCCCGACGACAAGATCATCAAACAGAAACTCGGCACACCCAACTCCGAGCGCGTCTACTACATCCGCTACGCCTTCCTCGCTGGCTACAGCGTCGACCAGATCTTCAATATCACCAAGATCGATCCTTGGTTCCTTACTCAGCTCCAGGAAATCATCCAGATGGAGCAGGACCTCAAGAAGCGCGTCCTCAAAGGCGTCGACGCCCTCACGATCCGCCGCGCCAAGCAATACGGCTTCTCCGACGTCCAGCTCGCGCACTTCCTCAAGAGCGACCTCGCCAGTGTCCGCGCCGAACGCAAAAAACTCGGCGTCAACACGACCTACCGCCTCGTCGACACCTGCGCCGCGGAGTTCGAAGCATTTACGCCGTACTACTATTCCAGTTACGGCGACGAAAACGAAGTTCTTCCTCCGAGCGGCAAGAAGAAGATCATGATTCTCGGTGGCGGTCCCAACCGCATCGGCCAGGGCATCGAGTTCGACTATTGCTGCGTCCATGCCTCGTTCGCTCTGCGCGAAACCGGCTTCGAGACCGTCATGGTTAACTCGAATCCCGAAACCGTCTCGACTGACTACGACACGTCCGACCGCCTCTACTTCGAACCGCTCACACTCGAAGACGTCCTCGAAGTTTATCAACAGGAAGGCTGCGACGGCGCCATCGTTCAATTCGGCGGCCAGACCCCGCTCAATCTCGCCACCGCTCTCAAGGCAAATGGCGTGAACGTTATCGGCACCAGCCCCGAAAGCATCGAAGCCGCTGAGGACCGTAAACTCTTCTCGGCGATTCTTGCCAAGACCGGCCTCATGTCTCCGGCCCACCGCACCGCCCTCACCGAGGCCGATGCGCTCGCCGCTGCTCGAGAACTCGGCTTCCCGGTTCTCCTACGTCCGTCGTTCGTGCTCGGCGGTCGCGGCATGTTTATCGTCTACAGCGAGGACGAATTCCGCAACGTCGTCCGCCAGGCCTTCGACGTCATGCCCGACAAGCCCGTTCTCATCGACAAGTTCCTCGAGGACGCCATCGAACTCGACGTCGACTGTATCAGCGACGGCGAGACGACGGTCATCGGCGGCATGCTCGAGCACATCGAGTTCGCCGGCGTGCACTCAGGCGACGCCTCCATGGTCATGCCTCCGCACACGCTCGGCAAAGCCATGCTCAATACCGTTCGCGAAGCCACCAAGTCCCTCGCCAAGGAGCTCAAAGTCATCGGTCTCATGAACGTCCAGTTCGCGATCAAGGACAACCAGCTGTACGTCCTGGAAGTGAACCCACGCGCCTCGCGCACCGTTCCGTTCGTCGCGAAAGCCATCGGTGTGCCTCTTGCGAAACTCGCCGCCAAGGTGATGACCGGCAAAAAACTGAAGGACCTCGGCTTCACCCGCGAACAGACCCCTAAACACTGGTGCGTTAAAGAAGCCGTCTTCCCGTTTGTCCGCTTCCCTGGAGCCACGATCACGCTCAGCCCGGAAATGCGTTCGACCGGCGAAGTCATGGGTCTCGACGAAGATCTCGGCATCGCTTTCGCAAAAGCCCAGGCTGCGGCAAAACCCGGCCTGCCAACGAAGGGAAATGTTTTCCTCTCCGTGAAAGACGCCGACAAAGCCCGCGCGGTCGATCTCGCCCGCCAGCTCGAGTCCCTCGGCTTCTCGATCTATTCGACAAGCGGCACCGCCGAGCACCTGACGAAGAACGGTGTGAAGGTTAACCGCCTTTCCAAGATCGACGAAGGCCGCCCCACCGCGGTCGACATGATCAAGAACGGCCAGATCCAGCTTATCATCAACACGCCCGGCGGCATGATTCCTCGCAAGGACGAGAACAAGATCCGCAGCGCGGCCTACGCCCACAGTGTCTGCATCATGACGACGATGACCGGTGCCCACGCCGCTCTGAACGGCATCAAAGCGCTCAAGAACAAACTCGTCGGTGTCCGTCCCATCCAAAAATACGTCGGCAACGTACAGATTGTCGGCTGATCGCCAGATCGCGTCCGCAAAAGAAAAGCCCGCCGAAATCGGCGGGCTTTTTTGTCTTAAAAATTGATTCGCTCAGGCCACTTCCGGCTTGAAGCCAAAAAGTCGGCGAAGTCGCGACGCCTTCGGCGCGGGGCTCGGCTGCGCTTCCACGGGCGCAACCTCTTGAGCAGCGCTGGCCGCAATTGCGGCCGTATCGAAATGGGCGGCATTCGCGAAAACGGCACGCTCAAGCTCCCCGAGCAATCGGCGATCATGAACGGTCGCGAGCGCGCGGAAGTGCGTGCATTGCTCCGAATCACTCAACGACTCGTGAAGAACCAGCGCTTCTTCGATATCCTCGGAACTCAGATACGCACCGAACGCGGGAAGGTTTCCCCCGCCGATCCGCCGGAGCAACGCGCAGAACATGCGCGTATTTTCCCAGCCCATTGTTTCGAAGAGACGCACTTCGAGCACTGCTTGCTCAAAAGCCAGTGTTTCCATGTCGCCCATGCGCCGGTTCCAAAGCCGCAGCAGCATCAAACGCAGATATTGGCAGCAGTCCTTGGGCATTTCCTCTTTGTTGGCACTCACGCGCTCAAACCAGGCGCGGATGCCCGCAAGGTCGGCTCGCTCACAGACATAAACCAGACGGGCCTCATCATTAGCCGCGAACCAGACTTGCGTCTGTGCCTGGTGGAACGTCAGCACGTAACGGAGCATCAAAGGATCGGCTCGATAGGCCGCATGGTTGTCATCATCCGCCGCCGCTCGTTCACAATAATCAACAATCGCGGATGGCGTCGCACCACCCATCAACGACAGACGGCGGAAACATGAAAGGACTCGCTCCACATCGACAGCCCTGATCACCGGAGCAATTCCCTTGGGAATCGACGCCCGACTCAGCGCATACAAGCGAAGCAGGGCAGTCATCAGTTCTTCGCGATCCGCGAGCTCTCGCTTTTTCCCTTCGATATCGAGACGTTGCACCGGACCTGCCCAACGATTCAAAGCCGCACGAATGACCACATGGTCGGTTTCGTTGGCTCGGGGTGCTTCGCTCATGACTCGGAAATACGTACCAGTTTCGGCGAGGAGCGCGGTATTCATAATGAAAACCATGATTTTTGACTTAGTTATGGCAAATTATTTACACTAGTGGTTTCCCTGAAATCTTCCCTCTATCCGTTGCCACTGAAAACTAGCGCTTCGTCCCCGCATTCCGATGCGTGACAACCCCATACAGCCTCCCCACATTGCGCCCTCATGGATGTTAATGCAGTTACCCTAGTCGCGCTTCTTCACGGCCCTGATCGCCCTGGCTTGGTCGCGAAAACCTCCGGATGGATCTTCGAAAATGGCGGTAACATCCTCCATGCCGACCAACATCGCGATACCGAGCTCGGCGTCTTTTTCCAACGCATCGAGTGGAGCGCTCAAGCTAGCACCCCGGCTGCCGATCGTGCTCAATTTCAAAAATTCACCGAAACCTTGGGCATGAGTGCCCGCGTAGCCACGTCTACCCATCGCCCACGTGTCGCCATCTTCGTCTCGAAGTTCGACCATTGCTTCCACGATCTCATCTTGCGCTGGAAAGCCGGCGAGTACGTGTGCGATATCGTCGCAATCGTCTCCAACCACACCGACCTTGCTGCCGCTGCTCGCGGCTACGGTCTCGCTTTTCATCACATTCCGGTCACCGGCGAAACCAAGGCCGCTTCTGAAGCCCGTCAGTTGGAGCTGCTCCGCTCACTTGATGCCGAACTCGTCATCCTCGCGCGCTACATGCAGGTGCTCTCCGCAGATTTTCTCCAAAAATTCGGCCGCCCGGTGATCAACATCCATCACTCATTTCTCCCGGCCTTCGCCGGCGGACGCCCTTATCACCAGGCTCATGAGCGTGGCGTGAAACTCATCGGCGCGACCGCCCACTACGCGACTGCGGTCCTGGATGACGGCCCCATTATTCAGCAGGATGTGGCCCGCGTTACCCACCGTCACGACGTCAATGACCTCGTGCGAAAAGGTCGCGATCTTGAAAAGATAGTCCTCGCCCAAGCCGTGCGCTGGCACCTTGAGGATCGCGTCCTCGCCTACGGAAACAAAACCGTGGTCTTCGACTAACGTCACCACAGTCGAGTCTCCCCATTCTAAAGAGTCCGAGTGAACTCGGGCCTTTTTTTTGGCCTTCCCAGCCCTTTACACGCGGGGCCGCCCAAAATTCCTTCGCGTCGTCCATATTTTGAATTGGACGCCCACCATCCGTTACTCTCTCGTGCCAGCTCTACCCCACTATGAGCTTTCGGGAGGTTGCTCACATAGGGATGGCCGTGCTCGCGCTCTGCGCAGCTACGTCTGTCCATTCACAAAACGAAACGTCGTCGGCCCTCGCTGGCGAAGTTCTTAACGTCGCCGGCGGGCCACTCGCCGGTGCCAGCGTGTCGCTGTCTCACGCGCCAACCGGCACCACGCAGCAGGCGCGCACGAATGCATCAGGCCGCTTCGCGTTCTCCGGGCTTCCACCTGGTGGACCGTACGTACTGGCGACATCAAGCTTCGGATACGAGACGCACATTGTCTCCGCCATTCATCTTGATCTCGGAGAAAACCGTGCACCTGAAATAACTCTGCGTCCGGACCGCTCGCGTCCAACAGAGGGACACGTGCAAGAACTCGATAAACTCGTAGTAACAGCCAGCCGCGCCCCAGCGACCGAAGGCGCTAGCACACATCTCTCGCGAGAAAACCTCGATAACCAGCCTTCCGTCGATCGCTCGATCAATGAGTACGCACGCAACGCCCCCAATGTGACCATCATCGATACCGAACGGGGTGAGCTCACTGGCGCCGGACAAAATACACGCTTCAACTCTACTCAGATCGACGGTGTTCGTCTCGATGACATGTTCGGCCTCACGTCCAACGGCATGCCTTCACAAGGGAATCCGTTTTCCATGGAAACAGTCGAAGCCCTTAGCATAGACGTATCCCCCTACGATGCGGGGCGCAGCGGTTTCACCGGGGCGTCTGTCAACGCCGTCACGCGGAGCGGCACCAACCAGTTCCATGGCTCACTGTATTACTCCTATCGCAACCAGAACTTCCGCGCCCGCCATCCCATAACCGGTGAACGCGATCCGTTCACCGATCAAACCGCTGGCCTCACCTTCGGCGGCCCGGTCTTGCGCAACCGCCTGTTTTTCTTCGCCGGCTATGAATATTCCCGACGCACCGAACCCGCACCCTCCGCCGGTTTCGACCCCGCCCCGGCCGCCCCTCTCAATCATCACAATTGCCCACAATTATGATAATCCGGGCCCGCTCTTCGAATCCAGGTGCACAGCATAAACAGGACAACAAATACCTGGCGTGCCTCCACTGGCATATCGGGCCCGGACACCGCCTTAGTGCGCGCTACAGCCGTACACGCGGCCACACTCCCAATTTCGCCGACTACTCCACCGCAGGTCCGTTTGTCAGCGGACATTGGCATTGAGCGAGCAATCCCGGACATGACTTTGTAGCTTTCAGCCGCTGGCAGGATAATTTCCAAAGCGAAATCAAAATCGTCACCCACCGCTACACCTCCACACGATCACCCAGTTCGCGCTTTCCCCAGACGAATCAATGGAGTTCCCGCATCCGACGGCAGCGACAGCGGCTCGGTCATCATCGGTACCGAGGAAACCAGTCAGCTCAACGATCTCATCGTCGACATCTTCAGTCCTCCGTGCTAGGCACTTGGAGCTACGGCCCGCATCGGTTCACTCTTGGTGCAGAAGCCGAGCGTAGCGATTTTGAAAACACATTTACAAAACGCCTACGGCAACTACAGTTTTTCCAGCATCAATGGATTCGCTGCCGGCACCCCGAGTTCGTTCACGTATCAATACTCGCTGCCGGGTCGTACGCCTACAGTCACTTGGGGTTATACCACAAACAGCATTTTCATTCAGGACCGCTGGGTCGTGGCCGCACCTCGATTTCACCGCCGGACTGCGATTGGATCGTCTTTCAACGAATCCAACCCGAATACAATCCGCTCTTCCAGCAAACCTTTCACCGCCGCAACGACCACACTTTCGATGGTGCAATAACACTCGCTCCGCGCATCGGCGCCGCTTGGAGATTTCATCCTCTCTTCACGCTTCGCGGCCGTGACGTTTTCAGAGGACGCGCGCCCGGCGTTTGGCTCTCCAACCCTTACTCCAATGACGGCACTGCCAGTCTGACCAATACCTCGATCAGTGGCGGATTCTCCCCTGATCCCGACAATCAGCCCAGGGAAACCCGGCGGGACGCCGCCAACGAGTGGACCTGCTCGCCGATGATTTCAGGATGCCCATCTTGTCGCGCGTGCTTATCTAGGTGCTGTTCGGATTCTATCGTGTTTCCCTATTAACCTTAGCAATACGCAACTGAAACCAAGTACACGCACACATA
>JASGJB010000064.1:0-19302 GCA_049840895.1 Nibricoccus sp. | reverse complement strand
TATGTCATTGTACTTGGTTGAGTTACGTATTGCTAAGGTTAATAGGGAAACACGATAGAATCCGAACAGCACCTTCCACCGTCGGCTCTAACTCCAGCACCAGCGCCGCCTCCGCCTTCTTTGTCTTGTGCACTTCCATCGCCTTCGGACGGAAATCCGCCACGGCCGCCACTGCGATAAACAGATCACACTTCGCGAACAGAGGTTCGCACGCGGCAAACATCTCCTGCGCGGAGACCACACGATGCACATTCACGCCCACCGCCGCCTGGACTGCGACCGGACCGCTCACCAAATCAACCTCCCAGCCGCGCGCGACCGCCGCTTCCGCCACGCATAGCCCATGCGGCCGCTCGATCCGTTGCTCAGGAAGCGCACGGGATCGAGATGCTCGCGTGTCGGGCCAGCCGTCAGCAGACAGCGATAAGTTTTGGTCATCAGATCTTCCTGACACCACGAATCGTGCCTGTCCATCGCTTGCACCGACGGAGTGTTTCCCGATCACCGCTCACAAAAACGCACGCAACATGTCGCCCGAGCCGACTCCGACCAACGCATACACGTGCTGACCATCGCTCCACACCGCTGACGATGCGCCGTCCTTGGTATCGGCAAAACGAAGTCCTTCGACGCCCACGTCTATTCTCGATTTATCCGGACGCTTCATGGCGTAGAAATGAAATAATTTCCCGCCTCGCATGAAGCAGACTTCCAGCACGTCATGCCCTGCAAAGCGCACCGTGCGGCAGCCATTGTCCTTCAAGGCATCAAATTCGATCGGCAGCGCCGCGCTCAATTTGCGCGCAGGATCGCTCACAATCGCCGCGAGCTGGCCCATGCCCGGCCCGTGCGCGTCGTGATTCGCCGCTTTCATCACGTCATTCATGGCAAACTCGCCAAAACTCCGTGCCTCGCGTCCTCCTGCGAAACGCGACCAACCGAGCCACGTGCCGGCAATCAGTGCCACGGACGCCGCCAGGGCCATCCACTGCGGCTGACGCCACCAGGTCTTCTGCTGCGGACGCACGCTCATTTTTCCACCCGCCAGAATCGCATCACGCAGCCCGGCAGGCGGCGTCACTGCGCGGACTTTCGCCACCACCACTTTGTCCAATGCGAGTTCCCGTTCCAGCCAGCGGCCCAGCTCGGGGTCGCGCTTTGCCTGCTCCAGAGCCTCGGCAAACGCTTCGTTGCCTGCATCCGCACCGCTTTGCCGGTACGCCCGGAGAATAAACTTTGCCTCTTCGTTATCCATGACCGGCCTTTCCTTTTGAAACTGGAAACTTCACCACCGTATTGCCGCTCGCGGCGTTTTGCTTCGCCGCCGTCAAATGCGCTCGCAACTGCGTCTTCCCACGCGAGAGCCGCGACATCACCGTTCCAATGGGAACCTCCAGTACGTCCGCGATCTCCTGATACGATAGTTCTTCAATATAAAACAGCGTCAGTGGCGCCCGGAACGCTTCGTCCACTTCCTGCAACGCCGCCAGGACCACCTCGGCATCCATCGATGATACCGTCTCTGGCGCCAGCGTTGCATTCTCCACCTCCACCTCGCTCGCCGTTTCGAGCGCCGTCATTCGCTCTCCCCGCCGCCGTCCGCGCAAAAACTCCCGGTACAACGTCGTGAACAGCCACGATTTCGCTTTCTCCGCCTCGCGCAGCGCACTGCCTTTCGTCGCCCATACATAAAACGTCTGCTGCGTCAGGTCGCAGGCATCCGCCTCGCTGCGCGCCAGGCTGAGCGCAAAGCGGTAGAGCGCCGGATAAAACCGGTCTACGAGCTGGATGAAATCGGCGTCGGCCATGATAAATGAAATCGTCCGCGGGCGCGTGATTGATTAGCTGGCTTTCGCTTTTTTGAGCAACACGTGATCGAGCGAAAACGCTCCAGGCCCAAACGCCAGCACGATCACCGCCACCAGCAAAAACATGAAGGGAGACGCGTTCGTGAATTTTTCCGGATCGCTGAAGATCGCTCTCAGCGCCTCGTTATCAGCCGTCACATACGCGACTGCCATCGTCACCGTCAGCGGCACGCTTGCGAGCCGCGACATCAACCCCGCAACAAGCAACGCACCTCCCACGCACTCGGTGCAGCCTGCCGCGATCGCATTCAGCTTCGGCAGAGGAATCCCGAGCCCTCCGAAAAACTCCGTCGTCCGCTCCAAGTTCATGAGCTTCCCCCAGCCCGTCTGCGCAAATTGCCAGCCCCAGTAAACGCGGAGCACCAGCAGCAATGGCGCCTGCAAATAGTCCGCCAGTTTCTCAAAGCGTCCGTACGATTTCAAAAGTTCCATGTCCATAAGAGCCGTCCGCCGCGCTTTTATTCCCGCGATTGCATTGCTCCTTCGAGACGTAGCCGCGCTCGTTAGAGCGTGGCCTCGGACGACCCCCTCATCCCACCGCTCACTCCCGTACACACAACCAGCCGAGCCGCATCCACAGGGAAAACCACGTCTGGATTTTCGCCGCCTGCTCTTCTTGCGAAATCTTCGACCGCACAAACGCCGCTCCGCACGCATCCGGCAGTGTCCGTCCCGCCGCCAGCGCGCGCAACAACCGCGCCGCCTCCGGCTCGAGCCGTTTGTAATAGAGCTGGTTGTCCAACCGGTGCACCACGATGTGCAGCGGTTTCGTGCGTGTCAGCGCAACCTTGCCTCCGTCCGACACCGTGCGCTCCGTCACCGCATTACTCGCTTCCGCCCGGAGAGCGTTGTCGTTCTTCACCGCAAGCGTGTAGTCGTCCACCGCGTGATGACACGTCAGCAACGTCAGGTAAGGCTGCACGCGCAGCCGTAGCGTCTCCGGATTCAGACCCGCCAGCTTCTTCTTCGTAAGCGGCGCCAACTTCACGTCGTCAAACGCCAGAATCTGCGCCCACTCAAAACGCGCGAGATCGCTCGCCGCCTCCGTATGCGGCTTTGTCCATTTTGACTGCTGCGCAACAAAACGGGGCAGCTTCGCGCCGAGATTTCTCAACGTGAACGACCGTGATGGATGCGCTCTCAGGTACGCCTCCGCCAGCTTCCAAAAACGTTCGTCTCCCAGCAGAGCTCGCAGTCCGGGAAAATCCGTCGCGATGCACTCCAGCAGACGAAACCAGTACATCCGATTGTAGATCTCCACGCGTTCAATCGGCCGGAGAGTCGCGCTCGGCTTGATCAACTTCGCCACCGCTCGTGCAGACGATGTTCCGTCGAACCACCTGGCCTGCGCGCGATCTCCCGGCGCGAGCGGACGCGTCACCGCTGCGAACATCGTTCGCTGCCACTCCATCAAATCTCGCGGCTCCAGTTCAGGTCCGCGTGCTTTGCCTGGCCGTATTCTGTTTTTCGTTTTTGTGAGCGGTGCGGGCTTCATCAATAAATTCGTTGGCCTTCAGGGCTTCGGCATGGACTTCGTCAAACGACGGAATCTTGTCATCCCACTCCAGGAGCGTCGCCGTCACTCCACAGCGTTTTGTCGCATGCGCGTATAGTTTCCACACCGGGTCGAGCACCGGATGATCGTGCGTATCGAGGATGTACTTTTCGAACTTCGTGTGCCCGGCGATATGCATCTGCCCGACTCGATGCGCCGGAATGGCATTCACGTAGTCGTACGGGTCGAAGTCGTGGTTCTTCGACGACACGTAGATATTGTTCACATCGAGCAAAATTCCGCAGTCAGCCCGCTCGACCACCTCGGTGAGGAATTCCCACTCCGTCATCTCCGACGCGTGAAACTCCATGTATGAGCTCACGTTCTCCACACAGATCGGCACTTCGAGAAAATCGCGCACATATTTTATTTTCTCCGCAGTCCGCTTCGCCGCTTCATGCGTGTACGGCATCGGCAGTAGATCGTGCGTGTAACGTCCGTCCACGCTGCCCCAGCAGAGATGATCTGAAAGCCACGGCGTCTTCGTCCGCTTCACCAGGGCCTTCAACTTTTGCAGATGCGCGCGATCCGGCTTATCCGCCGAGCCGAAATACATCGAGACGCCATGTTGCACGACTTGGTACTGCTCGAGAATGGAATCGAGCACCTCCAGCGGCCGGCCGCCATCAACCATAAAATTCTCCGAGATGATCTCGAACCAGGCGCATGTCGGCTTCTCCGTCAGAATGTGCCGGTAGTGAGGCACGCGCAGCCCAAGTCCGATGCCGTAGTCCGTGTGTCCGTTGAAAGAATTGGCGGGCATGAAAATTCGAAAATCTGAAAACGCTGATACCGGCTTCCTTTAAATTCATCACGGACGCATCGCCGGTCACAAGCGTCCGCATGTTAAAACTGGCGCACGGCTTCAAATCCGCGCGCCAGGCAAACCCAAGAGCGACCGGTTGGTTTAGCTGCTCTTGGCCCCTTCAGGCTTCTTGGCTGTCGAGCAGCCGCCTTTGCCCTTGCACGAGTTCTTCCCCTTGCAGCCGTTGTCTCCCGACTTGCAGCCTCCCTGGCCCTTGCAGTCGTTCTTACCTTTGCAGTCATGCGTGCCCTTGCAGCCGTCCTTGCTGTTACAACCCGACTTATCTTTGTCGGCCACTTTCATAATCTTGGTGCCCGCCGCGGAATCGGAAGAGGAGGACGGCGAGGCTTTGACAGTGATCGCACCGGCGTAGAGACCGGCGACGGCGGCACAGGCGAGGAGCGTTTTGGTGGATTTGTTCATAGGATAACGTGTTCGACTAAGATCTGTTGAGCGCCGCGTCCGACCGGACCCGGAACAATCGCCAACGTACATGAGAGCATCATGCGCCGCGTTTATTCCCGGATTCCTTTTCGCAGGAAAAAACTCGCCACACCGCCTCCACACCAAACGTTGTTCCGATGCTCCGTCTGCTCCTGCCGCCCAATCTCGCCGCCGCCGCTCAGCGCAATGCCATCGCGTTGAAGGTCGAGCTCGATTTGAGCGCCCCACCGAAGCCCGCGCTCTTTCCCGCACTCGCGGTCCTTCAGCGCCTTTGCGGCAGTGAGAAACCACCCGCATTTCTCCAGCTCACCCGCGTACAACTCCGCGAGCTCATCACCGCCGCCGCCGGCCAGCCCGTCTTCGCATTCGTCAACACCCCGCAAACGACACTCCTCTGGCTCGGCCCACGTCTCCGAAGCGTCAGCGAACATCTCAATGATCCCGCAGACACCCGCCCCTCCGCCCCCATCTCAGTCCCGCGTTCATCCTCCGTGCGCACGGCGTCTCCCGCGCCCTCTGCAACTCGCTCTTCGCTTTCACCTGCTCGCGCTGAGTCCACGCCGCTAACCGTCGACGGCTCCGAACACTTCCTCTCCGTCACACTCCCATCCCGCGAAAGCCTCGGCTACGCGCCCGCGCTCGATCTTTTCAAAACCGCCGGTTTCGTCCTCGAGCCTTCCTCGCGCAAATGGTGGCTCCGCGACCGCCATAAAGTCCTCAACTTCCTCGCCACTCACGGCGAACGCCTGCGCGACGAGCTCTTCGCTGAGTTCACAGAAAACTTCGAAAAAAACACCGCCCGCTTCCGCCACGCCGAGATCGCCTGCGATGCCGTCGATAACGGCAACGGCTACAACGTCACCCTCGCGCTCCGCGCCGGCCGCGTATCCGAAGACCAGATCCTCGCCGCCGCTTCCGGCAGCCGCGGCTACGTCGAGGACAACGGCCAGGTTTACCTGATCGCCCCCGAACAACTCCAGAAACTCGCCGAGGCACAGCGCGCGCTCTCCAGCGAAGGCGGCGTCGGCAGCGCCACCCGTCGCACGCATCGCGTCAGCACCGCCCGCCTCATCGAGGCTGAAGGTATTCTCGAAAAAATCGCCCCGCACTTCCAGCCGCCCGAGGCGTGGAAAGCCCGCAGCAACGCTCTCCGCAATCTCTCCGCCCTCCCGCCAGCGCCCGTTCCGCCCGCGCTGGATGCGCTGCTACGCCCGTATCAAAAAATCGGCGTGGCCTGGCTCTGGCATCTCCATCGTCACAACCTCGGCGGCATCCTCGCCGACGAGATGGGTCTCGGCAAAACCCTCCAAGCGCTCTCGCTGCTCGCCGCGCTCAATTCACAGCCCGCCGCACGAAACACGCCTCGCACCTCGCTCGTCGCCTGCCCCGCCTCGCTCGTGGAAAACTGGCGCCGTGAGGCCGCCCGCTTCGCGCCCGAACTGCGCGTCTTTGTTCACCACGGCTCCAACCGCCTGAGCGACGCCAAAGCCTTCGCAGCTCACGATCTCGTCATCACGTCGTACGGCACGCTCGCCCGCGATCGCGAGCTGTTCTCTGAAACTGACTTCTCCTGCCTCATCGCTGACGAAGCCCAGCACCTTAAAAACCGCCGCTCTCAAAACGCGCAGGCGCTCCGCATTCTTCAGGCTCAAGGCCGTTTCCTGCTCACCGGCACGCCGCTTGAGAACAGCATCGACGATCTTCGTTCACTGTTCGAAGTGCTGATGCCCGGTTACATCGACCAAGTCCCGAGCGGGACCAAGGCCGAGGAGCGCAACTGGTTCGACGAACGCCTCCGCGCCAAGACCGCGCCCTACATTCTGCGTCGCACCAAAAAATCCGTCGCTCCCGAACTCCCATCCAAGATCGAACAGGTCCTCTACTGCGAACTCTCCTCCACCCAATCTGCCCTCTACCGGCAGGTTCAGGAGGAAACCGAACGCGCCCTCCTCGACCTCGAAGCCAGCGGCGCCAATGAGAACTCGGTCCGCATGGCGACACTCACGCAGCTCCTCCGCCTCCGCCAGGTTTGCTGCGATCCCCGCCTTCTTCCCGCCGGCCAGGCCAATCCGAAAATCTTCGCCACTGATTCCGCCAAGCTCGACGCCTTCCGCGAGCTCCTCGCCGAATCGATCGACGACGGCCACCGCATCCTCGTGTTCTCGCAGTTTACCGCCCTGCTCACGCTCCTCCGCACCGAACTCGAGTCACAAGAAATCCCCTACGCCTACCTCGACGGTTCCATGACCCCAAAAGCCCGCCAGTCCGAGGTCGACCGCTTCAACAAATCCGCCGACCTTCCCGTCTTCCTCATCTCGCTCAAAGCCGGCGGCACCGGCCTCAACCTCACCTCGGCCGACACCGTCGTTCATTTCGACCCATGGTGGAATCCCGCCGTCGAAGCCCAGGCCACCGACCGCGCCCACCGCATCGGCCAGACCAAGGTCGTCACCAGCTACAAACTCATTTGCTCCGGCACCGTGGAAGAAAAAGTCCTCCAGCTTCAGGAAACCAAACGCGCCCTCCTCGCCGACGTCTTCGAAGCCAGCGACGCCGTCTCCGCCAAACTCACCCTCGCCGACCTAAAATCCCTCCTCACCGCGTAGGCCAGCGAGCTCGCTCGCGCTTCCGAAACTGCAGTACGAACCTGGTATCATCGCATCGTCGCGCGTCGCCCCGCCTTCCTTTCCGCGCCTCCGCCCTTCAGCGTTTCCGCGATAAATCCCCCGCCACCGCCTCCGCGATCTTTCTCTCCAGTTCGTTCACCATCTCCACGCCCCACCCTTCGCGCCGCGCCTGCGCCAGCCGTTCCTCCAACCAGGCAACCTGCTGCTCCGACCTCACCCGCTCCTTCTCCGGCTCATGCAATGCCGGATTACGCGACCGCACCCACGCCGCGATGTAGATCGCGACGCTGACAACAAAAACCAAAAGGACTGCAAGGACTTCAGGCATGGCTTCTAGGGGCCTCTAAAAAATAAAACCGCCACTCAGCGTTAAGAGGCGGTTTCAAAAATGGTGCCAAGACTCGGAATCGAACCGAGGACACGAGGATTTTCAGTCCTCTGCTCTACCAACTGAGCTATCTTGGCGACGAAAGAGGGGTCAGGATAAAGGGGCGGCGTTTTCGTGCGTCAATTGGATTTTCGCAGAAGTTCTAGGTGGCTCTACAGCGCGGTTTTGAACGTACCCTCAGCTCTCGATGCATTACATAAAAAAGCCGCAGATGTGCTGCGGCTCGCGCTGGGATTACTGACTGAATTCGTCAGGACGCTCTCAATGAACGTCGAAGTTAAAATTGATGAAGTCGTAGGATCCCCAGAAGTAAGCGTAGCCAGAGCCGTTCGAATAATTGGAGTAGGTCGATCCGCCGATTCCAAAGGCATACAAGTCCAGTCGGTAGTTGCCTTCAGGAATATCTGAAATCGTGGCGATGTCTCCACTCACGTCCACCGAGACGCCAGGGACCTCCGAGCTGCCATATCCATAATAAGGCGGTTGCGGCCACCAGCCCACGTAGAAATTCCCATAGGCCACCTCCTGATTCGTATCTGTGTTCACGAGGCTGAACTGCCCGTCGTAATCTCCCGTGACCACAATCTCGATAGACTGCCCCGTGGAAAGCGCACCGAGGTTGAGCGACACACCAAAAAGCGCCGAGGTCAGCGCGAACGAAGCGAGCACCAGAAAGGTGCGGATGAGTTTGTTCATAAACGAAACGACGGGGTGAGCATTTCTATTCCGTTTTGCGCCGAGGTCTCCCACCGGACGTAAAAGCGATTCTCAAGCTACCTCCGGAGGCATCGTCTTCAATCCTTTAAAACTGCCTGGGGCATTCGGAACTTCGTCTCTCGTGATTTGCGCCGACACCTGCCGGCGCAGTTCCCGGGTTCCTGCCAGGGCCACCGCTTCGAGCCACCGGCCACGTATTTCCATGGTCGTCCGATATCTTACCGGCGGCTGCCGCAGCACCAGGGTTCCCCCTTCACGGACAAGCCATCCCCAGCCGACCGGCACTTCGTGCGGCTCAACAATTTCCGGCTCAGTCACGAGATACAAATGATCCGCCGCGGCGTATCGGGTGAGTCGCGCGAATTTCACGCTGTTCGCCAGTTTGTTCTGAAGCGCTTCGAGCTCCCGTTCCAACGCGTGCAGCGTCTCATGCCGCAACCCCGCCAGATCGTACTCGTCAAACTCCGCGAACAACGAAACACCGCGCCGCAAATCCGGCCGGTGCACCACGATCAGCGCACGCAATTCGCCCAGGCGCTGGGCCAGCTCGATACTCCGGTTTCGCACCACAGGCTCATCCGCATGATCGCGGATCAGATCTGACCGGCATTGCTTGCACTCAAAGAGCGCCACCACGCCTGCCTCGCTCAACGGCGCGCGCGACATCGCCGCCACATCCGCCCGATAGCCGCTTCGAGGCACGCGTACTTCGCATCCTGCAATCGGTAACTCGTGCTCCCCTGCCCACTGGAAAGCCAGTCGCTTCAGCTCTCGGTGTGCCTGGGTTTCGCCGCTGCTCATTTTGGGAACGCACCCTACGCGAATGGCCGGCCACTCGTCCATCTGCGTTGAGAAGAAAAGTCCGGATCACCTGCGCAACAGTGCGCGCACGCCAATCAACGATGCGCGCGTAACGTCGTTTGATAAGGACACACCGGAAAGTTCCGACTCCCGGCGTTCTTCTTACCCGGCCGCCACAGTCCCATTCCCCCAAATGAGTCTGTTCGCAGCTACAGTCCCCCAACCCCGCTCGCCCCTTGGCGTTTTCCATGTTGCTCCGCCGTCCCCTATCCCGTCTTCACGCCGCGATTTTCTCCCTGGCCGTTGCCAGCGCCTCCTCGCTCAGCGGACAAAATCCCGCGGTCTTCGTCAAAATTTCCAGCGACCAGCTCGCCGCCAACGCAACGCCCACCGCCGCGACCACGCTCACAATTCCGGTTGCCGGCTCCGGCTGGGCCTACAGCGCTGCCGCTCCCTTTGCCGGCACCACTTGGAACGTCGTCAACCGCCCCAATCCCGTCATCCAGTCCAACGTCACCAACGGCTCCAACGGCACCTACGTCCTCGCCAACATCAACAACCTTTCCCTCGTTGATCCAAGCGGTGCAGCCACACCCGTCACGATCACCGGCTCCATGGTCATCGCCGACCTCGAGTCCGGAAGCACTCGCACCGAACCCAACGCCGGCACCGGCTCCGCCGACACCAGCCTCGGACCCAAGGGCCTCATGGAAAAACCGTGGCGCGTCTACCGCGGCGGCAACTCCGTGATGTTTAAATTCTCCGGCCTCACTGCGGGAGCGAACTACTATCTCTTCTTCTACGGTTCCACGAACGGATCCGCCGGCAGCATGTTCACCCTCGATGCCGCCAACGTCCCTTCCGGCTTCACCGCCAACGCGATCAGCACTTCCGGCTCCGCGACTGGAAATGTCCTCGTCTCTGACGGCACCAACATCACCCCGACGACGCCCGCCACCGCCAACACCGCCTCGGCCAATGGACAAAACACCGTCTGGGGCCGTCTGCAGGCCACCGTCGCGGGCGACGGATCGATCACGTTCCGCACCGCGAAAAACGCGCAAAACAACCAGTACTTCAACGGCGTCCAGCTCATCCCCTATCCGCTCGCCTCCATCAGTATCCAGCCACCCGCCACGCCCGCCGCCACCGCCGGCAGCAGCGTCAACATTTCCGTCACCGCCTCCGGCGATGGCACGCTCACATATCAATGGCGCAAAAACGGCGCGGCCATCGCGGGCAACGCCTCCGCCACCACCACCCTGCTTACGCTCACCAACGTCCAAGCGGGCGACGCCGGCTCCTACGATGTCGTGATTACCAACCCCGGCGGCTCTGTCACGAGTTCCGCTGCCGTCCTGAGCGTGGGCACATCGTCGATCGCCCCGTCCATCACGACACAACCCGTCAATCGAACCGCCACCGTCAACAGCGCCGTCTCGTTCACCGTCACTGCGAACGGTACCTCCCCGCTCTCCGTTCAGTGGCAGAAGAGCAACGACAACGTCACCTTTGCCAACATTTCCGGCGCCACCGCCACGCTCCTGAGTTTCTCGAGCACGCAAACCTCTGACGCCGGCTACTACCGCGCTGTCGTCACCAACTCCGTCGGCAGCGCCACCAGTTCCGCCGCCACGCTCGTCGTCGCTCCTGTCATCACCACACAACCCGCCTCCACCGTCGTGACAGCCGGATCCACCCACACGATCTCCGTCGTCACCGACACGGGCGCAGGCGCTCCCGAGCCCACCACTTACGTTTGGAAACGCGACGGCACCACGGTCGCCAACGGCTCCGGCGTCAGTGGCGCCACGACCGCCAGTCTCCAGATCACCGGCTTCAGCGCCGCCCAGTCCGGCTACTACACGGTCACCGCCACCAACTCCGCTGGCTCCGTCACCAGCAGCTCCGTCTACGTCGGCATCCCCAGCACGCAAACGATCACCTTCGCTCCAGGTAACAACGCCACCGGCCTCAGCATCGACCAGCAGCTCCGCCTCGTCTTTCCTTCTGCACCCAAGCTCGGCCAGAGCGGCGCACTGCGCATCCGCGATGCCTCCAACGATGCCGTCGTCGTCACCATCGATACCGCCCAGCTCATCACCTACACGCTCTTCAGCGCCACCGTCGTCAATGGCGCCACCCAGACCGTTCAAGGCAAGGCCCTCTATTACATGCCTGTCGCCATCTACGGCAACGAGGTCTGGCTCACGCTTCCCGTCGCCCAGCGTCTCGCGTACGGGAAAACATACTACGTCACCATGGACGCCGGCTTCCTCATCGATTCAACCAACGCCGTCGTCCCCGCCATCACCAGCCCCACCGCGTGGCGTTTCTCCACCAAGGCATCCGGTCCCGCAACGCCCACCACGTCCACCGGCCCCACGGAAATCACCGTCGGACTCGATGGCACCGCTGACTTCGCCACGATCCAGGGAGCAGCCGACTGGATCCCGCAAAACAACACGCTTCCCCGCACCATTCGCGTGAAGCCCGGCGTTTACCGCGACCTCGCCTACTTCGCCCAAAATCGCAACTTCGTCACTCTCCTCGGCGACGGCGCCACCCGCCGGGATGTGAAGATCCTCTATCACTACCCCGCCGAGGTCTACGCCGGTGCGGCCCGCGGTCTCGGCTCGCTGCGCATCGACAGCAATGATGTGACCGTTCGCAACCTCACCGTGGACGACGAGGTCTACATCGCCGTGCCGAGTCTGGCCGGTGGTTCCAATCCTTCCGCTCCCGCCTTCGCCGGTCCCATCCAGACCGTCGCCTCCACCGGCCTGCGGCTCGTCTTCGACAACGTCCTGATCAAGGGCGGCCAGGACACGCTCTACACCATCTCCGGCATCACCTATTTCAACAACTGCGAGATCTGGGGCAGCGTGGACTTCATCTACGGTGACGCTCTCGCCGTCTTCGACAGCTGCGACATCGTTCAAATCCGAGATACCGGCGGCCCGATCTGCGCGCCGAGCACGCCGTACGCGCAGCCTTACGGCGAAGTTTTCCTCAACTGCCGCTTCCCGCGCGCCCTCGTCGCCAACGGCTATCCCTACAACGTCAACGTCGGTTCGACCACGTTCTGCCGCCCGTGGCGCCAGGACGGCATGGTCGCCATCATCAACAGCCAGCTCGACACGCATATTTCCACCAAGGCTTGGTCCGAATGGGACGGCCGTGAAAACACCATGCGTGCCCGCGAATACGGCAACACCCTGATCGGTGGCGGAGCTGCTTCCACTCCCGCTCAACGCCAGGCCGCCGGCGCTTACTGGCTCAACACCGTCGATCCCGACTACACCAACGCGTCCATGTTGCCGACCGACACGCTCCTGGTGTCTCCCGGCGGCATCACCAATCGCCAGCCCGTCACGGTTAATCCCGCCGACTACACGCTCTCCGCGATTTTCGGCCACGCCTACTTCGCTCTTAACGGCTGGCTCCCCTCACTCGCGCCAGCAGCCCCTGTCTTCTCCACACAACCAGCGACCCGAACCGTCAGTGCCGGCACCAGTGTCCACTTTCACCTCCGCCGCGTCCGGCTCCCCCACTTACCAGTGGAAAAAGGACAACGTAGACATCAGCGGCGCCACGTCTGCGTCGTTCACAATCGCCTCCACCACGACCGGCAGCGCCGGCAGTTATACCGTTGTCGCCACCAACGCCGGTGGATCCACCACCAGCAACGCCGCCGTTCTCACGGTGACATCGGTATCTGCACCCGTCTTCTCGACGCACTCCTGCCACCCAAACCGTCAACGCCGGCACGAGTGTCACTTTCACGGCCGCCGCCTCCGGTTCCCCGACCTATCAGTGGAAAAAAGACGCCATCGATATCAGCGGCGCTACGTCCGCATCATACACAATCGCCTCCACCACGACTGGCAGCGCCGGCAGCTACACCGTCGTCGCCACCAACGCCGGCGGCTCCACCACCAGCAACGCCGCGACGTTGACCGTAACCACCACCAGCGCTCCCGCTATCACCACGCAACCGGCCAGCCAGTCCGCCAACATCGGCGCCTCCGTCAGCTTCACCGTCGCCGCTTCAGGCACCGCTCCGCTGACTTATCAGTGGCAAAAGGATTCCTCCGGATCGTTCGCCACTATCGCCGGCGCCACTTCATCCACGCTGACGATCACCGCCGCCCAGTGGCCCAACGCCGCCGGCTATCGTGTCATCGTCACCAACTCCACGGGCTCCGCCACCAGCAGCACCGCCACCCTCACGCTTAGCCAGCCTGGTTTCGCAGTGACCGCACCGGATGGTTTCGCCAGCGCCGTCACGGGCGGCGGATCGGTGACCGCGACACTCGTCACCACCGCCTCCGCGCTTAAAACCGCCGCCGAATCCACCAGCCCCGCAGTCATCACGGTATCCGGCATTTTAAATCTCTCGAGCGTCGGCGGAAACATCCGCGTCAAATCCAACAAGACCATCCAGGGCGTCGACGCGAACGCCACCATCGTCGGCAATATCAACATCGGCAGCGGTGTCGAAAACGTGATCCTGCGCGGACTCAACATCACCAACCCCGGCACCATCCTCGGCTCCGACGGCCGCTACACCGACGGCGGCGACGGCGTCTCCATCGACACCGGCAAAAACGTCTTCATCACGCACTGCACCGTGTTCGACTGCGCGGACGGCATGATCGACACGCGTTTGGGAGCCGACCTCGTCACCATCTCCTGGTGTGAATTCTACTACACCACCGGCCAGGCCGATCACCGGTTCACGATGATCTCCGACGGTCTGCTCATCCGCGATCCGGTCACCGACGAGGTCATCTCAGCCGGCGCGCCGCTCCGCATCACCATGCACCACAACTGGTGGTCCGATCGTTGCGACCAGCGCCAGCCGTCCAGCACCAACGGCCACATCCATCTCTACAACAACTACTGGAACACTCCGGGAAATTCCTACGCCGCGCTCGCACGCGACATGGCCCAGTTCCTCTCCGAGAATAACGCCTACGAAAACGTCGCCAGCCCGCTCTCCAAGAGCGACAACAACGCCCTGCTCGCGAACGGTCTCATCCGCGCCATCGGCAACCGCTACACCAGCGTCACCGGAACCGCGGCTGATCCTGGCACGGACCTCGTGTTCACACCCGCCTACTCCTACAAGCTCCAGCCCACCACGAGCTCCGCGAGCCTCGACGTGAAAACGCTCGTCCTCGCGCACGCAGGCAACACCGCCGGCCTCAACTCCAGTTCTCCCGCCGTTCTGTCTGCCACGATCACCGGCTCCACTGCCGGCAGCGCTCAAGCAGTTGCCCCCGGTAGCAGCGCCACGCTCACCGCAAACTTCACCGGCTTCACCGCCACATCATATCAATGGCGTCTGAACAACTTCCTCATCACCAGCGCGACCTCGGCCACGTACGCGATCACCGGCATGAACTCCACAAAGGCCGGCCTCTACACCGTCGCCATCACGCTCGCCAACGGCGAAACCGTCGTCAGCGCTCCGTTCACCGTCACGCTCGGCACCGTCACCCCGCCGACGATCACAACCCATCCCGTCAACGTCACCGTGAACACTGGCGGAGCCGCCTCCTTCACTGTCACTGCCAGCGGCGACCCGACGCTTACCTATCAATGGCGCAAGGCCGGCGTTGATATCACCGGCGCCACCTCCGCCACCTTCAGCATCGCCAGCGCTGCAACGTCGGACGCCGCCCAATACACGGTGGTCGTCACCAACGCCGGCGGCTCCGTCACCAGCAACGCCGCCACGTTAACGGTGAACACTCCGGCCACGCCAGCACCGCCCGCGCCGCCTCCCGCATCCGGTGGTGGTGGCGGAGCTCCCTCGCTCTGGTTCTTGGCCGCCCTCGCGTCCCTAGCCGCGCTGCGCCGGTCGCTCCGTCGCAGTTAAATCGCCTGTATCTTCAATCCGGTCAGCCGCGTCTTATCAGCTGACCGGATTTTTTTATCTACTCATGACTACCCTGCGTTTTCTTCGCGCACTCTTCCTCGTCTCGTTCGCGACCTCCTTTGTCTCATCCGCCGAACCTGCCCGGCTGAAAATCGTCCTCGTCGGCGACTCCACCGTCACTGACAACGCTGGCTGGGGCCTCGGCTTCAAACAGTTCATCGATCCCGCCCGCGCCGAGGTGATCAACACCGCCAAGGGCGGTCGCAGTTCAATGAGTTTCATCAAGGAGGACCGCTGGAAAAAAGCCCTCGAACTCAAAGGCGACTACTACCTCATTCAGTTCGGCCACAACGACGAGCCCGGCAAACCCGGCCGCTCCACGACCCTCGACGAGTATCGCGACTACATGAATCGCTACGTCGACGAGGCCCGCGCCGCCGGCGCCAAGCCGGTTCTCGTCACCTCGCTCGTCCGCCGTCAGTTCGATAAGTCAGATCCTCACAAGATAAACTCCAGCCTCGCCGGGCACGTCGCCATCGTGAAGGAAATCGCCGCCGCCAAAAACGTGCCACTCATCGATCTGCACGCACGCAGCAAAGCCCTCTGTGAAAAATTAGGTCGCGACGGCTGCCTCGTCTTCAGTCCGATGAAAAAGAGCGGCGAAAAAACCGTCCCTGACGGCACGCACCTCAACGACCAGGGCTACGTGCTTTTCGGAAATCTCGTGGCCGAAGAACTGAAAGCCGCTGTCCCCGAACTCGCCTCGTCCATTCTCGCTTCTCCACTCGATTCTCATCCCAAACCCGCCGATCCCAAGGCTGAATCCGAAATCCCGGCGGGCGAGTGAGTCCGCGCCGTCGCAGAAACCCCGCACCACGCCTATTTCCCGTCGTCGCGTCTTTGCGATTCAAACCACCGCTGCATTCGTTTTAGTCGGCTCGTCTGAAACCCGCGCCAAAAACGAAAAACCACACGACCGGCGAGCTGCACGCGCGCAACGTTCATCGCGCGCCCTACGATTTCCCCCGTCTCGTCGCCGCGCTTTCGGAGCTTGCGCGCTTCGTCGAACCTCACCCGCTCGCGGGCGACACCGTCGACTTCTCCAATCCCGCCGCCGTCCTCACGCTCAACCGGGCTTTGCTGAAACTCCACTACGGCATCGCCCATTGGGATCTTCCGTCCGGATATCTCTGCCCGCCCATTCCCAGCCGCGCCGACTATCTCCACTACGCCGCTGATCTGCTGACTGACGATGCGCCCGACTCCGCGCCGCCGCGCGGCAACGGCATTCGCGCACTCGATATCGGCACCGGCGCCGACTGCATTTACCCACTCCTCGGCACGAGCATCTACGGCTGGCATTTCACGGCCACCGACATCGATTCTGAATCCATCAACTGGGCACACCAGTTGGTCACCGCCAATCCTACCGTCTCCCGTAATATCGAGCTCCGCCTTCAACCTTCTACGAACTCGCTGTTCCAAAACATCGCTCGCTCCGGCGAAAGTTTCGCCCTCTCGCTCTGCAACCCGCCCTTCCATTCCTCACCCGAAGAAGCCGCCGCCGGCACACAGAGAAAACTCAAAAACCTCCACGGCATTGCTCCCCGCCGTGACACCTCGATGCGTCTCAATTTCGGCGGACGCGCCAACGAGCTCTGGTGCCCCGGCGGCGAAGTCGCCTTCATCCGGCGCATGATCGCCGAAAGCGCTGACCCGCCCCGGGCTCTGCGTCCGGTTTACGACGCTCGTCTCAAAGCGCGCCAGCCTCCCGATCCTCGGACGTGGATCTCCAACGCGTCCGCGTCCACGATCTCCACATCGTCTCGATGTTCGCCAGGACGGAGAAACGAAGCCGCGCTCCTCACGTGGACCTTTCTCCCGGGACATTGGCCGGAATAAGCTCGCTGCGTTCGCCGCCAGTCCCGCCTGATCTCCCCGCGACTCCTCCATCCCGCTCAGCCACGAAAAACTTCTCCGCATGGTATCACCTGCTCGGCGCAGCAGCTCGACGCCGGACTTCCGTTTCCCTCCGCTTTGCGCGCGTCAGCCGGCGGCGGCGCCCCTGCCTCCGCGCTCCTCAACTGGCCGAAACAGTCGATCAGGGAAGCTTGAATCGACGACGCGCTCCGCATCGCTGGTTCGTGCGCTCCTTCGTCCAACCAGCTCTTTCTTTCCGCCGGAGCCCAGACCGGCCGACTGCCGCGCGTTCTGCGAAACCTCTCCGCCCGTCACGCGCAATTCAGCGCCGTCAAAACGCGCCTCCTCCTCGCCTGCGCCTATCCCCTCGCCGTTCTCCACCTCGGCCTCGTCGTCTTCCGCTCCTGCGCATGATCGATTGGGAAAAAGGCTTTCTCTCGGACCCCGCCGCCTACGTGCGCTCCCTCGCCTTCACAATCGTCCCCATCTGGCTCGCCGGCGCCGCGCTGCTGTTCTTCGCGCATCAAAGTCGCTGCTCACCGGTTCGCCCGACTGCTGCCGCCTTTCGCGGATACGTCATCGCCCATGTCCGTTGCAGACTTCGCCTTCGCGCTCGGCAACTTCCTCGAAGCTGATCTGCGGATCAGATGCCACGCGTCGGCCAGGCCGCTGGAGTGATCACCTCCACCCCTGCCTTCGCACGCGTCCGCTGACATCGGCAGGGTCATCGCCCGCGGTGAACAACCCGGCCTCGCAGCCTTGCCACTCGTCACGCCTGTTTCCCGCCCGACTTCATCGCTCTCTATCGAACCGGCGAATCCACCGGACAGCTGAGCAGAATCTCCTTCGACTCGCTGAACAATATCAGGAACGCACAACACGTTGCTTTTCTGAAAAATCGCGAGCCTTCTCTACCCTGCGCTGCTCTTCGTCGCCGTATTTATCATCATCGGCTGGCAAGCGGTGTCTTTCTATTCCGGTTACCTCAAAATGATCGATTCGCTCGCTGCGCCCTGACGCCTGCGATGAAATTCTTTTCCCGCTAGCAACCTCCGGGCATTTCACGAATCTCACCACGCGTGCGTTTTCTCTTTGCCCTCCTTCTTCCATGCCTGGCCGTTGCACCCGGCCACTCCGCGCTGCCGCCGCTCGCCTACGTCGGTTCACTGAAGGGGGAAATCACCGCTTCCTACGTTGCCGCTGCTCAGCTGGACGCTCGTCGCGTCGCCAGCCTTCAAAGGGAACTCAATCGGCCGTCTTCTCTCTCACCGGCGAGGGCGTCGTCGTGCGCGCCACTCTGCAGGCCGATGAAAACACCGGGACTCGTTACTTGGAAAATCGACGACGCCCGCGTTCAGCTCGGCACGTGGTTCGCAGGCCTGGCCAAACGCTACACGCCCTCCGTTGGATCGGTCACCGCCTCGGGCGAACTGATTATCTCTGGCGAAGGAAACCTCAATGACTTGAAACCCACCGGATCGCTTCACGTCCATTGCCCCGGCATCACCGCGCGCGACTCCGCGCAAGGCTGGACGCTCGATGGAATCACTTTTGACGGCGACTTCGAACTCGGCCCCGACTTCGCACTCAAAAGCACCACGCCCTTCTCGTTCGCTATTCGCACAATCACCACCTCGCGACTGGGCGCGCGCGCATTCTCTCTGACCGGTCATCTGGAAAGCCTCGCATCGGTCGTCATCGATTCCGCGCGCATCGAGATTGCCGGTGGCGAAGTCGCCTCCGGACGGTTCACCCTTCCCCTTCCCCCGTTATCCGTTGAAACGCGCGTGCAGATCAAGCGCATCGGCCTCCAGGATTTCGCGCAGCTTTTTCCCTCCGGACTAGCCGATGCCCGCGGCCGTTTGGATGGCGATCTCTCGCTCGGCTGGAGCCCGGCCAGTGGTTTCAAGATCGGCATTGGCCGCATCAAACTCGACGAATTCGAACCAACGTCCATCCGTCTCGCAGCATCACCCGGCTTCCTTACCTCACGCATTCCCGCGCGCTTCGAATTTCTTCCCGGCGCCCTC
Source organism: Nibricoccus sp. (assembly GCA_049840895.1). Lineage (GTDB taxonomy): Bacteria > Verrucomicrobiota > Verrucomicrobiia > Opitutales > Opitutaceae > Nibricoccus. The sequence continues at coordinate 260 of JASGJB010000064.1, read as the reverse complement.
GGCCGCTGGCTTTCCATTCGCAATGATGTTTACGATGACCTCCAGAACATCGAGCTGGGCCGCACCGACCTCATCATAAAATCGCTGCAACTCGCGCTCACTCCTGACGGCGATTCCGAGGGCCGCTCCGCCCGCGTCATCTTCGACGCAAGCCCGGCCGATCAAACAGGCGCCGTCAAACAGGTGATATTCAATATCAACATCGCCGGCCCACTCTCTCAATTGCTCAATCTCGGCATGAGCGACACCACTCTCTCATT
>JASGJB010000063.1:0-126294 GCA_049840895.1 Nibricoccus sp. | reverse complement strand
AGAGGGCAAGCCGTCGGCATGGAGTGCTCCAGCGACCTGGACGATGGGACTGCTCGAGGAAAAAGACTGGAAGGGGATTTGGATCACACCTCCGACCACGAGCGAAGCGGTGATCATGCGCCGCGAGTTTGCCGTGAAGCCCGGATTGAAGCGCGCGGTCGCGCACGTCTCGGGCGTCGGCATCTATGAGCTCGGTTTTAACGGAGGGAAAGCTGGGCAGGATCTGCTCGCACCGGGCTGGACGAATTTCGACGAGACGATTCTTTATCGCACTGAAGATGTGACGGCACTCCTCAAAGAGGGCGCCAACGCAGCGACGATGGAACTCGGCAACGGCATGTACCACGTCGTGCGCCGGAATCGTTTTGCGAAGTTCACGGGCTCGTTCGGGCCGTTGCGCGGATTCTAAGCCTCCGGCTCGAGTATGCGGACGGCTTGGTGGAGTTTGTCGGCACCGACGACAAGTGGCGCACGGATCCGGGTCCAGTGACGTTCAACGGTATTTACAGCGGCGAGGATTTCGATGCGCGCAAAGAACCGAAGGGCTGGCGCAACGCGGGCTTCGACGATTCGAAGTGGCCGAATGCAGTGCCGGTTAACCGTCCGGCATTCGTGCTCAAGGCGCACAGCCGTGACTCGGAGCCGATCCGTGTGATTGAAACGCGAAAACCCGTTTCGGTCCGCGAGCTGAAACCTGGCGTGGTGCTCTACGATTTTGGCCAGAACGCCTCCTTCATGCCGCGTATCCGCGTGAGCGGTCCGGCGGGATCGACGGTGAAGATGACGCCCGGCGAAGTGATCAACGAAGACGGTACGATCGACCGCGGCACGATGGGTGGCGCTCATCGCGGCAGCGCATGGTGGCAATACACCAAGGCGACCGATGGAGAGGAGACTTGGTTTCCGAAGTTCTACTATGTCGGGTCGCGCTATCTCTACACGGAGTTTACGCCCGCGGCCGAAGGCGGCGCGCTTCCGAAATTAGAGAGCGTGGAAATGAACATCGTTCACGCGACTGCCGAGCCGCTGGGCGAGTTTGTCTCATCCAATCCGATGTTGGGCCGCATCCGCGATCTCGTGCGTTGGGCGCAGCGCTCGAACATGGTGTCGGTGCTGACCGATTGCCCGCACCGCGAGAAGCTCGGCTGGATCGAGCAGTTTCATCTCAACGGTCCTTCGATCCGCTACGAGTTCGACACGGCGCGCATCTACACGAAGGCGATGTGGGACATGGCCGAGGCGCAGACTGACGAAGGGCTGATTCCCAATATCGCGCCGGAGTACACTAAGTTCAAAGGCGCGTTTCGCGGTGCGGCGGAGTGGGGCGCCGCATTCATCCTCGTGCCTTGGCAGCAGTACCAATTCACCGGCGATATCGAGCTGCTGCGCTCGCACTACAAGCGGATGAAAACCTACTTCGCTTATCTCGAGAGCCGCACGCAGGACGGGATTTTGTCCGACGGTTTGGGCGACTGGTACGATCTCGATATCAACAAAAAGGGTCGCGCGGGCCTCACGCCCGCGCCGATCACGGCGACGGCGTTTCTGTTTCACGATGCCGGGATGCTCGCACAGATCGCTCAGCTCCTCGGAAAAAAAGACGACGCGGCGCTTTACGCGGAGAAGGCGAAGCAGATTCACGCGCGTTATCAGAAAGAATTTTTCAAAGCCGACACCGGAACGTATGCGACCAACTCGCAGGCATCGAACGCCATCGCGCTCGGGCTGAACATCGCCGAGCCAACGGCTCAGGCGAGCGTGCTCGCGGCGATCGTGAAGGACGTCGAGGAACGTGGTTACGCGACCGCGGGCGACATCGGATTCCGCTATCTCCTCCGGTCACTCGCCGACGCAGGGCGTTCGGACGTCGTGTACAAACTCATCACGCAGTCGGAGCAGCCGGGTTACGTTTATCAGATCAATCAAGGCGCGACGGCATTGCCTGAGTCATGGAACGCGAGTCGTGGCGCGTCGCACAATCACTTCATGCTCGGGCAGGTCATCGAGTGGTTTTATCATGACTTGGCCGGCATCCGTCCGGATGCGGGCGCGCCAGGATTCAAGAAGTTCGTCGTCGCTCCGCAGCCTGTGGGCGGCGTGACGTGGACTGAAGCGAGCTACGATTCCATCCACGGCAAAATCTCGGTGCGTTGGGAGTGTCCGGAAAACGCCGCCAAAGCGGAGCCTCGGAATCCGGCGAAGTTCACGCTCAAGGTCACTGTCCCGACAAACACGACCGCGACGGTGTATCTGCCGCTCGCGACTGGCAAAGACGGGGCGACGACAATTCGTGAAACCGGCCGTGCGATTACCGGGGTGGCAGGCGTCAAACTACTGCGCACTGAAAGTGATCGCGCCGTGCTTGCAGTAGAGTCGGGCAGCTACGTGTTTGAATCCGTCTGGTGACGCTGACGCACGAGCCGCTTAGCGTTTGCCGCGTCCGATGAGGCCGACGAGGACACCCTGGCTTTCGAGCCGGTCGGGTTTGATGTCGGCGTAACGCTCGTTGGCGGCGCGGAGGATGGCGCGGCCTTTTTCGATGACGTAGCGTTTGAGTGTTGTGGTGGTACCGTCGATCAAGGCGGCAATGATGTCGCCGGGCTTGGGCTCACGGGTTTCGAGGAGGGCTAGGTCGCCATCGACGATGTGGGCGTCGATCATGGAGTCGCCGCTGACGACGAGGGCCCAGTATTTTTTTCGCGGGGAAAGTCCGAAGAGCGCTGGGTCGATGGAAACGGTTTCGAGCGTTTCCTGTTCGCGGGTTTCGGCGTAGCCGGCGGGGATGGACCCGTAGACGGGGACGTCGGTGAAGTGGGTCTGGATCTCGCGGCTTTTCACGCCCCAGGAGCCATGGACGAGTTGTTCGACGAGGCCGCGTTTGGCGAGGGCGCGGAGGTGCTGGACGGCCGAGGTCTGGCTGGTGAAGCCGAAGTGCTTGGAGATCTGGCGGGTGGAAGGAGGCACGCCTTCGCGCTGTTGGAATTCGCGCAAATAATCGAGGACGGCTTCCTGTTTCTCGGTGAGCATGTGAGCGGTGGCGTTCGTGTGAACGTACGTTCGGACGAACATGCGAGAAATCAAGCTTTGGACTCAGGAAATTTTTGAATGTAGAAATCAGGAAGGCTGGAAACGGAAAGAGCGGGTGGGTGGGGACGGAGAGGGAGAAGGGCGGAGTTTTTGAACAGGATTAAGAGGATGGACGGGATTGGCGGAGATGGCGGGCGGCGGATGGCAGCGAGCCGGCCGGCATACGAGAACGATGACGGAGTGGATGTCGGGCATTGCATCGGGTGGAGGCGTGCCCAACTTTTCGGGCGCTCATGGCTCTTGTTAACCTTCTCGATGTGAATCTCAGCTTCGGTGGCCCGCATGTCCTCAAGGACGTGAATTTCCAGGTCGATCCGGGCGAACGCGTGTGTCTGCTCGGTCGTAATGGCGCGGGAAAATCCACGCTGATGAAGGTGATCACGGGCGCGATGAAGCCGGACACGGGCGTGGTGTCGCGTCAGCCGGGAGCGGTGTTCACGCAGCTCACGCAGGAAGTGCCGACGGATATGTCAGGCTCTGTCATCGATATCGTGGCGTCGGGGCTGCGTCCGCTGGGCGAACATGAAGAGGAATGGGAGCGCGATGTGCGCGTGGATAACCTGATCGACCGGCTCCAGCTGAAGGCGGATATGGAGTTTTCGGAGCTGTCGGGCGGGTTGAAGCGCCGTGTGTTGCTGGCTCGGGCGCTCGCGGGGCAGCCCGATTTTCTGCTGCTCGACGAGCCAACGAACCATCTCGATTTGGAGTCTATCTTGTGGCTCGAGGAGTTTTTGCTTTCGCAGAAGCTCGGGCTGTTTTTCGTGACGCACGACCGCACGTTTTTGAGAAAGCTGGCGACGCGCATCGTGGAGCTGGATCGCGGGCGGCTCGCGAGCTGGGCGTGCGATTACGACACGTACCTGACGCGCAAAGAGGAAGTGCTCGCAGCGGAAGAGAAACAGAACGCGGCCTTCGACAAGAAACTCGCGCAGGAGGAAGTGTGGATCCGCAAAGGCGTGAAGGCACAGCGCGGGCGGGCGCAGGGGCGCGTGCATGCCCTGATGCAGATGCGCGCGGAGCGGGCGGCGCGTCGCGATCGCGTGGGCAATGTGACGATGAAGATCACGGAGTCTGAAAAGTCCGGAGTGAAGGTGATCGATGCGGAGAATGTTTCCTTCGCGTGGCCGGATGGTCGCGTGATGGTGCGCGATTTCACGACGAGCATCACGCGCGGCGACAAGATCGGGCTCATCGGGCCGAACGGCGCGGGCAAGACGACGCTCATCAAGCTGCTGCTCGGACAGCTCACGCCGACGGGCGGGACGTTGAAACTCGGGACGCAGCTCGACGTGGTTTACTACGATCAGCTGCGCGCGCAGATCGACGACAACAAGACTGTCGCCGACAATATCGCGAACGGGAATGCGACCGTCACGATCGACGGGCATACGCGCAACGTGATCAGTTATCTGCAGGAGTTTTTGTTCTCACCCGAGCGTGCACGCACACCGGCGCGAGTGCTTTCTGGTGGAGAACGCAATCAGGTTGCTGCTCGCGCGGCTGTTCACGAAACCCGCGAATGTGCTCGTGATGGACGAACCGACGAACGACCTCGATATCGAGACGCTCGATCTGCTCGAGGACTTGCTCGTGGAGTACAAGGGCACACTGCTGCTGGTGAGCCACGACCGCGATTTCCTCGATAATGTTGTGACGAGCTCGATGGTTTTCGAAGGCGACGGGCGCATCGAAGAGTACGTCGGCGGTTATTCAGATTGGGTGAAGGAAAAGGAGAAGCAGGCGAAGACGGCTGAGTTGAAGGCGTCGGTTACCGCTGCGAAAGCACCGGCGGCGAAAGGTGGGGCTCAGGCGCCTGCCGCGGCGCCGGCGGCAAAGACGCGCAAGCTGACGAACAAAGAAGTGAAGGAGCTCGAAGGTTTGCCCGCGCAGATCGAGCGACTCGAACGCGAGCAGGCGGAGCTGGCGGGGAAATTATCCGACGCGAGCTTTTATCACAAAGACCGGCATGCCGTTGGCGTGGCCGAGGCACGGCTGGCGGAGATCGAGCGCGAGCACGCGACCGCGTTTGCGCGTTGGGAAGAACTCGAGGCGGCGAAAAACGGCTGAGGCACCTGTGTGCTGCGGGCTGGAGCTTGAAAGACATGCCAAGCGGTGTGAACGAGAGCCCTGAAGAAGGGGCACTCCGTTAAGACGCGCCGGTTTTGCGCTTTCCTTAGGAGATTGTTCGGACAAGCTCGCGTGCATTCCGGCACGACTGACCTGTGGCCGCCTGTGCAGGCGGCACATTTTTAGTTTTGAGCAATATCACTTCTAATCCGTTTTCGTCCCGCGCGGTCTCTGCGGATCGAGCGTTGCTGGCTGTTTTGGAGGCATCGCCCGCTGTGCTGGTGATTGCCGATCGACTGGGCCGGTTGCTGTTCGCGAGCGGTGAAGCGGCGCGGATGTCCGGTTACTCGCCCGAGGAACTGGTTAAGATGCCCGTGGTGGCGTTGCTGCCGTCGCGATTGCACGAACGTGCGGGGATTTTTTTCGGGAATTTCTTTGGGTCACCCCACGTGACTCCCTTCGGCCACGCGGCGACGGATCTCTTTGTGAAAACAAAGGCCGGCGTGGAAATTCCGATCGAGATGGCTCTGAAACCGCTGCCCTTTGAAGGAGAGTTGTACGTGCTCGCGGCGATCACAGACGTGAGTGCGCGACGGGCGGCTGAACAGGCGTTGAGAGCTTCGGAGGAGAAATTCCATCTGGCATTCATGGGGAGCCCGAATCCGGTCACGCTTTCAGAATTGGAGACCGGGCGGTACATCGAGGTGAACGACAGCTTTGTGAAGCTCTCGGGGTACTCTCGCGAGGAGGCGGTGGGGCGGACGTCGATTGAACTCGGGATGTGGAAAAATCCGGAGGAGCGCGTGGAGATGGCGAAGCAGTTGCGCGAGCATGGGCGGATCCGGGATTTCGAGCTGAACTTTATCGACCGGCAGGGACGGGCGCTGGTCATCCGCAACAACTCGGAGATTATCCAGCTGCAAGGTCGGCCCTGCATCGTGTCGCTCAACGAAAACATCACGGCGCGTCTGGCGGCGGAGGCGGCGAAGACCGAGATGGAGGCGCAGTTGCGGCAGGCGCAGAAGCTGGAAGCGCTCGGGCAGCTGGCGGGAGGCATCGCGCATGACTTCAATAATATCCTCACGGCGATCATGGCTTACTCGGAGCTGACGGGGATGGATGCGGAGAAGCCGGAGGAAGTGCGCAAGCATATCGCGCAGGTGCGCGCGGCGGGAGGACGGGCCAAGGAATTGGTGCGGCGGATCCTGGCGTTCAGCCGTCAGCAGCAGCACGAGCGCAAGCCGCTGCGGTTGCAGGCGGTGGTGGTCGAGGTCCTGAAGCTGTTGCGCTCAACGCTGCCCTCGACGATCGAGATCGAAACCAGGATCGACGACGCTGCTCCCGTAGCCCTCGCGGATGCCGCGCAGATTCACCAGGTGATGATGAATCTCTGCACGAATGCCGCGCATGCGATGGGCGAGCAACCGGGGAGGCTGACGGTTTCGCTGGATTCTGTGGAGATTCAGGTGGGCGCGCATGCGGAATTACGTGCAGGTCGTCATGTGCGGCTCACGGTGAGCGACACCGGGCATGGCATGAGCGCCGATGTCTTGAAGCGCATCTTCGATCCGTTTTTCACGACGAAAGGGCCGACGGAAGGTACCGGGCTGGGACTGCCCGTCGTGCATGGAATCGTGAAGGATCATGACGGGGCGATCACCGTGGAAAGCCGGCCGAACGAAGGCTGCACGTTCCGGATCTTTCTGCCGGCGTATGAGGAAACGGCTCCAAGACCTGCCGAAAAAGCGTCGGGCGAGCGAACGCTCCCGCGCGGACGGGGCGAGAGGGTTTTGTTCGTGGATGACGAGCGCGTGTTGTGCGACGCGGGCACGCGGTTGCTGGAATATCTCGGCTATGCGCCGGTGGCGTTGAATGATCCGGAGGAGGCGCTGCGGCGCTTCCGAAGCGATCCGATGAGTTTCGATCTGGTGATCACGGATCTCACGATGCCGAAGATGACGGGCCTTGATCTCGCGATGGAAATTTTTGCGCTGAGGCCCGAATTGCCTGTGCTTCTGGTCAGTGGCTTCAGTGGCACGTGGACGCCGGAGCGTGTGAAATCGCTCGGCTTGCGGGACCTTATCGCGAAACCGGTCTCCGTCGAAGTCTTGGCTGTGGCGCTACGACGCGCTTTGGACGAAAAGCCGGCCATTTTCTCACATGCCTAACGCCGACGAAAATATCCCGGGCTCCGCTGGAAAAATCCTGTTTGCCGATGATGACGTCGCTGTGCGCGACGGTCTCGCAGAGGTGATCCGTCGAAGTGGTTTTGAATGCGTGTGCGTGGCTTCGGGCGCGGAGGCCATTGCTGCGCTGGGCTCGGGCGAGTTCGATGTCCTGCTGTCGGATATCAACATGCCGGGAAACGCGGGACTCGAGCTGATCGAGAATGTGCCTGCGCTGGCGGCGGGAATGCCGGTGGTGCTGCTGACGGGGAAGCCCACGGTGGAAACGGCGGCGCGATCGGTGAGGCTGGCGGTTGCCGCGTACCTGACGAAGCCGCCGGAGATGGAGGAGTTGCTGGCGGTGCTCACGCAGGCGATCGGTGAGTATCGCGGGTTGAAAATCCTGCGGTCGGGACGCGCACGTCTGGAGACGTGGGGCGCGGAACTGGAGGAACTTGAGCGGGCGGCGCGACGGTCACCGCGCGGACAAGGCGGGCGCATGGAAAGCTATCTGCGCGTGATGCTGCGGCAGACGATCCTTGTTCTCTCCGATGTGGAGCGGGCGACGGCAGTCGGCGAACGTGGAGGGCAAAACGGGCTCGCGCAGATCGAGCATGTCGCGGCGATTCGGCGTACGGTGGACGTGCTTGAGCGCACGAAGCAGAATTTCAAGAGCAAGGAGCTCGCGGACCTGCGTTATCAATTGGAGAAACTGTTGGAGCGGACGCCGGCCGTTGAAGTGAAGAAGGCGTCGGAATAACTGGCGGGGTTTGGGCGTGGCGCCCCGTTGAAGAGAGCTGGCTCGGGGGCTGGGGACTTTTCCTCAGCCCTGCAAAATGAGCTGAAAAGTTCTCAAGTTCTGGGCGGGACGACCCGAAGTGAGGCGTGTCAGGTCCACAAACCGAGTTGTGGACAGCTTTCTCCGGCAGGACGTATGGGCCTGCAAGTCGAAGGCACAGCCAGACCAATTTCTCTCCAGGAGAGCGTGGTCCGGCTGTGCCTTTTTTGCGTTCACACGCGACGGAGCGAGCCGCAGCGCCCTCGGGAAATTTCCATTTCCTTCAACCTACATCCCTATGAAAAACTGGACCATCGCCCGCCGGATCATCTTCGGCTTCTCGACGCTGCTCATCATTGCCGCCGGCTTCGGAGCCTACGCCTACACGCGCCTCGTGGAGATAAGCCACGACGCAGACCGTGTGGCGAAGCAGTGCCTGCCTGGCGTTTATTCGACCGGCCAGCTCGCGACGATCACGATGACCAATTCGGCGATCACGCAACGTCTGTTGCTCATCGCGAGCGCCGAGGAGCGTCCAGCGCTCGAAGCGCAAATGAAGGCGAACAGCGCGCGCATGGACCAGGTGTTCAAACTCTACGAGACAAGCATCACGGGCGACAAAGAGCGTGCGCTCTACGAAGCGGTGAAGCCTGTGCGGGAAACGTATTCCAAGATCCGCCGCGAGCTCGTCGCCGCGGTCGAGACATCCTCCCGCGCAGATATTTTGAAGCGCGTGGATCAGGATCTGAACCCTGCCTACCAGGTTTATCAGCAGGCGCTGCAGGTTTTGGTGGATTTCAACAAGACTGATGGTGAAGCGGGTGGAGTAGAAATCACCGAAGGCGTGGAAGAGGCCAAGCGCGGCATCTTGATCGGATTGAGTGGCGCGCTTGTCGCCGGCGCGGTTATCGCGATCGCCAGCATCGCTGCCATCAACGGACGGCTCAAAAAAGTCGCGCTCTCGCTCTCGACAGGCGCGGCGGAAGTGGCGGCTGCATCCTCGCAGATTGCAGGAACCAGCCAGCAACTGGCCGAAGGTGCGACGGAGCAGGCGGCCTCTCTCGAAGAGACGAGCGCGTCCCTCGAAGAAATGTCGAGCATGACGCGCCGGAATGCCGACGATGCCAACTCGGCGAAGGCTATTGCGACACAAACGCGTCAGGCGGCTGAGATGGGAGCAACTGATATGGGTGAGATGACCCGCTCGATGGACGCGATCAAGGCGTCGTCCGACAACATTGCGAAGATCATCAAGACGATCGACGAGATCGCGTTTCAGACAAACCTGCTCGCGTTGAATGCTGCAGTTGAAGCGGCCCGCGCCGGTGAAGCGGGTGCCGGTTTTGCGGTCGTGGCCGATGAAGTGCGTTCGCTCGCGCAACGTTCTGCGACGGCGGCGAAGGAGACTGAGGAGAAAATCCAGGACGCCATCTCGAAGAGCGAACATGGTGTGGAGATCAGCGCAAAAGTTTCGACCGGGTTGCGCGAAATCGTGGAGAAAGCGCGCCAGGTGGACGATCTTGTCGGGCAGATTGCCACGGCATCGCGCGAACAGAGCTCCGGCATTGGGCAGATCAACACGGCGGTCACGCAGATGGACACCGTCACGCAGCACACCGCAGCGGGTGCGGAGGAGAGCGCGAGTGCGTCGGAAGAATTGAATGCGCAGGCGGCTTCGCTTGAAGAGGCAGTGGGTGAATTGCGTGCGCTGGTCGAAGGCACGCGGTCGGGTCGTCGGTCGATGGAGGCCGTTGCAGCGAAGGCTCCGGTTGCTGTTGAAGCGCCTGTCCAGCGTCGCGGATTGGTGAAGACCATTTTGCGTCGTCCGTCGGCGGCGCCTGCGAAAACGGTTGTGGCTGGCGGCAGTGATTTTTTCGCCAACATCCCTGCTGAGGAGGTCAATGGATGAGCGAGCAGCTTCCCCTGCGAACACCCGACATGGCGGACGAAACCGACATGGGTGACGAACACGGCGCGCCGCGAATCCTGCTGGTCGATGACGACGAAGTCTTGCGGATGGTGCAGGCGCATTTCCTGCGTCGTTTCGGCTATCGCGTCGATGCGGCTGCGGATGGCGTGGGGGCGATCCAGCACCTGAACGCACAGCCGGCCGACCTGGTAATCACGGACATGGTGATGCCGGGAACGGATGGCGTTCAGTTGATCCAGCATCTGCGCCGTGAGCATCCGTCCGTGAAAATCCTGGCTATTTCGGGAGGCGGACCGATGACGCCACAATTGATGACGGATATTGCGCGCATGTTGGGGGCCAATGTGACGCTGATGAAGCCCTTCACGCTGGTGGCCCTGCTTCAGGCAGTGCGGTCGTTACTGCCATCGATGGAAAAACGCTAGCCACAGGCACCCGCCCGGCAGGGAACGCATGGGGAAAGAGTCCGGAGGTCATGGGGATGTTCCGACGGCCGTCCTCGTGCCTTCCCTGCCGGGCGGGTGCTTTGTCCGTAGCCGAACGATCTCATGTCGTGCGGGGTTCTAGGATGAGCGGGGATGCAGGCCTGCGATTAAAATCCTCTTTCCTAGAGACGTGTGAGCCGCATGCTGGCGGGGCGCAACGAATTGCCGCCGAGGGTGCGGATGCGTGACACGCTTTGACTTCTCAAACACCGAATCTGTTTTCGCTGGAGTTGTTGCGGCCGGAGGGGCCGCTTCACGCGGTGCTCGAAGCATCACCTGTGGCGCTGGTCGCAGTGGACCGCCGCGTGCGTATCCGATTGGCTAATGCCGAAGCGGAACGGCTGTGGGGCTGGTCGCGGCAGGAGTTGATGACGCTGCCGCTGGGTTCGCTGCTGCCATCGAGGCTTCACGAGCGGCTGGCGGTTTTCCTGGAGGAATTTTTTGCGGAGCCGAAGGCGCGGCCTTTTGGGAGTGCACTGGATTTGTGCGTCGTACGGAAGGACGGAGCGGAGTTGCCGGTGGAGATGGGGATGAGCCCGCTTTTGCTGGGCGACCAGACGTTTGTGCTGGTGGCGATCACAGAACTTGGCTCCCGGCGGAGGGCGGAAAGCGAAGAGGAGGCGAGGCAGCGGCGCTCTCGCGCCCAAGCGGCGGCGCTGATGGAGCTGGTGGGCGACCCCGCGTCTGTGGCTGGAGATTTTGACGCGGGCGTGCGACGGCTCACGGAGCTCGCGGCATCGGCGGTTCAGGTGGACCTCGCCAGTGTGTGGCTGCTGGACGATTTCGGGCGCACGCTTGTGTGTGCGGATATCTATGTGCGCGGCGCGAATTCGCATGGAGAACAGCACGCCCTCAGCAGGGATTTTTTTCCGGCGTACTTTGCGGCGATCCAGCGGGAGAAAGGCGTGGCGATTGACGATGTTTCGACGGATGTGAGGGTGGCGGACTTGGTGCCATCTTATTTCGCGCCGAACGGGATTGGGGCGACACTCGATGCGCCTATTCGGATTCGCGGCTATGTTGTCGGGGTTCTTTGTCTCGAGCATAAAGGAGGGCCGCGGGCGTGGACCGAGGATGAGCGTGTGTTCGCGGGTGGTTTGGCGGATCAGGCGACGCAGCTTCTGCTGCATGTGGAGCACACAAAGGCGGAGCAGTCCGCGCGCGACGCGACGGAGCGGCTTCAGGAAATTTTCGCGCATACGACGGAAGCGATCTTCTCGTTGCGCGTGACGCCGGCGAAGGAGTTTGTCTATGAAGAGTTCAACCCGGCGGCGGCGCAGATGAGCGGAGTGCCATCCATCAAAGCGTGTGGACGACGTCCGCAGGATGTGATGCCGCCAGCCGTAGCGGCGCAGTTGAACGACAATTACCGCAGGTGTCTCGAGGAAGGCCGGCCGATCGAGTATGTCGAGACGCTGGGATTTGCGGGAGGAGGAGGACCAGGCCTCTACAGCACGTTTTTGATTCCGATCCGCGATGCCAGCGGGCGAATCCACCGCATCGCCGGATTCGCCCGCAATGTGACGGAGCAGAAAGAGGCGGAACAGGCGTTGCAGGCCTCCGAGGAAAAGTTTTCCAAGGCGTTTCGTTCAAGTCCGGACGCGATTTCAGTGTCGGACGTGGCGACGGGATGTTTCATGGAAATCAACGAGGGGTTCGAACGTCTGTTTGCGTGCAAGGCGGCGGACATCATCGGGAAGTCCTCGCGGGATCTGAACCTGTGGGCGATACCGGAGGATCGGGACCGGCTGCTGCAGGCACTGAAGGCGAAGGGCTCCGTTAAGGATTTCGAAGCGCTTGCCCGGCCGTTGTCGGGCCTGCCACGTCCGTGCGTGCTGGCGGCGGAAACAGTGGAAATCGCGGGGCGGATGTGTCTCGTGCTGGTGATCCGCGATGTGACGGAGCAACGTGCGGCGGAGCAGGCGTTGCGGGACAGCGAGGCCCGGTTCAGGAGTTATTTTGAGTCGCCGTTGATCGGCATGGCGATCACCGGGCCGGACAAGAGCTGGCTGGAGGTGAACGACCAGCTGTGCCGGATGCTCGGATACACGCAGAAGGAACTGCGCGGGATGAAGTGGAGTGATCTCACGCCGGCTGACGATCTGGAGAGAAACGAAGAGCATTTGCGGCGTGCCGTGGCTGGCGAGGTGGACACCTACGGATTGGACAAGCGCTACCGTCGGAAGGATGGCGAGATCATCCATGCGAGCATCGCGGTGCGGTGCATTCGCAAGCCCGATGGGGCGGTCGATTATTTCCTGACGGTTGTCCAGGACCAGACGGCGCGGATAGAAGCGGAGCGGGCGCAGACGGAGCTGGAATCCCAGTTGCGGCAGGCCCAGAAGCTCGAGGCCCTCGGCCAGCTGGCGGGAGGCATTGCGCATGATTTCAACAATATCCTCACGGCGATCATGGCTTATGCGGAACTGGCCGCGATGGATGTCGATAATCCCGATGAAGTGCGGCAGCACCTCGACCAGGTGCAGAAGGCGAGCAACCGTGCGCGAGATCTGGTGCGGCGCATCCTGACTTTCAGCCGCCAGCGCAAGCAGGAGCGCAAGGCCATGCCTTTGAAGCCGGTGATCGACGAGGTTCTGAGCCTGGTGCGATCGACGTTGCCTGCGACCATCGAACTCTCGGTGCGCATTTCGGACGATGTGCCGGTGGTGCTCGCCGATCCTTCGCAGGTGCACCAGGTCCTGATGAATCTTTGCACCAACTCGGCCTACGCGATGAGGGACCGGCCAGGGCGTTTGAGTGTCATGCTTGGCCGGGTGAAAGTGGATGCGGCGCAGGTTCGGATACAGCCGGATTTGCGCGAAGGTTTCTACGCGTGTGTGACGGTGAGCGACACGGGCAGCGGCATGACCTCCGCGGTTTTGAAACGGGCATTCGAGCCCTTCTTTACCACGAAGGGGCCGGGCGAAGGCACGGGGCTCGGTCTGTCCGTGGTCCACGGTATCATGCAGGATCACGAGGGGGCGGTGACGGTGGAAAGCGTCCTGGGGAAGGGCACGACCTTCCGGCTCTATTTCCCCGAGCAGATCGGTGCGACGGAGGAAGGACCGGTGGGTGCGCAGCCATTGATGAGCGGACACGGCGAGCGCGTGCTCTTCATCGACGATGAGCTGGCGCTGTGCGATTCGACGCGGCAGTTGCTCGACAAGCTGGGCTATCAGACGACGGCCCTGAGTTCGCCGGTGGCGGCGATGGAGCGGTTCCGGGAAAATCCGGACGGTTTCGATATTGTGATCACGGATCTTTCCATGCCGTTCATGACGGGTGTTGATGTGGGCAGGGAGATGCTAGCGCTCAGGCCGGAGTTGCCAGTCGTGCTGGCGAGCGGATTTACTGGCACATGGACCGCAGAGAAAGTGCAGGCTCAGGGCATGCGCGACCTGTTGATAAAACCGCTGACCGCGGCGGCGTTGAGTGCGGCGATCAGGCGGGTGCTGGACGAGAAAAAGCCGGAGGGAGGGCGGCGATAAGTCCTCTGGCGGAGGGCTTGCGGGGACGGCGGGTCCCGTCCACACATTCAGACAATGACTTCGCATTCATTTCAGAATAGCGGAAAAGGCCGGGAGGGTGGCACACGGTCTCCACTTGCAGCCGAGGCGGAACCTCCGTCTCAGACAGGTGCGGGCATCCGTATCCTGCTGGCGGATGATGATGAGGTGCTGCGCGTGGTGCAGTCGGATTTTTTGCGGCGCTTCGGCTACGAGGTTCTTGCGTCGGAGGATGGACGCGCGGCAATGAAGAGCCTCGCGGAGCAGCCGGTGGACCTTGTGATCACGGACATGGTGATGCCGGGATCGGATGGCGTGGAAGTCATCCGCCATATCCGCAAGCAGTACCCACAGCTCAAGATCATCGCGATCTCCGGCGGTGGCGCGACGAAGCGTGAGCTGCTGCTCGATATCGCTCGCGTACTCGGTGTGCGGCGCACGCTGGAAAAACCATTCACGATGACGGCGCTGCTAAAGACGGTCCGCGAAGTGATCGACGAGAAGTAGAGGGTCGGAATCGATCGGGGCGTTGGGGGACCGCGGTGCGCTTTGCAGCGCGGTTGGCCGGAGGAGGGGCTTGCCTTGGATTGCAGAGCGGAGCGGACTTGGAGCGCATGAATATCGCGATCAAGTTCTCCAATTGCGTTTTATTCCGGCGAGTATCGATCTCGCTTTGCTGCTACTGAGGGTCTGGGTCGGCGGGTCGATGCTGCTGTTGCACGGATGGCCGAAGATCCTGGCGTTTCAGGAAAAGGCGGCGACGTTTGCCGATCCGCTGGGGATCGGGCCGCAGGCGAGTTACACTCTCGCGGTTTTGGGTGAGGCGGGCGCGTCGGTGTTGTTGATCATCGGATTGTTTACGCGACTGGGCGCAGTGCTGGGCGGCGTGACGATGGCGGTGGCCTTTTTCATCGCGCACGGTGGTAAGTTGAGCGGAACCGGCAGCGGGGAACTCGCGTTTCTTTATCTCGGTGCGTATGTGGCGTTGTTCCTCGCCGGTGGCGGCTTCTTCGCAGTGGACATGAAGCTCGCGGCGAAATCGCCGGAGGTACCGAGAACGGTTTAAGCGGGATCGCGGCGTGGGAGGCCAATGATCAATAACGCGTGGTCATTGGCCCAAGGTGAGATCACGGCGAAGGCGCGATCTCACCGGGAATTTTCAATGAGCGCTTTTGGCAGACTCCTCGGATTTCTCCGAAGTCTTGAGATCTGAATCGGGAGTTGGCGCGGCTGTTTCCGTGGTGTCATTGCGGCGACGGCCTTTGACGAGGTCTTCAAGTTGGTCGACGACGTTGTCGAGGGAGAGGGCTTGTGCGTTGAGTTCTTGGGCGGCGGCGGCGGATTCCTCCGCGGTGGCGGCGGTGGTCTGCGTGGCGCTGTCCATGTGCGTGATTGCCGTGAGCACCTGAGTGATGCCGTGGCTTTGCTCGTTGGAGGCAGTGGCGATTTCGCCGATGAGGTCGTCGACGCGGCGGGCGCTGGTCGCGATCTGGCGGAGATTTTCATCCACGTCGCGGCTGATGGTGACGCCGTGTTCGCTCTTGGAAATGGAGTCCTGGATTTTTTCGGCGGTTTCCTTCGCGGCGGTCGCGGAGCGTTGAGCCAGGTTGCGGACCTCGTCGGCGACGACGGCGAAACCGGCGCCGGCCTCACCGGCGCGCGCGGCCTCGACGGCGGCGTTGAGGGCGAGGAGGTTGGTTTGAAAGGCGATCTCGTCGATGGTCTTGATGATTTTCGCGATGTTGTCGGAAGACGTTTTGATGGCGTCCATCGCTGTGGTCATCGTCTGCATCTTTGCCGTTCCGGTGTCGGCGGCGGTGCGGGTCTGATTGGCGGAAGTCTTGGCGGAGGCGGCGGACTCGGCGTTGCGCTTGGTCATGCTCGAAATCTCCTCGAGCGAGGCGCTTGTCTCTTCGAGCGAGGCGGCGAGCTCGGAGGCGTTTTGCGCGAGGGTCTGACTGGCGGAGCTGATCTCGGTGGCGGCGGCGCTGACTTGCTGGGAGCCGCTGGAGAGCTCGGAGGTGACGCCGTTGAGGACGCGGTTGGTGGTGCGGGTGATGAGCCAGGCGATAAAGAGGCCGGCGAACAGCGCGCTGGAGACGCCGATGATGATGACGAGGCGAGTTTGATCTACGCTGTCGTCGGTATTGGCGGTGGAAACGCGGGCGAGCTCGCGGCTTTCATCGACGGCGGCGCGAAGTGCGGTGATGTACGTTTGGTAAACGGGGTAGAGCTCGGTTTCGAGAGCGAGCTTGGCCTCTGCGTTGTGGCCGTCGCGGCTGAAAGTGAGGATGGCGACGCGTTTGTCGCGATAAGGAGGGCGGGCTTTCTTGATGCGCTCGTAGGAGGCTTTTTCGGCATCGGTGACGAGGAGCGCTTCATATTGTTTGTAGAGCTCGGTGAGCGCGGTGCTTTTTGCATCCATCTCTTTTTCGATGGCGAGCTTTCGGTCGGTATCGGCAGCGAGGTAGTGCTGCGTCGTGTTGATGAAGTTTTCCTTCACCAAGGATTCGACCTGGCTCAGCAGAACGATGCCTGGAATAGCTCGATCTGAAACAGTGCTGGTGGCCTGATCGATGGCCTGAATGCGATTGAATGCGAGCGCGCCGAGCGTGGCGGTGATCACAATCACGATGCTGAAGCCGGCAATGAGACGGCGTCCGATGGTCCACTTGATCTTCATAAAATGCGGAGGTGAGGCTCGTCTCCTGTTTAACCCACTTCGACCCGTCAGACTGGGGACTTGAGGCAGAATGCCCGGGTTTCGATGCGTCAGATTCGCGAAAAAACGTGGAAACGTCAAATGACGTGTGTGCTAACGCGTGAACGGAAACTTTCTGGCGCGGGCGCGACCGGCGGGTAGAACGATGGTATGAATCGCACGGACCGACTTGTTGCCATGGTGATGTACATGCAGGGGCGGCGTGTCGTGCGTGCGGAGGAGCTGGCGCGGCATTTCGAGGTGACCGTGCGGACCATCTATCGCGATATCTCGGCACTGGGTGAAGCCGGTGTGCCGGTTACGGGTGAAGCGGGCGTAGGGTATACGCTGGTGAAAAGTTATCACCTTCCACCGGTCATGCTGACGGCTGACGAGGCTGCGGCACTTTTTGTGGGCGGAGAAATTGTGAAGCGGTTTACCGACGCGTCGCTGCATCAGCCGATGGGGACTGCGCTGGACAAGCTGCGTGCGGTGCTCCCGCGCGAACGCCAGGATCATGTGGAGCGGCTTTCCCGAAACACCGTGGTGATGGAGCGCCATTGTGGAGAGACCGCACAGGAAGAGCAGTCATGGCTGATGCCGCTTCAGCGCGCGGTGATGCAGAGGCGGATGGTGCGGCTCCGGTACCTTGGCAAGGCGCGCGGTGAAGAAACCGGCCGCGACGTGGAGCCGCTCGGCGTGGTTTTTTATGGAGGCGGCTGGTATCTGGTGGGGTGGTGCCGCTTGAGAAGCGGCTTCCGGCATTTTCGCGTGGACCGCATACGGACACTGGAGATCAGCGATGAGACATTCCCGGTGCGTGACGATTTTTCCCTCACGAAGCATCTCGAAGAAGGGATGAAGAAAATGGAGACGATTCCGGCGCGGATCTGGTTTTCAACAAGCGCGCAGGAGAAAGCCCGGCGGGAAAGCTACGGCACGCTCGTGCAGGAAGAGGTGCGGGATGGAGGAGCGGAGTTTTCCCTGTTCACCTCTTCGCTGGACTGGCTGGCCGGATGGATTTTGTCCTTTGGCGGCGGGGCGGAGGCTTTGGAGCCGGCAGAATTGCGCGAAAAAGTGAAAACCCGCATCGCAGCGCTGGCCGGGCGGCATCGCATGGAAGAGACCGAGGCGTGGAGGGATGCGACGCCGGCGTGACGAATCAGTTGAACGGATGATTTTTCGAGGGATTGAGGAGGGCTGCTGACAGGCTGTTGTCAGGACGATGTGCGAAAGTGCGGCTCAGCATGAGCACTCCACTATCCCTGCCTGCACTGTCGCCGTTTTTCCCGGGCATCGTGACCGCCCGTTTTTTTGAGACTTGGGATTTTTATACGACGCACCTGAGTTTTGGGACGTTGCACGAGAGTAATCGCGAGTTGCGGCTGGTGCATGAGTCGGGCGTGCAGCTGGCGGTGCTCCGTGAGGAGACTGATGGCCAGCCATCGGAACTGGTGCCGGCGACGACGGGGCGCGGTTTCTGGCTATCGCTCGACGTGGTGGACGCGCAGGCGCTGTATTTGCGTCTGCTGGACGCAGGCGTCGAAGTGGCTTCGCCGATGGAAACGACGGCGGGCGGAGGCGAAAAGCGTTTTTCGCTGCGCGATCCGAACGGGATTTTGATTTTTATCGCTCAGAAACTGCCGCTAAGGACGAGAATGCCGGTCGCGAATGCCGGGGAAGCGGCGCCGCTGGCCGGATGAGAAACGCGGGAATAAAATTCCGGGACTGGCGTGGGTGCTGAAAGCAGCACACGTTGGGCGCAGACTTTTATGACGCCCGACGCCCACGCTTTTTTTCGTTCAGTGCAATTGAGTGAAGTCACGCTGCGTGTGCGCGATCTAGCGCGCATGGCGGCGTTTTATCGGGACGTGGTGGGGTTGAGTGTTGTCAGTGAAACGGGAGACCGGGTGGAGTTGTCGGCTCTGGCGACGAGGACGGGTGCTTCGTTGATCGTGCTGGAGCGCGCGCCCGATGCGCCGGCGAGACCGCAGGGGACAGCGGGGCTCTTTCACACGGCGATTTTATTTCCGAGCCGGGCGGCGCTGGGTCGTGCTGCGAGACGGTTGATAGAGCGGGATGTGGAGTTCGGCACGGGAGATCATGGTGTCAGCGAGGCGCTGTATTTCGACGATCCGGAGGGGAATGGAGTTGAGCTGTACGCGGATCGTGCGGTCGCGGACTGGCCGCCAGCGGGGACGGATGGACAGGTGACCATGTACACGAAAGCGGTCGATGTGCAGTCGTTGCTCGCGGCGGACGGCATGGAAACGGGATTGCCGATCCCGCTGGAGACGCGGATCGGACATTTGCATTTGTGCGTCGCGAATCTGGCGCAGGCCGAAGCGTTTTTCGTGGACGTGCTGGGCTTTCCTGTACGGCAGCGGAGCTATCCCGGCGCCCTCTTCATGGGGCGCGACGGCTATCATCACCATTTTGGCGCGAATGTATGGCGCAGCCGGTTCCCGGCAGTTGCGGGGGCGCTCGGACTGAAACGCTTCACCGTGAACTTCACGGACTCGACAGAGCTTGCGCGGGTGACCGCAGCGGCGGAGGCGAAGGGGCACGTGGTCGTGCGCGACACGCAGGGTGTGCGGTTGCGCACGGCGGACGGACTTGAGCTGGTGCTCAAGTGAGTGAACGCGCCTCGCTGTCGCGCCGCAGACCCTTCAGCGCACGAACAACACGCAAACGGGCGAAGGGACGGCGATCTGGCGGCCGGTGGCCGTGAGCTGGCCGGTGGCCGGATCGATGGCGAAGATGCTCACGTTGTCGGCATCGTGATTGGCGCAGAGCAGCCAGCGGCCGGAAGGATCGATCGCGAAGTGGCGCGGGTGTTTGATGCCCTCGCGGATCTGAGAGACAAAGGTGAGTTTGCCGGTGGCGGCATCGATCGAGAAAAGTGCGATGTTCTCGGCGTCGGCGCGATTGGATGCGTAGAGGAATTTTCCGTTGGGATGTACGACGACTTCCGCTCCCCAACGGCGGCCGACGAAATCGCCGGGGACGCTGTCGATGGTTTGAATTTCTTTCAGCACGCCGGTTGCCGGATCGAAGGAAAACGCGGTGAGCGTGGAGGTGAGTTCGTTGATGACGTAGACGAAACGTCCGTCGGAACTATACGCGAGATGACGTGGACCGGCGCCGGAAGGCGTGCTGTGGGGAGTGTCGTTCAGCGTGAGCGAGCCGGAGGCGGCGTCGAAACGGTAGGGGATGATTTTGTCGGCGCCGAGATCGCAGGAGAGGGCGAAGCGGCCGCCGGGGGCGATATCCATGCAGTGGGCGTGGGCGGCGTCCTGTTGCGGATGCGGGCCCTTGCCGGAGTGTTTGACGAAGGATTTTCGTTCGCCGAGTGCACCTTCGGGCGTGAGCGAATAGGCTGCGACGTAACCGCCACCGTAACTCGCCACGAGCACCGACTGGCCGGAGGGATCAACCTGGATGTAGCAGAGCGTGCTGCCACCGGAAGGAATGGAGTTGAGCGCGGTCAGTGCGCCGGTCCCGGTGTCGATGGAGAAAGCGAAGAGCGCGCCCTCGGTGCCGCCGGCTTCGTTTTTGCGTTCGCCGATGGCGTAGAGAATCGGGAGGCGCGGGTGGCGGGCGATGAAGGTCGGGTTGGCGCCGCTGGCTGCGAGGGTGGCAGGCGTGAGTGCCCCCGTGCTGGAGTCGAAGCGTGCGGCGTAGATGCCTTTGCTGTCTTTCTTCGTGTAGGTACCGAAGTAAACGAGGTGGGATGAGTCGGAGGCGGCGGCGAGAGTCGTCATGAAAGTGAGGAGTAGGAATGGTTGGAACCAACGGAGCATGAAAAGGACTTTTTCGGCGCGCACAGTTGAGCTGTCGACTGGTTTATCGACGACGCCCGGTGATCGGGTGCACGCCGGACATCAAAACTTCGGGAAGGATTCCTGACATAGGGTTGTCAGCGAACCATGACAGACTGCGAGGGAACCTCAAAAATATCATGATCAAAGTCACCGAAATCGCTTTCACCGGTTATCCGGTCACGGACATGGCTCGCGCGCGGGCCTTTTATGAAGGGACTCTCGGACTGAAGCCGACGTCGGTTTTTGGCGAGAGCTGGGTCGAGTACGATATCGGTCCGGCGACGCTGGCGATTGCGAGCATGGAAGGCTGGAAGCCGTCGAAGGATGGGGCGTCCATCGCGTTGGAGGTGGAAAATTTCGACGACGCGATCGCCACGCTGAAGAAGACAGGCGCTAAATTTAATCTGGAGCCGATGGACAGCCCGGTGTGCAAGCTGGCAGTGGTCTGTGACCCGGACGGAAATGGGCTGACGATCCACAAGCGGAACGCTCATGCGCATGCGCCGGGTGAGGCGTGCAAACATTGAGCGATGGTTCGCCGGTGAATAATTGCTTAGGAATCTTGGTGTCTTGTTTTAATCTATAATCCGCCATCCGCGCCTCCGCCGTCGGCACCGCCCCCATCGTCCAAGAGACGTCTGTTCAGTCCTGTCGGCCTCTTTTTTTTGCCTCTATGCATCCAAATCAGACCAGCCCATAAGAGCAGCAAACAGACAAATGGGCTGGAGAGTGAAAGCAGGTCTCTGCCGGTTGGTGTACCTCCCGCCCCGCGTTGAATCAGCCATGAATGGAGGGCAATAGGGATACATGCGAGTGTTCCTATTGCTCCGCCAGCCACCATTAAGGTCTGGGCAATCTCCTTCATCTTCGTCGCGACAAGCTGGCCATTGGAGAAACTACACGATCTGAGCCTTGGTGGCGCTGCCACCGAAGAGTTCGCGAAGGGAAGCCCAGGCTTTGAGGAGTCCGGCGTCTTTCACGCCGCCTTCGAGTTTATAGATCTTCGCGACCTCGTCCTCGTGATCGCGGTAGCGCGGAGGGAGAAGGAAGAGCGTGTAAGCACCGTCGCTGATGCTCGAAAAGAAAAGGCCCTTGGCGACGTAAGGGGCGGTGAGCTGGACTTCAGCCGTGCGCAGCGGGAGTACGAGCCAGGGTTTGTAGGTGAAGACGAGGCGGCCGTTTTCTGGCTGGTTGACGAGATTGCCGTAGGTGCGGATCGGCACGCCTTTGAGTTTGCCGCCGCTGAAGAGGCGATTGGTCACGGGCTGGGGCGTGAAACGTTTTTTGCGGAGCGTGAAAAAATCCCAGCAGAACGAGGTGCCGAAGATCGTGAGGCGAAATGCCCAGCCGGAGATGAACCACGCGATGATGATGACGACGAGGGATCCGATGGCTGCGATCTTGGGGTCGAGCGTGGCTGTCAGCGTGAGAAAACCGAGCACGGCGGTGCGGGCGGTTTTGAGGATGGCGTCAATCGCGCCCCACGGACTGAGAAGGATGAGGACGTTGATGGCGTGCGAGGCCATCCAGACGACGGCGAAGACGGCGATGCCGAAAGGGACTGTGAGAATGTTGAGCAGCCAGGACATGTCGGCGGCGCCGAGGTGCATCATGGCGAGCCCGGCGTCGGCGAAGTTGCGCGTTGCTGCGGCGGTCGCGTCGCCAGAGTGTGGAGTATCCATGAACTTAGCGTGCTCATGGTGAATGGGACGATCGCTCCGGCGGCGACCAGCCCCGAGGCTTTGTTTTCAACGGTCTCGAGCACATCGAGCGGTTTCTTAAAGCCGGGCGGGACTACGGCGCCGAAAGCGTCTTTGGCGGCACAAAGAGCGGCGATAAGCAGGGCGGGGACAAAGAAGGAAACTTTGGCGAACCACGGGAGCGCGGCTTTTTGCTCCGGGGTGTCGGCTTTGTACCAGAGATAAGCGCCGAAGCCGCCAGTGCCGAGGAGCGGGGAGATGGCGATGCCGGTGAGGGTGGTTACGGCGGTGGCAATGCCGCCGGCGGGGGATTTGTCGGCGGCCGGAGCCTCAGTGGCTTGAGTGGCCGCGGGGAGCGGGGTGACAAGTGCGACGGCGCAAGCGAAGAGCAAGACGAGCGAGGCGATGCGTTTCATCGCGGCGACGCTAATCCGCTTTTGTCTGATGAGGGAAGTCTGGAGGCACTGAACCGGCAGCGCACACACTCGCGGTGGCGGCGGCCTGCGCGGGTGTTTCCAGCGGAAAATGCAGGATGAACGCCAGTCGTTACCAGGACGCGGCCATCTTGGCGGAGTCGTAGGTGATCGTGACGCTCAGGCGGGAGTCCACGGGCTTTCCGCCTTTCTGGCCGGGCTGGTAGCGCCAGCGGGAGACGGCGGCTGCGGCGGCGTAGCCGACGTCTTCGTTGCTGGCGGAGACGATTCTGGGAAAAAGAACGCGGCCTGTGGTGTCCACGATGATTTCGATCTCGGCGCGGCTTGAGACGCCGTCACTTTGAAGTGAATACGGATAAACGGGCTGATCCTGACGCGCGGGCACGGGCTTCTTGTCGAGCTGGTCCGCATGCGGGATGGTTGGCACGGGTTTGCGAAGCTCGGCGAGGATTTGTCGGGCGGCCGGATCGAGACCGGCGGTGCCGTTAAAGTTGTAGCGGAGCTGGGCCTGGGCGAGCTTCGGCTGGCCGTTGATCCGAGGCGGCAGGAATTCGTTGGCCTCGATGTCGGCGAGGAGGGCCTTGGCAAAAGCGGGGTCGGTCGCGTTGACGACGGAGGCAAGGATGGCTTTGCCGGAGTATTCGATGGTGAACTGGACTTCCGCGGCGCCCTCCTTGCCTTGGATCAGGAGCTGGTAGGGATAGACCGGCGCGGTGGTGCGGACGGATTTGGAGCAATGCGTTCGCCGGTACCGGTTTGAGCGGAAAGGGGGGAGCCGAGTGCGATCAAAATCGGGGCGAGAACAAGGAAGCGGAAGCGCATGTTGACGAGGCGTGTTGAAGTTGGAAGCGGAAGGGCAGGGCTCGTGTTAATGAGTATCGGTCGATGGACGTGGGTTCTTCATCGATTTTTCATTCTGAAATGGGCGCAAACAGGGGCTGGCGAAACGCATTGGCCGATGGCGCGAGAAAGCGTGCG
Source organism: Nibricoccus sp. (assembly GCA_049840895.1). Classification (GTDB taxonomy): domain Bacteria; phylum Verrucomicrobiota; class Verrucomicrobiia; order Opitutales; family Opitutaceae; genus Nibricoccus. Next base: position 102,639 of record JASGJB010000063.1, on the reverse strand, counting down.
GGATTGTCCAATTGGAGCCGGGGTGAGGCATAAACTAAGGCAGACGTCGCGAGGTCAGCACAAGGTCGAAGCGCTGGAGTAGCACAAAAAAGGCGCGACCGGGGAGGGGACGCGCCGAGAGAAAGAAGTCGGAGGATGCTCCTGATCAGTCGGAGGATGCGAGTTTTTGGGCGTCGAACATGACTGGGACGGTCATGCGGACGTCGACACGCTGACCGTTGCGCATGGGGGGATTGAATTTCCATTGGGCAACGGCGGTGGCTGCGGCCCAGCCGAAGTCTTCGTGGGTGGAAGAGACGATGCGCGGAAAAAGGACGCGACCATCGCGATCCACGATGAATTCGATCTCTGCCTGACCTGTGAGGCCGTCGGACTTCATCGAACGGGGGTAGACAGCGCTATGCTGAGTGACGGCTTTGGGGCGGTCATCGAGGTCGGCGAGGGTAAAGATGGCGGGTTTCGCTTTGCGGAGTTCCGAGAGAACGCTGCGCGCCACGAAGTCGAGGTCGGCTTCGGGTCTGAAGTGTTCGCGATCGGTGGAGGCCGCCATGACGGCGTGTTTGTCCTTTTTGGCGGGGGCAAACTCGGTGGCTTCCAGCATGGCGATGACGGACTTGGAGAATGAGGCGTCGCTGGCGCCGGTGGAGGAGGTGAGGATGGCGCGGCCGGAGTAGTCGACGACGAAGCTGACCTCGCCCCAGCCGGTCTGTCCTTTGACGAGCTGCTCATACGGGTAGACCGCGGCCACTTTGCGAGTCGCAGCGGGAGCGTCCTCGATATTTTCGCCGCGGACCGAGAAAGTGACCGGGGCCTTAAGCCGGAATTCAGCGGGTTTTCCCATGCGCGTACCGGCCTCAAATTTCCAGGCGAGCACGGCTTTCTTTGCGGGACCTTCGAGGTGGGAGGAAGGCGAGCTGATGATCTTGGGGCTTTCGACTTTGCCGTCGGTGTTGACCGTGAAACTGACGATGACGGATTCACCGCCGGTGTTGGTGTGCGAGGCGGGATAGACCGCCGCGGTTTGAGAGATGATTTTGGGAAGGACCGGGTTGAGGGTTGCGACGGACGTTTCGACTTCCTCCATCAGCGGCTGGGGAGTGCCGGGAAGTGAAACCGGGGTAAGGCAGGCAATGACGGTGAGAACGCCAGTGATGAGACTACTTTGGGTGAGACGAGTAGGGTTCATGGTTAGAAGGCCAAGCATGGATTCCGATAACTGGAAGCGCTCCGCCTGACAGTACAATCGGACACCAGTGCCAGAGTGTACAGGCTTTGATAAATTTTTTTGGACGGGTGAATTACCCAGTCGGATACGACGATGCGAATGCCCTCCTCCACAGAGGAGAAAATTGATTATTATTAAATTGGATACATCTCGTTGATGGCGAAATGCACTGCCGGATCAGGCGGCTGCGAGCGGGTGATCAGCCGCGCTTTCCGGAGGAGGCGGATTTGCCTGAGCCGCCGGCGTTCAACGCCATCCCGGCGAGGACGCCGATCGCAAAGAGGGCGAAAAAGACGAACGCGGCGGGGGCGGCGATTTTTTTGGCGAAGACGACGGGAAAGTAAAAGTCGATGCGGTGGGTGTTGTTCATGCCCGTGTACAACACGACGAAGAGCATCAGCAGAAAGATAGCGGCGCGCAGAAACATCTTGGCGTTCATGAAAGGGAAAAGGCGCGGAGGTTCGGAGTGGCGGCCCGGGCGGGCAAAAAGAAAATGGACCGTGGCAGGAACGTTTGCTGAAGGCGCGGGGAGGTTTTGCTTTTGGCGCGAGCGGGCGTTGGACTGGGAAAAATGCTTACCAAGGCCGAGATCCAACGACTGCGTTCCCTGCAGGAAAAAAAACACCGCGACGCGGCGGGACTGTTTGTGGTTGAGGGAGAGAAGGTCGTGGCGGAGTTGATTGCGGAGGGATTTGCGCTGCAGGAAATTTATGCGACGGCGGCGTGGGGCGGACACATCGAAAACGTGCGTGAAGTGTCGGCCGTGGAAATGGAGCGGATCAGCCACTATCCGACGCCATCGAGCGTGCTGGCGGTGGGGCGGATCGTGCGGCCGGTTCTCAAGTCCGGTGAATTGAACCGGGGCTTCACGCTCGCGCTGGATGGTGTTCAGGACGCGGGGAACGTGGGGACGCTGCTGCGGATCGCGGACTGGTTCGCGTTTGATCGCGTGCTTTGCTCGCCGGACTGCGCGGATGTTTTCGGCCAGAAAGTGATCAATGCGAGCATGGGCTCGTTCAGCCGGGTGAAGGTTTTCTCGGCGGCACTTTCGGACGCGCTGGCAGATGTGAAAGTGCCGGTGCTGGGCTGCGATCTCGACGGGCGCGACGTGCACACACTGACGAAGCTGGAGGCGGCGGTTGTGGTGATTGGGAGCGAAGGGCGAGGCTTGTCGGAGGCGGTGAAGCGATGTGTGACGGAGCGCGTGACGATCCCGCGTTTTGGCCGTGCGGAGTCACTCAATGCGGGCGTGGCAGCGGCGATCGTGTGTGATAATCTGCGGCGACTGGTGGGACGTTGAGTACGGATTTTCGACAGGATTGCGGGATTAACAGGATTGGTAGTCAGGTGCGGGCATGAAAAAGCCGCCGGTGGTTTCCGGCGGCTTTGAGAAAAAACGATAGCCGAATCAGAGCTTCCAGCGGAGGCCGAAATTGGCGGTCCAGTCGTACTCTTCGAATTGCACGAACCGTTTGGCGGGTGTGCCGCCGCCTTGTTGATAAACGAGGAAAGGTTCGTTGGTGAGGTTGGTGGCTTCGACGAAGAGCTCCCAGTGTTTGCCGATCTTGTAGGCGAGGGAAACGTCGAGCTGCTGGTGATCATCGATCCAGCGATCTTCAGTCGCGTTGGTGCCGATGGGTTCGTCTTCACGGAGATGCTCGGAGCGCCAGTTGAGCGCGATGCGGGCGAAGAAGCCGAATTTTTCGTAGGTGAGCGCGGCATTGCCGGTGAGGTCGGACTGGCCGATGAACGGCAGCGTTTCTCCGGGGCGTGTGGGATATTTTGCCTCGCTGTCGGCGAAGGTGAATGTGGTGAGGAAACCAAGTCCGTCGAAGAGGCGGGGCAGCATGCGGAGCTGTTGCTGCCAGGCGAGTTCGAGGCCTTTGATTTCGCCGTTGCTGCCGTTGCGGAAGGTGATCGCGTTGTAGCCGGGCAGCAGCGGATCGCCATTGGGCACGTCGTCGGCGTAGCTGAAATTATCCACCTGCTTCACGAAGACGGCGGCGGAGACGACGCCGAGCGAGGGAAGGTAGTATTCGATGGAGGCGTCCCAGTTTTTCGATTCGAGCGTTTCGAGCCACGGGTTGCCGGTTTCAACGCTGGTGGTGCTGTCATCCACGGAGCGGTAGAAGGCCGTTTCGCCAAACTCGGGGCGCATGATCGAAGTGGAGTAAGAGACGCGACCGATAAGTTTTGGCGTGAACTCGTGGCGCACGGCAATCATCGGGAGGACGTTGTCGTAGTCGCGGTTGGCGTGAGTGGGGGTGATGGCGGTGCCGCGGAGTTGGTTTCCCTGTGTTTCGAATTCGGTGCGTTCGGCGCGAACACCGCCGATGAACTGCGTCCGGTGGATGGTGATGCTGCCCATTGCGTAGCCAGAGAGGACGTCTTCGTTGGTTGTCCAGTCTTCGAGCAGGCTGTCGGCGATCTGCGGATCGGGCGTATAGGTGGAGCGATTGGCGTTAAAGGTGCCGACGGCGAGTTCGGGTGAAATCTGCGGGACGGGCGGCCCGTACGGATAGTCGCTGAGAGCGCCTGCGAAATTCGAGAAGTTGAAACTGGCGGGTGTGCCGTAACGGGTGACGTCGACGGCGCTCTTCTTTTCCTTGGCGCGCCAGGCGGCTCCGAACTTTACGTACGCGGGATGCGAGGAATCGAAATCGTAGCGGGCATTGAGTGCAGCGTTGGTGTCGGTTTCACGGCCGTCTTCGCTCGTGAGTTCGACGCGGTCGGTGGTGGTGTAGTTGGCGGGATTGGTGATCGTGGCTCCAGCGAGTTGATCGACGGTGATGTCGTAGGTGTCGCTGATCGTGTAGCGGTAGGTGCCATCGGAAGCGTTGCGGCGGAAACGGGTGAGGAGCTCGGCGGGCTTTTCCTCGTGACCGCGTGAAGTGGCGACCTGGCCGTCGAGGGTCCAGGCGGCGATTTTCTTTTTTCCGTCGACGGAGAACGCGTAGAGCTCCTGATCTTTTTTGCGGTTGCGAAGATCGCGGCGCGGACGGGAGACGCCGGTCGAGGTCGCGGAGTTTTCATCCAACTGGGTCACGGTGCCGCGGCCGAATGGGATGAAGAGCACGTGGCGGTTTTCCTCGTCGGTGAACCGATTGTAGGTAGCCCTGAAGCCGAGCGATGTGGAGGCATCGGGGCGATAGTCGAGGCTCAGGTTTGCACCGTAGCGAGTGCGCTCGATCTCGTAGTCGCGAAAGGCGATGTCCTGAAGATAGTAGTACTGGCGGCCGTCGCTGGGAGACGTGCGGAGCGTCCAGCCGTCGTCGACCTCGTAATTTTGAGAACCGAATTTGCGTTCCTGCCATGTGGCGGCGACGAGGAAGCCGAATTTGCCGTCCACGATATCCGAGTAGGAGGCGTTGAACTTGGATCCGAACTGCTCGGTGAGTCCGCTGTAGATGCCTTGGGCCGAGGCGCTGGCGGAACGGCCGCCGGAGTCGAAGGCGCTTTTTGTGCGAATGTTCACCGTGCCGCCCAGACCTTCGCCGTCCTGGTCGGGGCTTTTCACTTTAATGACCTCGAGCGAGGCGAGCGAGTCGGCCGGGACAACGTCGAGAGCCATGAAGCGGCCACCGACCTCGGGACTGGCGAGCTTGGAGTTGTTGAGCGTTACGGATGTGTAGACGTAATTGAGGCCGCGCAGGTCGACGAAACGGCCTTCGCCTTGATCGCGATAGAGGGAAACGCCCGGAAGACGCTGGAGTGATTCGGCGGCGTTTTGGTCGGGGAAGCGGCCGATGGCGTCGGCGGCGACGATGTTGGTGAGCGTATCGGCGGCGCGCTGCTCGTTGATCGCGCGTGCGGAGCCGACGGAGGCACTTTGAATGGTGAGCGTGTCGAGAGTGACGACCTCGTCTCCGAAAAGTACATTGAGCTGGGCGGAACGGCCCTCGGGGACCGTGATGGTTTCCGTGCGCGCAGGGTAACCGACATAGCTGATCTCGACGGAGCGGGATCCTGCGGGAACGTTATTGAGCACATATTCGCCGGAAGGTTCGGCGAAGGTGACCAGATTGGTTCCGGGGATGGAGATGCGGGCTCCGCCGAGCGCGACCTGATTGGAGGAATCGGTGATGCGGCCGGAGATGGAGCCGGTCTGCGCGAAAGCCGTGGTGGCGAACGCAAGAGCTGAGATAGCGATAAACGGCTGCCGCAAAAGGCGGAGCGGGTTTGGGTGGTCGGTCATGATGTGACGGTTGGGTGGCAGTGGAAAAAGCAGGGCTGATCCACGGGATTTTCACCGTCAACGGATGAGTGCTCGCGTAACCAATTCTTAACGACGCGGACGCACAGGCGTAACAAAGTGGCCGCTTTGCGCGGAACCTGCGCGGGAAATCCGGGCGGAAAAAAGCCCGCTCTTTTCGGGAGCGGGCCTGGTGTTGACCGGAGGTTTACGCGCTCAAGGCGAGGTTGTGATGAGGAGCGCGCGCAGCGTGGCGCGGTCGGTGTCGTTACCGGGGACGATCACGCCGGTATAGGACGGGTTGTCCTTGATGAAGGTGACCGGATCCAGCGTGTACGTGTAAGGCAGCCGGGTGAGATCGGTCCAGGTACTGGCGAGGAGGTCGCCGGCGCGCGGGGCGTTCCACATAAGCGAGGCGGCGCTGGTGACGCCGGTCTGGCTGTTGAGCGTGGAGGAAACGTTGAGGCCGTTCTTGATCCACACGCCGCCAGTCTGGGCGAGGGCACGGGCAGCGAATGATGTGGTGGCTACGCTGAGCGGCGTGGTGACTTCGTTGAAGTAGACGTTTTCACCGAGCATGACGGCGTTGGTGGTGACCGCGAGGCCGACGGACCCGACGCCGGTGCCGACCAGAGATGATTCGTCGAGGTAGTTGTTATAGATATGGCCGTTGCCGTAGCGCAGACGCGGCTGGCGCTGGCGGATGCCGCGGTACCAGAGATGGTGGAACGTGATGTTGAGGCGGCCTGCGTCCTCCAGGGTTTGCGGATCGGTGGAATATCCGGGTTCGCTCATGGTGGCGGGATCGCCGGCGCCGAGGAGGTTGCACTTATCCTGCGGGATCTCGAGGGCGAGGATCTGCGCGGGAGATTGCGTGGAGCGCTTGCTGGCGTAGTAGGCGATGGCCGGATTGGCGGGATTGGCCTGATAGAGCGACTCGAGGTAGTTGATCATGCTCTGGGCAACGCCTTCGTTGTCACCGCTGAGCCGGCTCCACGAGACGGTGATCTGACTGGCGCCTTGTTTGATATCGAGGAGGCCATCGTAGGATTTTTCGAAGTCGCAGTGGTCGACCCATACGTTGAACGCGTCGTCTTGGATGCGAACGTAGTCCCAGTCCTGGATCTTGTAGCCGCCCGAGGAGACGTCGTCCCATTCCCAGAGACCGCGGAATTTCAGATTGCGAATCATGATGTTGGACTGACCGCTGATCTCAATCAGGCCGTGGCGGATGGTGGCGCCGGTGACGGAGAAGAGCGTCTTGTTGGACCGTGGCTTCACGATGCCCATCGAGGAAACGCCGAGCCAGGCAGGGAACTTCGGTTTGTTGCCGACGTTGTTGAGTGGAGCGAGATCGATGTCAGTGCGAAGCTCGATGACGTACGCAGTGGTACTTTCGAGGTAAGTTTTGAGCGCCTGAGCTGGATTGGCCGTCGAGGAATCGATGATGACGTAGTTGCTGCCGGGGTTGGCGAAATCGACAGTGCCGCCGCCGGTCACTCCGGCGCCAGTCGAGGCGAAACCTTCGAGAGCGAAGGTGCGGGCCGGAGGCAGGGTCGAGGCAACGCTGACGACCGCGACAGTGGAAAGCGTGGAGCCGGCCCAGTTGGTGGCGGTGGCGGTGTAGCTGGCGGCGTCGGATGGAGTGACGCTGTTCAGCGTGAGACTCGTGCTGGTCGCACCGGGAATCACCGCGCCGTTTTTATACCATTGGTAATTGATCGGGCCGACGCCGGTGGCGGAAACCATGAGCGTCGTGCTGCCGCCGAGAAGAAGCGACTGGCCGGTGGGCTGCGAGACGATGATGGGCTCGAGCGCGGTTGTCGCGACCAGGCGGGCGAAGACGCGTGGGCTGGCGGACGGGATTTGGTAGGTGACTTTTTCGGTGATGGCGTCGAGTGAAGTAACGGTGACGACAATGCCGTTCTGGCCGGGGATCGCGTTGGTCCAGGTTTCCAGATCGTTTGTGTATTGAACGCTGGTCTGGATGAAGGCGCCGTCTTTGCGGCGCACGAAGTCAAAGACGAGTGTGTATGCGCCGCCCGCTGGAACGATGGAAACGTGCGGTGCGGGCGTTACGCCAGCGACAGCGGGATTTCCGTTGAGGATGAACTCGAGGAGATTGCTCGTGCCGTCGCCGTCGTTGTCGCCGTCAGAAGGAGCCAGCGAAGAGTTGTCGATGCCGACGGTCGCGAGGAAAGCGGCGTAAGGATCGATCGGCGTGAGCGTGGCGGAGGAGCTTGGAACGGCGGCTGTGTTGTTGGTCACGGTGACGCTGTAGCTGCCGGCGTCGGCAAGCGTGACAGGATTGACGGTGTAGCTGGCGCCGAGTGCGCCGGGGATGAGGAGGCCGCCCTTGTACCATTGGTAACTGAGTCCGTTGCCGGTGGCGGTGACGGTGAATGTGGCAGAACCTCCGAGGTTCACGCTTTGCGAAGCGGGCGGTGTGACGATGAACGGCGCGGGTTCGAGCGAGATGACGGTAAGGATGGCCGCGCTGCTGGTAGTGGAGCCGGAGGCGTTGGTGGCGACGACGGTGTAGTTGCCGGCGTCGAGGCCGATGGCGTCCGTGATCGTGTAGGAAGAACCGATTGCTCCGGGGATGTCGTTTCCGTCTTTTTTCCACTGATAGGTTGCGGCAGGAAGCGCGGCGGTCGTGACGGTGAACGTGACGGAATCACCTGCGTTGATTGATGCGCTTTGAGGCTGTGAGAGGAACAGCGGAGCGAGCGCGGGCGTCCAGGAACCGGGCGTGGTGTTGTCGGAAGGACGGTGATTCAGCACCCAGAAGACATTGCGGTAGTTGGCCTGCGTCGTGGAGTCGGCGGGCATCTCGGTAAACGTGTCGGAGTTGCCGTCGGTCAGAGGAGCGCCGTTTTTATCGACGATGGTGTTTGTCCAGTTGTGAACGTTGGCCGCGACGGTCGGTAGCGTGGCGGCGGATGTGCCGTTGAGGAGCCACCACGTGCCCTTGTAGTCGGTGCCGGAGTTGCCGGTGACGGTGGAGAGGAACGCGTTGTTGGTGGCGTCGCCGAAAGTGGAGTCGAGAATGACGACCTCGCTATAGGGAAAGCCGGATGGATCGATGCGGCCGAAGAACGTGTTGGCGATGCCGGCGGCGGCGGTGAAGCGACAGTTGCGGAAAACGTAACCGTGATTGGCGCTGCTGTTGCGAATCTGGGTGAAGTAACTGCCGGAGCGGAGGATCTTGATGTCGCAGTTTTCGAAGTAGCACGGACCGTCGCCCCACATGAAGTCGACGTCGCCCTCGATGTAGGAGTTGGCGATGTAGCACTGTTTGTTCACCTGCAGCGTGTCCTGGTAGCTGTAGAGTGAGCAGTTCATCATGATGTTCTTGGCGGCTGTGGCAGAGGAGCCGCCGAAGACCACCGCTTCCGCCTGCGAGCCGTTTTGCGGCGTGGTGTTATAGAACGTGAGATTGGCCAGTGTGATGTTGCTCACGCCGCTCGCGATGAACGTGGCGCGGTGATAGATGCCGCCGCCGACGTTGTTGAAGTTGTTGTTGTTGGGATAAACGATTCTGGTCAGTGCGCGGTCCTGGCCGACGAGGGTGATGAAACCGCGATTGGTCATGACGACCTCCTCGAAGTAGGTGCCGTTCTTGATGAAGATCGTGCGCGGCGTGGTGTTGCCGGACGGGATCAAGTCGATCGCGGCCTGAAGCGTGTAGAAATCGCCTGAGCCATCGGCGGCGACGGTGAGGCTGGTGGCGCTCGAGGTGGGGCCGGACGCCCTGGTGTTAAAGGCCCATGTGGTGGAGTTGTTGATGCCTGGGAACGCGAGCCCGGAACTATCGACGAAAGCGCCGGCGTCGATCTTCACGTAGTAGCTCTTGCCGTAGGCGAGGACGCCGTTGCGCGGGTAGATCGTAGCTGTGTTACCCGAAACGGTGATGGGGTAGTAATTGAAGTTGGTCGTGCCGTTGATGGACTTGTTCTGAACGGGCAGATTGAGCGTGGAGAGCGTGCTGACGATGCGGAGGGAATCGCGCAAGGCCGTGGCGGCGACGAGGTCGATGGTGTCGACGACAGAATTATTGGAAGCGTCGTAGATGCGGATGAGGCCGGAAACGCCGGGCGTGACTGCGGTGTTGAACGTGATGGTGAGACGCGTGTCGGGCAGGAGGCCGGTGCTGGCGTTGACCGGAGTGACAGCGTCGACGGCCATGGTTGGAGAGAGCACGACGACGGACGCGGTCGAACTCGTGACGGTGCCGATGGCGTTGGTGACGGTGACCGTGTAGTTGCCGGCGTTGGCGGCGATGACGTTGCCCACCGCATAGGTGGCGCTGACGGCGCCGGGGATGATGACGCCGTTGCGTTTCCATTGATAGGTGGGCGCGGGAGTGCCGGTCGCGGTTACGGAAAGTGTGAGCGGATCGTTGACGTTGAGTACGGCGCCGACGGGTTGGACGCTGATGGAGGGACCTTGATTGACGACGAGAGCGGCTGCGGCGCTGGTGTCGGATCCCTGACCGTTGGTGACAACGAGGCGGTAGAGTCCGGCGTCGGCGAGTGTGGCGTTGGAAATGGCGTAGCTGACAGAAAGAGCGCCTGGGATGTTGGTGAAACTGGCGCCGCCGTCGGTGCTCTTCTGCCATTGGTAGGAGAGCGGGGCGGTGCCGTTCACGAGGGCGGTGAACGTGTGAGAGCCGCCGACGAGAATGGTGTTGCCGGTAGGATCGGTGAGGATGTCGGGCGGAACCGAGCCGGAGGTGATGGTCAGCGTAGCGATGGAACTGGTGGCCGAGCCGGCGACGTTGGAAACGACGACGGTGTAGTCGCCGGTGTCGTCGAGCGTCGCGCTTGGGATCGCGTAAGTAGCGGAAGACGCGCCGGGGATGTCGGCGTTATTTTTCTTCCACTGATAGGAGAGCGGAGTGGCGCCGCCACCGTTGGCGATGACGGTAAGAGAAACGGGCTCACCGAGGGATTTCGTCTGGGAGATCGGTTGTGTGGAGATGACGGGAACGATCGTGGTGGCGGCGTTGGTGACGATTTTGACGGAGTTGATATCCATCACGCTCGCGACGCTGCCGGTGGCGCGGAAACCGAAGGCGAGGGCGTCAAACGTAGGTGTCAGGATGCTCGAGCTGTTGACCGTCTGAGCGTAGAGCGGAGTGCCGGTCGCCGTGGCGCCGGAATAAAGCGTCGAGGACAACGTGAGAGCGGAGGCGCTGGCCTTGGTGATGCGGTAGACCTCGGTGTACTGGGCGCCGTTGGTGAAAGTCGCGAGCGTGGATGCGGTCGTAGAACCAACAGACGAAAACGTGCCTTGGTAGAGGACGTCTTGATTGTTGGTGGAGGCGGCTCCGGCGGAGGGGCGGGAGAAGAAGCCATTGCTACCGCCGGCGTAGAAGAGGCGGTTGACGTAACCCTGCCAGGTTTGGGCGTAGCCAGCGGTGGCGTTGCTTACGGTGCTCTGCATGCCGCCCGGGATGGGTTGAATCTGTCCGGCGTTAAAGAGACCGAACATCAGCGTGCTGTTGGTTTGCGGAGTGAGGATGCCGCTCTCGTGGGTGAACGTGAGTGTGAGCTCGAGGTAGTCGCCGGTGTTGGCGAGAGTGACCGGATATTTGGTGAACAGCGCCTGGATATGGTTGAATCCGGAAGTCGTGGAAACGATGCCCTGACGGAAGTGGCCGGCGGCGATGGTTGGAGGATTGGGATTAAATGTTTTGGCCGAGAGCTGCTGGTAAGCGGCTGTGTTGACGGACGGATTGGCGGGCGACGTGGGGCTGGTGTTGACCGTGCTGCCGTTGGCGAAGGTGTCGTTGAACACCGTGGTTTGGGCGGGTGCGACGAGTGCTGCGGTGAGCGCGCAGCCGAGAGTGAACAGAGATTTCAGGGCGGGGATTTTCATGAAAAGGCAGGGTGGGGCCGATTTCGAACGGCCTTCGTTTGAATGCGGGGGTGAAAGGGACGCGTGGGGTAGTCGCGCACAGGTGTGAAACGGGCGACTGGACTGGAGGGAAACCTTTATTTTCCCGCGGGTGAGGACCCCACAAGGCGCCCTACGTGCGCATCGTTGCGCGAGGAGCGGGCCGCGACAAGCGACAGCGGCAAATGAAGCCGTCTCTGCTTTTGGAGGGACCCAGGCTGTCGGGTCATAAAACAGTTGAGGCGGACCTCAGGGTCCGCCTCAACACGCACAAAGTGTGCTCCTTATGAACTGGGCTTAACTGGAGGGAATCAGAGCTCCTCGTCGTTAACCTTGTTTCGACCGAGAAGGGATTTTGCCATTTCGAATGGCGCACGGGAGATCACTTTCATCGATCCCTTGGGTGAGTTCGATTGAGCCGGAGTCTGCGGGATCGGGCTCGTGGTGAACGGCGTGGATGACACAGGTGCCGGAGGAAGGCCACGGAGACGCTTTTCCTGGTCGTCGAGTTTGCCCTGAAGCTCCTCCATCTTGGTCTCGCGGCGCTTCAGGTCACCTTCCTGTTCGCGGAAGGCCATGCGCTCGTCACGGAAGATGGCGCGCTCGGCTTCGAGGAGATCGGTGGCGCGCTGGAGTTTTTCCCATGCGGCTTTGACGGCGGCGTCATCTTGGAATGGCGAACGCGACTGCGGACGTGAGCTGAACCAGAGGACGCGGTCGGCTTCGAGCTGGGCTTGGAGCTGGCGCAGGCGGGCTTCGTATTCGCGAAGATTGCCCTCCTGTTCGCGGATGAGATCGAGGTCTTCGTGCCAGCGGCGGCGTTCCTGGGCGATCTGCGTGGCCTCGTGTTGAATGCGCGTTTCCTCGTCGTGGAGACGGGCTTCGGCGGCGGCGAGACGGGCGCGTTGGGTCTCGAGTTCGGTGCGCTCACGGGCGATCTCGTCGGCTGATTTGGCAAAAGGGGCGACGCTGGCAGAGGTTTCTGCCAGCTGGCGGCGTTCTTCCTCGAGAGCGGTGCGTTCGCGGGCGAGTTCGGAGCGGGCTTCGGCGAGGGCGCGGGCCTTCTGGTCGATCAACGACTGCGCGGAGGCGGCGGTCTCGCGCTGGCTGCGGAGTTCCTCGAGATCGCTCTGCACGCGGACAGCGTCGGCGTTCTGCGAGAGAAGGGTTTTGAGCTCGGCTTCGAGTGCGAGCTTCTCGTGTTCGAGGCGCTCGGATTTTTGTTCGAGCATGGCGCGTTCCTTGGCGCCGCGGAGAAGTTCCTGGCGGAAATCGGGCGTGTTGAACGGATCGTTGCTCTGGCCGATATCGGGATTGGCGAGAACCTGGAGGACTGCCTCGGCTTCGGCGAGTTCGGTCGGAGTGAGGATGCCGTCGTCGCTCGCGAGCTGCGAGTTCGGGCGGAGAATGCTGTTCACGCGGCGAAGAAGCGGGCGAAGGTCGTTGCCGGCGGGAAGCACATCACTCAGGCCCATGCGGATGCCTTTGACGATCAGCGGAAGCTCGAGCTGCTGCACGACGAGGACGACGGGAACGGTGGGCTGAATTTTTTTCAGAGCCTCGACGAATTCAAATTCGGTGGCCCCGGGCATGCGCGCGTCGATGAGCGCGAGGTCGAACCATTCGTTGCGAGCGATCTCGAGTGCGGGATCGCCTTCTGTGAAAGCGCGGAGGTCGTAGCCCGTGTCGGCGAGCATGAGCACGAGCTTGCGTTTCATCTTCGCGTCGCCGTGCACGACCAGTATTTTTTTAACCAGATTCATTGTCTAAAATTTCCTCTTCTTGTCCTTGGGACGGACCGTACGTTCAGCGACCAGTTCCGCCACGCTATTGAGAGGGAAACGGGGCTATTTACCCGATCTTTACCCGTGCTGAAGTGAACACCTCAGATGGTATGAAAACGATTCGCGTGCATGCGCGAAACCGACGTGAAAACGGTGTCGATCTGGCGAGGAATTCAGGACCTGAAAATCACGCTCTCTCGGTTGAACATCCGCACGGCGAGCGCGAGTGCTGCGGCGGCATAAACGCATGTGGAGAGAAAGATGAGCGCGAGCGGCAAAAGCGGAAAGGTGCCGGCTACCAGTTCCTTGCTGATCAAGGCGATATTGAGAATGGGAACGAGCGAGAGTGTGTTGGTGAGTTCGACGCCGGGAAGCACCGCGCCGACGGCGGGGAGGATCACGATGATGAGCAATGGTGAGACGTAAGTCTGCGCCTCCTTGTGACTTTTCGCGAAGAGTGCGACGGTCATGAGCAACGCGGAGAAGAGCACAGCGAGCGGAAGCACAAGAACGACTACACTGAGTACGCCGGGTATACTGACAGTGGGCAAGGCAGCGCCTACACCTGTTCCCATCGTGTCGCGTAGCCAGCCGCCACTGGTGAGCGCTGTCAGACCCATTGAGCAGATGGAGCAGGCGACCGTGGTGAGAGACGCGGTGAGTACGACGAAGAATTTCCCTAAAACGAGTTCACTGCGCGCGATGGGACTGCAGAGAATGGTTTCCATGGTACCCCGTTCCTTTTCACCGGTGGTGAGATCGATCGCGGGGTACATGGCGCCTGAGAAACAGAGAATGATAAAAACGTACGGGATCAGTCCGCCAAAAGAGTTTCCGCCGACTTTTTCGGGTGGGGCGACATTCTCGCGGCGAAAGTCGAAAGGGCGGATGAAGTCTGGCGAGAGACTGTTTGCGGACAGACGTTCTCGGACGATTTTGTCGCGGTAGTCGCGCAGGGTGCGTTCAATCGCGCCGGTGGCGAAACCGGAACGCATCTCTCCATCGTGCGTGTAGATTTTGATCGAGCTGCGGGAGCCATCGCGAATCGCGTCGTCGAATCCGGGTGGGATCTCGATGGCGGCGCGGAGTTTTTTTTGGGAGATGCGATCGGCGTAGTCGGCAGAAGCCTCGACGATTTTCAGGTCGGTCTGTTTTTCGAAAACCTGGCGTAGGGCCGGCGAATCCTCGTCGCCGATGATCATGATCGAGGGGGTTTCCTGCCGCGCCTTTTTGACGGCCTTCATCGAGACCACGCCGAAGCCGACCGTCATCATGGGTATCAGGATAGTGGGCACGAGAAACATCGAGATGACGGCCCGGCGGTCGCGCAACGTGTCGCGGAGCTCCTTGGCGAAGACGGTGAGGATATTGCGGATGTTCATGACCGGGCCTCCAGGCGAGAGGTGGAGCTGCCGGAGGCGGTGACTATGCGGACGAAGATTTCTTCCATGTCCTGTTCGCCGTGGCGGGCGCGGAGTTCGGCAAGCGTGCCCTCGTCAAGGAGCCGGCCGTTGTGGACGATGCCGATCACGTCGCAGAGTTTTTCGACCTCGCTCATGACGTGCGTGGAGTAGATCACGGTTTTGCCGCGGGCGCGGCAGTCGCGGATGAAGCGGACGATTGTGCGGGCGGCCAGGACATCGAGGCCGAGCGTGGGTTCGTCGAAGATCATCACCGCGGGACCGTGGATGAGCGTGCGGGCGATGGAGGTCTTTTGTTTCATGCCCGTGGAGAATTTTTCGATGCGACGATCGAGGAATTCGTCCATGTCGAGTTCGGCGGAAAGGCGGGTGGTGCGGACTGCGATCTCGGAGTCAGAAAGTCCGTTGAGACGGCCGAAGTAGGCGATGAGCTCGCGTGCGGTAAGACGTCCGTAGAGGGCGGTGCTGGCGGCGAGGAAGCCGACGCTGGCGCGAACGCGGCCGGGCTGTGTGAGGACGTCAGCGCCGGCGACAGTGGCTGAGCCGCTGGTGGGTTTTAGCAGCGTTGCCAGCATGCGGAGGACGGTGGTTTTTCCGGCACCGTTGGCCCCGAGGAGTCCGTAGATCCGGCCGGGGGCGACGCTGAAGCTGATGTTGTCGGCGGCGTGGATCTCGCCGCGTTTTTTGTCCTGAAAGGTTTTGGTCAGACCGCGGGCTTCGATCATGGGGAGTGCGGAGGAGTGAAGGGTGAAGAGTGAGGGGTGAAAAGGGGAAAGGCGGGCGCGGGAAGAGCGGTGTAGTTTTAGACAGGATTAACGGGATAAACAGGATTGGACGGAGGAGATGGGTGCAGGCGGTAAGGTTAGCGTACTCGGTGGTCACGGGTGTGGCTGCGCTTGAATCACGGGCGGAGATTGCTCACGGTCGCGCGCATGGCTTCACCCCAAGTTGTCGTTGTCGGCAGTTACGTGCAGGATCTTTGTTGGAAGTGCGAGCGGTTCCCCCAGGCGGGGCAGACCATCGTGGGGCAGTTTTCCACGGGGCCGGGGGGCAAAGGCTCCAATCAGGCCGTGGCGGCGGGGCGGACGGGCGTGAGCACGCTGTTTGTCGGCGCGGTCGGCAATGACGCGTTCGCGCGGGAGGCGAAAGCCTTTTATAAGGCGGAGAAAATCGGCGCGAAGTTTGTGGAGAAACCGGTGCATGCGACGGGGACGGCGGCGATCCTCGTGGAGGATTCGGGGCAGAACGAAATCGTCGTGGCGCTTGGCGCGAATGCGGCGCTCTTGAAGACGGATGTGCCCGCTAAAGCGCTGACGCAGGCGAAGGTGGCCGTGGTGCAGCTTGAATCCAATCTGACGACGGCGGCGCATGTTTTGAAGACGGCGAAACGCGCCGGTGTGACGACGGTGCTCAATCCGGCGCCGATGCGGCCGGACTTTGATCCCACGGTGCTGGCGTCAGTCGATGTGCTTATCCCGAACGAAACGGAGTTCACGGCGCTGGTGAACCGGCTGCGGATCGCGGGGCGCACGGACTTCACGGAGACGGCGCTACACGCGCTGGCGCCGGCGGCGTTGCACGCGTTGTGCCGCACGCTCGGGCCGGCGACGGTGATCGTGACGCTCGGCAAGAAAGGCTGCTTTGTGTCGCAGAAAACCGGGCATGCGAGCATCGCGGCGTATACGGGGATCCGGGTTGTCGATACGACCGGAGCCGGTGACGCGTTTGTCGGCGGTTTTGCGGCAGGGCTGGTTAAGTTCGACGGCGACGTGCTGGCGGCGGCGCATTTCGGAAATGCGGTGGCGGCGTTGTCGGTTACGAAGACCGGGACCGCGCCATCGATGCCGACCAAGAAGGAGATCGAGGGATTTTTGAAGAAGCGGGGCGGGTGAGGTTATGATTCGTGTAAGGTTTTTCGACTGGAACTCGCTTCTCGGTAGTATGGTTTTCGTGATTCTCTGTTTGGGAATGACTCTGTGGTCTTTGGTGTCGCCTGCTGACTATTACTCCGACGACCGTGTCACTGTTAAGCTTCTGCCAATCGCAGGTCCGGTCATTTCACTAATCATTCTTTTCAGGGTCACTGTATTCATCGAGTTCTCGGACCAAATTGCATTCGTTAAGATTTTCAGAGTTCGGCGGTTTGATTGGGCAGCAATCAAATCGGCCAAGATCGAACGCCGGGTAACCCGAATGGTGTATGGTCTGGGGCGTAGTACGAATGACTACCTTGTCGTTATGTTTGGCGATGGTCCTCAGGCGATAAGCCAGGAGTTTCGACTTAGCGGAGCGACGCGTTCGTCAGTCTTAAGACTGTTCGTAGAGCGGCGGCCTGATCTCCGAAATTTTGTGACGGAGCCGCTGAAGAGTTGATCGATTGATTGAGCTGCGGCTCGACGGAACGCCTCGTATTATCACGGAGGTTTCGAGAAATCAGGTCACTGCGGCGCTGACGGAGCAGCGCCCTCCAGCGGAGATAAGATGCTCTTCGTCAACCCGGCGCCCGCCACGCTCTAAGGAATGTGGCTACGAGTGGTAATTGAGGATCCGGCGGCTCGGTTCGGCATTAAGCGATGTCGCTCCGGCGCATTCCGGCTTCGGAACGCGAGCTGGCTCGCTTGCCCACGTTTAAGAGAGACGCGGCTTTATTTCTGCGGGCTGATCGTTCAACTCGGCAGCGATGAATACCTCTTCGGTTCGTGCCTCGTGGTTTGGCGTTTCGGTTTTGGCGGTTGGGATTTTTGCGAGCGTGGCTCGCGCGGAGGTGAAACTGGCGGCGGTGTTTTCCGATCATGCGGTGTTGCAGCGGGACAAGGCGCTGCCTGTTTGGGGGACGGCGGAGGCGGGGGAGAAGGTTGAAGTGACTTTTGGTGCGCAGAAGAAAGACGCGGTGGCGGATGCACAGGGGAAATGGCGCGTGATGCTCGATGCGGTGCCGGCGAGCACGACTCCAGCCGAACTCGTGGTGCGCGGGACGAACACGGTGACGTTGCGTGATATTCTGGTCGGCGAGGTGTGGCTGGCGTCGGGGCAGTCGAACATGGAGAAGCAGATCGGCAACCGGCCTGGGCAGAAACCGACGTTGAACGCGGAGCAGGAAATCGCCGCGGCGAATTTTCCGCAGATGCGGCTGTTCAAAGTGAAGAAGCAGAAGTTGGCGGGCCCGGGGAAGGATGTGCAGGCGGCGTGGGAGGTGTGCACGCCGGAGTCGGTTGAGCGGCTGGAGTTTTCAGCGGCCGGATATTTTTTCGGGCGGAAAATTCATCAGGAAACCGGCGTGCCGGTGGGCGTGATCGATTCCGATTGGGGCGGGACGCGGATCGAACCGTGGACGCCGCCTGAAGCATTTGCGCGGATGCCGTCGCTCGCTGCGTTCGCGTTGGCGGCACAGAAGCCGGATGTGAAGGCGGACGGAAGCGTGCCGAGCAATCTGTACTACGGGATGATCCAGCCGCTGGCGCCTTATGCGTTGCGCGGGTTCATCTGGTATCAAGGTGAGAGTAATCTGATGGATGTGAACGATCGCGCGATTTACGCGGACAAGATGGAGGCGTTGATCACGGGGTGGCGCGCGGCGTTTGGCGCTGATGAGGCGCCGTTCTACTATGTGCAGATCGCGCCTCATTTTTATCACGTGATCCGGCGGCGGGTGCATACGTCGACGACGGCGCTGCCGGAGTTTTGGGAGGCACAGACGGAGGCGTTGCGCGTGAAGAACACGGGGATGGCGGCGACGGTCGATCTGGTGGACGACCTCTTTGATATTCATCCACGCGATAAGAAAAACGTGGGCGAGCGGCTCGCGCGGCTGGCGCTCAAACGGACTTACGGGAAGAGCGACGTCGTCGACTCGGGGCCGGTGTTTGCGGGCTGGACGGTGAATGACGGGAAAGCCGTGGTGACGTTTAGCGGTGTGGCGGGCGGCTTGAAGAGCACGGATGACAAGGCGCTGACGTGGTTCGAAATCGCGGGTGTGGACGGGAAATTTTTCGCGGCGGAGGCGAAGATCGACGGAGCGGACAAGGTGATCGTGTCGAGTCCGTACGTCGCGCAGCCGGTGGCGGTGCGGTTCTCATGGGATGAGGCGGCGCAGCCGAATCTGGCGAGCACGGCGGGGCTGCCGGCGTGGGCGTTTCGTACCGATGCGGGCGGGGCGACGGTGCGTGGAGTGAACGAGTTGATCGCTAAGGACGCGCGGTAAACTACCGGCGCGGATCCGAGGTCCGCGCCCTACGACGAGGCATGCTACCACTCTGGGATACGGAGAAACACCGGCGGGCGCCGGTGATGACGGGGCTGATCATCGCGGCGAATGTCGCGGTGTTTGGTTATCAATTGCTGCTGGCCGCGAAGGGGCGGAGCACGCTTGACGCGTGGTTTTATGAACACGCGATCGTGCCGGGACGGCTGACGGGGAATTTGGGTGATGGCGATCAATGGCTCACGTTGCTGAGTTCGATGTTCATGCACGGCGGGGTTGCGCACATCCTGGGGAATTGCTGGTTCCTCTGGATCTTCGGCGGAAACGTGGAAGACCGGATGGGGCCGTTTAGGTTTTTGTTTTTCTATCTGCTCGCCGGTGCGGCCGCTGCGACCGCACAAGTGTTGACGCATCCTTCGTCAACGGTGCCGATGATCGGCGCGAGTGGGGCGATCTCGGGCGTGCTCGGCGCGTATTTCGTGCTCCTGCCGCGCGCGTGGATTGTGACGCTCGTGCCTTGGATCGTGCCTATCGTGCCACTGCCCGCGTTTGTATTTCTCTTCGTGTGGTTCGCGTTTCAGGCGCTGGAGGGCGTGGGTGCGCTGATGAACGGAAGCGGAGCGGGCGGCGGTGTCGCGTGGTGGGCGCACGCGGGCGGATTTGTTGCCGGCGTGGTGATGACTCTCTTCGCGCGGAAACGGAAATGGGTGAAGCGGGGGAAGTGAGTTGAGGGCTGAGAATTGAGGGACGGACGCTGAGCGTTTATCGCGTACCGTCTTCAAACCGGCGCGTTAAGGATAACGCGCCCTACCCCGGAAGCGCGCTCGGAGTGCGCGCTCCACCTTGGAGGCGCGGACCAGAGGTCCGGTCCTGCAGGATATTTTGTTTAGTGTGCGGCGACTTTGGTTTCGAGTTCGCCGGGTTTCAGGAGGGCGGCGAAGAGGGCCTTGTTGGCGCCCTTCATGTAAGCTTCGTAAGGTTCCACGCTGCCGTCTTTCACGCGGGCCATGAGGCTTTGGTCCATCGTCGTCATGCCCTCGGCCGAACCGCTTTCGATGAGCTGGCGGATGTTGGCGATCTGGCCGGTGCGGATCGTGTTGGGCAGTGCTTCGTGGGGCAGGAGAATCTCGTGAACGGCGACGCGGCCTTTGGGGATGCGTTTGCAGAGAAGCTGGGAGACGACGCCCGCGAGGCAGCCGGAGAGCATGGTGCGGACTTGATTCTGCTCCTCGGCGGGGAAGGCGTTGATGATGCGGTCGATGGTTTTCGGCGCGTTGTTGGTGTGGAGCGTTCCGAAGACGAGCATGCCCATCGAGGCGCAGCCGAGGGCGAGCTTGATGGTTTCGAGTTCGCGCATTTCGCCGAGGAGGACGATGTCGGGATCGTGGCGCATGGCGCCCTTGAGGGCGTCGGCGAAGGAGGCGGTATGTTCGCCGACCTCGCGATGAACGATGATGGACTTTTTGTTTTGGTGAACGAACTCGATCGGATCCTCGATGGTGATGATGTGGCGGGCGAGGTTGACGTTGATGTAGTCGATCATCGCGGCGAGCGTGGTGCTCTTGCCGCTGCCGGTGGGCCCGGTGACGACGACGAGGCCTTCGTGAAGGTGGCAGAGTTTTTTCAGAACCTCGGGAAGCTTCAGGTCGTCAAAAGAGAGAATCTTCGAGGGGATCTGGCGGAGAACGGCGCCCTGACCCCAGTGGTTGTAGAGGAAATTGGCGCGAAAGCGGGCGAGGCCGGGAATCTCGTGGGCGAGATCGAGGTCTTTGCGTTCGAGAAAGTCGGTCCATTTCTTCGGTGGACAGATTTCCTGGAGGAGTGTCTCCATCTGCGTGGCCGAGATGGGCGTGCCGTGAAGCGGAGTGAGAGAACCGGAGAGGCGGGCCTTAGGCGGGAGGCCGACCGTGAGGTGCAAGTCGGAGCCGCCGCGTTCGAGCATGGTACGGAGAAGGGAGTCAATCGCGGGCATGGGGTCAGTCGATAAATGTTTCGAGTTCGTGTTTCTTCTTCACGCGGGAGCGGACGGTCTTCACGGAACGGTTGGCGTGCACTCTCCAGAGGATTTCCGCCCCGTCTTTCAGTTCTTCATAAATAGCTAAAAGTGATGTGAGGCCTTCCGGCACCCAGCGGCCTGGCTTACCTGCGCCTTCACCATAATTTTGCCATTCAGGGGATCGGCCTCCGATTAGCTTGATGGATTTGCGGTATGCTTCTTCACGATCCGCAGCTTTGATGATGACGGTGTTTTCGTACGCGAGACAGCGCCGGTGGGGATTCTTTCGATTCTCCGATTTCCACTCGAAGCGTTCGATGTAGCTGGCGATCCACCAGCCGTAAGGACTGATGTTCCGGTGAGGAATGGACTTCGAAACTTTCCTCTTCATCAGGTGATTTTTCCGCGGAGGACGCGGTTGGTAATGTTGGCCTTCGCGGTGGTCGTGGAGATTTGCTTTTGTTGCCAGAGCTCGAATACGACGGACTCCATCAGGCACATGCCGTCCTTGATGCCGGTCTCCATCGTGTTTCGCAGTCCCTGGATCTTGCCTTCCTTGATGAGGGCGGAGACGGCGGTGTTACCGACGAGGAGCTCGCAAGCGAGGACAAGGCCGCCCTTGCGTCCGGGAAGAAGACGCTGGCAGAGGATGCCGCGGAGCGATTCGGCGACGCTGGCGCGGATCTGGGATTGCTGGGCGGAAGGGAACACGTCGAGCAGACGGTTGAGCGTGGTGGCGGCGTCGCTCGTGTGCATGGTGCCGATCACCAGGTGGCCGGTTTCGGCGGCGGTGATGGCCATCTCGATGGTTTCGAGGTCGCGAAGCTCGCCGATGACGATGACGTCGGGGTCTTCGCGGAGCGCACCTTTGAGTGCGGAGGCGAAAGATTTGGTGTGGGGACCGACTTCGCGTTGAGTGACATTGCAGCCTCGGGCAGGCTGGACGACTTCGATCGGGTCTTCGACGGTGATGATGTGGTCCTCGCGGTTGCCGTTCAGTTCGTCGACGAGCGCGGCGAGTGTGGTGGTTTTTCCCGCGCCGACGGGGCCGGTGACGAGGATGAGGCCATTGTGATAGCTGAGGAGTTTCCGGACGGTCTCGATGTTGCGCAGGCCGAGTTCGTCGAGTTTCGGGATGTGCGCGGGGACCATGCGGTACGCGCCGGCTGCTCCGCCCTTGTGAAACATGAGGTTCACGCGGTAGCGGCTGGTGGCGTCCAGGGCCAAAGCGTAGTCGTAGTCGCGACGTTCCATGAAGCTCTGGCGCTGATGAGGCGCGAGAAGCACGGTGTTCAAGCGAAGGGCGTCCTCTTGCGGAAGCGGTTTCTCGGAAAGCGGGATGATCTGGCGGTGTTTGCGGACGAAAGGCTGGGCACCGGCAGCGAGGTGGAGATCGCTTGCACCGTATGAAGCTGCTTCACGCAGGAGTGTGCCGAGACGCCCGGCAAGAGCCGTGTTATCCATGGCCGAAACGGAGGTGAAGTCGAAGGACGGCGGTGGCTCCGGCGGCATCGGCGGATTTGATACGCCGGGCACTGGAACAGGAATGGCCGGTGTGGTGGACGAGGAGTTGCGGAGCTGGCCGTCGGCTGAAGGGGGAGGGCCGGACTGGCCGCGGGCATGCGCGTCGGCGGCGAGACGCTCGAGCTGGTCGAGGTCGTCGACGATCGCGTCGTCGATGAGTTTTTGCGCGAAGTCCATGAGCCCGGGGTCTGTGCCGAGTGTTTCAAGTGCGGACATGGATTGGCTGCGCGATGCGAGGCCTTGTTCGGCGAGCAGACGGACGAGCCAGCGGATTTCGTTAGTCATGGGGTACGCGGATATGCGCGGAGCGTGTGAAGCGCGGCGGCGTCTGCCAAGCGCTGCGTTCGTATCTAGGGAAACTTCCCGGGCTTTTGACGAGACATGATTGGGCGCGATGAGAGATTTTTGTGCGCGACGTGAAGGCGCGAAGCATCGAATTCTCCTCTGTGCGCGACAACATCGGGGGTTGCAAAGCGGTGTGTTTGGAGAAATCTCGGTCTACATTCTTATATGTTGCGAAAGCTTTTCGCCAAACTGCGTACATCGCTCGGCTCGAAACCCGCCCCTGAAAAAGGCAAAGCCGCCCAGCCCTCTGCGCATCCCACCACTCGCCGCGCCCACGATCAGCGCGGAGCGAAGTCTCATAAATCCCATTCGACCGAAGGCCAGGGCAGAGGTCAGCAATCGCGTCACGAAAAAGGGCGCGGCACTTCCCACGATTCGCGGTCCGGCAAACCAGGGCATGGCCGCGGGGCCGAACATTCCGGTCAGAGGCCGTCTCGCGGACATGGTCACGATTCCCGGGGAAAGCCCGGACACGAACCGCGTCACGAGCCCGCGCTGACACCGCAACGCGTGCCGCTCCCTCCGGCCGACGTGCCGAAGATGGACACGGCGTTTTCCAAGCTCGGCCTTGATGATACCATCGCCTTTGCGGTGCAGAAAATGGGCTACAATGAACCCACGCCGATTCAGGCGCAGGCCATTCCGGTGGTGCTCGCGGGCGGCGACGTCATCGGTTCGGCGCAGACGGGAACGGGCAAGACCGCGGCGTTTGCGCTGCCGATCGTTCAGAGGCTCGGCGGCCATGGAAAACTTCGCTGCCTCGTTCTCGAGCCCACGCGCGAACTCGCGCTGCAGGTCGAGGAGGCGTTCAACAAGTACGTTCTCTACACCGATCTTCGCACGACGGTCGTATATGGCGGCGTCGGTTACGGAAAGCAGCGCGACGATCTTTCCCGCGGCGTCGATATTCTGGCGGCCACGCCGGGGCGTCTTCTCGACTTGATCGAGCAGGGCGATTGCTCGCTGGCGGATGTGCAGATCCTCGTCCTCGACGAAGTGGATCGCATGCTCGACATGGGTTTTCTCCCCGATGTGAAGCGCATCGTGCAGAAGTGCCCCAAGGCGC
The DNA here is from genome assembly GCA_049840895.1 of Nibricoccus sp. Taxonomy (GTDB): domain Bacteria; phylum Verrucomicrobiota; class Verrucomicrobiia; order Opitutales; family Opitutaceae; genus Nibricoccus. The sequence goes on along the minus strand of JASGJB010000063.1, from coordinate 78,984 downwards.
GGCAGACGCTTTTCTTCACGGCTACGCTGCCACCGGAAATCGCGTCGCTCGCCGGCTGGGCGCTCACCAATCCGGTCGAGATCAAGATCGGCCAGCGTCGCTCGGCGGCGGAAACGGTATCGCATGCCTTCTATCCCGTCGTGGCTTCGCAGAAGTTTGAACTGCTGGAAGAGCTGATGAAACGCACCGAGTACAAGAGCGTGATCGTCTTCAGCCGCACGAAATTTGGCGCGGATCGCATTGCGCGCCGTCTTCAGCAGTCCGGCCACAGCGTCGGAGTCATCCATGCCGATCGCAATCAGCGTGAGCGCACCGAGGCACTGGCCGGATTCAAGAGCGGGAAGTTCGAGGTGCTCGTGGCCACCGACATCGCGGCTCGCGGCCTCGACATCGCCGGCGTGTCCCACGTGATCAACTACGACGTGCCGGAGAACCCTGAGGATTACGTCCACCGTATCGGACGCACGGGGCGCGCCCAGACGACGGGCGACGCGTTCACCCTCGTTACAGAGGAGGATGTGCGTGATGCGCGTTCGATCGAGCGCTTCATCAACGCGTCGATTGAGCGCAAAAAACTCGAAGGTTTCAGCTACATCTACTCGGCGCTTTTCGACGAAAACGCGCAGCCAGCGACCGCTCCGAAGCCCGCGAGTCGTCTTCATCGCGGTTCGCGACGCTGATAAAGCGTTCGCGAAAAATGCAACTTACTGAAAGATAAACGTTGTCCGCGACGCATTCGCGTCACACAAAATTTTCCTGCAAATAGCTCCGCAACACTTGCGGAGCGGAAAATCACCCCCCGAACAAACACATGGCCACCAAAAAAAAGAAAGCAGCGACCAAGAAAGCAGTTAAGAAGCCAGCCAAGAAGGCTGTCAAAAAAGCTGCGAAGAAGAAGTAATCAGTATTCCGATACTGATAAAAACTCAAACGGCGCGCCTTTCGGGGCGCGCCGTTTGTCGTTTAGGAAAAGGACCGGCGCCCCGAGGGCGCACGGTCCGTATGCAAGGCAGGGATCATTCCTCTGAGTGGACCGCTTTGAAGGTCAGTGCAGCGGCGGCGCCGCCGATGAGGTCGGCCACAAGGTAGATGCCGAACTGCTTGATCGATTCGAGGCCCATGACGAACACGCCGAGGCCGACGGCAGGATTGAACGCACCGCCCGATACGCCGCCGACCGCCACGGCTCCGGTCAGGACGGTGAAACCGATGGCGAGACCGTAGAAGGAATTGCCGGCCGTGCCCTTGGCGGTGGCGACATTGAGGACGACCCAGGCGAGCGCGAAGGTGAAGAGGAATTCCACGATCAGCGATTCGATGCTGCCGCGCAGGGCGGGCGCAGGGACTTTGCCGGCGAAGACAAACGAAACCAGCAGGGCCGCGGCTGTGCCGGCGAGGAACTGCGCAACCCAGTAGGGGATCACGTCCTTTGCCTCGCATTTGCCGCGCAACCAGACGGCGAGTGTCACAGCGGGATTAAAATGGCCGCCGGAGATATGGCCGCCTGCAAAGATCATGACCATGAGCGAGGCGCCGATGGCCAGGGGAGCGAGCGGTGCGCCGCTCCGGACGGACATACCGACGGTGAACACGAGGAAGAAAGTGCCGATGAATTCGACGAGGTACTTTTTCATGAGAACAGTGATGCTAAGAACAATGCTGATGGGTTAGGTGCAGGTTGTATGCTGCAAGTGGGCCGGCAGTTTTGCGCGCAACAACGCCAAGGCAATGCCGCAGCTGGGCTGTGTCTTTGTCGATGAACGGAAAGTGGGCATAGAAAAGCCCGGCATTGAAGTATGCCGGGCAAGGAGAGGGTGAAGAGCAGATGTCTGCGAGTATCGGAGGATTACGATGTGCGCTGACCGCTTTCCAGTTTCACGACTGAGCCAAGTTCTGACCGGATGCGGAGGACCTCCCGGTTCACACGTTCCTCGGGCACGCCAACATCGGCGAGGAGGCCTTCCGCGAGGCCGGCTGCTGCTTCCGCTTCGTCGAAGCAGATGACGGATACGCCGGCGTCTTTGAGCGAATCGCGTTCGGCGAGGTAGCGGGCGCGTGTGAGAATGCGGATGTGCGGGTTGATTTCACGGGCGGTGGCGATCACTCCCTGGCGGACGGTTGCGTCGGGAATCGTGAGGACCAGGTAGCGGGCGGATTTGATGCCCGCCTCCTTGAGGATATCCGGGCGGGTGGCGTCGCCGAAAAGTGCGTTGCGGCCCTGGGCGCGGAGTTCGGCAACGGTATCGACGTTTGTTTCGAGGATCATGGGCTCGATTTCGAATTCGCGCAGGAGGCCGCTGACGGTTTCGCCGACGGGGCCGTGGCCCACGACGATCGCCTGAACGCCCTGTTTCTTTTCCTCGGGAAGGGAAGCGTTGATGGCCGCGCCCTTGCCCTCGCTGCGTTTGGTGAGCCAGGACATCCAGGTCGCGTGGCGTTCAATCCACGGTTCGAGCGCCATGATGCCGCGGAAGAAAATCGGATTCACGCTGATCGAGATGATGGCGCCGGCCACGAGGACGGCGCTGGATTCTCCTGGAAGAAGTTTGTGCGCCTTGGCGACGTCAGCGAGGATGAAGGAGAATTCGCCGATTTGCGCGAGACCGCCGGCGACCATCAATCCGGTGCGAACCGTGTGGCGGCAGACGAGGACGATGAGGAACGCCGTGAGCGGTTTCACCACCAGGATCACGGCGGTGACACCAGCCACCAGCCACGGTTGTTCGAGGACGACCTTGTAGTCGAAGAGCATGCCGACGGAGACGAAGAAGAGGACTGCGAAGGCGTCGCGCATGGGGAGCGCCTCGGCGGCGGCCTGATGGGAGAATTTTGACTGGCCCACCATCATGCCTGCGAGAAAAGCGCCGAGCGCCATGGAGGCGTCGAAGGCTTTGTAGGCCGCGGTCGCAACCGCGATCGACATGACCAGAATGGAAAGCGTGAAAAGTTCACGCGAGCGGAGCGCGGCAACACGGTGGAGCAGCCAGGGGACGAACTTGGCTCCGGCAATGGCCACGATGGCGACGAGGACGGCGAGTTTGAGGACGGCCCAGCCGGCGGACTGGAGCAGATGCAGGATGCCGCCTGCGTTTTCCGCGCCTTCTTTGATCGCGAATGCCGGCAGCAAAACGAGAACGAGCACGGTGATCAGGTCCTCCACGATGAGCCATCCGACGGCGACGTGGCCCGAGGTGGTTTCGAGGACATTATTGTCCATCAACACGCGCAGCAGCACGACGGTGGAGGCGACGGCGGTGGCGATGCCGAGGACGAGGCCGGCGGACCAGGACCAGCCGCAGGCCATGGCGATGCCCATGGAGGCGATGGTGGCGAAAAGGCTTTGCCCGAGCGCCCCTGGGATGGCGATGGAGCGGACGGCGAGCAGGTCTTTGAGATGAAAATGGAGACCGACGCCGAACATCAGCAGGATGACTCCGATCTCGGCGAGCTGGGGCGCGAGGTGGGCATCTCCTACGAAACCCGGCGTGTGCGGGCCTGCGGCGATGCCTGCGACGAGGTAGCCGACGATCGGAGAAAGACCGCAACGCTTCGCTATCAAACCAAAGAACAATGCGGCGGTGAATCCGAAGGCGATGGTGGTGATGAGCGAAATATCATGCATAACGAGTGTGACCGTGTGCCGTGTTACGCATGCGTCGAGGCTGCACCTCGGAAATGCTGAAGATTTTTTTGCGAAGGCATCGAGTGGAGTTCTATGAGATGGTGAGCGAGTTCAGCGCATATCGTGTGATGCCGCTCAATTTAAAACGTGGTAACGCGGGCGGTGACGAACAACGCGCTCGGAGTGCGCGTTCCACCTTATGCAGGATTTATTGCTTGGAGATCGCTGATGACTTCAGGAGGGGTTTTAGCACCTGGTTTCATAGCGGAAGAAAACGTGCCGCTGGTTTTCGCGCTTGCCGGAGACGCGAGCCGCCGCCATCACCAGCAGCACATGAATCGCACCGCACAGGCCAAAGCCGTTGTCGTCGCTCTTAAAGCGACGGTCGTACGCGCATGGCATGCGACGGCTTGGCGATGGTGACGCACTCATAGAAGACAGCGTCCGGTGCAGATGGAAAACATCCACCGCCCGAAACCCGCCAAGCCCGACTCCCATCCGAGTCGGGTTTTTTATTTTCCCGAATTTTCCAGTCAAACCCACGCCACGCGCCAGCGACCCAGGCGCAAACCATGAAATGAATGCCACGCTCAATCCGCCAGAAACGATAACCTCGCCCGAACGCCCGCCTTTGTACGCGCCGACAACCACCAGTCCTATGACTGCGACTTCGTCGGCGTCGTCCCTGGAGTTGCGTTCGGTTTCCTTCTTCGGCCGCACGCTCGCGGAATACACGCAGTTTTTCGCGCTCGATGTTGCTGCGCTCAAGGGGAAGTCGGTGCTCGACGTGGCCGCGGGGCCGTCATCGTTCACGGCGGAGGCGTGCAAGCGCGGGATCGATGCGGTTGCGGTGGATCCGCTTTATGGCTGCAGGCCCGAAGCGCTCGCGGCGCATGTGGCGATGGACTATCGCGCGATGTTCGCACAGATGCGGACGAAGCCGCAGTTGTTTCGACTGAATAAGACATTCATGTCGATTGACGAGGCTGAGGAAAGCCGTCGGACGGCGGCGGCTCGTTTTCTCGCGGATTATGAGGCGCAATTTGTCCATAATAGGTACGTCGGGGCGTCGCTGCCGCAGCTGCCGTTTCTCGACCGGGCATTCGATGTGGTGCTGTGCGCGCACTTCCTGTTTCTCTACGCGAAGCAGTTCGACTTCGCATTTCATGTGGAAGCCTGTCGCGAACTCGTGCGTGTGAGTCGCGATGAAGTGCGGATTCACCCAGTGCTCGGGCTCAGTGGGAAGCGTTATGCGCAGCTAAAGGAGCTGCGTGCGACTCTGCTGGGCAACGGCATCACGAGCGAGATCGTGCCGGTGGACTACGAGTTCTTCGCCGGGGCAGATGAGATGCTCGTGCTCAGGCGCGCGTGATGGAGCCGGCACCGATGGAGCGGCGCGTTGCAGCGTGTTCGGGCGCTACTCGATTTTCACGAGATGAAGTGTGGTCCAGTCGTTGTGACCGCAGTTCATCTCGTGGAAGCGGGCATGGGGCACGGCGGCCGCGAGTGAGCGAGCGTGATGGATTGGGATCACGGTGTCGTTTATCGCTGCGAAGATCTCGATGGGCTGCTTGTAGTTCGCGAGGGCTTTGCCGTTGTCCCACTTGTCGCGCATCAGCAGCGAGACCGGGAGGTAGCGGACGTGTTCTTTGGCGACCTTCACGAGCTGGTTGTAGGGCACGATAAGTACGAGGCGGTCGGGTGTGTCTTCGCGTGAGCAGAGATAAGAGGCAGGGCCGGTGCCGAGGGATTCGCCGATGACGCCGATGGGGAGGTCGGGAAACTGTTTCCGGAGAGCGGTGAAGGCTTCGACGGCGGCGGCGTTGATTGACTTCATCGATGGTTTGCCCGGGCGCTGTCCGTAGCCGGGGTATTCGAGGATGTAGAGCGATTCGCCAGGCGGGATATTCTCACGCATGAAGTGGCGATGCGCGGCCTGGCCGCCGTTGCCGTGGCACATGAGCCAGATGCGTTTCGGGTTCTCGACGATGGAGGCGTAGCCGACGACGCGGTTGTCGAGTTTCCACTCGGTGAGACCGAAGGTTTCTTTGAGGTGGCTGGGGAAGTAGAGGAAAGAGCCTTCGAACATCGCCGACGAGGTCGCGGTCGTGCCGAGCCAGAGGGCGGTGGCTAAAAGGACGGAGATGAACGGCGGGAGTTTCATGCGTTTTGGTTATCGCAACATCCTACCCGTTGATCCCTCCCGCCGTTACGGAAACCGAACTCAGGCTCTTTCCATCTCTTCGAGCTTGGTCGTGGCTTTTTCCCATTCCTCGGTGGCGTGGGTGATCTGGTCCACGATGGAGCTGAGCTCTTTGTTGAGGTGGTGGAATTTGCCTTTGTCGGCGTAGGTCTCCGGGGCTTCGAGGGCGGCGGTGATTTCGGCCTGCTTGGCTTCGAGTTCGGAGACTTTCTTTTCCAAGACGCCGACTTCTTCGCGGAATTTGCGGATCTGGTTGGGCGTGTATTTCGAGGATGATTTCGCGGCGGCGGGAGCAGGCGCGGATTCTTTTTTGGTCTCGGCTTGTTTCGGGCGGGCGTCGGTGAAGCCGGCGGTGAGGGCGGCGCGGGCGTCGCCGGATTTCGATTTCTCGAGGTAGTAATCGTAATCGCCGGCGTAGGCTGTGAGGCGGCCGCTGTGGACGTGGAGGACGTTTTGGGCGAGGGCTTTGATGAAGTGAACGTCGTGCGAGATGAAGACGAGCGTGCCTTCGTATTGCTTGAGCGCGTGGATCATCGCGTCGATCGAGGAGATGTCCAAGTGGGTCGTGGGCTCGTCCATCAACAAGAAGTTCGGCGGGTCGATGAGGAGGCGCGCGAGGTTGAGGCGGGATTTTTCACCGCCGGAGAGAACGGAGACTTTTTTGAAAACGTCGTCTTTGCGGAAGAGGAAACCGCCGAGGATCATGCGGGCGGTCTGCTCGGTGAGGTCGTTTTGCGCGGTGCGCAGGACCATCATGTTGTCGAGCACGGTGCCGTTGGAATCGAGCGTGTCGGTGCGCTGCTGCGCGAAGTAACCGGCGGTGACGTTGGCGCCGAGTTCGCGCGTGCCGCCCTGGATCGGGATGACACCGGCGAGGATCTTGAGGAGCGTGGATTTGCCGGCGCCATTGGGGCCGACGAGGACGATGCGCTGGCCGCGCTCGGCGGTGAAGTTGAGGTCGCGGTAGACGATGTGCTGACCGTAGGCCTGCTGGACGTGTTCGAGTTCGATGACCTTGAGTCCGGAGCGGGGCGGCTGCGGGAAGCGGAAGTTGACGCGCTTCAATTCTTCCTGCGGCTCCTCGACGGCGACTTCCTGGAGACGCTCGATTTGTTTCTCCTTCGATTTGGCGCGGGAGGCCATGGAGGCCTTGGCGCCGAAGCGGTCGACGAACTTCTGAAGGTGGGCGATTTCGCGCTGCTGGTTCTTGAAGGCGGCGGCTTGTTGCTCTTTGCGCGCTTCTTTCTCGGTGAGGAAGTCGTCGTAGTTGCCGTGGTAGTAGTGAAGGCGCTGCGAGCGGAGTTCGAGGATGCCGGTGCAGAGAGCGTTCAGGAAAGCGCGATCGTGCGAGATAACGACGAGGCCGCCGGGATAGCGCGTGAGGTAGTCCTGGAACCAGAGGAGGGCTTCGAGATCGAGATGGTTCGTCGGTTCGTCGAGGAGGAGGAGCGCGGGTTCGGCGACGAGGAGGCGGGCGAGGTGGGCGCGCATGATCCAGCCACCGGAGAAACTCTTGGCTGGTTTTTCGGCGTCGCCTTCCTTGAAGCCAAGGCCGGCGAGGATTTTTTTGGCGCGGGGCTCGAGGGTGTAGTCGATGTCGTAGTTGTCCTCGGTGGGCTCGAGCTGTTTGCCGCTGGTGGCGATGTGGAGGATGGTTTCGTCGCCGGCGGGGGCGCTTTCCTGCGGGAGGAAGCCGAAGTCGGCGCCGCGTTCCCACTCGATTACGCCGGTGTCGGGTTTTTCTTCGCCGAGGATCAGGCCAAAGAGCGTGGATTTGCCGGCGCCGTTGGGGCCGACGAGGCCGAGGCGGTCGGTGCGGGCGATGAAGAGCGATACCTCGGAGAAGAGTTCCCGGGTACCGTAGGACTTGGAGACGTCGGCGATCGTGAGCATGGCAAACGGTCAACAAAGCCGGTGGGCGTGGTGGGGGTCAAGGACGGGGAGCGGGGCGGGGTATGAAACAACTGAGTTCGGACGGTGAATGACGTGGACGGATCTAACGGTTCCACTCGGTCATCAATGGACCTGCCTCGCCGAGAACGGGATCCGATTTTGGAAGCGGGACGGCTTTGATGTTTTTTAGACTGGCCGGGCGCTCGTCAGGATTGCCACGGAGAAGATCAGCGGTCTGACCGGCCGGATAACCGCCGCAGACGTGGAAGTCGTCGCTGGCGCCGAGGTTCTGGTGTCCGGTGCCGGCGGGCAGGACGACGATGTCGCCGGGCTCGATGACGAATTTGATGCCGTCTTTGCCGCCGAGCTGGAGGGTGGCGGAGCCGCGGTAGCAGCCGAGGACTTCGTGCGCGGTGCTGTGATAGTGTGGGAAATCGTAAACGCCCCAGCGCCAGGCGGCGCGCCAGTGGTGTTTCGCGTAGGTGGACTCGATCAAGTCAGCGAGCGCAGACGGCGAAGCGGCAGTGAGCGCGCGTTTATAGACGAGAACGGGGAGCGTGGGGTTGTTGGGGATCGCCCCGTCGTCGCTGAAGAAGAATTTGAGGAGCTCGGGCTGCGGGGCTGGGGTGGAGGAAGTCGGCGCGAGCGAAGGCATGGGAGGAAAGTGCGAGGCATTCGCGGATCGGCAAGTGATGGGAATAACAAGAACTAGAACTGACTGAGAGAGATCACGCCGCCAACGGCGATGACGGCCCCGATGAGTGAGCGAACAGTGGGGCGTTCGCCTTCGAGCCAGTAGCTGAAGGGAATGATGACGAGCGGCGTGCACGCGACGATGGGGAGAACGACGCCGCTGGGTGTGGTTGCGAGTGCCCATTGGTAGCAGCTTACGCCGAGGATCGCGCCGCTGAAGGCGTTGGGCGCGATCCACAGGTAGGAGCGCCAGGTGCGCGGTGGGTTTTCGGAGCGCGTGCGTGCACGCTGGCCTGCGGGGATGGTGGAAAGAATGCGCGAGGCGAGGAGGTGTTGAATGAAAAACCACGCTGCGGTGAGGACGAAACCGGCGAGGATGCGTTGATAGGCGGCGGTGATACCGAGCGCTAGGCCGCCAGTGGGTTCGCCGGCGAGTTGGGCGGCGAGATTGGCTTTGCGGCTCATCACGGCGCCGAGACCTTGGCCGGCCGCGGAGAGGAGGCCGAAGGTGAGACCGAGCCAGGTGATCTTGGGGACGATGCGAGTCGCGGCTGGGAGGGAGGTGTCGGAGGTGTTGTTGGGAAGATCGGTTTTGCGCGGGGTCAGGGCGAGCGCGACTCCTGCGAGGATGATGATGCCGGCGGCGATCTGCGCGGGCGTGAGCGTGACGTCGAGCCAGAGCCATTCGGCGAGGGCGGCGATAGGGGCGGCGAGGCATTGCGTCATCAGCAGGCTCAGGCGCGAACCCAGCCGCGGAAGCGCGCCGTAGAGGGCGAGATCGCCGAGGCCCATGCCGATGATGCCGCTGAGGAGAAACCACGGCAGGCCGGCGCTGCTCAGGCCGTGGCCAAAGACGTGGGCGAAGATGCCGAGGACGACGACGGCGAGCGTGAGGCGGCCGAGATTGGCGCGCATGGGGCCGAGCGCTGCGATGCTGCGATTGGCGAAAATGACCGAAAGCGAGAAGAGAAGTGTGGTGAGGAAGGCGCCGGTCATCGAAATGAAGCGAAAGGGAGATGTGACCAGAGGGTAACGTTGTGCGCACAGCGAAGGTTTTTTGCTGACCTGTGCTGTCAGGGCGGCTCAGTTATTCGCTTCCTATTTTCTATGAAAGCCAAACGCGCCACCCAGCGTCCTGAAGACATCAATGCCAAGCTCGCGGCCAAGAAAGGCCCGATCTCGCAGTTCATCGCCCACAACTACCGCCACTTCAACGCGGCGGCGCTCCTCGACTCCGCGAAGGGCTATGAGGCTCACCTGAAGGCGGGCGGCAAGATGCTCGTGACGCTCGCAGGCGCGATGTCCACGGCCGAGCTTGGTCTCACGCTGGCCGAGATGATCCGTCAGGATAAGATCCATGCGATCGTCTGCACGGGCGCGAATCTCGAGGAAGACATCTTCAATCTCGTGGCGCACGATTACTATGAGCGCGTACCGAACTATCGCGATCTCACGGCGGACGACGAGCAGGCTCTCCTCGATCGTCACATGAACCGCGTGACCGACACGTGTATTCCTGAAGGCGAAGCGATGCGCCGCATCGAGGCGGCGGTGGCCGAGGAATGGCTCGCGGCGGACAAGGCTGGTCAGCGTCTTTTCCCGCACGAGTTCATGTACAAGATTCTGCGGTCGGGAAAAATTAAGAAGTACTACCAGATCGATCCGAAGAATTCCTGGATGCTTGCGGCGGCGGAGAAGAACCTCCCGATCATCGTTCCCGGTTGGGAAGACGCGACGCTCGGCAATATGTTCGCGGGCCGCGTGATCACCGGCGAAATCAAGAACGTGCACACCGTCCGCACTGGCATCGAGTACATGACCTGGCTCGCGGATTGGTACACCAAGACCGCGAAGACGTTGAAGAACGGCGAAGGCTCGATCGGCTTCTTCCAGATCGGCGGCGGTATTGCGGGCGATTTCCCGATCTGCGTGGTGCCGATGCTGCACCAGGACCTTGGCCGCACGAGCGTGCCGCTGTGGGGATATTTCTCGCAGATCAGCGACTCGACCACGAGCTACGGCTCTTACTCGGGCGCGGTGCCGAACGAGAAGATCACCTGGGGCAAACTCGGCGCTAAGACGCCGAAGTTCATCGTCGAGAGCGATGCGACGATCGTGGCGCCGTTGATCTTCAGCTGGATTCTCGGGCGCTAAGCGAGTGTCTCGCGAAGGATTTTAAGGAGGCGAAGCCGGACGGGTTTTCTCGTCCGGCTTTTTGTTTTTGGGAGCGCTTGAGTGTGGGAGGTCGGTAGGCAAGCTCGCGGCTCCTTCCTTCATGTCGCTTTCTTTTTCGGCTTTGGCGTTTCGTGTGAATTGGCGCGTCGCGTTTGTTTGCGCGGTGCTGTTGCCGGTGTCGGTGCAGGCGCATCGGCCGCCGGATCAGCGGACGGTTTATGATGATTGGATGGCGGACATTCGGGCTCGCGGTGCAGAGCAGGCGAAGGCGCGGGCGGTTTATACGCCTCCCAAGCAGGAGTGGACCGCAGGTGGGCCGCAGGCGCGGTTGGAGCGCGAGGCGCGTGAAGCGTGGGAAGCCGGCGAGCGGCGGATGCGGGAGCGTCGTGAGGCGCGGGAAGCGGCGGAGCGGGCGCGTGAGGCGGAGCGCCGGGCGTTGGATCAGCTTTATGATGCGGCCAAGGCGGGTGATGTGGAGGCGCTCATGACGTTGGGCAAACGCAATGAGGATAGTTTTTCACGGTGGGGATTCGCGAATACGAGCGCGTGCGGGGGCCGCGCCGTCGGGAGGCGTTGTGGCGGGTGATCACGCTTATGCGAGCGCACGCGGACGATGCGCGGGGTTTTTCTGATTTTCGGTCGGTGGATAGTTATCTCAAGGAACTCGCGGATAGCGGCGACGCTAAGGCGGCGGCAGAGCTGGCGCAGTTTGAAATGAAGTGGGAGGATTTTTATCAGGCGGGGAATTATTTCGCGCAGGCGGGCGTGGGCGGCGATGTGGCGGCGCGCAGGCAGGCGATCCGGTTGGTGGCGGAGGATCGGGTCGATGCGGTGACGGTGGCGCCGGAGGTGTTTTATGGCTGGGCGCGTGAATTTGCGGCGAAGGGCGATGTGGCGTCGCAGTGGGTTTATGCGCGGGCGCTCGCGCTGGGTGGCGAGATCGAGAAGAAGCCGGACGAGGCGGTGACGTTGTTGCGCGGATTGGCGGCGCTGGCTCCGGAGAAACTGAGCGATGCTGAGCGGGCGATGCGCGCGCAGGCGGCGGCGCTGGCGGGCACGATGTTGCTCGATGGTCGCGGGGTGGCGGCGGATCCGGCGGCGGGGGTGGCGTTGCTGGAGATCGCGGCGAAGGCGGGTGATGTGGACGCGATGGTGACGTTGGGGCGGAGTCGTCTGCTGGGGAAGGGGATGGAGGCGAATGCGGAGCAGGCGGTTGCGTGGCTGGAAAAGGCAGCGGCGCAGGACAGCGCGCAGGCGGCGGAGTTGCTGGCGACGGTTTATCTGCAGGAGAGTTCGGCGGAGTATGACGAGGCGCTGGGCGTGGCGTGGTTGCAGAAGGCGGCGAAGCGGCGGCCGAAGGCGATGATCGCGTATGGGCGCGTGCTGGCGGCGGGCGAGTATGGCGTGGCGCGCGATCAGGAGGAGGCGCTGCAGTTTTTCAATCTGGCGATCCAGCGCTATCCGAACGATCCCGATGTGCTGGAGTTCGTCGGGCAGTCGTACGTGGGCGGCGAGTACGGGCTGCGGGAGAAGCCGGTCGAGGGCGTGCGGATTTTGAAGCTGGCTTATGAGCGCGGGAGCGTGGGCGCGGCGCAGCGGCTCGAGGCGATTTATAGCCGGGGCGTCGTGGGTGTGGCGGCGGATGCGGCGGAGGCGAAGGCGTGGGGAGCGCGGGCGGCGGGGAAGAATTGAGTACGAAGACGACAGGACTCACGCAGAGGCGCAGAGCCGCGAAGAAAGAGGACGGAGGACGAAATTTTTAACCACTAATAGGTTTCGGCCAAAGGCCGAAACTTGGGAGTGTGTCTTCGGCTGATCGCCTGCGACGACCGGGCGGAGGGGCGCGCTAATCGCGCGCCGGGGATCGGGCGGAGAGCGGCTGGTTGGGCTTCTTCATTTCCTACGGCTTCCAATGGCTCATGAATTCAATCGCCGCTGCCGAAAGATATGGAGCGAGAGTCTCATCTGGAGGATCTCCTGCGATGTTTTCTAGGAAGCACGTGTAGGCCGACTCACACAGAAAACTATCGCTCTCGCATCGGCCAATCAGCGCAGCGACCGCTTCGAGCTCTTCTTCTTCATCTTCCGATGCTGCTCACGGAAGAATTCGGTGAACTGGCTGAAAACTCCGCACGCGGTAAACGAGCCGGTTTCGTCGCGGAAATAGTTCTCTCCATCCCAGAACGCGCGGAAATCCGGCCGAATGCGGATGAACTCTTCAAGGATGTTATTCGCGATCATAGCTTCTTACTCATAGACCACTTCGCCCTGATTTTCTCGTGCAGACTCTTCAGCGATTTTAGAGATCGCAGCCGATAGAGGACGTAAATCTGCGCTAACGCTATCGCTCGAGCGAAGTATAATCCTGAATGGTGGCCCTTCGGAGCAGATGCCGCCTGCAATCCAGGAATCAGCGATGGCATTCAAATTGCGGCCATGCCACGACGGCGCTCCCGTCTGAGAAAACACGGTGTCATAGAAATCTTCGATAGTCCGGATCTTGGTCCAATCGACCGTTACGGTTTTCATCGCGGATCACTCACTTGCTTTGACTAACGTTTCAGCTCAACCACTCGCGAAGCGCGTTGGCTCTAGCGGTTGGTTGACGCGTTTTGCTGACGACGTTCGGCTAGAAATGTCTCTCGCATGCTGACTGGCATATGCTCAATGGCGCCAGTTTCTCGGTAGACTACAAACGGCCAATTTCCGGCTATGGCACTGATGACATCGCCATCGATCACGTGCTCGCGCGTATTGTAGAAAAACAACCATCCGAAATCGCGCTCTTCTTCCTTCGTGATCATCAAGTGCAGCTTCTTTCGTGATGCATGGCTAGGTAAAGCCGATCCATACGCGTTCAGCTTCTCTTCCTCGGCATGCAAGCGAGCTTGCACCAGTTGACGGGCGCCTTCTGCGGAGATTGGCATGGGTTTCTGCTGACAATGTTTGTCAGTGTGATTCGGTCAACGCGGGGAGGCGTCGAGGGTGGTTTCGCGTTGGTTGGCGCGGTTTTTGGGGAGGGCGGGATTGGGTGTGCCGGCTAACTTGTGGAGGCGGTCGAGTTGGGGGGCGTGGAGCGGGAGTTGGGTGAGGTTTTCCAGGGCGGCGTCGGCGTTGCCGATCCATTCGGAGTGGGTGAGGACGTCTTTGGCGAGGGCTTCGCTGCGGTCGTCTCCGGCGGCGGCGAGGGCGATGGCGTGGAGTTGGTGGGTCTCGATGGCGTCGGCGGAGGTTTTGTCGCCGGAGGCGTTGAGCGTTTGCTGGAGGCTGGAGAAGGTCGCGACGGCGTCGGTGTAGGCGCGGGCGTAGAGCTGGGCGACGCCGAGTTCGTAGCGGGTGTAGAGGTTGCCGGGTTCGAGGGTGAGGACTTTGCGGTAGTCGGCGATGGCGGCGGCGTTGTTGCCGGATTTGAAGGAGGCGGAGGCGTGGGCGTAGAGGGCGCGCGTGGAGCGCGGGTCGCTGCGGGTGGCGCGGGCGTAGAAGCGGAGGGCGCGGGAATCGCGCTGGAGGATTTCGGGGCCGTGGGCACTCTCGAGATCGCCGCGCCAGAGGAGCAGGCCGGTGTCGTCGGGCGCGAGGGCGAGCGCGCGGTCGGCGGAGGCGAAGGCCTGGGTGAGCACGGTGTCGCGGGCGGAGAGGTTGAGGCTGTCGGTGGCGCGTTTTTGGACGATCAGGGCTTCGGCGAGGGCGGCGTGGGCCTGGGGATCGTAGGCGTCGAGCTGGACGGCGAGGTGGGCGTCGCTGAGCGCGGCGGCGAGTTCGGAGGCGTGAGCGGGTTTGCCCGCGGTGTAGGCGTCACCGGCGCGGGCGGCGTGGAGGCGGGCGCGGGCGATGTACGGGCAGCTCAGATACGGGCGTTCGTGGACGGCGAGATTGGCGCGGGCGAGCGCGAGGTCGTCGGGCGTGCCGGTGGCCGGGATGGCGGGAACGGGCGCGCGGAGTTCGGTGGCGATTGACTTGAGGACGGCGGAGCGCGGGTCGTTCATGCCGAACTCGGCGGCGGTCGCGAGGCGGGCTTCGTAGATGGCGGGGTTGGCCGGGTGGAGCTGGAGCAGGCGATCGTAGAGGGCGCGGGCGGCGTCGAAGTCGGCGTTTTTCGCGAGATCGTGTGCTTTGGCGAGGGCGGCGGGGAGATTTTCGCCCGAGAGTTTCGAGGGGCTGGCGGTGCGGAGTTTGCGGCGGGCGGAGATGAGTTCGGTTTCGACAGTGGCGATGTCGGGGAGATCGGGGGCGAGCTGGCGGGCGGTTTTCAGGGACTCGACGGCGGGGGTGAGTTCACCGGCGTCGGAGGATTCCTCGGCGAGGGCGATGCGGGCGCGGACGCTGAGGACGAGGCCTTCGGCGGCGGCGTGCGGGTCCATGCCGGGATCGATGGCGGCGATGAGTTCGAGGGCGTCGGAGAATTTTTTATCGGCGAACTCGAGGCGGGCGAGACGGAGGAGCGCGGGCGGGACGAGGTCCCCGCTGTAGCGGGCGTGGCGGAAGTCGTCTTTGGCGAGATCGGTTTTGCCGGAGGTGAGCAGGAGGTCGCCGCGCTCGATGTAGATCTGCGGGTCGACGGCGGAGTCGGGTGTGTTGTTTTGCGCGACGAGGGTGGCGAGCTGGAGTTTTTTCGCGGCGGTGGTGGCGTCGTTTTTGGTGAGAGCGGTGGCGCTGTCGCGGAGGAGGGCGGTGACTTGTTGCTGGCCGTCGGCAGGGGAAATGTCGGGCAGGGTCTCGGCGCGGGTGCGCAGAGCGAGGAGCGGCTGGCTGGTGGGGGCGGACTCGAGGGATATCTCGAGGTCGGCGAGGGCGAGGCGGCGGAGTTTGAGCGTGATGAAGTGGGCGGCGCGGAGCGGGCGGGCTTCGAGGTGGGCGGGAATGAGTTGGAGGACGCGGGAAAGATCGGCGGCGGCGGCGGGGGTGTCACCGGCGGCGGCGAGGAGCTGGCTGCGGAAGAAGAGGGCGTCGGCGCTGTATTCGCTGAGTGCGATGGCGCGGTTGAAATCGGCGAGGCCGCGGTCGGCGGTCTTAAGGAGGAATTTGGCGGCGCCGCGGTTGGTGAGGGCTTCGGTGTCATCGGGGGAGGCGGCGAGGAGTTGGTCGAAGAGAGCGAGGGAGGCCTGGGTCTGACCGCGGGCGGCGGCGATCTGGGCTCGGAGGGTGATGCCGAATGTCTCGGTGGGATCGAGGCGGGTGATCGCGGCGGCGGATTTTTCAGCGGCGTCGAGCTGGCCGAGATGGAGCTGGGCGGAGCCGAGGACGAAGTGGGCGAAAGGGATTGGCTCTTCTTTGACGGCGGCCTCGGCGAGCGTGAGGGCGGCGGTGTAGTCGTGGGCCTGGAGCGCGTTATTCGCTTCTTGGGGCGAAGCGTGGGCGGCGGAGGCGAGCGCGAGAGTCAGTGCGAACGAGAAGGCGCGGAACAGCGGGAGGAAAATGCGCATGGAAGGCGCGCTGTTTCTGGCGGATGCGGACGCTGGAGCAAGGACGGAGGCTTTTTGAATCGCGAAGACGCCAGGACGCGAAGGTGGCGCGAACAGGTTTTGGGAATGATGAGCCGGACGGGATTTTCGCCCGGCTTTTTGTCCGGGGACCTACGGAAGGAAAAAGTTCACCGGCTTCAGTGGCTCGGGAAGGTTTTGTTCGCCGAGGGAGTCGCGGAGATCGATCTCGATGGTGCGGGCCATGGCGTGCAGCGGGAGGTCGTTTTGCGTGAGGCCGAAGGGATCTTCGAGTTCGTCGCCGAGGGCATCGAGGCCGAAGAAGGCGTAGGCGAGGAGTGCGGTGATGAGCGGTGTCACCCAGCCGAAAGATCCAACGACGGCGAAGGGGAGGAATAAGCAGAACAGCAGCGCGGTGCGATGGAGAAGAAGCGTATAGGCGAACGGCAGCGGCGTGTTGAGGATGCGCTCGCAGGCGGTTTGAAGGAATGAGAATGAAGTGAGCCGGGCTTCGATCATCGGGAAGAGAAATTCGCTGAGTGAGCGGCGGCGCACGCAGTCGGCGAGATCGCGGGTGCACGCCTCGAGCAGTGTGTTGGAGGGGTTTGGTCGTGACGCGGTCTTCGCGAACTCCTCCTCGGAGATCCAGGGTTTCAGCGCCGACGAAACGTCTTCGCCGCGGAGGCGTGCGCACAAGACGTGCGCGAAGCCGATGGCGCGATAGATCAGGCGCTGGCGCGTGGCGGTTTCCTCGGGAGGAAGGAGTGCGGCGGTTTCGCGGGCGAAAGAGCGCATTTCGAAGATCAGCTGGCCCCACAGTTTGCGTGCCTCCCACCAGCGATCGTAGCAGGCGTTGTTGCGGAAGCTGAGGAAGAGGGAGAGGGAGATGCCGAGGAGGGAAAAAGGAGCGACGGGGACTTCGCCGAACATGTTCGGATTGAAGTGATGCACGGCGGCCACGACGGTCGCGAGGGCTGTGATCATCAGCAGACGCGGGGCGATCGTGGGAAGGATCGATCCTTGCAGGATGAAAAAGAGGCGGAGTGTGCTGGGCTTGGGACGGACAATCATGTCGGAATACGATATATTGAACCGGCGAGTGTGCGGGTTTCAGGACGTGTGGGCAGGAAAATGTTCGCGGAGGCGTGGCGGTATGAAGCGGAGTGAAAGCCCGGATGAGTGCGGAACGGATTCGCGACGGCGGGGTTGCGCTGGCGGAATTTTGCGGGCACCGATGCCGTCGATCATGGCCAACGCGCTCGCTTACGAAAAATCGCCTTATCTGCTTCAGCATGCCGACAATCCGGTGAACTGGCTTCCTTGGGGGGAGGCGGCGTTTGCTAAAGCGCGGGCGGAGCAGAAGACGATTTTTTTGAGCATTGGTTATTCAACGTGCCATTGGTGTCACGTGATGGCGCACGAGTCGTTTGAGAACGCGGAGATCGCGGCGCTGCTGAACGAACATTTCGTGTCGATCAAAGTGGACCGCGAGGAGCGGCCGGATGTGGATCGCGTGTACATGCACTATGTGCAGGCGATGACGGGGCACGGAGGCTGGCCGCTGAGCGCATGGCTGACGCCGGATCTGAAGCCGTTCTTCGGTGGCACGTATTTTCCACCGGAAGACCGGCAGGGGCGCGCGGGGTTTCCGGCCGTGTTGCGGGCGATCGCGAAAGGCTGGCGTGATGAACGTGATAAACTCGTGGCGGAAAGCGCGCGGGTGATCGAGTTGTTGAAGTCGCGCGTGAGCGGAAGCGTGGAAGGCGCGGAGAAGGATCAGGCGCTGGATGCGGGCGCGACCGCAGATCTGACGGAGCCGGGTGGCGAGGCGTTTGAGAAGTGCTTCCAGTATTTTTATGAGACGTTCGATGCGGAGAAGGGCGGCTTCGGGGGGGCGCCGAAGTTTCCTCGGGCGTCGAATCTGAATTTCCTTTTTCGCGTAGCGGCGATTCAGGGGCCGCAGTCGGAAGCGGGCGTGGCCGCTGTGAAAATGGCGACAACGACGTTACGCAAGATGGCGGAAGGCGGCATTCATGACCATGTGGGTGGCGGATTTCACCGGTACTCGGTGGACGATGCGTGGTTTGTGCCGCACTTCGAAAAAATGCTCTATGATCAGGCGCAGATCGCGATCAACTACCTCGAAGCGCGCGTGACGACAGGACAGGAGATCCACGCTTGGGTGGCCCGTGGTATTTTCGACTATGTGAAGAGAGTGCTGACGAGTCCTGAAGGTGGGTTTTATTCGGCGGAGGACGCGGATAGCGCGCCGAGCGGCCAGACGGATGGTGCGAAGACGCACGGAGTTGAAGGTGCGTTTTATGTGTGGACGAAAGATGAGATCGACGCGATTTGCGGACCGGGATCGTTGTTGGTGTGCGCGCATTTTGGCGTGATCGGCAGCGGGAATGTTCCTGCGCAATCGGACCCGCATGGGGATTTTAGCGGAAAGAATATTCTGATGCAGCGGCAGCCGCTCGCGACGACGGCGCAGTTGTGCGGGCTGGATGTGCAGACAGCCAGCGACCGGCTCGTCACCGCGCTCGGGCGGTTGCGTGAGGTAAGGGCAGGACGACCGCGTCCGCATCTCGATGACAAGATCGTGACTGCGTGGAACGGCCTGATGATTTCAGCGCTGGCAAAAGGAGCGCAGGTGCTTGGTGAAAAAGAATACGCGGCGAGTGCTGTGAAGGCGGCCGGGTTTTTGCAGCGCGAACTCTTTGATGCCGGACGGGGTGTAGTGTACCGAAACTATCGTGATGGCCGGGGAGCGGTCGAAGGCTTCGCGGAAGACTATGCATTTCTGATCCAGGGTCTGTTGGATCTCTACGAGACGGTGTTTGACGTGCGCTGGCTGCAGTGGGCGGAGCAGTTGCAGCACACAATGGACAGTCTGTTTTGGGATGAAGAACGCGGCGGATACTTCAATTCGTCGGAGGCGGATGCCGACCTCGTGTTAAGACTAAAGGATGATTACGACGGGGCGGAGCCGGCCGCGGGTTCGGTGGCGGCGATGAATCTCTTGAGGTTGTCGGTGATCTCCATGGATGGAGACGTGCTTCGTGTGCGCGGCATACGGACGATCACAGCGTTGCGCGGACAATGGGAAAAAGCGCCTCATGCTCTGCCGCAGCTACTGTGTGCCATGGAGCTGGCATTGGAGCCGCCTCGCCAAGTGGTCGTCGCGGGCGATCCTGATGCAGCGGATTTTCGCGCGCTGGCGGCGGTGCTTCAGGAACGCACGGGAGCGCGTCGATCGGTTCTTGCTGCGGATGGTGGCGACGGCCAGCGCTGGCTGGCGGAGCGTGCAGCGTGGCTGGCTGATATGAAAAAAATTGATGGCAAGGCGACGGCCTATGTCTGCGAGTATTTCACCTGTCGTCCGCCGGTTACGACGGGAACCGAACTGCGCAAGGTGTTGGCGACAGGGTGATGGAGCCGCGGCTTGTGGCGCCCTGCTTCAGCTACAAAAAAAGGCGCGTCGTGATGACGCGCCTCGGAGAAGATTTTGACCGGCTTCGAACTCAGCCGTTTTGCGCGACCGGCATTGGCGCGGCGGTATTCACAACCGGAGCGGTTTCGGCCGTGGTCACGACGTGGCGGACGTTTTCCAGGATCGCGATGATCTCGGGACGTCCGGCGGCGAAGAGCAGGGTGCGTATCTGATCCACGGTGAGGTGGTTCGAGGTGACGGCGTCAACGAGGAGCTGCGCGGCTTCGCGTTCAGTGGCGCGGTATTTCTCGATGCGTTCACGAGCCTCGGTTGTGCTCTGTTCGTGAGTGAGGTTGATTCCGCTGATAGATTCGAGCCAGAGAAGAGCGACGCTCTTCATTTCGGATGAACCTGCGTCGTAGCCCATCTTGAGCATGAGCTCGGCGATGGTTTTGAATTTCACCGGACGTCCGCTTTCGACGTTGATCACGGTGTTACGATGGCAACTGGCGAGTTTAGCCAGACCGTCATGAGTGAGCGCTTTTGCCTCCCTCAATGTGCGAAAAAGCTGCGTGTAATTCATGCGTTGGCGCGGAGTACTCTGCTCTGTATTGCAATTGTCAACGCGCCCGAACTGCCGACGTAATTTTTCCGAAAATTTAAGGAATTTTTCGCATACAACCCTCAGTAAAAATACACCTTGTTTTACCAGGTCGCGCGAGCATTGCCCGTTGACAATACTCCATTTGAATACGGACCGTGTGCATATGAGATCAACCCGTTCATGGGCATCTGTTTTCCCGGCGAACGTGGAGCTGAATGTTCACAGGAACAAGGTCTTCTAAGATGCCCTGCATTTTAATCATCGACGACGACAGTGGCGTACGAGGTGTGCTGAAAACGATGCTGGAACGCTCGGGTTATGAAGTGATGACTGGAGCGAGTGGGGTGGATGGTCTCACGGCTGCACGTGCGCGACGTCCGGATCTGGTGCTGCTGGATATCGAAATGCCGGGCATGAACGGATTCGATGTGTGCAGTCTGATAAAAACGGATACGGCGCTAAGATCCGTGCCGGTGGTGATCATGACCGGACGCCCGACCGCGGGTATTCCCGCGCGTGTTCAAGCGGTGGGCGCGATGGATTTGATCACGAAGCCTTTTGATCGGAATATCCTGCTCAAAAAGATCAGCACTTGCTTAGCTGCGGATGGACCTGCGGAGTAGGTGGTGGACGCAGGGAAAACTTGCGAACCGGGACTGGCTTGTTTCAGCGTGGGGGCAGAAGACTTTGACTGGCTGCCGGTCGCGTCCGTAAACCCCGAATCAAGGATCTGTGTTGAAAATTCTCGCTGTTGAAGACGATCCCGTTGCGCGAAAAATCCTGGTGCAAGCATTGCGCAGGCTTGGTTACGAGGATGTGGCTGAAGCCTGTGATGGCACGGAGGCGTTGACGCAGCTTGAGAAAGATCCGGCACGCGTGATCGTAAGTGATTGGATTATGCCGGGGATAGATGGTCTTTCGCTCTGCCGTCAGGTGCGTGCGCGGGTGAAGACTGACTATGTCTATTTCATTCTGCTGACGAGCCGCGAGGCGGACTTGGTGAATCAGCGCGAAGCGATCGAAGCGGGCGTGGACGATTTCCTGGTAAAGCCGCTCGATTTACAGGAACTGTGGATGCGGCTGCATGTAGCGGAGCGCATCCTGAGATACGCAACGCAGGTGCAACAGTTGGAGGCTTTTTTGCCGATCTGTTCGTACTGCAAAAAGGTGCGGGACGATCAAAACTACTGGCAGCAGATTGAGGGCTATATCAACGCTAGGACCGGTTCGGAGTTCAGTCACTCGGTATGCCCTGATTGTTATAACCGGGTGATCGTGCCTGAGATTGAAGCGCTGAAGCGCAAGGCTGCTAAACCGAAGTCGGAACGAGCGTAAGTTTTAGATATGGAAACGACCGGCCATGTTCATACCGGACAGGGCTTAAGCGTTGGGGCGGCAGTCCGATGTGGTTAGCTGGATAACACGTGGAAACCAGCGACTACACCCCTCTGCCGCCCGGAGCCAAGCCTGAGTCGCTCGATGACTTTTTGCGGGTGTGGCTGCGAATAGTTGGGGGGACGATCATGGTGGTGGCTGGCGCGGCCCTCTGTGGCTGGATTTTCCGGCTACCGGCATTGGTTTCGGTCGTGCCTGGCGGTGCACCGATGGTGGTGAATAGTGCCGGCTGCTTTTTTCTGATTTCAGCCGGGCTGGTAAGCTGGTCTTGGGACCGGCCCCGTTGGGCGCGCTGGCCATGGCTGGCGGTGCTCGTGATTGCGGCCGCGTCGTTGGTGGAAAGTCTTGGAAATATATCGCTGGGGATAGACGAAATCTTTTGGAGGCAGGATCTGGCATTGCCGATGAGCGCGCCGGGGCGGATGTCCCCCAATGCCGCGATTTCTTTTATTTGTATCGGGCTGGCATTGCAGGGAGTGGTGACGGTGGCGCGAAAGCGCTGGCTCGTGTTGATGCCGGCGGGATTAACGCTCTGCCTGGCTCTACTCTCGTTGCTGGGATACGCGTCCGGTCTGAGAGCGGCGCATAGCTGGGGGAATTTCACAGGGATGGCGATGCCCACGGCGGTTTTGTTTCTGATACTCGCGGTTACGATTATTGAAGTGGTGGCGCGATTTCATCGGGGGCTGGGGTTTAACTCACCGCCGGCGTTGTTCACCGTGGCGCTGGTGCTGCTTGTGGCCTGCGGAAGGATGAGCCATGTGATGAACGCGGAGGTAAGCACGGCGAACCAGGAGGTGGTGACTGCGTATGAGTTTCGCGAGACGATGCACCGGTACATTCTGGCGCTGACGCGGATGCAGGCGACGGACCGGGCTTACGCTCTGACGGGTGATGAGTATTATGCAGATCGTCGTGCGATCTATGTGAAGGAACTCAGGTCCGCGCTGGGCGCACTCGAATGGCAGGCCGAAAAATACAGTTTTCGCAGAGACCGGATTGCCCGGCTGAAGCCCCTCACCGAGCAGCGGATCCAGGAGAGCGATGCCGTCATGCGGGCGAAACGGGCGGGCGATATCGAGGAGCAGATCCGGTTGTTGCAGCCCTCCAACCGTGTCGTTTCCGCGCTCGCGGCCGAACTGGAGGCGGAGGATGATTTGTTTCTCAAGGAGCGGGAAAACGTGATGAAGCGGATCGAGCGCAATGCCGGTCTGGTGCTTGCCGCAGGCGTGCTTGTGGGAGCGTTGCTTCTGGCGGCGGCGTTTTATCTTGTGCATCGCGCGCGGAGGGCACTGCAGCTTTCGCACATGGCGCTGGAACGGCGAGTGAACGAACGCACCGCTGACCTGCAGCGCAGCGAGGAGAGTCTGCGCTTCCTTGCCGATACGATGCCGCAGGTGGTGTGGACCACGCGGCCCGACGGCGTGGTCGAGACTTTTAACCGGGGCTGGCATGACTACACAGGTTTGAATATTGAGCAGTCGCTGGAAAATTGGACCCAGGCCGTGTGGCAGGAAGATTTGAAGGCATTTCACGGGGAGTGGATCGAGGCATTGAAGATCGGGCGTGAGGGGCGCGGTGAGTACCGGTTGCGCCGGGCATCCGACGGGATGTTCCGCTGGCACTTGTGGCGGGCCAGGCCGCAGCGTGATCGTGTGGGCAAGCTTGTGCGCTGGGTCGGAACGTCCACGGACATCCATGATCAGAAAGAAGCCGCGCATGCACTGGAGCTGGCGGTGAATGAACGCACGGCCGAGCTCGCGACTGCCAAGCGACAGATGGAAGAAATCAACCGGCTGCAGCGAGCGGTGCTGGACGGCACGGTTTTTAGCGTGATCGCGGTCGACACGTCAGGTGTCATCCAGATTTTTAATACCGGTTCGGAGCGCATGCTCGGCTGGAAACGCGAGGAAGTGGTGGGGCGTGTCACTCCGCAGGTTATTCACGATGCCGCGGAGATTGCGGCTCGCGCGAACGAACTGACCCGGGAATTGGGCCATGAGATTGAACCGGGTTTCGAAGTGGTTGTTGCTCGCACCCGGCTGGGCGAGGCCGACGAGCGCGAGTGGACATTTATACGCAAGGACGGAACACGACTGCCCGTGCAGCTGAGCGTCACAGCCTTGCGTGACCAGGCTGGCGCGATCACGGGCTTCATGGGCATTGCGAACGATCTGACGCGCAGTCGCGCCGCCGAAACCGCGCTGCGCGACAGCGAAGAACGGTTCAGGCAGTCGTTCCAGTTTGCAGGCATTGGCATGGCGCTGGTGGGGCTCGACGGACGGTGGCTGCAGGTGAATCCGGCGGTGTGCCAGATTCTCGGTTACAACGCGCAGGAACTTTTTGCGAAGACGTTCCAGGATATCACCCATCCGGACGATTTGCGGAACGACCTCGCACTGCTGCGCCAGCTGGTGGCGGGTGAGCGATCATTTTATCAGATGGAAAAGCGCTACTTTCACCGCGAAGGCCGCGTGGTGTGGGGGCGGCTGACGGTCACGCTGGTGCGTCGGGCTGACGGGACACCGGTGCATTTTATTTCGCAGATCGAGGACATTGCTGCGCGCAAGGAGCTGGAGGAAAATCTCGCGAGGGCACGTGACGAAGCGCTGGCCGCCGCACGGCTCAAGTCTGAGTTTCTGGCGAATATGAGTCACGAAATCCGCACGCCGATGAATGGCGTGCTGGGCATGGCGCGATTGCTGATGGAGACAAAGCTGGGGCAGGAGCAGCGGCGCATGGGCCAGGTGGTGCTGAGCAGTGCGGAGAACCTGCTCACGATCATCGACGACATTCTCGATTTTTCAAAGATCGAGGCCGGCAAGATGCGCATCGATCCGCACGGTTTCGACCTGGTGAAGCTTGTGCGGGAAACCACCGAGTTGCTTTCGTCTCAGGCCAAAGCGAAAGGCGTGACGCTGGTGTGCGAAGTGGGTGCGGAAAAGTCGTGCGGGCTGGTGGGCGATTCCGGCCGCATCCGGCAGGTGCTCACGAACATGATGGGCAACGCATTAAAATTTACGGAGGAGGGGCGCGTCGGCGTGACGTTGCGACTGGGTGAGGAAAATGACGGCCAGCGCCGCTTTTCACTGACGGTGATCGATACGGGAATCGGCATTTCACCCGAGGTGCAGGCGCGGCTTTTCCAGCCTTTCATGCAAGCCGAGGCGGGCGGGCGCAAATATGGCGGCACGGGGCTCGGGCTGGCGATCTGCCGGCAGCTTGTGGAACTGATGGGCGGACGCATCGGGTGTGAAAGCCGCGAAGGCGCCGGATCGCGATTCTGGTTCGAACTGGAGCTGCCGGTGTGGCGGCCCGAAGACGAGGAGCCCGGCCGGCCGGTGAAGGCGGCGCGCGGTCCGGGCGGATTGCATCTGCTGGTCGCCGAGGACAATCCCGCCAATCAGCTCGTGGCGCGGCTGACGCTCGAGAAAATGGGCCATCAGGTCGAACTGGCGGCCAATGGACGCGAAGCGCTGGAAAAACTCTCTGCTTCGCGCTTCGACGCAGTGTTGATGGACTGCCAGATGCCGGAGATGGACGGCTACGAAGCGACCCGGCGCCTGCGGGAAGGGCAGGCAGAAGGCGCCGATGTCTCCACTCCCGTCATCGCGCTGACGGCGTATGCACTTGCCGGAGACAGGGCGCGTTGTCTGGCTGCCGGGATGAACGAATATGTGACGAAGCCGTTGAGCGCCGAGCAGTTGCGCCAGGCGCTCGCGCGTTGTGGCATCGATCCGGGAAAGGCCCGAACGACGCCGCCGATGGGGACGACTCCCCCGATGGTGCCGGCGTCCCGCCCGGTGCTTGTGGAACAGCAACTCGCACGGCTGGCGTTGCTCAAGTCTCCGGATGGAACTCCTTTGACCGAGCATTTGTTCGCCCTTCTGGCCGCGGAAATGCCGGGTCGCATCGCAGCGATGACGACGGCGCTGGACGCGCGAGATGCCGAGGTTCTCGGGCGTGTGGCGCATACACTGGCGGGCAGTTGCGCGAATCTTGGAGCGGAGGCGTTGGAGTCGGTTGCTCGCGAACTTGAAAACGAGGCAAAGCGTGGCGGCTGGAGTGATGCGCCCGGTTGCTTGACCCGAATAGCGAACGAGTGGGAGCGTCTGCGCACCGAACTGGCCAGGCGGTTCCCCAAATCTTTTCCATGAAAATCCTCGCCGTTGAAGACGATCCCATCGCCAGTGCCGTGCTGGCGGCATCCCTCGGATCATTGGGGCATGATGTGATTCAGGCCACCGACGGACTGGCTGCGTGGGATCTGTTGCAGAGCGAGCCCATCCGTGTGGTGGTGTGCGACTGGTTGATGCCGAAACTCGATGGTCTGGAGTTGTGCCGCCGCGTCCGGGGCCGTCCGGGTGACTATATCTACTTTATCCTGGTCACCAATCGGACCCCCACCGCGGAAAACCAGGACGTGGCTTTCGCTGCGGGCGTGGATGATTTTCTCAGCAAGCCGGTCGACCCCCAGGATTTGAAGACACGACTCCATGTGGCGGAGCGAATCCTGGCGTTTACCTCGCAGATCCAGACGCTGGAGACATTCATACCGATCTGCTCGTACTGCAAAAAGGTGCGTGATGACCGCAGTTACTGGCAGCAGATTGAGAGTTACATCAACCAGCGCACGGGCTCCGAATTCAGCCATTCGATTTGTCCGGACTGCTATGAAAAACACGTGACGCCTGAGTTGCGTGCACTCGGCGTGGGGCAGATGAAATATCCCGAATGCAAAAAAAAGGAGACCTCGTGAGCGCCGAAAACGACACGCGCCTGGCGCGGTTGGAAGAACGGCTCGCGTGGTTTGAGCGCCACGTGGCCGAGCAGGACAAGGCGATGATGGAGTTGTCCGATCTCGTTGAGCGGCTCAGGCGTGAAGTGCTGGCGCTGCGTGAACGCGACGTGCCGGGTCTGTCTGGAGCCGGCGGCGCTGGCATGGATACGGATCAGGCGGATGAGCGGCCGCCTCATTATTGACCTCTGGTGCGCGCGGGAAGGTGAGGGTCAAAGTTGTGAGCGGAACATGCCGCAGAAGTGATCGGCGGCCCGTACGTACCAAGGACGGGAGACGAACTCTTCGAAGGTAAGCGGCTTCGACCGTTTCAAATCGTCGTTGAAACTTTTCAGGAGTCCGCTGGTGGCGGTTTCATCGATGATGTTGAGGGCAATCTCGTCATTGATGGCGAATGACCGGTTGTCGAAATTGACCGAGCCGACAGTCGAAAAAACGTCATCCACGATCATCACTTTGCAATGATACATCGCGGGCAGGTACTGGTGCATCTTCACCCCGGCCTCGAGCAATTTGCCCCACCGCGACCGCGAAGCGGCGCGGCCAAATCGCGAATCGTTGATCGCCGGCACGATGACGTCGACCTCGATGCCGCGTTTGCGCGCGGCGAGGAGCATGTCGATGGCGAGATCGTCGGGAACGAAGTAGGCCTGGGCGATTTTGATGGATTTGCGGGCGGACGCGATTGCGAGGAGGTACGCGATGCGGGCGTTCTCGGGATTTTCGTTGCGGCCGCTTTTGTAGCATTGGGCCAGACTGTCGCCGACCCCTTTTGATTCGGGAAAATAGTCCGGGCCCACAAGCAGTCGTGACGTGGTTTGCAGCCAGTTCGCCGCAAAAACCGCCTGCATCTGGCGGACGGCCGGGCCTTCGACGCGCACCTGGGTCTCCCTCCATACTTTTTCTGAATCAGCATCACCGAGCCAGCGATCGTCGATGCACATGCCACCGGTGAATCCGACCTTGCCGTCCACGACTAAAATTTTCCGGTGCGTGCGATGGTTGATATTCGGTTTCATGTCCCACCAATGCTCGCGTCCGTAGATGAGGAATTCCACGCCCGCCTTCTTCATGCGCGACTGCTCGTCGTTGGAGAATTTCAGCGAGCCCATCCCGTCTGCGAGAACGTGGACCTTTACACCCGCGCGTGCGCGTTCGCTTAGAGCCTCGATAAACTGGTCGCTGATTTTTCCCGAGGACCAGATGTAGGTTTCCAAGGTGACGCTTTTCTGCGCGTGCCGGATTGCGTCGAGCATCACGGGAAAGAAGCGCTCGCCGTTGATGAGCGTGGTGATTTTGTTGCCGCCGGAAAATTCCGCGCCGAGCAGCGGCCCGAGTGTATCGGGAAAAACCGGATCACGCGGTCCGTAGGAAACCTCTATGGGTTCGCGGAGAATTCTTGCCGAGGTGAACCAGAAATATCCCGCGGCGGCGGTAATCACGCACGCGGCGACCGTCAGCCAGTAACGCCGTGGACTCATTTGATGCGTGCGTGGCTTGTAGGGCTTGGAAATAGCAGTGGAAGAGCGGCGACGGCGTAGCTTGGAAATGAAGGCGATCATACGCTGAAAAAAGAAGGCGGGTTGGGGCTGACTGGCCGACAGACCGGATGAGTTTTGCGCAGTTCCGGCGACGACAGTTTCGAGATCGTGAAGGACCAGAACGCATTTCTGCGGTCTGTGACCTGGTTCGCTTCAATCCTCTCTCCCGTGTCTTCGAAATCTTCGTCACTGCCACATTGTTCCGCCGTGAAGCATGGCGCGCCTGTCGTCGCGCGAAACCGTGGTCGTCCAAAACATCAGTGGTGGCTGATCGGTGTGACTGCGTTGATTGTTGTCACCACGGTGGTGGCTCTGGCCGTCGAATACGGCTGGTGGGGGAAGTTGATCGCGATGATGGATCGGGTGAATCCCGTGTTGACCATTGTGTTGATGGCTTTGCTGCCGCTTGCAGGATTTTCCGTAAGCGTGGTCTACGTCGTGGCAGGCCTGAAGTTCGGTCTGTGGGGAGGTGCGCTGGTCATTGTGGGAGTGACGTCGCTTCATCTGCTCGGAACGCACTGGATCGGGCGTAGTTTTCTGCGCGGGCCGATCCAGCGGTTTCTTGAGCGCAGGGACTATCGTCTGCCCGAGGCTCCGGTGGGTGCGGAGCGGTCACTGGCGGCCATGGTGGCGCTCGTGCCCGGCCCTCCGTATTTTTTGAGGAACTACGCGCTGGCGATTTCAGGGATTCCGCTGCGGCGTTACTTCTGGGTATGCCTTGGCGTGTACACAGTGCGCTCGTTCGTGACGCTGGCGCTCGGTGACCTGGGGGGAAATCCAGACGGAGCCGGGGTTTTCTGGCTGGGCGTTATCCTGATGGTGAAGCTGGGTATTTGCGCCCTCCTGATCCGACGCATTGGAAGGAAGCACAAGGAAATGCGGAGAAGGGGCGGCGGCGCCTCTCACCCCTCGTCATGAACGAGACAGCGGAACACGCGTATCAAAAACTGGCGCGGACCTCTTGCTGGTGTCCGGGAGCAAGAGTGAGTTCGCCGAGCGATGCGCATTCCTGCTCGTCGTTTTTGTAGAGCTTCACAGTCAGGGGCTCGATGGCGTCGGCCGTTTCCCAGCGCCATTTGCCGATGGAAACGAACTGGAGCGGGACGCCCTTTTCCCAACTGAGGCCAGGGCCTTCGCCGCGGACGAAGAGTTTGTTGCCGATGCCGATATAGGCCGTCACCAGCAGGCGGGTGAAGCCGTCCGAGGAGACGGCCGGGGCGGAGGTATCGTCGTCGGCGGTGAGCTGGCTGTATTCGCCATTTCCGGACGGCTCTGCGAGGTCGAGGCCGAGGGATGGCTGGTTGTCGTCGCGCAAAAGGGATTTGCGAGGCGGGCGTTTGCGCGCGACTGCCGCGACGGAGTCGGCCGGCAGATCCGGAAGAGGGTGTGCACTGGCGCTGGATGTTGCGGGCTTGAAAGGAGGAGCCGAGGTGACGTGTGAGATTTCCGGCGGGCGTTCGAAAGCGGGCGGCGGCTCAACCGGAAGGGAGGTTTCTGCGGTGCCGGTGATCGCGGCCGGTGTCGTGGCGACCACTGGTGGTGCGGAGAATGCGGTGGGCGTCGAGTAAGCGGTTGAGAGCGCGGCCAGGCGTGTTTCGAGCGAGGAGAGTGCGGTGGCGACGGCGCGATCGAAGGCGGCCGTGGCGCTCTTTTGAGCGGCGGCGAGCGAGTGCTCGGCCTCAGTGCGGCTGGAGGAGAGGGCGGCCGCGGTATCGGCCGCGGTGCGTTCGGCGCTGGCGGAGAAACGGGTGAGGGACTGATTGAAGTCGGCGAGATGCTGGCGGGTGGCGGTCTCGAGAGCGGCGAGATCGGCGGCGGTTTTGCGAACGGAGGCGAAGACCGTTTCGAGGCGTTCAATCTCGGAGGTGCGCAACGTATTCACTTCCTGCGCGAGGACTTCATTCTCGGTGACGGAGACCTCGTTGAGCTGGGTTTTGAAGTCGTTGATCTTTTCCTGAAGTTTTTGCGGAAGCTGATCGACGTGCTTGAGCGCGCGGTTGGAGGCCTCGGTGATGGATTGCAGGCCTTGTGCGACGATGCCGAGCTGCTCGGCGGATTCCGCGGTGGTGCGGGCGAGGGCGGCGATTTCGCTCTGGCGCTCAGCGAGGGCGAGATCCTGCCGGCGCGTGTAATTTAGCAGAAACGGAATGCAGGCGAGCACGGCGCCGAGTGCGACGCAGCCGGCGATGGCGAGCAGAGGAATTCCTGTGAGAGGGGAGCGGGATTGACTCGCGATGAAGGCGGCGGTCCCAAGGAGGACGGCGTCGCCGACGATGAAGGGCCAGGGGTTTAGTTTCGGGGCCTCGTCGGTGAGATTCATAGGCGGACGCAGCGACGGAGTCTGTTTGGGACCGGAGACTTTTTTTCTCAAGGCCAAAGGCGGAATCTTCGACGGTGATTTGAAGGGAGCGAGGTTTAATGCCGGCAGAAGGGAAGGGCGGGGAGGGCGGCGGGTGTGAGTTTACCGTTTCCATCCACGCGGGTGTGTGTTGGGCTGACGTCACGTTCATGGACTTCGCTCATTTTATGCGGATCGAACGCGAGGTGCGCGGCAAGACGCACCATTATGTCGTTCACACGCGCGACCCGAAGTTTTCTGTCGAACTCGTGCCGGATGCGGAGGCGGCGGACAAAATCGGCAAAGGTGTGATCAAGCGGCTGTGCGTGCCGAATTCGTGCGTGGGCGATTACAGCAAGTGCGCGAAATTCGTGGCGGCGGCGCAGGAGTTTTTCCGGGAGTCGTTTGCCGAGCCGGTGTCGAAGGCGGAGACGCGGCGGTTTCAGACCTAGGTCTGATCAGCCGGCGCGGCTGTAGGGGTTTCTCTGACTTTTGCGCAACAATGACTGTACGGAAAAGGTTGGATTGTCTGAAAAACTGCCCGCTTAAAGAGGTACGCCGCTTTTTAAGCAGTCTTTGCTCCACGCATCACCGACCGGAGTGAGGATTTCCAGACCACCCCTCTTTATCCCACCGCTTCCCTTGTCCGCTCAATCGCGTTTCCAGCGCGTCGGCGGACGGCTCCATTCGTCTATGAAAATCTCTGCCTGGTTTGCCGCGCTCCGCTGCTTGTGCGGACTTATTGTGTTCACGCTTTCCGTCGGGGCCGCCCCGTCTCTGATGGAAAACCTCAACCGCGGCGTCGTCGCTCTTCGGACGAGTTCGACGGATGTTTTCATCAGCTGGCGCTTCCTCGGGACCGATCCGGCTGACGCGACCTACAACGTCTATCGCGCTGAGGGTGGCGGTGCCCCGGTGCTTCTCAACGGCTCGCCGATTTCGGCACCGACGCATTTCACCGACACCACGGCTAATCTCTCGCTGACAAACGTCTACACGGTGACGGCGATCGTGGGTGGTGTGGAGCAGCCTTCGGGAGCTGGTTTCACGCTTTCGGCCGATAGCGTCGTGAAGCCGTATCTCTCCATCCCGCTGCAGGTCCCGGCAGGCGGCACGAATCCGTCGGGCGCGTATGAATATACCGCGAACGACTGCTCGGTCGGCGATCTCGACGGCGACGGCGAGTATGAGCTCATCGTGAAATGGGATCCGACCAATTCACAGGACAACTCCATCGACGGTTACACCGGCAACGTTTACCTCGACGCCTACAAGCTCAACGGCACGCGTCTCTGGCGGATCGACCTCGGCCGCAACATCCGCGCCGGTGCGCACTACACGCAGTTTCTGGTCTACGATTTCGACGGCGACGGCCGCGCTGAGATCGTCTGCAAAACCGCGCCTAACACGATGGACGGCACGGGCACCTACATCGGAAGCCCTGCGAAATTTCTAGGCACACCCACCGCTGCGATCGATCACAATGCCGATTATCGCAACAGCGCCGGTTACATCCGGACCGGTCCGGAGTTCTTCACGATTTTCGACGGACTGACCGGCGGAGAACTTGTCACGACCAACTATGTCGTGCCGCGTAACAATAATCCCGCTAGCAACGATGTAACCGCCTGGGGCGACGACTACGGCAATCGCGTCGACCGCTTTCTCGCCTGCGTCGCCTATCTCGACGGCCAGCGTCCAAGCATCGTGCTTTGCCGCGGTTACTACACACGTGCCGTGCTCGCCGCCTGGGACTGGCGCGATGGTCAGCTGAAACAGCGCTGGGTCTTCGACACCGGCAATGTCGGCACTGCCAATGCGCTTGCCGACTGGCGCGGGCAGGGCGCTCACTCGCTCACGGTTGGTGACGTCGATGGCGACGGCCGCGATGAAATCACTTACGGTGCCGCGGCGATCGATGACGACGGCACTGGCCTTTACAGCACCAAGCTCGGTCACGGCGATGCGCTCCACATGAGCGACATGGATCCGAGCCGTCCCGGTCAGGAGGTCTGGATGGTTCACGAAGAGCCGGCCAGCTACGGAGCCAACGGTCTCGAGTTTCGTGACGCGAAGACCGGCGCGCTGATCTTCGGCGTGGGTGGCAACGGAG
Organism: Nibricoccus sp.; assembly: GCA_049840895.1. GTDB lineage: Bacteria > Verrucomicrobiota > Verrucomicrobiia > Opitutales > Opitutaceae > Nibricoccus. The sequence continues at coordinate 46,756 of JASGJB010000063.1, read as the reverse complement.
AAGACATCGGCCGTGGTTGCGCGGGCGACATCGATCCGCGCTATCTCGGTTACGAGATGTGGGCCTCACGCGGCGGCATCTACAGCACCAACGGCACTCAGATCCTCGCCAGCCGTCCGAGCCCGGTGAACTTCATGGTCTGGTGGGATGGTGATCTCCTCCGCGAGTTCCTCGATAACATCACGATTTCCAAGTGGAATTGGACCACGAATCGGAACACCACGATTCTCACGGCCACCGGCGCCGCGTCCAACAACACAACCAAGGCCACCCCCAATCTCTCCGCTGACATCCTGGGTGACTGGCGCGAAGAAGTCGTCTGGCGCGCGAGCGACAGCTCCGAGCTGCGCATCTACACGACCACGATTCCCACCACCTACCGCATCCCGACGCTGATGCACGACCGCCAGTATCGCGAAGCGATCGCCTGGCAGAACGTGGCCTACAACCAGCCGCCGCATCCGAGCTACTACCTCGGTGACGGCATGAGCGCCGCACCGATGCCCGACATCGTTACATCGCTCGCTGCGCTCGGCACACCGACGCCGGTCGCTGTTTCCATCAAGCGCCTGGATCCCTTCACCTCTGGCACGACCAACGCCAGCGTTGTTTATCGCGTCACCTTCAACACCCCGGTTACGGGCGTGGACGCCGCCGATTTCTCGCTGACGCTCACCGGTTCTGTGACGGGTGTTGTCGCCTCGGTTTCTGCCCAAAGCGCGACATCTTACAACGTCACCATCGGCTCGATCACGGGTGCTGGCACGATCCGCCTAGATCTCAATGCTTCCGGCACCGGCATCACCGCTGTCAACGGTGGTGCGGCGCTCGTGGGCGGCTTCAATACGGGGCAGACCTACACGCGTATTTCCACGCTGGCGTACATCCGTACGACCACAGGCGGGCTCTGGAGCGATCCGGATAACTGGGATGGCGGCGTGATCGCCGACGGCACTGGTAGCACACCGACCTTCGGCAACTTCGATCTGACGGCCAACAACACCGTCACGCTCGACGGCCCGCGCACGCTCGGCGGTACCATTTTTGGCGACACGCAGGTGAGCAGCGCAGCCAGCTGGATCGTTACCGACGCCGGCACACCGGCCAACACGCTCACGCTCGATGTCGCTGCAGGCAACCCGGTCGTCACCGTCAACGCCCTCGGCACCGGCGCTACGGCCAAGTTTGACACATCACTCCTCGGCAACGACGGCCTCACCAAAGACGGCGCCGGCACGCTCGTCCTGAGCAAAGCCAATAGTCTCACGGGTGTGATCAATGTCACCGCAGGCATTCTCCGCATCGACACCGGCGGCTCGCTCGCGAACGGCAACACGACGGTCAACGTCATGACGACCGCCAACGCCACAATCCAGGTCAACGGCGGCAGCTTTACCTCCAGCGGTCTCGTCACCCTCGGCAATGGCAGCAACCCCAACGGCGGTATCTTCCGCGTCGATGCCGGCACGGTCGCCCTTAACGGCGGCATCCGTACCAACAACGATTCCGCCAGCGCGCTTCGTGTCACTGGCGGCACGTTCACCGCGACCGACGTCAATATCCGCCGCAACGCCGGTACTTCCCCCGACTACACGACTGGCTTCGTTGTCACCGGCGGTACCTCGACAGTCGGCACGATCGGCCTCGGCACCAACAACTCCTACGGTTCGCTCTCGGTTGAAGGCGGCTCACTCACCGCGACCGGCGCAGTTACTGTCGCCAATCAATCCACTGCTGGCCGCGGCGGCGCGGTACGAGTGCTTGGTGGACGATTCACCTCAACGGAAACAACGAATGGAATCATCCTTTCCCGCGCCAACGTTGGATCCTCTTCCACCAACGCCAACAACGTTGCGCTCATGACTGTGACCGGTGGCGTCACGACGGCGGAGAAGATCACCCTCGGCTTCGACTCCGTGGTGAACGCAGGTTCCAGCACCCTGCGCGTCAACGGCGGCACGCTCTTCCTCGGTTCGGGAGGCATCGTGAAAAACGGTACCTCCGGTCTGACGTCGGTCGTCGAACTCTCCAGCGGCACGGTCGGTGCCAAGGCTAACTGGGCCACGTCGCATCCCGTCTCGTTGCCGTCCGGCGGCAACGTCACATTGCGCGCAGCCGACGAAGCCGGTGTTGCTCGCAACATCAGCCTCACCGGAGTTATTTCGGGCGCCGGTGGTTTTACCAAGACCGGCGATGGCGTTCTGACGCTTGGTGCAACCAACACCTTCACGGGCGGAGTCACCGTCAACGGTGGCACGCTCACACTCGCGGGCAGTCTCGCGTCGGGCGGTACGGTTGCCGTTAACTCGGGCGGTGTTCTTGCCGGCACGTCATCGACGGCGAAGCCTGTTACGCTGAATTCCGGCGGCAGCGTTTCTCCGGGTAATGCAGGTATCGGCACGCTCAGCGGCGCCTCGCTCACGTGGAACGGCGGTGGACATCTCGCAATCGATCTCAGCGCGACGTCCGACCGCCTGGCGCTCAGCGGCGCGCTCACGAAAGGCTCCGCTGGAGTCTATGCAGTCGATTTCACCACGCTGGCGACGCCGGTCATCGGCGCGACGCACACGCTCGCGACCTTTGGCTCCACCACGTTCGTCGCGACCGATTTCACCGCGAACGGCCTCGGCTATGTTCGCGGCGACTTTGGCGTTACGGCGGGCGCGCTGACCTTCACGATCACGAGCGATGGCTCCGGCTGGAATGCATTCAACTCATGGGCTGCAACCAGCGGACTGCCTCCGGGCAGCAACGGACCGTCCGACGACTTTGACGGCGATGGCTCGAGCAATCTCCTCGAATTCATCCTCGGTACGGACGCCACCGCCGCCGGTGCCGACGCGGTGTCCCTTGTGAAAATCACGGACGGCGGCCAGGAATACCCCGCGCTCCGCTACACCCGCCGCGTCGCACGCGGTGACGTGAAGATTGAGACACGTGCCGCCACGGCTCTTGACTTCGCCGTGTCGCTTGGCTCCGTCGAGGTGTCGGTTACGCCGCAGGGCGACGGCACGGAGCTCGTGATCGTTCGTTCGGCGGCACCCTTCCTGCAGGAACCTCGTCAATTTCTCCGCCTCTTCGTTACCCTTCCTTGAAAATCATGACCACCCATCGCTTCACCCTGCTGGCCGCCTTTTGCGCGAGCCTTCTCTCCGCTCACGCGGGCACGACCGTTAGCTCCGCGCCGTATGGCGCGATGACCTCATCGCTTTCAACCACCGGCACCAGCGGCACAGGTCTGGCCTTCCCGCTGATCTCGGGAGACGTCTTTGCCGGCCGCATCGCGTCCAACACGACGAACACGCTGAGCTTTGAAACCGCAGGCCTCGCCGCCTCGCTCAATGCCAGCGAGAAATACTACGTCGAAATCGTCAGCGGCCCGCTTGAAGGCGAGCGCTATGATCTCAACACGGCCACCACGATCAGCTCCGGTGTTGCCACGCTTGATCTCGCCGCGGCCTCGAACAGCACGAGCAACACACTCGCAGTCGACGCCCTCGCGCAGGCCCGCGCCATCGTCCGTCCGCATGTCACTCTCGGTAAACTAAGCGCGATGTTCTCACCTGCGCTGGTCGGCAACGCCTCCAACACGCTGGCCGACGGCGTGCGCATCTATGGCGGACCGATGGGTCAGACCTCCTATTATCTCCGCACGGATGGCACTTGGCGCAGCACTCCGACTGCCGCCGACCAAAGCAGTCTCGTGATCCCGCCGGACAGCAGCGTGATCGTGCTTCTGCGTTCTGGCGCCAAACAGTGGAGCCACCTCGGCGCAGTCCGCACCAATGTCTTCCGCAAGAAGCTCAAGGTCGGCCTCCAGAGCTTTGCCACCGGTTTCCCTCTCGATCTTTCCGCCGTGCAGATCGGTGCCTTCACCGATCCGGCTGAAGCAGCGGCAGTTCGCTGGACGGGTTCGGACACGGTTGCCCAGGCCGACACGCTGCGCGTGTACGACGCCGCGACCGACACCTACAAGATCAACTACCTGCGCGCCGATGGCACCTCCTGGTATGTCAGCGGTGGATCCACGGATATTTCTGCGACGCCATTCCTGCCGGCGCAGGGAGCGCTCCTCGTGGGACGCATCAAGGCGGATGCAGGATATCTGATCATCCGGCCCTTCAGCCTTTAAGGTTTTTCAACTCACTGAGCGCGCCTGAAACGGCGCGCTCTTTTGTTTCCCGGACGCCAGACTGTCCGATTGAAAACGACCTGAATGTGACGGGCGCGCCCGTCACACCTTCCCACGCTTTTCCCCTTTTTTCGTTTTTCCCGCATCACCGGAAAAACGGATTCCGACCCACACCTGTTAGCGACCCACTTCATGCATCACCGTATCGCTTCTCCCATGCTTCGCCGTGCCCTGATGGCGGCCCTCGCGCTTGCCGCGGGCACCACTGCGGCATTCGCCATCCCTGCTTTTCCTGGAGCCGAAGGCTTCGGCGCCAACGCGACTGGTGGCCGCACCGGCACCGTTTACCACGTCACCAATCTCAACGACTCCGGCGCCGGCTCATTCCGTGACGCCGTGGGCACGGCCAACCGCATCGTTGTTTTCGACGTCGGTGGCATCATCCGCATCAACAGCGTCGTCGTCGTCAAAAACAACATCACCATCGCCGGCCAGACTGCGCCCGGCGGCGGTATCACGATTTACGGTAACCGCGTCTCGTTCTCCGACGCGCACAACACGATCTGCCGCTACATCCGCATCCGCGAAGGCATCAACGGCGACAGCGGCACGGACGCCGTCGGCATCGCCTCGGGGCACGACATGATCTTCGACCACGTCTCCGCTTCGTGGGGCCGTGACGAGACTTTCTCCATCAGCGGCAGCACGATCTCCAACATCACGCTTCAGGACTGCATCGTCGGCCAGGGTCTCCTTGTGCACTCGGCGGGCGGCCTCGTCCAGACCAGCGGTGGCGTCAGTATTTTCCGCACGCTCTATATCGATAACTGGATGCGCAATCCGAAGATCAAAGGCGTGAACGACTATCAGAACAACGTCGTCTACAACTGGGGCAGCGGTGGCGGCTACATTCCCGCCGGCGATTCCGCGGGCGACACGTACGCCAACATGATCGGCAATTACTACATCGGCGGTTTCGACTCCGGCGTAGGCACGTCGCCTTTCAAGACCGGCAATCTAAACTACCGCCTCTACCATATCAACAATCGTGAAGATCTCGATCTGGATGGCACTCTCGATGGCACGACTGTCACCGACGCGAGCTTCCCCACGCTACAACTCGTCAACACGCAGTTCGCCTATCCGGCTCCGCTGATCCTGCTCACTCCTGAGCAAGCGCTTCAGCACATCGCTACATACGCCGGTGCCTCGCTGAAACGTGACTCCGTTGATACGAACATGATCGCCGAGGTCCTCAGCTACGGCACGCTCGGCAAGCAGATCTTTAACGAAAGCGAGGTCGGGGGCGTCGGCACGGTTGCACCCGCTCCAACGGCAGTCGTGGACACCGATAACGACGGCATGCCCGATTGGTGGGAACAGGCTGCCGGTACCAACGTCTCCGTTGCCGACGCTGGCGGCGATCTCGATGGCGACGGCTACACCAACATCGAAAACTACATCAACTCCCTCGCGCCGACGGGTGTTCCCCAGCTGACGATCACCGGCATCGCCACTGACTCTGGCGTCTCCGCGGCTGACGCCATTACCTTGGACGGCTCGCTTGTCCTCAGCGGCACCGCTCCCGCAGGCGCCACAGTCCAGGTTTCCCGCCTCGACACAGGCGTGCTCGGCACGGCGGTCGCCGATGGACTGGGCAACTGGACCTACGATTACTCGTCCGTCACGCTGCCTGAGCGCTACTATGGCTTCAAAGCCGCGATCGTTCTTGGTGGCGGCGGTTTCTCGCTCCCGACCCCTGCATTGATCGTCAAGGTGGACAACACGGCGCCCGTGGCCCCTGTCATCACCAGCCTTGTCACTTCTCCGAGTTATATCTTCACCGGCACCGCCGAGATTTTCTCGACCGTCAACGTCACGCTCAGCGGCGTGGGCGTGGTCGCCACCGCGACCGCCGACGGCACGGGCAGCTGGCAGGCAGTCTACTCCGGAGCAGCTCTGCCTCCCGGTCTCTATAACTTCACCGCCACCGCGACCGACCTTGCTGGCAACACTGGCGTGGCTTCCTCGATTTACTCGGTGAACACCGCGCTCACCTCGCCGGTCTTCACGGGAATCGCCGATGATACCGGTCTGTCCACGACCGACCAGATCACGAAAGACCGGACGCTCATCCTCAACGGTACCGCACCGGCATCCTCTACGATTGCGATCACACGCGTCGGCACAGGCGTGATCGGCTCCGTCACGGCTGATGCGCTGGGTGCCTGGTCATTCAACTACACGGCAACCTCGCTGGCGGATGGACAATACGTCTTCACGGCCACCGCTTCGAGCGGCGGCAGCTCCAGTCCTGCGTCTGCTCCATTCCTTGTCACCGTGGATGCCACGGCACCGACGATCCCGTCGTCGGTCCGCTACAATCCTGGAACCGTCGCCACGACCTCCACCACCGTCGTCTTCCGCGTTACGATGAACGAGCCGGTCACTGGCGTGGACACCGCCGACTTCACGCTGGTCAAGACACCCGCGACGATCACCGGCTCCATCGCATCCGTTGCGCAGGTTTCGCCCAGCGTCTATGACGTCACGGTTACTGGCGTCAGCGGCGATGGCACGCTCCGCCTTGATCGTCTCGCGAGCGCCACGATCACCGACTACGCGGGTAATACCACCAGCACCTCGTTCACCGGCGGCCAGGCCTACACCATCCGCCTCGCTGGATCAGGCGTGTGGACGAACACCGACTCGGACGGCCTCTGGAGTGTCCCAGCCAATTGGGAAAATGACGTGATCGCCAGCGGCTCCGGCACCACGGCGGATTTCAGCACGCGCGACATCGATGAAAACGTCACGGTACAACTCGATTCGCCGCGCACCGTCGGTCGTCTCGTTCTCGGCGATGCCGATTTCACCGCCACGGGCACTTGGACGATCAAGAACAACGGCAGCGCCGCCAACACGCTCACGCTCGACGGCGGCACGCCGACCATCCAGGTCAACGCGCTCACCACCACGGGCGGTGACACTGTCGACGTTCCTGCCGCCAACGCTTATCCGTACACCGTCGATGCCGTTCTCGCCGGTACCGCAGGCCTGACCAAGACCGGCGTCGGCACTCTCTTGCTGACCAAACCCAATACCCTCAGTGGCGCGCTCACGATCACCAAGGGTATCGTCGAAGTCGGTACGGGTGGTTCGTACGCGCCGTCTTCCGTGACGATCTCCACCTCGCAACAGCTCCGCGTTTCCGGCGGCTCCTTTACCACCGCTGGCAATGTCAGTTGGACCTCGGGCACGGGCACCGGCATCATCGTTAGCGGCGGCACGGCCAGCTTCCAAAACATCCTCCCGTCGAACACCCGCAACAGCTTCTTCCGTGTCAGCGGCGGTACTGCGAGCGTGGTTTCCATCAACTTCCCTCGCACCGCCGACTCTGAAGCTGCGGCGACCACTGCGACCGGTATCCTGATTACTGGAGGCAACTCCACCTTCGGCACCATCGGCCTCGGCACGGATAACTCCTGGGGAAATATGAACATGTCTGGTGGCGTCGCCACCGTCACCGGCCTCCTCCACGTGGGCTATCAAAAGACCGACAGCCGCGGCGGCTTGCTCAACCTCTCCGGCGGTACGCTCAATGCCACGGAAGCGGTCATCAATCGCAACCCGACCGGTTTGCTCACCGCCAACAACGGATCGAAGAACCTCTCCAAGGTCGTCATCACCGGCGGTGTGGCCAACTTCACCAAGCTCACGCTTGGTTATGACGCCAACTCCACAGGTGGTTCGGCCTCGGTCGATATGACGGCGTCCGATCCCGTCAACCTCGGCATTCCCGAACTCAACCTCGGTACCGGCGGCATCGTGAAAAACGCCACCAGTGGCATGGTCAGCACGCTGACCTTCAACAGCGGACTCCTCGGCGCGTTCGGCTCGTGGAGCACCACGCACCCGCTCGTGCTCAACGGCACGCCTGCCAACTTCACCATCCGCGCGGGCACCGCTGCCGCCGTTCCGTACGACATCGCTCTCAGCGGTGTGCTTTCCGGCACCGGCGGTTTCGCCAAGACCGGTACGGGCAAACTCACGCTCTCGGCTGCCAACACGTTTGCCGGCAGCGTCGACGTGAATGCGGGTACGCTAGCCTTCACCGGCAGCCTCGCCTCCGGCGGCTCGGTCTCTGTGAACAACGGCGCGTTCCTCACCGGCACCGGCACCAGCAACAAGGCTGTCGTCCTCAACAGCGGCGGCACAGTGGCTCCCGGTATCGGCGGAATCGGTACGCTCAACGCCGCTTCACTGACGTGGAATGGCGGCGGCGCGCTCGCCTTCGATCTCGGTGCCTCCAGCGACAAGGTCGCCGTCACCGGTGCCTTCACCAAGGGCACGGCTGGCACACGCGCGTTTGCCTTCACGCCCGCTGGCCCGCTCGTCATCGGCACGAACTATACGCTCGCGACCTTTGGTTCGACGGATCTGGTGGCTGCTGATTTCACCGCCACCGGCCTCGGCTACGGCAAGGGTCAGTTCGCAGTGAACGCGGGTGCGCTGATCTTCACGATCACGAGCGACGGCTCCGGTCAGGTGGCCTATAACGCCTGGGCCGCCGGCTACGTTTTCCCCGCCGGCCTCGAAGGCCCCGCGGCTGATGCCGACGGCGACGGCCAGAGCAATTTGCTCGAGTTTATCCTCGGCCAGAATCCGCTCTCTGCCGGTGTCGAAAACGTGAAGCTCATCACGATTGCCGATGGTGGCGTGGATTATCCTGCGCTCCGCTTCACGCGTGTGATCGCACGCGGCGACATCGGTGTTCAAGTCCGCGTCAGCACGGATCTCGACTTCTCGTCCACGCTCGGCGCGGTCGAAGTCTCGGCGATCAATCAGGGCAATGGCACGGAGCTCGTGACGGTGCGCTCGGCGGTTTCCTACGCCGTTCAGCCGAAACAGTTCCTGCGCCTCGACGCCACGCTGCCGTAAGGCCGTTTTTTCAAAGCTGATTAGTTACCCCGGGGCGCGTCTTGAATGGCGCGCCCTTTTTATTTTCGCAGCCGTGTCGCTTGTGACGAGGGATGGCGATGACTATCCCAGTCGCTCGATCATTGTTTGCACGCGTGCCCACTCGATCGGATTCAAATCATTCTTTCGTTCCGGAGCCACCTGCCGGTGGTCGGTCATCCACTCGGCAGCCCAGCGATATTTTTTCCAACGCGCAGCCAGCCATTCATGTGCTGAGCTCAGTTGTTCATCCGTCAGCGGCTTCGCATAAGTATCGCCCGCGAACGCCAGCCCCAGCAGGAAGTCGTTGCAGCGGCTGCGTCCGTGAAAAACTGATGCCCCTGCGTGCCATGCGATATGCTCGTCATGCACCAGCGTGCAGCGCGTACCATCGCTGGCGATGAGCACGTGGTAGCTGACCTCGGACGATGGGTTGAGCATGTACGCGATCGTGTCGTCGAAGGATTTCACGCTGTGATGAAACACCAGGCCGAGCCGTTCGTGCGCGGGCGCGGCGGCGAAGTTCGGAGAGAGCCGCTCGATCTCTGTGAATAACGGCATCGTTCCCTCGATTCCAGCCGGTTGTTTCGCTTCAAAGGCGCCGCCACGCCACCATGCCGAGTGACAACAGCATGCCGATGCGGATCGCGCCTTCGAAGGTCATCGTGACGAGCACCCATTTCAACCCGCACAGGCTGCGTACCGAAAATCCGAGCACGCTCATGCCGATCATGGCCGCGACCTGCGGCCGGCCGACCGGCTGTGTGAGCATGAGGACCATCCAGACCCAGTACAGCAGCAGCCCTGCGCTCCAAAAAAAGGACACCCATTCACCCGGTCCCTGTTCGCGGGGATCGATGCCGCGCTCGATCTGCTTGATGCCCAGGTACCGCTCGCTGACGACCAGTTGCCCCAACTCGAAAAGCAGCCAGAGGGGAACCAGGTAAAAGATGGATGCCAGCGGTGTCATGAAGCGACCTGCAACTCCAGCGGTCTTGGAAACGGATGCGCCGCCGGGAATAAATGACAAGCCTCCCGCCTCTCACCTGTGAATCATTTCCCACGCTCCAATGCCAGGCTCCGCTTTTTGACTTTGTCCCGTTCTGCATAAGCTCCCGTTCGCTCCGATGAAACTCACTGCTCTTACCGCGCTTTTCGGCGCACTCCTTCTTGGTATGACCTCTTGTAACGATTCTACTGCCGCGTCTTCTTCGCCCGCCAAGCCGGTTTCCTCCGATGCAAAAACTGAAACGCTCGTCCTTGGCGGCGGCTGCTTCTGGTGCACGGAAGGTGCCTATGAACTCGTTCCCGGTGTGAAATCGGTCGTGAGCGGCTACAGCGGCGGCAAAGTCAAAAATCCCTCGTACGAAGAGGTCTGCACCGGCCGGACCGGCCACGCGGAAGTGATCCGCATTGAGTACGATCCGGCCGAGGTGACTCTTGAACGTCTGCTGCAACTTTTCTGGATTGTGCATGATCCGACGACGCTCAACGCCCAAGGCAACGACCACGGTACTCAATACCGTTCGGTGATCTACTATGCGAACGACGCGCAAAAAGCGGCGGCCGAAAAGGCCAGGGACGTCGCGCAGGCCAAATTCAGCGATCCGATCGTGACGGAGATTTCACCTCTCGGCGCGTTCTACGAAGCCGAGGACTATCATCAGGATTACTTCCGCAAAAACCCGAACGCGGGTTACTGCCAGTACGTCGTGAAGTCGAAAGTCGACAAGATGAAGAAGGCCCTTGCGCATTGAGCGCTGACGGAGCTTCCAAACCGACGGCTACGGCGTCCAACCGGGCGAGGCGGCGGCTTGTTTTATCCAGGCCGCCAATTGCGGTTCGTTGAGCGCCTCGCCTTCGTGGAGATCGATCCAGCGAGCATCTTTGCTGCTAGCCGTGCCACCCGGTGGAAGCGGTTGCAGGGACGCACCGTTGAAGAAGGTCACTTTGACGTAGCGGGTGAAAACGTGGAACGACAGGAACCAGCCCTGACCTTCGATGCCATAAAAGGGGGAGTTCCATTTCACCGCTTTTCGCACGCCCGGAGCTGTGCGAACAATGAGTGCGTCCAGCCGCTTCCCGAGGTCGTGCTTCCAGCCGGGCATGGCTGCGATGTATGCCTGCACCGGGGCATCGCCGTCCGCTTTCGCGATCTGCGGGTTGCCGCCTGAGAGCAGAACAGCAGTGCCCGTCTTGTTTTTTTGCGCGCCGGCCGACTTGGCCTTCCCGCCGGCTTTCGGTTTCGGGCTGGGCTTCTTATCACCTGAAGTGAGTTTTCGTGGGCTCATTTCTCTGTCTCCTCATGTACTGGAAGCCGGCCACGTTTGTGAGGACGACTTCATGACTTATTTTTTGGTGAAGTACTCGCGAATCAATGGATTGGTGGGATGGGGCGTCCAATAGACTCCCTCGCTTTCAAAATGAAATTCCTGGGTGAAATCGATCGTTTCCTCCTTATGGAACACGCGGATCCTCACCACTGAATTGTACTCACCAACCACCTCGTAGTTAAACTCCTTCACGGCGCCTCCGGCTTTCATCGACACCTTGTCCTGCGAGAAAGAGACCTCGGTTTTGCCGACATACTTTTTTAAAATCTCCTCGGCAGGCTCCGTGGTTTTCCCGCGTCCGAGATACTTGAAGTACTCCAGTGTCTTTTCGTAATCGGACATCCAGGTTCCCAACAGCCGCGTGCTGACGTTTTTGTCCGCGGCGCCGCCCGAGCCCTTTTCAAGCACGCGGTTTTTCACGCCGTCGATTTTGACGACCGTTCCCTTTTCGAAAAACACCTTCGCCCCGTTCTTATAAATTTTGATGTCCTGCCCGTTTCTCGAAATGGCAGTGGTCGGTTTTCCCAAGACGGCTTCCACCTTCTCGGGGGAATCGCCGATCTGTTGAGCGAGTAGATGTGATGAAAGCGTGAGAAAAAGAAGGAGGGATAGTTTCATGGAGATTCTAACGTTCCGCCGGGATTTCCGTTTGGACGCCGGTTATTTTCGCCGGTCGGACTCTGGTGGGCTGAGCTGTGCTGGCGATTCGAAACTAGGAGGGAAATGTGCGGGGAAGTTCAGCTGACCGATGGGAATTGAAATGCGGGCTGGCGGTGGGGCGGGTTGTGGGTTCCGTTGCGCGTATGGCTGAATCGAAACCTGTGAATACCGCCGAGTCCGGTCTGGAGGTGCGCACGCACTTTGTCCGCAATCGCAATGCGCTCGTGGCGCGGGCGGATTTTGGAGAGCTGTATGTCGATTACTACCTGCATCTGGGCGAGCAGAAGATCCAGGTGGCACCGGAGCATGATGCGATTTTCAAGCGGGCGCTCGCGGCCTTCGTGCTTCATTGCGCGTCGCGCCCGTGGAGGGAAATGACGGCGTGGACGATGAATTTCCAGGAGCCGCTCGTGAATGTGTTTCTCACGGGCGACAATGAAACCGGCGCGATCACCGGGCGGGTGTTTGCCGAGGACGTAAGGCAGCTGGAACAGAATGTTTTTTATGTCGATGTGGTGAAGCAAGGGCAGCCGAAGCGACGGAGCGCGGTGAACTTCACGGGTGCGGATCCGTTCACGGCGGTGGAGGCATTTTACGCGCAGAGCGAACAGAGGCCGGGGAGATTGTTTCAACTCGGCGAGGAGGAATTCGCCCTCGTGAGCGAGCACCCCGACTGCGATGTGGCCTGGTTTCAGGCACTCACCGTGGAGCGGATGCGCGAGCTGGATAAGGGTGAGACGCTGTCGCTGATGGAAAAGCGGGTTTACCGCTGGCACTGTGGATGCAACCAGGACCGGATGATGGAGGTGCTCGCGCCCGTGATGCGGCAGGATGCGGCGGGGCTGTTTGGCGACGCAGAGAAGATTGAAATCCGCTGCCCGCGCTGTGCGGCGCGGCATGCGATTACGCGCGAAGCGATGGAGGCATTTGTAGCGCGCAAATCATGAGAGACGCGGAATTTTCACGGGATGACCGGAATTCGCAGGTGGGCTTTCCCGCATGAGCGAAATACTGCGGACCATCTGGGCGGGATTTGCCGAAGCGACCTGGCTCGATCAGGCGAACCTGGCGCTGGGAATCATTGGCGTTGTGCTGATGATCCGGCGGACGCTGTGGGCGTTTCCGGTGGGACTTCTGGCGGTGAGCGTGCAAGGCGTGCTTTTCTGGCGGGCGAGTTTTCCTGCGGACGCCGTGCTGCAGATTTTCTTTTTTGTGACGCTTGCCTGGGGCTGGTGGCACTGGGTGCGCGACCGCGGCGCCGCGCCGGAATTACCGGTGACGCGGCTAAGCGGTCGTGGGATTCTGGTGACGCTGGTTGCAGCCAGTGCGGCGATGGTGGGCTGGGTGCTCTGGGTTGCTCCGCATGTGGGGGCGCAGATGCCGTGGCGCGATGCCTTTATCGCGGCGTTCAGCGTGGCGGCGCAGGTGTTGCAGGCGCGAAAGACTATTGAGAACTGGCCGCTCTGGCTCGTCGTGAACGCGGTGGCGGTGGTGTCGTATTGGAAGGCTGAGCTGGCCTATACTGCGTTTCTGTATGCGGTGTATTTTTTCCTCGCAGTGAGCGGCTGGCGCTCGTGGCGGGTGGCGATGCGGACGCAAGCGGGGCCTGAAGGCGTGGAGCGGGAGGGCGCCGTATGAATGCGGGTGGCGTGAAGCGTGTTGCTCTGTTTGGCACGGAGTCGACGGGGAAGTCGTCGCTCGCGGAGAAGCTGGCGGCTCATTTTAACGAGCCATGGTCGCGTGAGTATGTGCGGCAGTTCTGGGACGAGCACGATGCGACGATTGTGGCGGAGGATCTCGATGTCATCGCGAGAGGTCAGGTCGCGGGCGAGGATGCGGCGGCGGCACGGGCGAAGCGTGTGGTGTTTCACGACACGGAGCTGCTCACCAATGTGCTGTGGGCGGATTTATTGTTTCCCGGAAAATGCCCGTCGTGGGTGAGGGCCGAATCGGAGACGCGGAGTCGTGGTATGACGCTTTATTTGCTTTGCGCCCCGGATATCCCGTTCGTCGCGGATCCGCAGCGGGTGTTCACGGAAGAAGCGGCGCGGCGCAAGAGCGCGGAATTGTGGCGCGAGACTCTGGTGGCGCGAGGACTGCCGTTTGTGGAGATCGGCGGCGATTGGGAATGTCGCGAAAGCCGGGCAATTTCCGCGGTGCGCTCGTTGTTGACCGGTTGAAAAATAAAGCTGCGCGTCGCGGACGGTCCGTTCTTGCATGAGCGCGAGGAGTGCGTGCGAATGCCGCTGTTAGTTCCCGCTCAACCTCCAAGCCTACCCCTATGAAAATGCTCCGTTTGATGGGCGCCCTTGCCGCGCTCGCATGCCTCGTCACGCCCTCATTTGCCGCCGACCCCAAACCGGCCGCGGCCGAAAAGTCTCCCGCCGACCTCGCGTATGATCAGGTCGTGAAGCTGATCGATGACAAAGATGCCAAGCAGGATCAGGCGCGACTGAATGCGGTGAGCAAGGCGGGCATCGAGTTTCTGATCGCTAATCCGAGTTACCCGAAGGCGGGGACGGTGGTCGACAAGATGATGCGCTGGACCAGCGTGTTGAAAGACAAGCAGCGCGGGATGCGCTCGATCTTTTATGCGCAGGTACAAGGCGAACTGCTCACGCCGTTGTTTGATGAAAAACTGAGTGAAGAATCAAAGGCCGCGGTGCTGGCGCTCGACACGGCGATGAGCGAAGGACTGTTTCGCGAGAATGCCGTGCAGGCGACGCTCGTGCGCTGGCGTGAGAAACTGGATGCGCAGATGAAGCAGAAATCGGTGCGCGATCTTTTGAAGGACCGTGCGGCATCCTATTACGATGTGCTGTGCTCCATGAATCCAGGGGCGTCGGTGAAGTTTCTCGGTGAAGCGGCTGCCAGCGACGACAAGAACACGGCGAACTGGGCGAAGGCTGAGTCGAAATTTGTCGAAGTGCGCAAAACGCCGTTTGAACTGAGTTTCACGGCTCTCGACGGCACGGCGGTGAACGTCGCGGAGAAACGGGGCCGCATTGTGTGCCTGTTTTTCTGGTCCGCCGGCACGAAGGATCTCACGGCGAAAACAGATGTGCTTCGCGATCAGCTCGCTCTTCAGGGCGAGAAGAAATTCTCTGTGATCGGCGTCTGCGTGGATAAGGAGGCGGATCGCGAGAAGGTGGTGGCGGCGGTGAAGGATATGAAGATGAAGTGGCCCACCTATTTCGACGGGCAGGGGGATGCCGGTGAGCTATGCAAGAAGCTCAATGTGACCACGAAATCGCTGCCGGTGATGCTGGTGTTCGATCAGCAGGGGAAGCTGTCGCCTTTGCCTGCGGGCAAACTGTCCTTTGACCAGAAGGCACTTGAGGCGGAATTGACGCGACTGACGCAGCCGCCGGCGAAGAAGAAGTAAGGCGAGATGCCGGGGCTTGCCTCGCGATTGGCGGGAGGGGCGGCACGGAAGATGGGATTTGCGGCGGGCAGGGAAATTCCCACTAGCTGTGCGCTCAATGGGCACGAGTTTGCTATCGGAAGATTATCTGAACCGCTTCGGTGGAGTCGCGCGGCTGGTCGGCACTGCCGGGCTGGAGAAATTGAATGCCGCGCATGTGTGCGTGATTGGCGTTGGCGGTGTCGGCTCTTGGACGGTCGAGGGGCTGGCGCGTAGTGGAGTTGGGGCGATCACCTTGATCGATCTCGACGATGTTTGCGTGACCAATGTGAACCGGCAACTGCCCGCACTCGATGGGACGGTCGGACGGCCGAAAGTCGCGGTGCTGGCGGAACGCGTGCGCCTGATCAATCCAGCGTGTCGTGTCGACGTGCGGACGGAATTTTTCACGAAGGACTCTGCAGAGCGGCTGCTCGGAGGCGCGGGATTCGACGTGGTGATCGATGCGATCGATGGGATGACGCAGAAGGCGCTCTTGATCGCGGAGTGCGTTCGCCGCGGCTTGAAATGCGTGACGGTGGGCGGTGCGGGCGGGAAGCGCGATGCGACGCTGGTACGCGTGGGGGATCTCGGCGATTCACATGGCGACGGGCTGCTGCGGCTCGTGAGAAAAAAACTGCGGCGCGATCACGGTTTTGCGGGCGGAAAAGGAAATCACTACGGCGTGCGTTGCGTGTCGTCGGCGGAGCATCCGGTTTTCCCGTGGGCGAATGGAACGTGTTCCACGGAGCAGGAGCCCGGAAGTTCACTCACGCTGGATTGCGCAACCGGCTTTGGGACGGCGGTGTGGGTGACGTCGGCATTCGGTTTTGCGGCTGCACAGGAAGCGGTGGGTCTGGTCACCGGCGCAGTGCGTGCGGCGCAGGCGGGCTGAATTCTGGCGGACGCGCCGGTTGGCTATTTTAAAAAGGACGGGGAGAAAAGGCGGAGGAAATTTTTCTCAATGCGTGCGGCGAGCAGGGGCAGTGGTTCACCGAGAAAGGCGGCGAGAGCGGTGTAAGTGGCTTCGATATTACCGGGATGATTGACTGTTGTGCCTTCAGGAGAAGGCGGGAGCTTGTGTGTGCGCCAGGGCTGGGGGAGGGGCATCGCCGGAGCGTCGGTTTCGATGAGAAGACGGTCGGGCGGGATGTGGCGGAATGTATCGAGCTGGCGGGCACGGCGTTCGTCGAGAAAGTAGCCGTTGAAAGAAAAGTAGGCGCCGAGCGCCACGAAGGGTTTGATGAGTTCGGCGGGGCCGCCGTAGGCGTGGAGGAGGAAGCCGCGGGCGGGCAGTGCGGGCGCCCTGCGAAGAGTGTCGTGAAGGGCACCCCACGCATCGAGGCAGTGAATGGTGGCGGGCAAATTGCGGGATGCGGCGAGTGCGAGCTGGGTGTTGAAAATCTCGAGCTGTTCTTCGAGCGGTGCGCGACGAAGGCCTTGAAGCCGTGGATCGTCGGGGCGGGCTCGGTCAGTCATCCATCGGTCGAGGCCGATTTCACCGATGACGGCGTTTGGGTGCGCGTCGAGTGAGCTGGTCAGCGTTGCGAGCCAATGAGGTGAGCGGTTGCCGACGTGCCAGGGATGAACGCCGAGGCTGGGGGTGATCCAGGTGGAATGTGCTCCGGCGAGCGAGATGACTTGGGGCCAGTCGGATTCAGAAGTGCCGTTGACGATTGCGCGGCCGAGATTGAGCGCGGCGAGTTGGGCGGAGATTTTTTTCCAATGCGGAGCGAGCCACTCGTCGTGGAGGTGATTGTGCGCGTCGTAGAGAGGGACGGGCATCAGAGGTGTTTTTCCGCGAGAAGTTTGATGCGGGCGCGGACGGCGGCGAGGCCGTTGCGGCGCGTGGGGGAAAGGTCGCGGGAGAAGCCAAGTTCGTCGAAAAGTACCGGCTCGGTGGCGCTGATTTCAGCGGGAGTGCTTCCATCGTAGAGCTCGATCATCAAAGCGACGAGCGCTTTGACCATCGGGGATTCGGCGTCGAAACGAAGGGCAAGACGGCCGTCGTTAAGCTCGCCGGTCAGCCAGACGGGGGAGATGCAGCCAGTGACGCGTGTGGCATCGGTCTTGTCAGAAGACGGAAGCAGGGGCGCGCGGCGGGATCGTTCAACGACAAGCGAGAGTCGTTCGTGACGGTCATCGATGAAGGCGAGTTCGTCGATGAGGGCGCGTTGTTTTTCGGCGAGGGTCATTTCGCCGGACTCGAAAAAATCGCGGGAAGATTTTTCTCAGGATCGACGAATTCGATGGCGGTGATGTGCGCTTCGGGCGTGAGATGGAAGACGGTGAGCTTGTCCTCCTGTTTCGGGTAGCGGTCGAGGAAGTGCTCGGCGTCGGCGAGAAGGATGCGGTGCGGGTACTTTTTCATTTTCGGCAGGGCGAAAAAGCGGCCGACGGACGGCATCCCATAGATGTTGGAAACAAAGATCGCCTGTTGATCGGCGAGAAAGGTAGAGGGTTGTTTCTCGAAGAAACGGTTGGCAGCCTTGCCCGCGCTCATGGTGAACGAGACGATTACTGTACGGACGCCGGGCTCGAACGTGTAGGATTTTTCGTGCTGATCCTGGGTTGTGAATGGGTCGAAGGCGTCACCGACCTTATAGGGCTCGGCGGCTTGTGACGCACTCGCCACCGCAAGCGAGAAGAAGGCGAGAATGGGGCAAAAAAAAGCGCGCATGGTGACGAGCACCATGCGCGCAAACTAGCGGGCGTCAAAACTCCACGTCGCGGCAGCGGGTTTCGAGCTGTTTGCTGACAAGATCGATCTGCTCCTCGGTGAGAAGCGGGCCGTTGCGGAGGATGATTGCGGAAATCTGCTTCGGGCTGGTCACGCGGATCGGGCCGACGGCGTGTTCTTCGACCCACCAGCCTGGGAAAGTAAGGATCGGCTGGACTTGAACGCGGCGGCCCAGGAGCTGGGCAAGCCATTCCTCGAGCCAGAGTGCGCGGTCGCGGGCCTGGTTGAGGCCGTGGAAGTCCTCGCCCCATGGATACACGAGCTGCTGGCCGTCGAAGATCACCTTGTGCTCGGGATAGCCGGGCCGGGCTTTGCCCTTGCGGCGGGTTTTGGTCTCGATCGCGTAGACGCCGGTGGATCCGACGATGACGTGGTCGATGTTGAAGACCGGACTGGCTTCAAGAGCGGGAACGTCATGAAAGATGCGGAAGCCTTTGGCGCGAAGATCGTCGATCGTTTCGCCCACAACGCGTTCGCCGAAATAGCCGAGGTAGTGATTGCGGCGTTTTTCGAGGATGGTCATCAGCCAGCGGGCGCTGAAATAGAGGGCGGCGCCAATCACCAGAAGCAGGCCGATGAGGGCCCAGATCTGATAAGCCTCGGAAATGTGAGAGACGCCCATCAGGCCGAAGACCATAAGAAGCAGTGGAGCGAGGGCGGCGCCGACGAGGTGGAGCAGCAGCGTGTCGTCGTAGTTTTCCAGTTTTTGGCGAAGCGTCTCACCAGGGGCGCGGATGAGTTTTCCTGAACGGGCGGTCGCTCCTGGCGGCGACTGATGCGCCATTTCCATATGCCGACAACGATGAGCACGTAGATGACGACGTAACCAACCAAGTAGCTGAGATGACCGGATGAGTTCATGGGAGTAGTAGGAAGCTTGGACTGAAGCTGAAGCGGCTAGACTGCGATGGCGACGGTTGGTCGCGTCGCGGGGAGGGTTTCACTAACCTTTGACGACAAGGGGCTCGGGGTACTTTAAAGAGAACTGGTGAACCCTATTTCAGCAATCTCCTGGCTCTGGAAAGCCCTGCGCGGGCACAGCGTGACTTTCTCTGTCTTGATGGCGTTTGGCTTACTGGGGTTTTCGGTAGTCCGCTGGGTGAAGCTGGGGCTTGGTGCGGTGGGTACGCCTTGGCTGGCGGTACTCATATTACCGGGCATTTTGATTGGCCTGCTCGCGAAATGGGAACGCGTTTGGATCCCCGAGGAGGCGAAGAGAAAATTCTGGGCGCGGAGTATTTTGGCGGGGTCTGTCGTGTTGGTGGTTGCGACGGCGTTTTTGAAGCCAGATCAGCCGAATCCGGCAGATACGCCAAAGGCCACGAGTGGTCCGAAAGAGGATGCTGTCGGTCGGCCTGAAACGCCGGCGCAAAAACCGGTGCGGCCGCGCGGCCCCTCGGGAAAGTAGTTATTTTGATCGCAAGAGGCGGAGGGACGTTCTGTGAGCTTGGCGGTGAACGCAGATTGCTGAGTGTTTGTGGCTTTGCTCTTGCGCAGGAGGAGAAAACCCGGTGGGTTCTTCCTCCCGCTCGTAGCTGAGCGCATCACTTCTCGCGTCGCTGAACACCCGTTTGGTGGCGCTTTTTCCGGACGAAGAATCGCAAATGTAGCCGCGATTTCTTCGAGCAAGTATTTTTCGCGAAATAAACCTTGCCGAGCATTCCTCGGCTGGTAGCTTTCGCGCCTTTTCCTCATTTCACGACCTTCAATTTCGTTATGCCGACCATCAATCAACTCGTACGCAAAGGACGTCGCAAAGTAAGCGCGAAGTCCAAGTCCCCGGCCTTGGCGGGCAACCCGTTCCGCCGTGGTGTCTGCGTGCAAGTCATGACCCGCACCCCGAAGAAGCCTAACTCCGCTATCCGTAAGGTCGCGAAGGTTCGCCTCACGAATGGCACTGAAGTCATTTCGTACATCCCCGACGAAGGTCACAACCTTCAGGAGCACTCGATCGTGCTCGTTCGCGGTGGTCGTGTGAAGGATTTGCCCGGTGTCCGTTACCATATCGTTCGCGGTACTCTCGATGCCACTGGCGTCGAAAAACGTCGTCGCAGTCGTTCCAAGTACGGCGTTAAGCGCCCGAAGGCCGCCAAGTAAACCCTAGTTCTTTTTAATCTTCTTTCGTCATGTCACGCCGCCACAGAGCAGATAAACGTCAAGTCGTCCCGGACATCCGCTACAACAGCCCGTTGGTAGCTCACCTCGTCAATGTCATCATGCAGAGCGGCAAGAAGAACCTTGCCCAGCGCATCGTCTACGGTGCGTTCGAGAAGGTCTCTGAGAAACTCGAAAAGGGTGATCCGGTTGATCTGCTCATCGGCGCGCTTGAAAACGCCCGTCCTCGCCTGGAAGTGAAGAGCCGCCGTGTCGGTGGTGCCACCTACCAAGTGCCGATCGAAATTTCTTACGAACGTCAGGAGAGCCTCGCTCTTCGCTGGATCGTTGACGCCGCTGGTTCCCGCAAGGGTGTTCCGATGAAGGACGCTTTGGCCTCCGAGATCGTCGACGCCTACAACAACACCGGCTCCGTCGTTAAGAAGAAGGAAGATACCCACAAGATGGCCCAGGCCAACCGCGCCTTCGCCCACCTCCGCTGGTAATAAACGTCAGTCAGCTCTTCCGCGTCATGTCTACCGCCGCTCCTGCCATCACCATCGTCACCGACAAGTCGAAGATCTCTTCGGTCAACTCGAAGGATCGTCCTTTCCCGCTGGAATGGACCCGCAACATCGGTATCGCCGCGCACATCGATGCCGGTAAGACCACGACGACTGAGCGTATTCTTTTTTACTCCGGTGCCGTCCATAAAATGGGCGAAGTGCACGAAGGTACGACCGTGACCGACTGGATGGAGCAGGAACGCGAGCGTGGCATCACGATCACCGCAGCCGCTATCTCCTGTGCGTGGAACGCCTCTTGGGGCCCATGGAAAGGCATCAAGCAGCGCGTGAACATCATCGACACGCCCGGACACGTGGACTTCACCGCTGAAGTCGAACGTTCCCTCCGCGTTCTCGACGGTGCCGTCGCCGTTTTCTGCGCCGTTGCCGGCGTGCAGCCCCAGTCCGAAACGGTCTGGCGCCAGGCCAACAAATACCGCGTTCCTCGTGTCGCCTTCATCAACAAGATGGACCGCACGGGTGCCAACTTCTTCCGCGCCGTCGACGAAATGCGCGAGAAGCTCAAGGCCAACGCTCACCCACTTTTCCTCCCGATCGGCGCCGAAGAAAACTTCTCGGGCCTGATCGATCTCGTTCAGCAGGTCGCCTATATCTTCGACGACACGAAAGACATGCTCGGCATGAATCCCGTGACGAGCGAGATTCCTGAGAACATGAAGGCCGACGCTAAGGCCTACCGCGAGAAGCTCATCGAAGCCGTTTCCGATTTCGATGACGTCATCGCTGAGAAGTATCTCAATGGCGAAGAAATCACGACTCCCGAGCTGATGCTCGCGGTTCGTAAGGCCACCATTTCCCTCCAGTTCACGGGAGTCATCCCCGGCTCTGCGTTCAAGCGCAAGGGCGTGCAGCGTCTTCTGGACTGCGTCGTTAACTATCTCCCAAGCCCAATCGACGTTCCGCCGATGAAGGGTCAGGACAGCGATGGCAAAGAGGTTGACGCCGTTGTTGACGACAAAGCCAAGCTTGCCGGTCTGGCGTTCAAGCTCTGGAACGATCCTTTCGTTGGTCGTCTCGTGTTCTACCGCGTTTACACGGGCGTCTTGAAGAAGGGTATGCCTCTCTACAATCCTCGTACCCGCCGCAGCGAGCGCGTTTCCCGCCTCGTTCTTATGCGCGCTATCGAACGCGAAGAAATCGATCTCGCTTACTCCGGTGACATTTGTGCCCTCGTCGGTGTTAAGGACGTCATCACGGGTGACACTCTTTGCGACGAAGATTACGACATCCGCCTTGAGCCGCCGTCCTTCCCGGAGCCGGTTATCGCGATGTCCATCGAGCCAAACTCGAAGGCCGACCAGGAAAAACTCGGTACCGCTCTTCAGCGTCTCGTCGCCGAAGATCCAACTCTTCGCGTCAAGACCGATCAAGACACCGGCCAGACGATTCTCGCCGGCATGGGCGAGCTTCACCTCGAAATCATCATCGACCGCATGAAGCGCGAGTTCAAGGTCGAGGCCACTTCCGGCAAACCGCAGATTGCTTACCGCGAGACGATCACCGCTCCAGCCGAAGCCGACGGTAAATTCATCCGTCAGTCCGGCGGTAAAGGTCAGTACGGCCACGTCGTCGTCAAGATCGAGCCCAACGAAAAGGGCAAGGGCGTCGAAGTCATCAACGAGACCGTTGGCGGTTCGATTCCGAAAGAATTCATCAAGCCTTCCACCGAAGGTATTCTCGAAGCGTGCAACAATGGTGTCGTCGCTGGTTACCCAGTGGTCGATGTCATCGTCCGCATCGTTGACGGTTCCTTCCACGAGGTCGACTCGTCGGAAATGGCGTTCAAGATGGCAGGCATCTTCGGCTTCAAGGAAGCCATGAAGAAGGCCGCTCCCATCCTTCTCGAGCCGATCATGGGCGTCGAAGTCACGACTCCTGAAGAATACCAAGGCGACCTCATGGGCGACATCAACCGTCGTCGCGGTCAGATCCAGGGCATGGAAAACAAGGCCGGCGCGTGCATCATCTCGGCGCATGTCCCGCTCGAACTCCTTTTCGGTTACGTCACCGACATCCGCTCGCTCTCCAAGGGCCGTGCGTCTGCCTCGATCACTCCCTCGCACTTCTCGCAGGTTCCAAATTCTTCCCTCCAGAAGATCGTCGAAAGCTCCGTGAAGGCTCCGGCCCGCACCTAAACCCTCGTTCTTTTTTCCGCCATGAAAGGCCAACGCATTCGCATCAAACTCCAAGGCTTCGACTATCGCGTCATCGATCAGTCCGCGCTCGAGATCGTCGAAACCGCCAAGCGCTCCGGCGCCCGCGTTTCCGGCCCGATCCCGCTCCCGACCCGCATCGAGAAGCTTTCGGTCAACCGTTCTCCGCACGTCGACAAGAAGTCGATGGAGCAGTTCGAGTCGCGCACTCACAAGCGCCTCATCGACATCATCGAGCCCACGGCCCAGACGGTCGACGAGCTCAAGAAACTCAATCTTCCCTCCGGCGTCGATATCACCATCAACGTTTGAGTTAACACTAACCAACATACATAGCAGCTGCCCATGTGCGCACCGCGCACCGCTGGGTTTCTTCTAATGTAGGTCACCTAAACGGAAATTTTTCCACCTACCACTTAGCCCATGATCTCTACGCTCCTAGGCAAAAAACTCGGAATGACGCAGGTCTACGACGCTCAAAACGTCCTGGTCCCCGTCACCGTAGTCGAAGCCGGTCCATGCCCGGTCGTCCAAGTTAAGACGACCGAAAACGACGGCTACAACGCAGTGCAGCTCGGCTTCTCCAAGAAGAAGTCCAAGAACACTTCCTCGGCTGAACAAGCCCACGCCAAGAAGGCTGGTCTCGAAGAGACCCCTCGCGTGCTCAGCGAAGTCCGCCTCGAAGCGGCTTCCGAACTCAAGGTTGGCGATGTCGTCACCGTGGCTGCCTTCACCGAAGGTCAGACGGTCGATGTCATTGGCATCACCAAGGGTAAAGGTTTCCAAGGCGTCGTGAAACGCTTCCGTGTTGCCGGCGGTCCCGCCTCGCACGGTTCGATGTTCCATCGCCGCATTGGTTCGGTCGGTATGCGCCAGACTCCTGGTCGCGTCTGGAAGAACCAAGCCATGCCTGGCCACATGGGCCAGCTTCGCCGCACCGTCCAGAACCTCACCATCGTGAAGGTTATCGCCGATAAGAATCTCCTTCTCGTGAAGGGTGCGATCCCAGGCGCCAATGGTGACGACGTCATCGTTCGTACCGCCATCAAGGGCCAGTACCGCAAAGCCTAACCAACGAGGAACCAGTCCATGAATCTCAAAGTTTTCTCTTCCGACGGCACCTCCTCCAAGGAGCAAGACTTCGGCATCCCGACCTTCGAAGGCGACAAAGGCCTGCAGGCGGTTAAAGAAGTCATCGTTGCCATCAACGCCAACAACCGTCTCGGCACCCACTCCACCAAAACCCGCGGCGAAGTGTCCGGCGGTGGTAAGAAGCCCTGGCGCCAAAAGGGTACTGGTCGCGCTCGCGCCGGTTCCATCCGCTCGCCCCTCTGGGTCGGTGGTGGCGTCGTTTTCGGTCCGAAGCCCCGCGACTACTCGAAGAAGATCAACGCCAAGGTGAAGGCCCTCGCTTTCTCCCGCGCTCTCTTCGACCGCGCTGCTGCTGGCGAAATCGACGTGATCGAGAGCTTCGTCGCTCCGACCGCCAAGACCAAGGCCATCAATCAAGTCATCGGCCGCATCGCTCCAGCGGGCAAAGTGCTCGTTGTCGACGCTCAGTTTACTGCCGAAGCCGCCCGCGCCACGCGCAACATCGCCCGTGTTTCCCTGCAGGAAGCTTCCAAGCTCAACACCCTCGATCTGGCCCAGTACAAGAAGATCATCGTTTCTTCCGCGGCCCTCGAAAAAATCATCGCTCGCGTCTCCGGAGGTAACTCATGAACGCCAATAACGTTCTCAAACTCGTCCGTCTGACGGAAAAATCGAACAAGCTGTCGTCCGAATACGGCCAGTATACCTTCGAGGTTTTCCCCAGCGCCACCAAGAACACCGTCGCTGAAGCCGTCGAGAAGACCTTCAAAGTCACGGTGACCCGCGTGAACATTCAAAACTACCGCGGTAAAAACAAACGCACCCGCAACGGCCGCTCCACCACGACCTCCGACTTCAAGAAGGCGATCGTGACCCTGAAGGCCGGCGACAAGATCGAGCTCGTCTAATCCGCCCGGAGAAACACCACCATGGCTATCAAACCTTTCAGCCGCCCGCTCACGCCCGCTCAGCGCTTCACCTCGTTGAACACGGCCGATGGCGTCAGCAGCAAGCGCCCTGAGCGCGCCCTCACCGAGCCCAAGCACAAGACCGGCGGACGTAACGTCTACGGTCGCGTCACCTCCCGCCATCGCGGCGGCGGTCACAAGCAGCTCTATCGTATCATCGACTTCAAGCGCGACATCCTCGACCAGCCCGCCAAGGTCCAGGCCCTCGAGTACGATCCTAATCGTTCCGCCAACATCGCCCTCGTTTCTTACCCGAACGGCGAAAAGCGCTACATCATCGCTCCTGAAGGTCTCGTCGTCGGTCAGACGATCGTCGCCTCCGACAAAGCCACGACCAACGATTTCCTCGTCGGTAACAACTTCCCGCTGTCGATCATCCCGCCTTCGACCAAGCTCCATAACGTTGAACTCGTCCCTGGCCGTGGCGCCCAGATCGCCCGCACCGCCGGCTCGTCCCTCGAGCTCGTTGCGATCGAAGAAGGCCAGGCCACGCTCAAGATGCCTTCCGGCGAACTCCGCCGCGTGAACGCAAAGTGCCGCGCTACCATCGGTATCGTTGGCAACGGCGACCACAACAAGCAGTCGCTCGGCAAAGCCGGTCGCAGCCGCTGGCTCGGCAAACGCCCCCACGTTCGTGGTATGGCGATGAATCCTGTCGATCACCCCAACGGTGGTGGTCAAGGCAAGTCCAAGGGTGGTGGCGGTCGCCAGCACCTCGTGTCCCCGTGGGGCCAGCTCGCCAAGGGCTTCCCGACGCGTCGTCGTTCGAAGACCTCGAACAGCCAGATCATCACCCACCACAACGGCCGCAAGCCACGTGGTCAGAAGTAACCCTGATCCTTTCGTACCATGGCACGTTCCATCAAAAAAGGCTTCTTCGTTGACTACCACCTGCTCGAGAAAATCGAGAAGGCCGTCAAAGCTGGCGCCAAGAAGCCCATCCAGACGTGGTCGCGTCGTTCGACCATCACTCCCGATTTCATCGGCCACACCTTCAATGTTCACAACGGCAAGGCCTTCGTGGCCGTGTACGTCACCGAGAACATGGTCGGCCACAAGCTCGGCGAATTCGCGCTCACCCGCGTGTTCAAGGGCCACGGCGGCATGACCCGTAAGGAAATCTAAGTTTAACCAATCAATCAAAAGGGCAGGGGGCCGCGATCTCCGCGGCTCTGCTGTCGCCTCCCTAATCGAAGGAATCTTAAAATCATGGAAGTCCAAGCCCTCACACGCTACGCGCGCATGTCCCCTAAAAAGGTGCGCGAAGTTGCCCGCACGGTTCAAGGTCGCAAGGCCTCTGAAGCGGTCGATCTCCTCACGCTCATCCCGCGCAAATCCGCGCGCCTGATCGTCAAGACCCTCAAGTCCGCCATCGCGAACGCTGAGAACAACAACAACCTCTCCGCCGATTCTCTCGTCGTGAAGAGCGCGATCGTCGAAAACGGTCCCGTCCTCAAGCGCTTCAAGGCCGGTGCCCGCGGCACCGCGATGCCCCGCCGCAAGAAGATGTCTCACATCAAGATCGTCCTCTCGGACGGCAACTCGAACTAATCTCCGACCATGGGCCAAAAGACAAATCCCACAGGCTTCCGCCTCGCCGTCCGCCGTAACTGGCAGTCCCGCTGGTACGCCACGAAGAAGGACTTCCCCAAGCTCCTCCTCGAGGACCAGATCATCCGTGAGAAACTCATGGAGAAGCTGAAGCAGGCTTCCGTTCCGCGCATCTTCATCGAGCGCGCTTCCAGCCGCGTCCGCGTCAAGATCTACACCGCCCGTCCCGGCATCGTCATCGGTCGCAAGGGCCAGGAAATCGAGAAGATCAAGGAAGAGCTCTCCAAGCTCACCGGTAAAGAGATCCTCCTCGATATCCAGGAAGTGAAGAAGCCCGAGATCGAAGCTCAGCTCGTCGCTGAGAACGTCGCTCTCCAGCTGGAACGCCGTATCGCTTTCCGCCGCGCCATGAAGAAGGCCGTTGAAATGGCCATGACCCTCGGTGCCGAAGGTATCCGTATCCAATGCTCCGGCCGCCTCGGTGGCGCCGACATCGCTCGCCGCGAGTGGCAGCGCAAAGGCCGCGTGCCATTGCATACCCTCCGCGAGAACATCGACTACGGCTTCTTCGAAGCCCGCACCCTTTTCGGCAAGATCGGCGTTAAGTGCTGGATCTGCAAAAAGGACGCTGAACCCGCCGCCTGATCCGCTCTAACGGACTAAAATTTTAAGGAGAATACACTCCCATGGCTCTCGCTCCCGCACGCACCAAATACCGCAAATCCCAGAAGGGTTCCCGCTCCGGCAACGCCAAGCGTGGTAACACTATCGCCTTCGGTGAATACGGCCTCCAATCCCTCACCCGCGGACCGATGACCGGTCAGCAGATCGAGGCGGCCCGCGTCACCATCTCGCGCCACCTGAAGCGCAAGGGCAAACTCTGGATCCGCGTTTTCCCTCACAAGCCCGTCACCAAGAAGCCCGCTGAGACCCGCATGGGTTCCGGTAAAGGCCCGGTTGAATATTACGTGGCAATCATCAAGCCAGGCGCAGTTCTCTTCGAACTCTCCGGCGTTCCCGTTACCGTCGCCAAAGAGGCCTTCCGCCTCGCCGACGCCAAGCTGCCCTTCCACTGCCGTTTCATCGTGCGTGAAGGCACGGCTGTCTAAACCACAACCGTCCTAAAAAAGACGCATCATGACTTCTAAAGAAATCCGCGATCTCGCTCCCGCTGAGATCAAAACCAAGCTCGCCGACATTCGTGCCGAACTCATTCAGCTCCGTCTGAAGAAGAACACCGGCCAGGTCGAAAAGACCCACACGATCCGCGTTCTCCGCAAGGACATCGCCCGCCTCGAGACCATCCTGAACCAAAAGAAAGCCAAGGCTGCCTGAGTGCGCCGCTAGTCCCATACGATCATGTCCTCCTCGACCCGTAACAAACGCAAAGACCTCATCGGTTTCGTCACCAGCCGCTCTGGCGACAAATCCATCAAGGTCACCGTCCCCTTCAAGACTCCTCACCCGCTCTATCACAAGGTCGTTAATCGTAAGACCGTCGTGCACGTTCACGACGAGAAGAACGAGACCAAGGTTGGCGACAAAGTAGAGATCATGGAAACACGCCCCCTCAGCCGCCTCAAGCGCTGGCGCGTGATCAAGGTTCTCGAGTCCGCAGTCGTCGCTGGTGCCGCCATCACCGAAAACGATGTGGCCGCCACCGTTCCGACCAAAACCAAGCAGGCCGCCGCGCCCGCCGCTGAATAACCTATTTAAGAATCACGCGTCATGATCCAACTGCGCTCCATTCTCGAAGTTGCTGACAACACCGGTGCCCGTCGCGCCGCCATGATCAGCAAAAAAGGCCAGAACACCACCACCGCTGCCGTTGGCGACGTCATCACTGTCCATATCAAGGCCAGTGCTACCGAAGCCACCGTCAAAAAGGGTGAAGTTGCCAAGGCCGTCGTCGTCCGCACCAAAGCCCCCGTCCGCCGCGCGGATGGCAGCTACCTGCGTTTCGACAGCAACGCCATCGTCATCATCGATGCGACCAATAATCCCAAGGGCACCCGCATCTTCGGCCCCGTCGCCCGCGAACTGCGTGCGAAGAACTTCATGAAGATCATCTCCCTCGCTCCGGAGGTTCTCTAACATGGCCACCAAATTCCACGTCAAACGCGGCGACCAGGTCGTCGTCATCGCCGGCTCCCATAAGGGTAAAGCAGGCAAGGTCCTCGAAATCCGCGCTTCCAAGAACCGCGCCGTCGTCGAAGGCGTTGCCATGCTGAAGCGCCACACCAAGAAGTCCGAACAGCATCCCAACGGTGCCATCGTCGAACGCGAAGGCTCGATCCACGTGTCGAACCTGATGCTCCAGGCGACGTTCGACTCCAGCAAACGCGCCAAAAAGACCGCCTAAGTCTCCGTCGAAACCATTCAGGGCGAAATCACGCTTGCCACGCCTTACCGCGTAGTGCGTTATTTCGCCCCTTTTCCTCTAAAAACACACTCAGATGCCTTCGGGTCGGAAATCCGATGGCCTTGCACCAATGAGCACCACTTACACTCCCGTCCTCAAGAAGCTCTACAACGAGCAGATCATTGCCGAGCTCACCAAGAGCCGCGGCTACACGAACAAGCATCAGGTCCCGAAGATCGTTAAGATCGTTCTGAACACTGGTATTGATGCCGACGCCGACAAGAACCAGATCGCCGACTCTGCTCGCGACCTCGGTCTGATCGCCGGTCAGAAGCCGGTCCTCACCCGGACCAAGAAGGCTATCTCCAATTTCAAACTGAAGCCCAACCAGGTCGTTGGCGCTTTCGTTACCCTCCGTGGCGACGCCATGTGGGAGTTCCTCTTCCGCCTCCTCTCCGTCGCTCTCCCGACGATCCGCGACTTCCGTGGCGTGTCCCCGAAGCTCGATGGCCAGGGCAACTACAACCTCGGCGTCGCCGACTTCACCATCTTCCCGGAAATCACCGTGGAAAACGTGAAGAAGAGCATGGGCCTCGACATTACGATCGTCACCTCCGCTGAGACCGACGAAGAAGGCCGCGAGCTCCTGAAGCTCCTCGGCATGCCTTTCCGCCGCACAGAGCCAGCCGCGCCCACCAAGACCGCCGCTTAATTTAACACACTTTCGTTATGCCGAAAACGTCCGCCATCGAACGCAACAAAAAGCGTATCGCCCTCTCCGCCAAATTCGGTGCCAAGCGCGCCGAGCTCAAGGCCATCCTCGCCAATCCGGCGACCACCGACGAAGAATTCTACGCCGCTCAGAAGAAGCTCCAGAAGCTCCCGAAGAATTCGGCCGTCGAACGCGTTCGCAACCGCTGCTCCATGAGCGGCCGCCCACGCGCTTTCATCGGTCGTTTCGGCGTCTCGCGTATCACATTCCGCGAGCTCGCTCTCGCCGGAAAGATCCCTGGCGTCACGAAGTCCTCCTGGTAATAAAACCCTTTCGCCCGCGGGAGTCGGATATGACCCACGGGCTATAAACAAACATCCACCATGACTGATCCAATCAGTGATTTCCTGACCCGCCTCCGCAATGCGTCGAAGGCCGGTCTCGCCGAGTGCATCATCCCGCACTCCACACTCAAGGAAGCCATCGCCGGCATCCTTAAAGCCGAAGGCTATGTCTCTGATCATAGCAACGGTTCCGACAAGCAGGGCCACAAGACCCTCGTCGTGAAAATGAAGTACGTCGAAAACGCCCCCGCGCTGACCAACCTCACGCGCGTCTCCACTCCGGGCCGTCGTCTCTACTACCGCTACTCCGAAATTCCGCGCGTCCTCAACGGACTCGGCATCGGCATCCTCTCGACCTCCAAGGGCGTTCTCAAAGACGGCGACTGCCGCCGCGAGAAGGTCGGTGGCGAGCTCATCTGCAACGTCTGGTAATCAAGGAGCACGCACACAATGTCCCGCATCGGTAAAGTTCCCGTTCCCATTCCAGACAAGGTCAAGGTTGACGTCAAAAACGGCACCGTCCTCGTCGAAGGTCCCAAGGGCAAAGTCACCAAGACCTTTGCTCCCGAAGTGAAGATCTCCGTCGCCGACAAGAAGGTTTCCTTCGCTCCGGTTGACGACTCCCGCTTCGCCCGCGCCATGTTCGGCACCGCTCGTTCGGTGATCGCCGGCATGGTCAAGGGTGTCACCGAAGGCTACGTCAAGGATCTCGAAATCCAAGGCGTCGGCTTCAAGGCCAACCTCAAGGGCAAGCAGCTCGACCTCGCACTCGGCTACTCGCACCCGATCCTTTTCGATATTCCGGAAGGCATCAAAATCACCGTCGCTGACCAGACCAAGGTGAAGATCGAAGGCTGCGACAAGCAGCTTGTCGGCGCCGTCACGGCGACGATTCGTTCCTACTACCCACCAGAGCCATACAAGGGCAAGGGTGTCCGTATCGTTGGCGAACGCGTCCGCCGCAAGGAAGGCAAGACCGTCGCTTAACGCGGCACCGCCTCCTCCACTTAAAACCACATTTACGGGATACCTCCCATGTCCAACACTATCCGCAAAGCCGACCTCCTCCAGAAACGCCGCTGGAGAATTCGCAAGAAGGTCCAAGGTACCGCTGCACGCCCGCGTCTCGCGGTCCGTTTCACCGGCAAGCACGTTTACGCCCAGGCGATCAACGACGACACCGCCACCACGCTGGTGTTTCTTTCCAGCCTCGATGCCGAGCTTCGCAAGAACAAGCTCGCCGCCAACATCGCCGGAGCGAAAGCCCTCGGCGCCGCCTTCGCCTCCAAGGCCAAGGCCGCCGGTGTCAGCACGGTTGTTTTCGACCGCTCTGGCGCTCCCTACCACGGTAAAGTCAAAGTCTTCGCTGAAGCCGCTCGTGAAGGCGGTCTTGTATTCTAATCATGAGCACTGAAACCACTCCTCCGATTCCTTCCAACGGTCAGGCTCGTGAAGGCCAGAATCGCGACAACCGCGGCGACAATCGCGGCCCTCGTCGTGATGGTGGCAACCGCGGCCCACGCCGCGATCGCCAGCAGGAAGCCGCTCCTTCTGACGGCCCGACGATGATCGAAAAGGTCGTATTCATCAACCGCTGTGCCAAGGTCGTTAAAGGTGGCCGTCGCTTCTCCTTCTCTGCTCTCGCCGTTGTCGGCGATGGCAAAGGCAAGGTTGGCATCGGCTACGGCAAGGCCAACGAAGTTCCCGACGCCATCAAGAAGGGCACGGCCAACGCTCACAAGCGCCTGGTCGACGTGAAGCTCAAGGGCGACACGATCTCCCACGATGTCTTCGGCGAATACGACGGTGGCCGCGTGCTCCTGAAGCCCGCGACCGCTGGTACCGGCCTCATCGCTGGTGGCGCTGTTCGCGCTGTTCTCGAAGCCGCTGGCGTCAAGAACGTGCTCACGAAGTCGATGGGTTCCTCGAACCACATCGCCGTCGTTCACGCCACCCTCAACGGCCTCCGCAAGCTCCGTCTCGCGCAGGAAATCAAAGACGTCCGCAAGGCTTCCGTCTAAGACGCTCCTCTCGCGAATTGCTCCGCAGTTTTAAGCTGACGCTCAACGGGTTTTTCCCGCTGAGCGTTCAGCATTAAAAGCCGGGGCGTTCTCCCACTTCTCTTTCTCTCAAAAATAATCCGAGTCTCACCCGCAAAATGCAGGGTGGGGCGTCTCTAGGAATCCTATGAAACTCCACGAACTCAAAAATGTAGCCGGTGCAATCCACCGCAAAAAGCGTGTTGGTTGCGGCGAAGGCAGCGGCCACGGCAAGACCTCCGGTCGCGGTGGTAAAGGCCAGACGGCCCGTTCCGGCGGCTCCATCCGCCCCGGTTTCGAAGGCGGTCAGATGCCTCTTTACCGCAAACTGCCACATCGCGGTTTCAACAATTACAACTTCCGCACCACCTATGCGACGGTGAATGTTGGCGATCTTGCCAAACTCGACGCCTCGGTCACCGAAGTGAATGCTGAAGTGCTCGCTCAGCACGGCCTCGTTCGCGCTGATGGTCGCGCTCTTAAAATCCTCGGCGACGGCGAAATCGGCCGCGCGCTGAAGGTCACCGCCGCCAAGTTCTCCGAATCGGCTAAAGCCAAGCTAGAAAAAGCCGGCGGCCAGGCGATCAACGCCTGATTGTCGAAAACTTCGGCTTGTAGAAATCGACCGGCGTCCGCAAATCTGCGCGCCGGTCGTTTCCCTAAGCAGGGTCCAGCATCACAACCCATCACTTCCCCACACCAGTGCTCTCCGCATTCACGAACTCGCTGAAAATTCCTGAGCTTCGCTCGCGTATTTTCTACACGTTGGCCCTCCTGTTCGTCGCCCGTGTAGGCGCGCATATCCCGCTTCCCGGTCTCGATCCGAAGCCGTTGCAGGATTTCTTCGCAGCCCAGACGGCGGCCGGCACAGGTTCCATGGTGGGACTGTATAACATGTTCACGGGTGGTGCGCTCTTGAAGGGTGCGGTCTGTGCGCTCGGCATCATGCCGTACATCAGCGCATCGATTATTTTCCAGCTGATGACTGCGGTTGTTCCCGCGCTCAGCCGCCTTCAGCAGGAGGGCGATGTCGGTCGTCAGAAACTGACTCAGTACACCCGTTACGCGACGGTTATCATTTGCTTGATCCAAGGTGCGCTATTGATCGCGACCCTGGAAAATCCAGCCCGGTTGTTCAGTGGCTACGATGTAAACACGTATGGATCGATTGTCATTCAGTCGTCGCACACACTGTTTTTGATCACATCGATCATTTTCATGACGGCCGGCACGATGCTCATGATGTGGCTGGGCGAGCAAATCACCCAGCGTGGCATCGGCAACGGTGTCTCGCTTCTCATCACCGTAGGTATTCTCGCCGATATTCCCGGCGCGGCAACGGCTACGTACCAGCTCTTCTTCGCGCCAATCGGCGTTGCGAAACTCGGCCCGATCGAAGGTTTCGCTATGGTCAGCATGTTCATCCTCGTCACCATGGGCATCATCATGGTGGTACAGGGACAGCGCAAAATCCCGGTTCAGTATGCCAAACGCGTTGTAGGCAACAAGGTGATGGGCGGCCAGAGCTCCTTCCTTCCTCTTAAGGTCAATTACTCGGGTGTCATGCCGGTCATTTTTGCCAGCGCCATCCTTCTCTTCCCACAGCAAATCTTCTCCTGGCTCGGTGCTACGATGAATTGGAAGTGGATGATTGAGGCTTCGGACAACCTTCTTCGCGGTCATTGGACGTACTATGCGTTCATGACGTTCCTGATCCTGTTTTTTAGCTATTTCTGGGTCTCGGTGATGTTCAAGCCGATCCAGATCGCGGATGACCTGAAGAAGTACGGTGGTTACATTCCCGGTGTCCGCCCCGGCGAGCCGACCGCAAGCTTCCTCGATTTCATCATGACCCGTATGACGCTCGCGGGCGCAATCTTCCTCACGATCATTGCCGTCATGCCTGACGTTCTCCTTTACGAGCTTTCCGTGCCACAGCGTATCGCAGTGTTTTTTGGTGGCACCGGCATGTTGATCACCGTTGGCGTGATCCTCGATACCATGAAGCAGATCGAAACCTTCCTGTTGCAGCGTCACTATGACGGCTTCCTCAAGAAGGGGCGCATTCGTGCCCGAAATCCCTCAACGGCCAGCGCCATTGGCGAAGCGGCCGACATGAAGACCGTCGGCAAACTTTGGCTCGTTCTCGGCACGATCTTCCTGATCGGTATCGCGGCTTGGGCGGCGAAGTTTCTCTAATCGGTTAATTGGTTCTTTACTTCGGTCGAAGTGGCTGCAATTTCCGACCTCTTTTCCTCTTTCGGCCCCCCGGCCAAAATGAAGCTAGTCATCGCTGGTTCGCCCGGTTCTCCCTCGGAAAACTTAATGAATCAGCTCCGTTCTTTGAATATTGAGCACGTCTCTCCTTCCGGCCTTTTGCGGCAGGAGATTTCGCGTCGCACTGCGCTCGGCGTCACTGCCGAACGTCTTGCTCAGCAGGGCAAAACCCTTGCTGAAGAATCCACGATCGCTCTTATGCGTCGCTGGTTCTGGACGCGCAAACCTGATGCGGGTTTCGCCTTGAGCGGATTCCCGGCTACGTTGCTCCAAGCAAAAGTATTCGACGAGTGGCTCGATGCCCGCGACGAAGGCCTTAACGGCCTGATCGTTGCCGATGCATCGTCTGAAGCCGTCGTCGATCATTACCGCGCTCTCGGTCTCGACACTGTCGAGCTCGGTGCGCTGGCGGCCTGATATGATTCCGATCAAAAACAAAGACGGAATCGCCCGCATGCGTGAAGCATGCGCTATCGCCGCGTCGGTGTTGGACCTCCTTAAGACGAAGGTTCAGCCCGGCATTTCTACTTACGACTTGGATCAAGCTGCCCGACACATGATCGAGCAGTACGGAGCCCGGAGTGCCTGTTACGGCTATAAACTCGGCCCGCGTCATCCGGCGTATCCCTCCTACACCTGTATCTCCGTGAACGACGAAGTCGTTCACGGCATTGGCTCCCTGAAACGCATCCTCAAAGACGGGGACATCGTTTCTCTCGACGTCGTCGTTCACTACAACGGCTACATTGGTGACAATGCCTTCACGATGCCCGTCGGTGCAGTTGCCCCACGGATCGAAGAACTCCTTCGTGTCAGTCGCGAAGCCCTCGATCTTGGCATTCAGCAAGCCACTGTCGGCAATCGCATCGGAGACATCTCTCACGCGGTTCAGACCCACGTCGAGAAACACGGCTTCAGTGTCGTCCGCGACATGGTTGGCCACGGGGTAGGGGTTTCGATGCACGAAGAGCCGCAGATCCCGAACTTCGGTCGTCGCAACTCAGGCGACAAGATCAAGCCCGGCATGACGCTCGCGATCGAGCCGATGGTGAATCTCGGAGGTTACAAGACGAAGACCCTCAGCGATGGCTGGACGGTCGTCACCACCGACGGATCGCCCTCCGCGCACTTCGAACACACCGTGCTCACGACAGAAAAAGGCCCCGAGATCCTCACGATCCCGCGACCGCTCTCCTCACTTTCCACCGCGCCCTCGGCGGCGCGTTAAACTGCCAGCTCTCACACACTCTCAACCAAACAACTCTCAACTAGAAACTATATGCCACGTCTCCTCGGTGTAGAAATCCCCGCGAAAAAGAAAGTCGCGATCTCCCTCCGTTACATTTACGGCATTGGCCCGCAACGCGCGGACCAAGTCGTTCAAGAAGCCGGTATCAATCCGGATCAGCGCGCTGAAGCTCTCACGGAAGAGCAGCTGAACAAGATCCTTCATATCATCACCGAACACAAGTGGGTGGTTGAAGGCGATCTCCGCCGCGAAATCACCGGCAATTTGAAGCGCCTCCAGGCGATCAATTGCTACCGCGGCGTCCGCCACCGCAAGAGCCTCCCGGTTCGCGGTCAGCGCACCAGCACCAACGCCCGTACCCGCAAGGGCCCACGTCGCACCGTCGGCGTGTCCAAGCCAACCGCTCCCGCCAAGTAATCCTTTATCGCCATGGCCGAAGAAAAATCCGCTCCCAAGAAAGCTCCTAAGAAGGACGCTGCACCCGCCGCCGCTGGCGCCGAAAATCAAGCCGCTCCAGCCGCTGAAAAGCCCGCTCGCGCTCCCAAAGCCAAGAAGGATGCCGCTCCCGCCGCTGAAGGCGCCGCTGCTCCCGCTGCCCCAGCCGCTCCCGAAAAGCCAGTCGAGCTCGTCGGTGGTGTCGCCAAGCAGCCCACCGCTGAAGAACTCCTCAAGGAAGAGATTGGCGCGATCAAAGTTCGCAAAGCCAAGGGCTCGAAGAACGTCACCTCCGGTGTCGTCAACGTCCTCGCTTCCTTCAACAACACGATCGTTTCGATCACCGACGCCAAGGGTCAGGTCATCGCCTGGTCCAGCGCCGGTAAGTGCAACTTCCGCGGCTCCCGTAAGTCCACCGCTTACGCCGCGCAGGTCGTCGCTCAAGACGCCGCCCGCAACGCCATGTCGCACGGCCTCAAGGACGTCGTCATCAAGCTCAGCGGTCCCGGCCTCGGCCGTGACTCCGCTGTCCGCGCCCTCCAGGCCATCGGCCTCGAGATCTCGTCGATCATCGACGTGACCCCGATCCCGCACAACGGCTGCCGCCCACGCAAACGCCGCCGCGTCTAATCAACCACCCTTTAAAATTTAAAACTATCCGACCATGGCTCGTTACACAGGTCCAACCACCCGCATCAGCCGTCGCTTCGGCCAGCCGATCTTTGGCGCGACGAAGGCTTTTGAGAAACGCAATTTCCCTCCCGGCCAGCACGGCCCCAAGCTCCGCCGCAAACTCTCCGAGTACGCCGTCGGCTTGAACGAAAAGCAGAAGCTCCGTTACACCTACGGCCTGCTTGAGCGCCAGTTCCGCCGCACCTTCGAGGCTGCCAAGCGCGAGCGCGGCGTCACCGGTACCCGCTTCCTCCAGCTCCTCGAGACCCGTCTCGACAGCGTCGTTTACCTCCTTGGCTTTGCCAAGAGCCGCGCCGCCGCCCGCCAGTTCGTCAACCACGGCCACATCCGCGTCAACGGCCACAAGGTCGATATCGCGAGCTACACCGTGAAGGCCGGCGACGAGATCGAAGTGAAGAACGCCCCTGGCTCCCGCCAGGTCGCCACTCGCTTCCTCGAAGAGAACCGCGCCCGTAATGTCCCCGGCTGGCTCACGCTGAATGCCGAGGCTTTCAAGGCCGTCGTCAACCGTCTCCCCAACCGCGACGAGATGGAGCCAGGCATCAACGAGCAGATCATCGTCGAGTTTTACTCGCGCTTCTGAGTTTTTTCGCCGAGCAATCCATCCTCTAATCTAAATACACGCCATGCCCAAACGCCTCGGAAAGTTCGAACTTCCCTCCAAGCTCACCAAGGTCGAAGAAGGCGCCACGCCTACTTACGGCAAGTTCATCGCCGAACCGTTCGAAGCCGGCTACGGCCACACGATCGGCAATTCCCTGCGCCGCGTTCTCCTGAGCTCCATCGAGGGCTCCGCCATTTCCTCGATCAAGATCGAGGGCGTTAACCACGAATTCCAGAGCATCGACGGCGTTGTGGAAGATGTCACCGACATCGTCCTCAACCTGAAGAAGGTTCTCATCGTCTCCGAAAAGCGCGAGCCGATCAACCTGTCCATCAAAGCCTCGAAGACCGGCGCCGTCACGGCCGCCGACATTCAGGCCGATGCCAACATCAAGATCGTCAATCCCGACCAGGTCATCTGCACGCTCGAAAAGGGCGCGTCCTTTGAAGCCGAAGTCGAGATCAAGACCGGCCGCGGTTACTATCCCGGCGAGCAGAACAAGAAGGAAGAACAAGCCATCGGTGTCATCCCGATCGACTCGCTCTTCTCTCCCGTGAAGCTCGTGAAGTACTCGGTGGAAAACACCCGCGTTGGTCAGATCACCGATTACGACAAGCTCATCCTCGAAGTCTGGACCGATGGCCGCATCAATCCTGATGATGCCCTCAAGCAAGCTTCGTCGATCCTGGCTCACCACCTCGACGTCTTCAACCGCGTCAGCAACGAAGAGTACAACTTCGACACCCAGACCAGCGAGGTCAGCGAAGAGCAGAACAAGCTCCGCAAGCTCCTCAACATGTCGGTGAACGAAATCGAGCTCTCTGTCCGCGCCGCGAACTGCTTGAACAACGCCAACATCACGACCGTTGGCGAACTCGCGATGAAGACCGAGCAGGAGATGCTCAAGTACCGCAACTTCGGCAAGAAGTCGCTCAACGAAATCAAGGAAAAGCTCGAAGCTCTCGGCCTCTCGCTGGGCATGAAGTTCGACGAGCGCCTCCTCGATTCGAAGAAGGACCTCTAAGTCGTTTCCATTCACACAGCCCCGGCCTGGCGCGAACAGCGCTGAGTCGGGGCTCACTTTTCACTAACGGTTCTCGCGCCGTCCGCTGCCGCCCCACGCTGCGACCGGATTGCCGATCGGGAGCCGTCCAAAACAAAAAACACAATGCGTCACAATAAACACCACGCCTCCCTCGGCGTCACCCGTGAGCACCGCGCCGCGATGCTCTCCAACCTGTCTGCCTCTCTGATCACGCACGGTCGCATCAAGACCACCGTGACCAAGGCCAAAGCCCTCCGTCCTTTCATCGAGAAGGTCATCACCAAGGCCAAGCAGGCCTCGGCCAAGACCGAGCCCAAGGATGCTCTTCACCTCCGCCGCCTCGCTCTCCGCGATGTGCGCGACGAAGACGCCGTAACGCTCCTCTTTAACGAAAAGCACAAGGAGTTCGCCAACCGCAACGGTGGCTACACCCGCATCTACAAGCTCGGCAAGCGTGTCAGCGACGCCGCTGAGATGGCCCTGATCGAGTTCGTGAAAGCGGACGACCAAGGCTACAAGAAGAGCCGCAAGCCCGCCAAGAAGGGCAAGAAGAAGGCCGCTGCCGCTGAAGCTCCTGCCGCCGAAGCAACGCCTGCTGAAGGCGAAGCCAAAGCCTGAGCGAGCTGAGCCAGTAACGCTCTCATTTCAAACGCGCCGAAGTTTTCTTCGGCGCGTTTTTTTGTGCGCGTGTTTTCGGAACCGATTACGGCATTTTCGCTCTTTGCGGGTTAAACGTCGGCAAGCTCGCAGTTTTTTCACCGGAGTCTGCTTACTCCGCGCTGGTCACCGAATCGTTTGTGCCGATAACCAATCTGTCTTTATTGCCGCATGGATCTCGCCACCGCCACGGTCACCTACTGCCTGCTCGTCGCGGCTCTTTTTCTGGGGCTGTGGATATTCTACGACCGTCGCGATCACGCTCTTTTTGAGCATGCACGCCGGAAATCCACCTTCATGTGCGTGCGCTGCAATCATCTCTACGCTGCGGCAGGACAACCCGACACGTGCGAGTGCCCGCGTTGTGGCCACAGCAACGCCCG
The DNA here is from genome assembly GCA_049840895.1 of Nibricoccus sp. Classification (GTDB taxonomy): domain Bacteria; phylum Verrucomicrobiota; class Verrucomicrobiia; order Opitutales; family Opitutaceae; genus Nibricoccus. Next base: position 7,284 of record JASGJB010000063.1, on the reverse strand, counting down.
GCTGCGTTTCTGACCGTCCCTGCTTCGTACGGTCCGGGAGGATTGTGGCTTTGGGGGCTCTGAATGGCTGTAACTCCCGCGCCGCGTCAGCGTCAGGCCACGCGTCAGTCACTCCAAAATTATGAAATCACTCCGCTCACTCCTCGCGGCCGGTCTGGCCGCTTGTTTCCTCACGATCGCTGCGTTTGCCGGCGATCCCTCTGGCACTTGGAAATGGTCTCAACCCGGCCGCGATGGCCAGTCGGTCGAATCTTCGCTCACGCTTGAGCTCAAAGAAGAAAAACTGACCGGCACACTCAAGGGCCGCATGGGCGATTCACCCATCAGCGATGCCTCCTTCAAGGATGACACCGTGACCTTTGCCGTCGTACGCGAGCGCAATGGCAACAAGTTCACCTCCAAATACAGCGGCAAGATCGATGGCGACACCTTGAAAGGCACCATTGAAATCCCCGGCCGTGACGGTGGCGAAGCGCGCAAGATCGACTGGTCCGCGACACGCGCGAAGTAAGCTCATCGCCGATTTCTCTTCATACTCGCGCCGCCGCTCTTGCGAAAGACCGGCGGCGTTTTTTTATGCGCAGCACCCCCAAGTATGGTTTCCCCCGTGTTTCGCTTTCTGTGTGTCGCACTCGTGATGTCGCTGTGCTCGTTTGCGCGAGCATCAGAAACCACGGCCACCACCATCTGGCAGTTTGAAAATCCAGCGACCCTCAGCGGAGCGCAGGTCGAGGTCTGGGCGCTCCATCGGTTTCCATGGAATCCGTCGGCTCAATCGTCCGTTTCGACGGCAAAGCCGATGGCCTGCTCGTTCCAGTCATCCCGATCGCTGACTGGAAACGCTTCACGATCGAAATCTTTTTCTCGGTCGATGCCGACGGGATTCCTGAACAGAGATTCCTTCATCTTCAGGATGCGAAAGGCCGTCGCGTCTTGATCGAGTTGCGCCTTCTGCCCGAGTCCCGGTGGTGTCTCGACACGTTTCTTTATTCGGATGCCGGTCACCGACTGACGTTGATCGACCGGACCAAGGTTCATCCGGCCGGCCGCTGGCATTGGGCGGCGCTTACCTTTGCCGATGGACGCATGACTCACTTCGTGGACGGCGTGAAGGAGTGCGAGGGAGCGATTCAGTTTGAACCGATGTCCGTAAGCGGCCGCACGTCGCTGGGTGTGCGACAAAACAAAGTCTCTTGGTTCAAGGGCGCGATCCGTGAAGTGCGGTTCACTCCGGAGGCGCTTCCGGCGGAAAAGCTGCAGCGCGCAGAAAAGAACTAGGCACTCACAGTTTCACCCCGTTATTGCGCGTGGTGATTTCAGTCAGTGCGTGCGTTGGATCGATCACGACGGAGCAGTTTTCGGGACTGACCCCTTCGGGCAGTGGAAGAGTGATCACCGCGGTTTTGGGCTGCCAATCTAGCGGCGCGGGAATCTCCGGAGTATTTGCCGTGGCGAGGATTTTCCCTTCAGCCGACACGAGCGAGATCGTGCTCGCAGGCGCGGGGACCGAGCCGAGGCTGTGCAGTTTCACGGTGAGCTCCCGTCCGCGCAGTGCCACATCCTGACGGTCGATGCCGAGATCGGGACGCTCATGATAGGGCACGCCGCGCTTCACGTTCTTGAAGGAGACGATTGTCGTGGTGTGTGGAGGGAAGGTGAGGGTGGTCGATTTCGTGCGTTCGAGCGCTACCGTTCTTTTCTCGACTGGGCCATCGGCCTGATCGTCGCCGTTGGAGTCGACACCTTGAGAGACTTCCCAGTCGCCCGGAGTGATTGCCCAACCGGTCATCTCGGCTGTGACGGGAGTATTTTCCAAATTGTAGGCGATGACCTTGAACGCGTCGTTTGTGGATTCCGGGAGCAGGATCGCGACGCTTTCAGCTTTGGCCGGGGGAGAAAAACGCCAGCTCACGACGTGGCCGGGAAAAATCGCGTTTCGGGAAAGCGCGACACCACCGAGGCGGGCGCGTTGAAGCTCGCTTGTGGACATGTTGATGCGATCGACCCAGAGGCTGCCTTCGGTGTTGATGTACCAACGATTCGCCATGCGCTCGATGAGGCTGGCGTACACTTTTTCGAGGAACGTTTTGTCGCCGGACACCTGCCACGCGAAGTGCAGGTTCTGCTGGGAGAAAACGCCGGAGCGCGACGGATCGCGCGCACCAAAGTCACCACCATGAGCGATGATCTTGCCCGCGGTTTCCCGCTGGTTGATCAGATCGAGGGCATTGGGATTTACCGCCGCCATAAGGCTCGGTCCGCCGTCGAAAATCGGGTCGAGATATTTGCGATCGAGCGTCCATTGCCACGCATTCCAGAAAAGTGCCCACGAGGAGAAACTCCGCGACGCTTCTCCTTCGGCGTCGGTTTCAAAGTTGATCGCTGTCGGTAGCGAATGCTCGTTCCTGCCTGGTTTGCGGTGGGCGAGAAGTCCGTCTGCGAGTTCGATCAAAAGTTTTTTCGCGGCCGGGTTGCCGTTGTAGTCGGCGAGCAGCTGCATCGGTTGAAAGACCAGATATGAATAAGCTTTTGACCAGCCCCAGACTCCGTCGGTCGCCATGCGCGCGCCGCCGTAGTACGAACTTCGGATGTGGCGATGGCCGGCTGGATTTATCCCGGTGATGGTTTCAAGGCCACGACTCGTCTCCATCGCTCGTTCGATCTGGCGCGGGCTGCCGTAGTCCAGGATGAGATTCTGGCCGAGCGCGTTGATGCCTTCCTCATACGTGTGGAGCTCATCGGTCTGAATCGTCGGCAGTCCGTTCGTGAACATGCCGTGTGCGTAACAGGCATCGAGAACACGGCTCGCGGATGCGGCGATTTTGTCCGGTTCGGCACCCATGAGCGCGAGGCCGGGCCAGTAGTTGGTCATGTCGGTGTCGTCGGAAAGTCCTCCGCCGAGTTCGCCAGTCTCGATCTGTCGATGATCGATGTACCAAAGCACGAGCTCTTTCGCGCGACGCAACGCATCAACCTGCCGGAATGCCCAGAGTGGCACGTCATCCGGAGGAACGGGCTGGGTGAATGGTGGCTTCGCTGAACCAGGCAGGGCGTCGGCTTTGTATTGGAGCGCGAGCAGGTGATTGGGATTTACGCGCAACAGGTCGTTGAGGTCGTCCTCGAAGCGTTGCCAGAGCTGGTAGCGGCGGTCGCGTGGATTTTCCTCCACGAGCATCGCGTAGCTGTCCCGCAGTTGGGTGAAGCGATCGAGTTCGTGCTCGGCGAGACCGGTGGCGCGTTTTTTGAAAGCGAGGCGGACCTGTGAAGGCGTGAGTGCGGCGGCGGTGCCTGGGTTTTCCGAGGCGGCGATGGTGAAATAAATTCCGCGACCTTCCGGCAGGATGCGGTCGCGGGTGTCGAGCCAGAGCGTGCGAGCCTGACGTGGATCAGCGGTGAACGTGAAATCGAGCAGGTTTCGCGCGGGCCAGAGCGGATCTTTGACCTGAATGTTGAAGGAAACGCGCTCAGGTGCACCACCGCTCCAGGCGGGAAGATCGATCGCGATGCCGTCGAGCGCGCCGTCGATTTTGTCGAGCACGTAGCCGTCGTCCGCCGTCGAGCCGTCGATCTTGGCCGGAATAAAAACATGCAGCAACGGCAGGCTCGTGAGTGGAAGTGCCAAGCGGGGGGCTGCAGACTGCGCAGCCGTGTTGCCCGCGGGTTCTGCGACGAGGATGGTTTGCTCATCGGTTGGATGGCGGCCGCGGACGAATTCCGAAATTCCGGCAACGCCCGGCTGCGATGCCGCGTGTCCGGTAACTTGATAAGCCAGTATCTTTGCGCCTGTCGGCACACCTCCAGTGGTAACGTTGTAGGCTGCGAGCTCACCGATGGGTTGTTCCTGCTCGACGTTGTCGAAAGCGGATCTTTTGGCCGGTGACCGGCCACGCGAACTGGTGGACAGTTTTTTCCTGGCCGCGCGGGCGCTCAAAGAGTGGCGACTTTGATTTTCCTGATCTGTCTTCAAGCTGGGCCTTGCCCCAGGCGGAGCCGGAAACTTCGAGGTGATTCCAGGCTTCTTCCGGCAGCGTGAACGTCACCGATTGCCGGATAGCGACGTAGCAATCCCAGTCGGGCAGCTTGAAGTAGTCGTTGCGACCGGGCAGGCGCGAACGGTTGTAGACGCCTGGCCAGGTCGTTTCGCGGATGCCGTCGTTGGCCTTCCACCACCAGCGTTTCAGGTCGTAGGCGTCGTGAATCTCGACCTTGCGAATCGCCACGTTCGTTCCTGCCGGGAGCGGCGGCGGGAGCTGGGCGATTCCAGCCGTAACGAAAACTCCACTCGGCGCGCGTGGTTTTGTCGGCGAGCCGCGCGTGGGTAATGGAGAGCGCAGGAAGCGCTTCGGTCTTGGCGAGCGTCGACGACCGTCGGCGTCGGTCGAGCACGCGGTCGTAGATGCGGATCTCGTCGATGATCGCCGCCACGGACGAAGTTGTAGTCGCTCTGAACCTGATAGGGACTGATGATGCGCGAGTGCGGCCCGAATTGATCCAGCTGTGCGTCATAGCGTGTGGACGCATCGAGGGTTTTTTCCGCTGCGAGTTTGCCGTTCACGTAGAAACGAATCCCGCTCGTCTCGTCCCACGAGAGTGCGAGGTGAATCCATTCGTCTGGCCGGAAGAACGGATCGATCTTCACCGAGACGCGCGTGCGCGAGAGATTGATGTCGGTCACGAACGCATCGAAGCCGTGGCCGTTGTAATCGATGCGCAGCCAGACCATGTCCCAACTGGAGTGATCTCCGTAGCCTACGCGGAAAATCGGAAACTCCGTCGGGCCGACAGGCTCGCGTGCGCGCCAGAAAAACGAGAGCGTGCCGCGTTGCGCGTAGATGTTTCCCGGCGCCCACCACGAGAGACGTTGCGTGTGCTCACAACGTAACGCCGCGCCCTTCACGCCATCCGCGATGATGTTCACGTCTTTGACGAAGTTGGGTTCAGCGCGGCTATTGGCGGCAAAATCGGCGGTCGTGCCACGATCGCCGGAGAGATAAAACAAAAGCCCGGCCTCTGCTGTACGCGGAGGATTTTCCGCGACGCTGCTCACAGAGGACGCTGCGCTGATTGTCGCTAGCGCTAATGCGACCAGCCGGCGGGTGACGACAAGGGGGCGGGGCGAGGGAAGACCAGCGGATGGCAAATGCATGGGCGGGTTCGTGGGGTTGGCCTGAGCATGGAGGCTCGGGCTGGGGTGGTGCGGTCGCGCCGGGGACGGACGGTTCGAGAAACGGAGCGGGCTCGCGGCTTGTCAATCGGCGACGCGAGTGGCGTGTTCGCTGTGCTTCTTTTTCTTACCTCCAACCCCCATGACTCCCCCTGATTTTTCACCCGGCGCCGGCGGCCAGATCCCCGCCGGACTTTTGTTAAAGGCGCCACGGCCGTCGGTTCGGCGTCGCGCTTGGCGTCAACCGTGCACTCGCGGTGACCGAAACCCGCCGCCGTCGTTATGCGATCGTCGGCGTCGGTTCGCGCAGCAAGATGTACGAAACCGCCATTCAGACGACGCACAAGGAGTACGCCGAGCTCGTGGCGATCTGCGACAAAAACGAAGGCCGGCTGAATGTTTCGCGCGCACAAGCCCGCTCGAATGGCGCGCCTGAGCCCAAGGCTTATCTGGCGGCGGATTTCGACCGCATGATCGCCGAGACGAAGCCGGAATTTGTCCTCGTGACGACGGTGGACGGCACGCATCACGAATATCTGATCCGCGCGATGGAGCTCGGTTGCGACACGATCACGGAAAAGCCGATGACGACCAACGCGGCGAAATGTCAGGCGATCATCGATGCTCGAAAGCGCACGGGCAGAACCTGCCGCGTGCTTTTCAACTACCGCTACTCGCCGCCGCGTTCGCAGGTGAAAGACATTTTGATGAGCGGGGAAATCGGCGACGTGCTCTCCGTTGATTTTCAGTGGCTGCTCAACACGAGCCACGGCGCGGACTACTTCCGCCGCTGGCATTCGCATAAGGAAAACTCGGGCGGTCTGATCGTGCATAAAGCGACGCACCATTTCGATCTCGTGAACTGGTGGCTCGGTGCCGTGCCGCAAACCGTGACGGCGATCGGCAAGCGCGAGTTCTACACGCCCGCTATGGCGAAGCGTCTCGGGCTCGCCGGTCACCATGAGCGTTGCCTGACCTGTCCGGAGAAAGACAAATGCGGCTTCTATCTCGATATCGCCGCGCAGCCCAAGCTGAAGAGTCTGTATCTCGATCAGGAAAAATACGACGGCTATTTCCGCGACCGCTGTGTGTTTCGTCCCGACATCGATATCGAGGACACGATGAACGTCGTCGTCGGCTACGACAACAACGTGACGCTCAGTTATTCGCTCAACGCTTTCAATGCGTGGGAAGGCTACCAGATTGCGTTCAACGGGACCAAAGGCCGGCTCGAGCACTCCATCGTCGAGAAACTTTATGTGAACGGCACGGACACCGTGCAGGGCGGCATCAAGGAAGGTGGCGTCAAGATACGCGTCGTTCCGTTGCGCGGCGCGGCGAAGGAAATCGAGCCATGGGTCGGCACCGGCAGTCACGGTGGCGGCGACAAAGTCATGCTCGATGACATGTTCCTGCCGAAACCTCCCGAGGATAAATATCAGCGCGCGGCGGATGAACGCGCCGGCGCGGCCTCGGTCCTGATCGGCATTGCGGCGAATCAATGCTTCGAAAAAGGCCAGCCCGTGCGGATCGCCGATCTGGTGAAAAATCTCGACCGTCCTGACTACGCGCCGATGCCGTCACGCACCGGGCCGCTGCCGATGCTCGCAGAAAATGGGGGACTGATCTGCCAGGCTGGAACTTCTGCGTCCGGGTGTTTTGCGTTTCCGCTCGCGGCCGTTAGGTTGAGGCATGCGAATCGAACGCGATTCCATGGGCGAAATGCCCGTCCCCGACGAAGCACTTGTACGGCGCGTCGACGCAGCGCGCCGTCCTGAATTTCCCGATCAGCGGGCGGTGTTGCCTCACGCATTCATTCGCAGATCGGGGCTCGTCAAACTCGCGTGTGCGCAAGCCAACGACGAACTCGGTCTCCTGCACCTGCGGACAAGAGCCGTGCTCATCCAGACGGCGGCGCGATGATCGTTGATGCAGGGAAACTACTGGAGCATTTCCCGTCGATGTTTTTCAGACCGGCTCGGGGACCTCGACGAACATGAATGCCAACGAGGTGATCGCGAACCGCGCGAGCCAGCTCGCGGCCAGCCGATCGGCTCGAAGAAACCGCTGCATCCGAACGACGACGTGAACCTTGGACAATCGTCGAACGACATCATTCC
>JASGJB010000062.1:0-112542 GCA_049840895.1 Nibricoccus sp. | reverse complement strand
CGAGCTGGGCGACGGAGTCGCACCGATCCCGACGAACGCCTCGTCCCGCACCCGCACCCGCCCGGCCAGCCGGACGCCGGGGGCGACGTGGGCGGCGACGCCCACGACGCACTCGTGGTCGATGACGGCGGCCGTGTTGACGATCGCCCCGTCGCCGACCCGGGCCTCGACGCAGACGGCCGCCTGGGCGGCGATCACGACGTTCCGACCGACCGCCGCCGACGGCGACACGACGGCCGACGGGTGGACGGCGTTCACGAGGTCGAACCCCTGTTCGCGGAGGACGTCGAGGTGCCGCCGGCGGGTGCGGTTGTCGCCGATCGCGACGACCGCGTGGCGGACCTTCTGCTGCCACAGCTTGCCGAGCAGGTTCACCGGCCCGAGCACGGGGACGCCGCCGACCGACTGGCCCTTGAGGACCGGGTCGGCGTCGAGGAACCCGACGACGTCGCACCCGCCGGCGGCGGCGAGGATGTCCAGCACGACCTTCCCCTGCCCGCCGGCCCCGATGATGACCACGTCCATCCGCGCACGACCTTTCCGGCGCGGGCACCGCGCCCGCTACCGGACGTTATCGAACGAAGCGGGTTCCGTTTGATGAACGGGGACCCGGGTGGCACGGGCTGCGGTACTCCGCTGCCCGTGCCCTCGTGGCGCCGATCGTCCGACCGGGAAGAGAACACGAAGGCACGAAGGCGCGAAGGCTCACGAAGTGGGAGGACGAGATGACGCCCCACTTCCCCCTTCGTGGAACTTCGTGCCTTCGCGCCTTCGAGTTCTCTTCCGTTCGGACCGGTGGCGCCAGCACGTGAGAAGAGCACGGGCAGCGGAGTACCGCAGCCCATGCCACCCGAGGGCTCACTTGGCGGCGGGCTTCGTCGCCGGCTTCTCCGCCTTCGGCGCGATCCACCGCTTGAACATCGCGTCGCGGGCCTCGGTCTGGTTCTTGGGGAAGGCCTCGGCCGCCAGCGCGGTCGGTGCCTTGCCGGTCACCGCGTACAGGGTGCCGGCCTTGGGCGTGGGCTTCTGCGTGTCGACCAGCAGGTTCGGGTCCTTCATGTTGGTGAACGTGTAGACCTTCGACGGGTCGGTGCTGGCGTAGCGGTCGCCGTTGCTGCCGCCCCAGCCGGCGCTGCGGAACATCAGGTTGTTCAGCCCGATGTCCTCCTTCTTCCAGTAGGCCCACGCGGTCCACCCGTGCGTGGTCAGGCTGCGGACGAGGACGCCCTCGAACAGGTTGTGCCCCGAGTCCTGGCGGTTGCCGTGGAAGTTGACGTCGCCCTGGAAGTTGCAGTCGAGGACGACCGTGTACGTGAAGTCCTCGCCGGCCAGCCCGTCGCGGACGACCAGCGCGTGCCGCGTGTTGCGGACCGTGTTGTTGTAGAACAGCCCGGACGTGACGGTGAAGTAGACGTTCCCGCTGCCGGCCGGCGCGCCCTCGTCGCCCTTGTTGAACGCCCCGTCGATCAGCGTGTCGCGGACGGTGACCCGTTTGCCGCCGATCACCTCCAGCGGGTGCGACCCGCTGTGCAGGATGCTGACGCCGTCGACCCAGCAGTCGTCGCAGTCGGCCATCTCGACCCCGCCGACGTACAGGTCCCGCACGCCGGTCGGGTTGTTCTTCGGCCCGGCGACCCGCTCGTGGTAGACGTCGAGCCCGAGCCGGGCGACCTCGGCGTGGCGGATCGTGAGCGACTCGAGCCCGGCCTTGCTCGCGCGGTCGAACTTCACGCTGAAGAACCCCTGCGTGAGCCGGGGCGACCGCATCGTGTTCTCGAGGACGACGGCGTCGCGGCTCTCGCCCCGCAGGACGACGTTCGACTTCAGGTCGAGGACCCGCTTCACCTCGTACGTCCCGGCCGAGAGCAGCACGACGCCGCCGCCGGCCTTGGCGGTCTCGTCGATCAGCTTCTGGACGTCGTCGCCGGGCTTGGCGGTCTTGACGACCTTGATCGCGTCGCGGGCGGGGATGCCGCCGGCCACGCCGGCCTCGGCCCACCGCTTCATGTCGGGGAAGTTGTCGTCGAACTTCGCCGGGTGGGGCTTCGACCCGGCGTCCCCCACCCGCGGCTCGGCGGCCAGCGACGGGGCGGCGAGAACGAGCAACAGCGCGGTCAGGCGGATTGGGGAGAGCGTCGGCATGGTGGCGGCGTCCGTCGGTGTCGGAAGGATCGGGAACACCAGCGTTTACCGGAAGCCCGAAAGGCGTGTTGAACGATTCCCGTAGCATGGGTTTTCAACCCATGCGTGCCGGTACGCCGGCACTCGGGCGGTACTCCGCCCGACACCATAGACGCGCAATACGATTGGAACTGGGGACGGCGTGAGTACACGCCGCACGGGTTGCAAACCCGTGGTACGGGAATGCGTCACGCCCCCGGCCGTCTTACGCCCCTGTCGCCGAACTTCGCCTTGATCGCGTCCGCCACCGCGTCGAGCCGGCGCTGCTTCGCCCGCCCGGCATCGGCGAACAGGTCGAGTCCTGACCGTCGGGCTTACTCAGGTCGCCGGCGGACACGCCGATCAGCCGGACCGGGTGGAACCCCTCCGCCGCCCACTTGTCGAACAGGTCCCGCGCCGCGTGCCAGAGGTCCGTCGTGGCGTCGGTGGGCGCGGTGAGCGTCGTCCGGCGGGTGATCGTCTGGAAGTCGCCGAACCGGATCTTCACGACCACCGTCCGCGCCACCAGCCCGTGCTTGCGGACGCGGAAGCCGACCTCCTCGGCCTGCCCCACCATCACGTCGCGGACGGCGGCCGGGTCGGTCAGGTCTTGGCCGAACGTCTCCTCCTGCCCGATGCTCTTGGCCTCGTGGTCGGGGACGACCGGGCGGTCGTCGAGGCCCCAGGCGAGCCGCTTGTAGCGGGCGGCCTCGTCGTCGCCCACCCGGCGGGCGAGGACGGCGTCGTCGATCGCGCGGAGGTCGTTGATCGTGCGGACGCCGAGCCCCTCGAGCGTCTCGGCCGTCTTCGGGCCGACGCCGTAGATCCGCCCGACCGACATCGGCCCGAGCACCCGCTCGACGTCGCCCGTGCGGATGACGGTCAAGCCGTCGGGCTTGTCCATGTCGCTGGCGAGCTTGGCGAGGAACTTGTTCGGCGCGACGCCGACGGACGCGGTGAGCCCGGTCGTCCGCTTCACCCGCGCCCGCACGTCGGCGGCGATCGTCTCGGGGGGGCCGAGCAGGCGGATCGAGCCGGTGACGTCGAGGAACGCCTCGTCGATGCTCAGCGGCTCGACGAGCGGGGTGACGTCGTGCAGGATCGCGAACACCTGCCGGGAGACCTCGCGGTACCGCCAGAACCGGCCGGGGACGATCGCGGCGGCCGGGCACATCCGCTTGGCGACGGCCATCGGCAGCGGCGCTGCGGCAGCCGTAGACGCGGGCCTCGTACGACGCGGCCGCCACCACGCCCCGCGGGCCGTCGTGGCCGACGAGCACGGGCCGTCCGCGGAGGGCCGGGTCGTCGAGCTGCTCGACGGACGCGAAGAACGCGTCCATGTCCAGGTGGAGGATGGCGCGGCCGGGGGCGGGCACGCCGGGGATTGTACCGGCCGGCGTTGTGGTGCAGGCTTTCCAGCCTGCACGTCTGGTTCAGTGCAGGCTGAAGCCCGCACCACAAGGTGGATCCGTCACGCCGCCGGCGTCTGCGCCGTCGCGGCCGCGACCCGGTTCATCGCCGCCGGCCGCGGCTCGGAGGCCGCGATCAGCCCGCGGTACGCGGCCAGCGCGACGTCGATCCGGTCGGTCGGCCACCGCCACCCCTGCATCGGGATGCCGTTGCGGCAGACGACGTACCCGTCGGCCAAGCAGTCGAAGTCGAGCGTGTCCCCGTCGAGGGTCCGGAAGGTGAACAGCGGCAGGCCGTCGACCGTCCCGGCGCAATGGAGGTTGGTTCCCGTCGGCCACTTGTGGCCACGGTACGTCCGTGTGATTACCCACGTTTTTAAACTCCGTCCCTAGAGTTACGTCATCCCTGGCGGTGCCGGTCCCCAAACCGTCGTCCCCCGCGTCGGGACGGGGACTCTATCCGGAGCAGGCGGGAGAACAAAAATGATCCCCAGTAATGTGGACAACCGTTCCGGCACGCGTCTAATCGGCATCTCACAAAGACGTTAGAGTTATCCACACGAGTGGGACAACTTTCGGACAATCTTTTTTACCGACCTAGCGTTTCCCCTCTTCCAGCCCCAAGGCTTCCGCCAAATTACCACCGACGATCTTTGCAAGTTCTTTTTCCGGAAGCCCTAACGAGTGGAGCGTCTGAAGCGCGAGTTTGGTGTTCGCCTCGAGGTTGTAGGGGAAGTCGAGCCCGAAAATTAGTTGGTCGGGCGTACACTGAGCCACCGCCTCGAGCAGCCGTTCCTTGCTCATGTACCAGAACCGGCAGAAGTCGGGCGTGAACACGCTCGTCAGCCCGCCGTAGACCATGCACCGCTTCCCCGGCACCGGCGGGAACGGGATCCGGTTGACGATCACGGCCAGGCACTCGTTGAAGAAGCTGTACCCGCCCATGTGCTCCATGCTGAACCGGAGCGTCGGGAAGGCCTCGGCCACCTCGTCGAACTTCCGCACCTCGTAGTGCTTCAACCGGTACGCGTGGACGCCGCTGTGGAACGTGATGAACAGGTTGTGGTCCGCGGCCGCCTCGTACGCCGCCATCGCGTCGGGCGACAGGATGTCGAACTCCTGGGCGTTCGGGTGCATCTTGAGCCCGCGGAGCCCGAGGTCCTTCGCGTGCTTCACCTGGTCGGCGATCGGCCGTTTGTCGACCTCCCGGCGGAGGTCGACGGTCCCGAACCCGACGAACCGGCTCTTGCCGGCGATCTCCTTGGCGAGCCAGTCGTTGTGGTGCAGCCCGGTGGCCGCGACCTGGTGGGCGAACGGGGCGAAGCAGACCTGCCGGCTGATCCCGCACTCGTCGTTCAGCCGGGTGAGCCGGTCGAGCGTGCCGTCGGGGTTGACCGACGCGGGGAAGACGTGGGCGTGGTTGGCGAAGACTCGGATCGACATGGGGGGGCGGGGGGGACGGGGACGGACGGCCGCGGCCGGCAGACGCGGGGGACGACCCGCGTACACGCCGGCGACCGGTCCGGGTGCCATTGGATATCGACGGTCGGGGGTTTGTCCAATCGCCCGGAACGGGGCAGGGGCGGGCGGAGGGGTTACGGGACGGCCGAGAAGAGGCTCAGCGGTCAGTCATTCCGACAACTGCGCATTCTCTCCCTCCCCCGGGGTACCGGGAGAGGGGACCGGAGACGACGCCCGCCCGCACTCCGGACACCGGTCAGGGGAGGCGCGAAGGTCGTAGCCGCAGGTAGTGCAGAGGTCTGCAAGTGCGCGCCTCCTCTTGATCCTCTTCCGCACAACCACGACGGCGGCGATCGCCGGAAGCAGACCAGTCACGGCTGCGAGCGCGTAGAACGGAACGTTGAACACCAGTTTGCGGCCGTAGACGTGAAGGCGTGGCCCGACGGCATACGGTTTCAGCTTCGTCCCACGCTCGTACCTGAAGGGTTGGTCGCGGTTGAGCGGCCACGGCGCATTGCTGTGCCTCGGCCTGCTCATTCGCCACCGCCCGCTCCTCGTCCGCTGCGGTCGGCGTACCCTCCAGTTGGAATGCATCGTTGTACGTTTGGCCATGCAGGATGTGGTCTTCGTACCGAGCGTATGCGACGGTGGAGCCATCCCAGCCGAACCCGCCGTAACTCCGGAATACGATGTTCCGTTGCCGGCTGACGGTGAGGTAGGTCTTATCGTAAGGGCGGAAGACCCCGGCCACCCAAGAGTGCGCATGTGCGCGATGAAGAGTACCAGCGAGCGCGCGAAGAGGGTGAGGAACAAGCGGCGGAACATCTGCCCGCCATCCTACCCGCCCTCCGCCGCCGGGTGCCATGCCCCGCCGGTGCGGCCGCGACATCCGGGGGTGGGCCGACGGGGTGGGCATGGCACCCGGCGGGGGGGCTTTGGGGTGGCACGGTCTTGTACTCAAGACCGTGTCTGCGGGTGGTTCTCACGCGTCCGAATCGAAGACACGGTCTTGAGTACAAGACCGTGCCACCCGGAGGGGCAGGCGTGCGGCGCGACGCCTCCCGCCGCCGTTGCGTCGCCTCGTCCCTCCGCCGAGGTGTTCCGCCGCACGCGTGCGATGCCCCGTCGAACGACTTCGAAGCTCCGGCGCACGCGTGCGATGCCCCGTGGCAGGCGTGCGGGGTCGCGTCGCAGCGCTGCGATGGTCCGTCGGATGTCAGCGGAGTCGCGTCCCAGCACTTCGATGCCCCGTAGCACGCGTGCGATCGGCCTTCGCACGCGTGCGATGCTCCGGCGCAGCGTTGCGATGCTCCGTCGCGCCCCAGTTATGCGGACGGCGTCGGGCCCGGACTTCAGTCGGGGGCGACGGCGGCCGATGCAGGGGCGTGCCGCGCGGGGCGCGGGTCGGGCCCGGTGCCACAGGTCGCGGTACCCCGAGACCTGTGCGTGTCAGCCGATCGGAAGACACAGGTCTCGGCGTACCGCGACCTGTGGCACCCGGGCCGTCCGCGTTCCGCACCGGGGTCCCCGGCGTTCGGCGTCGGGCGGCCCGTGTGCGGGGCGGGGCCGGGCGGGCGTCACGGTTCAGCGAGAGGAGCGTCCGATGGGCACCGTGCCGATCAAGGCGGTCGAGCGGATCCAGTACTATCAGACCCGCCTCGCGCCGTTCGCCGCGCACGCGGCCGCGATCGGCGTCACGGCCGACGAGGTGGACGACCTGGCCGCGAAGACGGCCGCGGCCCGGGCCGCGTACAACGCCCAGCAGGCCGCCCGCCAAAACGCGAAGAACGCGACGGCCGCGTTCAAGGACGCGACGGCCGCCATGGGCGTCGCGGGGGCGGCCCTGATCAAGAAGATCCGGGCGACGGCCGAGCAGACCGGCGACCGGAACGTCTACGCGCTGGCCAGCGTCTCTCCCCCCGCCGACCGGTCGCCCCGCCCGGCCCCGGGCACGCCTTCGAGCCTGACGGTGTGCTCGACGGGAACGGCGCGGTGATCCTCAGGTGGAAGTGCCGCCAGCCGCACGGGGCGCAGGGGACCGTGTACCAGGTCTACCGCAGCATCGGGGCCGACGGCCCGTTCGAGTTCGTCGGCTGCGTGGGCGAGAAGCGGTACGTCGACGCGACCGTCCCGGCCGGGGCGACCCGGCTGACGTACCGCGTCCGCGCCGTCCGCTCGACGAAGGTCGGGCCGTGGGCGTCGTTCCCCGTCAACTTCGGCAGCAACGGCGAACCCGCCCTCCCGGCCGGCATGCGGGCCGCGGCGTGAACGGGAGAACGCGGGGAGGGACGCCACAGAGGCACGGAGACACAGAGGTCCGGTCGACAGACTGGGCGGGCCTCTTCTCGTCTAGGCGGGGGAAGATGTGAACGCAGAGACGCGAAGACGCAGAGGTCGGAGCAGGAGCGGGCGTTGACGGACTGCGGGCGTCCCCGCCCGCGGTCCGTTAGATCGCGTTCCGTTCGATCTCCCCTCCGACCTCTGCGTCTTCGCGTCTCTGCGTTCACATCCTCTTCCCTTCCAGCACGGTAAGCCGGCCCCCGCGTCGGGCCGACCTCGGTGCCTCCGTGACTCTGTGGCTACCCGCTTCCCTGTCCTCCCCCGCCCCACCCTTTGCGACGCGCCCGCTTGCGGGTTAAAAGGTGGGGCGACTTCAACGGTCAAACCGATCGGGCAGTTTGAGGGACAGCGTCCCCTGGGACCGGGGGCACCGGTCCGACCCTTCGAGCGGAGCACGTGCGCATGGCGTACGCAGCCAAGACGATCCGGGGTAAGTTGATGGCCGCCGTCCTCCCGGCCGTCGCCGGCGTGCTCGTGCCGGCCGCCCTCGCCAGCGCCCAAGCGACTCCAGGCGGCACGGGCACAGGAACACTCCAGCGGGAGGCCCGGCTCCGCGAGCTCCAGCAGTTCGAACTCGACAACCGCTACCGGGCCAACCCCGACGTCCCGCCCGGGCAGCGGGCATTGATCGACTACGGCGCGTTCGTCCAGTTCAGCTACCTCTCGCTCGACGACTCGGCCGACCAACAACCACGGCCTCCGGCAGGTACGACTTCGTCCCGTACGCCCGGCTGAACATCGACGGGGCCCAGGAACTGTTTCCCGCGGGCGGATCGGGTACCGCGACTTCAACCACGGCGACAGCTTCGACGGCCGGGGCGACCAGATCATCGACGGGGACCTCGACCGCGGGTACTACCGGGTTCGACCTCGGCCGGTACAACGCCGCGTACGGCCGGACCTCTGGTCGGAGCCGACCGCGCGACTTAACCTGACTTTCCAGGGCGGCCGCGACCTCGTCTACTGGGGCAACGGGCTGGTGCTCGGGCAGACGCTCGACGGCGTGATCGTCTGACGCTCAAAGCCGGGTCGCTCACGCTCGCAGGCGATCGCCGGGGTGACGCCGACGCGGACGGTCGACATCGACACGTCCCGGCCGAACCTTCGACCACAACACCCGCCGGGGGTTCTACGGCGGATGGTGACGGCCGCCGTCGGCGACCACCGCCCCTACGTCTACGGCCTCGATCCAGCGGGACTACAACGACGGGACGACTCGCTCGACCTCGGGCTCATCAAGACGAAGTACGAGTACAACTACGCTGGTACCTCGGCGTCGGGTCGACCGGCCAGCTCACGCCGCAACCTCCGGTACGGCGTCGAGCTGACCTACGAGGGCGGGACGCACGCTCTCCAACAGCTTCGAGGCGTCCGGAGCCGGCGGGCTGTTCCCGGTCAACCAGACCCGCGACGAGATCGACGCCTCGGCCTTCGACGCCCGGCTCGACTACTTCCTGCTCGACAAGCGGCAGACCCGGTTCAGCCTCGAAGTGATGGCCACCACCGGCGACCCCGACCGCGGGTCGAGCACCAACACGTTCAACGGCAACCGCGCCGGCACCCGCGACAACGGGTTCAACGCGTTCGGCCTGATCAACACCGGGCCTCGCGTTCGCCCCCGACCCGTCGAACCTGCTGGTCGTTCCGGGCCGGGGTCGCGACGATCCCGCTGCCGGACGTCGGCTGCTTCAGCCGGCTGCAGGTCGGCGTCGACTTGTTCGTCCTCAACAAGCTCCGGCCGAGTGCCCCGATCGACGAGCCGACGGCCGAGGGCGACCAGTTCCTCGGGTTCGAGCCGGACCTGTTCGTCAACTGGCAGATGACCAGCGACCTGACGCTCGCCGTCCGGTACGGCGTGTTCTTCCCGGTCGCAAGGCGTTCGGCGCAGAACGACGACGCACGGCAGTTCCTGTACGCGGGGCTGACGTTCTCGTTCTGAACGGTTGCGGCGGTGAAGGCTTGTAGGTGGGGTCACCCCGACCGGCCCGGACGAGCATCGAAGGGGCGGTGTGCGCGGCGATTCACACGGGCTGTGTCGCGAGGCTCGGGTGAAGCCCTGAGGTTTCTGCGGCATTGAGCGACTGGTGCCACAGAAATGCAAATACACGAGCATGAAAAGAAATGACAAGGCCTCAAGACCCGCCTGTTTTTCGTTTTGCATTGCTTGTTTTGCTTGCCAGTCTCTCGTCCTCCCTCTGGTCGGGCTGCACGCCGGCCCGGTGGAGAAGCCCGTCGACCGGCGGACCTCGGCGGGAACGACCCGGACCAGCAGATCGAGTTCTTGCACCGGCTGGCCGAGGTGCCGGTCACCAGCTACGACGACGCGTTCCACGCCCTGCTGCTGTTCGCGGACGGCGACGACCCGGCGGCCGACTACACGTCCCGCGTCCGACCGCCCAGAAGAACCGCGGGATGCTGGCCAACGGCTTCAACCGCCAGGCGGACGAGGCCGTCGACCGCGGCACGGTGTCGGTCGCACTCGCCAAGGCGTTGAGCGTCCGCGGCGGGATCGTCTATTCGATCGTCTTCAGACCCAACGCGCGGTACGCCACGCAAGGAGATGGAGTACCTGGACGTCCTACCCAGCCAGCAGCCCGAACCAGACGTTCAGCGGCAGCGAGTTCCTGGCGGTATGGCGCGGGCCGAGGACTACCAGAAGGCGAACCAGGTCGCGGCCCCGACGGGCCGCGGGGCGGCTGACCAAGACCCGCCGGAGATGGAGCTGAAGCACGCCGGGGTCGGCCGACCGGAGGTCGGTGTTGCCCGGCACCCACGCCGCACTCCCGCGACGCTGCCGGCGACGACCCAACCGACGCGACGGGAAGTAAGCCCCCGCCACGGACAGACGTGTCTGTCGATTCGAGCTCGCACGCACGTGAGACCTCAGGCGACGAGAGGTCGTTGCAATCGCTCGCCGGACGCCCGGCGAGTGGGAACCGCGGGGCCTGCGACGTCGCCCGAAGTCCGGAGTGGGTTCGGAGTCGAAAGATAAGAATCGTCGGTCGCTCCCCGAATGCCCGGCCCGCGCCGACCGAACGTCGGACCGGACCGGGGCCGATAGATCGTGTAGAATGTCCCCGGCCGCCCGTGGTCGTCTGAGGCGACCATGCCGCTGGAGATCGCCGGATATGGGTACTCCGGAGCCGCAACATCCGGGGCCCGACGAACGGGTATCGGTGATGGCGCTCGGGACCGTCGCGCGAGATCGACATGACGACGCCGCCCCCACCCGGGTCGGTCTGCGGGGGGGCTCGGGGACGTGCAACAGACGGTCCCGCCCGTTGTCGCCCCGGTGTACTGCGCAGGACAGCCAGACGGCCGACGCCGGCCGACGGCGCGCGCCACCCGCACCACCCCCGCCCGGCTGCCGGCCCCGCCTGGTCGCTCCGTCGTGCGGCAACAGGTCACCGGGGTCGTCTCGGCCAGCACCGACGACGGCAAGACCTGGAAGCGGGTCGCCGTCGGTGACACGTTCGGTACCGGCGCGTCGTTCCGCACGGGCATGCGGTCCGGCCGTCACCTGCCGTGGTCGGCACCGACCAGATGTTCACGCTCGAGAGCCTGAGCACGATGCGGGTCGAGGAGGCCGTCCGCACCGGCGGCAAGGAGAAGACCGACCTGGTCATGAAGTACGGGGCCGCCAGCTACGGCATCGAGGCGGCCGGGCGGGAGTACGACTCCGTCATCCGCACGCCCGGCTCGCACGATGGCCGTCCGCGGGACCGTCGTCCGGGTCTATCGACCGCCCCGGGTTCGCCCCGCAGGCCGAGAGCTACACCGGGCGGGCCCTGTTCCGGACGGCCAAGGGCGTGACGTTCGCTCGGCGGGGGCGGGTACAGCGTCGCCAGCGGCGGTGCAGGGGTCGGCGGCCGAGACGGCGCTCGCCAACACGCACCGTCGACCCGTCGCTCGCCACCGCCCGGACGGCCGGCAAGTCGACCGTCGTCAGCCAGCAGCTCAGCCAGGGCGGCGTGCTCGGGTTCGACCAGCGGGCCAACATCCCCGTCGTCCGCAACGGCTGCCCGCTGCCCGGACTCGGCCCTCCCCGGCGCTCTGCCCGGGCGGCTCAGCTTCGCCCTCCGCTGGACCGGCAACGCCGACCTGAACTTCATCGTCGACAACCAAGACGGGGACCAGGACGACATCATCTCCAACGGGTTCCAGCCGACAGGAGATCCTGTTCCCCGGGTACGGGCTGAACGTCAGCACGACGCGGCGGCCTGATCCCCTACGACAACCGCGGCGGCCCCCGCGGCGGCACCGAGATCGCCTACTGGAAGGGCTCCTCCCGACCGGCGTGTACGGCGTCGGCGCCCTGCACGCCTCCGGCGGCGACGCGAACTTCAAGATCAACGCCTTACCTCGACGGCCAGGCCCTCCCGATCTTCACGTTCGACGACGAAGGCAACATCGCCAACGTCAACACGTTCACCGGCGAGATCAGCAAGGGCGGCGGCGACGGCGGCGATCCTGTTCGTCCCGCGGAACGACCTGCTTCGAGTCGATCGCCACCCCGGCGATGACCAGACCGACCCGGTCGGCGACGCCGCCGCCCGCGCGATCGCGGCGGTCAAGTCGGCAGGCGACCGGCCCCAGGCTGTCGCCGCGTCGGCCAAGGCCCCGCAGTCGCTCAACCCGAACCTGAAGGCGACGAAGATGGGCCCGAGCCTGCCGGCGGCGAAGGATGCGAAGCCGGCGAAGGGGCGGTGACCGCGTTCCCGTAGGGCGGGCACTGCCCGCCTTAGCCTGTTAGCCCGCCACGGACCCTTGGGATGCCAATGCGTCCCCGATTGCCACACGAGAACGGCGGGCAATGCCCGCCCTACACCCCCACCAGCGCCGACGACACCCCCCGCGCCGCCACCGGCGACGCCGGCACGATCGGCGGGAGCATCGACCCGCCGACCGCCGACGGCGACAAGACCGGCACTGGGACCGCCGGCGCGACCGTCGGTTGGCCGCCGACGAGGATCAGCTCCTTCACCTCGACGTCGACGCTCAGCGTCTCGGTCGCCGCGCTGTAGAGCGTGCCGGACATCGGGTCGGTGTCGCGGAAGTGCCGGCCGTAGGCCATCCGCACGTGGTCCAGGTGCGGGAGCGTGCCGTTCGTCGGGTCGAACCCCTTCCACCCGACGTTCGGGATGTACGAGCTGCACCCACGCGTGGGTCGCGTCGGCCCCGATCCGGTTCTCGCCGTTGTTCCCCGTGTGGATGTACCCGACCACGTACCGGGCCGGGATCCCGAGCATCCTCGCCATCGCGATGAACAGGTTGGCGAAGTCTTGGCACGCCCCGGCGGTTGACGAGCACGTCGAACGCCGTCGTCTGAAGGTTCGTCTCCCCCGGGGCGTACTTGAACTCGCGGAACATCGCGAGGTTGATCGCGAACAGCGTCTCCATCAGGTCGCGGTTGTTGGTCTCCACGAACGACATCGCGTAGTCGTAGATTTCCGACAACTGCGTCTCGGGCAGCTCCACCGGCTGCAGGAACAGGTTGAGCATGAGCCGCTCGGCCGG
This sequence comes from Nibricoccus sp., assembly GCA_049840895.1. GTDB lineage: Bacteria > Verrucomicrobiota > Verrucomicrobiia > Opitutales > Opitutaceae > Nibricoccus. The sequence continues at coordinate 99,655 of JASGJB010000062.1, read as the reverse complement.
CATCCAGACAAGCGGGAACGACGGGCGGATCGGGACCGACGCGAACGCGAACGGGTCGAGGTCGAACACGTCGACCACGCTCTCGGCCGTCACCGGTCAGCTCGGTGTACGGCTCGACGATGTCGAAACGGCGGCGCCGATTCCCGAACACGTCCTCGAACTCGACGACCGGCGTCGTCGGGACCGAGATCGAGAGCCGGTGCTCCAGCCGACTCTGGCGGAAGTCGGTCAACGGCTTAGAGGTGCAGCCGGTGGACGCTCTTCGTGACCGGACGGTCGTACGTGTAGCGGGTGGTGTGGCGGACGAGGAGCCGGCACGTCGGGAGCGACATGCGGCATCGTATGGACGGGGCCGCTGTCGAATTGGGGATGAGCGGGAATTCAGCAAAGCGAGCCCGCGCATCGCGCGACGAGAGATGTGTCCTAAGCCGGGTGCAGAGCGGTACTCCGCGGAGCCCCGGGTCTGTCGGCGCCGGAAGGTGCGACTGGTTGCTCCGACGAGCCCGTAGAGAAATCAGGCCCGCCCGTCCGCGCTAGCCCCACGCCTGTCATTTCAGAGCGAGACGAAGAACCTCGGGACGGAAGGCGGCGTTACTTCCGTCCCCGAGGTTCTTCGCTGCGCTCTGAATGACAGCGAGGTCCTCACGCGAAGTGCGGGCCCCTAAATCTGAGCGGCGTCGGCGTCGCTTGCTGGCACACCTTCCGTTCCCGCAGGTCCGGGGTGACGCGGAGTACCTCATCGCACCCGGTTGCGGGGGATGCAAGCACGACGCGGTCACGCGGCTACGCCGCCGCCAGCAGCACGTCGATCCCGATCAGCAGTTCGCTCACGAGCCACGCCCACGCGTCGACCTCCGGGAGCGTGTCGACCGTCCGGGCGGCGATGCTCTGCCAGTAGACCATGCCGAGGTCGATGAACGCCCCGACCGCCGCCGGGTCGTTCAGCTTCGCGGCGAGCATCGCGGCCGACATCATCTCGGCCGGGCCGAGCTTCATCTTGTTCACCGGCTCGCCGTTGCGGCCGTAGAAGTACCGGTGGATCCCGCCGGACTGCTGCACACGCCGGAGCAGGAACGACAGCACGCCCTTGGCGACCTCCGGCACGTCCCTCGCGACCGTCATCGCGGTCGTGCAGGCGTTGTTCGTCTGGATCACGTCGTTCGGGCTGAAGAAGCAGACGTCTAGCCCCCAGTACATCGTCTTGAGCTCGGGCTGCACGAGGTCGTACAGGAGGCCGCACGGGCTCGGCGTCTGCCGCATCCACTCCCCGGCTGTTGTCGGCCAGTCTCCTTGAACCGCTTGGCCCGGTCGGCCTCGGCCGGCTTCCCCTGGTGCCAGTCGGACACCTCCCGGAGGAAGTCGGTGTCGTAGTCGATGACGAACGAGTTCGTCGCGAAGCTCTTGGACGCGAACGCGTAGTAGTTGTTGATCATCCAGACGCCCGCCTGCACCGTCTGGTGCCGGGCGTACCCCCTCGACGATCGTCACCGCGACCGCGCGGTCCTCCGTCCGGCCGAAGGCGTCTGCCCCCCGCCACAGCGCCCCGGGCGACCCGCAGCATCTCGGTCGTCCCCGACGCGTCGGGCGTCGCACCGGCACGCACCGCCAGATCACGAATCCCTTCGTGTACGACTCCTTCGGGTCGTAGAAGACGATCAGGTGCTTGACCGCGAACTCGCGGAGCTTGAGGTACGGCTCCAGCAGCCTCGCGGCCGCGAAGTGCTCCATGGCCTGGGCCACCTCGACCGTGTAGACATAGCGGTGGCCCTGGTCGTCGGCCTTGCGGGCGATCGCGTCGACCCCGCCGGGGCCGCAGATCAGATCCCGCATGATGTCCGACATCCGCTTACGGAACATGAGTAACTGCGGGCGGTACCCGGAGAGGTCGCCGGGGTGGGCCGGCCGCGGCGTGTGTGGGTTCGGGCTGGCGACGGCCGTGGCGGCGGCGGCGAGCACGGTCGCCGACAGGACGTCACGACGGCTCGGGCCGCGGGCCGAACAGCCGGCGGACGAGAACCGCGCTTGCCGGATTCCAGTCCGGGCTTGCCCGGATTGCTGTGAGACGATTCGACCATGTGCCCGTGAACTCCGTACGACCCCGGTCCCGGCGCGCAGATGCGTTGCGGGTGTCACGGTCCTGTACTCAGGGCCGTGTCTGATCAAACATTCGCAGACACGGCCCTGAGTACAGGACCGTGCCACCCGTAGAGGCTTCCGTCTGGCGGGTCCGAAGGGTACTCAATTCGGCCTATCCCCGCCAAACGATCCGGGCCGTGGCGTGACTCTACTTCCGACCCGCTCCGTAGCCCGCACCACACCGCGGCGGGCGTCTGGAGAATCCTAACTGCTTGTGCCGGGGACGGATGAGCGCGGGACCGGCCTCGCCTTGACCGGCCGAGCAGGCCGGGGGACGCTGTGCCTTGCATGACCCCGGCAACCCTGATTCCCACTCGATTCACCCCCCGAGCCCTGCACGTCGGCACCCGCACCCGAAGCTGGCTGCCGCTGCTGGCGGCGGCCGGGCTGCTCGTCGGCTGCACGCAGAACAACCCCCCGCCGCCGGCCGAGCCTGCCCGGCCCCGCCTCCGCCCAGGCCGAGCCCGCGCCCCGCCGGGCAGTCGCCGACCGTCCCCAAGGCCCGGCCGGACCTGCTCCCGAACCGCGAGCGGGAGACGTCGACGCAGATGCTGGCGTTACCCGACCGGCGACCGCGAGACGAGCGTGATCCTGCTCGAGAAGCGGTTCCCGACGCAGTCCCGGCTCGGCCGGCCGTACCGGTACGAGCTGAAGGTGACGAACCTGACCGACTGGCCGGTAGCCGGGGTCGTCGTACGCGAAGACTTCCCGGCGACGTTCACGGTGTCGGCCGCCGACGCGACCGCCGCGGTCGCCACGCCTATGCCGGCCGCGCCGATGCCCGCCGTCCCGACCACGCAATCGACGGACGTCGGCCGCGACGACGCGGCCCGCGGCCAGCGAGGGGCTGCCGACGCTCCCGGAGAACTCTCATAAGCACAACGCGCCCGGCGGCCCCGCCCGTCGTCCCCAGCCGCGACCTCGCCGGCCCGGACCTGAAGTACGCGGACGGAGTCGGGTACTACCGCGACGTGGCCGGCGTCTGGCCGGCGACCGAGACAGAAGCAGGGAGCACCGCGGGACGATCGCCCGCGAGTTGATCGTCGGGTCGCTCGAGGCCCGCGGCACGCGCAGCGTCATCCCCGTCGCCGGCACGTCCGACGAGCCGGGCGAGCTCGACACCCGCACGACCGTCACCTACACCCCGGTGCTGGCCGGCGGGACGTACGTGATCAACCCGATCCTGCAGCTCGTGAAGGAGGGCCCGCGGCACGCCGACCTGTGCGACCCGATCGAGGTCCGGTACGTCGTCGCCAACACCGGGACGGGGACCGAGACCGACGTGCGGATCGAGGAGCCGCTCCCGGAGGGGCTGACGACGATGGACGGCCAGCGGGTCGTTCGGCTGAGCGTCGGCGACCTGCCGGACGACGCAGGCCCGGGAGTTCCGGGTGAGGCTGCGGGCGATGCGGACCGGCGAGTTCACCAGCCGGGCGAGCGCACAGGGGCACCGGCACCGCCGCCCAGTCGCTCGACGTGATCACGGCCGTCCACGCACGAAGCTGACGGCGATGGCGACCGGGCCGGCGTCGGAGTACGTCGGGAAGACGGCGGCGTACGACGTGATCGTGACGAACGTCGGTGACGCGGCGGCGCGGAACGCGTACCTCACGGCCGCCGCCGACGCCGGGGCCGTCGTCGGCATCGCCGACGCGAACGCAGCCGGCGACCGCCTGTCACTCGGGACGATCGAGCCGGGCGGCAAGCGGAAGGTCCGGGTAACGGCCAAGCCGACGATCGGCGGCGGCGCGATGACCGTCCGCGCGACGGCCAAGTCCGACTGCGCCGACGCCGTCACCGCGACCCACCGGACGGCCGTCCAAGTGATCGCCGCGACCGGGATGGAGGTGGTGAACCGCGACGACCCGGCCCGCGTCGGCGAGCCGATCCGGCTTCAGATGACCGTGCAGAACACCGGGTCCGGCCCCGACCGGAACGTGAAGGTCGTCGCGACGCTCCCGCCGCAGCTCACGTACGGCTCCGCCAACAGTCCCACCCAAGGCCGGGCCGCCGGGCAGCAGGTGATCTTCGAGCCGCTGAAGGAGCTCGGCCCCGGCCAGACCGCGACGTGGACGGTCGAGGCAAGGCCGCGCAGGCCGGCGACGCGCGGGTCAGGTCGAGCTGAGAGCGAGACGCCTGACCGAGCCGGTCGTGCGGACGCAGCCGACGAAGGTGTATTGAGGTGTACTGGCGCCGGGATCGAGCGCGGAGACGTGTGCCGGAGGACAGACATTCTTGTCTGTCACTCGGAACCCACTCCGGGCTTCAGGCGGCGAGGCCCTCGTCCCGGTCGGCGAAGCGGCGGAGGCTGGTGGGGCAGACATTCTTGTCTGTCTCTCGGGCTGGCAGGGACGTCTCAGACGTGAGCCGGCCCCTCCCCCAAGTTGAGGAAGGGGCCGGCCGACGCCCGGGGCGTCCTTCTACACCCGGGTGGCAGACAAGAATGTCCGCCCCACCAATCGCGGTCTTCGGCGGCCGGGACGAGGCCGTCTACTCTCGGGGCCTTCACGCCTGAGGCCCGGAGTGGGTCCCGAGTGACAGTCAAGAATGTCTGTCCTCCGTAATGCGTCACCCCGCCTTCGCGTCATCTCGGTGAGCGCGGCGGTGGGCTCGTCGAGGACGAGGACGCGGGATTTCTTGTCCATCGCGCGCACGATTTCAACGAGCTGCTTGTGGCCGACACCCAGTTCGCCGACAAGTGTGTCGGGAGAAATCGGGAGTCCAAACTCCGCGAGCAATTCGGCGGCCCGCTTGCGCAGCGTGAGCCAGTCAATGCGCCAGCCTTTGCGCGGTTCGCGTCCGAGAAAAATGTTCTCGGCGACGCTCAGCTCGTCCACGAGCGCGAACTCCTGCGTGATCACCGCGATGCCCTGCGCCTCGGAATCACGGATGCCTTTGAACTCCGCGACCTTTCCGTCGACAAGCAATTCGCCTTCGTAAGAGCCATGCGGATGGATGCCGGAGAGCAGCTTGATGAGCGTGGATTTGCCCGCACCGTTCTCGCCGCAAAGCGCGTGGATCTCGCCCGCTTTGAGCCCGAAGCATACGTTCTTCAGCGCAACGACGCCGGGAAAACGTTTCGTGAGATTACGCGTTTCGAGAAGCATCCGAAGTTAAATCAGATTAAGTGAACCACGGAGACACAGAGGGCACAGAGAAACTGACTTCGATCTCTGTGCCCTCTGTGTCTCCGTGGTTCAAAGATTCACTTCAGCGATTCCGCCGAGTGGAAACCATCGGCGACCACGGTCGACTGAAGGTTATCCTTATGACCGAGATGATTTTCTCGAAAATCGACGGGACTTTCATCGCACCGTTATCGAGTTCGGCGGTGGTGGCGATTTTCTCGCCTTTCACGACGGCGACGGCAACCTCCGCTGCGCGGGTCGCAAGATTTTTGAGCGGCTTGTACACGGTCATCGATTGCGTGCCGCCTTGGATGCGCTGGCAGGCGGCGAGATCGGCGTCCTGGCCGGTCACGATGATTTTTCCAGCGAGTCCTTCTTCACGAAGCGCCTGAATCGCGCCACCAGCAGTGCCATCATTGGAAGCAACGACAGCGTCGATATTGGTGCCGGCCTTGGTGATCGCGGCGTTCATGATTTTCTTCGCGACATCGGGCTTCCAATCGAGCGCCCAGTCCTCGAAGACGACTTCAATCTTCCCCGCCTTGATGAGTGGTGTGAGGACATTGTCCTGTCCCTGCTTGAACATCTTCGCGTTGTTGTCGGTCGGCGCACCATAGATGCGGACGATGCGCGCGGGACGATCCTTTGGCAGGCGATCGACGACATACTGGGCCTGCGCCTCACCGACCTTCACGTTGTCGAACGTGAGGTAATAACCGACCGGACTGTTGAGAATGAGGCGATCGTAAGAGATGACGGGAATCTTCGCTTCCTGCGCGGACTTCATCGCGCGGCTCACGGCGGCACCGTTGTGCGGAACCACCACGAGCACATCCACACCGCGGCTGATGAGCGACTCGATATCACGAGTCTGGCGGGTGTCGTCGCTGTTGGCGGACTGCACGACCACCTCGGCGCCGAGTTCTTTTGCGCGGGCGACAAAGGTATCGCGGTCACGCTGCCAGCGTTCCTCCTTGAGCGTGTCGAGCGAAAGGCCGATCACGGGCTTTTCCTTCGAGGCGAAAGCGGAGGGAAGCATCGCCAGGCACACAGCACCGACAATGAAACGCGACAGGTGGGCAAACGGGGTAAGTTTCATGGCATCAAAGAAGAGAACGATCTCAACCCATGACAAGGGCGGAGGCGCGTTGTTCTTAGCGCACACTGTTGAACAAACGTCCCGAAACCCAGGGATGCGTCCAGGCCATCAGCTCAGAAAGCCGCGCACCAACGCGTAGAGCTCTTCCGATTCCAGAAGGAACGAGTCGTGGCCGAGATCAGTGTCGAGCTCGGCATAACTGGCGCGTTTGCCTGTGCGCAGAAGCGCGAGAGCGATGTCACGGTTCTGTTGCGGCGGAAAAAGCCAGTCGCTCGTAAAGCCGACCACCAGCGTCTCGGCCTCGACCTGTTCGAAGGCTTTTTCCAAGGAACCGTATGCGGCGGCCAGGTCGAAGTGGTCGATGGCACGCGTGATGTAGAGATACGAGTTGGCATCGAAGCGATTGATGAAGCTCTCGCCTTGATACCGCAGATAGCTCTCGACCTCGAACTGCATGTCAAAGGTGTAGGACGTCGGAGGCGCACTTGCAGCAGCCGGAATCCCTTCCATCGAGTCGAGGGGAGAGATCTTCGGTTTGACGGCCTTGCGGCCAAACTTCCGGTCCATGCTCGCGTCCGAAACGTACGTGATATGCGCCATCATGCGCGCGATCGCGAGCCCCACCCGCGGGCCGCCATTCTTCGGGTAGTCGCCATGATTCCAGCCGGGATCCTGCATGATCGCCTGACGGCCGACTTCGTTGAAACCGATGCCTTGCGCGCTCTCGCGAGCGGTCGTCGCCATCGCCAGGACCCGGCGGACATATTTCGGGTATTCTATTCCCCATTGCACGGCCTGCATGCCGCCCATCGACCCGCCAATCGCGGCATAAATCGAGGTGATCCCCAGCGAGTCGAGCAAACGCTTCTGCGCGCGCACCATGTCGCGGACGGTAACGAAGGGAAACTGAACACCAAACGGCCGGCCGGTCGCGGGATTGATCGACGACGGCCCGGTCGAGCCCTGGCAGCCGCCAAGACAATTGGAGCAGAGGACAAAAAACCGATTGGTGTCCACGGCCTTGCCGGGACCGATGAGATTATTCCACCAGCCCGGCTTGCGGTCGGTGAGCGAGTGAATGCCCGCGCAGTGATGATCGCCACTGAGCGCGTGACAGATCACGATGACGTTGTCGCGCGCGGCATTGAGACGACCGTAGGTTTCATAACGGAGCGTGAACCCTGGCAGGGATTGTCCGCTTTCGAACAGGAACGACTCGATGGAGACAAACTCCCGCGGCTCAACGAGCCCTACCTCACCGGGTTCGGTGCGGGCGGTCAGGTCCATCGTTTCGGCGTCGTTCATTCTCGCGATGTCTAGCGCCCGAAAAGTTCGAGTCAAAAGGGGACTGCGCAATCTTTTCGTCGGGCAAATCCCCCCGCCATCAAACGGTGTCTATCAACCCGAGCTTCTTGGCGCGCTTGCGGATGGACCGCTTGAGCTTGGCCCAGCCGCGGAGCTTCGCCGGTAGCTGTGTACCCAAAGCGCGAAGTCGGCGCCGCTCAGTCTCACTCAAGGAGTTTCCGTCCATCCAGGCTTTCTTATCGAGGTAAACCACCCGGGGCTCCTGCTGCAGGAAAACCGGTTCATTATAGGCATGCTGCACCGCCTGCTCACGCAAAGCGACGACGACCCTGAGCATCTCCGCAGGGAATGTCCGGTAGAGAGCCTCGATTCGCGGACGGACCGCACCGACCGTGGCTTTCGCCCGGTTCACTTCTTCGGGACTGTCTCCCCACGCAAAGCCATCGGTACCCAGCTCGACAGCCGCGAGGGGCCGGTCCTTGAAGTGCTCTGACGGCATAAACACCGTGGGGCATCCGCAAAGCGCTGCCTCGATCGCGAGCGCGGTGTCCTCGTAACAATAGAAGAGCTCCGACCGTCTGAATATTTCGCGCACTTCATCCGTGGTCATCTCGGCCGCACGCTTGATCTCCACACTGTTCTTGGGAAGGAGAGAAACATCTCCTCCGTAGATGGATTTGTACTTTCCCGCGTAATAACAGCTGCCCCGCCGGGCCAGTCCGGTGTCGTGAAAATACCGCAGATCAACCGCAGGGATGTGCAGCACGTCCTCACAACCGACATGCTCGGCCAGCTTGCGACTATACGCGAAAACCGCATGAGCCTTCTCCTGATAGTGCGGACTCAACAAACCTGGATAGTTCAGAATATAGCGGGCGAAGTACGGAGCCTTGAGCGGATTATCGAATACCTCCGGATAGATCACCAGAGGCGTGAGCTTCTCGCGAAAATGGTATTCAGCCACCTCCCTTGGTCACGATGGGAGTGCACAACGCCGGCGAAGCGGGAGGATGAACGCCAAAGCGGTAATGGAAAGGCAACGACGTATCAGCCACGGTCTCGACCGCGTATGGCACCACGAACGCCTGCTCCCCGAAAAGATTGAGATAGTGACAAAGCGAATGCAGCACTTTCACTCCGGCCGAGATCCTCTGATATGGCGGAGTGACGATATAGATGGGGTTGGTATTGCGCGGCACCAATCCCTGCTGAAGCGCAATGCGCCCGACGACCGCTTCCATCAATCCGCTGCTTGGAGTGTTGTTCATGCAATTCTCAAGACCGTCATGCCGCTAGCTTGTATGATTCACGAATAAAATTCGCAGAGGGGTCCGAACCGACACGCCCGACCGGTCCAGTGACGCAACGTTCACAAACACTTCAGGAGAGTTCCTTTCAGGGTGAGACCTGGCCTTCAGACACACGTCCTCCAGCGAGAGATCCGTTCGCCACCAACAGGTCTCACTGGAACTCCTCGCCGTGGTCGCCGATGGGCGATCTCCAAACGTTTGTGAGAAGGCCGCGCGATTCGATGCCTCGTTGAAGATCACCATATCAGGCCGGTTGTGCGCCGCCATCGTACGAACCGACAGGGGAACAACCCCGCCCGGGGCATCCGCGCAGTTCCTGACAAGCGCGCTGGCCGTCAGCTCGTCCGCTTCCGTTGTCTGGCGTGTCACCACATGAACAGCTTTGATCATGCGGCGCATGTTCAATCGAGCGAGGGCTGACCCATCTGGCTGGGGACCCGGACAAACTCCGTCCACCCATTTGTAGCCGGAATTGGCATGCCTGACCATCACGTCAAAGGCGCGCCCCTGGCGTTCAACCGCGAACCGTCTCTCTTCCTCGAGTGTCGCAATTTTCTTTTTTTCCGCCTCCTCGAGTTCCTCCGTCAAACCTCGAAGCAGATCCGACCTCTCGTGCGCGTGAAGCGTGCCGTTCGCCAGAACCGCTTTCGCCCTCTTGAATAATCCGACGAGATCCGCAGCTCCGCAGCGCAGCAAAAAACGTTCACAGGCATCCATATCCTCGGCGGACAGGTGGATCGTCGTGCAGTATTCCAGCCGGACGGAACATACCTCCTGGATCATCTGGTTGAGAAAATTCCGGACGATGAAATAAACGATCAACGTCTTCTTCACCGCGTGCGTATCCTTCATGGACTCGTCCTCCGATATCAGCGAAAGTACTTCAAGTGAGGCGCCGGTGGCTGCGGAGATATGCTCCAGGTGACGCATAAGCCCGATCGTCCAATTATAGAAAGGAATCCGGCCCACACGCTCGTTGTGAGCGACCAGCTTGTGGCACTCATCCAGCGCTTCATTGTGGTTAAAAACCGCCATGATTCGATTCACGAAACAGCACCTGCGGTTAAAGTACGCCAGGTAGAATGCCACGGTATGCGAGTAAATCGGCGATGTCGCGATCACCTGCTCCAAATCCACCTGCAGCAAGGGCGCCACTTCAAAACACAGGCACGGAAAGGTCGTCGTACTGGTCACCAACCCCAGGTTCATGAAAAGGCGTTCGCCAGTCTCAAAGGTGATCACATCGGAAACCGACGTGATCGTCTCGTAGACAATTCCATTGCTGCGTCTCTCGGCGACGAAATTGAAAAGACAAAACGCCGGTTTCCTGATGGCGACTAAATCCAACGCGTAACGAATCGAGCCGGTCGTGACTCTGTCATCATTGCCTACAACCCAGACATAGGGCGTGGCGACGTGTCGCAAGCCTCGCAGCATCGCCACTTCCGCGACTCCGCATTTTTCGTCGTGAAGCTTGAAAACGAGTGCAGGCACCCGATCTCGATACTTTTCAACAATCGGCGTGAGATCATCGGTGGAATGATCATCGACCACTAGCACATCCACTTCCTTTGTGCATTCGCCGGCCTCAATAGAAGCGTAGATCGAATCCAACGCCCGGTCCAAGTCCTTGGATCGGTTATAGGAAGGAATGAAAATGGTAAGCAGTTTGCTCATCAACCGGAGTCTTTTTGCCCACCCGGACGATTGTGCCTCCGGCCAGCAGAAGTAATACGCGCGAAAATACAGTCGAGCGGAATTCTGTCGCTCGGTTGCCCTCCCGCCATCAGCAGAAATCCGTTTGTGGAAAGCGTCATCGGCAGCGATGACACCTAAAGCCACAATGCGTTTCCGCCTTCCGGCTAGAATTCCGTCAAATGCTCACGATCCGCGCGTGAGCTTCACGGATTACTTCTTCGGCGTGACGTTCTTCATCCCCTTGCCGCCCTTGGCCGCAATAGGAACTGGCGCGAGAGGCGCATCCTTCATGCGGTTGATGATAAGCTGCTGACCGATGGTGAAGAGACCGTTGACGGTCGAGTAAAGCGCCAGAGCCGCGCCAAACGTATAGCAGAAGAGCGCGAAGATATAGGGCATGAACTTAAACATCTTCGCCTGCGCATTATCCACCGATGGCTGCGGCGTGAGGCGCATCTGCACGATCATGGTGATACCCATGAGAATCGGGAGGATGTTCAACGGGAGCGTCATGAAACCAAGCGGGATGTGCGCCACGGTATCAGGCATCGACAGATCCTTGGCCCACAGAAACTCCGCAAAACGAAGCTCGGCCGTGCTCTGGAGCATGGAGAAGAAGCCCATGAAAAACGGGATCGTAATCAGGATCGGAAGGCAGCCGCCGACCGGGTTCACGCGATGTGTCTTGAAGAGCTCCATCGTGGCCTGCTGCTGCTTTTGCGGGTTGTCTTTGTACTTCTCCTTCAGCGCCTGCATCTCGGGCTGGAGTTTCTGCATGCGCTTGGCCGACTTTGAAGCCGAGAGCGTGAGCGGCAGAAAAACGATCTTCAGGAAAAGTGTCGTGAAGACAATCGACCAGCCCCAGCTCGCGCCCCACTTGTGGATCGTGGACATGATCGAGAGGAGCAGCTGGCTGAAAATTTTGAAAAAACCAAACTGCATGACCTTGTCCTGGCTCTGCTTGAAGACGTCGCCATTGGAGAGGCGGGAGTACTCTTTCGGCCCGGTATAGAATGCGAATCCCAGTTTCGCCTCGGATCCCGGTGGTAGCGCAGGAACATCGAAGCCCGCCGCTCCGGTAACGCCGACTGGCACGTATTGCGCGCTCACGGGACGTGGGAACTCAACGCGGCGAGTGATCAGTCCACGGCCTGGTTGATCGGGCGTGAGGATGCTGGCAAAAAATTGATTTTCAACGGATGCCCACACAAGCGGCACCGGCGTGTCAATGAAGGGAAGCGGCGCGCGCGAGCCGAAACCAAACATACTCAGGAATCCACCGCCCTCTAGTTTGGAGCGATTGATAAAGTCGATTTCGCTGCCCGTGTTATAACCGGTGGCCAGATGCTGGATGTCCTTCTCGTTTACCGGAGCAATCGTCCCCACGCTCAAACGAAAGTGAGGTAGAGCCACCGTTTGGTCGGTCAGGTTGCGGAAGATGAGCTCGTGACGGAACTGGTAGGGATCAGCCTTATCGGTCGGCGCGCCCGACGGCAGGATCGTGTAACGGCGGATGACCTCGATACGATTTTCCCAGACGGCGCGAAAGACGACCTCCGTGGCCTTCTGCGAAACGATCTCGTAGCGCGCAGTACGCCCGAGGCCAGGAAAGCTTTCCTGCGTGAAGGCCAGCATCGGGTCGGTGTGCTGCTCGTTGAGGATGAAAGGCTCGGGCCGGCCTTTGACGGCCGGGTATTTCTTGAGAGCAACGTTTTCGATCGCGCCGCCAAGATCAGTGAAGCGAACTTCGATGAAGTCGTTGGCGAGCGTGACAACGCGCGCGCTTCCATCCTGCTTCGCCAGCGCGGCAAAGGTCGTGTTTGTCTGAGAGGCGACAAACGCCGGAGCCGTCGAACCGGCCGCCGCCGTTCCCGACGTGGAACCTTCAGGACCAGCGGCGGGGCCCGTCGTCGCCGGTTGCTCCGTCACGGCCGGCTGCGCCGGTGGAGGCGGCGGCTTCGGGGTGAAAATAAATACGGCGAAGGCGGCGAGCAGGAGAGCGACGCCGATGATGGTGTTTTTCTTGTCCATTACAAAAAGGGAACAGGTGGTGGTTTCGAAAATGACTTAAGCGGTGACACGCGTGCAGGCCGGACGACGCGACACGACAGTGCGCGGAGGCACCGGATCAGGCCCGCCCGGATGCAACGGGGTGCATTTCAGCAACCGGACCGCCGCCAGCCAGGCTCCACGCACCGCGCCATGCGTGCGAACCGCTTCGGCTGCATAGTGCGAACAGGTCGGATAAAAACGACAGCCGCACGCCGGACCAAAGACAGCCGGAAGCACCGGCGACAGCGTACGTTGATAAAGCGTGATGAGCCCCAGCAAAGCGCGGCGCGGAAGAGCAATCAAACCTGCCACAAAACGTGCGGACAAGGATGGGGCGCGGGGCGTTTCAGCGGAAGTCGTCACGAGCGCGAAGGAAAAAGGCGGCGGCAGGCATCGATAAACTTTTGTTCGATGACCGCATATTCGAGACGGTTGAGCGAGTGGCGGGCAACCATGAGCAGATCATAATCCGCAGGCACCAGTTGCTGCTGCTGGCGAAAAACCTCGCGCAAGCGACGCTTGGCGCGGTTGCGCTCGACGGCACAACCTACGGCAGCCGTGGAAGCAATCACACCCACACGCGGCCCAAGGAGAGGGCGCGATCCAGAGGCATTTTGGGCAGCCGGGGACGGCTCCTGCGGAGCAGGCTGCGTGACAGGACGCTGGTAGTACCAAAGCGTAAAGCCGCCACAATCGAGGCGGCGGCCTTTTTCACGCGCGTCACGGAAATCGTACTGCCGCCGCACGTGTTGCTCGGGGCGGAAACGCATGACGCGGAAGGAGAACGAAGCGCAGCAATCGGCAGCGCGAGCTTAGACGACGGTCAGGCGTTTGCGACCCTTGCGACGGCGGGAAGCGAGGACCTTGCGGCCACCTTTGGTGGCTTTGCGGGCACGGAAGCCGATCTTGCGGGCGCGCTTCAGGCGGTGTGGGCGGAATGTCGGTTGCATAGTAGTAAGGCGAAAAAGGGGTGAGAGATGACCGGACGCTCTCGCCGCTGTCAAGGCGCTGTTTGGTCGGATCTACGAGGATGGCTGCATCCCGGCAGTCCCTTCACGGCTATCGGCCGACAGCCATTTCCTCTGTCTTGGGTGGCAATGCCGCAATCAACGCCGCAATCACGTCGTCGCAGGCCATTTTTAGGCGCTGTGAAGGCGGTTCGGCCGGATCGCTCGGGCCAGCCAGACGTTTTTTTGCGTCAGCGAGCAAAGCCTCTTTTTTTTCATGCAGAGCCCCGGTGCGCATAAAATCATCCAGCGTCCCGGACCGCCCCATGATGACAGGCAGCAGGTCGTCCCCAATCCACAGCTTCCACTCATCACGCTCGGCCACGTAAACCACCAGGATTCCCTCCTTCGCGAGACCGAGCAATGCGGCCTGATCTTTCACGTACGTGGCGAGTTTGCGGCCTTCGGTATCGGACGGCGCCTTCGCCAGCAGGCGAAAAAAAATCTTCCGGCCGGTGACTCGCTCGAAGGCGGCGAGTTTGAAATTAAACGCACGCGCCCTGGGAGGCTCAGACGGAAGCAATTGCCCGGAGTCCTCAAAAAACACGAGCGAGGAGGCCTGCGTCAGCGCTTCATGAGCAGCCCGGTCCTTTGTCACCTGTGCAATTTTCGCCGCAAACGCCGCGGGGTCGGCACGAAATGCCTCCGCTTCCGGACCCGAGCGCAAGATTCGAACCTGCATCGCATCGCCCGGTTGGATCCGGGGAAGTAAATCCAGTCGACTCACCACGCGACCAAAGACCGTATGCAGGTAGTCCAACCGCACCACAGGCGCCAGCGTCAGGAAAAATTGCGAGCCGTTCGTGTCCGGACCGGTATTGGCCATCGAAAGGATGCCGGCGGCGCCATGCCCAAGACCCGGTACGAATTCATCGGGAAAGGTGTAGCCCGGCCCTCCCTCGCCTCGCCCCAGCGGATCGCCTCCCTGCACCACAAATCCCGGCACCACCCGGTGAAAAACCAGCCCATTGAAAAAAGGCTCTCCTTTTCGCGGCCCCAACACCCCTTCCGCCAGCCCCACGAAGCTCATCACCGTGAGCGGTGCTTTCTTAAAAAAGAGCTCCGCAGTGATCACGCCGTGCGAAGTCGTGATTTCCGCATAAAGTCCGGGAGGCAACTCCGCGACGGACGCCGTCTTGTCGTCCGCCCGCACCAAGCCGCCGCACAGAAACAAGGTCCACGCCAGAAACAATCGCGCCTCCCGCCGAAATCGATTCATGCACAAAAATGTGTGCAGGCAGAAAAACGCACGCAACGTTTGTTTAACCGGGAAAAATACGCATCCGCTACGCAACGCCATTCCTACCTATCACCCGGTAAATCCCGCAGTGTCTCACGTTTCTCAAAAAAAATCCGCGCTCATGCGCGGATTGCACCCGGACAACTTCGGCTCGGCCAAAAACGCCTGTCCACAGGCCGGCCGGCTTCGATCACTTGAGGAAGGAGCAGATGTATTCCGCAATGCCACCCGCCACCTCGATGGTGAAACCACTCTTGGCGGGAACATCGAAATATTCGCCGGCGCTGTAGGTTTTCACGGCCGTCTGGCCATCGAGCGTGACCTTGCAGGAGCCGGCGACAATTTCCATGCGCTCCGCTGCGTCGGTACCGAAATGGTACGAGCCGGCATAAATGAGTCCCAGGGTCTTCTTGCTGCCGTCGGCGAAAAGCACCGAGTGGCTGACGACTTTGCCGTCGAAATAAACATTGGCCTTGGTCACGACGGTGACGCCGGCAAATTGAGCAGGGAGAGTTGCCATAAGGGCAGAGGTCATCTCAGTGCCCGCGCCACGCGGCAAGCCGAAGGTTGGCGCCGATCAAAACATTGAACCTCCGCGCCTCGCTCGCATCAAAGGACGCATTTTTATGAAAACCACGGTTCCCGTCAGTCTTCTCATCGCATCGTGCGAAACCGGCCCGGGGGCGTGGACCCATCAGCGCGACATCCTGCAGGAGGCCGCTGCGCAAAATACAAAGATCAAAATCGCCTCCACCCCGGAGGAGGCCGATCTCATTTTCCTCACGGATCTCAGGGAGGAAAATCGTCACCAGAAACTCAGGGATCACAGTCTGGTGAAAAAATTTCCCGGCAAAGTCTTCGCGTATTCCGATGCCGACGAACCACCCCGTTTCGTTCCGCGGCATTCTCACGTCGCTCACGAATCGAGCCTTTAATGCAGGCCGCTTCCCAGAGCGGCTCCTACTTTCTCTATCATCCCGATTTCAGGAACAGCTACGTCGAAACGCCTGGTATCGCAGCGGCCTGCCACCTCATGAAAAAAAATACCTCTTTTCGTTCATGGGGCGGAAGATGCAACGCACTGCGCGCCTCGCTTCTCGGCATGGCGTTCAAGCGCCAGGACATACTCATCCAGGACACGTCCGCCTTCAATAATTTCACCCACGCCACGCAGGACAAAGACGCAGGCAAACGCGCCTATGCCCAGGCGTTGATAAGAATCCAAATTCGTCCTCTGTCCTCGAGGAAACGGCGCTTCCTCCATCCGCCTCTTTGAAGCGATGCAGCTGGGCATCGCCCCGGTGATTATTTCGGACGAGTGGGTTCTGCCGGAAGGTCCCGACTGGAAGCAGTGCAGCATTCAGATTTCCGCACGCGATCTGCCGCGGCTGGAAGACGTCTTCCGCACGCGAATCCGAAGCCGCGACACTAGGCGTCAACGCCCGCCGGGTTTACGAAGCGTTTTTCGATGGTGCGAAGTATGTGGACTACCTGGTCGACTCCGCTTTCATAATTGAGAAGCGGAGCCTCCTGTCCGAGGCGTGGGTTCACCGCGTTTTCCCGTCATGCTCATGTTCTCGACAAAGTAAAACGCCGGGTCCTCGCGCAGGTGACGGAGGGCTGAACCAAGGTCAGCCGCTTGCTCTGGATACAACAAGAGCCGGTCTGGATCACCGGCTCTTGCGCCTTGCGGTGCGGTGGTAAGACCGCGCTCTCATGTGTGTGGCGTTAGCATCTGCTGGCCGGGAAAACGTCAGAGCTGGTAGGCGCCGAGAAAGCTTCTCAACGCGCTCCTTCTCGAATTTGGCGAAAACAGGCAGGCCGTTTTCATAGGGAACAGGCGTCTCGCCCTGGATCAGCGGCTGGGCGTAGCGCACGAACTGGTGGTTCATGCTGGTGCCGTCTTCGTTGATCCACTCGCGGGGAAGTTTCTTCACGCCGTTGGCGATCTCGCTCAGGGGAGCAAGGCCGGTCTCGACGGTGTAGTGATCCGCATCACCGCGGAGCAGCGTCACCATGACATCGGTCTCGCCTTTGATGGCGGCCTTGACGGCGGCCTGACCGGCGAGGAAGGCTTCATCGGCATCCGTCTTCGATCCGGCGTGAGCAGCGGCGCGCTGGGTGATGCCGAGCTTCGCGACACGGGCTTTGATGCCGGGGAGATTCTGTTTCGACGAGCGACTTCAGGTATTCGCCGGCGCCGCCGAGCTGGGCGTGGCCAAACGAGTCGGTCGCTTCCGCAGCGGAAACATAATTGCCGTCCGCATCGACGAGACCTTCGCCGACAACGATCATGCAGTACTTCTCGCGTTTGAGAACGCGCTGCACGTCGGCGACGAATTTCTCGGAGGAGAAAGCAACTTCCGGGAGATAGATCAGGTGCGGAGCGTCGTGCGGGTGATCGCGGCGCTTCGCGAGCGCTGCGCCGGCGGCGATCCAGCCGGCATTGCGGCCCATGACTTCGAGGATGGAAACGAGATCGTGCTGGCCCATCGCTTCGTTGTCGCAGGCGAGTTCGCGCACCGTGGTGCTCGACGAACTTGATCACGCTGCCGTAACCGGGGCAGTGATCGGTCGAGGGAAGATCGTTATCGATCGTCTTCGGAATACCGATGACGCGAAGCTCGTAGCTTCTGCTCCTGGGCGAGCTTCGAGATCTTGTCGGCGGTGTCCTGGGAGTCGTTGCCACCCGCGTAGAAGAAATAACGGATGTTGTGCGCCTTGAAAACTTCGAGCACGCGCTCGAAATCCTGCTGCTTCTTGAGTTTGTAACGGCAGGTGCCGAGGGCGGCGCCGGGCGTGTGGCGGAGATTGCGGATCGTCTGCTGCGATTGCGCGGCGAGATCGATGAAGTCCTCGTTGAGGATGCCGAGCACGCCATTCAGCGAACCGTAGATCTCTTCGATTTCGCCATGATTCAGCGCTTCGGCGACGACACCGGCGAGGCTGGCATTGATAACGGCGGTGGGGCCTCCGGACTGGCCTACCAAGACATTTCCTACGAGTTCGGACATGGCGGTAATTGTGGATGAAAGGTTGAAAACAACGTGAACGGCCAAGGAAGCGGAGCGCACTTACCGCTGGCAAACCCAAATTTCCACCTCTGTCCCAGAAGTTTTCTCGCGCATTGAAAAGATGTTGCCGCCCACTTTCACCTCGCCCACTTCACTTTTCGCTAGGCTCGCCTGAAACCCGAATCGAGCGCCAGGCGTCCTTTCATCGCCATCCCCTCCTACGACCATGCGCCGGCACCTCCCCGCCTTCTTCATACTCGCCTGCAACCTGCTCAGCGCCGCGCCCACTACCCCGCCACCGTCCAAAGCGCCGGCACCTTCCGAAGAGAAGTCCAGTTTCGCTTTTCTCTCCTGCCCCGGGCACTTCAAAGCCGCCCTAGCCTGGACATGGTCGGTTTGACTGAAATGACCGACGATGGCCGCAAAATCCCGGCCCCCACCCCCGAAAATCCGATCTATTACCAGTCTAACATCTCAGGGGACCACACGGAGGGTGAACACATCGCCTCCAAGCGAAAGATCGATCCCGCCCGCGTCGAAGCCATCGTACGGGCCGCGCTCGAAAAAGCCGGCTTCAAACCCGCCGATGCCGCGCATCCACCCACTCAAGGCCTGTTCATCATCTGGGGATCGCACAACTCCCTCAGCCCGACAGACAGTGACTCACTCTCGCCGCCTCCAGGCTACTGGACCAACGTCCTCTCCCGAGCCAAGGTCGTCGGTGGGGTGAAATTCGCCGCGGAGTTCGAGAAGGCCCTCCTCGATCAATTCAACTCGCCCGTAAACATGGGCATCGGCAATCCGCTCTACCAGTTCACCAACCGCGACGAGCTTACCCGTGAGCTCGTCGCCCAAGTTTACGACGATTGCTACTACATCGTCGTCACCGCCTACGACTTTGCAGGCCTGCTGAAAAAAGAGCGGAAGCTACTCTGGCGGACAAAAATCACGACCTCGTCCAACGGCCTCTCTCTCGAGGAAACCCTGCCGGCACTCGTGAGCACTTCCGCTACCTATCTCGGTCGCGACGTTCCCACGCCTGTGGTCAGCATCAAGAAGATCGATCGCAAGGGCTCGGTCACGCTCGGCACCGCCGAGGTCGTGGAGACGGTCAACGAGAAGCCGCCTGAGTCTCCTCCGAAGGATCCCGAAGACGAGCTCGCAGCCTACGCCGGCAAAATAACGCCGGGCTGGGTTACAACAGCTTCCCCGGTTGATATGCCGACGCGCCTTTGACGCCCTTCGTCACACGCGCGACTTCACCGAGGAAGGTGTCCACCTGCTGCGGGGCCGCGCCGACAAAGCGGCTGCCTTCCGAGAGATTCCAGCTTCGTACGTGTAAGCCCAAGACGTTCGTCGCCCGCGAGACGTCCGACCAGATCGGCATCGCCGCCACCCGAGCGCATCGCTTTCGCTGCGGCCAACGCGTGTTCCTTGATTGCTTCGTGCGCCGTTTCGCGGCCCGCGCCGCCTTTGACGGCTTCCATGAGGATCGTGGTCGTCGCAAGGAACGGCAGATTGCGCGTGTTCTCCGCCGCGATTGCCGCCGGGAAAACATCCATCTGCTTCAACACGGTGAGGAACGTCTCCAGCAATCCGTCGATCGCATAGAACGCATCCGGCAACGCCACGCGGCGCACCACCGAGCACGACACGTCGCCTTCGTTCCACTGATGGCCGGACAGCGCGCCCGTCATCGTCACGTAACCGCTGAGAATCGTCGAAAAACCACAGATGCGCTCGCAGTTGCGGGCATTGACCTTGTGCGGCATCGCCGACGAACCGACCTGGCCCGCCTGAAAGCCTTCCGTGAGCAAGCCCTGCCCCGCCATCAGGCGAAGTGTCGTTGCAAAACTCGCGGCCGACGCGCCGAGCTGATGCAGCGCCGAGACAACTTCGAAATCCAGCGAGCGCGGATAAACCTGCCCGACCGCGAAAAGCACTTGGTTGAAACCGAGGTGCTTCAAAATCGCCTTTTCCAATTTATCCACTTTCGCCGCGCTGCCGCCGAAAAGCGTGAGCTGGTCGAGTTGCGTGCCGACCGCACCCTTGAGTCCGCGGACAGGATAACGCGCGATCAACTCATCGAGCCGCGTGTAAGCCGCGAGCACTTCCTGTCCAAACATCGCGAGCCGCTTGCCGAGCGTTGTCGGTTGCGCGGGCACATTGTGCGTGCGACCGGTGAGCATCACATCGCGATTCGCCTTCGCCTGTTTTGCGAGGCCGATCAACGCCGCCGCCGCTTTCAGCTTCACGACCGCGAGCGAGCGATGGATCTGCAGCTGCTCCACGTTTTCCGTGAGATCGCGGCTCGTGAGGCCGAGGTGAATGAACTCATGTCCGGCGAGTCCGGAAAACTCTTCGATACGCGCCTTCACGTCGTGGAGCGTCTTCCGTTCGCGCGCGTCGATCGCAGCGAGATCGATCCGGCTCTTCACCTTTTCGTAGTCGGCAATCGCTTCCGCCGGGATCTTCAAGCCGAGCGCACGCTGCCCCTTCATCACCGCAATCCAGTAATCGCGCTCGATGGCGATGCGACCCGCCGGCGACCAGATGTCCTTCAACGCCGGCGAGGCGTAGCGTTCGGCAAGCACGTTGGGAATGGCGGCAGAGGCGGTTTCTTGGGACATGATTAACCCAAGGTAAGAGCCGCGCCCGCCTTCCGCGCAAATCCCAAAATCCGTCCGGCGTTCCTCCAGCCACAATCTCCTCTCCGCTCCCTCAGTTTTCTCCTGTAAAAATCAAAGTCGCATCATCACGCCGACAGGCAACGGACCGCCATGTCGCGCAGCACTTCCTCCTGCTCGTCGGAGCGCTTCACGATCTCTTCGAACGCCACAATAAACTCCTGCTGATTGTCGATCAGGCGCCGCAACGTCGGCAGCTTGCCGCCGCTCGCGAGTTTTCCGACATACCACGCATTCTGGCTGAAGATATTGTACGAGCTCTTCTCGGTCGCGCCCGTGAAATGCCGGCCAAACGTTCCCTGCGCTTTCGGCATTCCATCGAGTCCGCGCTGACCGAGCCGCACTTCGCCCGCGTCGAGCAACGCACGTACCTGGAGCAAAATCCGGTTCCGGTTCTGCAACGCCGAGATGATCGGCCGCGCATCCCCGCCCGTGAAAAAATGCCGGTGCAGCGCCTGCAACGTCCACTTCAGGTCGCCGCTGAAAAACGCCTCGGCCGCCTCGAAGAAATCGCCTTCGGCCACGTTCGGCGTGAGCTCGGCCACATGTGCTTCTTCAATCGGTTTTCCGTCGCCTGCAAACGTCGCGAGCTTGTGCGTCTCTTCAATCAGGAGCCGCGTGTTCGCACCGATTTTCGCGAGCAATAGCTGCAACGCGCCTTCGCCGAAATTCACGCCAAGTTCCCGCGCCTCCGCGAGCACAACACCCGCAAGGGCCTCCGCCGCGCTGTCGCCGTCACCGCCAATCAATAGAAAATCCGCGGCCTTCTCGCACCACTTCGGAAACGCCCGGCGCCGGTCGATCGGCGTTGCCGTGATGAGCACTTCCACCTGCGCAGGGTCGATCGTCTCCAGCAGCTCCTTCAAATCCTCCACGAGTTTCAGCGTGCTTTCCGCGCGCCCCGTGACGGAGTCCGCGAGGAAGTTCACATCCTTGAACCACACGAGCCGTTTTCCGCCAAACATCGAGACGGTCTGCACGCTTTCGCGAAAACGGTTAATCGCGGTCTCCACCTCGCCGACATTCCCCGCAAATCCGCTCAGCACTTCGCGCGAAAATTCATCTGTCACGTCCTTGGCCAGCTCTTCATAGCGCGCCTTGCCCGCGCGGTTGACGAGGAAGTCATCCGCTCCGCACACGAAGATAAAGGGTTTGGCGGCGGCCATGCCCGGCACGATGCGACCGCCCGGCTGATGAACAAGAACTAATCCTCACGCCGCGGCGCGCGCCTCGTCCGGCCGGAAATTCCACCGGCAAATGTTCATGCATGGCCTTTCCTTTCTCCGATATCTCGACAACGTCACCAGTCGCCAAGCACTGCCAGCGTGCCGCATCCCACGGAAGCCCATCACTTTTTCCGCATGAAATCACCGCTGCTGCTGCTCCTCCTTCTTGTTCTCACCTCCTGGTCGTCAGCCGCCGAGACGCCGCTGGCCGTCATTCCGGAGAAATCCCACGTCAAATACGACGTCGCGGTCCCCACAAAATCGTTCAGCGGAACGTTGGAGACATTTGACCTGCAACTTTTCGGTGATCCCAAAACGACCGCCAAAATCACGCGCGCCGAACTTCGCTTTCGCTTCGCCGATCTTCACTCGGGGAATACCAAGCGGGATCAGGACATGCGCAACTGGCAGAACACCGACCAGTTTCCAGATGTCGTTTTCACGGTCACCGCGCTCAAGGCGCTCAACACCAAAAATGGCTTCACCGGTCGCGGCCAGCTCGTGTTTCACGGCGTGACGCGTGAGATCGCTTTCCCTGTCAGCATTTTAATTCAGAGCGATGGCACCTATATTATGGATGGAGAAGCGCTCGTCGACACTCGCGACTTCGATCTGCCTGTCATCCGTAAATACATGGCCCTGAAAGTGGACCCGGTGGTCAACGTGCGATTCCACATCGAGGCCAGGCCCGCCTCCCAGTAGTCGCGTCGACGGTACTCTGCGGCGCCGTGCCGCCCCGTTCACGGCGATGGTCAGACCACTCTGTCCGAAGTGGTCGCCCGGCAGATGAACAAGTATTCATCCGCCATTCACGTTGGGTTCACTCTGGCCCGGTAGGCTGACGACCGTTCGACCAGAAAACCCGCATGAAAACGTCCTCCTCCGGCCGCACCGCCGCTCTCTTCCGTTCGCTCCTTGAACGCCGCCATGGTGGCGTGCTCATCTTTGTCCTGCTGTTTTGCAGCGTAGCCTTCCTCACCCGCGTCGCCTTGCTGGTGAAATCCTTTTCCGCCGTCACGGTCGCGCCCTCGCTTTTGGCAGCTTTCGGCTGGGGGTTTGCCTTCGACATCGGCACCGCGCTGCTTTTCGCGCTTCCGCTCGTGCTCCTGCTCGCGTTTTTGCCGGAGACATTTTTTGACCGCGTCTGGGCCCGCCTGCTCGCGCACCTTGGCATGATTTTCGTCCTCGCCCTCCTTATTTTTGGCGCGGTTTCCGAATGGGTTTTCTGGGACGAATTCTCATCGCGTTTCAATTTCATCGCCGTCGACTACCTCGTCTACACGCAGGAAGTCGATCGGCAACATCCGCGAATCCTATCCCATGCCGCTCGATTTTCGCCGGCATCCTCCTCGCCGCCGTCGTGCTCTATGCGTTCGCCCTTCGCACGCACGTGATGAAACGCTGGCTCGACGACGCCGCCGAACTCCGCCGCACCCGCTGGCTCGGCGCCTCCAGCTGGATCCTCGCCGCCGTCCTCGCCGCCTTCGCACTCAACTCCGATCAGATTCCCGCCTTCGCCAACAACTACCACCGCGAACTCGCCAAAAACGGCCTCTGGTCGTTCTTCGCCGCCTTCAGGAACAACGAACTCGACTACGATCAGTTCTACGCCACGCGCGACATCGACCATTCCTTCAACAACATCCGCCCCGAGCTCTCCGCCGACGGCGCCCAGCCGCTTGGAAGCAATCCCCGCGACACCCTGCGCTTCGTCCGCAACCGACGGCCCGGAGATTCACCCCAACGTCATTCAGATAACCGTCGAAAGCCTCAGCGCCGACTTCCTCAGCACGCTTCAACCGCGCTTCACAGCCTCACGCCCAATCTCGAGGCGCTGGCGGACAAGAGCCTCGTCTTCGACCAATTTCTACGCCACCGGTACTCGCACTGACCGCGGCATGGAGGCGCTCACCCTCGCCATTCCACCGACTCCCGGACGCTCCCTCGTGAAGCGCCCTGGCAACGAAAATCTCTTCACGCTCGGGCTCCGTCTTCCGCGACCGCGGCTACGACACCACCTTCATCTACGGCGGCTATGGCTATTTCGACAACATGAACGCCTTCTTCGGTCAGCAACGGCTACCGCGTGGTCGACCGCGCCTCCGTAGCCAAGGCGCGACATCACCTTCGCCAACGCCTGGGGCGCATGCGACGAAGACCTCTTCCGCTGGACGCTGCGCGAGGCCGACGCCAAGCCGCGGCGTCGGACAAGCCGTTTCACTTCTTCGTCATGACGACGTCAAATCACCGCCCCTTCACCTATCCCGACGGCCGCATCGACCTGCCTTCGAAAATTTCCGGCCGCGCCGGCGCGGTGAAGTACACCGACTACGCCATCGGCAAGTTCCTGCGCGAGGCCGAAAACAAGCCCTGGTTCAAAAACACCGTCTTCGTCATCGTCGCCGACCACTGCGCCTCCGTCGCCGGCAAGGCCGAGCTCGCCGTCAAGAATTACCACATCCCTCTCGTGATCTACGCGCCTGGCGGCCAGATCGCGCCCGGCCGTGTCGAGGATCTCACGAGCCAGGTCGACTATGCGCCCACGCTCCTCGGTCTGCTCAACTGGAGCTACGCCTGAGCCGTTTCTATGGCTGGGATGTTCGCAACGCCACCGGCGACCGCCGCGCGCTCATCGGCAATTATCAGCGCCTCGGCCTCTACGAACCGGGCGAACTGTCGTGCTCAATCCCAAGCGCGAGGCTGGACCAGTTCACCGGCACCGCCGAAAGCGGCACCTTCACCCGCGTCGCCGGCAGTCAGGAGGAAGAGCATGAGACCATCGCGTATTACCAGACCGCGAGCTACCTCTATAAAACAAAAGGGTATCGCGCGCTTTCTCCGGAGGAACAGCACCGTGCCTCCCTCGGCGCCTCACTGACCTCGCCCGAAGCCACCACCCATCAACACGCCGTACGTTGAAGCCAGCCGCCCCGATCCTGTTCCTCCTGTAGTCCGCCCGCCTCCCGGCCCGCGCTCAGTGAACACCGCCCCCTTCAAACTCAGCCGCACATTTTATCCTGCGCTTGCGCTTCTCGCAGGCGCTCTGGCGCTCTTCGAATTCACATCGCTCGATCTCTGGCTCCAGGATCATTTCTACGATTTTTCCACGCGTCAGTGGTTCGTCGACGGCACCGATCCGCTGCCGCGCCTGTTTTCTACCAGGCGCCCAAAGTCTTCCTGATCCTTTTTGCTATCGCACTCCTCGCGCTCCTCGTCGGTCCCGCACGCTGGCGCTCCGTTTTCGGATTCCCGTCCTCTGCCGATCGCCGTGCCCTCGCCGTGGTCTTGCTCACGCTCGCTTCAGGTCCCGCTCTCATCGGTATCGGGAAAGCCGTAACAAACATCTTCTGCCCGTCCGAAATCACCCGCTATGGCGGCGACGTTTCCTACGTCCGTGTTTTCGAATGCTACCCGCCCGGTCAGCGTCCCGCCCGCCGCGGCCGCTGTTTTCCCGCCGGCCACGCCAGCGGAGGCTTCGCCCTTCTGAGCCTCGCAGGACTTGCCCGCACCCGGCGCGGCCAGCTTCTGGGCGCAGGCAGCGGCTTGGCCCTCGGCAGCATCATGGGACTCTACCAAATGCTTAAAGGCGCCCACTACCTCAGCCATACAATCGTAACAGCGGTTGTTACATGGCTGCTCTTCCTTCTTTGGCTTCGCGTCGCCAGACTCTTCCCGTCCAGATCTGCGGACCCACTGCCAGCCGATGCGAATGCCTCACCTCTAAATCCAGACACACTGGCCATTTAATCAGGCACATCTTCGCCTCACCGCCCACCATAACGCATCACCTCGTTCCCCATGAAATCTCCGCTGATTCTCGCCGCACTGCTGCTTGCCCCGTTCGCGTCACCGCTATCCGCCGTCGAAACCCCGCTGGTCGTCGACAAACAGCAATCACACATCGAATACAACGTCACCGCCACGATGGACTCCTTCAGCGGCAGACTTTCCGCCTACGATCTCGAACTCGCGGACGATCCTGCGGTCACCGGAAAAATCAGCCGCGCCGAACTCCGCTTCCGCTTCGCCGATCTGCGCTCCAACAACGCCAAGCGCGACCAGCAGATGCGCGACTGGCAGAACACCGAGCAATTTCCCGAGTGCATCTTCACGCTCACCGCACTCGAACCCGCCGCCACCGCCGGCCACTTCACCGCACGGGGCCAGTTTATTTTCCACGGCATGACCCGTGACCTCGTTTTCCCCGTTTCCCTCTCCAACAGTGAAGACGGTCTCCACGTCATCGATGGCGAAGCCAAAATCGATACACGCGATTTCGGCCTCCCGATCATTCGCAAATTCGGCCTGCTGAAAGTCGACCCGGTCGTCGTCGTAAAGCTCCACCTCCAGGCCAGACCGGCCGCTGCAAAATAGGCCGGCATCCACGATCATCATGCCCGCGCTGCACCCAGCTTCCGATCCCGATGAGCATATCATCGAGTCCTTGCGGGAAAACTCCCCGGGACTCGCAGCCCTCGAGCCTCATCTCGCGGCCGCTCTCACCGAGGCCACCGCGCACCCCGGCCGGCTTCTGCGCCCCCGCCTCGTTCATCGCGCGGCACTCACCCACGGGCTCTCCGATGCCGGCGCCCTCCAGCTCGCCTGCGCCATCGAGTACTACCACCTCGCCTCGCTTCTGCTCGATGACCTCCCCTGCATGGACAACGCCGATACACGCCGCGGCCGCCCCTGCATCCATCGCATCCACGGCGAATCCACCGCCATCCTCTCCGCCCTCGCACTGATCAACCGCGCCTACGCACTCGTCGGTTTCGCGTTGTCCCATTCCCCCGCCGGCCTCCGCCTGCGTGCTCATGCCTGCCTCGACGCCGCGCTCGGCACCGCCGGCATCATTGGCGGCCAGGCCCGCGACTTGCGCTTCTCCGAGAGCGATCGCTCGGCCCGGGAAGTTTCCATCATCGCCGCTGGAAAAACCGGCGCGCTGCTCTCGCTGGCTGTCTATTTCCCGGCGTTGCTCGCCGATCCCTCCGACGCCGAGCTCCATCACCTCAAAGCCCTCTGCCTGTACTGGGGCCTCGCGTATCAGGCGTCCGACGACCTGCACGACGTTCTCGCCGGCACGGCCACCACGGACAAAACCACCGGCCGCGACCGCATGCTCACCCGTCCCAATCTGGCACTCGCACTCGGCGTGCCCGCCGCACGGCGCCGCATCCAACGCCTTGCCGGCCAGGCCACCTCCACGCTTCACCGCCTTTCCGCCATCAACCCCCGCTGGGAATATCTCGCCGGCTTCCAAAGCGCCTTCATCGCTCCGCTCCTGTCGCGCGGAGCCGCGGCCTGAACGTCTCCATGCGTTTCCTCCGGCTCATCCCGACCAATCTCCTGCGCCACCGTCTTCGCGCGCTCATCGGTGTCGCCGGCATCGGCTTCGGCGTCGCCGCGATGCTTACCATCCTCGCCATCGTCACAGGCGCCATCGGCATGTTCGAGCGCATCCTCGCCACCGACTCCCACTGCCTCGTTTTCGAGAAAAACGTCTCCGACCTCTTTTTCAGCTCCGTCACGACGGACCAGGTATCCGGCATCCGGGCACTCCCGCAGGTCGAGTCCGCCCAGCCGCTCCTCTTCGGCATCGTTTCCGCCGACGACCATCCGATCATCACCTGCTTCGGACTCGATCCTTCCGATCCACGTCTGGCAAAGGCCACCTGGCTCGCAGGCTCCGCCGCCAGCTTCGGCAAAAACGCCAATGATATTTTTCTCGGCTCCCGCGCCGCAGAGTTTCTCGACACGCGCCTCGGCGAGAAGATCGACATCGGCCGAGGCACATTCGTCGTCGGAGGCATTTTCAAAACCGAAAACGGTTTCGAGGACGGCGGCGTCTTCCTTCCGCTCAAATCCGCCCAGGATTTTTTCCATCGCGAAAATCTTTGCTCCATCATCGCCGTAAAACTTCGTGATCGCGATGCCGCCGCGCAGTTCAAGGCCGCTGTTGAATCCAAGTATCCCGGTCTCACCGCGCTCGAAAACCGCGAGTTCAATCAGAGCTACACCCAGTTCAAAATCCTCCACTTCACCGCCTGGGCCGTGGGCGTCTGCGCCTTTCTCCTCGGCGGTCTGGGCGTCGCCAACACGATGCTGCTTTCCGTTTTCAGCCGCATCCGCGAGATCGCCGTGCTGCGCGTCTGCGGTTTCTCGACCGGACAGGTCTGCGCGTTGATCTTCGGCGAGGCCGCCACCATCGCCGTCGCCGGATTGGCCCTCGGTTTCTCACTCGGTCTCGGAGTCCTCGCGATCCTCGAACGTCTCCCCGATTTCCACGGCTACATTCAGGCGAGCATTCAACCGTCCATCGTGCTGGGCATCATCACCACCGCCGTCGTCACCGCCGTGGCGGGAGCAATTTATCCCGCCCGCTACGCCGCCCGCATCCAGCCCGCCGACGCCCTGCGCTATGAATAACGCCGGCCCCATCATCGCCTCCGCCCGCGAAGTCTGGAAATCCTTCGACCAGGGCCGTGTCACGGTTCTCCAGGGCGCCAGCCTTGCCGTCCACGCTGGCGAAATCGTCGCGCTCTGGGGCGCCTCGGGCTCCGGTAAAAGCACGCTGCTCCACCTCCTCGGCGGACTCGACACACCCGATCGCGGCGAACTCGAAGTCTGCGGCCTGGATCCGCGCAACGAGCGCGACCGCATCGTCCTCCGCCGCCGGCATCTCGGCTTTGTCTTCCAGCTCCATAATCTCATCCCCGATCTCACCGTCGCGGAAAATCTCCGCATCCCTGCCCTCGCCATCGGTCGCCAATCGGCCGATACGGAGGCCCGGCTGCATTCGCTCGCCGAATCCGTCGGACTCGCCCACCGGCTGAAGCACCGCATCCAGGATCTCTCGGGCGGCGAACGCCAGCGTACCGCGATCTGCCGCGCGCTCATAAACTCGCCCAAAGTCCTCCTCGCCGACGAACCTACTGGTTCGCTCGACGAAAAAACCGGCGAAACCGTCTTCACACTTCTCCGGACACTCGCCGAACGCGACGGCATCGCCGTCATCCTCGCCACTCACGAACGCCGCTTCGCCGAAGCCTGCCACCGCATATTGCGCGTGCGCGACGGCCAGCTCAGTTCACCGTGAAAACAATCCCACAGCCAGGACGCGTCTCACCAGATGCGTCTGGAACTCCATCCGATGGAGTTGCGGTGACCCCGCCGCGCAGCACCGGCGTCAGCCGGAGCGACGGCATATTCTCCGCATCTCCATCCGCGCCGGCATCACTTGCGAAACCCCCGGCACACCATTCGCCGCAGACACGTTTCTCTCCCCTCGCCCGCGCCATCCAGCTTCATAGTCTTTTCTGGCTCGTCGCCGCCAATCTCGTCGGCCTTCTCCTCGCCGCCGAACTCCTCTGGCCCGCGCTCGGCGACGCACTGGCGCCTTTCACCTACGGACGCTGGATGCCGTTGCATCTCGACTGGCAGCTCTACGGCTGGTGTTCGCTCCCTCTCGTCGGCGCCCTCTTCGCGTGGTTCACGCCGCATTCATTCCATTCGTCATTCGATCTTCGGCCTTCGGATTTTTCTCCTCCATTGGTCACTGGTCATTGGTCACTGGTCATTCCCACGCGCTCCGCGCAAAGCGCGCTCTGGTTTTGGTCCACCGCCCTCGCTCTCGGCGGAGTCTCCTGGCTGACCGGCGAGACCAGCGGCAAACTCTTCCTCGACTGGCATGGCTGGGCCCGCCCGCTCCTCCCAGCGGCAATGTCCGCCCTCTGGACGGTTCTCGCCGCACTGAGCTGGTGGCACCGCAGCCAGTTTTCCCGCAGAGGCTTGCTCGCCCGTGCCGCCTTTCTCCTGCTGCTCGCGGCCATCCCTTCTGTCTTTTATTGGTCAACAGGCGAGAAGGTCTACCCGTCCATCAATCCCGACAGCGGCGGTGCCACCGGCTCCAGCCTGCTCGGTTCCACCCTCGGCATCATCGCCATCGTCGGCCTGCTACCGTCACTTCTCCGAATCAGTACGATCAATACACGAGGCTCCGTACATTCCGTGTTTTGGATATTCTTTGTCGTCTCCTGCGCCGCACTCGCCGTCATCGACCACCACCATACCAGCCACCACGCCGCCGGACAAATCACCGGCCTCACGCTCCTGCTCGGATGGATTCCGCTTACGTGGTCCTATGTCCGCCGTTTCATTTGGACATCTGCCACGCGGCCCTGGCTCGTCGCGGCTTTCGCTTGGTGGACGCTGCTCGTAATCACCGGCCTCCTCACGTTTCTCCCCGGTATCTCTGAAAAACTCAAATTCACGCACAGCCTCGTCGCCCACGCCCACCTCGCGATGGCCGGACTCGTCACCAGTCTCCACGTCGCGATTCTCAACGAGCTCCGCCCCACCCGGCCGATCCGCACCGGTTTTGTCGCGTGGCAGATCGCCTGCGCCCTCTATGTCACCGCGATGCTCGTCCTTGGTTCCCAAGAAGCCTTCCGCGCCGACGAACTCTTCCGCTCCGAACTCTGGACCCAGGCGCTCTTCACGCTCCGCTTCCTCGCCGGTCTCGCCATGACCGTCGTTTCCATTCGCTGGCTCGCCGAAGCCCGTCGTCGCGATCCCGCCGTCGCCACATGAAGCTTTTTCCCATCGCCCGCCTCTTCGCCCTCGCCGCCGGCTTGCTCGATTTCGCCACCGGCGTCGCGCTCGTATTTTTCCCCGCGCAACTGCTCCCGCTCATGCGCGTCACCGTACCCACCGATGACGCTCTTGTCTTCCTCCGTTTCGTCGGGGCCTTCGTCGCCGCCGTCGGCGCGAGTTATCTCTGGGCCTGGTCGCGCCGCGATCCCGCGCACCTCCGCTTCGTCTTCACGTTCACGGTCATTTTCCGCTTCGCAGCCGGCACATACTCCGCCGCGGCTATCACGCGCGGCTGGCTTTCTCCGGCATGGCTCAGCGTGCCTGTCACCGATCTCGTCCTCGTTTGTGCGCAACTCTGGCTGCTGCGTCAGCCGATCTGGTCCGATGAAACCGCTCGCACCTGAGTCCGTCCGTCCGCGCATACGCCGTCCGGCGTTCGCCACTGGCGCCGCGATCACCGCGACATTTCTCCTCGGCGTATTCATTTGCCCGGCACCTACCGCTCGTGCCGAAACCGACCCACTCGTCGCCTCAGGCCGCCAGGTCTACATCGCCGAGGGATGCATCCACTGCCACTCTCAATATATCCGCCCGGGCACTGGCGATGTTTTCCTCTGGGGGCCCGCCCATCCGCTCGTCGAAGTTCTCGCCGCTGAACCGCCCCTGCTCGGCAACCGCCGTCAGGGCCCGGACCTTGCCAACGTCGGCAATCGCCGATCCCCCGAGTGGAACCGCCTCCACCTCATGGCCCCGCGGGCCATCTCACCCGGTTCGCGCATGCCTTCCTACGCTTACCTCTTTCACAACGACGATCCGCGCGGAAATGCCCTGCTCGCCTATCTCGCCTCGCTCGGCTCCGACACAGTGCCCGAACGCCTCGAGACCATCGCCCGCTGGCATCTTCTTCCCGCCGCCACACCTGCTCCCTCGAAACAACCAAAACTGTTCCAGCAGCTCTGCGCTTCCTGCCATGGCCTTTCAGGCCACGCCGATGGTCCGCTCTCGACACAACTCAGTGTGCGTCCGCCCGATTTCACAGCGCCTTCCTGGCGGCGTTTTCCCTCGACTCCCGACACCGACAGTCTCGCCCGCCTCATCAAATTCGGCCTCCCCGGCACCCCCATGGCCGGCCACGAATATCTTACCGACTCCGAAATCCTTTCCCTCGCCGACTTCGTGAAGACCCTGCACGCTGCCCCGGTCGCTCCATGAAAATCCTCATCGTCGAAGATGAACGACGCGTCGCCCAGTTCGTCGAACGCGCTCTCGCCGAGTTGAGCCACACCACGCGTGTCGTAGCCACGTGCGCCGCCGCCCGCGATGCGCTCGCCGAGTCTCCCTACGATGCCGTCATCCTCGATCTGGGCCTGCCTGATGGAGACGGCCTCGATCTTCTGCGCGAATGGCGTGCCTCCGGTTTCAACGAGCCCGTCCTCATCCTCAGCGCCCGCGATGCCGTGTCCGATCGTATCCAGGGATTGAACTTGGGAGCGGACGACTATCTCCCAAAACCGTTCGTCATCGATGAACTCATCGCCCGCATCCGCTCACTGCTGCGCCGCCACGCCGGCGTGAAAACCACCGTGCTCACTCACGGCGTCATCCGCCTCGATCTGCTCACGCGGGCGGCCACGCAGGACGGCCAGACCATCGATCTCACCAGTCGCGAATTCGCCTTGCTCGAACTTTTTCTGCAAAACCCCGGCCGCGTCCTCACACGCACGCTGATTGCCGAAAAAATCTGGGATGCCTCATACGACATGGAAACCAACCTCATCGACGTCTACGTGCGCCGCCTCCGCAAAAAATTCGAAACCTCCGCCGATCGCCCGCTCATCAAGACCGTCCGCGGCACCGGCTACCAGCTCGCCTGAATAATCCGTCGATGACCTCCATTTCCCTCCGGCTCACACTCGGCTTCGCCACGCTGGTCACGATCTGCACCGCCGCCGTCCTGACGCTTGGTGGCTGGCTGCTTTCCCGCCAGATGATCCACGGCCTCGATCTGCTCAACGCCGCCGAATTTACGGAGCTGCGCGACCGCCTCGAGACACTTCCACAACCTCCCGAAGCCGCCGAGATCTCCCGCCGCATCCGGGACCACACGGAAATCGATGCCGCGATGTACTACTGCCAGATTCACACGCCCGAGGGCGCCATTCTTTTTCGCTCGCCCAACCTCGGTGACGCCGCCCTGCCTGTCCTCCCCGAGGGTGACAGCCCGGAATGGACCACGCAGCTACCCTCACTCGGTCCCGTGCGCATCTCGGAATTCAAAGCGGGTAATCTCCACGTACAGATCGCCAGTCCTCTCGCCCACACGCACCGCCTCCTGCGCGATTACTCGCGCATCAGCGCCTACCTCCTGGTCCTCACCGCCCTGGCAGGTCTCGGTCTCGGATTCGGGTTCACCCGTTTTGCGCTTCACCCGCTTCGTCTCATCCGCGACACCGCCATTCGCATCCGCGGCGATCGGCTTCACGAACGCATCCCCGTTTCCGCTGCGCGCGACGAACTCAGCGCTCTGGCGACACTACTCAATCAGATGTTCGATCGTCTCGAGGCTTCGTTCATCCAGGTCAAACGTTTCACCGCCGATGCCTCCCATGAACTCAAAACGCCGCTGACGCTCATCCGCCTCAACGCCGAAAAACTCCGTCCTGCCGTCGCCTCCGACCCCTCCTCCCTCGCCGCCCTCGAAGACCTGCTCACCGACATCTCCCGGCTTAACCAGATCATCGAAAGCCTCCTCTTCATCGCTAAGGCCGACAGCGGCACCCTCCTCTTGCCACGCCGCACCGAGGACGCCGCCGATTTTCTCAACGCCTTCGC
The DNA here is from genome assembly GCA_049840895.1 of Nibricoccus sp. GTDB lineage: Bacteria > Verrucomicrobiota > Verrucomicrobiia > Opitutales > Opitutaceae > Nibricoccus. The sequence goes on along the minus strand of JASGJB010000062.1, from coordinate 66,329 downwards.
GGAAGACGCCCATGCTCTCGCAGAAGACCGCGGCGTGAAATTCGTCCTCGCCTCCAATCCCTCCGGGCCCGTCCAGATCGAGTACAACCTGCTGCGACAGCTTTTACTCAACCTCGTCAGCAACGCCCTCAACATCTCCTCCCCATCCGCGACCATCACCCTCACGTCGACTCTCACGGATCAGTCATGGACTCTCATTGTCAGCGACGAAGGCCCGGGACTTCCGCCGGAACAGCTCGATCATGTTTTCGAACGCTTCGTCCGCTATGACCACAAGCGCACCGGTCAGAACGCCGCCGGCCAGGGCCTCGGCCTCGCCATCTGCCGAAGCATCGTCGGCCTCCACGCCGGTTCCATCCGTGCCGAAAACCGCGCCGACCGCAGCGGCCTTCGCGTGATCGTTCAGCTCCCACGGTAGGCTGCTTCGCACACTATCCATTTTCCGGTTACAGGTAAAAAAATGATTATTGCCTCCTGACAGCACCTTGCACTGTTCACAGCCAAGGTCTTACCCTCATTACGCTCTTAACTTTTACCCCACCCGATCCGATAACGTTCGCAATGGGTGCCCCACCAGCAGCCGCTTCTACGTGCGCGGGAGTGCGCGTTCTTATTCCCCGTCTTTCACGGGTAGCCCTGCTGTTTTCGCAGCCGTCAGCGCTTTGCATCAGCGCGTTTCTTCTCCACGCGCGACAGTGCGCTCCGCTGACACAGCCCCGCAAACAACGGCGGCAACCGCTGCGACCGGGCGCCCGGAACTCTCCTATGCCGCCCACACCTACGGCGTCGAATCCGGCATGCCGCACAATGTCGCCGCGACCTTGGTCCAGACGGGCGACGGCTATCTCTGGGCCGGTACCGAGAGCGGTCTCGCACGTTTCGACGGCAACCGCTTCGTCAACTTTCGTGTCCGCAACACCCCGGGACTTCCTCACAATCTGATCCGCAGTCTCCTCGCCGATGACGACGGTTCGCTCTGGATCGGCACGCCCAAAGGCCTCTCCCGCTGGAAAAATGGCCGCCTCGAGCTCGTTGCCCCGCTCGCCACCGCCATCACCGGCATGAGCCGCGACCGCGACGGGCACCTCCGGCTCGCCACCCTCGGCCAGAGCTTGAAGAAATTTCATGACGGCCAGCTCGTCGACGTGGACACCCAGGGCATCATCCCGGCCAACGTCCAGCTCCGCACCGTCTTCACAGACTCCACCGGACGTCTCCTGGATCAGCCCGCGCACCGGCAATCCTGTTTACCGCGACCCGGACGGCTCGTTTCACCGCTTCGAGGCCGCCGGCCCGGAATTCCAATCCGTCGTTCGCATCACCGAAGGACCCGAAGGCACGCTCTGGTTCGCCAGCGAAACCGCCGGGCTCTTTCGAATCCGTGGGAAAGAAATCCGCCGCTACGGCACGGCCGAGGGATTGGGCGTCGAGCCAGTTACCAGCGTTCTCATCGATCGAAGCGGCCGTGTGTGGGCACTCGCCCGTCGCGCCTTCGTCATGGAAAACGCCGACGGTGACCACTTCACCGCCCTCCAGCTCCCAACCGTCGATCATTGCCGCGCCATCATGCAGGATCACGAGGGCAGCATCTGGATCGGCACCGCCGGCTACGGCATCTCCCGCATCCGCCCCACCAGTTTTCGCATGTACAGCACGCGCGACGGTCTTCCCGGCGACGGCGTGCGCAGTATCGCCGGCGATTCCGCCGGTAATATCTGGGCCGCCATCCCGGCGGTCGGCGTCGCCCGGCTGTCACCGGACAACACCGTCACCACCCTCGGCGGCGATACAGGCCCCATGGCAGAAATCTGGGCGCTCCTTCACACCGACGATGGCCGCCTCTGGATAGGCCGTCGCGGCTCTCTGATCATCCGCAGCGCTGATGGCACCCAGACCGAAAATCCCCGCATCCGCGGCATGCGCTGCCTGTATCAGGATCGTGCAGGCGCGGTCTGGCTCGGTACCGAACAGGATGGCGTGGTCCGCTACGCCAATGGCCAGTACACCCAGATGAACGACACGCTCGGCATTCTCGCCACGACCCCCGTCATGGCGATGGCCGAGGACCGCGACGGCTCCCGCTATTTCGGCCTGCGCACAGGTGGCCTCGTCAAACAAACCGTCGACGGCATCCTCACTCACTGGCGTCCCGAAAATGGCGACCCGGTTGATGAAGTCCGCTCGCTCCATTGCGATAGCGACGGCCGCGTCTGGGTCGGCAGCAAAGGCCACGGCCTTCTTCTGCTCACACCCGACGGACGCTGGTTTGAGTCCGAGGACCTCTCCGCTCCTTTCAACGATCTTGTTTCCGTCATCCAGGAAGACCAGCACGGCCGCATGTGGCTGGGCACGCCCAAAGGTATTGTCTGGGCGCCCAAGGCCGAACTCCTCGCGATCGCACGCGGGGAGCGTCGCAGCGATTCTTTCGCCATGGCCAGTGAGACTGACGGCGTCATCGCGAGTACGGTCGGCTTCGGCTCCCAACCCGTCTCGATCAAAAGCCCCGACGGTCGCATCTGGTTCGCCACTTACCGCGGCCTCGTCGCCGCCGACCCCAGTCAGGTTCCCGTCAACCGCGTCCCCCCGCCCGTCCTCATCGAGCGCGTCCTCATCGACAACGAAGCCATCATCCCGGGCGACGACGCCATCCACATTTCCGCCGGCACCCGCACCCTCGCCATCGAGTACACCGCTCTCAGCTACATTCGCTCGAACCGCGTCATGTTCCGCTTCCAGCTCGAGGGCCACGATCCGCAGTGGATCGATGCCGGCAATCGTCGCACCGCCTATTACACCAATCTGAAGCCTGGCACTTACCGCTTCCGTGTCATCGCCGCCAACGACGACGGCGTCTGGAATCACGAAGGCGCCTCGCTCAACCTCGTACAAACGCCCGCCTACTACGAGACATGGTGGTTCTATGTCCTCTGCGGCTCCGCGCTCGCAACCGCCACCTATGGCTTCTTCCGCTGGCGTACAAAAACGCTTCGCCGCGACCGCGATCTCCTCGAGTCCCGCATCGTCGAGCGCACCCGCGAATTCGCCCGCGCCAAGGAACAGGCCGAAGCCGCTACCCAGGCCAAGAGTCTTTTCCTGGCCAACATGAGCCACGAAATCCGCACGCCCATGAACGGCGTCATCGGCATGACCGGCCTCCTTCTCGATACCAAGCTCGACGACGAACAACGCCAGTTTGCCGACACCGTCCGCAAATCCGCCGAAGCCCTTCTCGGCATCATCAACGACATTCTCGACTTCTCCAAAATCGAGGCCGGCAAACTCGAGCTCGAGCGCTCCGACTTCAAACTCCGCGACGCCGTCGAAGATGTCGTCGAACTCCTCGCCGAAGCCGCCACGCGCAAACAGATCGAGCTCGCTTGCTGGATCGAAGACGACGTCCCGCTCGAAGCGGTCGGCGACCCCGGCCGCATCCGCCAGATCCTCCTCAATCTCACCAGCAACGCCATCAAGTTCACCGAGCAAGGAGAAGTCTTCGTCAAAATGTCCCGCGAGCCGTCCACCGACAGCCGCCTCCAGCTCCGGATCGAGGTCAGGGACACCGGCATCGGCATGACTCCTGAAGCCGCCGGCCGCCTTTTCCAGTCGTTCACACAAGTGGATGGCTCCGTCACCCGCCGTTTCGGCGGCACCGGCCTGGGCCTCGCCATTTCCCGGCAGCTCGTGGAACTCATGGGCGGCCGTATCGGCGTGGAAAGCACACCCGGCCGCGGCTCGACCTTCTGGTTCACCCTCGTGCTTGCCCACGGCAGCCACTCCACTCCGCCTATTCCAGAAACTCCGCCCGCTTTCCCAGGCCGGCGCGTTCTAGTCGTGGATGACCACGAGACCAACCGCCTCATCCTCACCCGCATCCTCCGTCAGTGGCAGATCACCGTCGAAGAATCACGGGACGGTGTTTCCGCCCTCGAGCGGCTTCGTCATGCCGCGCACGAAAACAAGCCCTTCGATCTGGCCATTCTCGATTTCCACATGCCCTCCATGGATGGCCTGGAGCTCGCCGCCGCCGTCCGGGCCGACGCCGCCCTCTCCGGGATGCCGCTCATGCTCCTGAGTTCGGCCCTCATGCGCGACCACCGCACGCTGATCGAGAACAACAACTTTGTCTCCGTCTCGCAAAAGCCGATACGCAAAGCCTCCCTGCTCCGCGGTATTCAGCGCGCCTGGTCGGATGTCCCGCCCCCGCCCGCCGGCCCGCCTGCCGCCGTCAACGGCCATCAGGTCCAGCCCTCCGCGCCCGTTCCGCCACCCGCTCCATCGGCGGCTGCGCGCAAAACCGCCCGCATCCTCATCGCAGAGGACAATGCCGTGAACCAGACGCTCGCGCGCCGCATGGTCGAAAAACTCGGCCATCAAGCCGACGTCGTATCAGACGGCCGCAAAGCCCTCGAAGCCCTTTCCGCGGCCTCCTACGATCTCGTGCTCATGGATTGCCACATGCCCGAACTCGACGGCTACGCCGCAACCACCGAACTCCGCCGTCGCGAAGACCGCGGCATCCGGGTGCCGGTGATAGCGCTCACGGCCAATGTCGTCGCCGGCGAACGTGAACACTGCCTTTCTGTCGGCATGGATGACTATCTTTCGAAACCCGTGAAGTTCGCCGAACTCGCGGTGGTCATCGAGCGCTGGCTTGCCAAGTCCTCCGCCTGATCCCGCGGACCACTGCAAATCGCCCCGCGCTTCCCGGAAAATTCCGCGGCACCGCGTCCCCATCTCGTTGTCCTGAGGGCAGGTCGCACGCGCGAGCCCGGTCACGAGCAAGTTCTCTTCTCCACGACCGTGGTGCGTTTCTTCGCTCCCGTGTGCGCGGCCGGTCGGGGCGTCCGCAAGCGCGCGAACGCCGTCACGGTGCATTTCACCGTGCAGTCAAAAACTCCGATGTCCGCCTCCGGGCCGGGCGTCTGTTCAACGCCAGCACATGAATCCGCTCTCCTTCGACTCACCACTGCCTCGCATCGGCATGGTCTCCACACACGGCTACGTCGCCGCCACGCCGCCACTCGGTGCGGCCGACACCGGCGGTCAGGTCGTGTACGTCCTCGAACTCTCCAAAAAACTCGCCCAGCTCGGCTTCGAGGTCGACATCTGGACCCGTCGTTTCGAAGACCAACCCGAGATCGACGTCGTCAATGAACGTGTCCGCGTGATTCGCATTCCCTGCGGCGGAAAGAAATTCATCGGCAAGGAATACCTGGTCGATTATCTGGCCGAGTGGTCCGAAAACGCCCTGCGTTTCATCAACAGGCACGGCCTCAAATACCATTTCTTCAACAGTCACTATTGGGACGCAGGCGTGGCCACGCAGCGCCTGACCGAGGCGCTCGATGTCCCGCATATTCACACGCCGCATTCCCTCGGACTCTGGAAAAAGCAGCTGATGGAAAAAGACTCCCGGACGACGCCGCAAACTTCGAAAAGAAATACAACTTCGCCGAGCGCATCCGTCAGGAAACCCTTCTTTACCGCTCATGTGACGCGGTTATCGCCACGACACCGCCGCAGCTCGACATGATCACGAGCGATTACGGCACCGTCACCGAAAACGCCCACATGATCCCGCCGGGATACGACGACAACCGCTTCTATCCCGTCAGCGCCGCATCGCGAAAAACCATCCGCCAGCGTCTTGGCTTCGAAGGCAGCGTCATTCTCGCGCTCGGTCGTCTCGCCCGCAACAAAGGCTACGACCTCCTCGTCGAATCTTTCGCCCTCGTCGCACAACGCATTCCCGATGCCGTTCTCCATCTCGCTGTCGGTGGCGAAAAACTAAAACAAGAACGAGCAGGCCATCCTCGATGAACTCAAAGCCCAGGTCACCCGCCTCGGCCTCGACGAGAAAGTCCGCTTTGGTGGCTTCGTTTCCGAAGCCGATCTCCCCGACTACTACCGCGCCGCCGACATCTTCGTTCTCTGCAGTCGCTACGAGCCCTTCGGCATGACCGCCATCGAAGCCATGGCCTGCGGTGCGCCCACCGTCGTTACAACCCAGGGCGGACTCTTCCGCGCCATCTCGTTCGGCCGCCACGCGCTTTATGGTGATCCGTTCGATCGCGAAGATCTCGGCATCATGATCGTGAAACCGCTCAAACATCCGCGCCTCGCCGCACGCCTCTCCCGCATGGGAGCGCACAAGGCACGCAGCCTCTTCACGTGGACCGGCATCGCCCAGCAACTCATCAGCCTCGTCGAAGAACGTGTCTCCGCCGCATCGTTCACCGACACGGAGTGGGACGAGCCATGGAACGACGGCGACTGAGCGCCCACCAATCTGGAGGGACGACCTCCGTGTCGTCCTTTTCAGTCCCCCCGCCGCACAATCCTCGCACATCTCCAGCATCCCATGAGCGATCAAAAATCTCCGTCAACCATCCGCCTGTTCAGCACCGATCTCGACGGCACTCTCCTGGGCAATCCCGAAGCCGCCAACCGCTTCGCGGCAGCTTGGACGTCTCTCCCTGCAGGCCAGCGCCCGCTCCTTGTCTACAATAGCGGACGTCTCATCGGCGACACCCAAAGCCTCATTGCCAGCGGCGAGCTTCCTGCCCCCGACTACATCATCGGAGGAGTCGGCACCCAGATCCACGACACGCGCAAAAACCGCGCCCTCGATCAATTCGCTCAAGTGATTTCTCCCGGTTGGGACTTGGAAAAAGTCAAAGCGATCACCGCCGCGATTCCCAACATCCGTCCGCAGCCGGACGAGTTTCAGCACGCATTCAAGACCAGTTGGTTTTTGGAAGACGCCACACCGCTCCAGCTCCAGACTCTCGAGCAGCAACTCGCGTCCGCCGGACTTGAGACCTGCGTCGTCTACTCGAGCAACCGCGATCTCGATGTCATTCCTCGACGTGCCAACAAAGGCGGTGCACTCTCCTGGCTCTGCGCCCGCCTGAACATCGCCACCGACGAAATCCTCGTCGCCGGCGACACCGGCAACGATGCCGGCATGTTCCGTCTTCCCGGGGTCCGCGGCATCATCGTCCAGAATGCACGCCCCGAGCTCTTCGCCGCCACCGTCGACATTCCCACCTATACGTCTGGCCTCGTCCTCGCCGACGGCGTCCTCGAAGGACTTCGTCACTACGGCGTCATCGCTCGCGCCCCTTCCCCCGGCCAGACAGGCATTCCCGCCGAGAAAATGGCCGCGCCTTTCCGCCTTCTTTTCACCGGCTCGCAACTCGTCTCGCTCACCGACGACGAGAAAAAACTCATCCACACCGGCTACGAGAAAGCACTCGTCGCTCTCCGCAAAAATATCACGCCACTCGGATTTTCCGCCTGCTCCCTCTCGGACAACGTCGTCACCGGCACCGATGTGAATTACCGCTCCGTCTGGGCGCGCGACGGCTCCATCACCGTCATTTACTCCCTCGACCTCGAGGACTCCGACATCCGCGCTGCTCAGAAAGCCACGCTCGAAACACTCCTGCGCGCCGCATCTCCCTCCGGACAAATTCCCGCCAATGTCCGCATCGACAGCGCCGAAGCCGACTACGGCGGCGTGGGCAACATCTGCTCAATCGACTCGGGTCTCTGGGTCATCATCGCCGTCTACAACTACGTCAACAAGACCGGCGACCTCGATTTCCTCCGCACTCACGCCGAGCGCCTTCAGGTCGCGATGAACTGGCTCAGCGCACACGACTCCAACAACGACGGGCTCCTCGAAATCCCCGAGGCCGGCGACTGGACCGACCTCTTCGGCCGCAGTTACAACGTCCTCTATGACGAGGTCCTTTGGTATCGCACCAACGTCTGCTTCGGCCGGCTCCTTGAATTTTTGGGCCAGTACGAACGCGCCGCCGATTACCTCCGCTGGTCACAAAAAGTCCGCACCCGAGTCCTCGACACTTTCTGGCCCACCACCCGCATCTCCGATCCGAAGGCACCGCCCGCGAATCGCTTCGCCGACCGCCAGTTCGGCCTCGGCGACACCCAGTACCTTCTGGCCGAGATCACGCCGTTTTCCTTCAACTGGCGCTGCGACGTCTACGGCAACATCCTCGCCTTCCTCATGCACGTGCTCGACATCGACCGTGCCCGCACCGTCTTCCGCTATCTCTGGGGCGTCGGCGTGAACAATCCCTGGCCCGTGGAAAATCTCTACCCCGTCGTTCAGGCCGGCGATCCCGACTGGCGCTCCTACTACACGGTCAATCTCCTCAACCTCCCCAACCACTACCACAACGGCGGCATCTGGCCGTTCATCGGAGGTATGTGGGTGCGCTTCATCCATCAGCTCGGCTTCCACGAAGTCGCTTCCCGTGAACTCCTCCAACTCGCCCGCCTCAACCAGCTCGGTCGTGATCAGGAGTGGGAGTTCAACGAATGGGCCCACGGCATCACCGGCCGTCCGATGGGCAAAGCCTTCCAGGCCTGGTCCGCTGCCTCCTACATCAAAGCCTGCCACGAACTCGAAGCGACGCCCACCAACGAGCCCCGCGACTGATTTTTGAGATAAATCCAGTAAGTCGCACTAGACCCTGCAGGCCCGCTCCGAACCTCTGCGTCCTCCGCGCCTCCGCGGTGAACCTCCACCCACTTCACTCCACCTGAAAAACGCTCTTCAGGTACTTCACGTTCGCCGTGAAATTCCACTTCACGTCCGTCGCCCGCGTCTGATCGCGTGACCGCTCCACCACGAGCCATCCGCGCCAGCCCATTTCATCGAGCGTCGCCTTCACTTTCTTCATATCGAGCCGCGTATTGTTCTCCAGCCACACGCCATCGTCGTCCGTGGCGTGAATCTGGCAGATCCGCTCTTTTCCGAGCGTCTTCAGCTCCGCCTGTAAATCGCGACCGTTCTTCAGCGCGTTGGAGAAATTAAAATAACTCTTCACCGCCTCCGATCCCACTTCGTCAAGCAACGCCACCTCACCCTTCGCATCGAGGGCGGTTTCCAATCCGATCGTCACCTTCGCCGCTTCCGCCAGCGCCGCCACGACCTTCAGCCGCTCCACGATCCGTGGCCGCAGCTCCGGATTTTTCACCAAGTCGCCCTGCACGCCAAGCGGCAGGAAAACCACCTTCACACCAAGCGCCTTCGCCGTGTCGATGGCGTCGCCGACCATGCGTTCATACGTAGGGCGCGTGGCAAACGACTGCGCGTAAAACCCCGTCATCGCCACCGAGCAAAACTCCAGCCCCAGCGCCTTTGCCTGCTCGTGGTACTGCGCGACCATCGCCGGATCCGCCAGTTTGTTGTCGAAGGTTTCCCGCTGCCCCAGCCCACCCATGTCCACCTCGAGCCCGTCGGCGCCCAGCTCCTTCGCCAGCGGCAGCGCGCTGAGCTTCTGCCGCTTCAAGATCATCAGGTCCACCACGGCGACCTTGTAACGTGCCTCCACAATTTCGCTCTTGGCCGCTGCTGCCACCGGCCCGGCCGTCTGCGCTTTCACTCCCGGCGCGAATAGCGCCAGCGCAGCCGCAATCAGCACGCCGGCCTTCGCCGTACACCGGCGGAAAACGCTCTGTCGCGCTTCATCAAAAGTAACAGCGGGGCGGGCTTCGGGAAATTTCATGATGACGACAGTCTCACCGGTTTTTCGCCGGATGAAACACGTTTCTACCCGACCGTCCGTCCCGAAAATCCGGGCATTACGCAGTAATTTTTTCTGCCGTAGTCCGTTTGTTCCTACGAGGGCAGGACTTCACCTCATTTTGACGAAAGTTCCTCAGTTTTTCGCCTTGTCCGGCCGATAAAACACCTATGGCAAACGCGCGCTCCAGACATCTGAAAAAGCCGCGCCCGAGTCGTAAACTCCGCACCGCGCGGATGCTCTTCGCCAAGTTCGCCGCCTGTCTGGTTCTCGTCGGTGCACCCGGCAGAACTCCGGTTCCAGCCCCACCGACCGTCGAGTATATTTCTTCCGAGGACGGTGCATTCCTGGACGACCTGCAACTGCGCTCCCTTCGTTATTTCGACGAACACTCCGACCCTGTGACCGGCCTCACCCGCGACCGCGCCCCCATCGATGGCTCCGCAAGCGAAGCTCCCGCCAGCGTCGCCGCCACAGGCTTCGCGCTGACCGCCTGGTGCATCGGAGAGCAACGCGGCTGGCTCAGCCACGACGAGGTGGTAACCCGCGCCCGTCGCGTCCTCCACTTTGTCCACGACCACGTCGAACACGAGCACGGCTGGCTCTACCACTTCGTCAACGTCCACACCGGCAAACGCGTCTGGCTCTGCGAAGCGTCGACCATCGACACCGCCCTCTTCCTCAAAGGCGCCATCCTCGCCCGCGAATACCTCCGCGACCCGGAAGTCACCCGTCTCGTCAATAAACTCTACGCCCGCATCGACTGGCGGTGGGCGCTCAACAACGGCGCCACGCTGACGCACGGCTGGCGCCCCGAAACCGGCTTCATTGCTCATCGCTGGGACAGCTACAGCGAACTCCTCGGCCTCTATCTTCTCGGAATCGGCGCTCCTTCGAATGCCCTTCCCGCCACAGCGTGGAACGCCTGGCGCCGCGGCCCCGTTGTCACCTACGGCTCACGCACCTTCATTCACTACCCGCCCCTTTTTGCCCACCAATACGCCCACGCCTGGTTCGACTTCCGCGGCAAGCGCGATCACTACGCGGACTACTGGCAAAACTCCGTGGACGCCACCCTCGCGCAACGCGATTGGTGCGCCGATCTCGCGCAAAAATTTACCCTCTGGTCCCGCACACTCTGGGGCGTCACCGCCTCCGACAGCGCCCGCGGCTATATGGATTGGGGCGGTCCCACCGGCGGCTCCGAACGCCTCGACGGCACCCTTGTCCCCTGCGCTCCCGGCGGCTCACTGCCTTTTGCCCCGCGCGAATGCCTGGACTCCCTCCGCAACATGCGCGCCATCGGCGGTGACCGTGTCTGGGGACGCTACGGTTTCGCCGACGCCTTCAATCCGCAAACCGGCTGGGTCTCCCACGATGTGATCGCCATCGACGTCGGCATCACGCTCGTCATGGCGGAAAACCTGCGCAGCGAATTTGTATGGCGCCATTTCATGCGCGCCCCCGAAGCCCGCCGCGGCCTCGCCCTCGCCGGCTTCAAGAACACCTACGAACTTCCCGCCAACTCCGCGCTCGCCCTGGCCGCCCACGAACAAATCCCCGTTCCGTAACCGGCTTTCATATCCGGCCTTCGTCATTCGGACTCCGGATTTCCTCCCTGTTTATTTCGCACGGATGCAGCCGCGCGGTCACTTTTCCCTCAACCTCATTCCTTCGCGCGTCGATATAACACCACCCCTCGCCGCACGCGGCACCCCGCATGAAACAAGTGCTCTACGTGGAAGACAGCGCCACCTCACAATTGCTGATGCGCAAATATCTTCAGTCCGCGTGCGAGCTCACCATCACCCCTTCGCCGCGAGCCGGCTTCACCCTCGCACAGGAACGCCGCTTCGACCTGATCGTCACTGACTACCTGTTTCCCGATGGCGATGCACTCGATCTCATCACGCGCGTGCGGCTGAAAAGTGACAACACCCAGCTTCCCATCATCGTCGTCAGCAGTTGCATGGATGCCACCCTGCTGAACCGCGTCCTCAAAGCCGGCGCCAACGATGGCATGGCCAAGCCGCTCCCGACCGTAGAGTTCCGTTCCATGATCGACCGGATGCTCACCCAAGCCTACGTGCGCACGCCGGAGCGATCCATCACCAGCGTGATCTGCTTTCAATGGTCCTCGCTGGGCGAATTCCACGAGCTCTGCCCCGAACTCGGAATCCATCTCTCCGGCCCCGACCGCGACGACGTGAACCAGCGAATGTCGGCCGCCATTCACGAAAACCTCGCGCAAGGCGCCCAGCTCGGCTTCACCACGCACGAGAAAACCGTGACCCACCTCATCTATTCCTGAGCGGCAAACCACCTTCAAAGCCGCTTCTCTCCACGGCCGTTGATGTCTTCACAACGGCCAGATCAGGCCCCTCCCCTCACTCCCAGTCGGACAGACCATAGTGCCGCAAAACCGTCGTGAGCTCGCCGCTCTTGCGCAGCCGCTCGAGACCCTTGTCGAAGATCTCCGCGAATCGCCGGCCGGTCTCGTTCTTCGCAAAAGCCATGTAGATCGGCTCCCCTGCCTGCAGGTACGCCACTCGGTAATCGGCCGGCGAACCGCCACTGCTGCGCACCGTCCAGATGAAGACCGCGAGCGTTTCCGCCATCACATCGATCTTCCCATCCTTAAGCTGCGCAATGCCATCACTCAGTGGCGTCTCACCCTCGAAAAACACGATCTTTCCCGACCGGTTGTTTTTTAGATAGGCGTCAAAATTATCCCAATAACTGTAACCGGTGATCACCCCGAGCCGCACCGAGTTCAACGACTGCAGATTTTCATACTTCCAAGGGTTCTCTTTCTTCACAAAAAGCGCGATCCTCGGCATCCCCGCCGACTGCTTCGGCAGCAGGAGCCCCTCGGCTTCAGTCGGGTTCGCCCCGATCACCGCATCGATCTCCGATTTCCGCGCAGCCTCCAGCGCGTCTTTCCATGGCATAAGCTGATAGTCGATTTTTACCCCGGCCGGCTCGAAAATCAGCCGCGCCAGATCGATCACATAACCCGGCCGGCTTCCCTTCGGATCGCCATTAAACGGCATCCAGGCATCCGCCCGTATTCGCAGAACCAATTCCTGCGCACGTCCAGCCAGGGTCATCAAGGGCAGGAGCGCGCATGCGAGCAGGATAAATCGAGAGGTTTTCATCAGGGAGGGGATTATGTGACGGGAAATATTTTCATCGGCCCGCTCAGGTCTGCGCTAAAGTTCACTTTACGCGTTGCCGATCAAAAGCTGGCGAATATCTTCGCTCAATCCCCAGCCCTAACGACGTGCCATTCCCCTGGTCACTTCACGTGCGACGTCTTTCATACGGATGGATCATCGCCGCTTTTCTGGTCGTAGCTTCCAGCCTTTCCGCGGCCGGACGCCCCAAATTGCCGCCCGATCGCCGCCCGGAATTCCCCCCCATTGCAGAACGCCAGCCACTCCGCGTCGGCAGCACTTCCGATAGTTTTCCCTACGGCTATCTCGGCAGCGATGGCAAATGGACCGGATTCTCCGCCGATCTCTTCGATGCCGTCGCCCGCGTAATGAATCTTCAGTTCGAACGTGAAGGAGTTTCCGGGAAAGAGCTTCACGACCGCTTCCGCCTCGGCGAGTTCGATATGCTGCAATCGTGGAGCCAGTCCGCTGATCGCGAGGCCTACGCAGAATTCTCCGTACCTTTCCTCACCCTCCAGGGATCGATCTTCGTCAGAAAAGACGGCCCCATTCACTCTATCGAAGACCTCAACGGACAGCCTTTCGCCATCATCGGCGTCAACAGCATCGCGGAAAAATTCCTCCGTGATCGTTCCCTCCGTATAAAACCTCTCTATGTCAGCTCCTCCGATGAAGCCCTCCGCCTCATCGATGACGGCCGCTGCGCAGGAGCCTTCATCTCCCACCTCACCGCCCTCGCCGTCATCGACCGCGCACACCTCAAGCACGTGGTCATGCTTGGCAGCCCGATCCCCGACTACGACATCCGCCACTGTTTCGCCGTCCACAAAGGCGACGCCCAGCTCCTCGCCCGCCTGAACGAGGGCCTCGCCATCCTGAATCGAACGGGCGAATACAACGCCATCTACCGGAAATGGTTCAAGCGTTTCGATCCGGAGGTCTTCACCGGTGAACAGGTCGTACGCTACGTGCTCGCCGCACTCACGCTCGGATTTCTCGCCGCACTCTGGGGCTTTATCCGCCAGCGCACGCTCCACAAACGGATCGCCGGCCAGGCCGCCGAACTCACGGAAAAAGAATCCCTGCTCAGCGCTCTCTACCAGAACATCCCCACCGGCATGTGCGTGTTCGAGACACGCCCGGAAGGCCGCTTCGTCCTCTCCATCAATCCTCAGGCCGAGCTCACCTTTGGTCTGTCCGCCAGCGCCGCCGTCGGACGTTCGCTCGGCGAACTCCCCCTGCCCCAGGGCCTCGCCGAACTCCTCGCAAAAATCTTCCTGCGTCCCGCCGTCGCCGGCGAAATCCTCCGCGAGGAATTCAAGCTCGGAGAAACCCGCCAGCACCTCCTCGTCACCCTCGTTCCCCTCGCCTCCAGCCTTCGGGGCTTCCCCCGCCTGTGCGTGCTCACCGAGGATGTCACCCGCCGCCGCCAGTTGGACGAGGAGATCGCCCAGTCCCGCCGCCTCCGCGCCATCGGCGAACTCGTCGGCGGCATTGCCCACGAATTCAACAACCTCCTCACCCCGGCCATGCTCAAGATCGGCGAGATCCAGGCGGACTGGGCCGGCGATGCCCGCCTTCAAACCGAGGTCGGGCTCATCCAGCGCGTCGTCATCCGATCCTCCGAGCTCACCCACCGCCTCCTCGCTTTCGGCCGCAAATCCGGAGCCCCGCTCGAAACCGCCCATCTCGCCCTCCTTGCCACCAGCTGCGTCGAGCTCCTCCGCCAGACCATCGACCGTCGCATCGTCATCGAATCCTCGATACCACCCACGATCCCGCCTCTTCAGATAAATGCCACGGACCTCCATCAGGCGCTCCTGAACCTCCTCCTGAACGCCCGCGATACTCTCACCGACAAACTTTCCCTTCGTCCCGAAAATTGGACGCCGCGGATCCAGATCAGCGTCAGCCAGCTCCCTCCGGAGGCCGTCGAACCACCCGCCGGCCGTGAACGTCCGGCCCTCGGGTGGCAGCGCCTCACTGTCCGTGACAACGGCCAGGGCATGACACCCGATGTACGCGAACGCATTTTTGAACCGTTCTTCACCACCAAGGGCGTTGGCCAGGGTTCCGGCCTCGGCCTGGCCACGGTCTGGCATACCGTCGTCGAAAGCGGCGGGCATATCACCGTCGAGTCCGTCATGGGTGAAGGCACCGCCTTCCATCTTGTCCTCCCCGCTTATCCCGCGTCTTCGTCGATAAACACCGCTCCGGCACAGCCAGTATCCCGTCTCCCGGCCCCGAGCCGCATCTTCATCGCCGAGGACGAGGAACTGATCGCGCAAACTCTCGTCACCGTCCTCCGCCGCGCCGGCCATCAGGTCGACCACGCGCCCGATGGCGCTCAAGCATGGGATCGCATTCAGGACAAACTGCCCGGATACGACTTGCTCATCTTTGATATCAACATGCCCGGACTGGACGGCATCGAACTTTCCCGCCGCGTCCGCGCTTCCGCCCGCTACATAGGAAAAATTCTCATCATCAGCGGCCGCCTCAGCCCCGCCGAGAAAGATGTCCTCACCGGAATCGGCGTCGACTCCATGCTCTCGAAACCGTTCACGATGGATCAATTTCGAACCGCGGTGAATGCCCTCTGCGACGCCAGTCCCACCTCCTCCCTGCAGTCAAATCCGCTCCCTAAGAGCGGCTCTTGAAAACGCAGGGAGGCTTCTGCGCTTGCTCCGCCCTCACTTCCCTCCCGCCAGACGCTCCGCCGCGCCTGACTCGTAACGTTCGATCCACGCGCGGTGCCACGCACCAAAATCGCCCGCCTCGATATGCGCCCGGGCCTGTGCAGTCAGATCGATGAAAAAGTGGAGGTTGTGGATCGTGAGCAACGTCCCGCTCAACATCTCCCCGGCCACCGTCAGATGCCGCAGATAGGCGCGGGAGAACCGCGACGTATAATTGTTCACCTCGTCCGAAATCGGCCGCGGATCCGCGCGATATTTTTCGTTCCGCAGGTTCATCGGTCCGTCCGGCGTGAACACCAGCCCATTGCGCGCCACGCGGCTCGGCAGCACACAGTCAAACATGTCCACGCCCAGCGCGATCATCTTCAAAATCTGCGGCGGCGTCCCCAGCCCCATCGTGTAACGCGGTTTGTCCTTCGGCATGTACGGCGTCGTCGCCCCCACCTGCTTGATCATCTCCGGCTCCGGTTCGCCCACGCTCACGCCGCCCACCGCATATCCAGGAAGATCGAGCGACGCCAGCGACTCCGCCGCCTCGCGACGAAGATCGTCGAATGTCGATCCCTGCGCGATCGCGAACACGTGATGTCCGTTCGCGAGGAATCCATTGTCCGTCGCGATCGCCTTGCACTGCTTCGCCCAGCGAAAACTCCGCTCCACCGCCCGCGCGCACTCGTCGCGCGTGCACGGCCACGGCGGACACTCGTCCAGAACCATGGCGATGTCGCTCCCCAGATTCGCCTGGATCGTCATCACTTCCTTCGGCCCGAGAAATAATTTCGCCCCGTCGAGGTGCGACTGAAACGCCACGCCGTCCTCGCGGATGTCACGCAGTTTCGCCAGCGAGAAAACCTGAAATCCGCCGCTATCCGTCAGGATCGGCCCATCCCAGCCCATGAACCGGTGAAGCCCGCCCAGCTCTTTCACCAGCTCGCTCGTGGGCCGCAGATTCAAGTGATAGGTATTCCCCAGAATAATCTGCGCCCCGATCTCCTGGATGTGCGCCGGCGTGATCGCCTTCACCGTCCCCTGCGTTCCAACCGGCATGAAGATCGGCGTCTCCACCACCCCGTGACGCGTCTTCAACCGCCCGCGCCGGGCGGCAGTGGCCGTGTCGGTTTTCAAAAGCTGGAAATGCTCAGGCATAATACGCCCGCAAACCTCGCGCCCCGCTCCGCCGCTGGCAACCCCGCAACGCCCGACACCCCTCTTTCCCAGCCGCCTCTTACCCAAACCTGTTCATCCTCTTAATCCTGCCCGGATTCCGCCCGTCCTTAACCCCGGAAGGATTCGCCACCGGCAACTGCTCCCGTCTCCGCTTCGTTCCGCTGTATTTCCATCGGGCCACGTCCGCCCTCCGTCACACTTGACCGAACCGCCTTTCCAACGGTTATTAAACCACCGTGCTCCTCGTCATCGATAACTACGACTCCTTCACCTACAACCTCGTCCAATATTACGGACAGCTGGGCGTGGCGCAGCGCATCTTCCGCAACAACGAGATCACGCCCGCCGAGGCGCTCGCCCTCAACCCTGACCGCGTCCTCCTTTCCCCGGGCCCTTGTTCGCCCGCCGAAGCCGGCGTCACCCTCGACATCATCAAAGCCTTCGCCGGAAAAAAACCCATCTTCGGCGTCTGCCTCGGCCATCAGTCCATCGGCCACTACTTCGGCGGCAAAGTCGTCCGCGCCGACCGCCTCATGCACGGCAAGACTTCGCCGATTCACCACAAGAACACCGACGTGTTCCAAGGCATGCCGCAGGACTTCGCCGCCACGCGTTACCACTCTCTTCTCGTCGAACGTGCCAGCCTGCCGCCCGTGCTCGAAATCACCGCCGAGACAGCCGAAGGCGAAATCATGGGCCTCCGCCACAAGGAGCTCCCCATTTGGGGCGTCCAGTTTCACCCCGAGTCCATCGCCACCGAGGGCGGTATGAAGATCCTCGAAAACTTCCTGAAGCTCAACTGAGCGAATCCTCCGACTGTAGGAGCGGCTTTACGCCGCGATTCCGGCAGCCGTTTCACCCTTCAGCCTTCACTTTCCCTCTTCATTCATGCGCTGCCCCAAGTGCACCTCCATCGAGGACAAAGTCATCGACTCCCGCATCAGCAAAGAGGGTTCGTCCATCCGCCGCCGCCGCGAATGCACGGAATGCGGCTACCGCTTCACCACGACCGAATCCATCGTTCGTGACGGTCTCATCGTCATCAAACGCGACGGCCTCCGCGAAGACTTCGACCGCGAAAAACTCGTCCACTCCATCCGCGCCGCGCTCCACAAGCGCCCGGTCGACGCCGAGCAAATCACCATGCTCGTCGAGGACGTGATCGACCAGGTGGAGTCGAAGTACGAAAGCGAAATTCCCACGCAGGCCATCGGCGACGCCATCATGCAGGGCCTCAAGAAAATCGACCAGGTCGCCTACGTCCGCTTCGCCAGCGTCTACAAGGAATTCCGTGACGTCTCCGAGTTCATGCACGAGATCAGCTCCTTGGAAAAACCGAAGCAGAAGTAAGGTGGAGCGCGCACTCCAAGCGCGCTGGGCGATAGCGAGCAAACACATGCCCGAAATCGCCTAGAAACTGAGCCAGCTCACGCCTCCACAATCGCCTTTCCCAATCCGCGCGCCTCCGCGCCATCCGTGGTTAAAAAAGAAATGCCTCCCTCCCGCGACGACCTCCGCCGCCTTCACCTGATCAACGCTCTCTTCGCGTCCGTCACGGGCCAGGATCTCTATCTCGCAAACCAGATCAAGGAAGCCATCGCCTTCAGTCTCTCCGAATTGGAAACCCAGACTGCCGAGCACCCGGAATTCGCCGCCAAATACGACGCCGCCTTCACCGCCGCCGCCGCCCGCCTGCTCGCTCAATTTTTCGATGCCCAGCCCAATCACGGCTTCTATCACTGGGACGCCACCGCCACACTAACGTCCGCGACGCCGCTTTTCGCACGCGACGAACTCATGCGCGGCTTGAAACACCTCGCGCCCTTTTCGCAATCCACACTCCTCGTCACCAATCTCCGCCCCGCCCTCCTTCCACCCGACCGGCGTGAAACGCCCAGACGCCTACGCGAGTACGACGACACCCTCGCCTTCCTCCGCGACCTCGCCGCCGCCCGCACGACTCCCAGCGCCAATCTGAATTTGCTCTTCCTGTAGGAGCGGCTTTACGCCGCGATCCGACTACCGTCTTACTTCGCTCTGACCCTTGCGCGCTCGCGTCTTTGCGCTTCAAAATTAACCGCCGCTCACCTGAATCGCCCTATGTCGAAAACGCTCTTCCAAAAAATCATCGACCGCGAAATCCCCGCAAAGATCGAACACGAGGACGACCGCTGCATCGTCATCCACGACATCCAGCCCCAAGCTCCGGTCCACCTCCTGATCATCCCCAAAAAACTCATCCCCCGCGTCGGTGAATCCACCCCCGCCGACGAATCCCAACTCGGACACCTCCTCGTCACCGCAGGAGCCATCGCGAGAAAACTCCAGTTCGAACACGGCTTCCGCCTCGTGATCAACAATGGCCCGGACGCCTGTGAAACCATCCCGCACCTTCACGTTCATCTGCTCGCCAAGCGCCAGATGAACTGGCCCCCAGGCTGATCCGCCCGCCTCACTCTCCGCCATTCGCGGTAAAAACCCGCTCACCGCTTCGGACAACTCTTCCCGTCAAACCACGTGCCTTCCACATACGTGGTCGTCGGAATCTCCGGCACGCCGTATTTGTTGTGCTGCAGCTGTCCCGCCAGAATCTCGATCGCCAGCGCACCGACCGTCGCGTGATTTTGCCGCACGCCCGCCACCGCGCCCGAGCTGTCGTCGAGAAAAACATCCACGAACGCGACGTCGCGCGGCACTTTGAGTTTCAACTCTGCCAGCGCCGCGTTCACGAACGACGCTTTGCTCACGATCACCTCGGGCTTGTATTTCTTGAACCAGCGCCCGAATGCCTCGGTCGGCACCACGACGTCCGACTGACTCTCCCCCATCCACGCCTCCACCGGCTCCGCATCGGGAAACAGAAACATCGGGATCCGTTCACTCTCCGCGAGATTCACCTGCTCGCAGAGAAACCCCGCCGTCCACAAGTGATCCACGCTGTGATCCCAGCCTCGGTGCATCACGAATCCGATCCGCCGATACCCCAGCGCCATCAACCGCTGCATCGCGAGCCGGATGATGTCGCACTGGTTGTTCGTCACGTTGTGCAACCGCGGCTCGTGCGGAAAATAGTCGATCTTCACCGCGCTGAAACGCTCCCAGTCGAAGTGAAGCTGCACGTCCACTTCGCGCACGTGCGAGGCGATGATCAGCCCGTTGATTCCACGCGAATAAAGAATCCGGCTCAACCGGCCGTGCGTCAGCCCCGGTTCGCGCATCCAGAAATGCTCGAGGTGATACCCCAGCTCCTCCGCCTTCGCCAAGGCACCCGCATAAAAATCCGGATGCGCCGTCACCTTCTTCCACCCGAGCCGGCTATTCCAGTTCGTCACATAGGCCAGCGTGGGCGGATTGCGCCGCGTCATGATCCGTCCGCGATAGGCGACGAGCGCCTTCAGCAGTGGATCCGGGGCATACCCGAGCTTGTCGGCCAGCGCCTTTATCCGCGCTCGCGTCTCCTCCGGCAGCCGCGGATTATTGCGCAACGCCAGCGACACCGTCGTCACATGCACACCCGCTTCCTTCGCAACATCGAGCAACGTGACGCGTCGTTTGTTCATGCCGAGCCGGATGACTCGGCATTCACCCGCTCTCAAGTCTAAAGTTAGTATCTCCCGTTAGATTGCTCCATTTCCGGCCCGTCCTTTGCATCGGTTCCCGCTAAACCCCATGCCCTCCGCGCCGTCGTCTGCCTCTCTCGAAAGTTACCACACGCAGCATTCGCCCTTCGGCGCCTTCGCAAGTTTCACGCTGGGCCTCGTCGACTCTCCCGGCGGTTTCGGACACGCGCTCCGCGGCCCCGCCCGTCAGAATCTCTACATCGGTTTCCGCGCCTCTACGAAGTCCGACTGGAATCTCCTCCCGTACTTCACGCCGCCCAAATCCAACGAAACCGCCTTCGTCGGCGAACTCGCCGTTCCGCAGGCTCCGAAAAATTATCAATCGCTCCGTCCCGGTGATTATACCCGTGAACTCGGCTGGGCGAGCGACACCTGGACCGCCGACAAGTCCCCGCTTTGCGTTTTCACTCATCACCCCTTTCTCCCACGCGTTCCCGATCCCGCGAAACTGCGCGGCCCCGACGCCCGCTTCCTGCTCGCCCGTCTCGTCTGTGGTTCATCGAGTACGACAATCGTCAGGGAACTCGGCCGATCGTCTTCGGCCTCGGCGAACCCGATCGCGGTCTTCACCCGATTTCCGACGACGCGAGCCCGCTCGCGGGTTTCGCCTGCGGCACCGAGTTCGCCTACGCCACCAAGCCTGGCAAAGGCATCGAGCTCCGTCAGGGCTTCGACGTCTTCTCTCCGAAATTCCGCGACTACCGCGGCCTCCTCGTCATCGGCGGTGAAACCGCGATCGTGTTCACTGTCCCTGCCGGACAGAAAAAGCGCTTTCCGCTCACACTCGCGTTTTTCAATGCCGGCCAGGTAACCACCGGCATCGAGGCCAGCTACGCCTACGCACAGTACTTCACCGACCTGCGCGACGTGCTCGCCCATGGCATCAAGCATCACGCGCGCTACACGAAGGTCGCACGCGATCGCGACGCCGAGCTCGGTCGCAGCAAACTCAACGCCGACCAGCGTTTCCTCCTCGCGCAGGGCACCAAGCTACCTCGGCAACACCCAGCTCCTCTGGCACCGCGGCAAACCGCTCTGGAACGTCAACGAAGGCGAATACCGCATGATGAACACCTTCGACCTCACGGTGGATCATCTCTTCTTCGAACTCGAATGGTGGCCATGGGCGGTTCGCGACACGCTCGATCTTTTCGTCCGCCGTTACAGCTACACCGATCGCATCCGCACTGCAGACCGACTCGTCGCCGGCGGTCTCTCGTTCACGCACGACATGGGTGCGATGAATCACTTCACGCCACCCGGCCGCTCGAGTTACGAGTGTGACGACGTCGAGGGCTGCTTCAGCCACATGACGATGGAGCAGCTCCTCAACTGGATTCTCACCGCCGTCACCTACGCCGAAAAAACCGGCGACCGCGCGTGGCTTCGCCGAAACCAAAATATTCTCCTCACCTGCGCCGAAAGCCTCCGCCGCCGCGACAACCCGGATCCCAAAAAACGCGACGGCATTCTCAAGCACGATTCATCTCGCACCGGTTCGCACGGCTGGGAAATCACCACCGACGAGTGTTTCGACGTTTCTCTCGGACAGGCCCGCAACAATCTCTATCTCGCCGTCAAAACCCTCGGCGCCTGGGTCCTGTTCGAAAACGCCTTCGCGCGTCTCGGCCTTAAAAGGGACTCTTCTGCCGCCCGCGCGACCGCCGGTCTTCTCGCACAAACGCTCACGCAAAAATCTGAACCCGACACCGGCTTCTTCCCCGCCGTCTTTGAAAAGGGAAACCGTTCCCGTATTCTCCCCGCAGTCGAGGGATTCCTCTATCCGCTGTACTTGGGATACCGTGACGCCATCGACCCTGCCGGCCGCTTCGCTCCTCTCTTCGATCAACTTCGCCAGCATCTTACGCAAGCCTTCCAGCCCGGCGTCTGCCTCGATGCCACTTCCGGCGGCTGGAAAATGAGCAGCACCAGCCGCAACACCTGGTTCAGCAAGATCGCCCTCGCCCAATACGTCATCCGCCAGCTTTTCCCCGAGACGCTTTCTCCCGCCGCCCTCGCCGCCGACCGCGTGCACGCCGACTGGCAGCGCCAGCCCGGCTGCGGCGCCTTCGCCATGTGCGACCAGATCCTGAGCGACACCGGCGTCGTCTGCGGTTCACGCTACTACCCCCGCGGCGTCACCGCCTGGCTCTGGCTCCTCGAAAAATAAAATCGCAGTCGCTGGGTAGAGCGCGCACTCCGAGCGCGCTTTCGTTCGCTCGATAAAAATCGGAGAGCCCCATTTTCAACCCCGTTCGCCTGCGCCTCCTTTCCCCGCCCCATGTCCACGTCCGCCCCCGTCCAGAAACTCTCCTTCATTGAGAAAACAGGCTACAGCGCCGCCGACGCCGCCGCGAACTTCGTCTTCATGACGATGATCCTGTTCCAACTGAACTTCTACACCGACGTCTTCGGTCTCAGCGCCAGCGCCGCCGCCGCCATCCTCCTCTGGCCGCGCCTGTGGGATGCAATCTTCGATCCCATCATGGGCGTGCTCGCCGACAGAACCAACACACGCTGGGGAAAATTCCGTCCATGGATCCTCTGGACCTCCATCCCGTGGGCCGTCGTCATGATCCTCGCCTACACCACGCCCGAAGGCTGGAGCACCGCCGCGATGGTCGCCTACGCCGGCATCACCAACACCATCCTCATGACGCTCTACTCGATGAACAACATGCCGTACTCCGCTCTCGGCGGCGTCATGACTGGCGATCTCAACGAGCGCACCAAACTCAACTCCTACCGCTTCGTCGCTGTGAACATCGCCCAGTTCATCGTTGGAGGCCTTACGCTTCCACTCGTTCATCGCTTCGCCGAAGGCTCCACGCGTCAGCACGGCTGGCAGGTCACGATGAGCATCTGGGCGGTTCTCTGCTTCGTTCTCTTTCTGGTAACCTTCTTCACGACCAAGGAGCGCATCAAACCTGTCGTCGAAACAAAGTCCTCTATCGGTCAGGATTTCTCCGACCTCCTCAAAAACGCCCCGTGGATAGCGCTCGTCGCCTACACGGTTTTCAACTTCGCCATGCTCTCCTTCCGCGGCGGAGCCCACTACAACTACTATCATCACTACGCCGACAAGGCCGCCATGTTCGACTTCGTCGAAAAGCTCGGCCTCACCACGCCGTCTCTCGAAAAGGCTGACACAATCCTCGACTACTGGCTCGGCTATATCGTCCACGGCACGCGCGAAACCGCCGCCACCTCCAATGTCGCCGATGTCTTCAACAGCATTGTCAACATGACCGGCACCGCCGTGACGATTCTCGTTATCATTCTCTCCGCCGGCCTCTCCAAACGCTTCGGCAAAAAAGCCGTCATTGGCTGGGGCTTCGCACTCTCCGCACTCAACGCCTTCGCGATGTACCTCCTCGCGCCGACCAACACCGTCGGCATGTGGTTCCTCGCAGTATCCGGCTCCATCTTCTACGCACCGACGATCGCCGTCGCCTGGGCCATGTACGCCGACGCCGCCGACTACTCCGAATGGCAGACCGGCCGACGCTTCACCGGCATCGTTTTCGCAACCATCGGCTTCTCACTCAAAGCCGGACTCGCTCTCGGCTCCGCCGCCTTCCTCTGGCTCATGGCTGGTCTCTGGAATTACGACACCAAGCTCGCCTCCGCGACCAACGCCATCGCCGGCTATCGCTCCACCAGCAGCATTATCGTCGGCATTCTCTTTGTCGGTGGCGCCATCTCCATCGCCGCCTGCAAACTCACCAAAGCCCGCACACTCGAAATGGCCGCCGAACTCGCCGACCGCCGCACTAAAGCAGCTACTGCGTAATCGTATTCTCCGAGGTGGAGCGCGCACTCCGAGCGCGCTTTCTTTATCGCCGCACTTCGACCCACTCGAAGCACGACCCATCCGCACGATCCGGACGCGGCCCCGGATGATCCGCCGTGATTGCCCGGGTCTCCGGATTGATCCGCAGATGCCGGTGCGTAACGAGCGACATCAGGATGAGGTCGCCATAGACGTTCTCCGTCCACTGGAACATCGCGGCGTCCTTCGTCGCATCGCGGGAAAGCACCACCTTCCCAGCAACGATCGCCAACGCGCCACCGTCTCGCGTTCGCAGCGTCACTCGTCCCAATCCCGCATCGTCCACTGCGAATGATTCCGCTTCGCCAGTCGAGACCACGGTCAACGCACCGTCTTTCACACCCAACGCCATTTCTCTCCCGCGCGCCGTCAGCTTGATCGCCTTCCCCGCCGGAATCGGCCGCATCAACCCGCGTGGATTCGATTCATCCACGACAAACGAATCGAAATCCGCCGCGCCTCCCGATTTCCCGCCGTCATTGAATGCGAACAGCGAGTACCGCACGCCTTGAAACGTCTTCAGCTGAAAAATCAGTTCAAACGCTTCACCGATCGGCTCGAATCGCGTGCCATCCGCACTGTACGCGAACGTCGCTTTCTCCGTGAGAAAATCGCAGTTCACCCGTAACCACACTCGCTCGCTATTGCTCAGCGCCACCTTCACCACATTTCCCGTGAGCTGGTTGAACTGCTGCAGCTCAACCACCCCGTTCTCAATCGCACGCACACCGAACCACGCATAAGGCAGATTCAGCAGCGCTAATCCTGCCACGTCACCCGCCTTGAGTCCGCGTGCATCAATCACCGTCGTCGCCACCGAGCGCGGCCCGATCGCCCGCTGCGTGAGTGTGTTCTTCGCCCGCCAGAAATTTTCCGCAGGCAAACTTTCCAGATGCAAAAAACCCGGTCGTTTCCGCAACGACCAGCGCATGTCGTCCGGCACGTGATTCCACTGCCACACATTCGCCAGCGTCGGGCCCGAAAAATCATCGTTCCTCACGTAGGGAGCCGCCGGCACCGCAGTGTGCCCGGTCGCCGGTTTCACCCATGTGCGCGGCGTGCGTCGCAGATTTCCTTCCAGTCCAAAATACGGCCAGCCGTCCTTCCACGTGATCGGCGACAGACACGTGAGCCGTCCGACAGAATTAAAATCCATCATCGAAAATCCCCACCACTCGCCACCTGCCGTGCTCACGAGACCGCCTTGATGCAACGACATACGGCCGCCATCGCGCGTGTTGCCCGGCACAACCTCAAACGGCGGCCCCTTCTGTCCGCGCAGCCGGTTCCCCTCGGCCAATCCGAAATCTTCGTCGATGCTGATCGCCGGATTCACCTCGTACGGCCCCGTGATTTTGTCCGCCCGTGCGCACGGCATCTTCATCCGTCCCTCGTACCACGCGCTCGTGATGTAGTAACGCCCGTCGATTTTGTAGAAATGCACGCCTTCGCCCATGCCCGCGGTCTTTTCGATGATCACGCGCTTCGTCTCCGGCACGATGTCGGTCAGGTCATCCGTCAGCTGCGCAAAATTAATCCCCTGATAGCCCCAGATCGCGTACGCTTTCCCATCGTCGTCGAAGAGCACCGACAGATCGTGCAGCGAACACTTCATCGACGTGCGCGTCCACGGCCCGGCGGGATTCGTCGCTGTGAAATGCTGCGTCGTCTGCTTGTTCACATTGGTGAAAATGTGAAACACGCCGTTGTGATACCGAAAACTCGGCGCCCAGATTCCCTGTCCGTAAATCTCCTTTCCGTCCTCAAGACGAAAGCCCGGTCCGAGATCGAGCCGGTCAAACACATACCCGAGCAGCTTCCAGTTCACCAAATCCTTCGAGTGAAGAATCGGCAGCCCCGGCATCGTGTGCATCGTCGTGCCGGTGAGGTAATAGTCGTCGCCAACGCGGATCAGATCCGGATCCGAAAACTCATCGTAGAAAAGCGGGTTCGTGAACGTGCCGTTCCCATTGTCCGCCGTCCAGGTGGCCGCGCCCGATACCAGAGCCGTTAAGAGAAGACACAAAAGCGACGCGGGGAATTTCATGAGCACACTTTTCACAAGCCTCTTCGCCAAATCCAGTCTCAGGATTTTTTCGCCTTCGCACTGGGATCCCCGGTAGGCGGCGGAGCCAGATCGGCCTTGCCCGGAACCCCGAGCAACTCCGTGAGCACCGGTTTCAGGTTTTTTGCCCACACGTCATAACCTTTCAGGGTCAGGTGCAGTTTATCCACCGCGATGCCTTCGAAAAGTTTTCCGTCGGCGTCCGCCAGCTGGTCGTTGATGTTGAGGAACCGCACCGTCTTTCCATCCGCGAACTTCGCAATCGCTCCATTGATCTCATGGATCATCGCGTTCGCTCCTTCGCCGTCGTTGCGCGGGAAAATCGCCATCAACACGATCGTCGCTTTCGGCGCCTTCGCTTTGCAGACCGTCAAAATAGTCTCGATGCCTTTCACCGTCTCCACAGCCGTTCCCGGCTTCGGCTCTTTGCCGACATTATTCGTGCCCGCAAGCAGCACGATCACCTTCGGATCAACGCCATCGAGCTCGCCGTTCGTGATGCGCCAGAGGATGTGCTGCGTCTTGTCTCCACCCCAGCCGAAGTTGCCCGCATTCCAGCCGTGGAAATTCTTTTTCCAGTGCGCGAGAAAATCCGGGTAATCCGTCGCTCCCCAACGCCGCGTGATCGAATCGCCGAGAAAATAGAGATCGATCCGGCCGGTGTGCGCTTTCTGCACCAGCTGCTCGTGGCCGAGCTGCGAATTCGCGTCACCTCTCGGTTCCGCAACGTCGGATGCGAAGGCCCAGCGAGTCCCGAACAGGACGATTGGTAGAAGAAGCTTCGCGCAACGAATGACAGGATGACGTGAGATGTAAGTGAACATGCAGGCGGCAGGGTTGATTCGGAGTTGAGAATGTCAGGCCGTCTTCACGGTCCGATTCCAATTCGCGGGCTCTCTGGCGGCCCGAGATAACTGGGCTTCACGCCACCGCAATCGATCACGATCCTTTCCAGTACAACGCCCGGCGTAACGAGCCAGACCTTGAACACGTGAGCGCCCGCACGCTCCACGCGATGCCGCGTTACGATACTGCGCACACTGTCAGACACGGACTTTTCCCATGTCTCCCGATTCGTCCACGTGCCGAGCTTCACGACCTGCGGCACCTCATCGTCAAACGACACTGCTAGGCTCAATGGCTGCCCCGGCAGAATATCCAGCGACGGCGCGCACTGCAGTTCCACCGCGATCTCTCCCGTTGAGACCATGTGCACATCGTATTCCAGCCGCGGCGATTCTCCTCCAGGCGTGACCGCGCCCGCGGTGACTGGAAACACCGTGACCCCTGCCTTCACGCGCCCAAAACCATCGAGCGTCCGCCATTCAATGCCACCCGTCGCGACTGAACGCGCAAAATGCGATGCCTCTATCGTTATCTGGCGATCGATCTCCACAAAACCGGACACGCCTGCTCGATCCGGTTTTGAAACGGGAATATCCACCCGCAATGGCCCGCCCGACGACGGTCTCACAGTGAGCCGCACTACGTGTTCTCCTCTCGGAACAGCGGACCAGTCCACGCCCACTTCCACACGGACATCAGGTCCAACTTCGCCGCTGGCCGGCGCGACACGCAGCCAAGGCTCGCTCGTTTCAATCGTGAACCGCACGGCCGTGTCCCCGCGGTTGAAAAGCTCCAGCCACCGCGTGCTCTCCGGCGAGAATACGCTCAAGCCCGGCATCTTCGCGACCGAGGTGATCGGATAATCGCCCGGCCGCGCCGCCGGATCTCCTTCAACGGCGAGCGCGAGACGTCCCATCGCACTGGTCTGCAACTCCACAACCGCTGGCATCACGTTGGCGATCGGCTGCTGCCAGCTCGTGTAGCCAAAATGCGTCTGGTCCATCATGTGCCGCCATTTCCCATCGAGCATTGCGTCCCATCGCCGTGTGAGTTGCGCATCGCGGGCAAAGAGCTCGCGCGCCCGCGCCGCCAGCACATTCGTCGAGGCGCGGCCTTGCTTGGCGTACAGCTTGTTGAGTCCGGCGGTGACCAGCAGTTCGTTGAGATTCGCGCAGGCCTCGATCGGATGAAGCACAAGCTGCAGAAACGCCGGACGCGCTTCGGACGGCAATGCCCCATCCAGCTTCTTTGCCCGTGCGGCAAGATCCCGCCATTCGGCCAGCACGCGCTCAGCCTCGCGATAATCCACCAGACTGAATGTCCCGGGAGTCAGCAGCTCCGGCGTGCGCCGCCGGTTGAGCTTGGTGTAGCCGTTGATAAGCGCCGCAACCTCGGCCGCGTTTTTTTCGCCAAACTCCCGCGCCGCCCACGCCTGCGAATACTCGCCCAGCTTCTCATACGGCCAGCGTGCCGGATTCCACGCGTACGAAATGAAAAATTCGATGGGAAACTCCATCGGCTTCAGATCGCCGACATTCACGATCCAGATCCGCGTCGCTTCATGCTGCCACGCGAGGTGCATCTGCTCCCACACTTTGGTGATCGGCGTCACATTCACCCATTTGTAATTCCGCGGATCGCCCACGTAATCGAAATGATAATAAACGCCCGCGCCGCCCGGACGCTTTCGCTCTTCGGCCGTCGGCAGACGCCGGATGTTGCCCCAGTTGTCATCGCACCAAAGCAGCGTCACGTCGTCGGGCACGCGCATCCCGTGTTCGTAGTAGGCCTGCACTTCCTTGTAGAGCGCCCAGAGCTGCGGCACCTCGGAAACCGGGCGCCCGGTTTCACGCGCGAGGATCTCGCGTTGGTCAGCGACGATACGCTCCAGCAGCGAAACATTGGTTTCCTCCGACATGGCTTCATCACCGTCGCCGCGCATCGCCAGCGTCACGATGCTCTCGAAATTGCGATTCCGCCGGATGCCGTCCGCCCAAAATTTCCTGAGCACTTCGCCATTCCTCGCATAATCCCATGCACCCGAGCCGTGGCGCTTCCACTCCTGTTGCGAGCGAATCATGGGCTCGTGATGCGAGGTCCCCATCACGATGCCGTACTCATCCGCCAGCCGCGCATTGTCGGAATCGTCCTCGTTGAAGGCATTGCTCCACATCGCCGGCCAAAGGTAGTTCGCCCGTAACCGCAGCATCAGCTCAAACACCTTTGCGTAGAACCGGCTGTTCAATCCGCCAAATTTTTCCTGCGCCCAGCCCGAGAGCGCCGGCGCCTCGTCATTCAAAAAAATCCCACGGTACTTCACGACCGGCTCGCCCGAAACAAACCGTCCCGCCCTCACTAAAACCTCCGGGCGCTTCACGACCGGCACATCCGCCCACCAGTACCACGGCGACACACCGATCTGCTGAGAGAGCTCGTAGATGCCGTAGATGGTTCCGCGTTTATCACTGCCCGCGATCACAAGCGCGCGTTTCACGCCGGGCAGCGGTTGCTCGACTGTCTCGATGACAAACGATTCCCATTTTCCGCGAATCTCGTCGGCCCGCAATTTCCCGCGAGCCACGAGATCGTCGACGAGCGCGCTGCGACCGAGCGTACCGACGATCACCACCGTTTCTCCGTCCACGCTCCCGCCTTTGAAAAATTTTGGACGCACGCCGCTCACGCGCTCGACGTCCGCCTGCAGATCGCCCGCCGCACGCAGCACGCCCGGCCAGTCATTCCCGCCCGTAAAAATCGGCACGGCACTGCCGCCGCGTACCAATGCGAACGCATCCTTTTCGGATGCACTCGCGAGAATCGAGTCCATCAACAACGACCGTGGCGGTTCGGCCGCGACTGTCCTGCCGCCAGCGATGGCGAGAAATATCAACGCGATGATTATCCGTCTGATCATTGTGCACTCCTTTTATCGAACGCTTTTACCACCGCCGTCGCCGAAGCCAGTCCTTCGCCCGAAACGGTCACTTTAATTTCTCCATTCTGCCCGGTTTTCGCGCGGACGATAGCCAGACATAGTCCACTCAACGCTTCCCGCTCGTGTGATGGGAATGGCACGAAGCTCGTTGGATCGCCGTTGTCGGTGGCCACGATTTCGCCCGGTCCTTCGACACTAAACACCAGCCGGTTCGCCGCACGCGGTGCTGTCACGCCATTTTGGTCGGTGATCCGTGCAGTCAAAAACACCAGACCGCACCCATCGGCGGTAATCGCCGGCCAATCCGCCTTCAGCTCGAGTTTTACCGCGTCGCCCGCCGTGCGCACTTCATCACGCGCCCATTCACGGCCCTTTTTGTAAGCCACGACTTCGAGTTTTCCCGGCTCGTAAACGACATCGTCCCAGCGCAGCCGGTACTCGAACGGGCCTTTCTTTTTCCGCCCGAGCGAACGGCCATTGAGAAATAGTTCCGCTTCATCGCCTGAGGTGAACACATGCACCGGCGTCACTTCGCCGACCCGCTCCGGCCAGGTCCAGTGCGGCAGCAGATGCGCCATTGGAAAATCCGGCCGCCAGCGCGATTGATACAGGTAGAACCGGTCTTTTTTGAAACCCGCCAGATCGATGATGCCGCAGTAAGAACTGCGCGACGCATAATACGGCGTCGGCTCGCCGAGATGGTCCCAGCCGGTCCACACAAACTCGCCCGCCACGTACGGATGCTTGTCCTGCGTGGCGAAAACCTTGTCCGCCGTGGATCCAAAATCCACCGCGTGGAGCTCATACGACGTCACGACGCGTTTCTTCGAATCACCACCGCGTCCGTCACGCACCGGTGCGCTCACCAAAGGAGAAACCGGAAACAGATAAACGCCACGCGTGCTGAATGCCGACGCCGTCTCGCTGCTGACAATCATTTTTCCGGGAAACCGGGCGTGAAAGTTCGGGTACTGCGGCGGCGTGCGGATGCGATCCGTGCCTTCAAACTCCGGCTCCTGACGGATACCTTCGCCCTGATAGTTCAGGTTAATGACGTCCACGACGGCCGGCAGCGGCATGTCCGACTTCGCCCAATTCATCGCCGTTGTCGTCGGACGCGTCGGATCTTCCTCACGCACAATGTCGTGCAACCGCTTCGCCACCACCGCGCCTGCCGCATCGGTGTACTGCTCGCCGACTTCGTTGCCGATGCTCCACAAAATTACCGACGGATGATTCCGGTCGCGACGCACCAGCGCGCGCATATCCTGTTCGCTCCAGTCAGGGAAAATCAGATGGAAATCCAGCGGCGTCTTCTTCCGCTCCCACGCGTCGAATGATTCATCGATCACCAGAAACCCAAACCGGTCTGTAAGCTCCAGCAGCTCCGGTGCTGGCGGGTTGTGACTGATGCGAATCGCGTTGCATCCTGCCTCACGCAGCAGCTCCAGCTGTCGCTCCGCTGCGCGCATATTGAATGCCGCACCGAGCGCACCAAGATCGTGATGCTGGTTCACCCCCTGAATGCGAATGCGTTCGCCATTCACCAACAGGCCGTGATCCGGATCGAAGCGTACGTCGCGAATGCCAAAACGCGTTTCATAAACATCGACCACTTTCCCACCTCGGGAAACGTGCGTCACCGCCACATAGCGGGAGTGAAATTGCCCCGGGAGCGGTTCCCAAAGCCGAGGTTTGGGCAATACCACCGAGCTCTTCGCGACCGCCTCACCCGAGGCAGGGACTTTCACTTTAACCGGTGCAAACTCAGCCACCTTGCCCTCGACCAACATCGTCTTCGCATCCAGCGCACGAATGAACGTCGCGATCTCCACTTCTGCGGTTTCCTGGGAGTCATTCGCAACGGTCACCGCGATATCGATTGTCGCCGCTTTCGTGGAAACATCCCGTGTCGTCACAAACGTGCCCCATTGTCCGACACGCACTGGCTGCGTCTTCGTCAGCCACACGTTTCGATAAATGCCGCCGCCCGGATACCAGCGCGACGAACTCGGCGGATTATCCAGCCGGATCGCGAGTTGATTTTCTCCGCCGAAATTCACGTATGGCGTCAGATCCACCTGCCACGACGAGTAACCATACGGCCAGCCGCCCACGAGATGCCCGTTGAGCCACACGGTCGCGTACGACATCGCTCCATCGACCTCGAGTCGGATCAACCTGCCAGCGTCGGTCGCGGGAATTTCGAGCTTCCGTCGATACCAGCCAATGCCCCAGCTCGGCAGCCGTCCCATCCCGCCGAAATCGCCTTCTTCGAGAAACGGTCCGGCGATCGCCCAGTCGTGCGGCAGCGTCACTTTCTCCCAACGGCTGTCATCAAAATCTCCGCGAACATACGCGACATCACCCGGATTTCCCTCCGGTCGCACGTGTCGCTTCGCCGGATCTTTGATGAAGGCATTTCCAGTCGGGAGAATCCACGGCTTGAGCACCGCCTGCTTTGTCGCGGCCGTGCGCGCAGCTTCCTCCGGTTTCGAATCGGCGGCTTTGTCGTCGCGCGCATTCTTCACTTCGGGCCGCACGTCGTAGAGTAGCGGCGTCGTGTTTCCCGCAGGATCGCCTTTCTGAAAGTGCCAGCCGTCGTTGATCGAAAGCCGCTCACGCGGTGAATCCGCCATTGCCGCGGCTGCCAAAAGTGGCCCCAACAAACCCACCACCATCAGAGCAATTTTAGAAGCGGTTCGACGCATCATTCGATAAGACATTCGAAGAGGAAGAATCCCTCACGGCAGCACAATCTGCACAGCCGTTTTTTCTTCTTCCGGTTTGAGTGAGAACGTTTGCTGCGCGGTTTTTCCATCACGCTCCACCGTCACGACGTAGTCGCCATGAAACCCCCGGCCGCCGACTTTGCCCGCTTTTCCAACTTTACCCTGCACCTTGGTGCGCCAGTCGTTGAGCACGAGCGAGCGATAAGTCTTCGCAGCGAGCTTCTCCGACCAGTCCGCACGGAACAACGCGCCACGCGGCCGCCAGTGAGCTTTTTCCCAGAAGCCCCAATGCTGCACGCCAACGACCGACGGATGGCTGTAGCAGAGAATCAGGAAATCTCGCGTATAGTCGGCCTGCAGCTGCTGGTCGTCGGTATCGATGTCGAACTCCGTGATGCGAATCGGCAGTTTGAACTCCGCATAAACATCGAGCGTCGCCAGCACATGCTCCGGCGGGTTCGGCTGCGCGCCGATGTGCCCTTGCAGGCCAAGCCCGCCGAGCGGCGCGCCCTTTTCGCGGAGAAACTTGGCCACCTTGATGAAATCCTGGCAGTGCGGTTTGTCGGCCAGCAGGTCGTGGTTGCTGTAGTCGTTCAGGTAGAGCGGCACACTCGGACCCGCACCCGCCTGGGCCGCTTTGAACCAGTTCACCATGATGTCCGAGCCAAACAGCGCCATGAGGTCGTGATTGTCATAAGGCTCGTTCAACACATCCCACTCCTGGATGAACTCGCGCGTCGCACCGGTGATGTCCGCGATGTGCGCGAGCACGAGATCAGGAATCGTCGCCCGCTGCTTTTTCGAACCGTTCAGCTTCTTGATCATCTCCGGCAAATTTTTCCATCCTGGCCAGACGAGCACGTGGCCGCGCACGTGAAACCCTTTCTCGCGCAACCAGCGCAGCGCCTGCAGTGACTGCTCTTTGCTATACGATCCCTGCCACTCGCCGATCCACACCGGCCACTTCAAATCGTTCTCCGGACTCGCGGCATTGAAAAACTCCAGCGCCTTCTCGCGATAAATTTTGTTGTCCGGTGACTCCTGCACGAGTCGCGCAAACTGAAGCGCCGAGCCGAATTGAAACGCGCTGCGCACCTGCTCGATCTTGATCGTCGCGCCTGCCGCGGGCTGTCCGTTCGCATCTCGGACCTCGATGACGAAACTGGATTTCCGGATCTTCTCGATGCGTGCCAGTGCTTCCTTTCGCCACGCGGCATCCGCCTCGCGTCCGGCATAAGTGAATCGCGTCTTCGGAAGCTCGGACGGCTTCACCTTCGTGCTGAAATTCAACACTTCGATTCCACCGATCTCGATCGTCTCGCGTTTGAAGCCGAATCCAAACGACAGTTCCAGTCCGCCTTTGCCGTAGTCGTCAGCAAACGTGAACGGCATCAAAAACTCCTGCCACTCACCGCGCATGGTGACGGTGCTCTCCAGACTCTTGGCATAGTTCGGCCCGGCCTGCTGAACAACGACACGCACCTGGCCCGAGCCGGTTTCATCGGCCGATGCGATCGTGCGTGCAAAAAAGTGCACGAAACCCGTATCGCCTTTCTTCGCCGCGCGCCCGAGGGTCGTCCTCGCCTCCACTGCCCACGCGGGGCTCAAGTCACGCTTTGTCTCCGCCCTGATCGCGCGTGAAAAGCCCGGTCCCTTCGCATCGACCGTCGTGAAAATAAACGCGTCGCCGTTGCCCCCGATCGCCGTCGTGGCGAATTCGTTGACCACCTTCGCCGTCACCATCGCATCGCCACCCTCGGGAATCGCAATGACTGCAGAAGCCGCCGTCGCTGTGTTGCCTCCACCAGTTGCCGCTGCGAGCGCGCTGAACGCGAGAAACTCGCAGCCCTGCTTGCGCAACTCCGTCAGGATGGCGGGCAGTTGCTCGCGCGTCTCCGTCCGCCATTCGTGAAATAAAATAACCGACCCGTCGGTAACGTCCTTCGTCGCTCTCGCGAAGATTTCAGAAGCGGGGACGTCTTTGTCATAGTCCTTGGAAACAACGATGTTCTTCGGTTCGTAAAGCGTTATGCCCGCTCGCACGACAGCGGCACGCACGCGCTCGTCGATCGCAAGAAAGGGAGGCCAGTACCACTTGGGAGAAACTCCCGTCGCGCCTTGGATCGCTTGTTGCGCCAGCGCGACTTCCTGCTCCAGCGTTTTATCATCGATGCTACCCGGCGGGAGATGACGCTGGGAGTGATTCGCGATCTCGTGACCCGCAGCTGCAACCGCCTTCGCGGCGGCAGGGTTTTCATTCACGCGATCACCGACGAGTGCGAAGGTGACGGTCACCTTCTCCTTGGCGAGAAGTGCGAGCAAAGGTTCCACGTCGGCGGGCTTTGGACCATCATCAAAAACGAGCGCCACGCGCTTTGCAGATGCCGGTGCGGCACAAGCGAAGCCCGTCAACGTCGCTCCCAGTAACACAGCTGCGAACAGGCGAACATTCATGGGATGCAGGGGTAATTCAGCTTTGAGGATAAAACCTCACGGCACCGTAACCGTGAGTTCGGCGCTTCCGTTTTCGGAAGAGAGCGAAATTGATTTTTCGATTCGGCGGCCGCTGGCTTCGATCGTGATCGCATAATCACCATGAAAACCGCGCGTGGAGAATTTTCCGGAGGCGTCCGTCTCACCGGCGAGATTCGTCCGCCACTGGTGAAGCACGAGGTCCTTGTACACGCGCGCGTTTGGCTTTTCCGACCAATCGGCGCGATACATCGCCGCCGATGGACGCCAGTGGCAGCTTTCCCAAAAGCCCCAGTGCTGCACGCCGACTACACTGGGATGGCTGAAACTCAGGATGAGAAAATCACGCGTGAAATCAGCCTGCAGCTCTTCGTCCATCGTCCACACATCGAACTCAGTCATACGCACCGGCAGATGAAACTGCTTCTGGTAACGATCGAGTACCGCGAGAATGTTTTCAGGTGCGTTCGGCCGGCCGTTGAAATGGACCTGTAGCCCGAGGCCGTCGACAGGCGCACCGTGGTCGAGCAGATAGCGCGTGGTCTTTTCGAAATGCGCCACGTGATCGGCGTCAGTCGTCGCGTCGTGGTTGGAGAAATCGTTGAAGAAAGCGGCACGCCCGGCAGTTCCTCGCGAGCGACCGTGAACCAAGGAGGCATGATCTCGTCCCCAAAGAGCTTCATCAGATCAAAGTTGGTAAACGGCTCGTTGAGCACGTCCCACTCGTCGAGCAGGCCTTTGGTCGCACGGGCGAGTTGCCGGATGTGATCAAGCACCATCCCAGGTATTTCGTTCTGCTTCGCCGTACCGATTCGCTCCTGAATCGGCTTCGGCAGATTTTTGTGTCCGGGCCAGACGAAGACATGGCCGCGCGTGTGGAAGCCGCGCGCCTTCAGCCAACGCAGACCGGCGAGTGTCTGCTCTTGCGAAAAATTCGGGCCCCATTCGCCGATCCACGTCGGCCACTTCAGATCGTTCTCGGTGCTCGCCGCGTTGAAGAGCTCCTCGGTGATCTGGCGGTAGCG
The DNA here is from genome assembly GCA_049840895.1 of Nibricoccus sp. Taxonomy (GTDB): domain Bacteria; phylum Verrucomicrobiota; class Verrucomicrobiia; order Opitutales; family Opitutaceae; genus Nibricoccus. Next base: position 30,200 of record JASGJB010000062.1, on the reverse strand, counting down.
AAGATTATCCGACGAATCGACAACGAGTCTTTCCATCTGAAGCGCCGAGCCCCACTGAAACGCAGCGCGTTTCTGCACAACCGTCACTTTGGCGCCGGAGACCGGTTTGCCGGCGGCATCGGTGACGTTGACCGTGAGATCCCCTTTACGAATCCTCTCAATGCGCTCCAGCGCCGCCTTGCGCCAGGGCGCATCGGTCTCGCGCCCGATGTAACTAAACTTCGTGCGCGGAAGGTCCGCCCATTTCCGGGTTTTTCCGTAGTGAATGATTTCGACTCCGCCGATCTCGACTGTCTGCCGCTTGAATCCAAACCGCAGCATGAACGCCGCGCCATTGGCATCAAAGCTCTGGCTCCAGACAAAGGGCACCAGAATCTCCTGCCATTTTCGCGTGATCGGAAAATCGCCTTCAAAGCTGCTGTTCCAATCCACGCCGTTGCGCCGGATGACGAGCTGAACGCGCGCACCACCCGTTTCGTCGGAGATCTCCGTCGCTCGTGCGTAGAAGCGCATCAAAGCGACTTCACCGGTGGTGACGGGCTGTGAGTTGAGCCCGCGCAGTTCGATCGCCGCCATCGGGCTGGTGTCCCGCAATGTCGCCACGCGCCAGCCACGGGAGAAATTGGGGCCGGCCAGATCAACCGTCTCGAACTTCACATTGTCTTTCGCGTGCGGCTCAACGCGAAGTGCAAACGCATCCACAGAATCGCCCGCGAGAAGCGAATCGCCAGGCGGCAGAGTCGTCTGCGCGCGAGTATCGACCAAGCCGGCCAGCAACCATAACACCAGAAACGAGGACAGGATTTTCATCATACAGGCGGACGAACGGGGATGGGGCGGGATCGAGAAACAGAATCGTCAATCTACTGAATTACAAAGGCGGGGCCGTGAAGCCCCGCCTTTGGTTGATAAGACCGCGCTATGGGGCGGTTAGAAGGATAATGTGTTTGTCACGAACCATTCTTGAACCGGCTTGATACGCATGCCGGCCCAAGTCTGACCGTCGGGCTGCACGGTGATTGGAATCAGGCCTTCCTTATCGAATGCGTTGCGCACGTTGAGCTGGATTTTCCAATTCAACTTCTTCGTGAGCTTGCGCTCGTAATTAATCCAGAAGTCCAGGCCGTCTTCTGCCGGGCCATAATAAGGCTTCGAGAGATCGAAGCTGCCCAGCCCACCAGCACCGGCAATTGTCGGATAGCCGATGACCACTTTATCCTGCCAGCGGTAGCTGGCACCCACACCGACGCCCTTGATCATGCCGGTACGGAACGAATAGTTGGTCGTCACATTATAGCGCCACTTGCGCAGCTCGGATGCGGCGGCTCCTTGCTGAAGCTTCAGCAGGACATAGCTGCTGCGCCAGTTATTCCAGTTTGCCCGCACCTCGTTGCCGGCTGAATAGCCACCCGAGAACTGGCGCATATCACCGGCAGGGCCGGCCATCTGTGCATCCATGTAGGCGACGAACTCATCAAGAACGGGTCCGCCGACATTGTTGCGGATCGCAACCGTCTCCGAGGCGTTGAAGGAGAGGCGCCAGTTTGGCGTGGGATTGGCGGTGAGTTCAAACTCGTAGCCTTCCGACTCTGTATCGCCGGTCATCGTGATGCCAGGAGGTCCGTTGGTCGGGTACGAATAGAGATAAACCGTCGAGCTGCTTTGCGCATACTGTGCCGCCGGATCGATGCCCACGAGTGTGGCTTCGTAGGTGGAGCGATCGGTGAGCGAAGACACGGCCGGTGGCGTGTATCCCCAGTAAGAGAAATAGCCCTTGTCCGCTAGATTCTTCTGGATGTCGTTCCAGGCACGAATCGACGCATCACGCATCGCAGCCGCCTGAGGGGCATTCTGGAGCGTGGAATTCGCGGGAGCTGTCGCGTTGTTGGCCGCTACCGGCCGGCCCGTCGTATTGTCCACATAGGCCGTGGCCCAGGTGTTGCGGTCACCGTTTTGCTCACGCGTTTCCCACGGATAATTCGAGAGCTTGTAGAGGAAGACGTTGCGGAAACGAAGGCCTTGCTGAATCGGATTTCCGACCAGCGTATTGACATCTCCCGAGATCGACGCGTTTTCCACGACCGTTTTGTACTTAATCGCGCGGAACGAGTATTTGCCGTTCTTAGTGGAGAGCAGAACGCCATAATCCGTGGTTTCGCCGGTGGGATTGTCGAGGAGCTTGCCGTAGATATTGCGGCGCGCGTTCGTCACTTGGAAGTTATGCGACGTGTTATAGGAAGCGCTGACATTGAGCGGCAGAACGTCACGCTTTCCGAAGAGCTTGTTCAAGTGCACCACGACGCCGCCACTCGTAGAGTGATCGGAGAAGTTGGAGTAGAACTGGTTGGAATTGACCTCTGGCCCATGCGAAAACCCGTAGCTCGGGATGGTGCCGATATTGGTGGTCCCCAGATTGAGAATGGCGCGATTGTTGGGATTAGGTACGGCCGCGACGTTCCGCGTTTCGACTTGGTCATAACGCCAGCCGATGGTGGGAACAATGGAGTCATTCCAGAGATACCCCTGCCAGGACCCCGCATAAGAAGTCGTGACGCGCTTGACCTTCTGGGAGCCGGTCAGGAGATCCGTGTTCTGGCCTCTGTCTGAGCGCAGGAGATTGGTCTTAACGTTGCTGTTCCAACCGATGTAGTTGGCTGGGTTGGACGCTTGCGTGGCTGCGACTGGAGGATTGCCAGGGAAAAAATTTGGATCGGCCGGCTGATAAGGAGCAGGATAATAAACGGGGTAGAGGCTGGAAGGAACAGTCCACGGAGCGTTGTAGTTGGTCCCACCAGTCCAGGTTGAATCGAAGGCATAGATGCTGCCATTCTGATAATTCACGTTCGCATTAACGCCCGGGATGCCCGCTCCTGCAGCCGAAGAGGCACTTGCCAGGGAGGGCCCGAGATAAATCACGGACATTGGGCCACGATCATTGAAGTTGGTCGTAAGACCCGTGGTGCGCGTCCAGTACGCAGCCCAATCCAAGGAGTGGGCGTTCATAGCCCAGCTTCGATTCTCCGCAAAATAGGTCTCCTTGGCATAGACTCCATTGAAGCGATGCTTGCCCAGGATTCTCGCAAGGAGGCTTTCTTTGTCGAAGAAGTCATTGGCGCGAAGTTCGGCGAAAAGAGAGCCACGAATATATTCGCGATCGCTCACGTAGGAACTGCCACCACCATCGCCCGCAGTTACATAGGGGCGACCAAAGTTCGGATTCGCAGTAAGGTCTTGGAAGTTGCGCAGGATGTCGATGTTCAGGGTCGGATTAATCAGGCCTTGGCCACCTCGATCATATTCCTGCCGGTCGTAGCTTACTTCGACACCCAGCCGGTTGTCCCAGGCCGATTGTGAGAACGAGAGGTTGTAAGTGTCCCAGTTTTCCCATTCCGATTTGTTCGGACCGTCGATCAGGTTGTCGTAGAAGTTGAAGACTGAAGAATCCCTGAGGGACATGTCCTTAAAGGCACCCAAGCCGGCAAGGGGCAGTTTGGCATCAGTCGCATACTGGTTCATGCTGGCGAGGCCATAGAACGTGCCCGAGAAACGCTGCCCAAGGAGGGCGTCACCGGAGCCGCGCACAGAACCATCGTTATTGCGTGCTCCGCGATTGATGTAACCGGCATAAATCCTGGAGAGCTGCGCGTTGGCACCGTCCACAAACCAGATGGCTTGCTGCTGATTGCCGACGCCCGCGAGCCACGGGCTGAAGGTGGTCGGGGTCGCACCAACATCATAGCCATTGTTCACGGACGCTTTGCCCATACCGGTGTCCATCGTGTAAGGATCACTTCCCACACGAGCGGGACGAAACCACGCGGAAATGCGATCCGAGGGCGGGACAATACGGGGACGATTGGCATCAATCTCACCATGTTCGAACTTCGCCCGGAAACTGGTCTGAAAGTCGGCTCGATTGAAAATTTTGGGATCAAAGCGAATCGCCCCATAGACGCGCTTGTCCTTCTGGAACGCGTGCTCCTGCTGATATTTTTCTTCGCCAGCCAGACCATCGATGCGGATGGCGAGTACTTTGGGGATGAGAACCTGATTATAATCAAGGTTACCGCGAACGGTGCCGTACGAGCCGAATCGGAAATCCACACTGCCTTTCGTCTTTCCCAACTCCGCGTTGCGTGTGGACGCGTTAATGATGCCGGCGGGGCTGCCCAGACCGAAAAGAATCGAGTTGGGCCCGCGCTGAATATCGACGCGATCGACGTTATAGAAATCCGTGGGAATATCGGTGACAAAGAAATCACGCGTAGTGTCGGCTGAAGCCAGACCACGCACGCGTTGTGCCCCGGCGGGCGCGCGCAGGTTACCTTCTTCGCTTAGTGTCTGGCCGTTGCCCAAGCCAGCATAGGTACCACGAGTGCCGGCAACCTCCGCGTTGGTCGTGTACTGAAGAAGTGTGGCGTTGTCGGTCGCGCCGATGTCCTTGAGAAATTCTTTGGTGTAAACAGAGAGACCGCCGCCAACGTCTTTCAAATCCGTGCGGATACGCGTGCCAGCAAGCGTTTCTGTAGCCTGATAACCGCGATCAGTAGAAGATGTGACTTCAAATGGCGTGAGAATTACAACTTCGGCTTCGGACTCATCCGATAGGACTGGCTCAACCGATTTGGTTTCTTTTTCAGGAGGGGGTGTTGCGGGCTGGGAAACCGTCTGCGGATAGGCGGTCGCTGCGAGCAGGGAGAAAACGAACAGCGTCTTCCAATCCTGCCGGGGAGGGCATGCACTTTTCATGAGGTGTGTTTGGGTCAGGTTTTTGGGCGAGGACACACGCGCGACATGCGAGATGCGCAGGCGAAATCGTCGCCAAAAGGCGTTAGGGCACGGGGCTGAAACAAGACGTGGGGCAATCGTCGGAACAAAGTTAGGGGATCGACGATCTGTGGATGCACAGACACACCATCGCGTTTCCTGAATCAAAGAGCAGTTGAGTCTAACATTAGTTCAACTGAGGCATCGCGTGGTTTTTCGATCGGGCGCACACCTGCATCACCTGCATTCAGCCTCACTGCAGCCGTCGCACCCCGTCCCTTCGTTCATGAATCCTTGCGTATCGATTTTTCTACTCCGCACCCTCTTAACCGCATTCGTTCTTTCATGGATTCCAGTGCGCAGCGCACAAGGGTCGTCGCCAGTACTTCCACTCATCAGCCCGGTCTTCGGCGATCACATGGTCCTGCAACGCGACCGTCCCAACACGTTTTGGGGCTGGACCCAGCCCGGTGAAAAAGTCCGGCTCACGATAGGCAAAAAATCCGTCACTACAAATGCTGCAGCCGACGGTCGCTGGGAAGCGCAGATGACCCCTTCGGTTGTTTCCGGTCCTTGCACGCTCACAATCGAAACCGCCGGCCAACGCATGGAACTGCGCGATCTTTTGGTCGGCGATGTCTGGCTCTGCAGCGGTCAGTCCAACATGGACTTCTCGTTGGCGAATGCCAAAGACGGCTCCGCCGAGATCACCGCCGCCAATCATCCATCCATCCGGTTCTTCAAGGTATCCCAGCGCTCCCGTTATGCGCTTGCTCCACTACCTGAAGGAAAGTGGCAGATATGTACGCCCGACAACGCGAAGGCGTCAGGCATATCCGCCGTCGCTTATTTTTTCGCCCGCCACATCCAGACGGAGACCGGTGTGCCCATCGGTATCGTTCAAGCCGCTGTCGGAGGCTCGCCTGCCGAAGCGTGGATGAGTCCGGAAGCACTGCGCCCCTTCGGCGAATTCCACGATCAGCTCGCTGAGTTGGAGAAATTCCACTCATCCGGTGCGCCCGAGTACGGCAATTTCGTCATGCACTGGTATGATCGCTACGATACCGGTTCGCATAATCCCACCTGGGCATCGTCGGAGCTCGATGACTCGTCATGGAAAACAGTTCCCGTCCCCGGCGCATTTCCGGCGCTCGGACTGGAGGATGTTCCTGCCGTTGTCTGGCTGCGTCGCGAAATCACGCTGCCAGATCCGCTTCCAGCAGGTGTGGTCCGGCTTCATCTCGGTTCAGTCGAAAAAATGGATACGGCCTGGCTCAACGGCCATTGGATCGGCGCCAGCGCCTGGGTGGAAAATCCCCGCGTCTACACCGTCCCAGCCACCGCGCTAAAGCCCGGGAAAAACACGCTCGCGCTCCGGATTTTCAAAGTGAAATCCCGCGACGCCTTCCTAAGTCCGCCGCAAACACTCGCGCTCGATCTTGGTGACGGCACATCACTGCCGCTCTCCGGTGATGGCTGGAAAGGTGCGGTGAGCGTCGATGCGCGGTCGCCGCATCCGCTCCCGCTCGGTTTCGAAAACTGGCCGGTGATGCCGACCGTGCTCTATCACGGGATGATCGAACCGCTCGCACCACTCTCGATCCGGGGTGCGCTTTGGTACCAAGGTGAAGCCAACGCCAGCCGAGCGTGGCAGTACCGCTCACTTCTGCCCGCATTGATCGCAGACTGGCGCCGTCTTTTCAATCAGGGCGACCTGCCATTCTACATCGTCAGCCTCCCCGCTTTCATGTCGCGCCGCACGGAGCCCGCTGACGAAGACTGGCCCGAGCTTCGCGAGGCCCAGGCGCTCACTGCGCGCTCGGTTCCCAACACCGGTCTCGCCGTCGTCATCGATTCCGGTGAAGCGGCTGACATCCACCCCAAGGATAAAAAAATCGTCGGCGACCGGCTCGCGCTTCTCGTTCTCAACGATCTCTACGGGAAAAAAACTCCCGCTCACGGCCCCGAGTTCACATACGCAGATTTCCTATCCGGCAAAGTGCATCTGCATTTCCGGCACACAGAAGGAGGCCTCGTCGTACGTGGTGAAAAACTCACCGGCTTCGCCATCGCCGGAGCGGACCACAAATGGTTCTGGGCCGACGCCACGCTTGATGGAGATTCGGTGATCGTTTCAGCCGCACAGGTGCCAAACCCGGTGGCCGTGCGTTACGCGTGGCAGTCCAATCCGGCTGTCTCGCTATTCAACGCCGCCGGACTTCCCGCCGCTCCGTTCCGCACTGACGACTGGCCGGGGATCACGCGGTGATCACTCAATAAGCACCGAGAACAACAGACGTACTCAACTGATCGACCGCGAAAAATCCCGCCGCCCGATTGACAACCTTTCCGAGGCTCGCACCCGTCTCGTTCATAATCGGCGGGTTTACTCTACTCAATGTCTCAACGACATCGGGGAATCTGTCGGTCGGTTAGAACGAAGTCCCAATGAAAACCCAGTCATTGAAGTCCTCGATCAAGATCACGCGCGCCTTGTTTGTGGTGGTTGCGCTTTTATCTCCATTGGCGGCCAGCGCTGGAACCCGGCAATCGGTTTCCTCTCTGGATAAAAGTCCTCTGTCATTTGTTTCCGGGTGGGCGCAACAAACACCCGCAAAATGGTCCTCATTTCTGTCAGCAGGATCGGCAGTCACGCCGAAAACTTGCGTGTACATCAACGGTTGGACCTTGCCCGACAACCCTGTGGTCGGACAGGGTTATCCTATCACTTGGCAGGGTTACATCTCCGGCGCTAGTTATGTGATGCTGTATACCAAGCCTCCCGGCGGTTCATCATGGATCGCCTGCGGCAGCGGGGGTGTTCCTTCCGGTGGAGGCTGGGTTAATGCCTCGGGAGGTTTCGGCTTCTACGCATCCGGCACCTGGCAGTTTGGCGTGGGACTTGGTGGCGCCACGCCGACAGCCGTCAGTGCCACACTCGTCGTTCCTTAAGCAACCCCGATCCCTGTAGAGCTACCTTCGCCCCGTGATTCGATCACGGGGCTTTTTGTTGGCGAATCATCGCGCCTCAAATTGTCCGTCGGCACGTTTTGCCACGAAACGCTTTAATTCCAGCATCATCAACGTCGCTGAAAGTTCGCCCGCATTCCGACCCGTTTGCGTCGTGAGCGCATCCAGCGATAAAATTTCTCCGCCTGAGAAACAGTCCAGCACCGCCTGCTCTGCATCGCTCAGCGCCGCTAATTTCGATACTCCGCCAGCGCTCACGTTTGCGCCTTGATCTACCTCGGCCTCTTCACCGCCTTTCGCCGGGATGGGCCGCGGCTGCAATCCGTCGAGGTAATTCAGCTCGTTGAGAATGTCATCCACGCTCGTCAGCAGCGTCGCTCCGTCGCGGATCAGCTGGTGGCACCCGGCACTCGTCGCCTGATCGATGCGTCCGGGCACGGCGTACACCAGCCGGCCCTGATCGCCCGCAAATTTCGCCGTGATCATCGAGCCGCCGCCAACATCGCTTTCCACCACGATGATCGCCGCACTCATGCCGGCGACGATGCGATTGCGCATCGCGAAACTCTGCCGGTCCGCACGACGGGTAAACGGAAACTCCGACACCACTGCGCCTGTTTCTTCGATACGCCGGTACAGCTCCAGATTTTCCGGCGGGTAAACAATATCGATCCCGCAACCGAGCACCGCCACGGTTTTTCCGCCCACGGACAGTGCGCCTTCGTGCGCCGCCGTATCGATGCCGCGCGCAAGCCCGCTCACCACGCAAAATCCCAGCCGCGCCAGCTCGGCGCCAAATTTTTTCGCAACGGCCTGCCCGTAAAGCGTCGTCCGCCGGCTGCCGACGATCGCAACACACGGGTGCGCGAAGTCATATCCGCCTTTCCGGTACAGTCCTATCGGCGGGTCATTGATCTCCTTGAGCAGCTTGGGGTACGCCGGATCGCGCGTGGTGACGAACGTCGCGTTGCTTTTCGCCATTCGATCCTCCTCGCGCTGCAGATCGAAGTGTTCGCTCCAGTTCACTAGGGTCGAACTGATCGCCGGTCCGACGCCTTTCACCGATTCCAGGCGGCGCACGCCTGCCGTAAACACCGCGCGCGGATCACCGCCGAGCTCCGCGAGCAACCGGTTCAGCGTAATCGGCCCAATGTTGGGCAGTGCGTTCAGCACAAGAAACGCCTGTGCCTCGGTCAGCTTCACAGCCGCCCCCTCCCCCGCTGCGCTCATCAGCCCTCCCCCCGCAACGCGTCTGGAAGAAACTCCAGCAACTCAGTCGTGCGCACCGCGACCGGCCCGCGCGCTCTCGCCAGTGCATCGGCCGCCAGACCATGCCACACGACGCCGCGGCATGCCGCGGCGAAAGGTTCCTGTGCGCTCCCCGCCAAGATTCCGCCAATCATGCCTGCGAGCAAATCGCCACTGCCGCCACGCGCAAGCACAGGACCACCGAAAAATGAATGGTAGACCGCCCGCCCCTCGCTCACCTGCGTCACCGGTCCTTTCAAAACCGTGATCAATCCCGCGTTCGCGGAAAACGCCTGGAGCGATTTCTCCTCTGAGAGCCGCGCGAATTCACCGGCATGAGGCGTCAGCACACGGGGCGCATCACCCGCACGCACGATCTCCGGGCGAAGCGCGTCCGCATCGATCACAAGAGGCACCTTTGTCGTCTTCACGACATCCGCGGCGAGGACGAGCGTCTCGGCGTCACGTGACAATCCCGGGCCGATCAAAAGCGCCGTCGCCCGACCGATTCGCTCCCGCAGAAGATGGGCGCCCTCGAGTGCCAGCCCGCCTCCGGGAGTCTCAGGCCAGCCAACCCACATCGCCTCGGGAACGTGCGCAGCATAGGCACCTACAAGCGACTCAGGCACAAACGCCGTGACCAGCCCCGCACCTGCTTTCAACGCGGCCAGCACGCTCATCAACACCGCGCCGGGGAAACTCCGCGAACCGCCGACCACAAAGAGATGCCCATACGTGCGTTTGTCGGACCGCGGTGAACGCAGCCCGCGCAACGGTTCAAGCACGTCGGACGTGAGCACAAAATTTTCCGAAGTCGGCGCCGAGCTCCCGGCGTTGAAAAATCCAAGATCCAAGTAACGCAGTCTGCCCGCCTGGAGAGCATTCGACGCCTCCAGCAGCGGCGCCTTGACGATGCCGGTCGCGTAAGTGAAGTCCGCGCGAAACCCGTCCGCGGTGCCCAAGCCGCTTGGCAAATCGACCGCCGCGCGCAGGCGGACCGGCAGCGCATTTACTTGCGTCAGCAACATCGCCACCTCCGGCTCCACTGGCGGCCGGAATTGAAAACCGAAAATACCGTCGAGGCAGAGGGCATAGTTTTCAACCACCTTGCGGACGACCCGTACCTTGTCCGGCGCCGCATGGATGAGCGCCTGATAAGCCCGCAGCGCGAGCGGACGCAGTGCCCGTTCACCGAATACAATAGCGACGTCGACCTCAGTCTCCGGAAACCGACCCAGGATATATTTCGCCGCCAGCAAGGCATCACCGCCGTTGTGTCCTTTTCCCGCCAGCACGAGCAATCTCCCGCCCGCGGTGGAAAATCCTCCTATCTCCTTAAAATCATCGATCACCGCCGCCCCGATGGCAGCGCCGGCCCGGCTCATCGCCGCCCATTCCCTCTCCTCTTCGCCACCAAACAATGCTGCTTCGAAACGCTTCGCTTCGTCGGTCGGGAGCACCGGATGCGCATGAAGCAGCGAGGAGTTCATGGCGAAAGTTTGGGAGGAGCCGGACGAAACACCGGGGGAATCGGCTCGAGTCGTTTTGCCCGCGCCGCCTCGGTTTCGGTAAACAGGATCAGAACGCCCTCTCCGGCTTCAGCGGTGATCAAAGGGCGCGTCAAATGAGTCAGCGGACGGTAATAAAAATACTCTCCACTCCGCATCACTTCGACGAGGTCGGAAAATTTCTTGGTGAGCGGGTTCCAGACGGCGATCTGGGTGAGGTCGTTTTCCCAAACGGCATTTTCCGATACCTGGTGGAACATCGCATCCACTTCGTTTTGGCTCAGCCGCATGGCGGGTGGTGTCTCCGGAACAGCGGGAGCTGGCGCAGGGGCCGGGCGGGAAGACGCGACCGGCCCGGGCACGGTACCCTGTCCGCGTCGCTCGACCTCGCGGTTAACGATATACGCGAAAACGCAGCCGATCACGAACCCCACCATGATCCACGAGGGTGTTTTCGAGAGCTTCTCGCGCGGGACCGGGGGTAGATCGTCTTCGTCGGTGGACATCGGGGAAATGCTACGCACGCACCAATGCAGCAACCGCCATGGCCGCCGTGTCGGTGTGCGAGAGCGTCAGTAATACGTGCGTCGCGCCGATTTGTTTAAGCAAGAGTTCACCTTTTTCATCGAGCCGCACACGTGGCTCATGGCGCGGCCCGTGATAAACCGAAATGGACTTCCAGCCGAGCTCCTTGCCAATGCCGGTCGTGAAGGCCTTTGACACCGCCTCTTTCGCGGCAAACCGGGCGGCAAGGTGCTTGTCGGGAAACTTCATCTGCATGCAGTACGCACGTTCCTCGTCGGTGAAAACCCGGTCGAGAAACCGGTCGCCCTGGCGTTCCCGCACACCGCGGATTCGGTCGACATCCACCAAGTCGGATCCGAGACCGATCAGGATGCCGCCAGGAGTTAAATCGAGGGTCATACGGAAATAAACTTCAGCTATTCATCCGCGTTTTCATTTCGCGGACCGCCTCTTCGATACCGGTGAAGAGCGCGCGACTGATGATGCTGTGGCCGATGTTGAGTTCGTGCAGGTGCGGGATCGTACGGACTTCGGGAATGTTCACATAGTTAATCCCGTGGCCGGCATTCACGACGAGCCCGGCGGCATGGCCAAGCGTGGCTCCCACCGTGAGGCGCTTGAACTCGGCGGCACGTTGCGGTGTGTAACAATTATTCGCGTAGGCACCGGTGTGCAGTTCGATCCATGGCGCGCGAAGTTTTGCGGCGAGTTCGATCTGCGGTTCGTCGGGATCGATGAAGAGGCTGGTCTTGATTCCAGCGGCGTTCATCGCGTCGACGCAGGCCTTCACGCGTTCGCGATTTCCCACGACATCAAGTCCGCCCTCGGTGGTGATTTCTTCGCGGCTTTCCGGCACGAGGCAGACGGAGTCGGGCTTCAGCTTGAGTGCGAAATCGATCATCGCAGGCGTGCAGGCCATTTCGAGATTGAGCCGCGTGGAAATGGTTTCACGCAGCCGCCAGACGTCGCGCTCCTGAATGTGCCGGCGGTCTTCGCGGAGATGAACGGTGATGCCATCGGCTCCCGCGCGCTCGCACAAGATGGCGAGCGTGACGGGATCCGGCTCGACCGCGCCGCCAACGGTGGCGGGCGCCTGCTTGTAACGGGCCTGACGGACAGTGGCGCAGTGATCGATGTTAACACCGAGTAGGATCATGAGGACCGGACGGTAAGGGAATGTGGAAGGCAGGAAATGAGGAAATGCGGGGCCGCGGAGAAAACACCGACACAGGCCGTAACAGAATAGCTGCACAGTTCGGCGGCTTTTTCCTTCCTGCAGGCGGGAGTTCCCGATTGAAACAGCCCCATGTCTGCGCCTGCGCCCAAACGCGAAAACCTGATCCTCAACCTGATCTTCAATATCGCCCTGCCGACGTTGATTCTCACCAAGTTCAGCGGGGAGAAATCACTGGGGACGGTTTATGGTCTGATCGTGGCGCTGGCATTTCCACTGGGCTATTTTCTCTACGACTTCGCCCAGCGGCGACAGGCTAACTTCATTTCGATCATCGGCTTCCTGAGCGTGCTGCTCACCGGCGGACTCGGGCTCATGCACGTCGGCCCGATGGGCTTCGCGATCAAGGAGGCCTCCATGCCGCTGATCATCGGGCTCTTCGTGCTGGTTTCGCAGGGCACAAAACGCCCGCTCGTGAAAACCATCCTGCTCAACGACCAGATCCTCGATTTGCCGCGAGTCGACGCCGCACTCGCCGAACGCGGAAATCGCAGCGGGCTCGATCTGCTGCTGAAACGCGCCAGTTACGCGCTGGCCGCATCGTTTTTACTGAGCGCCATCCTGAATTTCGGACTGGCCCGTTACATCCTGAAAAGCGCGCCGGGCACGGAGGCATTCAACGCCGAGCTCGGTCGAATGAATGCGTTGAGCTGGCCGGTGATCTCACTGCCAAGCGTGGCCATCCTGATGGTGATCCTGTGGAAGCTGATCGGCGGGATCGGCAAACTCACCGGACTCACGGCCGACGAGATTTTCCGCAGCAAGGAAACGGGGAAGGCGTAAGCATCACCCGGCAACGCGCCACATTCTCACAAACAGGGCCGCTCCGGCGGAGGAAACAAAAAAGGCGGGCCGAGAGGCCCGCCCGTGGTAAGCAGTTTAGCGGCCGGCAGGATAATCGCGGAGCGTCTTGCCGGTGTAGACCTGGCGTGGACGGTAGATCTTGAGCTTCGGGTTCTGCGCGACTTCGCGCCACTGTGCGATCCAGCCGGGCATGCGGCCGATGGCGAACATGACGGTGAAGAGGTTTTCCGGGATGCCGATCGCACGCATGATCAGGCCCGAGTAGAAATCGACGTTCGGGTAGAGTTTGCGCGAGATGAAATAGTCGTCGCTCAATGCGACCTTCTCGAGGTTCATCGCGATGTTGAGCAGCGGGTCGTCTTTGATGCCGAGCGAGGCGAGCGCCTTGTAGAAGCTGGCCTTGATGATCTTCGCGCGCGGGTCGTAGTTCTTGTACACGCGGTGACCGAAGCCCATGAGGCGGTCGCCCTTGCCGGATTTGGCAGCGGCGATGAAGCGCGTGCCGTCGTCACCGTCGGCGTGGATGTGCTTGAGCATGTCGAGCACCGCCATGTTGGCGCCACCGTGCAGCGGGCCCCAGAGGGCGTTCACACCAGCGGAGACCGAGGCGAAGAGGTTGGCGCCGGCGGAAGCGACCATCTTCACCGTCGACGTGGAGCAGTTCTGTTCGTGGTCGGCGTGAAGGAGGAGGAAGAGATTGAGGGCCTGCGCGACTTCCGGAGTGGAGACGTAATCCTTGTACGGCTCGGAGAACATCATGTGCAGGAAGTTCTCGCAGTAGAGCAGGTTTGGATTCGGGTGATTGAAGGGTTTGCCGGCGCTGACGCGGTAGATGTCGGCAGTGATCGAACAGACCTTGGAGATCGCGATCGCAGCCGCTTCGTCGAAATGCTCGAGATCGCGCTGGTGATTGTTGCTCGCGAGGTGCGGGTAGTAGGCGCCGAGCGCATTGAGCGAGGCGGACAACATCGCCATCGGATGCGAGTCGCGGGGGAAAGTCTGGATGAAACGACGCATGCCCTCGCGAAGAGGCGAATGCGTGTCGATGAGCTTGGAGAACTTTGCGCGCTGAGCCTTGTCCGGCAGCTCGCCATTCATGACGAGGTACGCCGTCTCAACGAAGTCAGACTTCTCGGCGAGTTGCTCGATCGGATAGCCGCGGTAACGAAGAATGCCCACTTCACCATCGATGAACGTGATCGCACTGGTGCAGGAGCCGGTGTTGCCGAAACCGTCGTCGAACGTAATGTAACCCGTGTCGGCGCGCAGCTTGCCGATGTCGACTGCCTTTTCACCTTCAGAGCCGACGATGACCGGAAGGGTGATTTCTTTTTCCTCGAGCTTCAGCAGGGCAGTTTTGGGCATACGGCCCACCAGAGCAAAAAATGCTCCCCTTGCAAAGAAAAGTTGCCCCGGCAAACGGGCGCCGCGGCGTCATTAGAAACGCGCGCCGAACCGTTAGTAAAAGTGTTCAGGCGGCACACGCCCGTCACAAGCCACCCCGGCCGACGGCGCGTAAAAGCAGACCTACAGTTCGAACCAGCCCTCAGGCGGTGGCTCCCGCCGCGACGTCGGCGAAGTTTTTATAGATCTGAAGGCCTTTAGCCTGGCTCTTTTCCGGGTGGAATTGGGTGGCGAAACAGTTGCCGCGACCGATCGCCGCCGTGAACGCACCACCGTAGTCACACTCAGCCAGCACCAACGACGGATCGGCTGGCACGCAGTGAAAACTGTGCACAAAGTAAAAATTCTCCCCTGCGTTCTTCAGTGTGGCGGCGAGCGGAGAGTTTGCCTGCGTAAAGGTGATCGTGTTCCAGCCCATGTGCGGGATCTTGAACTCCGGCGGACGGCGGAAGCGGACGACTTTGCCCGGGAAAATACCGAGACCAGTGACGTTTCCCTCTTCGGAAGACTCGAAAAGCGCCTGCATGCCAAGGCACACGCCAAGGAACGGGCGGCCGTCCTTGATCCAGCCGCGCACGGTGTCGTCGAGTTTCGAGGCCCGCAGGGCAGCCACGCAGTCCCCGAGCGCACCGACGCCGGGAAGCATCAGGCCGTCGATTTCGCAGCCGATATCGGCGGGCGTATGCACCACCACCGGAGTAGCACCGACGGCTTCGAAGGCCTTGGTGACGCTGCGGAGATTGCAGATGCCGTTGTCGATGACGGCGATTTTGGCAGAGGTGGACATGGCGGAAACGAACGGAAGTTATCCGTCGTCAAAACCGTTTTGGCAAGCGGCGGGACAGACCGCCACCGTGGCACACCTCAGTGACGATACTTCTGATCGTGCAGCGCCGAAAGCTGTGCAACGGTCAGGCTGGCCGGTTGGTTGGATTGCACTACGTCCGGGTGTTGACGAATCCGATCGGCGTCGAGCGGGATCTCCCGGCGATACTTGCCCTCACGAGTAACCACGATCGCCTTCTCGCCAAAGCTGACCCTTGGCGAGCGCCACGCATTGTCGTCGTGCGCCAGGAGATGCCATTGCCACACTCCATGTGCATCCCGGACATAGAAGCTAACATAGTACGGCTCGATCAACCCCGTGTAGGTTTGCACGATACAATACTCACGCCCAGCGGGAGAAACACCCTGAAGCACTACTCCGCTCCGCCAAGGACCAACCGTGATCACGTGAAGGATGAAGAGGCTGCACCACGCCACAAACGCACCGCCACTCAGCCAAAGAAGCGGTTTTCGAAATCGCGCACCGTGCTTTCGCCAAGCGAGAAAAAACAAAGTCGGCGCAATGACAGGCGTGCCGAAAACAACCAGGAGCAGGACAACAAACCCCAAACTATATCCCACGCTCATAAGCCCAGCTCAGCTTGAGGCTGACTTCTCCTTCGCGTTTGCCGGTTGATCGGAAAAGCCACGGCGAAATTCAAAAAGAGCCAGGGCGATCATCGCGCAGATCGCATCCGCGGGCTTGCGCTGCCAGAATTCATAAATCACCGCGCCGCACGCGATCATCGACACCAACACCGCCACCCGCCCCACCCCGCGCGCAATGCCTTGGAGCCATGCATTGCCACTCCCATCGATCCACTCCTGCAAACGCCCGAGCAACCAAGCGCCGAGCGTCACCGGCACCACGAATTTAAGGAAGAGCCAGCCGAGGCCCAGCCAGCCTTCAAACGGAATGCCCGACAGCATCTGCCAGCACAGCCACACGCAGGCGGCGAGCAGCGTCCATTTGGCGATCCGCAGCGCCTGCTGCCGATAGCCCGCCAGTGTACGTGCATGACCTGCCACCGGCACAATCGTGCCGAGAAACTCCCGGCGGCTCATTTCGTTTTTCATGGGGTAGAGGTGAAGAAACCAGAAAATGTGCGAGGACTTTAGAGAGTCACTGCTTTGTCGCCAGTGTCTTAAAACTCATCCGCGATCACCGCAAATTTATAGCTGGCGAAAAGTGCGATCAGATAGAAAACCGCGTCCATCGGGCTGAACACCAAATGAAGAATCTCGGCAAAATCCTTCCCGTTAAAATGCGCGAACACGCGGAAGAGTGAAACGTCGGCCTGATCAGCGAGCAGTGCACATCCACCGAGAATGTCTCCCGTAGCACAACCCAGCAGCGCAGCCAGAATCGCTATCAGTCCAAAAACTTCGCTGCGGCCACGGCCGTAGTGCCGCACCGCCACTCCGACAGACCACCCAACGGCGATCGCCAGTACTCCAAGCCTGATGCTCAACGCATAAATCAGAAGTCCCCACAGACTGCCGCTCAACAAGGCCGCGCCCAGCCCGGCTCCCACGGCACGCGGAATACTGGACGAACGACGCCGGTGCCTCGATTTTCTGTGCGGCGTGCGCTCACGGACAACAACACCTGCTCCCTCTCCGCCAGGCTCGAATCCCATACGATCAAATCTTTCCCTTCGTGCTCGGCAGCTGATCCGCAGCACGTGGATCGATCTGCGTGGCGACGTCGAGTGCACGCGCGAGACCTTTGAAGATCGCCTCGGCGACGTGGTGCGGCTCTTCGCCGTACTCGAGCTTCACGTGCAGGTTGCAGCCAAGCGCGTTGCTGAAGGCGCGGGAAAATTCCTTCACGAGCACAATATTGAAATCGCGCACGAACATCGTCGGCGCCTCAGCGTCGTACACGAGGTGCGGACGGCCGCCGATGTCGATGACAACGCGGGCCAGCGACTCGTCCATCGGGAGGAAAAAGAAACCGTAGCGTCGGATGCCGAGCTTGTCGCCGAGCGCCTGCTTGAAGGCTTCTCCAAGCACGATGCCGACGTCCTCGACCGTGTGGTGATAGTCAACGGCGACATCGCCGATGCATTTCACGTCGAGGTCGAACAGGCCGTGCTTCGCGAAAAGCGTGAGCATGTGATCGAAGAACGGGACTCCCGTATCGATCTTGGACTTGCCCGCGCCGTCGATGGCGAGGGAGAGCGTGATGTCGGTTTCGGCGGTTTTCCGCGCGATCTTGGCTATGCGTGTTTGAGCCATGCTTGGAGTTTTTCGTCGAGGGTGAGCATTTCCTCGTCGGTGCCGACGCTGATGCGCAGGAACGACGCGGTCAAGGGATGGCTCGGGAAGTAGCGCACGAGCACCTTGTTTTTATAGAGAAAGTCATAGGCTGATTTCGCCACGGCCGGGCCGCTCTCACCTTTCGCGTTCTTGGGCTCGGTGAAGACGAAATTCGCCTGCGAACGGTAGGTGAACCAGCCGCGCTCCTGCCATTCGTGAATGTAGAAATCGCGGGTCTCTTTCACCTTGGTGATGATGCCGTGGTAGTAATCCATGTCGCCGACAGCGGCGAGAGCAGCGGCCTGGGACAGGCGGTTGACGTTGTAGCTGTCGCGGACGCGGTCGAGGACGTCGATCACGTCGGCGTGTGCGAGCGCGTAGCCGACGCGGATGCCCGCGAGTGCATAGGCTTTCGAGAGCGTGCGCGTGATGACAAGATTCGGGTATTTCGCGAGCAGCGGAACGGCGTCCTGCTTCGCGAAGAGTGCGTAGGCTTCGTCGACGACGAAAATACCTTTGAAGACTTTGAGCGCAGCCTCGATTTCGTCGCGCGTAAACGCGACGCCGGTGGGCGCGTTAGGCGAGGTCAGAAAGAATGCGCGGGCGTTCGACGCAGCAATCTGCGCGAGCGGCAGCTGCATCGTGCGGTCAAACTCGATCGTCTGCACACGGCCATCCTGGATCGCGACGAGCACGGGATAAAGCGAGTAGCTCGGCAGCGTGTAACCGGCGTCGGACTTTGCGTCGCAAAAGGCGCGGACAAGCAGGTTGAGGATATCGTCGGAGCCGTTGCCGATGCAGACGTTTTCCTCGGTCAAGCCGTTGCCATGAAGTTTCGCGACGGCTGCACGGAGCGGGCTGGCCTTGGGATTCGGATACAAGCGGAGGGCGGCGCCGTCTTCACCGACTTCGCGGCGGACCGCCTCGGCGACGCGCGGGCTGGGCGCGTAAGGGCACTCGTTGGTGTTGAGCTTCACCCAGCCGGGCTCGGTCGGCTGGAGTCCAGGCGTGTACGCGTGGAGCTGGGCGACGTGCGGAAGGGCAAGAGAGGACGGCGAGGACATGACAGATTCTTTTTCAATCACGCCAGCGCCCGCTCCGCACGCCTACTTTTTGCTGCGGCGAACAAAGGCGGCAGAGCACGGGCAAACAGAGCGGTGACGCGGTCGTCGGCCAAGAGCGCTGTTTCGCCCAATCGACGGACACCGAGCGGAAGAGAAAACGACGCGTCAACAAGCAGGCATGCATTCATCGTAGCGAGGATTTCACGCAACTGCCGGTCAGCATGTGTCGATTCGGCAGAGGCGTTGATCAACGCGACAGGCGTTCCCACAAAACCTGGCTCACTCACCAACCAGTCCAGCGCATTTTTGAATGAACCAGGGACGCCGTGCGCATATTCAGGGCAGGCAATCAGCACGGCATCCGCCCGGGCAATAGTCGCACGGAAAGCAAGCACCTCCGATGGCGGTGCATCGGTATCGAGGTCTGGGTTAAAATGAGGAAGCGCACCGACACCGGAGCCTAGCGCGAAATCCAGTGTCTCGGCAGACCAGCGTCCAAATGCCCGCAAGACCGTCAAATTGGAAGAATCTGCTCGCAGACTTCCTGAAAGAGCGAGCACCCGGGGGCGATCGGTCACAAGTGGATTCACCGCCAGCGCACGCTTACGTACGGATCTTCACCGAGCGGCCGTGGGCATCGAGTTTCTCCATGGCCGCGAAAGCGGCGACAACCTCGTTGCCCTTCTTCACGCTCGCAGAGCCGTATTTCACGATGCTGGTGCGGCGCATGAAGTCATCGACGCGCAGTCCGCTGAAAAAACGTCCCGTGCGGCCGGTCGGAAGCACGTGGCTCGGCCCGGCGGTGAAATCACCGAGTGCGGTCGGTGTGTTTTCACCGATGAGGATCGCGCCGGCGGTGGTGATCTCCTTGGTGAGTTTCTTCACCGAGGCTTCCTTCACCATGAGTTCAAGATGTTCGGGAGCGACATAGTTGGCGATCTCGACGATTTGCGTGAGATTGGAAACTTCGATCGCGGCGAAACCGTGCGTCAGCACGCTCTGCATTTTTTCGGAGCGCGTAAGCAACTTGAGCTGCGACTGAACCTCGGCAGCGACTTCGTCGATGATGGCTTGCGAGGTCGCTACGAGGTAAACCTTTTCACGGCCGGAACCGTGCTCGGCCTGCGCGAGCAGATCCGCGGCAATGTACTCGGCGCGGGCGGTCTCGTCGGCAACAACCATGACCTCGCTCGGACCGGGCAGCGAATCCACGCCGACCGTGCCGAAAACCTGGCGCTTGGCTTCGCAGACGTAGGCGTTGCCGGGGCCAAAAACCTTGTCGACCGCGACGACATTGGTTGTGCCGTAAGCCATCGCGCCGATCGCCTGAACACCGCCGATGCGGTAAACTTCGTCGACGCCGACGAGGTGGAGCGCCGCGAGAAGACCGGGAGCGACTTTGCCCGAAGGATCGGAGGGCGTGAAAACGGCGATCTCGGGGCAGCCCGCGAGTTTCGCGAGCGTGGCCGTCATGAGCACAGTCGAGACGAGCGGCACCTGGCCACCGGGGACATAGAGACCGACGCGGCGTATTGGATGAAAAACTTCACCGACATCGGCGCCCTGCTTGTTCTTGCCCATCCAGTCGGCGGGCAGGCTCTTTTTATTGAAGGCGACGATGTTCTCGTGCGCGGCCTCCATCGCTTTGCGGTTCGCGGCGGGAAGCGTCTTGAAGGCCGCTTCGATATCCGCGGGCTTCAGGCGGAATTCACGCGCGCGAAGTTTGGCTCCGTCGAATTTAGCCGCATAATAGGCGACAGCCTCGTCACTGCGGTGACGTATGTCGGCAAGAATAGCGGCAACACTGTCCTGGATTTCCTTCGTCGCGGCCGCGGCGCGGCAGAAATCAGCGAGATCGGACTGGAACGTTTTAGAGGAAGTACGGAGGAGTCGCACGGAGTTTGGGTAAACGGAACGAAGGGATTAACGGGGACCGCTCAGGAGCGGCAGCTCGAAGGTGCTGGCGGGGAAAGTTTCGTTAACGGCAATGCGGTCGAACGTGATGGTGATGACGCGCGTTTTGCCATCGGTCGCCGGCATCGAGGTGGCGATGAGTTTCTGCGGGAAACGCACCCCTGCGACAACGATCTCTCCTTCTTCGCGGATGCGTCCAACGGGAAGCGTTTCAGTGAGCACAAGGTGACCCGTGGCTGTGTCAAAATAGCGGACGTACTCGATGCCCGGGCCGTAGCTCACGACGAGTTTGCGGCATTTGACACCATCGAGCACGGTCTCGCCCTTGTCGATGATCTCGCCGCCGTGCTGCTCAACGTCGCGCCAGAAATAGAGATTTTCCCACGTGTTGGCGCGGAGACGCTTCGTCTGATCCTTGCCCATGGGAATATTTTGCACACGGGCGCCACCGGCGGGCTCGACCCGCCGCCAGCCGAAATAGTTGTCGAGTCCGGTGATATCGACGGACTTCTCCGAGCTGACGACCAGGCGGTGCTGGCAGGGTTTCTGAAAGATAATCTCGATGTTGGATCTGCCGGAATTCGCCGGACCGGCGGGCGTTTCAGTCATCTCGATACTGCCAAAAAAGTGAACCGAGTTGATCGCATCCAAGGCGGCGTCGCCTCCGAGATAAGCGCGTGCCTTCGACAGCAGCGCGGCTGCCTCCGGGGTGCTGGCCAGCAACGACGTGGACCAGACGGAAAAAGCGGTGAGGATCAGAATGAGTCGTTTCATTGCGGAAGGCGCGGCTGCCCGGCGCGGGCGGGTTTATTCCCACTCGATGGTCGCAGGCGGCTTGGAGCTGATGTCGAGCACGACCCGGCTGACGCCACGGACCTCGTTGGTGATGCGGTTGGAAATCGTTTGGAGGACATCGTACGGCAGGCGCGACCAGTCGGCCGTCATGGCATCGATGCTCTCAACAACTCGGACTGCGATCACGTAGGCATAGTTCCGTTCATCGCCAATGACTCCGACGGATTTAACCGGGAGAAACACGCAGAACGATTGCCAGACCTTCCAGTAAAGGCCGGTCTTCATCATCTCCTCCTGAAGAATCGCATCGGCTTCGCGGAGGATGTTGAGCTTTTCGGCGGTGATATCGCCAAGCACGCGCACACCCAAGCCTGGACCAGGGAACGGCTGACGCCAGACAACCTCGCGCGGCAGACCGAGTGCGGTGCCGACGGCACGAACTTCGTCCTTGAAGAGTTCACGCAGCGGCTCGAGGAGCTTCAGCTTCATGCGCTCGGGCAGGCCGCCGACGTTGTGGTGCGACTTGATGAGCGACGCGGGATTGTTGCCGATCTGGACGCTCTCAATGACGTCGGGATAAAGCGTTCCCTGCGCCAGGAACTCAGCCTTGCCTTTGATGGATTTGAGCGAGTCCTCGAAAACTTTGACGAAGGTGTTGCCGATGATCTTCCGCTTGGCCTCGGGCTCGCTGACGCCCTTGAGTTTCTTGAGGAAAAGCGCCTCGGAATCGGCGACGCGGAGGTCGATTTTGAAGTTACGCTTGTAGAGCGAAACAACATACTCGCGCTCACCTTTGCGGAGCAGACCGTTGTCGACGAAAACGCAGGTGAGCTGCTTGCCAATCGCCTTGTGGATCAAGGCCGCCGCGACCGATGAATCGACGCCACCGGAAAGACCCAGGAGGACACGGCCCTTGCCGACCGTCGCACGGATTTCCTCGATCTTGCGCTTGATGAAATCGGCCGTGGACCAGTCACCCGTACAGCCGCAGATACCCACGAGGAAGTTACGAATGATGTCTGTTCCGCGTTCGCTGTGGAAAACCTCCGGGTGGAACTGCAGCGCATAAAAGCGACGCTCCGCGTTTTGCATGGCGGCGTACTCGGAGTTTTCCGTGCGCGCGACGGCCTTGAAGCCTGTGGGCACTTTCACGAGCTTGTCGCCGTGGGAGTTCCAGACCTTGAGCGTCTTGGGCAGGCCTTTGAACAGAGGACTCTTTTCAAAAATTTCCAGCGTGCCGTGGCCGAACTCGCGGCGCTCCCCTTTGGCGACCTTGCCGCCAAGGAAGTGCCCCATCAACTGAAGGCCATAGCAGATGCCAAGGATCGGCACGCCCAGATCGAAGACCGCGCGGTCAGGATGCGGCGCATCCTTTGAATAAACACTTTGCGGACCACCGGAGAAGATCACGCCGATCACGCCGTCGGCCTTTAATTGCGCGGCCGGAGTCGAGTAATGGTAGATTTTCGAGAAAACCTGGCACTCGCGGATGCGGCGGGCGATGACCTGTGTGAACTGGGAGCCGAAATCGAGGACGGCGATGGTCTGTGGCATGGAATAAAACCCCGGAAAAAACCGCACCGTCCCATCGACCGCAAGAGTGGATTCCGGTGCTCCACGGCTGGAAAGGCTGCGCGAATGAGAACTCCGAAGCACCAATCCCACACGTTCCGAGCGGCTTAGCCGACGCGGAACCAGAACGGCCCCAGTAAACGAAGAGAATTCCGCCGGTTCACTTAAATGCATTTTGCAGCGGAAATTTTGATTTTAAGGCATTTTGCAGCATAGATGAGTCGTAACTACGCTCGACACAGCATGTTACGAAGCTCATGACGTTATGCATTCCTGCGCATGACAAATCACTTTGATGAGTGTCTGACCTCCCGTCGGCGCACGGATATTCCCACCTCCAGCACGTCCGGTTCCTGAACAGTCTCGTCCTCTTCACCCGGATACACGTCTAGCTCATCGTCCATGAAACGCACCAAAACGCTCGCGAAACGCACCACCAAACCCAAGTCCGTGTCCGCTCCGCCTGTCGATGAAGGGCTCTTCATGCGACAGCTCGTCGCCACGCTCGACGCGATGGAGGATGGCGATTTTTCGGCGCGTTTGCCAGTCGATCGCATCGGTCTCGAAGGGCGTGCTGCAGCGAGTTTCAATGCAATCTGCGCCCGCATGGAGCGCTTCAACACAAGTCTCTTGCGCCTCCGCCGCCAGGTAGGTGAAGAAGGAAAAATCAGCGAGCGCCTCATCATCGGCGATTCCGTGGGCGGCTGGTCCGAGCGGATCGAGGCTATCAATGCACTCGTCGACGAGCTCTCCCAACCCACTGTTGAAATGGGCCGCGTCATCGGCGCCGTCGCCAAAGGCGATCTCGCGCAGCAAATGCCGCTCGAACTGGGCGGACGCCCGTTGAAGGGCGAATACCTCCGCACCGCCAAACTCGTGAACGGCATGGTGGGCCAGCTGGGCGCGTTTTCCGTCGAAGTTATTCGCGTCGCTCGTGAAGTCGGCACCGAGGGCAAACTCGGCGGCCAGGCCCAGGTCAAAGGCGTGTCGGGTGTCTGGAAGGAGTTGACCGAATCGGTCAATCAGATGGCCGGTAATCTCACCGCGCAGGTGCGTAACATCGCCGATGTCACCATCGCCGTCGCGAAGGGCGACTTGTCCCGCAAAATCACGGTGGATGTGCGTGGCGAGATTTTGCAGCTGAAGGAAGCCATCAACGTCATGGTGGACCAACTACGGTCATTCGCCGCCGAGGTGACGCGCGTCGCCCGCGAAGTCGGCACCGAAGGCAAACTCGGCGGCCAGGCCGTCGTGCCCGGTGTTGCCGGTACGTGGAAGGATTTGACCGACTCGGTGAACGCCATGGCGTCCAACCTCACCGACCAGGTGCGCAACATCGCCGGCGTGACCACCGCCGTCGCACGCGGCGACTTGTCGCGAAAGATCACCGTCGACGTGAAGGGCGAAATTCTCGAGCTGAAGGAAACCATCAACACGATGGTCGACCGCTTGAACGCGTTCGCTTCCGAAGTATCCCGTGTCGCTCGCGAAGTCGGCACCGAGGGCAAACTCGGCGGCCAGGCGCTCGTGCCTGGTGTCGGTGGCACCTGGAAGGATCTCACCGACAACGTAAACTCCATGGCGAACAACCTGACCGGCCAGGTTCGCAACATCGCGGAGGTCACCACGGCCGTCGCGAAGGGTGACTTGTCCCGCAAGATCACCGTCGACGTCCGCGGCGAAATCCTGGAGCTCAAGAACACCATCAACACGATGGTCGACCAGCTCAACGGTTTCGCCTCCGAAGTGACCCGCGTCGCCCGTGAGGTCGGTACCGAGGGCAAACTCGGCGGTCAGGCAACGGTGCCGGGCGTCGCCGGTACTTGGAAAGACCTTACAGATAATGTGAACTCGATGGCGTCGAACCTGACGGGCCAGGTGCGCAATATCGCCGACGTGACCACCGCTGTCGCGAAAGGCGACTTGTCTCGCAAGATCACCGTCGACGTTCGCGGCGAAATCCTGGAGCTCAAAAACACCATCAACACGATGGTCGACCAGCTCAACGGTTTCGCCTCCGAGGTGTCCCGCGTCGCCCGCGAAGTCGGTACTGAAGGCAAACTCGGCGGTCAGGCCCAGGTGCAGGGCGTGGGTGGCACGTGGAAAGATTTGACGGACAACGTGAATTCCATGGCGAACAACCTGACCACTCAGGTGCGCAATATCGCCGACGTGACCACCGCTGTCGCGAAAGGCGACTTGTCCCGCAAGATCACCGTCGACGTTCGCGGCGAAATCCTGGAGCTCAAGAACACCATCAACACGATGGTCGACCAGCTCAACGGTTTCGCCTCCGAGGTGTCCCGCGTCGCCCGTGAAGTCGGTACCGAGGGCAAACTCGGCGGCCAGGCCCAGGTGCAGGGCGTCGCCGGTACATGGAAGGACTTAACGGATAACGTAAATTCGATGGCCTCGAATTTGACCGGCCAGGTGCGTAACATCGCCGAAGTGGCGACCGCCGTGGCGAGAGGCGACTTGTCCCGCAAGATCACCGTCGACGTTCGCGGCGAAATTCTGGAACTCAAAAATACCATCAACACGATGGTCGACCAGCTTAACGGCTTCGCTGCTGAAGTAACCCGCGTCGCCCGCGAGGTCGGTACCGAAGGCGAACTCGGCGGCCAGGCCGTCGTGCCAGGCGTCGGTGGCACCTGGAAGGATTTGACCGACTCCGTGAACGCGATGGCAACCAACCTGACGACTCAGGTGCGCAACATCGCCGACGTGACCACTGCCGTGGCGAGAGGTGACTTGTCCCGCAAGATCACGGTGAACGTGAAGGGCGAAATCCTCGCGCTCAAAGACACCATCAACACGATGGTCGACCAGCTCAACGGCTTCGCCTCCGAAGTGACCCGCGTCGCCCGTGAAGTCGGTACCGAAGGCAAACTCGGTGGTCAGGCTCAGGTGCAAGGCGTCGCCGGTACTTGGAAGGATCTCACCGACAACGTGAATTCCATGGCCGACAATCTCACCGGCCAGGTCCGCAACATCGCCGAAGTGACGACCGCCGTGGCCCGCGGCGACTTGTCGCGCAAGATCACCGTCGACGTGAAGGGCGAAATTCTCGCGCTCAAAGACACCATCAACACCATGGTCGACCAGCTCAACGGCTTCGCCTCCGAGGTGACCCGCGTGGCTCGCGAAGTCGGTACCGAAGGTAAGCTCGGCGGCCAAGCCGTCGTGCCCGGTGTCGCCGGTACCTGGAAAGATCTCACCGACAACGTGAATTCCATGGCGAACAACCTGACGACCCAGGTGCGTAACATCGCCGAGGTAACCATCGCCGTCGCCAACGGCGACTTGTCCCGCAAGATCACCGTCGACGTGCGCGGTGAGATTCTGCAGCTGAAGGAAACGATCAACACGATGGTCGAGCAGTTGCGCTCCTTCGCCTCCGAAGTGACGCGCGTCGCCCGCGAAGTCGGCACCGAAGGTCGTCTCGGCGTGCAAGCCGTCGTTCCCGGTGTCGCCGGTACGTGGAAGGATTTGACCGACTCCGTGAACGCGATGGGCGCCAACCTCACCGGTCAGGTGCGCAACATCGCAGAGGTGACCACCGCCGTCGCGCGTGGCGACTTGTCGCGCAAGATCACGGTGGACGTGAAAGGGGAAATCCTGGAGTTGAAGAACACCATCAACACGATGGTCGACCAGCTCAACGCCTTCGCCGCCGAAGTGACGCGCGTGGCACGCGAGGTCGGCACCGAAGGCAAACTCGGCGGCCAGGCCCTCGTGCCGGGAGTGGCCGGCACGTGGAAGGATTTGACTGACTCCGTGAACGTCATGGCCGCCAACCTCACCGACCAGGTCTCGGGTATCGTGAAAGTCGTGACAGCGGTGGCCAACGGCAACCTTCGCCAGAAACTCACCGTGGAAGCGAAAGGTGAAGTCGCCGCTCTCGCCGAGACCATCAACAACATGACGGACACCCTCGCGACGTTCGCCGAACAGGTGACCAACGTCGCCCGCGAGGTCGGCGTCGAAGGCCGTCTCGGCGGTCAGGCGCACGTGCCCGGCACCGCCGGCACCTGGAAGGATTTGACCGGTAACGTAAACCTCCTTGCAGCCAATCTCACCACCCAGGTGCGCGCCATCGCGGAGGTCGCGACCGCCGTGACGAAGGGTGATTTGACGCGCTCCATTCAGGTCGATGCGCGCGGCGAGGTCGCCGAACTCAAGGACAACATCAACACGATGATCTACAATCTCCGTAATACCACGGAGACGAATCAGGAGCAGGATTGGCTCAAAACCAATCTCACGAAGTTCGCGCGCATGCTTCAGGGTCAGCGCGATCTATCCACTGTCGGTCAGATGTTGCTCTCGGAACTCGCGCCGCTCGTCGACGCACAGCAGGGCGCCATCTACCAAATGGACGATGACGACGAGGATCGTCTGCCCACACTGCGGTTGCTCGCCGGCTACGCTCAACGCCCCGGCCAGCCCGACCGCATCGCCGCTGGCGAAGGTCTCGTCGGCCAGTGTGCGGTCGAACGCCAGCGAATCCTGCTCAACGACATTCCCGCCGGTTACACGCGCATCCACTCCAGTCTCGGCGAGGCGTCGCCAGCCAGCATCATCGTGCTGCCCGTGCTCTTCGAGGGCCAGACGAAGGCCGTGATCGAACTTTCGTCGCTTCACCCGTTCAGCGTCACGCACATCGCATTCCTCGAACAGCTCACGCAGTCCATCGGCGTCGTGCTCAACACCATCGAAGCGACGATGCGTACAGAGAATCTTCTCCAGCAATCGCAGCAGCTCACCGTCGAACTTCAATCGCAGCAAAAAGAGCTTCAGCAGACCAACGAAGAACTCGCCGAAAAAGCCACCCAGCTCGCCAACCAGAATGCCGAGGTGGAACGCAAGAACCGCGAGGTCGAGCAGGCCCGTCGTGCTCTCGAGGAAAAGGCCGCCGAGCTGGCGCTCACCTCAAAATACAAGTCCGAGTTCCTCGCCAACATGTCGCACGAGCTGCGCACGCCGCTCAACTCGATCCTCATCCTCGGTCAGCAGCTTGCAGACAACGGCGGCGGAAATCTCTCCACGAAACAGGTCGAGTTCGCGCGCAACATCCACTCGTCGGGCTCCGACCTGCTCAATCTGATCACCGACATTCTCGACCTATCCAAGATCGAGTCCGGCACCGTCACGGTCGATGCCGAGGAAATCAGCTTCAACTCCCTGCGGGATTCCGTGGAGCGCAACTTCCGCCACATCGCCGATTCGAAGAACCTGCCCTTCCAGGTCGACTTCAGCGGCGACTTGCCGCGCATGATGTCCACCGACCCGAAGCGCCTTCAGCAGATTTTGAAGAACCTGCTCTCAAACGCCTTCAAATTCACCGGACAGGGACAGGTCACCGTCAGCGTCGGCCCAGTCAAAGAGGGCTGGACGCCCGGTCACTCCGTGCTGACGCGCACGCCGCAGGTCATCGCCTTTGCCATCAGCGACACCGGCATCGGCATCGCGCCGGAAAAACAAAAACTGATCTTCGAGGCGTTCCAGCAGGCCGATGCCGGCACTAGCCGCAAATACGGCGGCACCGGCCTGGGCCTCGCGATCTCCCGCGAACTTGCGACGCTGCTCGGCGGAGAAATCCGCCTCGTCAGCACGCCCGGCCAGGGCAGCACGTTTACCTTGTACCTGCCGCAGTACTACATCGAGCAGTCGCCCGAGAAGATCCGCACCAACCCCGCGATTCCCGTCCCGCTCGTCCTTCCCGCGCCTCGCGAAGACGTCGTGCTCGATGATCGCGACGAAATCCGCCCCGGCGACCGGACTCTTCTTATCGTCGAGGACGACCCTCACTACGCCCGTGTATTGCTCGGCCTTTCCCGCGAAAAAGGCTTCAAGGGTATCGTGGCCAACCGCGGCAACGCCGCCCTCGCGCTCGCCCGCCAGTTCCTGCCCACCGCGATCACCCTCGATATTTTCCTCCCCGACATGCTCGGCTGGACGGTTCTGAACAACCTGAAGCTCAATCCGCTCACGCGGCACATCCCGGTGCAGATCATCTCCGCCGAGGAAGAGAGGTCGCACGCCCTTTCTCACGGCGCCTTCGCCTCGACCGTGAAACCCGCCACGACCGAAGGCCTCGACCTGTGCTTCGAGCGCATCAAACGCTTCGTCGAGCCGCACATGAAACGCCTGCTCATCGTCGAGGACAACGAGATCGAGCGGCAGAGCATAGTCGAACTCCTCGATCACGAGGACATCGAGATCTTCACCGCGGCAACCGGGTCCGAAGCTCTGGAAAAACTGCATGGACCGGCCCATCGACTGCTGCGTGCTCGACCTGCGTCTGCCCGATATGAGCGGCTTTGAACTGCTCGACCGCATTCAATCCGATCCCTCGCTGCGAGACATCCCGATCGTCGTCTTCACCGGCAAAGACCTTAACCTCGAGGAGGAAAAACTTCTTCGCACCATGGCGAAGAGCATCCTCGTGAAAGACGTGCAATCGCCCGAACGCCTGTTCGACGAAACCGCTCTCTTCCTGCACCGCGTCGTTTCCGATCTCCCGGAGGCGAAACAGCAGATGCTCGACCGTCTCCACGCCTCGAACGATGTCCTCAAGGGCCGCAAGGTCCTCATCGTCGACGATGACGCGCGAAACATTTTCGCGCTCACCACGATGCTCGAAAATCAGGAGATGGACGTCATCAGCGCCACCAACGGCCGCCAGGCCATCGAGCTCATCCAGCAGCAACCCGAGCTCGGCGTCGTCCTCATGGACATCATGATGCCCGAGATGGACGGCTACCAAACCATGCGCGAAATCCGCAAGGATCCGCGCTTCACCGCCCTTCCAATCCTCGCCCTCACCGCCAAGGCGATGAAAGGCGACCGCGAGAAATGTCTCGCCGCCGGCGCCACCGATTACATCGCCAAGCCGGTCAACACCGAACGAACTCCTCTCGCTCCTTCGCGTCTGGCTCCACCGATGACCTCCAAAGAGCCCGTCCTTCCAG
The DNA here is from genome assembly GCA_049840895.1 of Nibricoccus sp. Lineage (GTDB taxonomy): Bacteria > Verrucomicrobiota > Verrucomicrobiia > Opitutales > Opitutaceae > Nibricoccus. Next base: position 334 of record JASGJB010000062.1, on the reverse strand, counting down.
CACAACCCAGGAACGCCGTGAATTCCGCTCATCCTCTCGACCTCGCCGCAGCCGCTCCAGTCAGCCTGCTCATCGTCGACGATGAGCCGCGCAATCTGGACGTCCTCGAAAGCATCCTGACGCCTTCCGACTACCGGCTCGTGCGCGCCGTCACCGCCGAGAAGGCCCTGCGCGAACTACTCGAAGGCGATTTCGCCGCCATCATTCTCGACATCCAGATGCCCGAGATGAGCGGCATCGAACTCGCCAACCTCATCAAGCAGAGGTGCTGTTCGGATTCTATCGTGTTTCCCTATTAACCTTAGCAATACGTAATGAACGAAGTACATGTATA
>JASGJB010000061.1:0-7940 GCA_049840895.1 Nibricoccus sp. | reverse complement strand
AAGGTTGATCTCGGAAACACGATCAGAATCCGAACAGCACCTACCCGACTTGATAGCACCATCAAGCTCCGCCCTCCGCTGGCTGATGACCTTCTGGACGCGCTCCGCCACCTTCTGACGAAGAAAATCTCCGAGCGGACCTTCCGGCAGCGTCGGTGCATTATCGCGCAGGATTGCAAGCCGGTCAGTAACCCGGTCCTTGATGAGCGGGACGAGCCGCTCGCTCACGCCTGCGGCGATGCGATCGGCAACCGCATCGACCACTCCCTGGCTGGCCACTTGAATGGCTCCGTCATCGGGGTGAATGCCGAGCGCCTGGTGGAGGTTTGTATAACGCACGCCGGCAAATGCATCGAGCCAGCCGCGCTCACCCTGCCACAGCCGCCAGCTAACCGCGAGTTCGCCCACGTGTTGATCGAGCTGCAGGTCGAGCTTCTTCACGGGCCCCGAGGCGCCGACGCCGTCGGACAGGCTCATGTAGCTATACTCGCCCATAATCCCAAACCGCCCCTTGTGCGCCTCTCCACGCACGGCGGCGATCATGTCGAGCTTCGGGATGATATCGTTGCGGGCCGAGCTTGAGATGCGCCGTGATCCCGTTGATTCCCGCTTCACCCGTTTGCCAGGGAATCCAGGCAGGCAGCGAGAGGGCAAAACTCCACGGCTGCGGCTGATCCGAGGTAGTGGGAACGATGGTTTTTTTGTCGCTATCGCCCGCGAGCGAGACGCTTCCGAAGGCGAGACTGACGAGGAGCGAAGGAAAGAGAGCGGTTTTCATAACTAGGCACTGGGTAAGTCAAAGGGGAAGGCAGAGAGGTCGGACTGTTCGATGGCGCGCATACCTGTCTTCAAGACGGCCATCGCTCATTCATTGAAATTGCGCCCGCCGGCGGCACCAGCGGGCGCGAAAAACTGACCGTTAATGCGCCGCTTCTGGAGCTGCGGGAGCGTCTTCTGCGTCGCCGAATCCATCATCTCCCGGCAGCAGCGGTTCGCCGTTCATGTTCTTCATCAAGACCTTGAACTGATCCAAGAGGAAGAGTGGCTTGGCGGCCTCCTTTCCCCAGCGTGTCGAGACGCTTCTGCATTTCGGCGACTTTGTCGGCATTGGCGGCAGCGAGGTTATTCTTTTCCGACGGATCTTGCGCGAGGTTGTAGAGATCCACGCTCGTGGGGATCATCGTGCGCCAGATGAGCTTCCAATCGCCCTGCCGCACGGCGGCTCGGAACGGCTCGATATTGTACACCATTTCAGTCGCGGCGACGCTTTGCCCGTGGCGATCGTATCCCACACATTCAAACCATCGAGCGGCTTGCTCTTGGCCGTCGAGGCTTCGGCCAGCTTCGCCAAGGTCGGATACATATCGACTGCGTGGATGACACCGTCGACCGTTTCAGCTTTGATGTGGTCGGGCCAGTTTGCAAAGGCGCAGACTCGCGTGCCGCCTTCGAAAGAGCGAACCTTTGCCATCGCGATACGGAGCCGTTGTCGCACGGAATCTTGATTTTCGATACGTCCGCCATCACTCCGGCAAACATCGCGTTGTGCGTTCCTCCGTTGTCGCTGTGGAAAACGATAAGCGTGTTCTTGCGCAAGCCCTTCTTCTCGAGTGCCGCTACGACCTTGCCGATGTTATCATCGAGGCAGGAAACCATGCCGGCATAGATCCGACGAGTCGGCTCCTGGATGCTCTTATAGCGGTCGATGTATTCCTGCGGCGCCTGATACGGGGTGTGCGGCGCATTAAAGGCGAGATAGAGATAGAAGGGCTTCTTCGGGTCCTGGGCGCCAATATATTTGACGGCGTCGTCACCGAGAAGATTGGTGGTGTAACCTTCTTCATTCACCGGCTGGTTGTCGCGGAACCAGTCCAGCACGCCGTGTTCACTATGCGTGAAGTAATCCAGTTCGCCGATCATCGCGCCGTACTGGTAGTCAAAGCCGCGCTGCTTGGGCCAAAATTTCTTATCTGCGTGGCCAAGATGCCATTTGCCGATGATGGCCGTGCTATAACCGGCCTCCTTCAAACACTGCGGCATGAGCCACTCGCTGGTGTCCAAGCCATAGCCCGAGACAGAAGGAATGACGGCCGTTTGCAGGCCGTAGCGGAATGGGTAACGGCCCGTCATCAGAGCCGCGCGCGTCGGCGTGCACATCGGCTGCACGTAGAATTGGGAGAGCTTCGCACCTCCCGAAGCCAGCGCATCGATGTTGGGTGTCTTGATGTCCGTGCAACCATTGAAACCCACGTCTTTCCAGCCGAGGTCATCGGCAACGATATAAACGATATTCGGCTGATCGGCCGCGCTTGCCGTCGCAAAGGCGAGCAAACCGTAAACAGTAACAGAGAGTGCTGCGATGTTTCTAAACATACTCGGGTATTAAATAAAGGTGATCCGGCTACGTAACTTCTCTGCGGGTGAGTCGCTTGTTTGTGCATGCCATAAAGGGTGCACAGGGGTAACGGCGGTTGGAGCAACAAGCGCCGCGGGGCGAGACGGGAGATCCACTTATGTAAATAGATTGCGCTCCTCTATCCGTTTTGCGCACAACGTGTGCGTGAGTGCCGAGTCTCATCCCACCGCCGTCCGCCATTCGTGCCGGATCATCGCCGAGCCCGATGGCTTCGGCGACGCGGTGTCGGGACTAGAGCTTACGGTGAACTTCCAGCGGCGGCTGGAACGGCCTTCGCAAGTCGAACAATTCCAGACACCGGACTGGGGGATCGACTTTGGCGAGGTCCACGCCAAGACGCGTGTCCGAGGCATCTTACAAGGTGGTTGGGCCTCGCTTTGCCTGATTCGTGGCCCCGGTGACGCCACTTGGAATAGTCACCCCAGCGAGTGCGGTAGCATCGCCTATCTGCCACCCGGGGAGGAATTGGACGGCCGCACTGCCGCGGGGTTTTCGTGGATGACGGTGGCGGTCCCGCCGTCCATCTGGACGCAATGCCGCGCCCTCGCAGGAGCCGATCCGGGCGACCCCGCTCGTTTTGCGACACTCCCCTTGCCTGCGCCGATGTTCCGGCAGATGGAAAATCGCCTGCGCGCCACCCATCGCCTGCTGCGAAAGAGCGTCACCGAACCGCAATTTGTTCCCTCCGCGTTGTACAAGAAGCATCCGGCCTGGCGAGACATTGCTTCACGACGGCCTGCGAGTTGTCCGCGCGCCTCCCTCCGCCGCGTGATTCGCTGCGGAACCGTGCCCGGCTCGCGCGCAACGCCGATGCCTGGATGCGGGAACACCTTGGTGAGTCGATTAATGTTCCCGACATCTGTCTTAACCTGGGAATCAGCCGTCGCGAACTCGAATATTCCTTCCGCAGCGTTTTCGACCAAAGCCCGCGCGAATACCTGCAAACGCTCCGCCTCAACGCGATCCGTCGGAAATTGCGGAGCTCGGGAGGATCGATCATCGACGTAGCTTTCGAGCACGGCATTAACCATCTCGGCCGATTCTCCGCCGACTACCGGGCTCTCTTCGGCGAATATCCCAGCGCGACTCGCGCGAAGTAGCTTGGAATAAACGACAGAAAGTCGTTTGTGCCGGCCAAGGAGCCTAGATAGGAGCGAAGCGCCCAAGAACGCCGGCGCTTGCAGTTTCGCCAACACCGATCAGCCTCGCCCAATATGATCCATCGCCTTCTCGCCGGCCGTTTTTCTCGCACGGCCGCTTCTTCTCTGGCTCTGCTTTTTATCGGACTCGTCGCAGACGCCACGTTACACGCTCAAAACGCCCCAGCCGCTCCAGCAACAGCAGCGCAATGGGGATCGCGTGAATATCGGGATTTCAAACTGGAAACGCCTTTCGAGCTCAAGCCAGCTCCGGATATGGAAACCGGCCTTCCGTCTTCGACCAATAACGTCGTGGCGGGCATCCACTCCGCGCAGGGTGGCGACGAAAATCAAATCCTGATGGTCCTCACCGAGGTCACCTACAAGCCGAATGTGACTTTGAACATCGAAGGAGCCATTCGCGGCGCGATCACCGCCATGGCCGCCAAGATCGAAGACAATAACCCGCAGTATGCTGTCGACACGCTCAAGGTCTCCGACCTCGAAGCCAGGCATGCCTTATACCAGCACGACCTTGGCGAGGGCCACGTGGTCTATGTCGAGGAACTCGTCGCCCTACACGGGCAAACGATGTATCAGATTCAACTCTTCACTCTCAACGGCAGCCTTCGCACCGACATGACTCGGATCCTGAAGAGCATCGCGATTGTCGCTCACTAGAGCGGCGCCTTCCGAATGGGGATGTGGCCATCCCTTCCGATTACGGCTGCGCCTCGCCAGGAATGGACCTGAACTGCGGCGCCCCTGGTCCTAGAAGAAGATCGGGATGATGAGGATCGCGACGATGTTCACCACCTTGATCATCGGGTTGATCGCCGGGCCGCTGGTGTCCTTGTACGGATCGCCGACGGTGTCGCCGGTCACGCTACGCCTTGTGAGCTTCGGAGCCCTTGCCGCCGTGGTGGCCTTCTTCGATGTATTTCTTCGCGTTGTCCCAAGCGCCACCGCTCGAGGTCATCGAGATGCCCATGAAGAGACCGGTGACGATCGAACCGACGAGCACGCCACCGAGGACAACCATGCCGAGCGGCTTGAGCGCCGCGACGAGCACGACTACGACGACCGGAAGCAACGCCGGGACGATCATTTCGCTGCAAGGCCGCCTTGGTCGACAATGTCAACACACGCACCGTATTCCGGAGTATCTTCACCCTTGAGGATGCCAGGATGCGCGGCGAGCTGGCGGCGCACTTCGGTGACGACCGCGCCGGCGGCACGGCCGACCGCGTTCATCGAGAATGCAGAGAAAAGGTACGGGCAGAAGGCCGCCGATGAAGAGGCCGATGATAACCTTCGGATCCTTGAGCGAGAAATCGAGCTTGAGGCGACCGCGGCCTTGACGGCAGCGATCTGCTCCAGGTGGGGACACTACGCCGAAACGTCATGCTTCACCAGGTGATCCGAGAGATCGACATAGTAGCTGCCGAACAGCACGATCGCGGCGAGACCGGCGCTGGCGATGGCGTAACCCTTGGTCACCGCCTTCATGGTGTTGCCCACGGCATCGAGATCGTCGGTGATGGCTGCGCACTTCCTTCGGGCAGACCGCTCATCACGGCGATACCACCTGCGTTGTCCGTGATCGGCCCGAAGGCATCGAGCGAGATGATGATACCGGCCATGGCCAGCATGGCCATGACCGCCACAGCGATGCCGTAGAGACCCGCCGAAGTGATAGCTGAGCCAGATCGAAGCACTGATGCAGAGCACTGGGAGCGCGGTTGCGTTCTGGCCAACGGCGATGCCGGCGATGATGTTCGTGGCGTGGCCGGTCTTGCTGCGCGTCGGCGATCTTCCGCACCGGGCTGTATTCCGTGGAGGTGTAGTAATTGGTGATCAGCACCGCGGCGCCGGTCATGAGGAGGCCGACGATCGCCGCAATGTAGATGCCGCTTGGCGGTGTAGGTCGCTTCCGGCCGCTCAGCATGTCACGGACCTTGCAGGCCGTCGGCGAAGAACGACTGCGTGACCGGCCAGAAAGCCACCGCGGAGATCACCGCGCTGAGGAGCACGCCACCCATCAGGGCATTGGCCGGCTTGGCGCTGGTGAAATTGACGTAGAGCACGCCGATGATCGAAGCGATGATCGCCAGGCCCGCCGAGGACGAAGGGATAAACGACCGGCGCGCCCTGCCCCGCCAGTCAGCGCGCCCACGAGCACCGCACCGATGAGGCGCACCGCGTAGGTTTCGAAAACGTCCGCCGCCATGCCCGCGCAGTCGCCGACGTTGTCGCCCACGTTGTCGGCGATCGTCGCCGGATTCCGCGGATCATCTTCGTCGAGGTTGGATTCCACCTTGCCGACGAGATCGGCGCCGACGTCGGCCGCCTTGGTGTAGATGCCGCCGCCGAGACGGGCGAAGACCGAGATCAGCGAAGCGCCGAGCGCCACGCCGACGAGCGAAGCCACCGCCTTGTCGGGGTTGATCTTGTCGACATCACCATCCAGAAGATGCCGACCGAAAGAAGCGCGAGGCCGACGACCAGCAGACCCGTCACCGCACCGCCATTGAAGGCCGCCTGGAGCGCTTTCTTGCGGCTCTCCGTCGCGCCCTGCGCGGTGCGAACATTGGCCATCACCGCGATGCGCATGCCGATGAAGCCCGCGGCCAGCGAGCAGACGGCACCGATCAGGAAGCCGACCGCAGTCGACCAATCCTTGAAAACCAACGAGGAAGACCACCAGGAGCGCACGGCAATCACCGAAATCGAGCGCACCTGCCGGGCGAGATAGGCTTTCGCGCCTTCTTCGATCGCCCCGGCGATCTGCTTCATGCGGTCGTTGCCCGCCGAAGTACCCACGATGGTCTTGATGAGATAAATGGCGAAACCCAGCCCGACGAGCGCGCAAACCAGGGACACGGGGAGTCCGGACGAAACCAGAGAACTGTCAGCAAGAAGTGACATAAAAGGGGCCATTCGGGGAAAAAGGGAGCGGGGAGTGTAGGGGCTTTGACCCTCGTATCAACGCCTAATTAGCCTATTGCGTTGAGTCAACTCCTGCGTGCGGGCTTGCCAGATTCGCGCTTTCCGCTGACTTTCGCGGGCATGAGCAAGTCGCGACAATACTGGCTGGTGAAGCAGGAACCCACTTCCTACGCGTGGAGCGCTTTTGTGAAGGATGGGAAGGCCGCCTGGACCGGCGTCCGTAACTTTCAGGCGCGGAATAACCTGCGCGCGATGCGCAAGGGCGACCGGGCCCTCTACTACCACAGTGTGGTGGGCAAGGAAGTGATGGGCATCGCCGAAGTCGCGGTCGAGGCCTATCCCGACCCGACGGCCAAGGAAGGCGACTGGTCCTGCGTCGACCTCGTGCCCTTCAAGCCATTGGCCAAGCCAGTGCCGCTGGCCACGATCAAGGAAACCCGGTGCTCAAAGACATCCACCTCGTCCGGCAGGGACGCCTTTCTGTCATGCCGCTCACGGCGGAGGAATTCGCGGAGATCGAGGGGTCAGGCAAGGCCTGAGTCGAGTTGGGAAATGAACCACGAAGGGCGCGAAGGCACGAGGGAAGGCGCAATCTCTTTCTCTGATCGTCCTCCGCCACCTCCGCGGTAATCCCTTTCCTCTAGCTCGGCCACGCATCCCCTACTCGCGCCATGCCGAATTAAGGATGATGCTGCAGAAATTCGTCCGCTTGAATTTGGGATCGTGCAGGGCCAGGACGTCATCATTCACCGTGCCGAAAGTCGTCTCCGGCTTGTGCCGAAAGCCGTCATTGAAGGCGTGGATGATCTGTTCCTTGAAATGATCTCCGCGAGGGTGGACGGCGACGACCGCCTCGCGCTCCGCATCGGGACGCTCCAAGTATCCAATCCCAGGACATCCATCTTGACTCCCGCCGTGACCAGCGCGACTTCGGGCTTCTTATGCTGCGGAATTCCCGGAGTGGTGTGCAGGGCAATGGCATCCCACACGATGTCGATGGCCGCCTGGTCGATCCCGTGCTGGCGGAGAAAGTCCTGTGCGGCGTTAGCCCCATCCACCTCGAACCGCTCGGTCGCGCTGCTGTATTGCGGTGCACCAGACGACGTCATGAAATATCGCGCCGACGTAGAGGAGTTCCGGATCGTATTTCAGCTTCTTGCGGACACCCGCCAGGGCGCCCCAGAGGTAGACCCGAGTCGAGTGATGGAAGAGGAGGGTCCGACTCGGTGTCGCGAATCAGTTGGGTGACTTCCCGAGCCAGCTTGCTGTCCGGGATTTCGATGCCTGCAATCAGTTGTTGTTTCATGGAGCAGCGTAGCTCCACACTCTGATCTCCCCACGCCATCGAACCGACGATTGGCGTTCACATCCGGATTCCGGATGAACGAAAGCGGCTAGGTGCTGTTCGGATTCTATCGTGTTTCCCTATTAACCTT
>JASGJB010000060.1:0-172431 GCA_049840895.1 Nibricoccus sp. | reverse complement strand
TCATAGTTGATTTTCAGAGCTGCAACAAATCACTACGAATCCTGCCGTCCGCAGGCAGGCCAGAGTCATTTCACAGCTCATCAAAACCATTGGAGGACGTTAACAATAAAAAATAATTCAATGATGATAAAATATACTCCCTAAGTGTTTACTCGCGTAGTTCCCTTTGAATTTAGTAGTGATACTCACATCAAAATATAAAAGGCGATCCGGAAAATTATATGCAATTGGTGACATTTCATTGAAGAATAAGTGTAAAAATTGAAACATCTTTATTTATTCCTCTCTAACGTTTATGTAATCTTCTATTGAATATCTCTTCCGAGTTGCCATAAGAAAATCCAAAAATCGTAAGAATTAATCATATGGCTCAATTCTTTTTGGAATTGTATTTTTATTTTTTTTTATTTTTAGAAATTGCCTGTGAAAATTCACGATCCTATTTAACAGATTTGCGTGAAACTTAAATCTGCTGCATTTTTCCAATGGATGAAATGCGCGCAAAAATACGATGCTATTTTTTCCAGTTCTTTAATTAACTCGCTCTCCAAGTAAGCAATTTTTTTGCGAATGAATGCCACTTTCTTTTTTCTAGATATTTTTATATTGAATTTTAGGCAACTAGTTTTTTCTTATTAATTTAGCCACTAGAACAACGATTTTCGCGTGTGTTTGTGTGTTGATTTTTTTCTATTAGAGTTGAAGCGACGTTCAAAATTACTCACGAAAGGGATCAACTTATTACGTCCACGCCTTTATCTGAGCCTCTATCATAGCATTATTGTGACAGAGAATCGGAGATGTGCGTAGGCGGAGAATATCGCTGTTGAACCTCAACTCCTCTTGTATAATATGCATTGCGATAAGAAGAATGCAGTTGAAAATGCAGCCACATAATGTATCGTATATAACTCCTTGTTTTGTTATGTATTCACAAAACTCGATATTAAAGCTCTATTCATTTTTTTTGTTATTCAGTAGTTCGAATTTTGTTAAATTTTACATTGTTAAGGTTTTAGCCGATTCTTGTAATTTGAAAATGTCTGAAGATACCGGTAATTTGTATGAGAACCGATATAATAAAGTTGTAGAGCTGCAGGCTAATGGAAAATTTTTCCCCATTTGGAAGACAAGGAAATGAGATAATGGAGTGGGATAGGTGAAGGTCGAACATGATTTATCTAGCGATTCATGCGATGATTGAGAACATGCTAGACTATTAGAGAGATCCTATGAATTCAAACAACATCAGAATTACGTTTAAAATGGGTAATCGAACACTTTGTTGCACTTTGAAAAATACTGCTCATTGTTTCCTAAATAAGTCTTTCTATCGAGACAACTCAATACAGTAGTGCTCAAAAGTTTCGCACCACCTAATTTTCGTTTCGAAAAATAAGTGTAGTTCAGTGCAGAAGCATCTGAATCAAATGCCCTTTGGCACCACTAATTTTTTTTAACAAAAAGCACATATTTCTGCCTAATTTCATCCGAATATTTCACTCCGTTGTTAAGATATTGACGGTTTTGTAAAAACCGAGTGTCCAAAAGTTTTGCATCACTTTGCAAATTAGTTAATTATTTCGATTGGAATGATCATAATTATTTTATTCTTGTGATATTTTGTAGCTACGAGCATTATCTAATTATTGGCCAAGTCTCGGCTCGATTCAATTCAATATACGAAAGTTATGGATATTTTCCTGACAGTGGGTCAAAAATTGCCCTGTAGGATGGGCAGAGCCACAGTAATCCATTTTCGTGAAAAGCGAACTACACCATGAGAATCAGAGTGAAAAACTGTATAATATATCTCGAAATCATTCAAATCGGTAAACTTCTGTTCCACACTATGACTCGTTGATATTCACTCTCAAGGATTTGAAGAAATTTGTTCTAAAAAAGTTCATAACCCGAGAAATACAAATTATATCATAATCAAAGTTATATTTCATGAAACCTCATTTAATTGCGTTTCTTTTGAGCCCAAACTCATTTTCTGAAATTGCGTATCCGAAGATACCTCGACCTAAAACTTTCGACGTCGTTTTAACTATCTCCTTAACTATAGAAAATAGGGCCAAAATAGCCTATTCTAAGATGTCTTGGATACTCCCCTAAGGACGCGTTCGGGATCCATCTTTATATTATTTTGGAAGTATGTGCATGAAATCACCATGGAATGCCATTAGTTTTTTGATAGGTTCACTATGAGCAGAGGTATGATTTTTTTTCGAAAATAATTCTTAAAATTTTTGAGAGTGAATATCAACAAGTCAAAATATACGGAACAGGAGTTGACCAATTTGGTTGATTTTCAGATATATTATACAGCTTTTCATGCTGATTCTCATCATGTAGTCCATTTTATCACGAAAATGGATTACTGTAACCCTGCACACCTGCAGGCCATTTTCTGACCTAATGTCATCGGAGCATTCATAACTTTCTTATACTGAATCGAATCGAGTTGAAACTTGGCCAACAATTAGATAATGCTCGTATTTACAAAATATCACAAGAATAAAATAATTATTATCATTCTAATCGAAATAATTAACTAATTTGCAAAGTGATGCAAAACTTTTGGACACTACTGTATATTAGATGCTCAGCCCTCTTGTAGAAATCGCGTCGCGTCTCTTCGTTATTCTCTTCAAAAAAAGAGTCGCGATACCGTTTCTGCGCGTCAAAAATATGGCCCCGTCTCGATAAGATCGGTTAATTATCGGCGACAATTAACGCTGCTAATAATCTGACTTCAAAACTTTCACACCTCTTTATGTGTTTCGAAAAAGAACACGAACTGCCCTTGAACTTCCGAAAGTTTCAAATCTCTACTTCAACTTCTTTAGAGTTAAAGTTGAAGTAGTATTCACCACCACCACCACCACCACCACCACCACCACCACCACCACCACAGCAACAGCAGTCATATTCACAGTTTGTATGTGGGCCTATTGTATGGCATTTGTCTGTTGTAATTATCCATATCCACTTTTTAGCGAGTAGAGCGCTGCAACACACTTCTCCAAATCTTCCGAATATGAACGAGGAGAGAGGAGTAATAGCATTTACATGACACATACACACACACACACACAAATCGGTCTCTCTCTCTCAGACTGTTCTTTCTCTCTCTCTCTCTCTCTCTCTCTCTCTCTCTCCCTCCCCCTCTCTCTCTCTCTTCCTCTCTCTCTCTCCCTTTCTGCTTCATCTCTCTCTCCCTCCTCTCTCTCTTCCTCTCTCTCCCCCCTCTCTCTCTTCCTTTCTGCTTCTTTTCTCTCTCTCTCTCCCTTTCTGCTTATTTCTCTCTCTCTCTCTCTCTCTTTTATATTAGGTGCAGTTGCTACCCCCCCCCCACCCCATTGGCCCGTTTAGCATTCCTCACTTTTTTTAGCTAATTATGGCTGGTCAAAGCTGGCGAAAACTACGTCCGAATAAAATTGGTCTGGGCTTTCCTTAGGGCGCCGTTCATGCTTCGGCTCGGCTCGGACAAACATCAAGAAATAGATGCGAAAGTGGAGACGGAGATGGACATTCTCTGTTCGTCTCCCACTTTCACATACTATTTCTGTCTGCCTACCCGAGTCGAGCCGGCACTGTAGGCAAGCTCTTATTGAAATGAAATATTCCGAGCCATTTTCGTAATCTCTCATCATTCGTTGAAGCGTGCTGGTAGAAGACAGTGTGATGGGGATATTTCGTTCCCCATTCGAAGTCCCCCTCTATGAACTCACTTTCTGACACCCTCTCATCAGGTTCTGAACTAGGGTTCCAGAAACAGGCTGACGTATTTTTCTGCCTAATTCCATCCTGAACTGTTTGCCTTTCCCCCTCCATGGAATTCGCGCCGCCAATAGCGGCAGGGCCGTCAGAACGCACGCCGCGTCGCTCCTTATCTACCGCCGCAGCAGCAGAACTTTTATATCTGGACGCATTGCATTATCTGACTGTACAAATGGATGGCTGATTGGTATCGATCCGATCCGTTGATGGACGTACGTACGGACGCGTTAAACGGGTTGCGTCAAGGATTACTATATTTTTTCTTGTATAAATACCATGAAATACGGCGGCCTATTGTACTATTCACCCTCTAATTTACCCTCATCCTTTTGTAGTGTTCCCTCTTTTTTTATCTCTAGCCCGCACTATTTCTTAAGAAATGGGGGGGGGGGGGGGCGGCGGCGGCGGGTAGGAACTAGAAGAGGCCCGAAATATGGCATTTTCACCGTTCTTCACAGACCTAGGGAGGACTTTCGTCAGACGAAAAAAATCTACGGGGGGTAGGTCGCAGAGGGAAAATTTTGTATGGGGAGGTAGGTCGCAAACTTGAAAATTTACGTTATTGATTGATTAGAGATACAAAATTCTTAAGAAAATATATAGGGGGTAGGTCGCAAGGGATCTCTGACGATCGTCCACATTCTCTCGCGCAACCGCGCTTTCGGATCGCCTTTCGCGAGCACCTTCTCGCGGACCTTCGGATCAATCGGAAATTCCTCGGTGAAGAAGTACTTCGTGTACGCGGGCAGCTCCTCGAGTCCTTTGATCTTCGGCTGGCTGATGAGCATCACGTCGCGGAAATAAGCCGCATTGGCTTCGGTTTCCGCACCACCCGTGAAAGCGTTGTGCTTCGTGAAATAAGCGCGTGCCTGCTGCACGAACTTGTCCGCCGGCAGTTCCAGCAGGTAAGCCATGTTCATGTGCGCGAGTTTCTTGTCGTCGAAGCGCGCGTTGCTCTGATTCACGCCCGGCAGATCGAACAGGCGGATGATTTCCTCGATCGGCATCTTCTCGCGGTCGCCGCCCGGATTCCAGCCGAGCAGCGACAGGAAATTCACGAGCGCCTCCGGCAGATAACCACGGCGCTGGTATTCCTCGATGAGCGCACCTTGGTCGCGCTTCGACATCTTGCCCGGTCCATTCTGTTTCAGGATGAGCGGAATGTGCGCGAACTTCGGAACCGGTGCACCAAAGGCTTTGAACAACTCCACGTGCTTGCTCGAGTTCGAGAGGTGATCTTCGCCGCGGATCACGTGCGTGATCTTCATCGCGATATCGTCGACCACATTCACGAAGTGAAACACCGGATTTCCATCCGAGCGGAAAATCACGAAGTCCTCATCCTCGACGCGTTCCACCTGGCCGCGGATCTGGTCGTCGATGAGCGTGGGCGTAGCTTTCACCTTGGTCACCGTTTTCTTCCGGTGCTCGTCGAAAACCTCGTGACGCTCGCCAATCAATTTAAACCAGAGCGCGCCGTCTTTTTCATAAGCGCGACCGGCATCGATGAGCTTCTGCTTGTACTCTTGATAAACCGCAGCGCGCTCACTCTGACGATAAGGGCCAAAATCGCCGCCCTTGAACGGACCTTCATCCCATTCCATGCCCAGCCAGCGCAGGCTGTCATAGATCACATTCAGGAACTCCTCGCTGTTGCGCGCCGTGTCCGTGTCCTCGATGCGCAATACAAACGTGCCGCCGGTGTGACGGGCATACAGCCAGTTGAAGAGTGCGGTGCGCGCACTTCCGATATGGAAGAAACCTGTCGGGCTGGGAGCAAAACGAACGCGGACTTGAGACATGGTGAAAAAATTTTCGCAGGCACGAACCGCCACGCGAGCTGGTCAGCAAGCAACATCCCACCGGCGCTGTCAAAACCTCGCGCAGTCTTCGTCCGACAGCCCCATGCGTTCCCTACAAAAGGTTCGCAAGTCCTCAGGCAGCGGCGCGTGAAACAGCTGCTCCACTCCAGCCTGCCGCAAATCGATCTCCGAGCAGTGCAAGGCCTGCCGCCGTAGAAAAAGCCGCTCAGCCATCGCCGTGGTCCAGCCGTGCTCCACGAAATCCAAAAACAACTGCGCGTCCGGTCCGTAAATTTTATCGCCCACCAACCAGTGGCCCAACCACTGCGCGTGCACTCGGATCTGATGTTTGCGCCCCGTCTCCGTCGTCACCCGGGCAAGCGTAAAACCACCGCCCCGCGCGACCGGTTCAAAACGCGTCACCGCCGTCTGCCCTTTCGCCGCCGAAGCCACGACTTTGCTCTTAATCGCCACGGGACTATCGTGATCCTCGCCGATTGGCTGATCGACGACCACCGCGTCCGCCAGTTCTCCGGTCAGGATCGCCAGATAGGTTTTCCCGTATCTCCTCTCCTGCGCTGCCATCTGCAAGCGTCGCGCCGTCGCCGGGTCGCGAGCAAAAACCACCGCACCGCTTGTCTCGCGGTCCAGGCGGAAAACCAGATGCGCCGCCGAATCCCCAAAATATTCCCTGACCGCTCCCGCCAGCGATGACCAGGGACCGTCCTTCGACGGGTGACACGGCAGCTCCCCCGATTTGTTGATCACAAGCACCCGCTCATCCACGTGCAGCACCCAGCGCGCGAGTTCGGCGGCATCAATCTTGTGAACCGTGCCCGGCTTGAACACTCGCACCCAAGGGCCGATCGGCTTGTCGTAATCAATACTCACAACTCCGCCCCCACACCCGCGGCGGCCCGGCCTGACTGCACGTCCAACCAGGCCTTCTCCTCAGGCCGCATGAGGAAACAACGGGAGCCCGCCCGCTTTTTAACCTCATGCGCAAAATCACTCTCAAGCCCGCGCCCGTCCGCGACGAAATCAATTGTGTTCATGAGCCACCCCGCTCCCACCGGTTCCCCTCGGTCAGGCACTTTCAGGAAGGGCGTTGTCGTCGCCAGAAATTTTCTGAGGAAAGCCCGGAGAAATTCGCGCAGTTGGCTCATGTTAAGCTCCGGGAAATTTATGCAGGACGCGCAATTCCACCGGTTGCAAAATCCACGGAGCCGCCCCAGCTTCTCCCCAAGCGCAATGAACGATTTTTCCAGCAAGGAAGAGTCCGGTGCCGCGACTATCGCGGAGAAATTCATGAGCGCATTGTCTGGCAAGATCACTGCACAGGGAGGCGGCGCACTTTCCCGTTAGTCAATCCAACAACATACGAGAGTCACATGAACAGACATACCAATCAGCACGAACTGATCGTCTCCGGCATTCACCTCGAGCTCACTCCGTCCCTCAAAGCCTTCGTCCAGGATAAGACCGATCGATTGTTCCGCCACGAAGAGCGCATTGTCCGCATCCGCATCGAGCTTGAGTGCGACTCCAAGCAGTCCGTTGCCAACCGATTCTCCGCCAAAGGCCACATCAGCATCCACGGTCCCAATTTGAACGCCACTGTCTCCTCCGACGAATGCCACAAGGCAGTCTCTCTACTCATCGACAAGCTGGACCGCATGCTCCACCGCCGCGCCAATCTCAAAAAAGCCAAGCGCCACAACTCACAGTCGATTGAACTCGGCGCTGAATTGCCCAAGGCCATCTAGCACGGCCACCCGGCAACGACGCCGCTGAACAACGGTCACACTCGCCGGCTTCATTCTCTATTGCCCGCCGATTCGCTCGGCGGGCTTTTTTGTGCCTGCGCCGCAGTGCTGGTCAGGCGCGCTGCACGCGTCGCATGAGCCAGATGCCCAGAGATACGAATATCACATTGGGCAGCCACAACCACAGGTCGGGGCGGATCTGGGGATAGCCATCCAGCCATTTCACAACCACCGAGATGAAGTAATACGACAACGCCAAGATCACGGCCACGCCAAGATTCGCCGTCGTCTCGCGTCGTGATACTTTTATTCCGAGCGGCACCGCGACAAAAACGAACGTCAGCACCGCCACGCCCATCGCCAGTTTATCCTGCAGAACCATGCGCAGCTTCGTGAGCCGCGCCACTCGTTCCGCTTCGTCGCCTCCTGGCACCGGGGTTTCACGCTTCGCGATTTCCGCCCGCAAAACGGAAAAAGTCAGCCACTCCGCACGGGTGCTGACCATCTGGCGGCCAAACAATTTTTCGAGAGGAAACTTAAGGCTGGAACTTTCGTACGGCCCGACCCGCGGCATTTCCTTGAAACTTTCCGGGGCTTTTTCGTCACGCGTTTCCATGACCGCGTCCTGTGCCGTGAAAACCAGGCTGTTATCGCTGTCATCAAACTGGATGCGGCCGCTCTGTGCCTTCAGGCAGTTGATCACACGCGATTCCGAATCGAGACGCCAGACCCAGACATCCTTCAACGCGTCCCCGTGCCGTTCTCCGACGTAGACGACCATGTTGCGAAACTCGCGGATAAATGTCTTTGGCACCAGCAGCAGCTTGGGATCCGTGCGGACAACATTGACCAGTTCCTGCTTATACTGGGCCCGCGCTTGCGGCATGATCTCCAGATTCACAATGAGCGCGCAGATCATCGCCACCGCGCCGAACACATAAATAGGACGCGCTATCCGCAACAAACTCAGCCCCGCCGCACGCATGGCCGTGACTTCGTTTTCCGCCGACATCCGGCCCAAGACAAGAAGCACGCCGCACAAGATGCCCATCGGCAGCGCATATGTCACCGCATAGGGAAGCAGCCAGAACAACAATCTCAATGTCGTCCCGAGCGACATCCGGCCCGCCAGAAAATGTCCGATCAAATCCTTGAGCGCATTCCCCGCCGTCATGATGAACGTGAAAAATCCCACCGCACCAAGGCAGGTCATGAACACATTCTTAAAAATATGCCGGTCTAGGAGGCCCAAGATGCCGCCGCATCGTGCAGCCCGTAAGGGTGCTGACAACAGGAACCTCGCTTTCAAACGGCACCCTCAGGCATAAAAAAACGCCATCGGTGAGGATGGCGTCTTCTAAACTGGCGCAGCCGTAGGGAGTCGAACCCCAAACCTTCTGATCCGTAGTCAGATGCTCTATCCAATTGAGCTACGGCTGCGTGAAAGGAGGCGAGAAAAAGCAAGGATTCGCCGGGAAGTGCAAGCGCTTATTTTCAGGTTTTTGCAACCGCGTACAACCCGGCGTTAACTCGGCCCGCAACTGCATCTTTCCTCATTCGCCAAACCGCTCGGTCACTGTCCGGCAAAGCCCCACGAAGGTTTCCTCCCCCAAGGGCAAACGTCTTCCGCGGAGATGAACCACGCCCCAGTTGCGCTTCAACTTCCGCTTTCCCAACGCGAACGCCACCAGCGCACCGCTCTGCAACTCGGCGCGCGCGATCCACGGCGAGATCACGCCCGCTCCGAGCCCGATCTTCACCAGCTCCTTGATCGCCTCCATGCTGCCAAGCTCGATGAAATTCGTGAGCGCCTGCTTCTCCTCGCGGAAATACTCACTCACGAGCCGGAACGTGTAACTGTTTTTATTATACAAAATCAGCGTCTCCTCCGAAAGCGTTTCCCGGTCGATGCGGCCCGCCTGCGCCCACGGATGGAGTGGAGCCACCAGGAATTTCAGTTCGTCTTCAAACAAGGGCACAAAGGTGAACTCACTCTGCCCCACCGGCTCCAGCATGATCGCGAGATCGATTTGATTGCTTCGCAGAAGCTCGAGTTGATCGCCATGATCCCCCGGTGCGATTTTGATCACGCACTTGGGAAAGCTTTGTTTAAATTCGCGCAACACCGTCGGCAGGACGTACTGGCAGGCCGTCGTGCTCGCCCCCACCCGCAAACGGCCGTGGCCCCAGTTCGCAAGCGTGTCCAGTCCTGTGCGTGCCAACTCCATCTCCCGAAGGATCTTCTCTGAATGCCGGAGGAATTGCTCCCCCGCCTGTGTGACCAGCACGCGCTTGCCAACCCTGTCGAGCAGGCGGCATCCCAATTCTTCCTCAAGTGCCTTCATAGCATGGCTCACCGCCGATTGCGTCAGGTAAAGATCCTTGGCGGCCAGCGTGAAGCTGCCACGTCGGGCTACAGTTGAAAATGCGAGTAGTTGTCGGCTGTCGAGGAGGGTCCTCATGAATGAGCTGGGTTCATTATCCTGATGAAATGTTTGAAGAGCAGTAATCGGGCCACCGACCCCCGACTGGCACGAGCTGCGCTAAATATGCCGGCATTAAAATGTCGTCCGTATCCACAAACCCAGTCTCGAAGAACAGCCGTCCACTGCGTGTCGGCTTCCTCGCCCTGACGGATGCAGCACCCTTTGTCGTCGCCCAGGAAAACGGCCTTTTCGCCAGGCATGGCATCGAGGTCGATCTGAGGCGTGAAGTAGGCTGGGCCACCATCCGGGAAAAGATCATCTACGGCGAACTCGACGCCGCCCACGCCCCCGCCCCCATGCTTTGGGCCACACGCCTGGGCGTGGATTCCGTCGCCTGCCCCGTGCTCACGGCGCTGGTCCTCAATCTCCATGGCAACGCCCTCACGCTCTCCGAGCGCCTCTGGGAGGCCAATATCCGCACGCCTGCCGATCTCCGCGACGAGACCCGCCGTCGCAACGGTGAACGCAAGCTCACCTTCGGCGTGGTATTCATGTTCTCGTCACATCACTTGATGCTCCGCGCCTGGCTTCGCGCCGCCGGCATCAACCCCGACCGCGATGTCCGCATCGTCGTCGTCCCGCCCGCGCAGATGTTCCGCAATCTGGCCGCCGGCACCATCGACGGCTACTGCTCGGGCGAACCGTGGAACTCGCTCGCCGTTCGCGAAAAAACCGGCTGGTGCCCCACGTGGAGTTCCACGCTGCAGCCCGGCGGCATGGAAAAAGTGCTCATGGTCACAGAGAAATTCGCCTTCTCCCGCCCCAACGAGCACGCCGCTCTCGTCGCCGCGCTCACCGAGGCCTGCGCCTGGTGCGATGAGCCCGCCAACCGCGAGCCCCTGGCCAACCTTCTCGCCGGCCGCTCCTACATCAACCAGTCGGCACGGGTCATTCTTCCCGCCCTCCAAGGCCAGTTCGACTGCGGCCACGATCGCATAGAGCCCGCACCGGATTTCGTCACGTTCCACCGCAATGGCGCAAACGTTCCCACCCAGGCACGCGCCGCTGCGCTTCAAGCCGAGCTCGTCGAAGCCGGTCTCCTCACCGCCAAGGCAGCCGACCCCGCTCTCCCCGGCCTCCTCTTCCGCGAGAATATTTTCCGTCAAGCCACTCAACACATCACGCATGAACTCGTCTCCCCGTAAGTCCGAAATGTCTGCCTCTCTCAACCGCCGCCAGTTTCTCACTCGCGGAGCCGTCGGCCTCGGCACCGCCGCGCTCTTCTCCGCTCTTGGCAACCGCAGCTGGGCGTCCACCGCCGGCTCGGTCTCCGAAGCCCCCGAGGTCACCGACATCAACTTCGGCATGATCGCGCTGACCGACTGCTCGCCCATCGTCATCGCGCACGAAAAAGGCCTTTTCAAAAAATACGGCATCAACTCGAAGGTCACCAAAGGCGCCAACTGGGCCGCCATCCGC
The DNA here is from genome assembly GCA_049840895.1 of Nibricoccus sp. Taxonomy (GTDB): domain Bacteria; phylum Verrucomicrobiota; class Verrucomicrobiia; order Opitutales; family Opitutaceae; genus Nibricoccus. Next base: position 161,169 of record JASGJB010000060.1, on the reverse strand, counting down.
GACAATCTCTCCACCGGCTCCATCCAAGCCACGCACATGCTCATCGGCATGCCGCTCGCCTCCACGATGGGACTCCAGGGCTCCCCAAAAAAGCCCATGGTCATTCCATGGCTGCTCAATCGCAACGGCCAGGCCATTTCCCTCAAAGCCGAATGGAAGGGCAAGGTCGGCGCCGATCCGAAGGCCATCAAGCCCTTCGCCGATCAGGCCAAGAAACTCGGTGAGCCGCTCGCGTTCGCCATGACCTTCCCGCCCGGCACGCACGCGATGTGGATGCGCTACTACCTCGGCCATGGCGGCATTCATCCAGACAAGGACGTCTCTCTCATCACCGTCCCGCCCGCCCAGATGGTGGCCAACATGAAAATCGGCAAGATGGACGGCTTCTGCGTCGGTGAACCCTGGAACGCCCGCGCCATCGCCGACGGCATCGGCTTCACCTCCATCACTACGCAGGACCTGTGGAAGGACCATCCTGAAAAGGTCTGCGCCTTCACCGAGGAGTTCGCTGAGAAAAATCCGAAGACCGTCAAAGCGGTCCTGAAGGCACTCCACGAAGCCTCCGTGTGGCTCGACGACATGAACAACCGCCCCGAGCAGTGCGAAATCGTTTCCAAGGCCACGTACATCAACTGCGACAAGAAGGTCATCCTCGGCCGCCTCCTCGGTGAGCTCGACTACGGCGACGGCCGCAAGGTCACCGACTCGAGTCCGATGCACTTCAGCAAAAACAACTGCAACTACCCGCAGCCCAAGTTCGCGAAGTGGTTCCTCTCCCAATATCGCCGCTGGGGCATGGTCGCCGGCGCGCCCGACTACGAGGGCGTCGCGAAGAAAGTGATGCGCACCGACATCTACGAGGAAGCCATGAAGGAGATCGGCGTCACGCATGGCGGTCTCGATAACAGCTCTTTCTCGCTCTTCGACGGCAAGGTCTTCGATCCCGCCAATCCCGAAGCCTACGCCACCAGCTTCGAGGTCAACACGCTCAAGGGCTGACCTCTTTCGACCATGACCGCACCCGTCCGCCAGTCTTCCTCGTTCTTCTCCGCGCTGCGGGGCCGCGAGATCTGGCGGCGGGCTGCACCGATCGGTCTCTCGGTCGGTTTTCTTCAAGCAACCATCCACCAGGGCTCTCACTGGATCCGCCACGAAATCACCACCGGCGTCATCCTGAAATCCATCGCATCCATGCTCATCGGGCTGACCCTCGCCGTCGTCTCCGCCGCCGCAGCCCAAATGAAGACACAGAAACCCCGCCACGACTCACTATGAAAGCATTCAAATTCGACTGGCTCATTCTCCCGATCGTCGGGGTTCTCATCGTCATGGCTGGCTGGCAGGCCGTCGCCGGCAGGAAGGTCGTGACCAAGGAGGCCGATGGAACGGTCGTCGTCAGCGATGAACGCACCGGGCTCATTCCCGCGCTGCCCAACATCGGCGACACGTGGACTTCGTCCAAGCCCTATATCGTCGAGCCCATGGCCAAGCGCGGCGAACTCGACCAGGGCATGCTCCGGTTTACGTTCATGTCGCTGGGCCTCGTCGCGCTCGGCTACTCCATCGCGCTGATCGTCGGCGTGCCGATCGGCTTCTGGCTCGGACTTTCCCCCACGTTCGCGAAGATGTTCGACCCGATCATCCAGATTCTCCGTCCCGTCTCGCCGCTCGCGTGGCTGCCGCTCGGATACATCGTCTTCATGGAGGCCGGCAAGGAAACCGGCACCTACGCCGCGCTCTTCACCATCGCAATCTGCTCGATGTGGCCGACCGTGCTCAACACCGCCGTCGGCGTCCGCGCCGTCCCGCAGGATTATCTCAACGTCGGCCGCGTCTTGAAGCTCTCCAAGATGAAGACGCTCTTCAAAATTCTGGTCCCCGCCACGCTGCCCTACATGTTCACGGGCTTCCGTCTCAGCCTCGGTATCGCGTGGCTTGTCATCGTCGCCGCCGAAATGCTCACCGGCCGTCCCGGCGTCGGCGGCTTCCTCTGGCAGGAATACAACTCGCTCATCTACGAGCACATCATCCTCTCGATTATCACCATCGGCGTCGTCGGCTTCATCCTCGACCGTCTCATGAGCGTGGTCGAAAAGCGCTTCAAAGCCGCCTGAGCCCTTCGTCGTGAACTCCCTCTCCACCAACCACGACTCCGGCCGCGCACCGACAGGCATCGAATCCACCGTCGCGTCAGGAGCGCCCGCGCGCAGCGCCTCCGGACGTCTCCGCGAAAGCGGCGCGCCCGAAAAGGCCCAGCTCACGTTCGGCTATCTTCCGCTCACCGATGCTGCGCCGCTGATTGTCGCGCTCGCTAAAGGTTTTTTCAAAGACCACGGTCTCGACATCACGCTGCGCCGCGAGAGCAGCTGGACGTCTCTTCGCGACACGCTCAATCGCGGCGAATCGCACGGCGCACAAATGCTTTTCGGCATGCCCGTCGCTTCGGGCTGCGGTCTCCTCGGTGGCGACCAGAAGCCGCTCATCATTCCGTGGGTCATCAACCGCAACGGCCAGGCCATCACCCTCAACGCCCGCTATAAAGGCAAGGTCGCCGACAACGCCCGCGCCCTCCGCACGCTCGCCCACGAGGGCCGCGACACCGGCCGCCCGCTCGTGTTCGGTCACACACTCCGCGTCGGCACGCACGCGCTCTGGCTCCGCTATTGGCTCGCCGCCGGCGGCATTCATCCGGGCAATGACGTCGCGCTCATCACCGTGCCGCCCGCCCAGATGGTCGCCAACATGCGCGCAGGCCGCATGGATGGCTTTTGCGTAGGCGAACCTTGGAACGCGCGCGCCATCGCTGAAGGCCTCGGCTACACAGCCGTCACCACACAGGAGGTCTGGCCCGATCATCCCGACAAGGTTTTCGCCTTCTCCGAAGAATTCGCCGCGCTCCATCCGCGCTCGGTCATCGCGGCACTCAAAGCCCTCCACCAAGCCGGCGCCTGGCTCGACGATCCCTCCAATCACGCCGAGGCCGCCACGTTGCTCGCGCTCCCTGAGTACCTCAACTGCGACTCGTCCTGGATCCTCTCCCGTCTCGACGGAAAAATCGAATACGGCGACGGCCGCACCGCCTCAAGCGACCGCCCGGTCATCTTCGCCCGCCGCGGCGCCAACCGCCCGCGCGCCAGTCACGCGCTCTGGATGCTCACCCAATTCCGCCGCTGGGGTCTTCACTACGGCGTGCCCGACTATCACGGCGTCACCACCCGCATCATCCGCGCAGATTTTTACGCGCAGGCTCTCCGCGAGCTGAACGTCGTGGATCTCAGCCCGCCCGACGGCCCTGAGACGTTCTTCGATGGCAAGGTCTTCGATCCCGCCGATCCCGAGTCATACGCCCGCAGCTTCGAGTTCCATAATCTCGCCGGTTAACCGCAACGCCACCTCACCATGTCGTTTCTCGAAATCAAAAACGCCTCCAAGACTTACGTGAACGGCGGCAAGCGTTCCGAGGTCCTTGTCGACATCAACCTCGACATCGCCGAGGGCGAATTTGTCGCGATCGTCGGCTACTCCGGCGCCGGCAAAAGCACGCTCATCAACTTCCTCTCCGGCCTAGTCAAATCTGACACCGGCTCCGTCACGCTTGAGGGCAAACCCATCACCGGCCCCGGCCCGGATCGCGGTCTGATTTTCCAAAATTACTCGCTGCTCCCCTGGCTCACGGTTTTCGAAAACATCGCGCTCGCGGTGGACGAACTCTTCCCGGACTGGTCCGCCGACAAGCGCCGCGAGCACATCGAGAAATACATCGCGATGGTGAAGCTCACCCGCGCGCGCGACAAAAAACCGTCCGAACTCTCCGGTGGCATGCGCCAGCGCGTCAGCGTCGCGCGCACGCTCGCGATGAATCCGCGAATCCTCCTCATGGACGAGCCATTCGGCGCGCTCGACGCACTCACCCGCGGCGAACTCCAGCAGGAGACATTGCAGATCTGGGACGAGGACAAACGCACCGTCGTCCTGATCACCAACGATCCTGACGAAGCCATTCTCATGGCCGACCGCGTCATCCCGCTCACCGCCGGCCCGCGCGCCACCCTCGGACCCAGCATACCGATCACGCTTCCGCGCCCGCGCCGCCGCGCCGAGCTCAACGAAAACTACGACTTCAAACAGATCTGCGCCGAGGTCACCGACTATCTCCTCAAGGCCGGCGATCGCAGCAAGGCCTCGATCACAAAGTCGCTCATCCTCCCGGACATCGAGCCGGAAGATCTCAACACGAAGCAGACGGTCATCGGCAAACGCCGCCCTGTCCGCCGCAGCGAAATCAAAAAGGAGACCGTCGCATCCTACGAGCGCCTATCTCGAAATCTCCGAACTCAAGAAAGTCTACCCGACGCCGAAAGGCCCGGCCACGATCGTTCAGAACATCAATCTCAAGATCAAAAAGGGCGAATTCGTCTCCGTCATCGGCCACTCCGGTTGCGGCAAGAGCACCGTCCTCATGATGGTCGCAGGCCTCAACCCGATCACCGAGGGCAACATCGTCCTCGCTGGCAAAGAACTCGACGGCCCTGGTCCTGATCGCGGCATCGTTTTCCAATCCCCGTCGCCTGCTCCCGTGGCTCACCGCAATTGAAAACGTCATGCTCGGCATCGAGCAGGTTTTCTTCACCGCCTCGATGCCGAGGAGCGCCGCCAGATCGCCGAATATTTTCTCCCGTCGTCGGTCTGGGCGACTCGATGGACAAGAAACCGTCCGAGCTTTCCCAAGGTATGCGCCAGCGCGTCGGCATCGCCCGCGCCTTCGCGCTCAAGCCTAAAATGCTCCTGCTCGACGAACCGTTCGGCATGCTCGACTCGCTCACGCGTTACGAGCTCCAGCAGGTGCTCATCGACCTCTGGCGCAAAAACCAGATCACCGCCATGATGGTCACGCACGACGTCGACGAGGCGCTTTTCCTCTCCGATCGCATCGTCTGCATGACTGACGGTCCCGCCGCCGAGATCGGCGAAATCATCGAGGTCAATTTCCCGCGCCCGCGCGACCGCAAGGCCGTGATGGAGCATCCCGACTACTACAAACTCCGCGAACAACTCATCTCTTTCCTCGAAGTCCGCGCGCACCGCCACCATCCGCCTGCTCACGCGACTCCGTCTTCGACGACCAAATCCGAGTCCTCCGTCGCTCACACAACATAGCCTCCGCCGCTCCTGCGAAATCCGGCGCAGGCTTTGATATAGATCACGTCTTTCAGAGTCCGCTGTATCCGCGGACCCCAGCCACTGCCTTGCCTGTTCCAAATCACTCCTTCCACCAACAACGCCAAACCATGAACATCATCCGCCGCACCTGTCATCAGCTCGCGCTCGCCGCTTTCCTCGGCGCCGCATCGGGCGCCTTCGCCCAATACGCGCCGCCTCCACCACCCCGTCCCTTCCCGGGCTTCATCAACGAAAAACTCCGCGCCACCGACGTGTACATGTCGCGCTTGGGACATCGGCGTTAACGTCCGCGGCCGCTATGAAAACAAGAACAACGCCGGCTTCACCGACGCCGGCTCCAACTGGGATTTCTCCACGCGCCCGCAGGACGACAACAACAACATCTACTACCTCCTGCGCGTGATGCCGCGCGTCGCCTACACCGGCAAATGGTTCTCCGCCACCGTCGAGGGACGCTCCAGCTACTCTTACGACGACGAGCGCTACAACGCCACCGCCCCCGGCCAGGGTCTCGCTGAACGCGACGGCCCGATCGATCTGCACCAGGGCTTTGTCTTCATCGGCAATCACAAGGAATTCCCCGTCTCCCTGAAGATCGGACGCCAGGAACTCGTCTACGGCGACCAGCGTCTCGTCGGCCACTTCCGCTGGAACAACAACGCCCGCACCTTCGACGCCGCCAAGGTCCGCTGGCAGAACGCACTCTTCGGCGTCGATGTCTTCACCGGCGGCGTGGTCTACAACGATCACAACAATTTCAATACGGCCAACGGACAGGACATGTTCTCCGGCGCGTACTTTAATTTCCCGACGCTTTCTTCCAAGAACATCGTTGAGGCCTATGTCTTCGCCCGCAACGTCAGCCGCGGCATCGTCACCGACGACTGGTCGGGTGTCGCCGCTCCTTTCCGCTTCCCCGCCCCGCAGGACGTCTACACGACCGGCCTGCGCCTGAAGTCAAAACCAGGAGAGTTCGGTGCGTGGGACTACGGTGTGGAACTCATGTACCAGGCCGGCAACCGCACCGCAGTATTTCCTGCGACAACCGTCGCCGCCGCCCGTACAGCTCCCCGCCTCGATCACTCCGCCTACGCCGGCGTTCTTCAGCTCGGCTACACCTGGACCGAACACGCCTGGCAGCCACGCCTTGCGGTCCTCTACAGCCACGGCTCGGGTGACGACAACGCGACCGACGCCAAGAGCCAGACCTTTCAGAATCTCTTCCCGACGAACCACCTGTTCTACGGTTACATGGACCTCTCCAGTCTGCAGAACACGCAGGATCTTCGTCTCGCCTACACGTTCAAACCGAAGCCAACGCTCAGCGTCGCACTCGAAGCCCACGCCCAGCAGCTCACCGAGACAACCGACTTCTGGTACAACGTCGCCGGCGTGCCGCGCAACTTCACGACGACCGCTGTTGGCAGCGGCGCCGGTTACCGCATCAATCCATCCTACGATGCCGGCCTCGGCTACGAAACTGACCTGGTCATCGGCTATTCAGTTACCCACTACGCCCAGCTCGAGCTCGGTCTCAGCCACTACTTCCGCGGTGACTACATCAAGGAGTCGCTCCGCACTGTCGGCTCTCGTGATGCGAGCTACGCCTACTTTCAGCTCACGCTGAATCTCTGATCGCTACAGTCAGGTTACAGTTGTTGTTCAAAAGTGGCGCGGACCTCCAAGGTTCGCGCCACGTTCGTTTTCAGCGGGTGGAAAAAACGTGTTCCCCAATCAGTCGTGTTCATCGCTGGTCACTTTTGGTCACGCCGCATTCATACCTCGGCGTCGCGTTGCTTCATTTTTTACATGAAAAAATTGAGGTAAAAACACCGGCGTCAGCGTGCGTCTGATTTTTTCTACATCGCCCCCTCAATTCCCACATTCTCCTCGGCAGATAATGAGCGGGACTCATCGTCTTCCCTAAAACTATTCGCGGCGTGATTCACACGAAGGCATGAACGCTGCTAATTCGAGCATGCTCAAAAATGAACATCGCTCAGTTTAAGAAATCCGGTCACTGGCCCACGCTCGCTACGTCGTTTCTTTATTTCGACGTCAGCTTCATGGTGTGGACGCTCCTCGGCGCGCTCGGAGCCATGATTGCTCCCGACCTCGGCCTGACCGCCGATCAGAAATTTCTGATGGTCTCCACGCCCATCCTCGCCGGCGCCTTTCTCCGCATCGCGCTGAGCCTGCTCGTCGATCGCATCGGCACGAAAAACACCGGCATCATCGCCCAGTTGATTGTCATGGGCGGCCTCTTCATCGCGTGGCAGCACGGCGTCCACTCTCTCAATCAAGCGCTCCTCCTCGGCGGCGTTCTCGGCGTTGCCGGAGCCAGCTTCGCCGTCGCCCTCCCGCAATCCGGCCGCTGGTACCCGCCCCATATGCAAGGCGTCGTCCTCGGTCTTGCCGGCGCGGGCAATGTCGGCGTCGTCATCGACCACCTCGCCGCCCCCCGCATCGCCGCGCACTGGGGCTGGCAGTCCGTGTTCGGTGCCGCGCTCATCCCGCTCGCCCTGGCTTTCGTCCTCTACGTGATCTTCTCCAAGGAACCTCCGGGCGAATTCAAAAAGAAAAAGCTGTCCGACTACGCCAAGCTCCTTGGCGAGAAGGACGCCCACTGGTTCTGCTTTTTCTACACGATCAGCTTCGGCGGTTTCGTCGGTCTCGCCACCGCCTTCGCGATCTACTTCAGCGACCAATTCCACCTGAAGCCCGTCCACGCCGGCGAAATGGCCGCCTTCTGCACGCTCGTCGGCGCCCTCGGCCGTCCGATGGGCGGCGCTCTCGCCGACAAGCTCGGCGGCATCAAGGCTCTCGGCGTTTTCTACAGCGTCGCCATCGCATCGCTCATCGTCGCCGCACTCTCGCAGAACTTGTGGATCTGCGGCGCCGGCTTCTTCGTCGCCTCGGGCGCCTTCGGCATGTGCAACGGATCCGTTTTCCAACTACTCCCGCAACGCTTCGCAAAGGACATCAGCGTAATGACCGGCCTCGTCGGCTGCGGCGGCGGCATCGGCGGTTTCGTTCTCGGCCGCATGTTCGGCCTCTCAAAACAGCACACCGGCAACTACACCGTCGGTATTCTTCTCTTTGCCGGTCTGTGTGTCGTCGCACTCATCGGCCTCCGTTTGGTGAAGACCCGCTGGCGCACAACGTGGGGCGCCACAGCCGCCGCACGCATCTGAGCACCTGCCATAGCCCTTCACCGATGTAAGCGGGGTGTTCTCACCCCGCTTTTTCGTCTCATCCCTCCGACACTTTTCTCATGCAACCCGGACTCGCCCCCGCCACTCCCGACCGCCACGCTCCGCTCGCGATGAAGGTCCAGAGCACCACGCACGGCCAGCCCCGCCATGCCGACGGCACCTCCCAGGATGCCTGTCGCGCGCTTGTCCGCGATGGCCGCGTCATCGCCGCGCTCGCCGATGGTGTCGGCTCCAGTCAGGAGGGCGGCGCCGCCGCTCAACGCGCCGTCGACATGATCATCGACTACTACGTCGCGCGTCCGCAGGCGTGGAGCCCGCGCCGGGCGCTCACTGAGTTCGTCAGCCAGATCAACCGCATCTTCCACCAGGAATCCCATCTGCGCCACGGATCCTCCGAACTTCTCTGCACGCTGACGGTCGCCGTCATCGAAAATGGCCGCCTCTACGGCCTCAACGTCGGCGACTCCCCCGCGTATCTCTGGCGCCGCGGCACACTCACGCTGCTCACGCAGAACCACGCCCTCTCGCAAAACGGCATGCAGCATGTGCTCACACGCGCCGTCGGCCTCGAGCCCACCATCGAGCCGTGGTTCTTCGAAAACACCTGCGAGGATGGCGACATGCTCCTCCTCTGCTCCGACGGCGTCTCCAATGCCGTATCCAAGGACCAGCTCAGCCAGCATCTTTCCCGCCGCACCTCCGCCCGCAGCATCGTTTCCTCGGCCGCCAGCGCCATCGAGGAAAACCCCGATCTCCGCGACGACGCCACCGCCGTTGTACTCGATATCACCCAGCGCGGCTGGACCGGCGGCACCGGCGAACGCCAGCTCGAAGTTCTCCCAGCCCTTCGGGCCAGCGATACAATCGACGGCTACAAGCTCCTTCGTCCGCTGCAAGACACCGCCCGCGTCTGGCTCGCCGAAAAACCCTCCGCCTCATCAGCCCCGCCCACCCGCCATGTCCTGAAATTCCCTCCGCTCGAAGCCCGCGACGACGAAGCGCGCCGCGACGGTTTTCTCCGCGAGCTCTGGCAGGCCGCGCGTATCGAGTCCCCCGACTTCATCCGCTCCACGATTCCAACGGAAGGCACGCTGCGTTACTACGTGATGGACTACGTGGACGCTCCGACGCTCCGCGCTGACCTCGCCGATAACCCGCTTCGCGTCGAAGACACCGTCGAACTGGCCCGATTCCTTCTGCGCGCCAGCCAGTATCTTCTCGGCCGCGATCACGCCCACGGAGACATCAAGCCCGACAACATCCTCGTCCTCCGCGAAGGCGAAAACGTCCGCTTCCTCCTCATCGACCTCGGCAGCGCCGCCGAAGTCTTCTCAGTCACCAACAGAGCCGGCACACCGAGCTATCTCGCACCCGAACGTTTCCAAAACGCCCCGCTCTCCGAACGCACCGAGCTCTTCGCCATCGGCGTCACCCTCTACGAAGCCCTCGCCCGCGCATATCCGTACGGCGAGATCGAGCGCTTTCAGACTCCGCGTTTTGATACGCCCCCGAAACGCCTCACCCGCCTCAACGCCGCCGTCCCGCCCTGGCTGGAATCCATCATCCTCCGCTGCCTCGCGCCCGACGCCGCCGACCGCTACCAAAACTTCTCCGAAATGGCCTACGACTTGGACCATCCTGCGGAAGTTCAGCCGTTCTACGGAAAAAACACCTCGCTCCTCGATCGCGATCCCGTCCGCTTTTATAAACTCCTCTGCCTCGTCCTTTTCCTCAGCAACCTCTTCCTGCTCTACCGGCTGTTTTCCCGCTGAAAAACGATGAGTTACACTCATCGTTACCCCTAAAACTATTCAGCGCATTGATTGATCAGTGCCCCTTCGTGGCATCGCAGGTGCTAAAGAGTCGACGTGTCTGCCACGCCTGAAATTCTCTCCGCCTCCCAAACGTTTTCGCCCGCCCAAAAGGAATACCTGCAGGGGTTTATGGCCGGCGTGTACGCTTCCGGCACAATCCCGTTCGTAGGCACCAACGCCGCCGGCCTGATCACCGCCACTCCCGGCGCCGCGACCACGGGCAATCTCGCCGCGCCTGCCGAAGAGACCGTTCACGGCACACCGCTCGGAGATCTCTGCAAGGAAGAGCGCTGGAAGCACGACGAGAACCCGCTCGATGCCTGGGAACGCCTGCTCAAGCACGCCGACGAAAACAAATTTCCCGACGCGGAGAACATGTACCGCTTCAAGACGCACGGCCTCTTCTACGTCGCGCCTGCGCAGGACAGCTTTATGATCCGCCTCCGCATCCCCGCGTGCGAACTCACCGCCACGCAGATGCACGGCCTCGCCGACATCGCGGCGGAGTTGGGCGGCGGATACGCCCACATCACCACGCGCGGCAACATCCAGATCCGCGAGTTCAAGCCGAAGGACATCGTGAAACTCCTCACGCGCGTCCAGGACCTCGGACTCACATCCAAGGGCGCCGGCGCCGACAACATCCGCAACGTCACCGCCTCGCCCAACAGCGGCTTCGATCCGACCGAACTCATCGACGTCCGCCCGCACGCCAAGGCGCTGCACCACTACATTCTCAACAACCGCGACATGTACGGCCTGCCGCGGAAATTCAACGTCGCCTTCGACAACGGCGGCTCGATCTCCGCCGCCGCCGACACCAACGACATCGGCTTCTTCGCCTGCCGCGTCACCGAGAAATCCCTCGCCGCCGTTCCCTCCGTTCCAAAGGTCGAACCCGGCATCTACTTCCGAGTCCACCTCGGCGGCATCACCGGACACCAGGACTTCGCCCGCGACACCGGCCTCCTCATCAAGCCGTCCGAGGCCGTCGCCGTATCCGCCGCCATGATTCGCGTCTTCGCTGAGAACGGCGACCGCACCAACCGCAAGAAGGCCCGCCTCAAGTATGTCCTCGATAAGTGGGGCTTCGAAAAGTTCATCGAGGAAACCCAGAAGAAACTCGCCTTCCCGCTCGGCCGCCTCCCGCTCGAAGCCTGCGAAGCCCGCCAGCCTGTCGTAAAACACGGCTGGCTCGGCGTCGCCAAACAGTCCCAGAAGGGACTTAACTCCATCGGCGTTGGCATTCCCGTCGGCCGCATGTCGCCCAAACAGATGCACGCCATCGCCGACCTTGCGACGAACTTCGGCAAGGGCGACATCCGCCTCACCGTCTGGCAAAACCTCCTCATCCCGCACATCCCCGACGCCTTCGTCGAATCCGTGAAGCGCTCCGTGAGCCGCATGGGCTTCTTCACCGAAGCAGGCAGTATCGCCGCTGGTGTCATCGCCTGCACCGGCAACCGCGGTTGCAAATACGCCGCCGCCGACACCAAGGCCCATGCCGTCGAGATCATCAAGAAACTCGACGCCAAGCTCCGCCTCGATTCTCCCGTCAACATTCACTTCACCGGCTGTCCCAACTCCTGCGCACAACACTACGCCGGCGACATCGGGTTCGTCGGCTCGAAACTCCCCGACGGCGCCGAGGGCTACAACGTCGTCCTCGGCGGCGGGATGGACAACGAACAGGGCGTCGCTCGCGAACTCTTCAAAGGCATCCGCGCCATCGAAGTCCCCGCCCTCGTCGAAAAAATCCTCGTCACCTTCGACAGCAAAAAGACCCGCGGCGAAACCTTCGTCCAATGGTCCCGCCGCCACTCGCTCAAAGAGCTCCAGGAGTTCCTCACATAAACGGGCCATCCAATCCTGTTATAATCCTGCAATCCTGTCCAAAATTTCCGATGTCTTTTCCCGTCCTTCCTGACACAGCCCCTTTCTCTCCCGAGCAACGCGCCTGGCTCAACGGCTTCTTCGCCGGCCTCTTCTCCCGCTCCGGCGCCTCCGCAGCGCCCGCCGCCGCCGCTCCCGCACTCCAGCCGCTCACCATCCTCTTCGGCTCGCAGACCGGCACATCCGAAAGTCTCGCCAAGCGCGCCGCCAAGGAAGCCGGCAAACGCGGTTTCGCCCCGACCGTCGTGGACATGGCCCAGACCGACATCGCCAAACTCTCCTCCGAGAAAAACGTCCTCATCATCACCAGCACCTACGGCGATGGCGAACCACCGGACAACGCCAAGGCCCTCTGGGAAGCAGTCGGCAAGGACGATGCCCCCAGCCTCGGCAGCCTCCGTTTCTCCGTCTGCGCCCTCGGCGACACCAACTACGCCCAGTTCTGCCGTTGCGGCCAGGACTTCGACCAACGCCTCGAAAAACGCGGCGCCAAGCGCATCGCCGACCGCGTCGACTGCGATCTCGAGTACGAGGAAAAATTCACCAAATGGCTCGACGCCTCCCTCAACGCCCTCGGCTCCTCCGCGACCGCTTCCGCACCTTCAACTCTCAACGCTCAACCTTCAACTGCCGTCGCTGAAAGCGACGGCCACGATTCGCTCTATTCGAAGAAAAACCCATACCTCTCGCTCCTCCTCACGAGCCGCAATCTGAACGGCGAAGGCTCCGCCAAGACCGTTCACCACATCGAATTCGACCTCGCCAACTCCGGCCTCCTCTACGAAGCCGGCGACGCTCTCGGCGTAATCCCGCAAAACTGTCCCGAGCACGTCGCCGATGTCCTCACTGCGCTCGGCCTCGACGGCGAAGAAGCCGTTCCCGGCCTCGACAACTCTCCCGTCGCGCTCCGTCAGGCCCTCACGACCATCTACGACCTCGGCAAACCTTCGCCCGACCTCCTCGCCGCCGTAGCGAAGAAGACCACCGCTCCAGTCAGCACTGGCGCCACCGTCGCGACCACCTCGCCCGCGCCTCATCACGTCATCGACGTCCTCCACGCGTATCCGGACGTCAAGTTCACCGCCGCCGAGTTCGTCGCTCTCCTGAAAAAAATCCAGCCGCGCCTCTACTCCATCTCCTCGAGCCCCAAGGCCGCCAGCGGTCAGGTCCACCTCACGGTCGGCGCTGTCCGCTACGACCTCAACGGCCGCGCCCGCAAAGGCGTCTGCTCCACGTTCCTCGCCGACCGCGCCAAGCCCAGCGAAACCCGCATCGGCGTCTTCGTTCACAGCAACAAAGCCTTCCGCCCGCCCGCCAATCCTGATGCCCCCATGATCATGGTCGGCCCCGGCACCGGCATCGCCCCATTCCGCGCCTTCCTCCAGGAGCGCGCCGCCTCCGGAGCCAAGGGCAAGAACTGGCTCTTCTTCGGCGACCAGAAAGCCGCGACCGATTTCCTCTATCAGGACGAGCTCACGACGCTCCAGAAGTCCGGCGTCCTCACCCGCCTCGATACCGCCTTCTCCCGCGACCAAAAGGAAAAGGTCTACGTCCAGAACCGTATGCTCGAAGCCGCCGACGAACTCTACGCGTGGCTCGAAGCCGGCGGGCACTTCTACGTTTGCGGTGACGCCTCCCGCATGGCGAAGGACGTCGATGCCGCCCTCCACAAAGTCGTCGAAGTCGCCGGCAAGAAAACGCCCGAGCAAGCCGCCGCCTACATCCAGAATCTAAAAGCCACCAAGCGCTACGCCCGCGACGTGTACTGAAGACCGGTATGAGTCAGGCCGCAGGCGCTCCGACTTTCACTCCTCACCCTTCACCACTCACTCTTCCTTGGTCGCTCCCAACCACGACTCCACGCGCACACTGATCGACGAGTACCTCGCCGCCCAGCAGCGCTTGCAAACACCAGTCGCGCGTTTCTCCGACGCTCACGACCGTGGCGCCTCGCCCGCGCTCGAGCCACTCTACCGCGATCTCATTCCGCTCTCCAAACCCGGCCCCGGCGAACAATACGCCTTCGAGGTCGATCTCGACGCGTGCACCGGTTGCAAGGCCTGCGTCGCCGGGTGCCACTCGCTCAACGGACTCGACGACGAGGAAACCTGGCGCGACGTCGGCATGCTCGTCGGCGGCACCCGCAATCACCCCTTTCAACAAACCGTCACCAGCGCCTGCCACCACTGCGCCGATCCTGGCTGCATGAACGGATGCCCAGTCCTCGCCTATGAAAAAGATCCCCTCACCGGCATCGTCCGACACCTCGACGATCAATGCATTGGTTGCCAGTACTGCATCCTCAAGTGCCCTTACGACGTTCCTAAATACAATGATCGCCTTGGCATCGTCCGTAAGTGCGACATGTGCCACAACCGCCTCGCCGTCGGCGAAGCCCCCGCCTGCGTCCAGGCCTGCCCGACACACGCCATAAAGATCGTCACGGTTACGACGCACGTAAACGGCCAGCCCGCACTCGACACCTCCGGGTTCCTCCCCGGTGCGCCTTCAGCCGACTACACGCAACCGACCACTCGCTACGTCTCCAAAAAAACACTTCCTGCAGAAGTCATCGCCGCCGACGCCGCCACGCTCCGCCCGCAACACCCGCACTGGCCGCTCGTCTTCATGCTCACGCTGATGCCCATGGCCGTCGGATGCTTCAGCGTTTCCTATTTCTTCCCCGCTGCCTCCGTGCCGCTCTCTATCGCCGGCTGGCTTGCCGGAGCTGCCGGACTTTTCACGAGCGTCTTCCATCTCGGACAACCGCTCCGCGCCTGGCGCGTCTTCCTCGGCCTCCGCAAATCCTGGCTTTCCCGCGAAGCGGTCATCTTCGGCGCTTGGTTCGGCCTCGCGACCCTCATCGCCACTCCGGTCATCACCCCGCTTCTCCCTTTCAACATCATCCCCTCCTTCGCGTCTCCGCTCTTTTCACTCCTCACCCTTCACCAGTCCCTCTTCACCACCGCCACCGCGGCGCTCGGCTTGCTCGGCATCTTCTGCTCCTCGATGATCTACATCGATACACAACGCCACCTCTGGCGCGCCTCGCAAACTTTCCCGCGCTTCTTCGGCACCGGCCTCGTCCTCGGCCTTGCGACGCTCTTCGCCGCCACGCCCACATTCCCGCACTTCTTCGTACTTCTCGGTGCCGTTCTCTTCAAACTAGCCGTCGAAGCCCGCGTCCTCCGCCCGCTCGACGAAGACGACGACACGCCCACCGCGGCTCTGAAAACCGCGCAAATGCTCACCGGTCCGCTGCGTGTCGTGCACAACCTCCGCACCAGCTCCGCCCTCGTCGCCGCCGGCCCGCTCGCTCTGTTCATCCCGACCGGACACGCCGCACCGTTCATCGCCTGGGTCATTTTCGCCATCCTCCTCGCCAGCGAACTCTCCGAGCGCTATCTGTACTTCCGCGCCGTCGTCGCACCAAAAATGCCCGGCGTTGTTTCCAAATAAATTTCTCTTCCGAAACTCCGCGTCCTCCGCGCCTCCGCGGTAAAATAATCCGCCCATGATCCCGCAACTCGAAGACCTGCTCCACGCCCGCCAGGGCCCGATGACGAGCGAGCTTGTCCTTCGCCCCGGCGATTTCGGGCTCGGCCGCATCCCCGCCCGCCTCAAACCCGCCGCCACCACCGACATGGTCTGCGGTTTCTGCAGCACAGGCTGCTCGCTCCGCGTCCACCTCAACGAACGCGGCCAGGCCATCAACCTCACCACCAATCCGCACTACTCCGTGAACCAGGGCATGGCCTGCCCGAAAGGCTGGGAAGCGCTCACGCCACTCTCCGCTCCCGATCGCGTCACCACGCCGCTGCTACGCAATCCCGCCACCGGCGAACTCGAGCCCGTCGACTGGCCCACCGCCCTCGCCGCCTTCGTCAAAAACTTCAAGGGCATCCAGGAGCGCCACGGCAAAACATCCCTCTCGTTCCTCAGCACCGGCCAGATCGTCATGGAGGAAATGGCCCTCCTCGGCGCACTCGCAAAATTCGGCATGGGCATGCTCCACGTCGATTCCAACACGCGCCAGTGCATGGCCACCTCGCACGTCGCCTACAAACAGTCCTTCGGCTTCGATGCACCTCCGTTCACATACAAGGACTTCGAGGAGAGCGACGCCCTTATCTTCATCGGCGCCAATCCGTGCATTGCCCACCCGATCATGTGGCAGCGCGTGATGATGAACAAACGCAGCCCCGAGATCGTCGTCATCGATCCGCGCCGCACCGAGACAGCGATGGCTTCCACACTGCACCTCGGCATCAAGCCCAAGAGCGACCTCGTCCTCCTCTACGGCCTCGCCAATCTCCTCATCGAGCGCGGCGCCGTGAAACAGGACTACGTCGACGCCCACACCGCGAACTACGCCGAGTTCGCCGCGTTCGTGAAACAATTCTCTCTCGAAGTCACCGTCCGCGAATCCGGCATCGACGCCCACACGCTCAACCGCCTCGTCGACATCATCGCCACCCGCGAACGCGTTTCCTTCTGGTGGACGATGGGCGTCAACCAAGGCCACGAATCCACCCGCACCGCGCAGGCCATCATCAACCTCGCGCTGATGACGGGAAACATCGGCCGCCCCGGTACTGGCGCCAACTCCATCACCGGCCAGTGCAACGCCATGGGCTCGCGCCTCTTTGGCAACGCCTCGTCACTGATGGGCGGCTACGACTTCGCAAAACCCGAGCATCGTGATCACGTCGCGAAAATTCTCGGCATCGACAGCGCCGTCATCCCGGACCGCGCCAGCATGGCCTACGACCAGATCATCGACGGTATCGACAAGGGTTCCATCCGCGGCCTCTGGGTCATCGCCACCAACACCGCCCATTCCTGGATCAACCAGAAGCACTTCCCCGAGATCCGCAAAAAACTCGAATTCCTCGTCGTGCAGGACATGTACGCCACGACCGAGACCGCCCGCATGGCCGACCTCGTGTTGCCCGCCGCCGGCTGGGGCGAGAAGGAAGGCATCCTCATCAACTCCGAGCGCCGCCTCGGCATCGTGAAAAAAGTTTCCCGCGCGCCCGGCCAGGCACTCAGCGATTTCGCCATCTTCAAACTCATCGCCGAAGCCTGGGGCTGCGGCGACCTCTTCGCGAAATGGACCTCACCCGAAGCCGCATTCCAGATACTCAAGGAACTCTCCCGCGGCCAGCCCTGCGAATTCACCGGAATCAGCGGCTACGAACACATCGACCGCTCCGGCGGTATCCAGTGGCCCTTCACCGATAAAGACGCCATCGCGCCTACGCCGATTCATGAGCGCACGAGCACCGCGCATCCGGAACGCGAACGCCGCCTCTTCGCCGACGGAAAATTCTTCACGCCCGATCGCCGCGCCAAATTCCTCTTCGATCAGCCGCGTCCGATGCCCGAACAACCCGACGCCGACTTCCCGATGATCCTCCTCACCGGCCGCGGCTCCTCGGCGCAGTGGCACACCGGCTCGCGCACCGACAAGAGCGATGTCCTCCGCAAACTCGCCCCTCGCGAGCTGTACGTGGAGATCAACCCGATCGACGCCGACCGCCTTCGCATCGACAACAACGAACTCGTCCGCGTCCGCTCCCGTCGCGGCGAAGCCGACGCTCTCGCGCTGATCACGAGCACCGTGCAACCCGGCCAGATCTACCTGCCGATGCACTTCGACAACGTGAACCGTCTCACCTTCCCCGCCTTCGATCCGCACTCGCGCCAACCCAGCTACAAAGCCTGCGCCGTCCGCGTCGAACGCATCAAACGCTAGGTGGAACGCGCACTCCGAGCGCGTTTTCTTGCAGGGCCAACCCGTTAAGCCTGTCCGAAAACTCCGCGCCCTCCGCGTCTCCGCGGTTAAACTAAAGCGTCACGCGCCTTTGAGCTAGCTCACCGCTTGCGCGTCTTCATCCACGCCAGCACCTCGGCCAGCGGGCGCGTGTTGAGCACATTCTTCTTCGTCAGCCAGCCCTTGCGCGCCGCGACCACGCCATGCGCCACATACGTGAGCCCGCCGGTATCGTGCGCATCCGGATTGATCGCGCACAGAAGACCGCGCTCCGCCGCCCGCCGCCAGAAACGCCAGTCCATATCCAGCCGCCACGGATTCGCATTCAATTCAATGACGACGTTATTCGCGATCGCCGCATCGATCACCTTCGCCGCATTCACCGCATAGCCTTCGCGCTGCAGCAGCAACCGCCCGGTGAGATGTCCCAGCATGGAAACATGCGGTGACTCGATCGCCTTGATGATCCGCGCCGTCATCACCTCTTCGCTCTGGGCAAACGCATTGTGCACCGACGCCACCACATAATCCAGTCGCGCCAGTGTCGCATCGTCGAAGTCCATGCGCCCATCCGCGAGAATGTCGCATTCGCTTCCCGTCAGCACGCGCACGCGAAAACGCCCCGACGCATTCAGCGCCTCGATCGCCGCGCACTGCTCCATCAACCGCGCCTCGTTGAGCCCGTTCGCTTGAAAACTCGCCTTCGAGTGATCCGAGATTCCCAGATACTCCCACCCCAGCGCATCCGCCGCCGCCGCCATTTCATTGAGTGTGTTTCGTCCATCCGACGCCGTCGTGTGATTATGAAACGCACCGCGCAAATCCCCGCTCTCGATCAACTGCGGCAACTCGCCTTTCTCCGCCGCCTCGATTTCGCCGAGTCCTTCACGCAGTTCCGGCGTGATGAATTTCAGCCCGAGCTTCGCGAACAAGTCCTTCTCATCGAGCACGAGTTCACCACCCGCATTCGCTCCGCCCGCCGCCTTCTCCTTCGCCGTGCCTTCGCCTTCCGCCGGCACCAGTCCCCACTCACTCAAGCTCAGCCCCCGCGCGAGCGCCCGCTGCCGCATCTGCACATTGTGGTCCTTCGACCCCGTGAAATGATGCAGCGCAAAAACAAACTGCTCCGCCGGCACGATGCGCAAATCCGCCTGCAGGCCACTTTCGTAGCGCACACTCGCCTTCGTTTCGCCCTTCGCCGTGACCTCCTTCACGCCCGGCCGTGACACGAACCACTCGACCACCGGCGCCACCTGCGCAGCCGCCACAATAAAATCGAGATCGCCCACCGTCTCCATCCCACGCCGCAAACTCCCCGCATGCTCCGCGCGCTGCACCTGCGGCAGCAAACGCAGCCCCGCGAGAATCGGCTCCGCCACATCAAACGCCACCGCCCGCAAATGCCGCTTCGAGTACGCCTCACGATTCCGGATACCCGCTAAAATTTTTTCCTGCGACTTCTCCCCAAACCCCGCCAGCGCCGCGACCTTCCCGTCCGCGCACGCCTTCGTGAGCCCTTCGATCGTATCGATGCCAAGCTGTTCGTTGAGCGCCTTGATCTTCTTCGCGCCGAGCCCGGGAATTTCCAGCATCTCGATCAACCCCGGCGCCACCGTCGCCTTCAGATCCTCATAAAACTTCAGCCCGCCCGTCGTGTGCAGCTCCGTGATCTTCTGCACCAGCGCCTCGCCAAATCCTTTGATCTTCCCAAGCCGTTCCTCGGCGATGAGCGTCGCGAGATCTTCTTCGAGCGCCTCCAACGTCCGCGCCCCCGTCTGATACGCCCGCGTCTTGAAGGGATTCTCCCCCTTCAACTCCAGCAGCACAGCGATATCATTCAGCACATCGGCGATCTCGTTTTTATTCACATCTCCACCCAAACCACCTTTTAGCCCCGCGCACTCCGAAAATCTTCTTCGCCGCCTTTCTTCCCTTCGCGAGACCACCTGCTCCGTTCCACCTCCCGCCTGCGCCCAACTACCAATTACCAACTACAAACTACCTCCGTCCCCCCTCAGAAACATCCTGTTAATCCTGCCATCCTGTCTCAAACTCCGCCTACGAACCTTTGCGTCCTCGCGTCTTTGCGCTTAACTCCGCTCCAAAATTCCCTGCGCCCATGATCCGCCTCTCGTCCCTGAGCCTCATCCTCCTCTCCGCTTTCGCGCTCTCCGCCTGCGGCAAAAAACAATCCGACACCGCCTCCTCCGCCTCGTCTTCCTCCTCCCCCTCTGCATCCGCCGCCCCGACCAAAATCACCGTCCAGCTCGACTGGGTCGCCGAGCCCGAGCACGGCGGTTTCTACCAGGCCCTCGCCCGAGACTTCTTCCTCGAAGAAGGCCTCGAAGTCACCCTGATCCCCGGCGGCCCCAACGCCTTCGCCACACAAAAAGTCGCCTCCGGCCAGGCTCAGTTCGCCCAGGCCGACAGCACCAACACGATCCTCGCCATCGCCGAGGGCGTGCCCGTCATCAACTTCGCCGCCGTCTTCCAAAACGACCCCTCGGTGCTCATGCTCCGCACCGAAAATCCCATCACTCGTTTCGAGGATCTCAACGGCAAGACCGTCATGGCCCGCCCCGAGTGGGCTTTCATCCCGTACGTGAAGAAAAAGTACGGGATCGAGTTCGGCCTCATCCCCCAAAACTTCTCCCTCGCCAACTTCATCGCCGACAAAAATTTCATCCAGCAGGCCTTCTACATCGCCGAGCCCTACCACGTCGCCCGCGAGAGCAAGGACACCGTGAAAACCAAATACCTCTACCCATGGGACGCCGGCTTCGACGCCTACGTCGTGGTCATCGCGAACAAAGCCTGGCTCGCCAAAAACCCCGACGCCGCCCGCGCCTTCTACCGCGCCTGCGTCCGCGGATGGAAAGACTACCTCGAAGGCGACCCCGCGCCCGCCCACGACTTGATCAAGAAAGCCAACCCCGGCGTCGCCGACGACTACCTCGCCTTCTCGCGCAAGATGATCATCGACGAACTCGTCATCGGCCGCAACGCCACCGACGCCTCCCAAATCGGCCGCCTCAGCCCTGAGCGTTTCCAAACCCAGCTCACCCAGCTCCGCGACCTCAACATTCTCAAAAAAGACCTCACCGTCGCCGATGTTCTCGCGGCCGACCCCTCGGCCGCGAAATGACCATTCCCAATGACGAGTGACCAATGATGAGCCATCGTATTTCACTATGAAAATCTGTGCCCTCTTCCTTGTCCTGACGCTAACATCACTTCGCGGTTCAGCAGAACTCGACGCCAACGGGTGGCGAGGAATGCTAAAAGAGTCTCTCGCTAAACCTCTTTTAGTTCAGCCCAAGGTCGAAAGCAGGATAGACGGAAATAAAGCGATCATTCGTATCACAAATAACGGGAAAAACTCACTCAGCTATCGAGCCAGAGGTGCCGCCAGCCCCGTGCTCTACTTCGAGCATTATGAGAAGAATGCCTGGCGGGCGTCAGGATCGGGATTGGTGCGGAACTGGGGTTGATGAGTTCACCATCCCTCCAGGGAAGTTTGTGGATTTGGAGTTTTACGCCGGTCTCGCAGAGCCAGGCACCCGGATCTACACGCTTTTCAGCGAGCCAAAAGAGACGAGAACATCCGCCGTTTTGCTGATTGAGCAAAAGCCAGCGCCATCGGGATCCGACTGAAAAAACCTCAACACTGCTGAAAAGCCTTCTCGGCCCGCGCCCTGCTACCTTTCGCATTCACTCTCCGCCCACCTAGTCCCTCTCACTCCGCTCTTCCACCACTGGTCATTGGTCACTGGTCATTGGTCATTTTCCTCCCCGTCATGCCCGAACTCCGCGACTGCATCGTCCTCCACGGCCCCGACCTCGTCCCCCACCGCGTTCGCCGCTTCGCCTGGGTTCACGACACCATCACCGCCATCGAACTCGACGCCCCCGTCACGCAGCTCGACACCGGCGCCCTCGTCATCATCCCCGGCCTCTACAACAGCCACACCCACATGGGCGACAGCGCCCTCCCCGACGGCGCCACCGGCCTCACCCTCGAACAAGCCTTCTTCCGCCCCGCCGGCTACAAGTACCGCGAACTCGCGAAACTCTCCGAGGAAACCCACCTCCCGCACCTTGTAGCCCATCTCCACTACATGGCCCGCTGCGGCGTCGTCTGCCACCTCGACTTCCGCGAACAAGGCCTCCACGGCGCCCGCCTCCTCCGCAAAGCCTCCGAGCAAACCGGCGTCCAATCCGTCATCCTCAGCCAGTTCAACGAATCGCCCATCCCCGAAGACCAGCTCCGCGCCAACCTGTCACCGCTCCCCGAATCCGCCCGCCTCGAACTCGAGCAAATCCTCACCGTCGCCGACGGCTTCTCCGAAAGCACGATGAACGACCTCACGGATGCCGCCTGGCGCACCATCCGCGAAATCACCTCCGCCCGCCGCAAACTCCGCGCCATCCACTGCCTCGAAAACCCCGGCTACCGCGAACTCTCCGTCACCACGACCGGACGCGGCGACCTCGCCCGCGCACTCGACCTCTACGACCCGCACCTCGTTGTGCACATGACGTCCGCCAACGCCGACGAAATCGCCCTCCTCGCCCGCTCCGGCAAAACCGCCGTCCTCAACCCTCGCGCCAACGCCGCCCTCGGCCTCGCGCTCCCGCCCGTCGCCGCGCTGCTCGACGCCGGCGCCAATCTCCTCCTCGGCACCGACAACGGCATGATCAACAGCCCCTCGATCCTCGCGGAGTTGGATTTCACCTACAAACTCGCCAAGTCCCAAGCCGCCGACGCGCTCACACCCAACCCCACCGCAATCCTGAAGATGGCCACGAGCAACATCCGCCCCGCCCTCGGCGGCGACCACTTCGGCCACCTCGCGCACGGCCTGCCCGCGAGCTTCGTCGTCCTCGACTTCAACGCCCCCCACCTCCGCGCCACCCGCCACATCACCGCGAGCATTGTTGGACGCGTCACCCCCGCCGACATCCTCGCCACCTACCGCACCGGCCGCGAACTCTGGCGCGCTTCAAACTTTACCCTTTAGGACCGTACTCTCTATTTCTGATCTACTAAATTTCGATCGTTTCGGTCCTTCCAATAAATTGATCGCGAGCACGAATGCCGCGTCTAGTACAAGCGCGGCGGCATTCGTAGCTATTCGATCTAAAAAGCCCATCACGCTGCCGCTATCGCACATTCAAGCAGACTCGTGTCACTCCACACCCCAAATCATCCACCATGCTTACTGTAGACCCGCGCACACCTGGCTTCGAAACCATCAGAGCCCTAATCCGTCGTATGGAGGCAGACCCCAAGAAAGACAGAAAATCGCTCGTATCTGTAGATGATCGTGATGTGCCCGCATGGCAGCGACAGACTGTCTGGAATCCAGAAGAGATGGGGCTTCTAGCTTACAGTATCTTAAGGAAATACCCAATCGGGATGATTATCCTTTGGAAAAAACCAGACGGAGCGAGAGTCCCGATCGATGGTCGGCAACGACTGACCGCAATTCGGAGTTTCTTTCAGGGAGACGTAGCCTTACCGGACCTTCCATCAATCCCAGATGATCTGAAGAATAAGAAGTACAAGCTACTCGATGGCGACGCCAAGAAAGGATACACTGAACTCTCCATCGAGGAAAAGGAGGCGTTCGACGAATACGCTCTTAAAGCAATCGAATACGAAGACATCGATGAGAATACGGCCATGGAGATATTCGTGATGCTTCAAGGAGGTAAAAGTCTGACAAAAACCGAAGTACGCTCAGCTCTGGGAGGAAAAATTTGTGATTTTGTGACAGACCTCACTAGCGGAACGAGTTCCTCGAACGAGGAAATTGAAGAAGATGATGCTGAGGATCCGCCGCCATCACGACATGCGTTTTTCAATGAGCTATCGAGCAATCTGAAGAACATACGAAAAGCCCATCGAAACGTCGCCGATGTATTGCTACACGAATTCCTCTATTCGGGCTTGGATAAGCATTGGTCTAGTCTTGAGAAAATGTACCGAGAAAAGGCAAAATCCCTAACCGATGCAGAGAAGGACGAATTCAGAAGCACTCTAGGGAAATTCAAGAACGCGATTTCAAAAAAAATAGGCAAAAAAAAGGTCCTACTTCCTCAAATTCGAAGCACCTACTTTATTCTCTCTGTATTTCGTTGCTGGCAGGAACTACGTTCAAATTACGATCTACCGACCAACTTTAATTTCGCTGAGGAAATTTCAGTGTTTGAGACAGCACGCGCAAATAATGGTGACGACAAGCCGTGGGTTAATTTTACCGCCGCACTGAGCAATGCTGGTTATGCTCAAAATAAAATCCAGGAGAGGCATGATATTTTGGTGAGCCAAATATTAATTAGAAATCCAAAGATCGTTCTGAAAAAGCGGGACGGTAAGCGGACATTTTCTATCGAGCAAAAAATAGCAATCTGGCAGCGCGCTGAGTACAGATGTGAACACGTGGACGGTATCACCCAAAAGCGCTGCTCGAAAGTATTCGAGAATCCTAGAAAAGCAGACGCAGATCATATCGTGCGTTGGGCCGACAACGGCCCTACAACAATTGAAAATGGCCGACTTCTCTGTCGTTTGCACAATCGCGGGGCAGGGAAACCGACAAAGTCCAAGAGTTAGCCGGAAGTCATATCAGTTCACCGGACTTATTCGGACACTATCCTCGGCTCCTCCTCGCGTCGGCCGCAAAAACCCATTGCCCTCCCGACCTTCTTGCGCGGCCATCACCACATACCGCAACCCACCGCACGCGAACGCTTCTTCTCGCTCCTTCGCACTTCCCTCGCGGAAAGCACCGTCACGAAGCTCACGTTCGGCAAACACCGCGGTGCCGACGCCACGCTCAACAACCTCTTCATCCGCCCCGTCGTCCTGAAGACCGGCCCGCAACTCACCTTCGTCACCGGCACGCCCCGCGCATTACTTAAGCTGCGCGTAGAAGTCATCGCCGACGAGGGTGCGGATCTCGGCTTCGAGCCGGTCGCGGGCGGAGAGGAACGACTCGAGCTGCTGGGAGTCGGGGATTTTCTGAAGTAAGGCGAGGTGGTCGGCCTCGATCACAACGAGGCGCCGTTCCACCAGCAAGCGCGTCAGGCTTGCCTGTTTCGCGGGTTCGGCCCGGAGCCGGAAAAGAATCGCGCCATACCGCTCCTCGACATCCTGCAGCAACGCCGTTGTGCAAAGGCGCGCGTATTCCGGGTCGTCCAGCAATTCGGCGAACATGGCATTGTCACGCGGACCTTTCGGTGGGGGCGGAAGAGGAGGAAGGGACGCCGGCGGTTTCACCGGGGGAACGGAAGGCAGGCTGGCAATGGTCTGAATCGCCCGACGAATGCCGTCGGACCGCGCCACTTTCTCCGTCATCGCCACCCGGGCCTTCTCTTCGCCACCGATTTCACCGGCCAGCTTCTCTCCGGTTTCAGCGAGTTGCCGGGCTTGGATGACGAGGGTGGCTTGCTCGCGCTTCAGCGCGGCTGCGGTCCGAGCCAGAAGCACCCACCCGACTCCACCGAGGAGGGCAGTGGCAAGAAACACTCGTGGGAGAAAACGTTTCATCGCAAGAAAGCGTACGATGGTAAATCAACGACCGGGAGACACAGCTTCCGGTGGAGGCGGGAAGGCCGGATAGTACCGCGCAGAGGCAGTGTTGAGCCGAAGTTCGCCCCGCGTCGCCGCCGCCCGGTTGCGCGCTTCGATTTCGCGCGAGGCCAGCCGGGCCGACTGGAACGTCGCGAGTTTTTCGTGCTGCACGGGCGTGAGAATCGCCCGCGCTCGCTCCAAAACCTCTTCCGGCAGAGGTGCCCCGATCTCTATCTGGGATGCCGCAAGTTCGTAAGGGATCTTACCGGGTGGCCGGGGAAGCCACTGGCCGTCGCTCAGGGGGATGTCGCGATTGCCGGAGTCCGTCAGCAGCGTAGCGAGCGCATCCATTTGGAGATCGCTCAACGGGGCGTGCGCGTTGGCCGCGGCCGTGGCAAAACCACCCAGCTCATTTCGCGCCACCACGGTGCGCTGAAACTCCTTGATCAGTGCGTAGCCTTCCCGGCCGACCAAGGCGTGGTAACGTTCGTCGAATTCTGCATCAATGGCCTCCATCCCGATCGCAAAGTGGTACACGATCGCCCTCTCGGAGAGACCGGCACGCTCCGCCAGCTTGATCGCGATTCCCAAGAAATACCGGCGCTCGAGGTCCAGTTTCACCAACGCCGTGATCGTGTCGGGCTGCAGCCGCAGCCGCCGGACCAGATCAGCCCACTTCCGGTGATAGTCCTGCTCGGCTAATAACAACTTCGCCGGCCAGGGGAACGCGAGCGTCCGGTCGCTCGAATTCCCACCGGGGCTGGACGCTGCGCGCACCGCGCGATTGCTTTGCTCGGCGGCCGCGATTTCGGAGCGCAGAGTCGAGATCGTCGCTTGCTCCCGCGCCACGCCGGTACCGACGACCGCGACAAGCAGTGCGGCCACGCCAAGTTGCACCTTGGGCCAGGCAAAAACCGCCAGCGTGCCGGCAGTGAGGGTCGCGCCGGCGGCCGATTTGACTGCGAGCACGGTCACGGCCTGAGCCAGATCTGCCGGAGCGGCATGGACGGCTTGAGTCGAGATGATCGCCGTCAACGCCGCAGAGGTTGACACGACGCCACGACGGGCGAGCGCGGCGTGGAGCTTCTCCAGAGCGCGGTCCACTCGTTTTCGGGCAGCGTCCTCGGAGAGACGCAACTGCCGGCCGACGACGCTAAACGAATGATTCTCGAAAAAGCGCAGCAGGATCGCGGAACGGTCTGTTTCCCCAAGTTCCCGCAGCGCGGCGTCCAGCAACGGGCGCAACCGCTCCCAATCGGGCGCGGCGGCAGTTTCGACCAAGGGTGCATTCATGGTGTGAACTTTGTTTTCGTGGAAACGCCGGCGCTGCTCGCTGCGCACGAGTTTCGCTGCGGCATGGTGCGTGGCGGTGTAGAGCCAGCCGGTGAGGAGCGGATGACGGGCGAGCGCCCGGGCCTTGCGCGCGGCGTCAATGAACACGAGCTGCGCGGCATCGCGCGCGAGATGGTCGTCACCGGCAAGCTGGCGCAGCGCGGCGGAGTAAACGAGCCCGATCCGGCGCTGTACAAACTCGGCAAACGCCGCTTCGTCGTGGGAGGTAACGTAGCGGTGGAGAAGCGTGGCGTCATCTGTCATATCGTTGATCTCATACTGCACCCGCCCGTTTAAAAACCGGACAAACCGCCGAATTCACAAGGCGAAAAAGGGCTCAGGGACAGGTGCCTGGCCGCAAAAACCCGTTGCTCTCCCGGCCTTCTTGCGCGGCCATCACCGCATGCCGCAACCCACCGCCCGTGAACGCTTCTTCTCGCTCCTCCGCACTTCCCTAGCGGAAAGCACTTTCACGAAGCTCACGCTTGGCAAACACCGCGGCGCCGACGCCACGCTCAACAATCTCTTCATCCGCCCCGTCGTCCTGAAGACCGGCCCGCAGCTCACCTTCGTCTATCGCCACGCCACCCGCGACATCACGAAGAACTACCCCTACGGCGAAGCTATCGCCCTCATCGAGCAACTCACCGGCACCGACTTCCTCGACGCCCACCTCTTCACGACCACGCAAACCGCGCAGCTCACCACCGCCTCCGACGGCACCGCCCGCATCTCCCTCAAAGCCGTCAAACCCGACGCGACAACGTCAACTACGTCCACCGTTTCCGATACGCCTGCGTCTACAGCAATTTCCCACGATCGCGCACGCGGCCATCTCGTTCCGATCACCACACCGTGGCTCCGCCCCCTCGGCATCACCAACGCGCGCGGCCAGCCCATCGAGGCGATGGCCGGAAAATTCCGGCAGATAAATAAATTCGTCGAACTCCTCAGCCACCTCGCCACCGAAGCGAACCTCATCGCTCCCGCCAAACCCCTCGACCGGGCTTTTTCCGACCTTCAACTTTCAACTTCCAACCTTCAACCGCCCATGTCCGCGCCCCTGCGGGTCGCGGACATGGGCTCCGGCAAAGGCTATCTCACCTTCGCCACCGCCGCCTTCTTCGGCCCGCGCGCCGACGTCCTCGGCATCGAGGCCCGCCCAGAACTCGTCGACCTCTGCAACCGTCTCGCCCGCGAAAACAATCTTCCCAACCTCCGCTTCGCCCCCGGCACCATCGCCGACGCCGAACTCTCCTCGCTCGACATCCTCATCGCCCTCCACGCCTGCGACACCGCAACCGACGACGCCCTCCTCCGCGGCATCAACGCCGGCGCAAAACTCCTTGTCGTCTCTCCTTGCTGCCAGAAAGAACTCCGCCCCCAGCTCACCGCGCCCGCCGTCCTCGCCGACGCCCTGCGCCACGGCATTTTTCAGGAACGCCAGTCCGAATTCGTCACCGACGCTCTCCGCGCCCAACTCCTCGAATGGGCCGGCTACAAAACCAAGGTCTTCGAATTCATCTCCACCGAGCACACCGCGAAAAACCTCATGATCTCTGCGATCAAGGTCCGCGATCGCGGCACCGCGACCGACGCCACCGCCGAAAAAATCCGCGCCTTCGCCGCATTCTACGGCATCCGCCACCATCGCCTCGCTCGTCACCTTGATCTGACCTTGTAGGCTGCTTTTTGCACTTAGGTCTGAAATTTTCATGGATTCACTTTCTCCTGTGTAATCCACCCTATCAATTGCGTCTTTAAATCCGCATTTTTTCATGAATAATCACAGGCATTCGATATGCCTGTCCCAACCGCTCGCGATCGTTTTTTTGCGCATTTAAAAACCGAGTTCTACGAGGGGAGCTTCGCAGAGCTGGTCCTTGAAAAATACCAGGGACTCGACCGCCGCATGCGCGCACTCTGTGTCCGGCAGACGTCCTTCCTTCCCGGCAAACAGGTCATCGAATTCGTCTACGTCCACGAAAGCCACCAGACCGAAAAGTCTTTCTCCATTCATGAAGCGCTCGAGGAGCTTCAAACACTTGTCGGGAAAACTTTCCTGGAGGCCCATCTCGTCTGCGCCGCCAAAACCTATCATCTAACGTTCACCCTCAAAGGCACCGGCAATCTGAAGGTGACGCCCAACAGCGAGATTCCGTCCCGCACGGATCACGCGCCGACGCAGGAGGAAAGCGCCCCTGAGCCTGACGCCACCGTCTCCACCGCCATCCCATGGAATCGCGCCCTCGAAGCCGGCGCCAAAAAAGCCGGCATCACCCACGTGGCAACTTTCCCCTCCGCGTTCATCAACGAGTTCCTCGCCTGGTTCACTCCACTACTCGAATACGCCGTCCGGCCGGCTAAAAAGAAACCAACCGCTTCATCCGAAAACCCCATCACCATCGTCCAGCTCGAATCAGGCCTCGGCCAGCTGGCGTTTACTCTCGCCACCACTCTCGGAGAGCGAGCCCGCGTCCACGGAATCGACGCCAGTGCCGCCGCCCTCGATCTTTGCAACCGTGTCGCCGGCGCAGAAGGCCTTATCAATCTCGCCTTCACCAAACCGCCCGCTCCCGACGCCGCCATTCCTGAGATGGATGTTCTCATCGCCCTCAACGCTCACGACACGGATGCCGACAACGCACTCGCCAACGGTGTAGCGGCCGGTGCCTCGTTGATCATCGTCGAGCCCTGCGCCCACCGTGAGTTGTACACGAAACTTTCCGCTCCCTCCATCTGGCCGGAAGCCATCTGCGAAGAAGCACTCATCGGTCATCAAACGAGTTCAATCACCGACACGTTTCGCGCAATCCTCATGGCCTGCGCCGGCTACAAAATAAAAACGTTCTCGCGCGCCACCGCGCCCAACGCCGCGCCGAACATCGTCATTGCCGCCATCAAGCCGCGCGTCCGCACCCAGGTCGTCCCCGTGGAAACCGCCATCGAATTCGCCCGCATCTACGGTATCCGCCATCAACACCTGGCTAAACGTTTCGGAATTTCGCTGGTCTAATCTGGCTCACAGGCGTTTTCCTCACTGGATGCGCAGCTTTCTTGTCGTAGCTACCCTCCTGATCAGTCCGATCCTGGCTCACGCCGAAATCCAGTTCGTCGGCGTCATGACGCTCAACGGCCAGCAGCAATTCGGCCTCCAGGATACCGAAACTAAAAACTCCCAATGGCTCAGCCTCGGCGGCCAGTTCTCCGAGTTCACACTCGAGTCCTTTCAAGCGTCCGAAAACACCGTCACCCTTCGCAACGGCGGCACGGTGAAACTGCTGAAGCTTCAGACCGCACCGTCCGCCCCTGCCAAGCCAGCGGCATCCACGCCTGAATATTATTCCGTCAAACCCGGTGACACCGGTTCGAAGATCGCCCGTACGCACAAGATCAGCGTCAAGGATCTGGTCGCGCTCAATCCCGGGGTGGAGTTCACCAAACTGAAAGTCGGAGATTCCATCCGTATTAAATGACCTGGTCCGACCTCGATTGGTCCGCACTCGACCGCCTCCGCGACGGCTTCCTCTCCGGCTCCGCCGCCAGCGGCCCTTACTGGCGCTCGCTCTCCGATCTCGCCAGCTACGACTTCACCTACGCCGAACGCATCGGCTGGAAATGGGACGCCGTCCTCGCCGAACTCCGCCGCCGCAACTGGACGCCTCCCGCACGCACGCTCCTCGACTGGGGCTGCGGCTCCGGCATCGCCGGCCGCCGCGTGATCGAGTCCTTCGGCGCTGAAAATTTCGATACGCTCCAAGTCTGGGACCACTCCCCCCTCGCCCGCCAGTTCGCTGCAACTTCCGCTCGCGAAAAATTCCCCGCGCTCTCCGTCTCCGAATTCACCCCTCACGCTTCCCCCTTCACTCTTCTCCTCAGCCACGTCGTCAACGAACTCCCGGCCACCGCCCGCGCCGAACTCCTCGCGCTCGTCGTCCGCGCCGACGCCGTCATCTGGATCGAACCCGGCACTCACGCGGTCAGCCGTGACCTCGCCTCCATCCGTGATCAACTCCGCGCCGACTTCGACATCGTCGCCCCTTGCACGCACGCGAACAACTGCCCGCTCTTCGCCGTCGAAAACGAGCGCCACTGGTGCCACTACTTCGCCCCCGCGCCTTCCGGAATCTACGCCGATTCCAACTGGGTGAAATTCGGCCAGCGCGCCGGCGTCGATCTCCGCTCACTCCCGTACAGCGTTCTTGTTCTCGAGCGAAAAAATCTCCGCACGCTTCCCTCTCCACTGCCGCCGGATTCCAGCCGTATCCTCGGCCGCGCCAATGTTCACAAAGCGCACACCGATCTCCTCGCCTGCGACGCCTCCGGTCTCAACGACCTGAAACTTTTCAAGCGCACCGATCCCGCGCTTCACAAGCAACTCGACCGGCGTCCGCCCATTCCGCTCTACCACTTCGAACGCGACGCGACCTCTCCGGAAAAAATCACTGCCGCTCAGGTTTTGTTTCCCTGAAACCAAACGGCCGCACAGCCGTCATCCGAGTCATGGTTCGCCTCACCCTCTGCCTCATCGCGCTCTCTATCTCCGTCAACGCTCACGCGGAATCCTCCGCATCCGCCACGACAACGATCGACACCCGCGGTTTCCGCAGCGGCAGCAGTCACTGGCGCAACATCAACGAGCCCAATCGCGTCATTCAGCCGCTGGCCGATCAACCCGTTTACGCTCCGTCACAGATCGCTGAGATCGCCGCCAACATCCGGCTCTTCCAACGCGACAACGGCGGCTGGCCCAAGGACTACGATATGCTCGCAGTCCTTACTCCCGAACAAGTCGAAGCCGTCCGCGCCTCGCACGACCGCAGCGACACGTCCTTCGACAACGGCAACATCCACTCACAGGTCGACTACCTAGCCAAAGCCTTCACCGCGCTCGGAAATCCCGCCGACCGCGACGCCTGTCTGCGCGGTTTCGATTTCATGCTCGCCGCGCAATATCCCAACGGCGGCTTTCCCCAGCGCTGGCCAAAACCCAAAGGCTTTCCCGCCCACATCACTTTCAACGACGGCGTGATGATCGG
The DNA here is from genome assembly GCA_049840895.1 of Nibricoccus sp. GTDB lineage: Bacteria > Verrucomicrobiota > Verrucomicrobiia > Opitutales > Opitutaceae > Nibricoccus. The sequence goes on along the minus strand of JASGJB010000060.1, from coordinate 129,340 downwards.
CATCCTCAACGTTTTTGAAGACGCCGCCACCAATGCCCCGCACTTCGCGTGGCTCGACGACGCCCGTCGTGAAAAAGCCCGCAGCGCCGTGCAACGCGGCATCGAGTGCATTCTCAAGTGCCAGATTCGCGTCGACGATCAGCTCACCGGCTGGTGCCAGCAGCACGACGAGAAAACCTTCGCACCCGCCAGCGCCCGCACCTTCGAACTGGCTTCGTGCTGCCCGCAGGACACGACGGAAATCTGCCGCTTTCTCATGCGCGCAACCAAGCCAGCCGCCGATGTCCGCCAGGCAATAGAATCCGCCGCGACATGGCTGAAAAAAGTTCAGCTCGATGGAATCCGGGTGGAAAAAGCCAAAGCCGAACACGTGGAATTCTACCGCCACAAAACCGACGACGATTTCGTTGTGGTCACTGATAAATCAGCGCCGCCACTGTGGGCCCGACACTATGAGATCGGCACCGACCGTCCCATTTTCGCCAGCCGCGACGGCGTCAAAGTTTACTCCTTCGCCGAACTCGATCGCGAACGCCGCACCGGAACTCCGTGGTACGGAAGCTGGCCGCTGAAACTTCTCGAAGACGACTATCCCCTCTGGAAAGCGAGCCTGACGTCGGTGCCAAAAACAGAGCGCGAGCGCTCGCGTAATCGCAGCCGGGACGCCCGTTAGCCCTCGTCCGCACGCTCATCGTAGATGCGTTAAACGCCTTGCGAACGCTTCGTGTGACTCCATCGCCACGAATTCAAATCGGGCCAGCGCTCCACTTTTAAGACCACCTCGATGACGTCGCCAGCGATGAAGTCGTCGCGATCCGTCCGGAGAATCCGAAAGCCCCAATGTGGCGCGCGCTGCGAATCAAGCGGCGCAGAGCCCAGACTCAGATCGTCGTCCACCATCGCGCGGAAAAACACCGCGTAACCGTCAAACCGCCCCGCATTCACGATCGTTCGTGAAAACCGGATCTCATGGGGCAGCTCCGATTCCTTCACCGTGTGGAGATCAAACGACAGCACCGGCTCCGGTTTCCCCAGATAGTGCTCCACGACGCCCAGATCGGTGCTCACCGTCCGGTAGTACTCCGGCTCCTGCGGACGGCTTCGCTCCATGCAACCGTAGTCGTAGCCCTTCACAGTCATCTCCCAGATAAACGGCACCAACCGTTCATCGCGCACCTTGATCGGCTCGCAAAAAAGCTCGAACCGGCTCGGCACGATCAAGCCGCCCGGCTTCAGCAGGCGATCGCGCAGATCGCTGATGTTCGCGACCATCGCCTCATCGAAAAGACAGTCGCCCATCTGTTCATGCAGGATCACATCCACCTTTTCGTTCAGCGAAAAATCCTGGCTGTGCTTCGCCACGAACTCGACGTTCTCAAGCCGGTTGTGCTCCGCGAGCTTTCTCGCGTGCGAAAGAATCCTCGAATGATCGATCGCATAAACTTTCGCCGCTCCAGCCCGAGACGCGAACGCCGCGAGAATCCCTGTTCCCGTCCCCAAATCGATCACACGTGCACCCGGCTTGATATGCCGCGCAATCGCCGCGTGATAAAAATTCATCCGCGGCTGATCGGCCAGCATCCGCTCCTGCTCGTGTAGATTGGCGAAATACCGGTGATTGAAATCCCGATAACGCGCCTCCGGCGAAAGTTCCTCCTTGGTATAGATCCACGCCGCACGCTCAGGTGAACGATCCGCCCATTCCGCCCCCAATCCAACGCGCGTCGGATAACAGAAAAACACGCTGCGGTGATGGACTGGAGAGATGAAAGGAGCATCGAGTGCGAAGCCTGGAAAAAGGCACGCACGCCAACCCTGCGCTCCGCCCCACTCAAGCGCAATGACTCTCCTTGCCCGGTCCAATCCTGTGAATCCTGAAATCCTGTCTAAAAAATCCGCCCCGCTTCAATCGTCCGAATGAAACCGATGCCTGAACGGCTTCGCGTGCTCATTCTTCTTGGTCCACCCCGGTTTGCTCGCAAGCGCGCTCGGTTTCTTCTTCGCCGGTACACTCGCCATCTTTTCGGCCTTTAGCTTCACGTAATTCCCAAAGCGCTGCTCCGACAGCTCGCCGCTCTTCAGTGCATCGCGCACCGCACATCCCGGCTCATTGCCATGCGTGCAATTCGTGAACCGGCACCGCAACGCCACCGCCGCCACATCGGCAAACGCGTCATCCACGCCATCCTCCACACTCCACAGCTGCAGTTCTCGCATTCCGGGCGTGTCGATCACCAGCGCGCCCGACGGCGTGATCACCAATTCGCGCCGCGTCGTCGTATGACGTCCCTTGCTGTCCTTCTCACGCACTTCGCCCGTCGGCAGCGCCTCGTCCTTCACGAGCGCATTGATCAACGACGACTTTCCCACACCCGATGCATCCGATAAACGCCAGCGTCCGGCCGGGCTGCACGTACGTTGCCGTCAGCGCCTTCAACCCTTTTCGGGTGACCGCGCTTGTCACGTGTATCGGCGTTCCGGGCACCAGTTGCTCGATTTCTTTCCGCACGTCGTCCGCGTCGTCGCACACATCTGACTTGTTCAACAACACCACCGGCTCCGCCCCGCTCTCCTTCGCCGCCACGAGAAACCGCTGGATGCGCTTCGGGTTATAGTTCTGGTCGAGCCCGCTCACGAGAAACACCGTGTCGATGTTCGCCGCCACGATCTGCTCGATCTCCTCCGAGCCCGCCGCCCGGCGCAAAACTTCGTCTTCCGCGGCAGCACCGCGTGCAAATCCGCCCGTTGCTCGCCCGGCCGCATTTTTACCGCCACCCAGTCGCCCACCACGGGAAACTGGTCTGGCTTTTTCGCCGTATGAAAAAATCCCCGCCGCACTCCGCGAGCACTTCACCGCCCGCGGTCTGTACCGCATAAAATTTCCGCCGGAGTTCGCATACCACGCGCGCAGGCTCCATCCTCTGCTGCATGCGGAGCGAAAGTCTGGGCCAGGGTGTCAGTCCACCCATAGTCGGCGAGCGTCATAAGGACCAATCTACCGGAACAATCGCATGAAAATCCAGACCGGACCGGCACCGACAACATTGACACCGCCATCAGACGTGCGCCGATTTTGTGCTCCCCAATACCTCGCCTCGGCCCCGCACACTGCGCCACGCACTCTTCATCGGCTGCCTGCTCGCCTTCTCCTTCCTCGGCCAATCCATCAGCGCGGCACAAACCACAGCGACATCCGCGCCCGATCCACTCTCCACTCTACGCCGCGGCCATCCCCGCCTGCTGCTGACCACTGACACACTCGCTACAGCGCAAACCTCCGCGGCCGCCAATCCGCTCCGCGCCGCCATCCACCGCCCGCATCATCGCCACCGCCGGGACCTTGCTCGACAGCCCGGTGCCCAACACATCCCCGCCAGCGACGCCTCGCTCGATCAGGCGCGCTACGCCGTCCATACCATCCTCACCAACGCCCTGGCTTTCCGACTCTCCGGCGACCAGCGCTTCCTCGCTCGTGCGAAAAAGAACTCCTCACCGTCGCCGCCTTCCCTGACTGGAATCCCGCGCACTTCCTCGACGTCGGCGAAACCGGCTTCGCCGTAGCCATCGGCTACGACTGGCTCCACAACGAACTTACCGCCGACGAACGCGCGCTCCTCAAAAAAGTCCTCGTCGAAAAAGCGATCCGCCCCGCGCTAGCCGCCTACAACGCGACCGACACCAAAAGCAAAGCCGTCGAATGGGCCACTGTCGTGAGCAACTGGAATCAGGTCTGCAACGCCGGCGTCCTCTGCGCCGCCCTTGCCATCGCCGACGAAGAGCCCGAACTCGCCCGCCAGATCATCGCCGGCGCACGCGCATCCATCCCGCGCGGCATGACCGTTTACGCGCCCGACGGCGAACATCCCGAGGGCCCGGGCTACTGGACCTTCGGCACCACCTACACCGTCATCGCCCTCGCCGCACTCGAGAGCGCACTCGGTAACGACCTCGATCTCTCGAACGCGCCCGGCTTCGCCCGCACCACCGATTTCCCCATCATCGTTCAAGGTCCCTCCGGCCGCGCTTTCAATTTCGCCGACTGCACGGAGGACGAACAAAACTCCCCTGCCCGCGCCTGGCTCGCGCATCGCTTCTCGCGCCCCACCGCCATGCGTGCCACACGCGCCCTCCTCGACGAATCGCTGCGCCTCGAAAAAATCACGCCCTTCGATCCCAAAATCCAAGGTCAGGTCGTGAACCGTTTTTTCCCGCTTCACGCCGTGTGGTTTCCCGCCGAACCCGCGACCTCCGACGGCAGCGACATGCCGCTCGACACCCATCTACGCGGTGTCGCCGATCTCGCCATCTTCCGCAGCTCCTGGACCGACCCGCGCGCACTCTACGTCGGTTTCAAAGCCGGTGAAAACGCCTACCGCCACAACCACCTCGACCTCGGCTCCTTCGTCCTCGACGCCGACGGCGTCCGCTGGGCCACCGATCTCGGACCCGACGTCTACGAACTGCCCGGCATATTCGACTACAAGGGCACCGCACGCTGGGAGTTTTTCCGCATCAACAACCGCAGCCACAACACCGTCACGCCCGGCGACGCACTCCAGCGCCGCAAAGTCACCGCCCCGATTACGACCTTCGTAAGCACCCCCGCCAAAGCCTTCGCCATCGCCAACCTCGCACCTGCCTATCCGGACGAAGCGAAATCTCTGCTCCGCGGCATCGCCCTCCTCGATCGCAAACGCGTCCTCGTGCAGGACGAATTCACCCCCACACGCCCGGCGATCCCGCTCCGCTGGATCATGATGACACGCGCGACCATCTCCCTGGATGAATCCGGCCGCACCGCGACACTCTCCCTCGAAGGCCGCACCCTGAAAGCCGAGCTCCTCACTCCATCCAACGCCCGCTTCACCATCCAATCCGCGACTCCCCCCACCGCCGCGGAAAACCAAAAACTTGGGCTTCGCCCGTCTGACCATCGACTGCATACCCGATTCTTTCGGCACAGTGACACGCCTCGCAGTCCTCTTCACGCCCGGTTCTGCAGAGAGCAACGACGAGCCCTCACCGGCTTTGCAACCGCTGACGGACTGGAAGTGACCACCTCGGTCTAAACGAGGCGGTCACTTCCTGCGTTCGATATACGGATGGTACTCGTTTTTTCACCCTCATGCACTTTCACTGAATGAGGATTCGTACTCCATTCTTCAACGAGTGGGCCGCTTCCAAATGAAAGCGGCCTCGCTCGGACCGTCGCATCAAACTCAAGGCCGCCGGCGTAGCAGCAGGATCACGATCAGCACCAGCAGCCCGATCACGATTCGCCACAGCCATTTCAAGAGCGGGCACGGGATGCAGCCATCGCCACGGCCGTCATCACCTGGCCGGCCGTTGCCACCATCTCCAGGAGGATTTCGCGGCGGCGGAGTGAGCGAGACATAGCGCGTCGCCTGCCGTGGAGCCAGTTCGCCACGATCGTTTTTGCCGATGGCATTGAAGAAGAACTTGTAGCTTCCCTGCTGCGACGTCTGGCCGAACTTGGCCGTCCATGTGCCGTCGCTCGCTGCGACATCACCGTGCGTTCCGTCATCGTAGAGCGTGATGCCGTTCACTGACGAGCCATCTGGTTTGGTCGCATCGACCGTCACCGTTCCTGTCACCGACGGCCAGCCACGATCGGACAAGTCGGCGGTGAGCGTGACGGTCGCGCCCGGTTCGTAGTTTGGCGAAGCGATGGCACTCGCATTCAACCGGTAGTTGGAAGCGACAGCCGCACCGAACCCGACAGGAACAAGGCCGTTATAACCGTTGAAGACCGGATCGTTTCCTCCGGAAGGAGTGTTGTCATGCGTGGCGGCTCCAGGCGTGCGAGGCTTCCACTTGCCGTTGGGTACAATCATGAGCTTCCACTCGCCGACATAGCTCGAGGCAAAGGCGGGATCGGGGAAAATCACTTTAACAATCCGGTAATTGTCGCGCTCGCTCACTTGCACCGGCACACCGCCGACACTCGCGCCGACCACGATCACGTTGTTATTCGGATCGATCAGATGCAGGTCATAGTATGGCCGCAGACCCGGCTCATCCATGATCAGGAAAATGGCCGAGAGATCGGAACTGCAGACTTCCGCGGTATCGACGAGCTGCGCCGCAGTTGATCCCAGGTTCACCGCGAACGTCGGATCGACGACCAGCTGCCAGTCGATGCTGTCCACGAAGATTTTAAAATAAAACGTGTTCAGATCGAATCGCTGCGCACCGACAAGGTCCCCGCTCACTTGGTGGAATCCATGGTCAGGAGACTGGTTCGTGATCGACTGGAGTTTTCCGATATCCAGCTGTTCGCCGAGGCCGAGGGAATAGATTTTCAGCCGCGAATCCGCCGAGGAGAGGTCCGGCAGCACGTCCAGGATCCAGGGCGTACGGTTCTCGATGCCGTCAGTCATGACGACCAGCACGTGCTTGCGCGAAGGCGTGCCGGCTGCCTCGAGAAGATTGTTTTTCAACATATCCGCGCCGCGCTGCATGCCGCCTCCGATGCCTGTCGCGTCATCGGGTTTCAGCCGCGCAATGTCGCCCAGGGCCGCCGCGTCGAGATTGTTGAGAATATCGTCCCGATGCGCTGTGGTGAGGAGCTGGAGCGGTTTGTACTCCTGGTTCGTGTTGTTGTACTTCACGAGACCCATGGCGTCGCCAAGCCCGGGATTCGCGGGTGTTTCGAGACGCAGCAACGAAGTCCAGATGCTCGCAGCATTCCCCAGCGCGGTGATCTTGGAGAACGGTCCGGCGGACTCGTTCATGCTGCCGCTGCGATCGAGCACGAGAACGCTATTGAGCGGAATCGGCGGGATGCACTTGCCCGTGAGCAACACCGTCGCCGGAGGAGGAAGCGTCGGGTGATTCGTGCCGGCGACGGTCAGCGAAAGCATATACGGGCCACCGACGACCGTGGGCGTGAAGGTTTGTCTCTGCACGCTGCTGTCGCCGGGCGCGACCGTGACCGCCGTGGGCGCGTTGATCGCCGACCACTGCGGGCGATCGGGATCGGCCGGATCGACCTCCGCCATGTCGAAAACAAGCGGTGCGTCGCCATCGTTGTGCACGATCACGCCGAGATCGTACGAAAATCCGACTTCGACTTCGCGATAATCGAGAATCAGATTCTGCGGCTCGATGCGAATCTTCGGCCTCGGCTCGTGTGCCGTCGCGGTGAAATTGCACAGAAGCACGGGCTCGTCCGGATCGTTGGAATTGACCACCAGATGACCGGCAAAAACCTGATCCTGCGTGGCCGTTGGCGGTGGTGTGAAAGTGAGCGCGATGTCGCGCGTTGCCCCCGCATTCAGAGCCGCGATGGACGGCACGCCGGAGAGCGCGAAGACCCCGGGTGCTGTGTCGTTCACGAGCGTGATCGCAGACGTAAACGTGAGCGATTGCGTGCCCGCATTTTTGATACGTGCGGTAAACGCCTTGGCCTCTCCCATGACATGGTTGGCTTTTACCGCCGCCGGGTTTGTCCCCTGGTACTTGATGTCCGGCACGCGCTTGTCGGTCGTTCCCTGCACGGTCAGGAGCACATCGGGAACCGGCGTGCCGGCCGGACTGCTGACGCCTTTCACTCGGACGACGGCGTTGCGCACCACCTGCGTGGCAGAACCGCTGATGGTGCCGGCATTGAATTTCACTTTAAAGGACGCCGGCGCGTTGTCGTTGGACGGTGGCAACGCGCTCAAGCTGAAAAACGCCGCGTCAGCGCCCTCGACCGCAGCAGTGATGCTGTTGACGTCCAAATCACCGGTTTTGGTCACGGAGATCGTTTTGTCCGACGACGAGTCGTTTTCGAGTTCGTGGCCAAAATTATGCGACGCTGGCGACAAGCCGATCGTGGCCGTGCGGTCGAACGTCACACTGTAGGATCCACCGCCCATCCCGAAATAGGTGATGCTGATGGTGTACGTGCCAGGATTCAGGAAATGGGTTCCGCTCAAGGTGCCGTTCGTCGTGAGCGCTATCTCCGTCAAATTCCCCGGATTCGTGTGCAGGTAGAAGTCGTTGCCGTTACAAGGAGACCCCGGCGTGTAGTTGGCGGCCCATTCGATGGTTTGCGCCGTGGAGATCGTGAAGGTCCCGTTGCCGCTGACAGTGGCCGGCTGACCCTGCATGCACGTCTTGGACACGCTGACCGTCTGCGCCGCTTCCAGAGACGGCAGCAGCGCGAGCAGAGTGAAACTCAACAAAACCCAGACAAACGCTGACAAGGCGCGCAGTCGCGGCGTCGGCGGCAAGAGACAAGAATCGGTGACAGAGGTATTCATGGAGATAACGAGGTGAACCAACCGCAGGGCAAAGAAGCCGGACGTAAGCGCTGCATACCGGTTTCCTCCTGAGAATTTCACCTCCGGCCCCATTAATACTCACGACCGGGTTTCCCCTCACAAGGGGCACGCATTCCGTGGGCGCACGCGGGTGACCGTATGCTTGACTCTCCACTCGTGATTCCCGCACTCTCTCGCCTCTCAACACTCCTCACATGGGCAAACAATACAACAAGACCATCAAGAAGAAGCGCCGCATCGCTTATAACAAACGTAAGAAGGCCGCTGCCAAGGCAGCCACCAAGAAGTCTTCCAAGAAGTAAGCCCGCTGCACACTTTCGACAATTTTAACCGCGGCCCCCGTGCCGCGGTTTTTCGTTTAAGCCCGTCTCTTTTGTTTCCGTTGTCTCCTTTCCGCTCCTCCGGCTCGAGCGCACGTCTCTCGTTTCAGTCATGATCAAAGTCAGTCTCATCTCCCTCGGTTGCGCCAAGAACCTCGTCGATAGCGAGATCATGGTCGGCCACCTCCACAAAGCCGGCATGCAGGTCATCCCCGAAGCGGAAAAAGCCGACGTCGTCATCGTCAATACCTGCTCCTTCCTCAACGCGTCCAAGGAAGAATCGATCAACACGATCCTCGAGCAGCACGAGAACCGCGGCATGCGCAAACGCCGCAAGGAGCAAAAACTCATCGTCGCCGGCTGCATGTCGCAGCGTTTCTCGAAGGAACTCCCCGGCGCGCTCCCCGAAGTCGACGCTTTCATCGGCCTCGACCAGGTCACCAAGGTCGCCCCGATCATCGAGGGCATCTACGAAAAGGAACGCGGCAAAAAAGAGCTCCCGGAAAACTTCGTCACCGGTCGCAGCACCTACATCCCGGACTACGACACGCCGCGTTTCCGGCTCACACCAAAACATTTCGCGTACATCAAGATCGCCGAGGGCTGCAACCACCCGTGCGCCTTCTGCATCATCCCGCAAATCCGCGGCCGCCACCGATCCCGCACTGTCGAGTCCGTCGTCGCCGAGGCCCGCCAGCTCGTCAAAGAGGGCGTGAAGGAGATCAACCTGATTTCCCAGGACACGACCTACTTCGGCATGGACACGTGGGAACAGCGCCCGAATCCGCGCACGCCCGTCGACTCCTCCCGCGGCACCGCGCTCACCACGCTCCTCCGCCAGCTCAACGCCATCGAGGGCGATTTCTGGATCCGTCTTCTCTACACGCACCCGGCCCACTGGTCCGACGAGCTCATCAAGACCATCGCCGAGTGCCCCAAGGTCGCCCGCTACGTCGACATGCCGCTGCAACACATCAGCGACCACATGCTCACCGAGATGCAGCGTGAAACCTCCTCCGCCTACATCCGCGATCTCGTGAAACGCATCCGCGCCGGCATCCCCGGCATCGCGCTGCGCACCACGTTCATCGTCGGCTTCCCCGGCGAAACCGAGGCCGACGTGGACGAGCTCTGCGAATTCATGCGCGAGGTCCAGTTCGAGCGTCTCGGCGTCTTCCGCTATTCGCAGGAAGAAGGTACCAAGGCCGCCAAACGCACCGACCAGCTTTCCGCCAAGATCAAAGAAGCCCGCTGGCACCGCACCATGGCGCTCCAGAAGGAAATCGCCGGCAACGTCAGCAAGCGCTACGTCGGCCGCACGATTCGCGTCCTCGTCGAGGAACCCGGCGTCGCCCGCGGCGAAGCCGATGCGCCCGATATCGACGGTCGCGTCTATGTCCCTCGCGAACTTCCCGTCGGCGAATTCGTCGACGTCGAGATCACCGGCCATCAGGACTACGATCTCCTCGCACTTCCTCCGGGCCAAAAGCCCGTCGAGTTCAAGGTCGCGAAACAGGCGCAGTAACCACCTCTGCACTCGGCTCGACCTGGCGATGGTCCACGCATCGCCATCACTTTTCATCCCGGCTGGCTTTGCCTCCGGGATTTTTTCTGGCAGCGCTCTGCTAGGAAAGTTTCTCCCCCATATGTCCATCGTCCACCCCAGCGGAAACTCGCAAAACCCCATGACACCCCGGGCACTCACTACGCTCCTGACTGTTTTTCTCGCCCTCATCCTCTCTGGATGCGCTCCGGCCGATCCACTTGATCGCAAGGTCAAGGCCTCCACGCCCGAGGCATTTGCAAACTGGTGGGACAGAACTCAGGAAAAACTCCCCGACGATGTACGCGAGGAATCCTACCGGCTCCTTCGCTATCTTCAGGATTCCACGCCTCGCCTGAAGGCCATGAAGGCCAACGACCACTACGATCCAGTCTGCAAGCGCATCAATGGCCTTCGTCTGCGTGATGCCATGATCCTCGCCTACGAGGATAAAAACGAAATGCTCCGCAACCGCATCATCACCGAAACAAGCAGGCTGCCCCCGCTCGTCGAAAAAATGAACGACGAGACTTTGGACAAACGCTACCGCGACTACGCCTCGGACTCTGTCGATTTTTCCCGCAATCAGATCTCCAGCTGGACCGCACAGATCGCCGACAACGAAGGTCGCATCACCGCTCTCCGCCCCGCGCAGAAACCATGAGTTTTCCCGCCTTCAAAGAATGGTCGGTCATCGTCAACGCCCTCGGCGCCGGCGAGCAGATCCTCATCCTTCGAAAAGGCGGCATCTCTGAGGGGCGTGGCGGGTTCCAGGTATCCGCTCAGAAATTCTGGCTCTTCCCCACGCACTTTCATCAGCAACTCGAAAAAACCAAACCGGCCGCCGCCAGCTTCGCAGCTCCGGCAGTGGAGCCCGGAGTGGTGGCGCCGCCAGAGCGGATTGAGCTCCGCTACTTCGCAGAAATCATTCAAAGCACTTTTCTCACCGATTGGAGCGCCGTCAGCCGTCTCGATACCCATCATTTCTGGACCGAGGACACCGTCCGCGAACGTTTCGATTGGAGTAAACCCGCTGGTCTTCACGCGATCGTCGTGCGCGTGCACAAACTCGCCACGCCCATTTCTCTCCCGCTCACCCCGGAAATGGGTGGCTGCAAATCCTGGATCGAACTTCCGTGCGCCTTCGACGCACAGCCTTCATCGCCAGTCCTTTCCGACGCCGGCTTCTCTGAACGCCTCGCCGCGTTATCGCTTTAAGCATTCGGCATTTGCGCCGATATCTCTGTAAGCTCCCGACTCAACGTCCAGCGTGCAAACCCGTCATGGGGCGCACTCTATCCATCGTAGAGGCAGGCCCATGAGTTTACTTATTCCCATCATCCACTACCGGCTCGACTGTCTCGTTTTCGCGGGATTGTCGCTTTTCGGACTTCTCCTGTGTCGCAGCGCTATCCAGCACCGTCGTCCCGGCTGCCATCTCGCGAATCGCACGTGGTGGCTTCTCGGGTTGACCGTTTTTCTGGGTATCAACTTCACCGAATGGGCCGGCCAGTCACGCCAGCGCTCCCTGGAAAAACTGTATAGCAATCTCGGTCCCACCTACGCGCTCGAACTTCAAAAGCTCGGCCACGCTCGCGTCACCACGGCCACTCCTCCCAACGACCCCACCTATCTTGCGCTCATCGACGCCCAGAAAAACTGGCTGCGCGTCACACCGTTCATCGCCGATATTTATACGTTCCGCCTCCACGACGACCATCGCGTCGCCTTCATCGTGGATTCGGAAACCGACTACAACCGTGACGGCATGTTTGACGGTGCCCGTGAACAACGCACGCCCATCGGCGAGATCTACGAGGAAACCACCCAGGATTTTCTCGATGTCTTCAAAGGCCAGTCCGCTTTCGACACTACGTTCAAAGCCGATCGCTGGGGTCTCTGGGTTTCCTCACTCACGCCTGTCTACAACGACCAGGGTCACATCGAAGCGGGCGTGGGCCTCGACTTCCCGGCCACCGACTGGGTCGCCGCCATCGCCACCACCCGCGCCCTCGCGTTGAGCGGCGCACTCGCCTTGGTCGGCATTTTGCTCTTCCGCGAAACCTTCGTCCTCCTCATCCGCGCCGAGATCGATCACCGCAAAAGCACCGAGCACGAACTCAGCCGCGCCGTCACCGCCGCCGAACACGCGAGCCACTCCAAAGGCGAATTTCTGGCCGTCATGAGCCACGAAATCCGGACGCCACTCACCGCCGTCCTCGGTTTTGCCAGTGTGCTTTCCGAAACGAAACTCGACCCCACGCAGCGTCGCTACGTCGATACGATCATCAGCGCCGGCGACCGCCTCGTCGGCATGCTCAATGACGTTCTCGACCTCAGCAAAATCGAGGAAGGCAAACTCGTCCTCAACTCGATCGCCTGGTCTCCCGCCCTGCTCATCAACGAAGTCGTCGATCTCATGACACCCGCCGCGATGGAAAAAGGCCTCCGCCTGCGCTGCGATCAGCGCTTCAGCGACGCCCTCGCCGTCCAAGGTGATCCCGCCCGCGTGCGCCAGATTCTAGTCAACCTCGTCAGCAACGCCGTGAAATTCACCGACACCGGCGAAGTCGTTCTCTCCGGCCGCTGGGTGCCGCCCGATATCGGTGCGCCCAAGGGAAAACTCATTCTCGAAGTCCAGGACACGGGCATCGGCATTCCTTCCGACAAACTACCCGGACTCTTCAAGCAATTCACTCCGCAATCCGGCCAGAATCGTCGCATCAATGGAGCCGGCCTCGGTCTCGCCATCTGCAAACGCCTCGTCGATCTCATGGAGGGTAGCATCGCCGTAGAAAGTTTCTTTGGCCACGGCGCGCGTTTCACAGTCACATTGCCCACCGCTCCCTCGGAACTGTCGCGCCCCCTCGAAATTCCCGGCTCCAGCCGCCCGCCGGTTGCCAGCTCCACCCCGCCGATGCGCGGCCGCGCGCTCGTGGTCGACGACCACGTCGTCAACCGCGAGCTGCTCAAAATCATGCTTCGCCGTCTCGGCTACCTCGCCGATCTCGCCGTCAGCGGCGAGGAAGCTATCACCCTCACCAACGCCGCCCATTACTCGATCGTCTTCATGGATCTGGAAATGCCCGGCATGGACGGCTTCGCGACAACCAAAAAAATTCGCGCCGCCGAAACGCCCGGCCAGCACATCCCCATCATCGCCGTGACCGCCACCACGACCAAAGGCACGCGCGAAAAATGCCTCGCCGCCGGCATGGACGAATACCTCACCAAACCCGTCTACTTGCCTGCGCTCAAATCGACACTCGAAGCCATGACCGAACCCGCGCCCGCTGGCGCGGAATGACCAGTGACCGAGTGCCCAATGACCATTGGCTGCGGGTAGTTTGTAGTTAGTAGCAGTCACAACCGTTTTCCCTTCTCCGCCCTTTTGTCATTCAACCTTCGGACCTCGGCCTTTCTCCGTCTCTCAGATTTCCGCTTTCCTACACATTGGTCACTGGTCATTGGTCACTGGTCACTCTTCCCATGCCCTTCGCCTACTCCCGCACGATCCACTTTCCTGACACCGACGCTGCCGGAGTCGTCTTTTTTCCCAACTACCTCGCGATCTGCCATGAGGCCTACGAGGAAGCTCTCGCCGCTGCTGGCATTAAAGTGCGGGACTTTTTCGCTGAGAACACACTCATCGTTCCCGTTTCCAAAAGCTCCGCCGAATACCTGCGCCCGCTTTTCTGCGGCGACAAAATCTCCGTCACCGTGAAGCCCTCGCGTCTCACGCCCGACACCTACGCCATCGATTTTGAAATGACCCGCGTGGAGCCCAAACCCTCCAAGCCCGTCGCCCACGTACGCACCAGCCACGTCTGCATCCGCTCCGACAATCGCGAGCGCACGCCACTCCCACCCGCCCTCGCCGCGTGGGTTGATTCCGCGCAGTAGAGCGCGAACTCGCTCGCCACCTCCGAGGTGGAACACGCACTTCGAGCGCGTTTTTCTCTTCGTTCGCGCTGGCCCGTCGCAATCGATTCCCCAACCGCGCACCGCCTGCGCTACTGGTCATTGGTCATTGGTCATTGCCGTGACGCGCCTCAGCGCCTCGCGGCTGACCTTCCCCTGCTCATTCCGCGGCCACGCAGCGACCGCTTTAAACTGCTTCGGTCGCTTGTAAGGCGCGATTCCCTCCAGCGCCTTTTCCACGCGCCCCATTTCAAACGCCGCGCCGCCTGCCGGATAAAACGCAACCACGCGCTGCCCCCACTCCGCATCCGCCAGTCCGAGCACCGCGACATCGCTAAACTGCCCGCTCGCACGCAACGCCGCCTCCACTTCAGCCGGGAAAACTTTCTTCCCCCCCGTGATGATCACCGCATCGCGCCGCCCGAGAATCCGCAGATGCCCCTGCGCATCGAAAATCCCCAGATCCTCGGTCACAAAAACTCCGCCGCTGTTTTCAGTCGTACCTGACGCTGAAAAATATCCGTGAAACAAATTCGCTCCCTCAATCCGCACGAGTCCGGTCTCACCTTTCGGCATGCTCGCCCCCGTCGCGTCATCCACGATCGTCACCTGCGCATGGGGCATCACTCCACCGCTGCTTCGATCGCCTGCAAAAAAATCCTCCGGATGCACCGCCGTCACCATCGCAGCCGTCTCCGTCATTCCATAACACAATGAAACCGGCAGTCGCGCCCTCGCCGCCGCCTCGGTGAGTTCCTCCCACGCCGGTCCACCACCGACAAAGATCACCCGGAATCCGCGCAGCCACTCCAGCGCCGCCGCCGATCCCATCAGTCGCTGCAATTGCGTTGGCACGAGCGACAGCACCCAGCCGTCCGCCTCTGCGCTCAGATCCGGCCGCACGCCCGCTTCCAGATCCTTCCAACTCCACGCGAAATGCCGCCCGCCCGTCGCCGCGCAGCGCACCCCCGCCATCAACCCGCTCACGCTGATGCGGCGGCAGCACATCCACCGCGATTCACGCGCGTCAGCCCGAAATGGCTGCAAAAACCGGCCACCGCCGCCGTCAGCGTGCGTTCGTCATGACGCGCAAATTTCAGCCGTCCGCTCGTGCCTCCCGACGGGACACACAACCAGCCCCGCGCCGGTTCGCCGGCGGCTTCACGCTCCGCTGCGTCAAAAATCTTCTCCAACTGCGCGCGCTCTTCCGCACCCCACTTCGGATCGCACAGAAAGACGAACCCGCCTTGCTCGATGGCACAGCCGGTCTCGCGAACGAGCGTCTTCAGCTCAGCGCGTTCCATACGGCCTCCGGTTTTATGGCTTCTACATCTTCCGCGCGAATAAACGGCGCGAGCCGCGGTCCGTCGAAACGCGAATCCTCAAACAACGGCCACACGCCAAATCCCAGCGCCCGCGCTTCACCGCCAAAATTAAACGCCATCCGCAACGCCGCGTGTGCACCGATGCCAGTCTCCAACGACGACGAAAACACCACGCGTGCTTTCGCCGCTTTCAATTTTCCCAACGCCCCCGCCGCGTCGCCGAGCAGCGACGGCTTGATCACAAAAACTCCCGGCCACCCCGCGCCGATCCACTTTTCCACGTCACTCGCACCCGTCACCGATTCGTCGAGCGCGATCGCCGTCGGAAAATCCCCCGCAAGTCCGAGCAGCAGATCCTCCGCACCGCGCGCCGACGCGTCGATGGGTTGCTCCACGAACTCCACCGGCCGGTCCGCGCAACTCTCCAGCCATCGCTCCGCTTTGCGCCGGTCCCACGCGCCATTCGCATCGAGCCGCAGCTTCGCGCCACTCGGCAATTTCCCGATCAAGTCATCGAGCAGCGCCAGTTCGTCACCGATATCTCCAACCCCCACCTTCCATTTGAAAGTCCTGAATCCCATCTCCGTCTTCGGCTCCACGCTTTCCAAAACCGCCCGCCCCGCCGGCAGCAACGCCGCCACCGGCAAATAGGCCGTCGCACTTTTCTTCATTTCGCCGGCTCCGCTTCGAACCAGCAACATCTCGCGAGCCGCACGCAACGCACCGCGCAAACACCCGCAACGCTCCGGCACCGCGTCCAGCCGCTCATTGTCCACATCGGTACCGAGCTCGCGGCAGATCGCCTCGATCTCCTCGACCGTCTCCGTCCCGAACCACGCGATCGGCGCCGCCTCGCCAAAACCCGCACGCCCGTCCGCATCGCTCAACTTCACAATAATTCCTTCACGCGTAGCCCATGGTCCATGCGCCGTTCGCACCGGAGTACGAAACGGCAACGCATAGCGTCGGAACTCAAAGTGAAAAAGCACGCAGCGAGACAACGGTCGTCCAACCGCTTGGCAAGGCATCCCCTTTTCTTACCATTTCCTGTCATTCGCCCGCTTGCGCGGCGCTTCCTGTCGTTTTTCATCCTCTCCATGAAATCCCCAGTCATCCTCGCGGCGGCGATGATGTTTTCTTC
Organism: Nibricoccus sp.; assembly: GCA_049840895.1. GTDB lineage: Bacteria > Verrucomicrobiota > Verrucomicrobiia > Opitutales > Opitutaceae > Nibricoccus. The sequence continues at coordinate 112,799 of JASGJB010000060.1, read as the reverse complement.
CGCGTTTGCAGCGGACATCGCACTCGTCGATGGCCGAACGTTCAAGGACGCCTCCATTTCCTCGCAAACTCCGCTCAAGGTCGTGATCAAACACGCCGGCGGCCTCACCTCGGTTTCCAAACAACAACTGCCCGCCGACCTTCTCGCCAGATATCCGATCGATGAAGCCGGCGCCAGGGCCGCCGAGGAAAAATCCGCCCTTGCACGCGAGGCCGCGGCGAAATCCCGCCAGGCCGAGGCCGAGCGCTTCGCCAAAATCCGCGCGAATCGCGAAGCAAGCGCAGCCTCAAAAGCCATCGCGGACGAGAAATCCGCCGTCGCGCAAAAAAACGACCTGGCTTACGCAAGGCGCGGCGCCCAGTCCGCTCTCGAAAAGTACTTTGGCGAAACCTATTCGTGGAGCCCGGGAACAGAACGCATAGTCGAAGTCACGATTAACGACATCCGCGAGACTCCCGGCTGGTCCGATCGCTGGTCGGTCACTGGTCACGCGATTGTCCGCAACTACCTCCACTCGTCCAAACCCGTGAACACCGAAGGCATGAGCGCCAAGGAAGCGACCCGGGCGGAATACCGCGCCGCAAAATACACGGTCGAAACCCGGGAGTTTCAGGCGGATTACTCGCCAGACTCCGGCACGCCGTTGAATGTGACCCTGCGCTGATCCGACCTTCTGCCAGAACAGATTAGAGCGGCACGTTGGGACGCCGGAATTTCCCCTTGTTTTTTCCGCCACCGGCATTACTTCGCTCATGGCAATCATGACTAAGGTTGCCACGTCTTCCGTTAACGCGATCGACAGCGAGTTCTATCTGCCAGCCGACGCGTTCTTCCGCGCCAATCTGCCCACGGCCCTCACGTTCGACGACGTGTCCCTGGCCACGCTCTACTCGGACATTCTCCCGAAAGACGCCGACACGTCCACCGCGCTTTCCGAGACGCTCCGCCTTCAAATCCCGATCGTGTCCTCCGACATGGACACCGTCACCGAATCCCGCATGGCCATCGTCATGGCCCTCAACGGCGGCGTGGGCCTCATCCATTACAACATGCCCGCGAAGGAGCAGGTCAAAGAAGTGGCCCGCGTGAAGCGCCACATCCACGGCCTCATCCAGGATCCCATCGCCGTCGCTCCCACCGATCTCATCGGCGACGTCCTCGCGATGATCGAGCAGAAGAAATACGCCTTTTCGACCTTCCCCGTAAACGACGCCAACGGCGTCCTCGTCGGCCTGCTTTCCGGCAATCTCGTCAAAGAGCGCTACAAATCCAAGAAGGTCGCCGACGTCATGACCGCCCGCGCCTCGCTCATCACCGAGCAGGAGCGCAACGTCGCCAAGGACCCGATCAAGGCTGCCGACGCTTTCTTCAATCAACACGTCGGCCTGAACAAGATGCTCGTCGTCGACGACGCTGGCCACCTCCGCGGTCTCGTCACGAGCTCCGACGTCGAGCGCATCACCGCCGAGGCGAAATCACGCCGCAAGCCCGCCCGCGATGGCAATTTCCGTCTCGTCGTCGGCGCCGCTCTCGCTCCCGTTCGCAAACCGTCCGGCGAACTCGACCGCGACAAGATCATCACCCACGTCGGCAACTTGATGGACGAGTCCATCGACGCCATCGCCGTATCGACCGCTCACGGACATACTGCAGGCGTTGGCGACATGGTCCGCATGGTTCGCGATGCTTTCCCTTCACTCACCATCATCGCCGGCAACGTCACCAGCGCCGCCGGCGTCGAATTCCTCGCCGATTGCGGCGCCGACACCATCAAGGTCGGCCAGGGTCCCGGCTCCATCTGCACCACCCGCATCGTCGCCGGCGTCGGTATTCCGCAACTCACCGCGCTCCACGTCGCCGCCAAAGGCGCTGCGGCCAAGGGAGTCAAAATCATCGCCGACGGAGGCATCACCAAATCCGGCGACATCGTCAAAGCCCTCACCATGGCGGACGCCGTCATCCTCGGCGGGCTTCTCGCCGGCTGCCGCGAAGCGCCGGGCGAGATCATGGAGATCAACGGCAAACTCTTTAAGCAGTACCGCGGCATGGGCTCGCTCTCCGCGATGAAGGCCGGCTCCGCCGCCCGCTACGGCCAGGACAAAACCGACAACGCCCGCAAACTCACCGCCGAAGGCATCGAAGCACTGAAGGAGGTCTCGGGTTTCGCCGACGACGTCCTCGCGAATCTCATCGGCGGCGTCCAAAGCGGCATGGGCTACCTCGGCGCAAAAAATCTTCCCGAACTCCGCTCGAAAGCCCGCTTCATGCGCGTCAGCCCTGCCGGCCAGAAAGAAGCTGCCCCGCACGACGTCATCGAAGTCTCTACGCGTAAGAACTGATCAGTTAGTCCGCCGGGATTTCTCCGGCTCATGTCGATTCTGAAGATGCCACGGCAGATCCGCGGCATCTTCTGCCCATTGCAATCCATCAGCGCCAGATGAGTTCAGCGCCCGCCAAAATCTCCGCCGCCACCGTGCGCGCCGATTTCAACGACCCGATCACGGTCGTCCACTACGCGCGCGCCGCGCATTTCCTTGGTCTCTGGCAATCCGAGCGCATCCTGATCGAGCGCTTCTTCACGGATAAAACCGCGCCACTCCTCGAGGCCGGTTGCGGCGCCGGACGCGTCACGCTCGGTCTCTGGCATCTCGGTTACCACAATCTCACCGCATTCGACTTTGCCGAGGAACTCCTCGATCAGGCCCGCAATCTCGCCTCCGAACAAGGCGTCACCGCCATCCGCTTCCTTCACGCCGACGCCACCAAGCTCAGCCAATTTCAATCGTCACCCGTCACTCCGCACGCTTCTTTCGCCGGCGCGCTCTTCCCTTTCAACGGCCTCATGCAAATCCCCGGCCGCGATAACCGCCGCGCCGCGCTCCGCGAGCTTCACACCGTCTGCCGCCCCGGCGCGCCGCTCCTGTTCACGACACATGATCGCGATGTCTCCCCCGCTGAACGCGCGATGTGGCGCCTCGAAAAGCTCCGCTGGGAAAACGGCACACAAGACCCGCGCCTCGTCGACTTCGGCGACCGCTACTTCGAGGACGAAACCGGCCGCACGTTCATGCATCTGCCTGATCGCGCGGAAATTCTCGATGACCTCGCTGCCACCGGCTGGACCCACACCTTCGATTCGCTCCGCCGCGATATCGCCAGGGAATCCCGCGCCGTCCGCGACTTCTCCGACGAATGCCGTTTCTGGTGCGCATTGCGCGCCTGATCGAAACTGTAGGAGCGGCTTTACGCCGCGATTCTGCATCCACCCTCCGCCCGTTAAGCGTTCAGCGTTAAAAGTTAAACGTTGAGCGTTCTTCCGTCGTTACACGTCTCCTCCGCCTTTGCGCACCTTCATTCCGCCCAACTACTAACTCCAAACTACCAACTACTGCCTTCCATCCATCCCCACCGCGCCACTTGCACTCCCGCCTACCCCGCACCTAACATCTCCGCCTTTTCCTTTCCGACAACAATGCCCGCCCTCACCGACCGCACCTGGCTCTGGTTTGCCGCTGTGTTTTATTTCGCGGGTCTCGTGCTGGGCACCCTCTCGATCCTTCGTCAGCGCCGACACTCGCGAGCGGCGATGTATTTCCTCATCAGCGTCGGTTTCTGCATCCAGACCTTCGGACTCTACCTGCGCGGTCTCGCGGTTAAGGGCTGCCCCATCGGCAACACGTTCGAGATTTTTCAATTTACCGCCTGGTCCGCCACTTCGCTCTACCTTGTCATTGGCGCGACCTTCCGCCTCAGCCTGCTCGGCTATTTCAGCTCCTGCCTCGCCGCGACGCTCACCCTGGTCTCGCTGGTCGTCCCGTCATTCGACGCCGTGGTCCGCGTCAGCGCCTTCCCCAACGCGTGGATTGAGTTTCATGCGGCGCTCGCGATCTTCAGCTACGGTGTCTTTGGCCTGCTCGCGCTCACCTCGATCATGTACCTGCTTCAGGTCTACAGCCTGAAAAACCAGCGCCTGCACGGCTTCTTCTCCTTCCTCCCGTCGATTCTCGACCTCGACCACATCAACCTCCGGCTGCTTAAGGCCGGCTTCGTCCTCATGACGGCTTCGCTCGCCGTCGGCTCCGTTTACTGGCTGCGCGACACCAGCTCAGTCAACGCCCCCAAGCTCATCATCACCCTTGCCGTCTGGCTCGCCTACACCGTCGCCTTTGGCCTCCGCATTCTCAGCCGCCTCATCGCAAAGCGTCTCGCCTGGACCTGCGTTGTCCTCTTCGCCGCCGCCCTCATTTCACTTCCCATCGTCAACTCCAGCCGCAAGCCCCTCACCACCACGCCCGCACCTCACACTGTTCCGCGCTCACCTGAAGCGACCCCGGCTCCGCATCCATGAGCGCTTCCCCGCAGAACTCCCCGGCGGCGCTGTTCCTTCTCGGCGCCAGCCACCACACCGCGCCGCTTGAGCTGCGCGAGAAACTCGCACTCACGCCCGAAAAACTCGCCGCGTTTCAGCAAAAGCTCTCCGCACTCGAAGGCCTCCGCGAATTCACCGTCCTCAACACCTGCAACCGCGTCGAGTTCTACGGCGTCGCCGAACAGGCCTCCGCGATCGCCCGCCTGCAGGACGAATTTTGCGCCTTCCAGGGTTTCCCTGCGGATGAATTCGCACGGATCCGCCAGCACGCGCTCGGCCCCGATGCCCTGCGCCACCTCATCGAGGTTTCCGCCGGTCTTCAGTCCCAGATGCTCGGCGAAACTGAAATCCTCGGTCAGATCAAAGACGCCTACGCCGACGCCCAGGCCCGGCACACGGTCGGTCCTGTGCTCAACCGCGTTTTTCAAAAAACCTTCCAGCACGCGAAATACATCCGCAGCCACACCGCCATCACCGAGGGCCAGATCAGCATCGCCAATGTCGCCGTCGATCTCGCCCTGAAAATCTTCGGCCATCTTCGCGAAACGCGCATTCTTTTGCTCGGCGCGGGCGACATCGGCGAAAAAACCGCCAAGGCTTTCCAAAGCCGCGGAGCCGCCTCGCTCACCGTCTCCAGCCGCACGATGGAACGCGCCATGGAACTCGCGAAGGCCTTCGATGGAGCCGCCCTCCCGTTCGAAACCGCGCCGCATCATTTTTCCGATTTCGACATCGTTGTCTGCTCCACCGCCGCCCCGCACGCCATCGTCACCCGCGACGCCGTCGCCGCCGCGATGAAGAAGCGCCGCGCCCAGCCTCTCTTCTTCATCGACCTCGCCCTGCCACGCGACGTCGAAACGTCCGTTGCGGAAGTGGAAAACGTCTTCGTCTACAACCTCGACGACCTCGCCAAGATCGCCGACGAGAACCTCGCCGCCCGCGAAGCCGAGGTCTCCAAGGCTCGCGCGATAGCCCGCGAAAAAACCGCCGCCCTCTGGAAACAAATCGAAACCCAGGCTCCGCTCCGATCTGCCACCGGCCAATAAGCGGAGTCCGCCCGCGCTTCATTCAATTTCATCAATGTCCGCTTCTTCCCGCACTCGCGTTGTCCTTCTCGGCGCCACCGGCTCCATCGGTGAAAACACACTCCGCGTCATCGCCGCTCATCCGGACAAACTCGAACTCGTCGCCATCGCCGCACGCTCCAACTGGCAAAAACTCGCGACCATCGCCGCCGAATTCCGCGTTCCTCACGTCGGCCTCTACGATGATGACGCTTACACCGCCGCCAGAACATCCGGTGCCTTCGCGCCCGGTACGAACCTCGTCGGAGGCCTCAACGGTCTCGTCGAACTCGCCCGTCTCCCGGAAGCCGATACCGTGCTCGTCGCCGTCGTCGGCACGACCGGCCTTCAACCCGCCCTCGCTGCGATCGATGCCGGCAAAACCCTCGCGCTCGCGTCCAAGGAAATCCTCGTCCTCGCCGGCAAATTCGTCATGGCCGCCGCCAGGAAACGCGGCGTGAAACTCCTTCCGGTCGACAGCGAACACAACGCCGTCTTCCAGTGCGTCGAAGGCCATCCGGCCGCCGGCGTTTCACGCATCATCCTCACCGCTTCCGGCGGCGCCTTCCGCGACTGGCCCGCCGACAAACTCGCCCACGTCACACCCGCCGATGCGTTGAAACATCCCAACTGGTCGATGGGGCCCAAGATCACCGTCGATTCCGCAACGCTCGCCAACAAGGGCCTCGAGCTCATCGAAGCCCAGCAACTCTTCGGCCTCCGCGCCGACCAGTGCGACGCTGTCATCCATCCGCAAAGCATCGTTCACTGCCTCGTCGAATTCAACGACGGCGCCATGCTCGCCCAGCTCTGCCCGCCCTCGATGACGTTCCCGATCCAGCACGCCTTGCTGCATCCCGCACGCGCACCCGGCGTGGATCGCCCGCTCGATCTCAAAAAACTCTTCTCGCTCGAATTCCGCCCGATCGACGAAACCCGTTTCCCGATGCTCGCCCTCGCGAAACAGACCATGCGCGCAGGAGGCATCGCTCCCGCAGTCTACAATGCCGCCAACGAAGTCGCCGTCGCCGCCTTCCTCGAAGGCAGGATCCCTTTCCTTGCGATTCCGCGCATCGTGGAGGAAACTTTGACAAAAATTCCCTCCACCGACCCCACCGACCTCGACACCGTGCTCGCCCTCGACCTCACCGCCCGGCGCGCGGCGATGGAACTTCTCACCCGCCACCCACTCTCCTGATTATCTCCCCGCTTGTCGCTTCACTTTCGTTTCACGCTCAAGCGACTGACTCCCCTGTCCACCTTCTCACACTGCAATGACTCCTTCTGAGCTCCTCTCCATTCTCTGGGCGGCCTTTTTGGTCGTTATCTTTTTCGGCGGCTCGATCTTCGTTCACGAACTCGGCCACTTCCTCGCGGCTCGCTGGCGCGGGATGAAAGTGGAGCGTTTCTCCATCGGTTTCGGCCCCAAGATTTTCTCCTGGAAAGGCAAGGACGGCGTCGAATACCGGCTCTCCTGGCTTCCACTCGGCGGTTACGTGGCGCTCCCGCAACTCGCCGACATGAGCGCCATCGAGGGCAAGAGTTCGACCGACGTCGAGGCACTGCCGCCGCCTGCTTATTCGACCAAGGTCATCGTCTCTGCCGCAGGCGCCACCTTCAACATTCTCTTCGCCCTCCTCCTCGGCAGCATTGTTTGGAAAATCGGCGAACCATCCAGCAGCGCACTCTCCACCACGACGATCGCCGAAATCAGTCCGACGCTTGAAACCAACGGCAAAACCGTGCCAAGCCCGGCCTCACTCGCGGGCCTGCGCCCCGGCGACACGATCCTCAAGATCGATGGTTATCCCGTGCAATGGTTCGGAGAAATCGTCGAGCGACTCGCGCTTAGCTCGGGCTGGACTGACGACGGGCGGCGCGAAACCATTTTCACCATAAAACGAGGCGACGAAATCCTCGATGTGAAGCTCAACCCGGTCCTCAGCGGCGACGAAAAACTCCGCATGGTCGGCTTCTCTCCCGTTTCCAAAATGGTTTTGGCCACCCCCGACGCCGGCTCGGTCGCGGAAACATCCGGCCTGAAAAAAGACGATCAGATCCTTTCGGTAAACGGGACACCCATGCTTACCGTCTATCGCTTTGTCGAAGCGCTGAAGACGCGGGCCACGCAGCCTCTCGTCCTCACCGTCCAGCGCGGAGCCTCCCAGCAAAGCATTACCCTGCCACAAGCCGCCCCCGGCGGCAACGCGACTGACATCGGCATCGATCTCCAATCGGGCGTGATCTTCACCCATCCGACGCCCTGGGCCCAGGTCAGCCACGCCGCAGTCAAAACCGTCGAAACGCTGGGCAAGTTGATCAACCCGAAATCCGATCTCGGCATTTCTCATATTCAAAGCCCCATCGGCATCATCAGTAATTTCTTCGATCTCGCTCGTGAAGGCATGCCCTTCGTTCTGTGGTTCGCGGTCCTGATCAATGTGAACCTGGCGATTTTCAATTTGCTGCCGATTCCCGTGCTTGATGGAGGCCACATCCTCTTTGCGACCCTCGCCAAGCTGCGCGGACGGCCATTGCCCGCCACGTTTGTGGCCGCCGCCCAAAGCGTCTGCATGCTCTTGCTGTTTTCGGTGATCCTGTACGCCGCGTTTTCAGACGTCCGCCGGAAGACACGCAGTCACCAATCGACAGGAAAAGAATCCCCGCCCGCCCAATCGGCTCCGGCCCAGCCCGTAGAACCCGCGCCCGTCCCCGCGAAACCCTGATCGTCGCTTCCACGACTGCACCACTGGTCATTGGTCACTGTTCATTGGTCATTTCCTCCGCCTCAGATGTCCTACTGCACTTCCCGCTTCCACACCATCCGTCGCGCCACCCATGAGGTCATGATCGGCGGCGTCGGCGTCGGCGGCACGCATCCCGTCCGCGTGCAATCGATGACCACCAGCGACACGCAGGACATCGCCGCCACGGTCAAACAATCCATCGCCCTCGCCGAGGTCGGCTGCGAAATCATCCGTATCACCGCGCCCAACGTCCCCGCCGCGCAGTGCCTCAAGCCCATCCGCGAGCAATTCACCGCCGCCGGCTTCGGCCACATCCCGCTCGTGGCCGACATCCATTTCCTCCCCGCCGCCGCGATGGAGGCCGTCGAACACGTGGAAAAAGTCCGCGTCAATCCGGGCAACTACGCCGACAAAAAGAAATTCGCCGTCCGCGAGTACTCGGACTCCGACTACGACATCGAGCTCCAGCGCCTCCACGACTCCTTCACTCCGCTCGTTCTCCGCGCAAAAACCTTGGGCCGTGCTCTTCGCATAGGCACGAATCACGGCTCGCTCAGCGACCGCATCATGAACCGCTACGGCGACACGCCGCTCGGCATGGTCGAGAGCGCACTCGAGTTCCTCCGCATCGCCGAATCGCACGCGTACAAGCAGATCGTGCTCTCGATGAAGTCTTCGAATCCGAAGGTCATGATCGAGGCCTACCGCCTGCTCGTGCAGCGCATGGCGCAGGAAAACATGCACTACCCACTGCACCTTGGCGTGACCGAGGCGGGCGATGGCGAGGACGGCCGCATCAAGAGCGCCATCGGCATCGGCAGCCTTCTTCTCGACGGACTCGGCGACACCATCCGCGTCTCGCTCACCGAGGACAGCGTCTACGAAATCCCCGTCGCCCAAGCCCTCGCCAACAAGGCGATGAGCCTCTGGCCAACAGAACAACCCGGTCATCCCACGCCTGCGTCCACAACTGGTCACCGGTCATTGGTCACTGGTCATTCGATGGAATCGCTCCGCGACTCCATCGATCCCTTCCATTTCCTCCGCCGCAGCACCGCTTCTCTCGCCTTCAGCCCCAATTGCCTCGTCGGCCCTGAACAACCGCCCCGCGTCATCGTTCGCGCACCATCCATCTCTGCTCTCGCGGAAACGCTCACCCAACTCGCCTCACCCCGCCTCGTCGACACACCTGCCGAAGGCATCCTTGTCGAAATAGACACCGTCGCCGACATCTTGGCCGCCGCACCCATCCTGCAAACCAAGACCGGCGCACCCGCATTCTTCGTTCTCGAATTATCCCGGCACATCACGACGGCGGATATCGAAAAAACTTACCCGGATCGAGCGCGTCTTTTGTTTTCCTCCGTCAATTCACAGCGCAAGAAGGCGCCGAATTAAGGAACTGGGCGGATTTCAGCCGCCGCACGACCGCCTTTCTAGCCTGTCATATCTCTCCCTCCGACTTTCCGGCGCTCACGGATACACTCCAGCTACTGGGCGACGACCGGCTCATCTTCACGTTTGGCTGTCGCCCCACTTTCAACGACTCGGATGCCGTACGCGCCTGCCAGCCAGTACCGGATCGATCGCCACTTCATGCACTCGCCGGTCACGCAGTGGGCGCCTATCGCCAGCTCGCAGAAGCGCTCCGCCGCCTCGGTTCGCGATCCCCAATTTGGATACGCAACACCGCCGCCACCGCCATCCGCGGCGACAACACCTTCCTCAGCCGGCTCCTCGAATCCTCGATTCTCACCGGTTCGCTGCTCTGCGACGGCCTCGGCGATCTCGTCTCCGTCGAAACCGAACCCGACGCCACTCGCGCCACAAAACTCGCCTACAATGTCCTCCAGGGCGCCGGCGCCCGTATTTCGAAAACTGAATTCGTCTCCTGCCCCAGCTGCGGCCGCACACTCTTCGATCTTCAGACCACAACACAACGCATCCGCTCGCTCACCGGCCACCTCAAGGGCGTGAAGCTCGCCATCATGGGTTGCATCGTGAACGGCCCCGGCGAAATGGCCGACGCCGACTTCGGCTACGTCGGCGGCGCCCCCGGCAAAATCAATCTCTACGTCGGCAAGACCTGCGTGAAGTACAACATCCCCCAGGCCGAGGCCGACGAGCGCCTCATCGACCTGATCAAAGAACACGGGAAATGGGTCGACCCCTCACCGGTGCATTCTGCCTGATTGCACACACTGCGGCTGATCGGACGCTCCGCCGCCGCTGATTTTTCCCCGCATCTTTTATTCCGTTCGCGTCACCGAACCGTCACAGAACCGCCGCCGGCGCGTAACCAATGTAATTCATCCAGCCCTACACACGAGGGCGTTTTGCGTCCCCGCTCCGGCTCTTTTTCTGGCAACAAAAAAATGGGGAAAGTTATGAGCAAATGTCGTGTGAATAACTTGTCGGAAAGTTGCTCTTGAAACCCCTTTTTCGATTCACGTTACTCCGCACCCTTCCTCATCCGCGCTTCGGCCGGGTGGCTCTTTCACACATCTCCGACGCCAGTACCGCCAGCGCTCCCGACGAGCTCCACCCTATACAGCTAGGCATCAACACCTTAATCATCATTTACCCCCACCCCGCCATGATGCCCCCGCTCTCCCACTTTTTCGTCGCAGTTCGCAGGTAACGAAACGCCGCCAGATGTGTCCGACAGGCCTCCTTACGTCGCGCTTTGTGAATAAACCGACCACGCCTTCTCCGGACATGCCCTCTCTTTCCCCGTCTCCCAGTCTCTGGGAAACCGTCAAAAGCGATTTCAAAAGCCTTTTCCCTGAAGACGTTTTCAAACTCTGGTTTGAACCCATCGTCTGCGTGGAGTCGGGCGAAGAATCCCTGACACTCGGCGTTCCCAACGATTTCGCCGCCATCTGGATCAACGATAACTACCTCGACCTTATCGTCCAACGTTTGCGTCTAAGCACCGGCCGATTGATGACCGTGAAGCTCAAGAAGGTCGACTTGGATGGCTCCAGCGCCCCTTTTGCTGCCACCGATGCCGGCAGCCGCGTCAAAACCGTCGCGCCAGCACCCGCGCGCCGCGCTCCCCGTTACGACGAAAAAACCGCCGCTGCCGGTGGCCTCAACCCCCGCAATACGTTCGAGACCTTCGTGGTGGGTAATAACAATCAGATGGCCCACGCCGCCGCCCTCGCCGTCGCGCAGGCACCCGCGCAGGCCTACAACCCGCTCTTCATCTACGGCGACACCGGTCTTGGCAAAACGCACCTGATGCACGCCATCGGCCACGCGATCCTGAAGAACAACCCTCACGCCCGCATCGCGTACCTTTCGACGGAAAAGTTCACGAACGAGTTCATCCAGGCCCTTCAGGAAAACGCCCTCCCGAAATTCCGCCAGCGCTACCGCCACGTCGACGTCCTCCTCCTCGATGACGTCCAGTTCCTCGGCAACAAGGAGCGCATCCAGGAAGAGTTTTTCCACACCTTCAACGACCTCTTCGAATCCTCGAAACAGATCGTCCTCTCGAGCGACCGCCGCGCCTCCGAGATCGAAAAACTCGAGGCCCGCCTCGTCTCCCGCTTCGAATGGGGCCTGCCCGCCGACATCCAGGCGCCCGACTTCGAGACCCGCGTCGCCATCCTGCGCACCAAGGCCGCCAACCTGAAGTTTGAGCTTCCCGCCGGCGTCGCCACCTTCATCGCGCAAAACATCTCGAAAAACATCCGCCGTCTCGAAGGCGCGCTGATCAAGGTGGCCAGCTACTCCAGCCTCACCGGCAAGCCCATCGATCTCGCGACGACCGAGATGCTCCTGCAGGACGTGCTCATGGAGCAGGCGCAAAACCAGCTCACCATCGAGACGATCCAGAAACGCGTGGCCGATCACTACCAGATCCGTCACAGCGACATGACCAGCAAGCGCCGCCCTAACAACATCGCCATTCCCCGCCAGATCGCGATGTACATCACGCGCACCCTCACCAAGCACTCCCTGCAGGAAATCGGTGACGCCTTCGGCGGTCGCGACCACGGCACCGTCATCCACGCCTGCAAGGCCGTGGACAACATGATGGAGCAGGACTCCTCCGTTCGCGGCAGCGTTGAGTTCTTGAAGGCCCAGCTCAGCCGCTAAGATTTCCGAAACTGTAGGAGCGGCTTTACGCCGCGATCCAAACAGCCGCCAGTCTCGTAGCCGCGCCGTTTCAGGCGCGGCTTTTTATTTCCCAGAAAACGTCTTCATCCGTCACTCTAGAGGACGCTGCACCATCACCGCCCCGCGAGTGATTCATCCTCTGATCGTTCGGTAAAATTACGGATATCGACCCGCTTGCGTCTCAGTGAAAACCCATAAATTGGGCGCGCATGAATCTCAGTGCGCTCATCGACGAAATCGCCGCCCAAGCCGATGACTTCCTCGATGGCTTCACAGGCCGCGCCGACGCCCGCGCCGGTATTCAAGAGCTTCTGACCGCAAAGCACAACTCGCTGAGCGAGGCCGAACGCAAGCATGTCACCGATGGAGTCATGTCCATCCTGGAGGACGAAGGCTTCTTTGAATCGACGCCCGGCGGCTCGTCTGAAAACGATGCTGACTCCGGCGACGGCGACGATTGATCTCGCGGCCGATGTCTGACGCCCCAGCCCTCAAAGAGTGGTTCAACGCCGATCGCTATCGCTGGTTCGCCACAGAGCTCTCCGCTCTCGCCCCGCGCTTCGATAGCGCCGGCTTCTTGGAACTGACGTTGCCAGGCCTTGCCGACCGGTCGTTGCTCCAACGTCTGCGCCGCACCAGCGAAGCCATGCGGTCATCGCTCCCCGGCGACTACACGAAAGCACTCACCGTCCTCAAAAAACTCGCCCCGCGCTTTCAACATAACTTCGTCAGCCTCGTCCTTCCCGATTTTGTCGGCCTTTATGGCCACGACGATTTCGAGCGCTCCATGGAAGCGCTCGCGTTTTTCACCCGCTTCGGTTCCGCCGAGTTCGCCATCCGTGAATTTCTCAAACGCGATCTCCATCGCACACTTGCGGTCATGGAGCGTTGGTCACGCGACGAAAACGAACACGTCCGTCGCCTCGCGAGTGAAGGCTGCCGCCCTCGCCTGCCTTGGTCCTTCCGCCTTCCCGAACTCATCGCCGACCCGTCTCCCGTCCGCCCGATTCTCGAAAACCTCAAAGCCGACGACTCGCTCTACGTCCGAAAATCCGTCGCCAATCACCTCAACGACATCACGAAGGACCACCCCGACTGGACGCTCGCAACGCTCCGTCGCTGGACGACAAAGAATCCACACACCGCCTGGATCGCCCGCCGCGCGCTGCGCACCTTGATCAAAGCCGGCCATCCTGAGGCGCTCGCCCTTTTCGGTGTGAAAAAAGGCGCTTCTGTCCGCGTAGAGAACTTCCTGCTCTCCGCCAAGGCACTCAAACTTGGCGAACAACTCACATTCGCCTTCGACCTCGTCTCCACCAGTAATCGTCCGCAAAAAATAGTCGCCGACTACGCCGTTCACTACGTGAAGAAATCAGGCGAACTCTCCCGCAAGGTTTTCAAGCTTTCCGAGTTCAGCCTTCCCGCACGGAGCCGCATCTCCCTCCGAAAAACCCAGCGCTTCCAGGACTTCACCACCCGAACCCACTACGAGGGCGAACATCGCCTCGAACTGCTTCTCAATGGGAAAACGGCCTTCGACACTTCCTTTCTGCTACTGCTCCCCGACATAAAATCCCGGCGCAACGTTTGATTTCAGCCCTTCGGATTCCCTGCTTTTATCGCGACGAGATAGCGCGTTGCCTCTCGTTATCCGTTCCCGGCCACGCACTCTCCGCTTGGCTAGCCATGAACGAGCTGAGATGAACTCCGCCCCATGCTGATGCTCGCTTATTGGACACATAACCTGAGTCCATTTGTGCCCTACCTGAAATTCTCAGAAACGTTTGGCGTGCACTGGTACGGCCTCGCCTACGTGCTTGGTTTCGTCGGCGCACTCTGGCTGTTGCACCGCTACACACGCGCGGGCTATTCGCGTCTCACGAGCGAGCAAAACAACGACCTGCTCATTGCCATCGTCATCGGCGTCATGCTCGGCGGACGACTCGGCTCGTTTCTCCTCTACAACCCCGACCAGCTGTTAAAGAACCCGCTGAGCTTTTTCAAAATCTGGGAAGGCGGCATGGCCAGTCACGGCGGTTTCATCGGAGTCGCCATCGCGCTGGCTTGGTTCGCCCGCAGGGTAAAAGTCCCCTTTCTTCACCTAGGTGACCTCATCGTCTCGGCCGCACCGCTCGGCCTTATGCTCGGTCGCATCGCCAACTTCATCAACGGCGAACTCTGGGGAAACACCTTCGTGCAAACGCCCGCGCCTTGGTGGGGCGTCATTTTTGAAAACACGGGCGGCGGCCCCTTGCCGCGGCATCCTTCGCAGTTGTACGAAGCATTGCTCGAGGGCGCCATCCTCCTCGCTTACCTGCAGCATCGCGTCTGGCGGAATCGAATCCTGACAACGCGCACCGGCCAGCTATCAGCCGAGTTCCTGATCGGCTACGCAATCGCACGTATCATCTGCGAACTCTATCGTGAGCCCGACGCCACCTTGATCTGGAACACCTTTAGTCGCGGGACGTTCTACTCCTTCTTTGTCCTCATCGCCGGCGTTGCATTGCTGCTCTACGTACGGCGCCCAAGGCCGGCGAAGTAATCCATTTCATCCCCGTCCCGGCCGGCAGGCCTGAGTCCTTTCCCGGCCTTCCGCGTTTTCCCGCTTTCCAGCGTCTCTGTTACATCCCTTACTTCGCGCCCGATGTCGCAGAACTTCGCCCGCATCGTCTTCGCGCTCACGGCCGCCTTCTTCGCCGCGTTTTTTATCTGGCCGATCTTCCAGATTCTCAAAGGCGGCTTCATCGACGCCGACGGGAAGATCACCTTCGAGTTCATCGGCCTTCTTCTGAGCGACCCGACCTATCTCGGCGGACTGGGCAACGCCTTCCTCCTCGCCTGCGCCACGACCTCGATCGCACTGCTCATTTCCCTGCCGCTCGCCTTTGTCTCCGACCGCTTTCTTTTTCCCGGCAAAGGAATTCTCAGTTCGCTCGTCCTGATCCCGATGATCCTCCCGCCTTTCGTCGGCGCCATCGGCATCAAACAGATCTTCGGCCAGTACGGCGCCCTCAACGCGCTCATCATCAATCTCGGCCTCAGGCCCGACGGCTGGACCTACGATTGGTTTGCCGCGAACCAGTTCTGGGGCATCGCCGTCGTCCAGGCGCTTTCGCTCTACCCGATCATCTACCTCAACGCCGTCGCTTCCCTCGCCAACATCGACCCCGCCATGGAAGAGGCCGCGCAAAACCTCGGCTGCACCGGCTTCCGCCGCTTCTTCAAAATCACGCTGCCGCTCATGCGCCCCGGACTCTTCGCGGGAGGCACCATCGTTTTCATCTGGGCGTTCACCGAACTCGGCGTGCCGCTCATTTTCGACTACCCGCACGTCACGTCCGTCCAGATTTTCTACGGTCTTAAAAACATCGGCACCAGTCCCGAGCCCTACGCTCTCGTCGCACTGATGCTTGTCAGCACCACGCTGATCTACGCGCTCGGCAAAGGGATTTTCGGACGCCAGGGCCACGCCATGATGGCCAAGGCCACCAGCTCTGGCGGCCCCCGCGCCCTTCCCCGCCGCAGGGCCTGGCTCTGCACAGCACTCTTTGCTGGCATCACGTTCGTCGCCGTGCTCCCGCACATCGGCGTGATCCTCGTCGCGTTCTCCAGCGACTGGTATGCGAGTGTTCTACCCAAGAGCTACACGTTGGAAAATTTCCAGATTGCGCTCGGCCACGATCTCACAGTTCCGGCGATCGCCAACAGCCTCAAGTTCGCGAGCATCTCCACTGTCATCGATATCCTCCTGGGCATCGCCATCGCCTACGTCGTTGTCCGCACAAAAATCGCCGGCCGCCAGGTCCTCGACTTCCTTGCGATGCTCCCGCTCGCGGTCCCCGGCCTCGTCCTCGCCTTCGGCTATCTCGCCATGAGCCAGGAAGGAAAACTCTTCGAGGCGATCAATCCCACGAAAAATCCGACCATCCTGCTGATCATCGCCTACTCCATCCGACGCCTGCCCTACGTCGTGCGCTCCGCATCCGCCGGCTTCGAACAAACCAGCGAAACGCTCGAAGAAGCCGCTCAAAACCTCGGCTGTCCGCCACTCAAGGCCACCTTCAAAATCACGCTCCCACTCATCGCCGCCAACCTCATTGCCGGTGGCTTGCTGGCCTTTGCCTTCGCCATGCTCGAGGTCAGCGACTCGCTCATCCTCGCACAGAAGCAGGTGTTCTACCCGATCACCAAAGCGATCCTCGAACTCTTCCAGCTCCTCGGAGACGGCAAATTCATCGCCAGCGCCCTCGGTGTCTGGGCGATGGCGTTCCTCGGCGTGACGATTGTCGGGCTCAGTTTACTTCTCGGCAAAAAACTCGGCGCAATCTTCCGCGTATGAGCGGTCCGATTCTTTGCTAACGACCGCCCGCTTTCATGCAGCCCGCCTCGCCCGCCAGCTCCAATCGTCTTTTCACGATCGATTACCTCCGGGGCCTTGCAGCCCTGCTGGTGGCGCTCTGCCATTTCAAGCACACGCTTCCGGTTTCCTGGCATGAGCACGTTTCCGAAATCGGCCAGCTGGGCGTTCAGATATTTTTCGTCATCTCAGGTTTCATCATTCCGTACGGGATGTTTCGCGCGCGCTACACGATCCGCTGCGCCGGGCACTTTTATCTCAAACGCCTGCTGCGTCTTCATCCGCCCTTCCTTGTCGCACTCGCCTTGACGCTCCTCTTGAGCGCTGGCGCCGCTTTGGCGCGATCCATTCCTGTGGGCTGGAGTGCGCTCGATATCCTTCGCTTCACCGTTTACGCCGCGGTTCCGCCGGAAAACCCCGTGTTTTGGACGCTCATCGTCGAGCTGAAGTACTACGTGTTTGTCAGTCTCCTGTTTCCCGTGTTCTTCGGCGGCCGGGTTCCGAGCACCATCGCTCTGCTTCTGTGCGCCGGCGCATCCTATGCCTTCGTGGAACAACTGCCCGTTCTGAAACATCTGCCCTACTTTCTGGTCGGATTCGTCGCCTGCCGTCACTTCCTCGGTCTCGCGACGAAAATGGAATTACTCGTCCTCACCGCCGTCATTCTCGCCGCCGCCAGCCGCTCATCATGGACTGGCGAACTGCTCGCAGGTGCATTTACGGCAACCGCCATTCTCTACACGCCGGTGTTCCACTCCCGGGTGCTGGCCTATTTCGGCGACATCTCCTACTCGCTTTACCTCATCCATTTTCCGATTGGAGTGAAGCTCATCAACCTGCTCGCTCCCCACTGCCCCGGCCATACCCAGCTGCTACTCCTGCCCGCGGCCTTGGCGGCATCAACACTCACCGCCCACCTCCTGTTCTTGGTCATCGAGCGCCCCTCGATCGTTTGGTCCCAGCGGATCAAATACCCCACCCGCCTCATCCCTTCGACCGCGACCGCCTAGCCAGCCGTGCTCTACCTCCTCGTCGTTTCCATCATCTGGGCGTTCTCCTTCGGGCTCACAAAAGGAAAACTCGCCGGTCTCGACAGCGCCTTCATTTCCGCCGCCCGTCTCGGCCTCGCGCTGCTCGTGTTTCTTCCATTCCTGCGCCCGCGGGGCCTTTCGCCGCGCGCCATCGTCACGCTTATCGGAATCGGCGCGCTTCAATTTGGCCTGATGTATCTCGCGTACAACGAGAGCTACCGTCACCTCGCGGCCTACGAGGTCGCACTCTTCACCGTGATCACGCCCATTTGGGTCACACTTATCGCCGACGCCTTCGACCGCACGCTGAGACCGCGCGCATTGACCGCCGCGCTCCTCGCCATCGTCAGTGCCGCCTTTATCATCATCGGTAACACCAAGCTGGAAAGCTCGCTCGCCGGTTTCGGACTCGTCCAACTTGCCAATATCGCCTTCGCACTCGGCCAGATTCTCTACCGGCGCTTCCGCATCCAGCAACCGTCACTACGCGACCGCGACATCTTCGGATTTCTCTACATCGGGGGCATTTCTAGTGACATTGCCGTTCATGGTCGGCCGCATCGGATTCGATTTTCCCACGCTGACGTCCACCCAAGCTTACACGCTCCTGTACCTGGGTGTCCTCGCCTCGGGCGTTTGTTTTTTCTGGTGGAATCTGGGAGCCACCAAGGTCAACGCGGGCACACTGGCCGTCTTCAACAACGCCAAAGTCCCCCTCGGCGTCGCCTGCTCGCTCCTCTTCTTCGGCGAAACCGCCGACCTGCCCCGCCTCGCCGTGGGCGGCGCCCTGCTGATCGCCGCGGTCGCCGTTGCCGAGACCAAGCCCCGTCCGATTTAAGAGAGAAACGTCCGCTGTCTTCCGTGCTGGCTCAATCCATCTTCAGCACAATCTTCCCAAACTGGGCGCCACGTTCCATCAGTCCAAACGCTTCCTCGGCGTGCTCCAACGGAAGCAGCGCACTCACGACCGGCTTTAGTTTTCGCGCGTTAACAAACTCAACCATAGCCATCCAGTCCTCGGGACTGCCCATCGTCGTTCCCAGTAACGAGAGCTGGCGCCAAAAGATTTTCCGCATCGCCAGCAGCGGCGGATTCCCCCGCGTTGCCCCGAAGAAAACAATCCGCCCGCCAGGTCCCGCCACGTCGATCACCGCGTCAAAGCCTTCGCCACCGGCGCTGTCCACGATCACGTCAAACGCGCCCGCGTTCTTAAGCGCTTCCGCCGCCCAGGTTTTCTCCGTGTAGTTGAATCCTCCCTTCGCACCCAATGTGACCGCCTGCGCGATCTTCTCGGCCGAACTCGAAGTCACCCAGACCTCCGCTCCAGCAGCCACCGCGAACTGCAGCGCAAACAACGCCACCCCGCCGCCGATTCCCGTGATCAATACCCGCTCCCCTGTTTTCAATCCGCCACGCGTGAAGAGCGCCCGGTAAGCCGTGAGTCCCGCAAGCGGCAACGCCGCCGCCTCTTTCCACGCCAGATGCGCCGGTTTTGCCGCCAGTTGCCCTGCCGGAACCGCCACCGCCTGCGCCAGCGTGCCTTCACGCGGCAGCCCCAGAATCGAAAATTCCGGCCCCTGCGCCGCAGCCGATGGTCCCCAGCCAAAACTCGGATTGATGATGACTTCGCGCCCAACCCACGTCGCATCGACTCCATCCCCGACCGCGCTCACCACGCCCGCACCATCCGAGCCCGGTATGCAGGGAAACTTCAGTCCCGCGTATTGCCCGCTCTTGATCCACACATCACGGTGGTTCAACGCCGCCGCTTTCACAGCGACGATCACCTCGCCGGCCTTTGGCAGCGGCGCAGGCACTTCGCTCACGGACAATTGATTCACCGCAGGGAGAACAACAGCTTTCATCGCCCGCACGATGTCCACCTCTCGAGGCTGCGCAACTTGTCTCCCGTTTCACCCCAATGATGCCCGAAGCCGCGCTGCTCTCTGCCAAAATAAAAAGCCGCCTGACCAAAGGCGGCTTTGAGCAAATCCCTAAAGATGCGCGAAACCCAACTCAGTCGTCGTTACGACGCATCGAGAGCAAATAGAGCAGATGCAGCAACGACGTCAGAAACGCCGCCACATACGTGAGCGCGGCGGCATCCAGCGTTTCCTTCACACCCGGCGCCTCGTCACGGTCGATGATGCCCAGCCCGGCCAGCTCCGCATTCGCACGACGGCTCGCGTCGAATTCCACTGGCAGCGTCACCAGATGGAACAGCGTCAGCACCGCATAACACAGGATGCCGATATCGAGCGTGATTCCGCCCATCCCGCCGAAAAAGAAGCCACCGAACATGATGAAGGGCAGAATTTGCGATGTGATCTGTGTGATGGGCACAAGCGCCATGCGCGTCTTGAGCATCGAGTAGCCCACCTTGTGTTGGATCGCGTGTCCCGCCTCGTGAGCAGCCACACCCAGCGCCGCGAGGCTCGTGCCGCGGTAATTTTCCGACGAAAGCACCAGTCGCTTGTGCATCGGGTCATAGTGGTCGGTCAGATGGCCGCTCGTCTCCTCGATGGAAACGCCGGTGACTCCCGCCCGCGCCATGACCGCTTCCGCGGCTTCACGACCCGTAATCCCGCCCCGCGACGGAATTCGCACATTCTTGCCGTAAGCGCTGGAAACCTTGGTCTGCGCATAAAACGCAAAGCCGAAAGACAGCAGCAGAAGCACAAAAATGACCCAGGTGGGAAGAAATGCGAAGGCGAAGAGCGTGGTCATGGTTAAAAGAAGAGGATGTACGGCCTTTGAAATCCTCGGAAATCCAATTTTAGCAAGTCGCGGCCGGACGTTTGGAAAAGCTGCCGCAAATTAGAATGAAACGCCTCACGCCGCCAGCAGCCCGCACCGTTTCAATAGCGCCGTCAGATCCGGATCGCGGCCCATGAACGCCCTGAATAACTCCGCCGGATCCGCCGAGTTTCCCCGGCTCAGGATGTGTTCGACGAATGCCGCACCCACCTTCCGGTTAAACACGCCTTCTTTCTGGAAGCGCGTAAACGCATCCGCATCGAGAACCTCCGCCCATTTATAGGAATAGTACCCCGCAGCGTAGCCCACCGGATCGGAAAACAGGTGGGTGAATCTCTTCACGATCGTCGGCGACAGGGGCTCCGTCGGAATAAGACAATCCGCAATCGCGGCCCTCGCCACGTTTTCAATATCACCCGTCGTCTGCGCGGTCAGCTCCGGCTTCGCATGAAGAAGCAAATCCATCTTCGCGAAGGCTGTCTGTCGCATCACCGCACATGCAGACCGGAAATTTCGCGCCGCCACCATCTTCTCAAACATGTCCGTCCGGAATCGCGTACGCCCGTCTCGTGATGTCGCGCAAACAGATCCAGTCCTTCCCGCTCCCAGCACCAGTTCTCCAGTATTTGTGACGGCAGCTCCACGAAGTCCCAGGCGACATTCACACCGTTGAGAGATTTAATCTCCACCTCGCCCAGCAAGGTGATGAAGCAAGTGCCCAAACTCGTGGAAAATGGTCTGCACTTCGCGATGCGTGAGTAGCGCCGGCTTGTCGCCCACAGGCGGAGTCATGTTGCCGCAGATCAACCCCAGATGCGGCGCGCGCGTCCCATCTGGCCGCGGTCCTCCTGTGATCAGATAATTCATCCAGGCGCCGCCACGCTTCGATTCCCGCGGATGCCAGTCGGCATAAAACGATCCGACGTGCCGTCCGGCCGCATCGTGCATCTCATAGAATTTCATCTCGGGATGCCAGACTTCGACCGAGTTCGCCGCGACGTTCAACAATTCGAAGTCCAAATACCCGCTCAGCAAGCTCGAACAGCCCCGCAATCACCCGATCCATCGGAAAATACGGCCGCAGCTGCTCCTCATCGAAATCGTAACGGACCTTCCGCAACTTCTCCGCCCAATAAGCCGAGTTCCCAGGGAGCGAGCCGCGCAGTCGAACAGCCCAGCGTGCGCGCCTTGAATTCCTCCAGCTCAGAGACACTCGTGTGTGAATGCGGTTTTCGCCCACACGCCCATGTCTTCGACAAACGTGAGTGCCGTCCCGACGATTCGCCATGCGACGCTCCAGCGTCAGATCCGCGAAATTCGGCTTTCCCAGCAGCTCCGCCTTCTCCGCACGCAACGCCAGGATACGAGGCAGTAGTCGCTGAATTGTCGTGCGGCTCCTGCGCTCCAACACCGATAGCCGCCGTCCACATCGCGCGACGCAAGTCCGCGTCGTCCAGATAAGTCATGAACGGTTCCTGCGAGGGCATGTGCAGCGTGAACCGCCAGGCCGGCTTCTCCGCGGTTCCGCGCTCTTTCGCTTCTGCGCTGCGACGTGCCGCCGCTTTCGCGTGCTCCGGCAAGCCCGCCAGTCGCGATTCATCCTCGACCGTCGAGCTCCCACGCATTTGTCGCATCGAGCACGTTCTCCGAGTATTTTTGCGTGAGCTGCGCCAGTTCGCTTTGCAACGCCTCGAATCGTGCCCGCTTCTCCACCGGCAAGATCCGCGCCCTGCTGGCGGAAATCTGCGACCGTCTCCTCCAGATAACGCCGCTGCACACTGGATTCAGTTCGTCCGCTGCATGCGTATTCCAGAACGCCCGCAACCTCTCCCACAACGCTGCGTTCAAGGGAATCCGCGCAAAAAAGGCCGACACTTTCGGCAGCATCGCATTGTGCGCATCACGCAGCTCGGGAGAATCCGCCACCGACTGCAGATGCGTCACTTTTCCCCACGCCTGATTGAGCCGCTCCGTCGAGCGCTCCAACGCCAGAAACGTGTTCTCGAAAGTGACATTGGATAACTCCCTCGCCGCGATCACATCGATGGCCGCCTGCGCATCAGTAAGCGCCTGTTCAATCGCCGGAGCGATGTGCCCGGGTGTCAGTTGCGACCAGCGGATTTCAAAATCGGTTTGGAGAAACGGATTAGCCATGCTCCCGCACTGACTTTCCGCCCGTCACCTTGTCAACGGGAAGATTTACGGCGCTCAGCCATGCGCCCGTTTCAAACCGAGTCGCGTCAGCAGCCGCATATCCGCGTCGCCTTCGGGATTGGGCGTGGTGAGCAGTTTCTCACCAAAGAAAATACTGTTCGCACCCGCCAGAAAACACAGCGCCTTCAACTCGTCGCTCATCGTCGCGCGCCCCGCAGAAAGCCGCAGGCTCGAAGTGGAAGCACCACGCGGGCCGTTGCAATGATACGCACGAACTCAATGGGATCGACCGGAGCCTGATCCGCAAGCGCGCACCCTCGACGGGCACATATGCATTGATCGGCACTGACTCCGGATAGGGATCGAGCCGTGACAATTCGTGCAGCAATTTCAGCCGGTCCTCCACTTTCTCGCCGAGACCGATGATCCCGCCGCAGCAAAGCTTCAGCCCTGGTTCTTCAAGGTTTGAAGACGATCGTCATAGGTCCGCGTCGAAATGATTTCCGCGTAGTGTTCACGCGACGTGTCCAGGTTATGATTGTAGTATATTCCGCCGCACGCCGCTCCGCCGACCAGGTTCATCATGCCCAGTGTGCAGCATACCTCCATGTTCAACGCCGCCACCGCGCGCACCGATTGAAGCACCGAATCAAAAGCAGGACCATCCGGCACCTCCCGCCACGCGGCTCCCATGCAAAACCGCGTCGCACCCGCCGCCTTCGCCGCTCGCGCCTGAAGCTCGATGACGCCGGGCGAAAGCAACGGCTCCGGTTTTAGCCCGGTATCATGATGGGCCGACTGCGGAAATACTTGCAGTCCGGGACAGCGCCCGGTTTTTATCGAGACCAAGGTGCTCAGTTGCACGCGCTCCGGATCGTGGAATTGCCGGTGAACCGTCTGCGCCCGGAACAGCAATCGAGGGAAAGGCAGCTCGTAGATCGAACGAATGGCTTCGAGTTCGTACGCAGTCGTGCGTGCAGTGGCGTCGGAAGACATCGGCTTTGTTCCCAGAGAACAGGACTTACCAGACGTAGCTAACCCCCGCCGACAACTGCCGCGGTGATGCGGGCACGGCGGGCACTTCTTGAAATTCCGAGTCCCATAGATTCTCCACTTCGAGCGAGAAACGAAGTCCCCTGACTTTCGTCGGCGAATAATAAACGCCTGCCGAGCTGAGCAGCGCCTCGTCGTCCGATTTGCGCAGCGCGTTTTCTTCCTGGATGCGCGCTTCGTTATCCATGCGCACCTCCCAGCCCGCTCCCAAACGCACAACCGCGGCAGCCGTCAAACGATGCTTTGGAAAATTGAGTGCGTAGAAACTGGCGTTGACCGCTGTCGAACCGTAGTCGGCATCTTTGGTCAGCCCCGTGTAACCGAAAACCAGGTCGACGACCTTCGCGGAATAACGAGCCACTGCCTCGAACCCAGTGGTCCCGATATCCACCGGGGCTGCAGCGCGAGCATTGGGCAGACTCGTGCTGTAGATCCAATCGACGAGCTGGTCGTCCTGCCGGTGGAAAAGAGCCGTTGTCACACTCCAGCTGCCGATTGAGCCGCGTGCTCCGATTTCAAAATTTTGCGCCGTTTCACGATCCAGATTTGGATTGCCGCGAAACAGTCCGGCGGAGGCGCGTGAGTTCAGCGCAAAATACGTCGTTGTCTGCGAGGTCTTCGCGTAGGACGCGTACAGCGCATCAAGCCCCACCGAAGGCGCCACATGATTGAGCGTGATTTCGGCGACGGGCGAAACCGCCGAGCCGTTGCGGTTCGTGTCATCATACGCTGCGCCTGCCTGCACATTCAAAGCACGCCCCTCGGCCAGCGCCCAGGAACGCTCGGGCACGAGCGACACCTTCACATGCTGGCGCGTGTTATAGCGACCAAAGGTCAGCGACGACGACTTCAACTCGTCATCGAGAAAAGTAGCGACGGTGTTCCAATGGATTTCTCCCGTCGTGATTCGCGACTCGGCTCCGGCCGAGTAGACCCAAGTCGTATGATAGGCGG
The DNA here is from genome assembly GCA_049840895.1 of Nibricoccus sp. GTDB lineage: Bacteria > Verrucomicrobiota > Verrucomicrobiia > Opitutales > Opitutaceae > Nibricoccus. The sequence goes on along the minus strand of JASGJB010000060.1, from coordinate 88,182 downwards.
GGCCGGTGGCGAAAGCCGGGTTGTACGCGCCAGGCGTGGCACGGTTGAAAACATAATTGTCCTTGTTGCGGCGGTAATAGCCGCCAACCGCCACGAAATCTCCGTCGCCGAGTTCCTCACGATGGTTCAGCACCACAAGATTGGTCTGAATATTCTCAGTCTCATAGACGTTGGCGAACGGTGTGTAGAGATTCGGCCAGCCAAAGTACTTCGACTGGTATCCATAAAACAGATCCGTCTGTCCCTTCTCGCCCGCCAGCTGCGCGCGTGCATTGTAGCGCGTGAACTCATGCTCCCCATAGGGAAGCGCTCCGTCGGAACGGGAATGAGCAAAGGCGCCATCAACTCCGAGCGTGCGCCCGGCAAGCGTAACACCCGTTTTCCAGCCTTGATAGAGTTCGCCGCGTCGCGTGGCAAACTCGCCGACCGCCGCCGTCGCCTGCCCTGCCGTGTGTACCGGCCGCCATTGATAAGCAACCGTGCCCGCGTTGGCGTTCCACCCGCGCACCGCGTTACCGGCGCCCGTCAGGATTTCAGGGGCCGACATCATCGCCGGAGCAACCGGTATCTCCGCGAAATAGTGCCCTGTCTGCGGATCGTAGAGCGAGACCGCGCCGACCCGGAATCCCGTGTTTTCAAAAATACCGCCGCGGATCGCGATATCCGCCTGGCCTTCCGCCATATTCCGCGCCTGCACATCCACCAGCGGCTCAAACCGCAGCGCCGATACCGGCATCGCAAAGGTGCCGACAGGCTCCTGAAGCGCCACGCGCGGCGAATAAACAGAGAGCGCCGGCAATTCGACCGGAGTGTTCTGCGCGAACAGCACCGGGGCGCCAACGACGGCAAACAACGAAACAGAGACGGAAACTTTCATGATCGCTGGCATCGCTAACAATGAGCGTTCACAAAACAAGCATTGGTTAACACGACATCCCAATTATTGTTAACAGGACAGTCGGTTCGGCTCCTGACGCCATTCAAGCATCCCTCCTCGGACGAAAATCCGCACAAAAAAACCTCCCGGAGTCCGGGAGGTTTCAAATTCAAGTCAGAGAGAATAGCCCACGTGGCTTACTCGTCGCCGTCGTTGCCGATCGCTTCGACCGGGCAGCCCTCGAGGGCCTCCATGCACAGCGAGATTTCATCTTCCGTGGTGGGCTGCTTATGAACGAAGGAGTAGCCTCCCTCGTCATGCCGGGTAAAGAAGGCCGGCGCCGTCTCGCGGCACAGGTCACAGTCGATGCACTGCTGATCGACATAAAACTTACCCGGAACGTTCGGTTCCCATTTATCTGCTTTGTTTGCCATGGTGCCCCGCAACAAAATGGAAATGAAATTGCTGTCAAGCGGTCAGCCCCGCGCATCAACAATCACCGCCGCTGCCCAGTCCCGCCAGACTATGCACCATCTTTCTAACAGGCTAATTTCCTCGGCAGCCGGCGTGGTTGCAGAAAAAACGTGAATCACGTCTTCGACCGGCAACGACGCACGCGAACCCTCTCAAAATCCCGGGACGCTGCTTGTGTTTGCCCCAGCGGATACCTAGCTTGCCGTCGAGATGCTTTCAGACCGGTCCTACATGCGAGATAGCTATGGGCGCACCACCACGTCCACCCTGACTTGGATGCTTTGCGCGCTCAGTGCCGGATTTCTGATTCAGACCGTTTTTGAACGCGCTTTTGAATCTTCGCATTTCAAGGACTTCGCGGGACTGACTGTCGCCGGACTTCAACGCGGCTGTGTCTGGACTTTCGCGAGTTATCCTCTCCTGCATAGCAACGTCATCCACGGGATCCTCAGTCTTGTGGCCATTTATTTTCTCGGTCGTGAACTCCTGCCTCTCATGGGTGAGCGCCGTTTTGCGCTGTTCTCCGTCTTTTCGGCCGTCTGCGGCGGTCTCGTCTGGCTGCTCGTTCACCACAAAATTGGCGGCACCCTGATCGGAGCAACCCCCATCGCTTGTGCGCTCTTGATGCTCTTCGCGTGCCTGCACCCCAACCGGCCGATGACGTTCCTGTTCCTTTTCCTGCCCGTCACCGTCAAACCCAAGCATCTCGCCTGGGCCATGGCCGGTATTTCGGCCGTCGGACTCGTCGTGAACGAAATCCCGGGCGACCGCTTCAACCTGAATATCACGCCTTCCGCCCATTTCGGAGGCATGCTTGCGGCCCTTCTTTACTACCGGTTCGTTCACGTGCGCGAATGGCGTACTCCGGACGGGCGCGCCGACATCGAGTTACCCCGCTGGCTTTCTAAAGCGCAAAAGACCTCTCCCGTCGAAGAGCCTGCAAAATACACCGTCAATCTGACCACTCCCACCCGTGAAAACCTCAAGGCCGAAGTCGACCGCATCCTCGACAAGATCAATTCCGAAGGCTTCGCCGCCTTGACCGCCCAAGAAAAGCGCCTGCTCGACGACGCCCGGAATCAGATCAGCCGCCGTTGAAGACCAACGTCTTGACGCTCCGCGGCACTCCGGGTGCCTGGCATCACGCCATCAGGCCCTAAAACCGGTCTGAAAACAGCCGAAACTAGAATGAGCCTTGCACCCGCCTCTCCACTTTCCAACCGCCGCCGTTTTTGTACGACCCTTTCTTCGGCACGGCGGCATCACGACCTTCCTCTGAAACATTTTTCTCCTCTCCACGTCTCTTTATCGCGATGAAGTTTTTCCTCCGTTCCCTCCCAGTCTGGCTGCTCGCAATTCTCCTGGCCGTCCCCGCAGTCCGTGCGGCTGAGCGCACCTATCAGCCCGACGCCTATTTCGAACGCGAGGTCACGCAACTCATCCGCTTGCTCGAAGAAATCCACTATAACCGCGACGGCGTAAAACCGGCCGACTACGCACAAGTCATCCCGGATTTCATGGCCGAGTTCGACGGCCTGCGCCTCTTTTTCCTCGAGACCGATAAACAAGATTTCCAGAAGCGCTGGCCGGCCGCCTGGCTCTACAACAACATCTCCAACCTCGGCCGCATCGAGCCCGCCTTCGAAATTTTCCGAGTCTACGAGCAACGCACCACTGCCCGCATCCAGTGGATCCTCGAGGAGCTGAAAAAAGACTTCGATCTCACCACGAACGAAACCTACCTCGTCGACCGCTCCAAGAGCGCCTGGCCTGCGACCCCGCAGGAAGCCGATGCCCTCTGGCGCAAACGTCTCACGTTCGAGCTCATCCAGGAACTGCTGGAAAAAAAGCCTGCCTCCACAGTCGCGTCCACGAACACCAAAGCTCCCGTCGACAATTCAACTCCAGCCCCTGCGCCTGCCGTCAAAACCACCGAAACCGCCCAAACTTCTGCGGCCACGCCTTCATCCACCATCACGATCGACGAGGCTAAACAGAATATCCGCAAACGCTACGAGCGCCGCCTGAAGACCCTCACCGATTTCGAGAATCACGAGATCGGCGAAATTTTTCTCTCGGCAATCACCCGGCTCTACGATCCCCACTCCACGTACTTCTCAGCCGCCACATACGAAGACTTCGGCATTCAGATGCGCCTTCAACTCGTCGGCATCGGCGCGCTGCTCGGCATCGAGGACGATGTCTGCGTCATCAAGGAACTGATCACCGGCGGTCCTGCCGATCTTGGAAAACAACTGCGCCCTAACGACAAGATCATGGCCGTCGCGCAGGATAACGGCGAACCCGTCGAGGTCACCGGCATGAAACTCCGCAAGATCGTCGACATGATCCGCGGCAAAAAGGGCACCAAGGTCCGCCTCGTCATCAAGCCCGGCGCCGCCACCGATCCCTCCGAACGCAGTCAGGTCGTCATCGTGCGCGATGTCGTTAATTTGAACTCCGCCCGCGCCCGCGCCTCCATCTACGAAGTGCCCGGCGCCTCCGGCAAAACCATTCCCCTCGGCGTCATCACCCTTCCCGCATTCTATGGTCCCGACGGCGGCAGCGATGGAGCCGACAAGGCCAGCGCCACACGCGACGTCGCCGAACTCATCGGTACCCTCAAAAAATCAAACATCCAGGGCCTCGTGCTCGATCTGCGCCAGAACGGCGGCGGTCTTCTCTCCGAGGCCATCGATCTCACCGGCCTCTTCATCAAGCAGGGTCCGGTTGTTCAGGTGAAAAATTACTATGGCGAAGTGAAGATCGACAACGATGAGGACTCCCGCATCGCCTATTCCGGCCCCCTCGCCGTCCTCGTATCCAAGTTCTCCGCCTCGGCCTCCGAGATCGTTGCCGGCGCACTTCAAAACTACGGTCGTGCAATCATCGTCGGCGACAGCTCCACCCATGGCAAAGGCAGCGTGCAGCAGTTGATCGAAATGAAAAATGCGGCCCCGCCGCTGATGCTCACCCGCCCCACGGGCAAAGCCGGTGCCGCCAAGCTCACCATCCAGAAATTCTACCTGCCCGACGGCCACTCCACGCAGCTCAAAGGCGTCGTGCCCGACATCATCCTTCCCTCGATCGATGACTTCCTTCCCGTCGGTGAAAAAGATCTCACACGTGCGCTCGTCTGGGATGAAATCCCCACGAGCAATTTCGAGGGCCAGCCGCTCGGCGCGCAGGTGGTCACACCACTGCTGGCCGCCAGCAAGGAACGTCAGAAGACCCTCGAGGAATTCGCCTTCAACCAGAAGAATATCGACTGGTTCAAAACCAAGCAGGACCAGAAGGAGCTTTCCATCAATCTTGAGGAGCGCCGCCAGCAGCGTGAAGCCGACACTGCTTTCCGTAAACTGATGCGCGCCGAAAAGGCCCGCCTCGCCAAGGATGATTACGCCGAAAAGGAGTTCACGCTCGGCCCGCCCAAGCCTGCGACCATCAAACCCGAACTGACACCCGAGGAAATCGCCGCAGGCGAAGAATCCGAAGAAGACGCCAAGAAACTCGACATCCCTCTCCGCGAGTCGCTTCGAATCATCAACGACGCCATCGAGTTGACCTCCAAATCCGGACGCATCTTCACCGACGCGCCTCCGCTCACCGCCCAGGCCGTAAAGCGCGGTTGATCGCCGTCAGATTGCCCTCTCACCAAAGCGCGGTTTCCCAACCGCGCTTTTTATTTGCCGTCACTCGGTCAGCGCCACGCCAGCACGAATCGGTCGCGCTGCGTCAGATCTTGTCGCGACTCACTTCGCGCAAAACCCGCTGTCGCACATGCCGCGAGCAAATCAGCGTGCTGGGCGATTCCCGTTTCCAGAGCCAGCACCCCGCCCTCCGCCAAAAACGGCGGCGCACCGGCGATGATTTTCCGTAAATCCGCCGCGCCTGCGTCTGCCGCGATCAATGCACTCACCGGCTCGAACTCCCGCACCTCCGGCTCCGCCTCGGCGACTTCAGCCTCCGTCAGGTAAGGCGGATTGCTCACGATCAATGCGAAGCGCTCCGTTTCGTCCTTGGGCTCGGGCATCGCCGAAAACCAGTCCGACTTCAAAAACGTCACTCGCTCGCCGAGTCCAAGCGCCACCGCATTCTCCTTCGCCAGCGCCAGCGCCTCGTCACTCGCATCGACAGCCACGACTTTCGCGTCGGGAAATTCCGTCGCCAGTGCCAGCGCCAGAGCGCCCGTCCCTGTGCCCAGATCCAAAATACGCGCAGGCGGCACGCTCGATGTTTTCACCGCCTTCACAACAAACTCCACCAGTAACTCCGTCTCCGGTCGCGGGATCAACGCCCGCTTGTCCGTCTTGAGCTTCATCCCGCTCCACTCCGTTTCACCCATGATGTATTGCAGCGGCTCACGCTGCGCACGCCTTCGCACCAGCGGTCGGATTTTTTCCAACTCCGGCTCCGCCAGCAACCGCTCGAACTGCAGATAAAGCTGCATCCGTTTTAACCCGAGCGCGTGCCCGATGAGCAGCTCCGCGTTGAGCCGCGGGCTCTCCACGCCTTTCGACGTAAAGAAGTCCGTCGTCTTTTTGATGATCTCCAGAACGCTCAACATGGTTTGTTCGTTTTGCAGCGTTAGCGCGCCTCACTCGTCGTCGTCCGCATTTCCTTTGCGCCCCGAGAATCCGGCGAACTCCACGCCGGTAAGCGCCGCCAGCTTCTCCTCAAAATCCGCGCGCTGCAACGACTCGACGACTTCGTCGATCCGACCCTCCATCACCTGCGGCAGACTGTAGAGCGTCAGGCCGATGCGGTGATCCGTAAGACGGTTCTGTGGGAAATTATAGGTGCGGATGCGCTCACTGCGTCCGCCCGAGCCAATCTGACTCTTCCGGTGCGCCGCGTACTTCGCGTGCTCCTCGTCTTCCTTCAGCTTCAACAAGCGCGAGCGCAGCACCGTCATCGCCTTCGCTTTGTTCTTCAGCTGTGAACGTTCATCGGCGCACTGCACCATCAAGCCCGACGGTTTGTGGAAAATCTGCACGGCCGAGTCCGTCGTGTTCACACCTTGCCCGCCCGGCCCGCTCGCCCGGCACACCATGATGTCGAGATCCTGCGGATCGATCTGCACATCGACTTCCTCAGCCTCGGGCAACACCGCCACCGTCACCGTCGAGGTGTGAATGCGGCCGTTCGCTTCCGTGAGCGGCACGCGTTGCACACGTTGCACACCGCTTTCAAACTTCAGCTGCTTGTACACGTCCTGGCCCGTGATCAGGAAAATCACTTCCTTGAAACCTCCGCGCTCAGACATGCTCGAACTCATCGGCTGGATTTTCCAGCCGCGGCCTTCCGCGTAACGCGTGTACATGCGGCAGAGTTCCGCCGCGAACAGGCTCGCCTCTTCACCACCGGTGCCCGCCCGGATTTCCATCACTGTATTGCGTGAGTCGCTCGGCTCCGGCGGGATCATTCCGCGCAGAACGATTTCCTTCAATTCGTCGCGCCGCTTCTGCAGGTCCGGAAGCTCCATCTCTGCCAGTTCCTTCAGATCCGCATCGCCCGCCGGGTCCTTGATCAAAGCCTGCGCTTCCGCGATTTCCCGCACGATCTTCTCGTGCGCGTGATAGTCGTTCACCAGTTGAAGCGTCTTCTGCTGCTCACGCGACACCTCCGCCGCCTTGCGCGGGTTGTTGTAGAAAGACGGATCCGCCATCTGCGCATCGAGCTCGTCGAGACGCCGCTGAAACGGGAAAATGTCGGGAAGCTTGTCCATGTCGTAAGTGTGAAAACCAAAACCTCTTCTCGGGGGTAACTCGCGCCGCCCGGTCGCGTCCATTTGCGAATTGCGCAGACCCGCACGCACGGGCTTGCTTCAATCTTATCAACAAGGAACGCCCCGCTATAGGTGCCGATCAAACATGGCTACGACGCTTTTCACTCAGAACATCATCGCCTGCATCTGGGACTTCGACAAGACCCTAATCCCGGAATACATGCAGTCTCCGCTCTTCCGCCGCTACGGCGTAAACGAGGCCAATTTCTGGACGGAGACCAACAACCTCATGGAGCAGTACCGCCGGCGCGGTTATCTGATCTCCGGCGAGATCGCCTACCTCAACCACCTGCTCACCTACGTTCTCGCCGGCGCCATGCCGAAGCTGAGCAACAAGATCCTCCGCGAGTGCGGCGCCGACATTAAGTTCTACCCCGGCCTCCCCGACTTCTTCAGCAGCGCCAAGAAATTCGTCACTGAGCGCGAAGCCTACCGCAAACACGAGATCCAGCTGGAGCATTACATCGTCTCCACCGGCCTCGCCGAGATGGTCCGCGGCAGCGCCATCGCCAAGTACGTGGACGGCATCTGGGGCTGCGAATTCATCGAGAACCCGCTCCAGCCAGGCTTCCTCAAACAAAAGGAATTCGACATCTCAGCCGACGCCGTGATCGCCCAGATCGGCATGGTCATCGACAACACGACCAAGACCAAGGCCCTCTTCGAGATCAACAAGGGCACCAACAAAAACGCCGCGATCGACGTCAACGCCAACATCGCCCTGGAGGACCGCCGCATCCCCTTCCAGAACATGATCTACATCGCCGACGGCCCGAGCGACATCCCGAGCTTCTCCGTCGTGAAGAAAGGCGGCGGCAAGGCCTACGGCGTGTACAACCCCGCCCGCTCGGACGAATTCGCCCAGAACGACCGCCTCCGCCAGGTCGGCCGCATCGACCACTACGGCCCCGCCGACTACACGGAAGCGAGCAGCACCGCCCAATGGCTCAAGCTGCACATCCAGGCCATGTGCGACCGCATCGTCGCCGACCGCGAAGCCGCCGTCGCCAGCCGCGTTTCACGCCCGCCACGCCACTTGAACGCCACGCCGGAAGAAGAAGCTGCGGCGCGCGCCGCCAAGGCACCGAAGCAGTCGTCGCTCTGGAGCGAGACCACTCCGCCGGTGGAGCGTGCTTGATGTTTTGAAGGAAAATGCGGGCGAACACTTATCAGGCCCGCTCCAGCATCAGCTTCGCGAAGACCATTTTCCCGCCGGCCGACGGCAGCACGCTGGAGATTTCCACCGTCACGCGTTGCCCGATGTGCGGACGGCCGCCCTGGACGACGACCATTGAGCCGTCTTCCAGATAGCCCACGGCCTGCCCCTCTTCTTTGCCGGCTTTGACGAGTTCGACTTCCAGTTGCTCGCCGAGGATCAACTCGGGACGGAGTGAACGAGCGAGCAGGTTGAGATTCAGCCAGTGCACGCCGTGAAACTCCGCCATCTTAGCCAGATTGAAATCAGTCGTGAGCAGCTTCGCCTTCATCGACTGCGCGAGAAACACGAGCTTGGCGTCCACGTCCTGCTTCTTGCCGACGTCGCTCTCCGGAATGCGAATATCGATATTCTTGATCTTCCTCAGCTCGCCGAGCACTTCGAGCCCGCGACGTCCGCGTGCGTGCTTGGTCGGCTCGCTCGAGTCGGCCACGGACTGCAGCTCATCGAGCACAAAACGCGGGATCACCAGCGCCGCGCTGAGAAAGCCTGCTTCGCATACTTTCGCGATGCGTCCGTCGATCAACGCGCTGGTGTCCACCACCACGAGCGGCGTCTCCACCTCATGCGGGACGAAACGCACATAGGGAATAACCAGGTTGAACTCATCTTTGCCACGCAGCGCGATCACTGTGCAAAGATACGTCGACATGAGAAACAGCGTGAGCTGCGTCAGGTACATGTACTGCGGATCGGAACCGTGAAACAGGGGCGACGTGCTGATCAGGTAGGAAATCAGCGTCCCCACTCCGAGTCCGAAGGTGATGGCGGAGAGCCCGCGCAGCGAAAACCCTTTCAGCATCAAATCCGTCAGCACCGCGAGCACGCCGATCGAACCGCCGATGAATGTCGCCAGCAACCGGTGCCGGTCCCAGTCCTCAATCGTGTAGCAAATCAACCAGCCTGCGGCGGCGCACAGGAGGACGAAGGTGATGCGGATCGGAAGCAGCGTGCGATTCATTCGAGGGAGTTCTCAACTCAGGCTGGATGGACGAGGAAATAGAGCACCACCGGCAGAAGGACGAGGACTGCCATCACCACATATAAAATCAAAGTAGCACGGTGGGCTTTTGCCTTTTCAGCAGAGGTATCGTCCATCTTGGATGCACTGCACAAAACCGCTCTCTGCATGACAACGCAATACTGGCTCGTGAAACAGGAACCCGAGGCTTACGCGTGGACCGACTTCGTCCGCGACGGCAAAACCAACTGGGAGGGCGTGCGCAATTTTCAGGCCCGTAATTTCCTCAAAGCGATGAAGGCTGGCGATGCCGTGCTCTTCTACGAGAGCGTGACGACCAAGGCGGTCGTGGGGATCGCCGAGGTGAGCAAAGCCGCGTTTCCCGACAAGACCGCCGACGAAGAGGGCTGGGTGGCCGTTGAACTCAAGGCAGGCAAGGCGCTGAAAAGTCCCGTCACTTTGGAACAGATCAAGGCAGTCCCGGCGCTCAAGGACATCGGCCTGCTGCGCCAAAGCCGCCTGTCGGTCATGCCGCTTAAAAAGGCGGAGTTCGACCGTATCGTGAAGCTCGGCAGCTGAATCAGATTCAACCTGAAGGATTCACCACGAAGACTCGAAGGGCGCGGAGAATAACACCCGGATTGAAACTCCGCGCTTTCCGCGCCTCCGCGGTAAACTTCCGTCACTTCCCTTGCGTACCCCACCGGCGGTGCAGGAAACGCTCCCACGGGGAGAACATGATTTTGTCCGCCAGCAGGCCGATCAGGACGATCACCACCATGACGCCCGTCACCTGCTCCATCGCATGCAGTTCACGTCCGTAGTGAAGGAGATGTCCGAGACCGAAGCCGGTCAGGATCGTCACATAAATTTCCGCCGCCATCAGCGAGCGCCAGGCAAACGCCCAGCCTTGTTTCATGCCGCTGACCACAAAGGGAAGCGACGCGGGCAGCATCACGTGGATCCACGTGTGAAATCCATTTGAGCCCATCGTGCGTGCCGCACGTGCGTAGATGGGCGGGATCGTGCGCACGCCGGTGTCGGTCGCGATGATGACCGACCAGAGCGTGCCCATCACCACGACGAAGAAGAGCGCCGTTTCCGTCTGGCCAAACCAAAGCAGCGCCAGCGGCACCCAGCACACACTCGGCAGCGTCTGCAGGCCGAGCGCGAGCAGGCCGATGGTGTCTTTGCAGACTTGGAAGCGCGCCGTGAGCAATCCAACCGGCAGGCCGATCACGATGCCGAAAACATAACCAAGCAGCAGGCGCTTCATCGTCACCCACGAGGCCTGGAGCAGTGAACCGTCGCGAATCGCAGCGACAAGATACTCGCCGACCATGAGCGGTGACGGGAGCACTATGGGAGACCAGACCTTGGCGCGCACGAGTGCTTCCCAGATGCCCAGGATCACCACGAAGAAAGCCGCAGCTGTGAAGAAGCGTCTCATTCGGCCACCTCGCCTTCGCTCGATGCCATGTGCGATTTAAGCGCCTTGGTGATGCGCGTGGAATATTGGGCGAGATCGACACTGTTGATGTCGCGCGGACGCGGCAGATCGATCCTGAACTGCTCGCGAATGCGCCCCGGATGCGGGGAAAACAAAACGACGCGGTCGCCGAGACACACCGCCTCGCGGACGTTATGCGTGACGAAGATGATCGTCTTCTTGCGATCCCGCCAGATGCGCTGGATGTCGCCGTAAAGTTGCTCGCGCGTGAGCGCATCGAGCGCGGCAAATGGCTCGTCCATGAGCAGCACGCGCGGATTGGGCGCGAGCGCGCGCGCAAGGGCGACGCGTTGCTTCATGCCGCCGGAGAGCTCATGGATGTTGGCGTTTTCAAACTTCTCGAGACCGACGAGCTTCAGATAAAAACGCGCGACGTCGGTGCGTTCTGAGTTGGTCAAACCGGGCTTGAGCTTGAGGCCGAAGAGTACGTTTCCGAGCACGTCGAGCCACGGGAAAAGGGCGTGTTCCTGAAACATCACCATGCGATCGCGGCCGGGCCCGGCCACGGCTTTGCCGTCGCACAGCAGCGTACCCTCGTCAGCGGTGTCGAGACCGGCGATGATGTTGAGCAGCGTGCTCTTGCCGCAGCCGCTCGGGCCGACGAGGCACACGAACTCGCCTTCGGCGATGTCGAGCGACACGTGGTCGAGCGCGTGCACTTCGCGGCTCTTGCTGCGAAAACGCTTGGAGATGTCGCCCACCGAGAGTTTCGAGGGCGTTTCGTTAACCAATTCCGTTTGTACGGTCACTGGAGGATCTGGATGAGGGGTTGGAGCTCTACGTTGCCGCGAATGAAGCCGAGCCCGCGGGCGTCGGCCACGAGGCCTTCGATGGAGTTGAGGGTGATGTCGTTTGAGAAAGTGAGTCGCTGCCACGCCGCGGAAACGAGTTTGAGCGGCACTTCGCGGTGAACGATCGCGGTGAGTCCGCGCTGCACGATCGCCTGCGCATCGGCGGGATGCGCCACTGTCCAGTCCGTGAGCTCGTGATGCGCTTTGACGAAACGCCCGATGAGTTCGCTGCGATGCTCGAGTGATTTCGTGCTAGCGACGAGCACGGTCGTAACGACGTCGGGTTGCTCCAGGTAAACCCGGCCGCCGGCTTCGTTTTGGATGCGTGTCACCCATGGTTCGACAGTCCACACCGCGTCGATCTTGTCCTGCTTGAAAAGTGCGAGCTGATCGGGATTGGCGGTCGGAAGCACGAAGACATCGCCGCCGAGCTGGGTCATGCGAAAGCCCTTCGACTTCAGCCATGCGCGCGCGGCCACGTCCTGCGTGTTACCGAGCTGCGGCGTGGCGAGTTTTTTGCCGCGAAAATCCTCCGGCTTTTCGATCCCCGCGCCTGGACGCACAAGTAACGCCGCCCCGCCGCGCGCCGAGCCGGAGACAATGCGAATATCGTCACCTCGCGCGCGAATGAAGGCATTGAGCGCCGGGCTCGGCCCCACATACGTGAGATCGATTGAGTCTGTGAAAATCGCCTCCATCGCGCTCGGCCCGGCATTGTACACGAACCACTGGATCTCCACATCGGGACCGAGGCGCTCTTCGAACCAGCCCTTTTTTTCCGCACTGAGCGTGCTGCCAATCACGCCTTGGGCGTGGGTGATGTTCGGAAAATAACCGACGCGCAGGATCTTTTTTCCGGAGGCCGAAACCGGTTCGCTATAGGTTCCACGACGGCAGCCGCCAAGCAGCGCAAGTGACGCCGCCAGCAAGGTGAGCGGAAGGAGAAATGCGCGCCGTGTCATCAAATGCCTTCACGATAAAGAAAGTCATCCAACCCCGTCTCGAACGGCGTGGTCAGCGGTGACGGCTTTTTGTTTTCGGAAGCGGACGCTTTGGCGTTCCCGTGTTTGGATTTTCCCTGAACACGGCGGCCTTCACCGGCACGCGGGTTGGCCACAAAGGGGAGATTCACGTTGTCGCGGCGCATCTTGCGGAGAGTGACCTCGACGACGTCGGCGATCGTGTAGCGATCGAGGATGTTCGCGATGGCATTGCGCACATCGAGCATGAGCATGCGGAGACCGCAGTGCACTTCATCGGGACAGGAACACTTCTCGTACGCGGTCTGGCTCACGCAACCGATGGGCGCGAGCGGTCCCTCGAGATAGCGCACGATCTGGCCGGCGATGATCTCCTTCGGCGGGCGGGCGAGCTTATAGCCGCCGTATTTACCACGCACACTGGTCAGGAATTCGCCCTGACGGAGATCGAGCAGGATTTGCTCAAGAAACTTGGTCGGGATTTTCCCGTTCTCCGCCAATTCCCCAAGCGGGACGAGCTCGCGGCCGAGTTCATGCGCCAGACCGATGTCGATCATTGCACGAAAACCGTATTCGCCTCGTTTGGAGAGTTTCATCTGAATGCCTAGCTTTGAAGTGGGGTTTCAACTCATAGCGTGAAACGACACCCCGCAAGCCCTTTGTCGCAAAAACCGGGCAACACTCGAATAGAGGTCAAAACTCCACCACTGGCTCCCGGCCTTCGCGCCAGACAGCCATGTTGAGCACCAGATAGTTCCAGTTCTGGAATCCTTTGTTCAACACCGGCTCGCCGCTGTCCGGCAGGTAATATTCGTGCAACGCGCCGAAGCGCTCGAAATCGCGACCAAAGAGCCGGATGGTTTTATCTGCGAGATCACGGGCGTCGTCTTTGAAACCATACTTCACGAGACCGCGGAAAACGAGGTAGTTGGACACGCCCCAGATCGGGCCGGTCCAGAGCGACGGATTTCCGGAGGCGCGGACGTTATACATCTTCTCCAATTTCGAGAGCGTACGCACACCATAGGGCGCGTTGAATGTGCGCGTGTCGCGGTAGCGCTCGACCATGCGCTTCGCCTGCTCGGGCGTGGCGATTTCAGCCCACAACGGCAGGAAGCCCGACCACACGTCGATTCGCTGAATAAGGCAGTCGTAGTCGCGCGGATAGCCGGCATGCAGCCGGATCGAAGGATCGGCGGCGAAGGGCTTTCCCTCGTACGGCAGCAGGTTCAAATCGACGCTGTAGAAAAATCCGTCGCGTTCGTCCCAGCAGTGTTTTTGCACGGCGGCTTTCAGCTCTTCGGCGTCCTTCTTATAGAGCTCCGCGATTTCGCCCTGCCCCAGACGCTCGCACAGATAAGCGAGCGCGAGGAATTCCCGGTACATGAGACAATTCAGGAAAATGGAGCCCGAACTCTTCGCCGGACGCATGTAGGTCGACGGATCGTTATCCACGCCGATCGCCATATCGTCGTTCCAGAAATAGAGGCCGGTCGCTTTGTGGCGCTGGTGATTTTTATAGCGGTTCACGAACGCCTGCAGATTGAAAAGCCCGTCGCGCAGCCACTCCGCGTCGCCGCCGTTGAGTTTCGTGATGAACGCGGCGTGCTGCGCGAGGCAGGGCTTGTGCATGTTGGTCTCGTATGTGTCGGCCTGCTTCATCAGCTCCGCGCGAGGACCCGAATTGCGAAGAAGAATGATCGGCACCCAGCCGTCGAAGGCGCCGTAGTTGAGATAATTCAACACACAGCCCTGCTCGTGTTTGAGCGCCTTCGCCTTCTCCTCTGGCGTGGCATTCTCTGCGAGAATCTGCCGCAGCGCGATGTCGCTCAGCCAGGAATCCCAGTCCCACAGGATGTCCGCATACTGCGCGCTGCCCGGCGTGATGAACGGATATTTAAACGCGCCGCCTTCGTCGCGGAGCATGCCCGCATAATCGCTGTGCAGATGTTTGCGGATCAACGCGACCGATTGATCGACAGACGTGTCGGCCGCGAACACGGCGGTCGAGGACAACGCAAAAACGCCGAACAGGGCAAGGGGCAGTCGGGAAAGCATCAGCGGACCCAACCAGCCGACATCTCAAAGGCAAAATTTTTTGCCGGTCGCCCACACACGGACGGTCAACGATGCCGGGGCGATAACGCCAGAAGCGCCTTGTGCCTTTCCACGCCACTATCGAGATTCACGGTGAATGATCGCTTTCCCGTCCACCCCGCGGCTGGCCTCACTGAGGCTCGCGTTGTTCAGCCTCCTCGCCTTCGCCCCACTCTGCTTCGCCGAAAATCCCCCGGCTACTCCCGTCTACCAGCGCGCCACCGCTCCCATCGACGAGCGCGTGGAAGATCTTCTCGCGCGCATGAACGCGCAGGAAAAGATCGCGCAGATCACGTCGCACTGGATCCCCACGCCCAAGAAAGGCCAGACCGTCGATCAGGCGCTCACAGCTGAATTCCTCGAGAAACATTTCGCCGCGGGCATCGGCTCCATCGGTCCATGTCATCTCGGCATCGACGACGAAATTTTCGCGCGCAATCGTGTGAAGGAATTCCTGAGAACCAAAACGCGTCTCGGCATCCCGGCCTTTTTTCACGACGAGCTCTGCCACGGTTTGATGAAGCCCGAGGCCACCAGTTTCCCAGCACCCATCGGTCTCGCCTGCACGTGGAACGAAGCGCTCATCGAAAAACTCTATGCCACCGCCGCCCGCGAGGCGCGCGCCCGCGGCACGCATCACGCACTCACGCCTGTCGTCGACGTCACGCTCGATCCTCGCTGGGGCCGCACCGAGGAAACGCTCGGCGAAGACCCCTATCTCAACGGCCGGCTCGGCACCGCCATCATCCGCGGCCTGCAAGGCGGCGCGTCCGGTGACATTGGCTCCGCAAACGTCATGGCGACCTTGAAACATCTCGCCGGCCACGGTGCGTCTGAAGGCGGTCTCAATCGCAGTCCGGCACACATCGGTCCGATCGAACTGCGCGAGACGCACATCGCGCCTTTCGCCACAATCATCCGCAATGCAAAGCCCGCGACCGTTATGCCTTCCTATAACGAAGTGGACGGCATTCCCTCGCACGCAAATCGCGCGATGCTTCAGGATCTCGTGCGAGGCGAATATGGTTTCACAGGCCTTTTCGTCTCCGACTACGATGGCGTCGCGCACTTGTTCAAAGAACACCATGTCGCCGGCACCGCCGCCGAGGCCGCGCGTCTTGCCTTGGAATCCGGCGTGCAAATGGAGCTCCCGATTCCCGAGACGTTTTCCCAACTCGAACCGCTGCTCGGCAAAGATCCCGCGCTCGACAAACTCGTAGACGACGCCGTACGCGCAGTACTCCGCTGGAAATTCAAACTCGGTCTTTTCGAAGAATCCGCACTTACCGCTGCACCCGCACACGCACTCGCGACCTCCCCCGAATCGCGCGAACTCGCGCTCCAAGCCGCCCGTGAGAGCATCGTGCTTCTCAAAAACGACGGCGGCCTGCTGCCGCTCACCGTCGGCGCGCACAAACGCATCGCCGTCATCGGCCCCAACGCCGACATCGCCCGCCTCGGCGGCTACAGCGGCGTCCCGCTGCACTCAGTTTCCCTGCTCGAAGGCCTGCGCGCACGCGTCGGCAATCAGGCAGAAATTCTACACGCCGAAGGCTGCAAGATCGCGAACAAGGACGCCCGCGATGCGTACACGAATTGGAAGGAAATCAACGACGTCACCCTCGCCGATCCCGTCGAAGACCAGCGCCTGATCGCCGAAGCCATCAACGTCGCCAGCAAGGCCGATTTGGTGATTCTCGCCCTCGGCGAAAACGAAGTCATCAGCCGCGAATCCTGGGCCAAACGAAAACTCGGCGACCTCGCCTCGCTCGATCTCGTCGGCGCGCAAAGCGAACTCGCCCGACGCATCCTCGCGACCGGCAAACCGGTCATCCTCTATCTCTCCAATGGCCGGCCGCTTTCGCTCGGTGAGCTCGGCGAAAAAATCCCCGTCATCCTCGAGGGCTGGTACGCCGGACAGGAAACCGGCCGCGCCGCCGCCGAGATTCTTTTCGGCGACATCAATCCCTCCGGAAAACTCACGATCTCGTTTCCGCGCAGCGTCGGCCACATACCCGCGCAATACCGCCGCAAGCCCTACTCCGCTCCGTACACCTACATGTTCAGCAGCCACGAAGCACAGTACCCCTTCGGCTTCGGGCTCTCCTACACGACCTTCGCTTACTCCAATCTCCGCATAGAAAAACCGAAAATCACGACTGCCGAGAACCTGCGCGTCAGCATCGATCTTAAAAACACCGGCACACGCGACGGCGTCGAAATCGCTCAGCTCTACCTGCGCGACGAAGTCAGCTCCGTGACGCGCCCCGTGATGGAATTGCGCGGCTTTCAACGCGTCGCGCTCAAAGCCGGAGAGACGCGAACACTCACCTTCGACCTTACCCCCGACGCCCTCGCCTTCTACAACCGAGACCTGAAACGCGTCATCGAGTCCGGCGCCTTCACCGTGATGATCGGTGGCTCGTCGGTGCAGACGCAGAGTGCGCGCTTCGAAGTGACAGTCGGTACAGCTCAACAATCGCTTAATCTTTGATTACCCAGCTAAATGAAAACCATCACACTGCTTCTAGCTATTCTGTTACCTCACGTCGGGCACTGCGCTGAAAAAATTATCATTAACAATATAGCAGATGAACCAGCTACGCCTGAACAAGTGAAGTTTTGGAAAAACACCAGACCGGAAGAGCTAATCCATATTCTCCGACAGACCGAAGAGCCCTACTTTTCAGTCGACGGGCGTTGCTACGATTACGTTGAGCCGGACGATGTACCCAAGCTTATAGCCCTGCTCGACTCGGAAGATCCATGTGCTCACTTGGTAAGCGCACTTAGCAGCTATCGTGCGCCGAAAAAATCAACCGTCGGCATACAAGCAGGCTACCTACTTCGATGCTTCAGAGACAGGATGTGCCCCACGCCACTTCTTGGATACGAAGATACTAACGCGAATTCGTTGAAAGCTTGGTATCGGCTTTGGCGGCTACAGAATCCAAAGCGTTTTCCTGAAATTTCGCCGCGTTAGGTGACAGAAGAAAATGTTAAAGCCATGCCGCAACTGGCGTAGCCATATGCGGCTTAGATTCACAGCTTCAGTGAATCACTCCCGCCCGGCACAACCGGCAATCGCGCTTTCTGCCATTCGCGGAAGCCACCGGCGAGCGACGCAACATTGGTGTAGCCCATCTTGAGAAGATTATCGGCGGAGAGCGCGGAACGGTTTCCGCCAGCGCAGTAGAGAACGATAGGTGTGTTCAACTCGGGGACTTTCTCTTCGATCTCACCTTCGAGGACGCCTCGGCTCAGGTGTGTCGCTCCGACGGCGTGGCCCTTGCTCCATTCGCTCTCTTCGCGAATGTCGATGAGCACGGTGCTCGCGGTCAGCGGCGTACGCTCGATGTCCTGAACGGTGATCTCGCGGACGCGCGCTTTGGCGTCAGCGACCAATTGCTGGTATCGGCTCGGCTTGGTCATGCGTTTTAAGTGAAATCAGTTTTTCCGCCAAGGCGCGCGCCTGCGAACGAATTTCCGGCACCGCCGTGCTTTCCCAAAGCACGCCTTTCAGCGGCGCCCCGAGCGTGAACAACCATCCGACAGGCCCGCCGCGATAACGAAACACCTCGCCCGCAGCATTCGCATGCAGCCCGAGCGCGAGCGGATCGTGATCGATGAGCCCGCGTGCGAGCAGGTTGATCAAAAGCGGATGCTGGTACTTCGAGTAATCCGACCGCGGTCCGGTGCAGTTGATCACTTTGCCGACCTTGAGCGTGACGCGCTCTTCGCCGCCACGTTTGCGGAAAACCGCTTCCGCGCCGTCCGTCGTTTCCACAAGGCTTTCAAGTCTGCCCGCATAAAATTCGACGCGCCCCGCCGCGCACAGGGCCTCGATTTTCGCCGCCACTTGCGGAGCCAGTCGATGCCGGTGAATTTCCCAGTAAGGGCGCAAATGACGCATGAACCGCGCGCGCTGCTCCCACGAGAACTCCGCCCAGATCGCATTCGTCACCGGCCGGATGGAATCGAGCACCGCCCGCCAGTCCTTGCCTTGTTTTCCCGCACGACGGATTTCATCGCGCACGGCGTGGAGGGCACCGGAAACCGTTTTCGGCAAGGCTTCCGGACGAAGAAATGGAGGGTAGACTTCGCCTGCCACCGCGTGTGCCTGCGGTTTCAATCCGCGGCGGGAAAGCGCGTGAATTTTCCCCCGATGCCCCATCCCTTCCAGCTGAAGAATGATGTCGATCGCCGTTAGACCGGCACCGACGATCAAGATATCGTCATTCGGACGAATCCGTTCCAAAGCATCCGTTTTCCACGGAATGTGCACATAGCGCGGTCCGTGATAAAATCGCAGCGAACGCCGGATCGGATATTCGCCGGGCAGATTTCCGAGCGCCAGCACCACACGCGCGGTCTCGATACATCGTTCGTCGGCGAGCCGGACCTTTGCCCCCGCTGTTGTCTCCTCGATGTCAATCGCCTCCCCGACCACCACATCGAGACGAACATCGGGACGGGCCGATTCGCGCGCCTCCTTGAGAATGGTGTAGACATATTCGCCATAGAGCTGTCGCGGGAGAAAATCGCCGCGCGTCACCGTCCGCGGAAATCCCGTGCGCCCAAGCCGGGCCTCCACCCAGCGAAAAAAATGATCGGGATCATCCGGCAGTGCACTCACCTTTCCCGCGGGAACGTTAAGCAAATGCGCGGATTCCTCCGTACCGTAGGCGACTCCGCGGCCGGCGACTGCAGCACGCTCGATGAGTGCGACGCGCAACGGCGCATCCGCCTGACGCAATAGCTGCGCAGCCAGCAGAGATCCACTGAGACCACCGCCGACGATGACAACGTCGTTAAAAAGTGAGGAGAGTGAGGACATGGGAATCGATTCGTGTGACCAGAACGAAGAGACGATGCTCAGGAACTAACGGATGGAAGCCGGAACGACTGACGTCAGCGTCTCCTCGGGAAAATTGGTTTTCCAGAAAACGGACCCCGTTTCCTGCTTCGGGTTACGCAACAATTCGAGGCAGCGCCGTTTCGCCTGCATGAATGTTTGCGATGTCAGATCCAGTTCTGACCGCGGCCGCGGCAAAGCGACCGTGATCTCTTCGCGGATTTCCGCCGGACGCTGGCTCAGCACGACGATGCGATCCGACAGAAAAATCGCTTCATCGATGTCATGAGTCACGAAAACCACCGTCATGCGAAACTCCGACCAGAGTTGCAGCAGCAGCTCCTGCATCAGCAGCCGCGTCTGCGCATCGAGCGCCGCGAAAGGCTCGTCCATGAGCAGCACACGTGGTTTGTTCACGAGCACACGCGCCAGGTTCACGCGTTGCTGCATGCCACCCGAAAGTTCTCCGGGTAGACGATCCGCAAATTCCTCCAGCCCGACATACCTTAAAATCCCCCGCGCCGCGCCACTGCGCTCCGCACGGTCGACGCCACGCATCTTCAGCCCGAACTCCACATTCGCCGCCGCTGTCTTCCACGGAAACAGCGTATGCGATTGAAAAACGACTCCGCGCTCCGGTCCGGGACCACGCACGGCCGCACCGTCGACAAGCACGGTTCCGCTGGTGACGCGTTGCAGTCCGGCGATGGCACCGACCAGGGTCGATTTTCCGCAGCCCGACGGACCGAGCACGCTGACGAATTCTCCGGGCGCGATGGAAAGATCGAGATGGCGGATCGCTTCCACGCCGGTCGCGCCTTCGCCGAAACGGATGTTCACACCGAGAAGTTCGATGGCGCCTGGGGGTTTGATGCTCATGTCGCTTTTCCTCCGAGTGCCTGCCACGGCGTGAGCCTGCGGCCGGCGAGTTTGATGACCGCGCTGCTGATCGCACCGAGCGATCCGATGATGAGCATGCCCAGCACGATCGCCGGGTAGTCCTGCAGTGTGTAGGCTTCCCACGTGAAGTAACCGATTCCGAATTGTCCTGAAACCATCTCGGCGGTGATCAGCGAAAACCATGCCGTGCCCATCCCGATGCTCAGGCCGGTCACGATCGACGGCAGCGCGCCGGGAAAAATCACCTCGCGAAAAATAGCCAGCGGTCCCGCGCCGAGCGTCAGCGATGCTTGCACCAATCGCCGGTCCAGCTGCTCCACACCGTGAATCGTGCTTAGCAATATCGGGAAGAACGCACCGATAAACGTGATGAAGATCATGCTGCTCTCCGCCGTCGGCCAGAGCAGGATCGCGAGCGGAATCCACGCCACCGCTGGAATTGGCCGCAGCACTTCGAGAGGTGACAGTAACAAGTCCTCCGCCCAACGCAGACGCCCGATGATCAGCCCCAGTGTCGTCGCCAGCACCGCCGCAATCGCGAATCCGGCAAAAATCCGTTTCAGGCTGCTCACGATATGCGAGCCGACTTTCGGCGACTGCGCCAGATCGCGGCCCGCCTCCCAGATTTCACTCGGCGCGGGAACGTTTTCAAAACGCATTCCCAACACGTGCCAGTTATTGCGAGATGCGACCTCCCACGCCGCCACGCAAATCAAGACCGACAGAACTCGCACCGCCAGTCGCCCCATCCAGCGCAACCGCATCGAAACACGCGATGCTGGTCTCTGGTCACGACGCGACGGCTCCGGACGCTGCAACACGAGACGTGTCTCAAGCCCAGGAGGCGGTACGATCGACTGGCCGGTTTGACTCATAGTTTAACCGACGCCTCCGTAAACGCTTCCACTTTGCCGCCGTGCTCTTTCGCCCAGGCCTCCGCCTGTTCTTTAAGCAAAAATGAGGAAAGCGCGTTCTTCGCATCCCAGACATAAAACGCGCGATCAGCAAAGAGCTTCAGCCCGGTGTCACGGGCATGCACGAAGGTCACGCGCACGGTTTTTCCTTCGGCCGCCGCGGCTTTTGCTGCACGCAGCGTTGCTTCCGGCGTGCTGTAGAGCCGGACCTTCGGCTCGCCTTTGACCCAGATTTGCCCGGCCGACTTTGCGTCGGTCACCGGTTTACCCGTGTCGACGGCGTCACTTGTGAACGGCAGCGATCCATAATCCTTCAGCCGTGCGTCATAATCGTAGCCAAACTCCTTCGCCGCCTGCCGGATGAATGTGTCGTTCACGTAACGGTCGATCGGCACCTCGCGCGTGACTTTCTTGAGAACCTTCAGCGCTTCCTGCGCCTTGCGGATCGCTTCCACGAACTCCGGTTTCAGCGAGTAATCGCGGCTCTGAATTCCGTGCGGACCGTGAAACGCGTAATACACCTCCGCTTCCACGCCGGTCCATTTCTCCAGCTTCTCGGAAAGCTCTTCGATGTTTTCACGCAGCAGGCGGTCGGCTTCGAGCGTCGCCTTCAGGTAGGCGACGACGATCTCCGGATATTTCTCCGCATAGTCGGAGCGCACTTGCACACCATGTGTCGTCGTCACGCCAGTCGAGCTGCCGTCGTAGATTTTTCGAGCGATGCCGCGGAAGGGAAACAATTCGCCGAACGGTACGAAGTTCGCGTGTGCATCGATCTGGCCGGACTTCAACGCGCTGCCGCCGACCTCGGGCGTCTGCGAGATGATCGTCACGTCCTTGTTGGGATCCCAACCGAGATCTTGAATCGCGCGAATCAACTGCGCGTGCGCCGTGGAGGCGAACGGCACGGAGATGCGTTTCCCCTTCAGCTCCGCGAGCGACTGCACCGGAGAATTGATCGGTACGAGGATCGCGTTGCCCGCGCCCGTGTAGCCGCCGGCGAGCGAGGCGATGTAGATCGAGTACACACCGTTATTCGCTGTCTCGAACGACGTCGCACCGACGATCGAAGGGAAGTCGGCCATCTGCACGATATCGAGCTGGTTCGCGAGGTACTTGGTGTTGAGCTGCGCGCCGGTCGGCTGGTTTTCCCAGACGATGTCGTAGGTCACGTCCTTGTACTTGCCGTCGCGCGGGAGGTACTTCTCCAACAGCTTCAACTCGCGCACCACGGGACCGCCCGCCGCGCAGTTGATGGTCGTGTCCTGCGTGCCGATGGCCACACGGATGGTTTCCGCCGAAAGCGGCCAGGCGATCGTGAGTGCCGCGAATGCGGCGAGAAGTGAGCGAGGCATGTTCATGGGTTTTCTTTGGAAAAATCTTAGAGGAAAAACTCCGGCGGTTTTCCGGCGCTCCACGGTGCGCGGCCAAGGATCGCGGCGAGGATTTCTTTGCGACGTCGTGCGAACTCCGGATCCGAACGGTCGCGCGGACGCGGCAGCGAGATGCGCACATCGAGCACGAAACGGCCTTCGTCCATCACGAGCACGCGATCGGCGAGCGCCACGGCTTCCTCAACGTCGTGCGTGACGACGATCATCGTGAAGCCGACGTCCTGCCAAAGCCGCTCCAGCAACGCCTGCATCTCCAGGCGCGTGAGCGCATCGAGTGCGCCGAGCGGTTCGTCGAGGAGCAGCAAATCCGGCTGCGATGCGATCGCGCGCGCGAGTGCCACGCGTTGCTGCTGTCCGCCGGACAACACGACCGGCCAGTCGCGTTCACGCCCAGCGAGGCCGACTGCGGCGAGCGCAGCGGTGGCTCGTTCGCGTTGCTCGCGGGGCAGTCCGAGCGAGACATTGGCGAGCACGCGTTTCCACGGAAGCAGACGGCTTTCCTGAAACATCACGCGGCAACGGCTGTTCGGTCCACTCACGCGCGAATCGTCGAGAAGGATCTCACCGGCGTTAGCGCGATCCAGTCCGGCGAGCAGACGGAGCAAGGTACTTTTGCCGCAACCGCTGCGGCCGACGATCGCAACGCACTCGCCGGCGGTGACGTTCAACGACAGATCGCGCAGCACCGAACGCTCGCCAAAGGATTTGCTCAGTCCGCGTGCAGCGAGCGTCGCTCCACGACGGAAACGGACTGACACGTTTTCCTGAGTGGAATTGCCCGCGACGTCCACAGGCGGTCGAGAGAGGACGGCGAGTGGGCTCATGAAGCGAGGCGTTGCGACGGATGCCACGGGAGGCAGAGCCGTTCGAGTTGGCGGGTGACGTCGTCGGCGAGTTTGCCGAGCAACGCGTAGATAAGGATGCCGGCGAGGATCACCGGCGTTTGCATGAACTCGCGTGCTTCGTTGATGAGGAAACCAATGCCGCTCTGCGTCGCGATGGTTTCAGCGACGATCAACGTTACCCACATCACGCCGAGCGCGTAGCGAAGTCCGACGAGCACCGACGGAAGCGCTCCCGGCAAAATCACACCAAAAATAAGTCCGGGACCGCGAAGGCCGTAGATGCGGGCCGCCTCGATCAATTTCGCATCGACCGAGCGGATGCCGTGAAAAGTGTTCAGATAAACGGGGAAGAACGTGCCGAGTGAAATCAGAAAGAGCTTCGACGGTTCACCGATGCCGAACCAGATGATCGCGAGCGGAATCAACGCGAGATGCGGAACAGTGCGCAGCATCTGAAGAGACGTGTCGAAGAGCCGCTCGCCCGTACGTGTAAGGCCGTTCGCGATCCCGAAAAGCAGACCGAGTCCGCCACCGAGCAAGAGCCCGAGCAAGGCGCGGTGCAGACTGCCCAGAGATGCCGCCAGAGTTGCCCGGTCTCCGCGAGATGCGCCAATGCTGAGCCGACTTCCGCCGGTCCGGGGAAAAGACGGCGTGGAACGATTTCCGCCGAGACCACCACCTGCCACGCGCCCACGCAACAGCGGCACGAGCCACGGCAGCAGCCGGCGACTGAATAAGGCGGAGGCGGAATTGGCGGCGCGCGCAGTCATGACGTCGGCTACTGGTGCATCGTGTGCGCGAGCACTTCGCCGCGTGCTTTGGCGGCGGGTTTTTGCGGGAAGCCGAGCTTCGGGAAAACGAGTTCGGCGAAACGATACGACTCCTCGAGATGCGGGTAGCCCGAGAAGATGAACGAATCGAAACCGATCTCCTCGTACTCGCGGATGCGCGCGGCGACTTGCTCAGCGTCGCCGACGAGCGCCGTGCCCGCGTAACCGCGCACAAGGCCGATGCCGGCCCAGAGATTGGGCGCGAGGAGCAATTTGCTGCGGTCTCCACCGTGCAACGCGCTCATGCGTTGCTGGCCGACGGATTCGTAGCGGGAAAGATTTTGCTGCGCCTTCGCGATATCGGCGGCAGTGACGTGGCTGAGCAGCCGCTCGGCCTCGGTCCAGGCGGCGCTTTCGGTTTCACGCACGATCACGTGGAAGCGGATGCCGAAGCGCACGGTGCGCCCCTGCTCTTCCGCAAGGCGGCGGACGCGGTCGATCTTCTCCTTCGCCTGATCGAGCGGTTCGCCGAAGCTGAGATAAACGTCCGCATGACGCGCTGCCACGTCGAGTGCCGCATCGGAGGAACCACCGAAATAAACCGGCGGCGGAGTCGCGGCGGGGAACATAAGCGACGCGTCGTCGATCTTCACGTGCTTGCCTGCGAAGGTGACTTTCTCGTTGCGGATCAAACGATGCCACACGTCGAGAAACTCGCCGGTGAGCTCGTAACGTTGATCGTGCTCGAGATAGACGCCGTCGCCCGCGAGTTCACGGCGATCGGCCCCACTGACGGCGTTGATCGCGAGACGTCCGTCGGAGAGGCGCGCAAACGTCGCCGACATGCGTGCGGCGAGTGTCGGCGAAACAGCGCCGGGACGAAGCGCGATGATGAACTGCATGCGCTTCGTCACCGGGATCAGCGCGGAGGCGGCGACCCAGGCATCTTCACAGGTTCTCCCGATCGGCAATAGCGCGCCGGAGTAGCCGAGCGAGTCGATCGCGCGTGTCACCTGCGAGAGGTATTCGAGCGAGGTCGGCCGGGCTTGATCGGACGAGGCGAGATAACGCCCGTCGCCGTGCAGAGGGATGAACCAGTTGAGTTCCATGGAGACGTCTCCTTCGGGATTATTTTTTCCAGACGATGTCGGCGACCTTCACGCGCTTCGGCACGAGGGCCAGTTCGGCAAAGAGGTCGGCGACGTTTTGTTGCTCGGCGACGATGTCGTCGGTCAGCGGCAGCGCGCCGTAGCGGAACTTGCGAAGTTCAGATTTTTCGAGTGTGGGCAGATCGATTTTCAGTTGCGGCGCGAGGAACGCGGCGATCTTGGCCGGATCTTCCTTGGCGCGTGCGCCGACGGCCTCGAGCTCAGCCAGCACTTCCGTGACGACCTCGGGATGGCTCTTCGCGAAACTCTCGTGCGAGAGGTAGAATTCGCGGAACGGCGAGATGCCTTTGCCGGAAACGAGCACACGGGCCTGCGCAGCGATTTCCGCCGAGGCGAGAAACGGATCCCACACGGCCCACGCGTCGCCCGCGCCGCGCTCGAAGGCGGGACGCGCGTCGTTGGGGTTCAGATAAACCGGTGTGATGTCGGCAAACGTGAGGCCCGCTTGCTTAAGGGCGTTGGCGAGGAAGAAGTGCGCGCTCGAGCCTTTGCCCACGATGACCTTCTTACCCTTGAGATCGGCGACCGACTTGAGCGGGGAGTCTTTCGGAACGAGCACACCCACGCTTTCAGGGCTTGGGCGGCTCGCAGCAATGTAGACGATGGGCGACTGCGCGACCTGCGCGAAAATCACCGGCGCATCACCCGAGTGGCCGAGGTGAAGTTTGCCGGCGCCAAGCGCTTCGAGCAGCGGCACACCGGCGACGAACTCCGCCCACTCCACCTTCCAGCCCAGCGGAGCGAGACGCTTTTCGAGCCCTCCTTCATTCTTCACGAGGAGGAATGCGCCGGATTTTTGGTAGCCGATGCGCAGGACCTTCGAGTCTTCGGCGCGGAGACCGGACGCGAGGAACGAGAATGCCAGGGCGGCGAGCACGCCGGTGACCGCTAGACGTTTGAACGTGGAGGTTTTCATGGGCGGTTATAATTCTCAGGGAGCGCTGAAGAACTGGACGGCGGTCTTCGTGAGACCGACGTCGACCAATTGCTTCGAACGAATGGCGGCGAAGGCCTTGAGCTCGTCAGATGGCAGCACCGTGAGCGTTTTCACGTCGGCGCCTGAGAGCAGCGGATTGAGTTTCGTCGCAACGGCCACGGCGGCGGGCTGCTGACGGAGATCCTCGGCGTACCACGCGGCGCTTTGGTCCGCGTTCTGGTTCACGTAGACGACCGCTTCGCGGACCGCGGCAACGAGCTTTTCTTCAACGCCCGGATTTTTCGCAAGGTAGTCGGTGCGCGCAATGACCCAGAGGTGATGCGGCCACTGCTGGACTTCGCGGCCGCCGTTTTCTTTCTGAAGTTTTGCGAGGAGCGGCGGGCGGGCGAGAACGGCATCGACCAGCTTCTGCTGGAAGGCGCCGGCTTGTTCGTTGGGGGCGAGATTCTGGAGCTTGATGTCTTCGCCAACTTTCAGACCGGCTTCTTTGAGCGCGACGAGCAAATCGACGTGCGAGTCGGAGCCGAACGGAACGCCGATCGTGCGGCCTTTGAGATCGGCGAGCGTTTTGGCGGGAATGTCGCCTTGAACGACGACCCCGTGAATCGACGTGCCGAGACCGGCGATGACTTTCACGAAGCCGGGCTTTTATCGAGTAGCGCGGAGGTCGGCACGAGCGAGGTGAACGACACATCGAGCGAACCCGAGACGAGCGCCTCGGCTTGGGGCGGGCCGTATTGGAAGAAGGTGAACTCGGCGGCGAGGCCGTGGTTCTTTGCGAGATCGGCTTTATTCAGCGTCTTCGCGACGGAACCGTGAATGGCGGTTGCGTAGCCGATGCGGACGGGAATGGCGTCGGCGGCGTGGGAAAACGCTGCGGTAAGTGCGACCGCGGCGAGACTGAGGGTTTTGATGAGCGGGAGTTTCATGGAGGGAAATTTTTCAAGTGCGCGCGACGTTCACGCGCCACGGGAGGACGAAGCGCTCGAGCCAGGTCAGGACGGCAGTCATGAGCGCGCCGATGACGCCGATCACGAGCATGCCGACGAGGACATTGGCGGTTTCGAGGCTGAGGCGGCTCATCTGGATGAGGAACCCGAGGCCGGACTGCGCGGCGATGAGCTCGGCGGTGACAACCGCCATCCACGCCTGGCCGAGACCGATGCGCAGGCCGGTCCACACGGATGGCAGCGCGCTCGGCAAATAGACGCGGCGAAGAATTGCCCAGCGCTTCGCACCGAGGCAGCGCGCGGCGTTCAAATGCTCGGGCTCAACGGCGAGACCACCGGCGAAGGCGTTGAGAAAAATCGGGAAGAACGAGGCGAGGCCGGTGATGAAGTAGCCGGGTTTGTCGCCGAGGCCGAACCACAGCATCGCGAGCGGAATCCACGCAATCGGCGGAATCGGGCGCAGCAGCGACACGACCGACATCACGAGGCGGCGCAGCGTGACGAAGTACGCGAGGACGAGCGCGAGCGGAACGGCGAGCAGGCCCGCGAGCGCGAAGCCGGTGAGCACACGCTTCAGGCTCGCACCGATGTCGCCCCAGAGCGTGCCCTGCTTGATGAGATCAACGAGCGCGGTTGCCACGGCGCTCGGCGGCGGAAGCAGAAAAGCGTTTTCCAGCGAGTGGGAAACGAGGTGCCAGATGCCGAAAAACACGGCGAGGCCGGCGGCGGGCCAGAGGATCACTTGGAGGCGCGTCTTCATACGGTGGCCTCCTGGAAATTGCGCAGACTTTCCTCGCGGATGAGCTGGTTGATCTCGCGACGCAGGCGCGTGAACTCCGGGAGATCGCGCATCTCGGCGGTGCGCGGACGGGGGAGATTGATGCGGATGTCGGCGCGTACGCGGCCGGGACGCGTCGCCATCACGATGACGCGGTCGGAGAGAAAAACGGCTTCGTCCACGTCGTGGGTGATGAAGACCACGGTGTTGCGATGTTTCTCCCAGAGGCGGAGCAGCAGCTCCTGCATGAGGTCGCGCGTGAGTGCATCGAGCGCGCCGAATGGTTCATCCATCAGCAGCACGGGCGGCTCGACGGCGAGCGCGCGGGCGAGGCCAACGCGTTGACGCATGCCTCCGGAAAGCGCCGCGGGATAAGCTTCCGCGTAATCGCCGAGGCCAACCATCGCAAGATGACGGCGGGCAATTTCCTTCGCGTCGGACTTGCCGAGCATCTGCGGACCGAAGGCGATGTTTTCGATCACCGTCATCCATGGGAAAAGCGAATGCTGCTGAAACACGACGGAGCGCTGCGCGGAGGCACCCTGCACGGCGCTGCCATCGACTAGCACGCGGCCGGTGGATGGCGTGAGGAACCCGGCGATGGCGTTGAGCACCGTGGTTTTTCCGCAGCCCGATGGGCCCACCAGCGTGACGAATTCTCCCGGCGCGATGGCGAGATTCACGTTCTCCACGGCGGCGCGGCGGCGGCGATTATCGCCAAACGCGACGCCAAGTCCTTCGACCGTGATGCGGCCGGTCGCTTGAGACGCGACGACAGGCGGCGACGTCTCGACCCGCGGAGGAGTGCTGGTGGTGGCGGAAGACATTTTTAGAGGACGAGTCCGTCGGCGGTGTAGCGGCGTTTGATGCCGAAGTAGTTTTTCCACTGCACGGGGGCGCGTTGGCCGCTGATGAACTGGGCGTCCCAGTCGAAAGCGCGCGCGTCGGGAGCAGGCGTCCACACGCCGCGGCGGCGGCGCTCCTCGCGCTGATCGGCAAGCCAGTCGTTGTAGCTCTCGTAAACGACATGGCCCTCGGGCGCATCGAGCGTGGCGGCGCGGATGCGTTGATCGTGCTCGTCCCAGAGCGCGGCGTCGGTCGCGGAGATTTGCGCGGGAGCAACTTCAACCGTGTAGCCGGCTTCGCGGAGTTCCTTTCCAGCGACGGCGGCGAAGACCTCCTGCTCGTGCAGGCTCAGGTATTTTTTGTAGAGACCGATGTACGCGCCGGAAACCGGTTCACCGAGCGGGCGGTGATCGCGGGTCTGTGCGCGGCGTTGGGCGATCTTCCCCTGGTGAAACGCGAGGAGCGACGGATCGAATTTTTCGCCGAGGAAATCCGTGGAGCGCGTGAGCACCGGCACGGGATCAGTGACGAGTTCTTCGTAGCGGACATCGAGCCACTGATCGGCCGGGACGCGTTTGCGGGCCTGGGCGGCGGTATCGTGGGTACGTTTCCAGACACGGGCGGCGGAGTACGCATTGCGCGGACCGAAGGCGGAGCGGAGTTGCTCGACGGCGACGTCGCGGCCGTCGCGGATGAGGTGGAGGAATTTCGCCTTTGGAAAATCGGCGAGGATTTCGTCCACGTAGTAGAGATGGTGCGGCGTCTTTTCGCCCCAGCGCGGTTTCTTGGTGGCTTCGGCGTAGAGCTCGATGTTCACGCGAACCGCTTCGGCGAAGGTAGGCGCCTTGGTGCGTGCGATGAGTTCGCTGACAATCGTCGAGGGAATCACGGGCAGACCGTGGTAGGCGGTCTTGAGGCCGTGGATCATCTCGCTGACGAGCGTGCGGAAATTTTCCGGGCGGTTGAGGTCGCCGTAGGTGTGGAGGTAGGCGCGGAAACGCGGGTAGAACCACGTGACTTCCGGGACCGCGAGACGCGGGTGTTCTCCGAGCATGACCATCAACAAGGTCGTGCCGGAGCGTTCGCTACCGATGATGAAGAAGGGATCGTTGGACTGGCTCATGGAAAATCTGGAGATGAAAAGATGGGGAACAGTGGGAGTGGTTTGCTCAGGCGCGTGGCGCTTTCAGACGGTCGAGTGCGCGTTGGGCGGATTTCTGAACGCCGGTGTCGGCATCCAAGAGCAGGCGGCGGAGTGGTTCCTCGGCGGCGCCCTCCCCGCTTTCACCGAGCGCAAAGGCGGTCGCGATGCGGATGTCGGCGATCTCGTGCGTGGCGAAAGAAGCCACGCGGGCGGCAACGGGCGCGTGTTGTTTGCCGAGACTGATGATCGCTTCTTTCACGACCTGCCAGCGGGCGTCATCGAGCGCATAGATCAGCGGTGTGACGACGGCGGGCGTGACGATTTTTCCGAGGGCGAGCGCGGCTTCGCGGCGGACCTGCCAGTCTTCGTCGGCAAGTGCGCGGGAAAGATTCGGCGTGTTCTGGATGTCGCCGAGTGCAGCGACGACCTCGACGGCAACACGGCGAACTGCGGGCGAACTATCCTGAAGTGCTGAGCGGAGAACGAAGGCAAAGTCTTTGCTGCGAAGGTGCGCGAGCGAGACGAGCGCTTCACGACGGACATCGGGCGAGGCGTCGCCGACGGCTTTGGCGAGCGCGGGGCCGGTGGAGAGATCGTTGTGCTCGCGCAAGGCCACGAGCACGGCGAGGCGGCCTTCGATGCGCGGATGCCCGAGTCCGGCGACGAGCGGCGCGACGGCGGCGGGTGTGCGGAATTCGCGGAGCGAACTTGCGGCGACGCTGGCGACGTCTTGTTCAGCATCGGCGGCGGTGTCGATGAGCGCGGAGATCGCGGCGGGATCGCCGATCTCTTCGAGCAATTGCACGGTGAGACGGCGGACGGCGGAATCGGCGTCACGGAGAAGCGGCAGCAGCACGTCGAGCGGGACGGGGGCGAAGTCGTCGACGAGTTCTGCGAGGACGACGCGGCGCTCGTTGACGTCCTGGCTGCGCAGGCGCGCGACGAGCGGAGAAAGTTGGGCGGTTTCCGAGCTCATGGTCAGCGGAGCAGAAACGGCATTTTCACCGTGATGGCGTTGGTCGGGCAGTCCACCTCGCAGGCGAGGCAGTACCAGCAGTCGTCGTACTTCATGTGCGACTTGCCCTTGGCGGCATCGATCGCGAGGCAGTCCACCGGGCAGGATTCCACGCAGACATGGCAGCCGGTGATGCATTTGGACTCGTCGACGACAACAGGGACGTCGAACGCGCGCACGGCCTGGCGATTGGGCGCGACGCGGGCTTCGTTGGCGGCATCGACTTCGCTGGCGAATTTGAGTTTTCCGGCGACTTTGGGAAGAGGGGCGGACATGGGCGTGGTTGTTCAGGGTTAGCTAGCCGTCGCGGTTTCGATGCGGAGCTTGTGGTAAGTGCGCAGCTCGTCGTCGCTGAGCGGAACGACGTAGGGCTCGATGGCGCGTTTGTAGAACTCCATGCCGCCATCGGCGGTGCGGCGGAGGATTGAGTGGGCGAACCACTCGGCATCGTTCATCTCGGGATAATCGAGACGGTAGTGATAAAGCCCCCAGCGGCTCTCCTTGCGGAAGAGCGAGGCGCGCGCGGCCATCTCAGCGCAATCGCGGATGAAACCGCATTCGACGGCGCGCATGAGATCGTGGGCATCGCGGGCGCCGAGTTGATCGAGTTCTTCGCGGGCACGATCGAAGTACGTGAGGCCGCGTTCAAGGCGGTACGCGCTCTTCGGCGGCTGGAGGTAGTCATTAACGTGGCGGCGGATCTTGTACTCGAGCTGGTGCCACGGAATACCGTCGGGGCGTGATGCGGGTGCGAGCACGCGGGCGCGTTCAGTGGCTATCTGGCCGTCGTCGAGCGCGGGTGTATCGATGCCCTGGATGTATTCGGCGGCGTTGTGCGCGGCGATTTTTCCGTAGGTGAAGGCGCCGAGCATATAGCCGTGCGGGACCGAGGCCATGTCACCGGCGGCGTAGAGGCCGGGCACGGTGGTTTCGGCGCGGTGATTCACGCGCACACCGGAATTACTGTGTCCGGAGCAGAGGCCGATTTCGGAGACGGCCATTTCGATCGGCTGCTCGCTGTAGCTCACGCCACGGCCCGAGTGGAAACGGCCGCGGCTCGGGCGTTCGGTCGTGTGGAGGACCTGCTCGATCTCGGCGACGGTCTCCGATGCGAGGTGGTCCATCTTCAGATAGATCGGCCCATTCGGACCGGAGAGCTCGCGGTAGAACTCGAGCATCATCTGTCCGCTCCAATAATCGGAGAGCATGAAGCGGTTGCCGCGCGCGTTGACGGTGTAGCCGCCGAACGGGCCGCTGACGTAGGCGCAGGCGGGACCGTTGTAGTCCTTGAGGAGAGGGTTGACCTGGAAGCACTCGATGTTGCTCAACTCGGCACCGGCGTGAAACGCCATCGCGAAACCGTCGCCGGCATTCGCGGGGTTTTCGTAGGTGCCCATCAAGTAACCGGACGCGGGCAGACCGAGACGGCCGGCGGCGCCGCAGGAAAGGATGACGGCCTTCGCGCGAATCGTGACGAATTCGCCGGTGCGGATGTTGAGCCCGGTGGCTCCGGCGGCGCGGCCCTGATCGAGCAGGATGCGCGTGGCCATGATGCGATTCTCCGTCTGCACGCCGAGGCGACGGATGACGCGCGTGAGGATTTTTTTGATGTCGTAGCCCTCCGGCATCGGGAGGACGTAGCTGCCCTTGTGGTGGACTTTTTTGACGTCGTACTCGCCGCTGGCGGTTTTCTGAAACTTAACACCCCACCCTTCGAGTTCCTGGATCATGCCGAAGCTTTCCTTCGCGTACGCGAGAATCGCTTCCTGGTTCACAATGCCGTCGTTGGCCATCGTGATCTCCTTCACGTACTGCTCGGGCGTGGCGTGGCCGGGGATGACGGCGTTGTTCACGCCGTCCATGCCCAGGGCGATGGCACCGCTGCGTTTGACGTTGGCTTTTTCGAGAAGGAGGACGCGGCCGTTGGGCAGCGCCTCCTTGGCTTTGATCGCGGCCACGCAGCCGGCGGTACCGCCGCCGATGACGAGAACGTCTGTTTCTAAAATAGAAGGAAGATCACTCATGGTTGAGAAGATGGGTCGGAGTTGGGAAATTCCGCCGGGCACTCAGTGGTGCCCGCGCGCGGATGGAGGCGGGGGTTGGAGTCGAACCAACTCATAGGGACTTTGCGGGTCCGGGCCTTCCCACTTGGCTACCCCGCCGGAGAAAAGGATGCGGTCAGACTCCAGCGCCGCGATCGAGGCGAGCGAGTGTGTGCCGAAGTCGGCAGAACGGAGGTGGAGACCAGACGACATGAAAGGGGACAAAGCCGGTGCTGAGCACCGCGCGGCGTCCCGTGGTCGGGTCTGCCTCGTTGAACGAGAGAAACGGTTGCGTGGCCTTGTTTGCCGACGCAGGAAATGATTTTCACGCCAGACGGCGTGCACGAGGGCGACCTTAAAGGTCGTCAAAGATCAGTGCTCCTTTTGCGAAGGTCGCCACTGAACGGCACGTTGGGGACAACGCGCCCTACCCTCGAACTTCCAGACAACCGGGCGCGTTTGCCGCGCCCGGTGATAAAGAACAAACGCGGTCAAAAACCGCGGACTAAACTACGGGGCTCAGGCGTTGGCCGGAGCGGCGGCGGGAACTAGGTCGTCGATCGAGTCGGTCTCGGCGCTGATGTCGGCGAAGAGCCAGGTCGAGAGATAGCGTTCGCTGCTCGAGGGAACGATCACGACGATCTGCTTGCCCTTGTTTTCGGGACGCTTGGCGAGCTGGATGCCTGCCCAGATCGCGGCGCCGGAGGAAATGCCGACCGGGATTCCGTCCGTGGTGTTGACCTGCTTCGAGATCGGGCCCGAGTCCACTTCCTTCACGCGGATGACTTCGTCGTAGATCTTCGTGTTGAGCACGGCGGGCACGAATCCGGCGCCGATGCCCTGAAGCTTGTGCGGGCCGGGCTGGCCGCCGGAGAGGATCGGGGAAGCATCGGGTTCGACGGCGACAATCTTCACGCCAGGCTTCTTGGCCTTGAGCACTTCGCCCACGCCGGTGATCGTACCGCCGGTGCCGATACCGGAGACGACGAAGTCGACCTTGCCGTCGGTATCGCGCCAGATTTCCTCGGCGGTCGTCGAACGGTGGATCGCAGGATTCGCCGGGTTGGCAAACTGCTGGAGGATGACGGCGCCGGGGATCTTGGCGGCGAGTTCTTCGGCCTTGGCGATGGCGCCCTTCATGCCCTTCGGTCCTTCGGTGAGGACAACGCGTGCGCCGAGGATCTTGAGGAGCTTGCGACGCTCGAGGGACATCGTCTCGGGCATGGTGAGGATGAGCTTGAGGCCCTTGGCGGCGGCGACGAAGGCAAGCGCGATGCCCGTGTTGCCGGAGGTTGGCTCGATGAGGACGGAGTCCTTGGTAATTTTGCCGGACTTGATCGCGTCATTGATCATCGCGGCACCGATGCGGTCCTTCACGCTCGAGAGCGGGTTGAAGAACTCGAGCTTGAGGAGAACATCCGCTTGCGCGCCATGAGCGGCAGCAGTGCGGTTGAGGCGAACGAGGGGGGTATTACCGATCGTTTCGGTGATGTCGTTGTATATTTTAGCCATAATGTATGGAGGTTGATTTGGGTCGAAAAAATCAGATGGCGTAGTCTTGAAACGTATGAGTGGGGCGGAGTTTCAGGAGGGCCAGATCGTTTGGCTTCAGCGCCAGTTGGGCAAGCTCGGAGCGTGTGATGTCGGCCTCGACGGACTCTCCGGTGGCCACCACTTCGAAACTGAGCTGGGCCTGCGGGCCGGCGGTGTTGACGTAGCGAAGGACGGCGGGAATGCCCGTGGCATCGGTGCCGTGCGGATAGACTTCGATGTCGTGTGGACGGACATACACGAGGCCGTCGGAAGCCAGGCGGCCATTGTCGTGGATCGGACCGGTGCGGGCCCAAGTGCTGGAGTCGCGCAGGATGTTCACATTGCCGAGGAAGCGATGCACGAAAGGCGAAGCCGGACGGTCGTAGACCTCCTGCGGGGTGCCGACCTGTTCGACCTTGGCCTGGTTCATGATGACGACCTCGTCCGCGATCTCGAGGGCCTCCTCCTGGTCATGGGTGACGAAAACTGTCGTGATGTGGATCTCGTCGTGAAATTTGCGAAGCCAGCGGCGAAGCTCTTTGCGGACCTTGGCATCGAGGGCGCCGAACGGCTCGTCGAGGAGGAGAACCTTGGGTTGTACGGCGAGAGCGCGGGCAAGGGCTACGCGCTGACGCTGTCCACCGGAGAGTTGCGTAGGAAAGCGTTTTTCCAGGCCGTCGAGTTGGACGAGGTGAAGCAACTCGCGTACGCGTTCGGCGATCTTGTCCTCGGTCGGACGTTTCGAGCGGCTGCGCACGCGGAGGCCGAACGCGATATTTTCGAAAACCGACATGTGCCGGAACAGCGCGTAATGCTGAAACATGAAGCCGACGCCGCGTTTGCCCGCGGGCACGGAGGTCACGTCCTCGTTGTCGAATTGAACACGGCCGCTGCCGGGATCGGCAAACTCGAGGCCCGCAAGGATGCGCAGAAGCGTGGTCTTGCCGGACCCGGAGGGCCCGAGAAGCGCGACGAGTTTTCCGCTGGGCGCGGTGAAATCGACATTCGCGAGCGCGGTGTATTTGCCGAAGGTTTTGGTGATGCCAGAGGCTTGGATGCTCATGACTGAAAATCAGCGATCGATGGTTTCGGTACGCAGGGACTGGGCATGGCGCCACTCGACGAGGCTCTTGAGGACGAGCGTGACGAGCGCGAGAAGTGCGAGAAGGCTGGCGACCGCGAAGGCCGCGACAAAGTTGTACTCGTTGTAGAGAATCTCCACGTGGAGCGGCATGGTGTTGGTCTCGCCGCGGATGTGGCCGGAGACGACGGAGACGGCGCCGAATTCGCCCATGGCGCGGGCGTTGCAGAGAATGACGCCGTAGAAAAGGCCCCACTTGATGTTGGGCACGGTGACGCGCCAGAACGTCTGCCAGCCGCTCGCGCCGAGCGTAATCGCGGCCAGTTCCTCGTCGGTGCCTTGCGATTGCATGAGTGGAATGAGCTCACGCGCTACGAAGGGGAACGTGATGAACACGGTCGCGAGCACGATGCCGGGAACGGCGAAGATGATCTTGAAATCCTGCTCAACCAACCAGGCGTGAAGCCAGGGCAGCGCGGGATTCTCCGAATCGATATAGTGGCCGTACCAACCCTGCGCGCCGAATACCAAAACGAAGATCAAGCCGGAGATGACCGGCGAGACGGCGAACGGCAGATCGATGAGCGTGATGAGCAGGCTCTTTCCGCGGAAATTAAACTTCGCGATGGCCCAGGAGGCAGCGACGCCGAAGATCAGATTCGCAGGAACGGAGATCGCGGCCGCGGTCAGCGTCAGTTTGATTGCCGAGAGCGCATCGGAGTCCGAGAACGCCGCGAAATAAGCGCCGATCCCGCGACGGAACGCTTCCGCGAAAACCGCCACCAGCGGCAGCACCAGGAAGAACGCGAGGAAGAGCAGCGCGACCGTGACAAGCGTCCATTTCACCCAGACAGGATCCTGGGTGGCACGCGGTGCATTGTGCGACGAGTCGGACTCGCGGCGATGAGTGGAGAGAGAAGCGGCGACAGCGGAAGCCATGGAAATGCGGGCGCGTTAAACGCGATGGTGACGACGGCTCCACTTCTGGAGAAGGTTGATGAGGAGCAGCAGCAGGAACGATGCGCAGAGCATCACCACAGCGATGGCCGTGGCGCCGCGGTAATCGTACTGCTCGAGCTTGGTGATGATGAGCAGCGGAGTGATCTCAGTCTTCATCGGCATGTTGCCCGAGATGAAAACCACCGAGCCGTACTCGCCGAGCGCGCGGGCGAACGAAAGTGCGAAACCGGTGAGCAGCGCAGGGAAAAGTTCCGGCAGGAGCACGCGGGTGATCGTCTGCCAGCGGTTCGCACCGAGCGTGGCGGAGGCCTCTTCGAGCTCGGGCTCCAATTCCTCGAGTACCGGCTGAACAGTACGGACGACGAACGGCAGGCCGATGAACGTGAGCGCGATGAATATGCCGATTTCCGAGAACACCAATTTGATGCCGTGCGGCAAAATCCGGTGCGCGCCGTCGGGATCGAAGAACTGCCCCACCCAACCGTTTTTTGCGTAGATCGCGGTGAGCGCGATGCCCGCCACCGCAGTGGGCAGTGCGAAAGGCAGATCCACCAAGGCATCGACGATGCGGCGACCAGGGAAGGAATAGCGCACAAGCACCCAGGCCACGAGGAGACCGAAAATGCAGTTGACGGTCGCAGCTGCGAGCGAGGCAAAGAACGTGACCTTGTAGGAAGCGAGTACCCGCGGTGATGCGACTGCCGTGGTAAATTCAGCCCACGTCATCCCGAATGTTTTCAGGAAGGCGGCCGAAAGCGGTACGAGCACGATGAGCCCGAGATAGAAAAGCGTGAAGCCGAGTGACAGGTTGAGGCCCGGCAACGCGGAGCGTTCTTTGGCAAAAAGCGGCATTAAATATCCTGCGCGTAAGCGATGAACTTGCGGTATTCACCGAGAATAGAGTGGAGCGCGGCAACCGTGGCCTCGACCTGTTGATCGAGCGGAGCGAGCGCGGGGGTTTCGAAGATAAGATCGAAGGGTTGAGGAGATTGATCGGGCGCGGCGGCGAGGACACCGCCAAAGCAGTCGCGAAGAATGCTCTCGGTGGCCACGAAGCCGTCGATGTTTGCGCGGACATCGCGCGGGAGAATACGGGAGGCGGCATCCAGCGCGGGACGCAGGAGCGCTTCATTGAGCACGCGGCCGTGGGCATAACCGTAAAGGCCGTTGCACGTATCGTCCGCATGAAGCGTGACGATGCCATCGAAGCGGTGCTCGCGCAGTTCGCGTTCGAGAATGGCGATCTCAGGCAGGGAGGAACCCCGCCAAAACTCACGGTTGAGATCGAATCCGGCGCGGTTGAAACGCGTGTTGTCCTCGTAACCGGTCGGATTGCAGACCGGATAGACGACGAGGTCGTAACCTGTGGCGATTTCCGGATTGGCCGCGAGATCGCTGAGGAAACGTGCGAGCGCTTCGCAGCCGGCGGGCTCATCGCCGTGCACGCCGGCGAAAAGGCCGAGGCGGATCGAATCGTGGGACGCCGCGGGACCGGCAAACAGGAAACGCGGGATGCCGTAGCGGCGGCCGTTGAGGGAGAAAGAGCCCGCCATGGAACCGATCACGTCAACGCATTCCTCCGCCAGCTCCAGGAGCGGGCCGAGCAAGGTGCGAAGATCGCGCGTATCCGGTGACATGAGCATGACCATGGCGGGAAAATCGGGCGGCTGACGAGCGCGACGTTCAGCGTTTTTCGTAGATCTGATCGAAGACGCCGCCGTCGGCGAAATGGACCTGCTGGGCTTTTGTCCATCCTCCGAAAACCTCGGCTACGCTAAAGAGAGGGATGTTCGGGAATTGGGCTGCGTGTTTGGCGAAGACAGCCGGATCGCCGGGACGGAAATTCTGTTTGGCAGCGATTTCCTGCGCCTCGGGACTGTAGAGATATTCGAGATAAGCCTTCGCGAGCGCCTCGGTCTTTTTCTTCTTCACGACCTTGTCCACCCAGACGACCGGGTTTTCCGCGAGAATGCTGGTCGTGGGAACGACGAGTTCGAAGCCTTCGTCGGCGAACTCGCGGATGGTAAGCGAGACTTCGTTTTCGAAGGTGAGCAGCACGTCGCCGATGCCGTTTTTCGCGAAAGACGTCGTGGCGCCACGGCCGCCGGCGTCGAGCACGGGAACGTTGGCAAAAAGTTTTTTCACGAACTCGCGGGCTTTTGCCTCGTCTCCGCCGGGCTGACGAAGGGCGTAACCCCAGGCCGCGAGATAACTGTAACGGCCGTTGCCCGAGGTCTTCGGATTCGGGATGATCGACTTCACGTCGTCGCGGACGAGATCGCTCCAGTCCTTGATCTTCTTCGGGTTTCCTTTGCGAACGATGAAGAAAATCGTGGAGGTGTACGGCA
Source organism: Nibricoccus sp. (assembly GCA_049840895.1). Taxonomy (GTDB): domain Bacteria; phylum Verrucomicrobiota; class Verrucomicrobiia; order Opitutales; family Opitutaceae; genus Nibricoccus. Next base: position 49,007 of record JASGJB010000060.1, on the reverse strand, counting down.
CGCTGTCTTTCGGCAGACGTGAGGACCAGTTGGCGGGGATGAGGCCTGGCTTCACTAGCTGATCGATGTCCAGCGCCTGGTTCATGGTGACGACATCAGCCTGCAAGCCGTCGATCACGCTGCGAACCTGTTTGCTGGAACCGCCGTGAGACTGCTTCACCGTGATGTCTTCACCCGTCTTGGTCTTCCAGTGGGCAATGAATGCGGCGTTGTACTCTTTGTAGAATTCGCGCGTGACATCGTAGGACGCGTTTAGCAGTTCGACCGCGGAGGCGGGTAGCGAACTGGCGGCAAGCGCGACCGTGATGGCCGTGCGACGAATGAAGGAGCGTGAAGTGAACATGATTTAAGTTAGAGGTGCTGGCCGTAGGCTTGGAGCGTGCGATAGCGGAGAATGAAGCGGCGCAAAATAGACGAAACAGCCTCCTGATACAAACCGGCGGGCCAGGAAGCGGGAATGCGGAGCGTCAGCTCAAATGCGCTGAAAGGGAGATCGTCGTTGAGCGTGAGCGGGCCTTCGTGGATGACCGAGTCGGCTGCCTCCCAGCGGACGGGGAGCGGATCAAAATCTTCGGAGGAGATGAACTCCACACCGGGCGCCTGCACCGCGGCGGGAAACTGGCTGCGCAGACTGACGGAGATTTCCTCGGTACCAGTGTTGGTAAGCACGCGTACGAAGCCGTGATAGCCGCGGGCACGCGCGTCTTTCTGCAGAAGGTTTACCTCGGGCGCGGAACTGTGAACCCAGTTTTCCCGGGCGAGATCGCGGCCCGTTTCACCGTGGAAAAGTCCGGCGGAATCGATCAGCGGAAAGAACGACAGGTTCAATCCCTGCCCGATATCCGGATTGATCGCGAGACGCTCGACAAGGTGGAGAAGCGCAAAGGTGCCGCGCAGATCCTGGTGGTCGAAGCCCGCGTAGAAAGCCAGGCGGAGCGATTCGTCGTGGGTGTACGGTCCGAAGTAAACGAAGCGCGGCAGGTTCAGGTGTTGCGCCTTGTGATAGAATGGCCCGAGCGGCGATCCGAAGACGTAATTGGAACGCTGCGACAGGGCGTAGAGATCGTGGAGCTTTTCCGAAAGCTCGGTGGAAATGGATTGCGGCGCCGCAGCGGCAACGTGCGCCACGGTTTCAAAGCGGGTGGAGATCGTGCTCATGGAATTGGCGTTTTAAGTTTGGGTTTTGAACGGGCGTTTTCGCTCTTCGTACTCCTGCCCGCCCGGGAAGCGGCGGACAGGAGTAAGGGAAAGAAACCGCCAGGGCTTATTTCACGTAAATCTGGTCGAAGGTGCCGCCGTCGGCGAAGTGCTCCTTCTTGGCCTTGGTCCAGCCACCGAACGCTTCATCGATGGTGAAGAGCTGAACTTTCGGGAAGGTGGCTGCGTATTTGGCCGCAGCGGCTTCGGAGGTCGGACGGTAGAAGTTCTTGCCGATGACGTCCTGGGCTTCTTCGGAGTAGAGATACTCGAGGTAAGCCTTGGCGACTTCAGCGGTGCCCTTCTTCTTCACGACCTTGTCGACAACCGTGACGCTCGGCTGGGCGAGGATGCTCAGCGAGGGAACAACGATCTCGAACTTGTCGGCGCCGAATTCCTTGAGGGCGAGGAAAGCCTCGTTTTCCCAGGAGATGAACACGTCGCCGACACCACGCTGGACGAAGGTCGTCGTGGAACCGCGGGCACCGGAATCGAGCACGGGGACGTTCTTGTAGATCTTGCGAACGAATTCCTTGGCGGCGTCATCGCTGCCGAACTTGCGGCGGGCGAACTCCCAGGCGGCCAGGTAATTCCACTGCGCGCCACCCGAGGTCTTCGGGTTGGGCGTGATCACGGAGATGCCGGGCTTGGCGAGGTCGTCCCAGTCTTTGACTTTGAAGGGATTTCCCGCACGAACGAGAAATACGATCGTGCTCGTGTAGGGTGCGGACTGCTTGGGCAGACGGTTCAACCAATCAGCCGGGATGAGTTTGCCGTTGGCATTCAGCGCATCGATGTCGCCGGCGAGGGCGAGCGTGGCGACGTCGGCCTGCAAGCCATCGATGATGGAGCGGGCCTGTTTGCCCGAGCCGCCGTGCGACTGCTTGATGGTGACGTTGTCACCGGTCTTCGCCTTCCAGTGTTCGCTGAAGAGCTTGTTGTACTCGGTGTAGAGTTCGCGCGTCGGATCGTAGGAAACGTTCAGAAGCTCGATGTCTTTGGCGAGGGCAGTCGCGGAGATCGCGACTGCGGAGAGTATCGTGGCGAGGGTTTTAAATTTCATGAGAGTGACAGGTTCGATTTTGAGGGAGGATTAGAACGCAACCTGAACGCGGACGATGAGGGCGTTCTCGTCGTTGCGAAGAACCGGACGGGTCGGCACCGGCACATTGTTGCTGAACTCGGTGTGGAAGTAGTTGAGCGAGGCGCGGAGGGTCTTGGTCAGATACCAGTTGCCGCCGAGACCGAAGGTCTTGAAGTCGCTCGGATTCGCGGCCGGATCGGCGAGCGAAAGAGCCTGCGTCGGATTTGGCTCGAATGCGCTGTCATCGATCGAGAGCTGGTCAAAGCGACCGACGACCTCAAAGGCGCCCCAGGTACCGGCAGCCAGGTCGAAGTTGGTCTTCGGCGTGACGCCCGTGTAGGAGGAATCTTCACCGGTCAGCACGTAGCCGGCGGAAAACTGCCAGGCCTTGTTCTGGACCTCGACCTTGGGAGAGTTGGCGGCCGGACGGGCGTTGATCGTGGAGATCGCATACTCAGCCTGGAGGCCGAGCGGGCCGGAGTAATAATTTGCCTGCGGCGAAAGACGCCAGGTTTTGCCGTCGATGATCGTGGTGGTACGATAAGCGAAAGCGGTCTGCTGCGGATCAGTGCGATAAGACGGAAGACCGGATGCGGGATTTTGGTTACCGTAGCTGCCACCGATACCGATGCCGAGGCCCTTGAATGCAGAATCGGCGTTGTTCTTGAATGGCTGGGCGAAGATGCGCGCTGCGATATCTTTGTCGTTGTCGGAATCAGCATTCACCGTGGTGCCAGTGACCGCGCCGTTGTTGGAACCGTCTGGCACACCGTTGAAAATACCGACGGCGTAGTTGACCGTGCCGCCCAGAATATCGCCGTGGACCTGAAAGCCGATATCGCGATTGGGAACCAGCTGGCTGACAACCGAACGCTCGGTGAAAAACGCCACCGAGTCCGACTGGAGTTGCTCGAGACCAACTGGCTCGCGGAAGCGGCCGATCCGGAACTGAAGGCTGGGCTTCAGCGAATAGTTCACAAACGCATCAACCAGCGTAGGCGCAGAGCCCGCGAACTCGGGGACGAGCAGGAAACTGACGTTCTTGGAGAACGTACCTTCGAAAATGATGCGCGCACGACGGACCAGGAAAGTGTTGTTGTTGGTGAGCGCAGGATCGTCATCGAAAAAGGCGCGACCGTCCGCCTGGACGAGGCCGCGGAGGCGCAGGGTGTTGGCACCGTCGCCAGAAGCGATTGTGAAGCCCTTGTCATTGACCGTGACTTTGGCGGCGGCCTTGGAGGCGGTGGCCGCTTCCTCGTCCTTGATCTCGGTTTTGCGCTCAATAACCCGGAGCTTTTGATCGAGCAGGCGGATCTGCTCGCGAAGTTGAGAGACTTCATCGGTGCCGGCTTGCGCGTGCAGGCCGACGACGACGGCGGAGAATGCGGATGCAGCCAAAGCTGTGCGGAGAATAACGTGAGACTTCATGGAGGTGTTGCTGGTATTGGTGTGCTTGGTCTATAAGCCCAGTTGACTGGTATGCTTTATGGTCGGGTTTTTATGCTCCGGAGGACCGGTTGGCGGAAAGAGTTAGTAGTTTTCGCGACGACGCAGGGAATCCGGCGAATCAAGACGGGTTTTTTCCGTGCGCTCTATTTGCGTAACTTTTCTATCATGAACAACTATCTGAACGACGCCAAAACTGAGGCCCTCTACTTTGGCGCGAACGATCTCAAGCCAGTCCGGACCGGGGGCGACGCTGACGGGTGATTTGATGGCAGAGGAAGACATATAGGAAAAGTTTCTTGATAAAGTTAGTAGGAATTAAAAACACACAATAAACAGGTGGATTCAATGCAAGCGCGTTTTTTGAAAAACATTTCCCCCGCAACCATACCCAGCCGGCGAGCGCATGGCGTAAACGACTAGGCACGCATCCATCCCGCGCAAATCTACGCGTCGATTATGTCTGTCGCTTATTCCAGCCGCACCCCTCCGCCACCTCCCACCCTGCTATAAAGTCACACGCAATCCGTCGTAGGCCAGCGCCACTTTCGGCGGCAGTGTGGCGTCCGTCGTCGCGTGATCAGTCAGATGCGTGAGGTGCGTGAGATACGTTTTCGGCGCACCGATCTCCTGGGCCGCGGCCACCGCTTCATCGATGCTCATGTGCGAGGGATGCGTTTGCGGACGAAGCCCGTCGAGCACCACCAAGTCCGAGCCGCGGGCCAGTTCCACAGCCTCGCGCGGCACGCGTTTGCAATCCGTATAGTAGGTGAATTTTTTCCCGCTGCTCTTCTCGGTGAAAACAAGGCCGAGTGTATTCAAGCCGCCATGAGGCAGCAGCGTCGACTCGATCGTCCCCTGATCCAACTCCAATCGCGCCGGCATTTGCTGAAGACTGAATGCCGGATAGCCGCGAACCACCGGCCGCTCAATGATCGTGTATGGATAAATCGCGAGCACACGGCTCATGCCTTCGTCGGTCGCGTAAACTTTGAGCGCGGTTCCACCCAGAAGATCGCAGAAGCGACGCAAGTCATCCATGCCGGTGATATGGTCCGCGTGTCCGTGCGTGAGGATGAACAAGTCGATCCAGTTGATCTTTTCACGCAGGCACTGGAGCCGGAATTCCGGCGAGGCATCCACCTGGATATGCAAGCCATCCATCACGACATGGATCGAAGCGCGATATCGCTTGTTGCGCGGATCCTCGGAGGTGCACACCGCGCAATCGCACGCGATCATGGGAATGCCTTGGGAGGTGCCGGTGCCTAGGAGGATGATTTCCATGATCGTGAGGTCGTGACGACAGCTTCGCAGCGCTTTGAGGAACTCAGCCCTGTCGTTCTTTGAAGACGATGTCGATTGCGAGGGCTGCCGCCAGCACGAGCGCGTTGCTGGATCCACTTTCCTTCACCTCGATCACATATTGGTCAGCGTTGGTGAAAAATTCTTTTCCAATTCCGGCCCACTTTTTGGTGACGATGCCCATCTCACGACCAGTGACATCAACCAGCCGGAAGTTCCAGCCCTTCCAGTCGCCCTTCACCTCCGCAAATTTCTGGTCATCCGTGCTGAACACGTGAAAACCACCGCCGAGTGAGAAAAACTTTGAGCGCAGATAACCGATCTGCGTGCCCGCACCATCAAGGACCAGCACCTTCGACCGGAAAAACGTGAAACCTCGCGTCAGCACCAGCAACGCGGGCTGCCCTTCGGCCACGGCGATTTCCACCCGCGTGGGCAGCATCGCTTTCTTCACGAGCAGCCGCAGGAATTTCTGCCAGCCGCTGATTTTTTCCTGGGCGATCCCGATCTTTTCCTTCGTCTGCGGATCAAGCAGATCGTAGGCACCGGTCAGCTTGAGGAGGCCGACATGTTCACTCACAAAAATCGTCCGACGGTCGAGTAGATGCATATTTTGGGGGCCGCCGTTATGCACCGCTCCGCCAAACCGGGTCGAGCGGTTTTAGGTCGCGTTTTCGGGGACCTCTCTCGTTGAGGCAGCTTCCGCCGAAGCCGCTATCCATCTTCCGCTCGACCGTCTCTGTAACCGCTACGGTGCGACAACTCGCATCTTCACAGGGGCCTGCCGTTTCTTGACTCCCCCAATGCTTCAACAAGAAGCCTCACCCTCCATGTCCTTCTTCAGCACCTCCATCCGGGCCATTCCCTTCTTCGCGCTCACCCTGCCGTCTTTCGGGCAATCCAATGCCATCCCCGTTGAGTCGTCCGCAGCCGTTTCAGCACTGAACGGCAAGTTGGGCGTCTCGTACGGCGACATGGATGGTGGCGACGGTCACAACCTGGCCGGCTCACTGACGTTTCCGGTGGCGCATAATTGGGGCGCTCAAGTAGACGGCCTCTACACGCAGGTGGAAAAAGTCGATTTCGGCGGAGGAGCCGCGCACGTCTTCTGGCGGAATCCAGATCGCGCTTTGATTGGCCTGACCGCCAGCGCCATCACATCGGACTTCGTGCAGTCGCAGGATTTTGGTGTCGAAGCGGAGTACTACTGGAAGATCGTGACATTCGGTGTTCACAGTGGCGTCGGTTTCATCAAGTACGACACGTCCGCGCCTTTCATCGAAACGGATCGTTCCGATGGCTTTGTCACCGCCTCTGCCACAGTCTATCCCGTGGAAAACCTCTCCGTGCGCGCCCACGCCTCGGTTCGCTTTGAACAGAATAGCTATGGTGCGGAGGTCGAGTTTCAGATTCCCAAAAGGAACCTGGCCATCACCGCCGACCTCGTCCGGGGAGACTCCGGCTACGACCACGCGTTGTTCGGACTTCGTTATTATTTCGGCGGCAAGAAAACGCTACGCAACCGTCATCGCCACGATGATCCACGCAATCTGGCGGGCGATACTCTCTACGCTGTCGGCAACTACGGTGCGCAGTACAACGCCAAGGCCCGCGAGTATCTTCAGGCCCTCACCGCCGCCAATCCGGGACTCGCTGCTAGTTCACCTGACTTTAGCGACTACGGCTACAGTGATTACATCGTGGGGTTTCAGTTTGGCACAGGCTCCGTAACGAGACTGCAACCCTGGTAAAGAAGTCGCCACCGTCTCCTCAATTTTGAGGTTTTGTCAGACGCCTTGGAATTGTTTCGGCAAGAAACCATCGCGAACCCACCCGTTTTCCCGACGGGAACTTTTCGCCTCCTGACCGGCTGCTCGACTGACGAGCAACTCGACGAATAAAAAATTTGCCCGAAGCCGTCCCGCTGGGCATTTCTCTCCGTTTCATCCCTCGATCCATCCCATGAAGAGCAGCCACCACTGTGCCCAACTCAACCCGTCCAACCTCGGCGCGTCCGTCTCGCTCGTCGGCTGGGCGGACTCCATCCGCGACCACGGCGGCATCCTCTTCATCGATTTGCGCGACCGCAAAGGCGTCACCCAGGTCAAATTCGACCCGCACGTTAACGCCGAGCTCGCCGCCCAGGCCGCGCAGATCAAGCCGGAGTCCGTCATCGGCGTGACCGGCAAAGTCGTCGCCCGCCCCGAAGGCACGGTGAACAAAAACATCCCCACGGGCGGCATCGAGGTCGACGCCACCGCGCTCACGATTTTCAACATTTCCGACACCCCGCCCTTCCCGCTCGACGACGCTGGTGGCGACAAGGTCAACGAAGACCTCCGCCTCACCTACCGCTACCTCGATCTGCGCCGTCCGAAGATGCGCAAAAATCTCCAGGTCCGCCACAAGGCCACCAAGGCGATCCGCGACTACTTTGACTCGCAGGAATTCATCGAGGTCGAGACCCCCGCGCTCTTCAAATCCACGCCCGAAGGCGCCCGCGAATACCTCGTGCCGTCGCGTATTCACCCCGGCCAGTTCTACGCGCTCTCGCAATCGCCGCAGCAGTTTAAGCAGATCCTCATGGTCGCCGGCGTGGAGCGTTATTTCCAAATCGCCCGTTGCTTCCGCGACGAAGATCTCCGCGCCGATCGCCAGATGGAGTTCACCCAAGTGGACGTCGAGGCCTCGTTCATCGATCGCGAAGACGTCTACCGCATCTTCGAAGGCATGCTCTCGAAGGTCTGGAAAGAAGTCCTCAACGTGGACATCCCCACGCCGTTCCTGCGCATGCCGTTCGTCGATGCGATGAACCGCTTCGGCGTCGACAAGCCCGACATGCGCTTCGGCATCGAGCTGCAGGACGTTTCTGAGCTCTTCAGAAACTCGGGTTTCAAAATCTTCCAATCCACCGTCGCCAGCGGCGGCGTAATCAAGGCCATCAACGCCAAGGGCCTCGCCGACATGACGCAGGGCGAAATCAAAGCCCTCGAAGACATCGCGAAATCCCTCGGCGCGAAAGGCCTCGCCTACATCAAGGCTGAAGGCGGCGAGTGGAAATCGCCGATCGTCAAAGCATTCTCCGACGCAGAAAAGGCCGCTCTTAAATCACAGCTCGATATCCAGGACGGCGACATGGTCTTCTTCGCCGCCGCCGGTTGGGAAAAAGCCTGCGCCATCCTCGGCCGCACGCGCCTCGAAGCCGCACAGCTCCTCGTTAAACGCGGCAAGCTCACCATCCGCCACGACGACTGGAAATTCCTCTGGGTCGTCGATTTCCCGCTGATGAGCTTCGACGAAGAAGCCAACCGCTACGTCGCCACGCACCATCCGTTCACCGCGCCAGTCGCCGACGACGCCCAGTACCTCGACAGCGATCCGAAACGCGTTCGCGGCCAGCACTACGACGCCGTCCTCAACGGCATGGAACTCGGCGGCGGCTCGATCCGCATTCACCAACCTTCGCTCCAGAAAAAGGTCTTCGAAGACGTCCTCAAGATTCCCGCCGACGTCGTCGAAAGTCGCTTCGGTTACATGCTCAAAGCATTCACGTATGGCGCGCCTCCACACGGCGGCATCGCCTTCGGTCTCGACCGCATGTGCGCGCTTCTCTGCGGCACCACGAGCATCCGCGACGTCATCGCATTCCCAAAGACGCAAAAAGGCCAGGACCTCATGGCCCAGAGCCCGACGCCCGTCACCGCGAAGCAGCTCAAAGAACTGCACATCCAGACGGTGATTCCGCAGGAACAGGCTTAAGAACGTCCACGCATCTACCTTCAAGGCGAGCCCTCCACGGCTCGCCTTTTTCATGCCCCTGGCACTGGAATGACCTCACCCCGCGAAATCCCTCGTGAAAAATTTTGCGCGGTTTCACATCGGCCGGGTGTTAGGAGGCAAACACGATGATCGATGACGACCACGAGCTTCTCCGCCAGTACGCCACGTCGCGCTCCGAACCAGCGTTCGCTGAACTCGTCCGCCGTCACCTCGATCTCGTTTACGCCGCCGCGCTTCGCCAGACCGATGGCAACATCCATCTGTCGCGAGAGATCGCCCAAAGCGTTTTCACCGATCTCGCCCGCAAAGCCGGTTCGCTCAACCGATCCACAATCCTCGTCGGCTGGCTCCACACCGCCGTTCGTTTTGCTGCATCCAAAGCGATGCGCAGCGCCGCACGCCGCGAGCACCACGAACGCCTCGCGGCCACCGAGATGAACGCCGACCGGCAACACCACTCCTCCGAAGACGCTGCCTCGCTCGATCCCGCCCAACTTCAGCCGGTGATCGACGCCGCCATCGGAGAACTCAAACCACGCGAACGCGAAGCCGTACTCATGCGTTTCTTCGAGCGACGCGAACTCGCCGATCTCGGTTCACGACTCGCCCTCAGCGAATCCGCCGCCCGTTCCTGTGTGGACCGTGCTCTGAAAAAGATGCGCGCAAGTCTGGAACGCCGCGGTGTGAAATCCTCCGTCACCGCCCTCGCCCTCGCGCTGGGTGAACAAACCGCCACCGCCGCACCGGCCGGACTTGCCGCCACCGTTACCTCCGGCGCCACCGCCGCAGCCGCAGTCACAGGTGTTTCAGCAACCGCTTTTTTCCTCACTATGACCAAACTCCAGTACGCACTCATCGGCGCACTCGCCATCGGCAGCGGTATCGGTGTCGCCGTCAGTATCAAGCTCGCGGATCGCGAACGCGAACTCGCCGGGCTTCGCCCGCAAGCAAGTCTTCTCGAAGAAACGAAAAGGGAAAACCAGGCGCTGAAAAAGCGCCTCGCCGATGCTGAGGCCGCACTCACGGGAATGATCAATCGCTCCGCTCCGCCTGAAACACAGTCCGCAGCAGTGCCGGCCGTCACCGCTGCTCCCGCCCTGACCAATGCGAGCATAGAAAAAGAGCTCATCGCGGTGGAAGAATGCCGGAACGTGGGATCGGCAACCGCAGCCACCGCGTTTCAAACCCTGGTCTGGGCTGCATTGACAGGCGACGACGACACGCTGGCCAGCCTCGTATTCCTGCCACCCGAATCGCTCAAACTGGGAACGGAATATCTTCAGCAGCTACCCGAGGAAACACGACGGCAGTTCAAATCCCCCCAGCACGTCGTCGCACTTTTCCTCGCCGAGGAAATCGTGCGCAAGGCATCAAAGGTTCAAGTCATCAGAACGACACCCGTTGATGAATCGCGAGTTTCGCTACGCGTGCGGACAACCAACAAGGGCAACGACGACAAACCCAGGGAATCCGCCCGGGAATTTGTCCGAATTGATGCGCAGTGGCGTGTTTCGATGGAAACCAAGATGGTCGAGCAGTTATTCAACAAACTACGCCAAAAGGCAGCTGCCAGCCACTAAGCGGACGAGGCGTCCAGCCACCGCATGGCTTAAGGCTCCTGATTTTGCTTGGTCTGAACTGACAGTTCTCCGCAAAATAAACCTTCGAAGTCAGAGTGGACTCCGATTTGGGCCGATAGCTTAACGGTTAAAGCAGAGGACTCATAATCCTTTGAGTCAGGGTTCGAATCCCTGTCGGCCCACCATTCTACGCGCAAATGTCCGATTGGTGGTGGCAGTGGCAATGACGCAAATTTTATCGCCCTCTCTCGGCGATAATCTGGCGCGTTCTCACACGCGCCAGATTCCCCGGCTATGCCAAACCCAGACCTGCCGTCTGGGAAGATTGCGATTAAACCACGCGACGACGGCGGATGGCTATGACCAGCAAAAGCACACCGGCACCGATCAAACCGTAGGTCGAAGGCTCAGGAACGGGAACGATACCGAGGTTATCGAGCGCGACGCCAAGAAAAGGTCCGCTGAACGAATCTCCGAAGGGATCGTTTCCGCTGATGCGAAACGCGCTGACCTCACTGATGTCGAAACCGGCGTCCGCGGTGAATGCCTCCGAGCGTTCGCTGAAGGAGAACAGGTTGAAATCGCTCATCTGGAACGTCGCAAACGCGGTGCGCGCACTGGTGTCGAGGAGGAACACGGTCAGGCTGTCAGCCGTGTTTGCCTCGAGGAGGCGCAGCTTCAGCGAAAACTTTCCGCTGAAGGTCAGATCCTGTGTGGATGCGAATGTGTACTCCACGTAGGACGTGTCAGCGTTGGTTGCTCCGTTGATCAGGAAGGAGCCAGCGTCCTGCGAGAGCAACGGGGACGGCGTCGTGCTTCCGGCAAACGGATCACCGCTGTCGGACCAGTCGCCGAAGAACAGTGTCTGCGGCGACTCGAAGTTGGAAAAGTTGTGCAGAGTGATCTGCGCGTGGGAACCGGTGGCCAGGGCCGCCGCCAGGATAATGAGCGAGGTGAGTTTGGTTTTCATGTTAGTAGACTTTTGCGCGGACGAGGTCCGTCGTGCCGGAGGTCGATCCCGGACGTTGGATGAGAAGAACGGAGCCGGCGGGGATGCTCACCGAGTCGCTGTTCGCGCCGGCGGCGGTCTGCCAGTTTGTGCCGTTGAAGTAATACGGAATCCAGGTGGCTCCGTTGTGGAGACCGACAGCATCCGCCGAGCTGCTGGTTGTTCCTGCGCGCCAGCCGGTCAGGAGCGTCTGCACGCCGAGGGAACCGAGTGTCGCATCCGTCGGGAAGCCCGCAGTGATGGCGGTGGAGCTGGCGTTGTTGACGGGCTGGCGGAAGGAACCTCCCAGGACGCGACCGACAATCGTGAGTCCGGTCGCGGAACCGCGGCGTAGAACAAGGATGCCGGAGCCGGGACGGACAACGGCGTTGTTGCTGTTGACCGCCGCACCCGACGTGCGACGCCAGAAGCCCAGCGTCGTGTCGAAGTAATAGGCAACCCACGTCGCTCCGCTGCGGAGTTGAACGACGTCCGCTGTGGCGGCGGATGTGCCCCCTTGCAGCGCGCCGCTGAAGAGAGTTCCGAGCGTGTCGAGCGGAACGAGCTCGAAGCTGTCACCGGCGACAACACCCAGCGCGGCGAGATTGATGCCGCCGAGCGTGAGCGTCGTGGTTGTGTTGGCGGTGATATCGACCAGCCGGCCTTCGGCGGTGCCGCTTGTGAAGCGGACGGCCCACGGTGCAGCCGGGTTGGCCAGAGCGCCGCTCCAGTTGGCGCCCGTGAGACCGATCGTGTCGGTCGTCAGCGTTTCAATGCGCGCAGCGCGAACGCCCGTGGGCGTGGCGCTGGTGTCGTCGAACAGCAGGCCGAACGCGATGGTTCCCACCGGCAGGTTCGTATCGAGATAACCGAGCGGCACGGTCGGGATCGTTTCCGCGATTAGGCGGAAGAACAACTTGCCTGGCACGCGCGGCAGTTTGGCGATGAGCGTTTCCGTCGTGGCCGTGGAGGACTCGACTGTCGTCGGGACAACGCTCCAGTTGATGAGATCCGTCGAGCTTTGGACCGAGAATGCACTGTCAGCCGTCGTGCTGCGCGTGAAGCGGAAGGTCACCCAATCGGCGTCCACGGTGATCGTCGGCAGGCCATTGGAATCGGGCACACTCGGATTCAGGCCGAGCAGAAACTCGAGCTGGTTCGGAACGCCGTCCCCTTCCGGATCGTCGCCGGGATTGCGTTGGGCAGGGTCTGCGATGTTCGCGAAGAAGAACGCACCGGCCGGGCTGTCAGCGATGCTGGCGGAGGCCGAGGAGGGCGCGCCGGCGGTGAAGCTGGCGCTGGCGCCGAGCGTGAGCGCGACGGTTTCCGAACCTTCTGCCAGCGCGTCTGGAAGGACGTTGAGCACGACCGAGGTGCTGGACTGACCGGCGGGAATTTCAACCGAGCCGGAGAAACCGGCGTAGTCGTCACCCGCAGCCGCGCTGCCAGAGGCGACCAGCGGCACGGTGAGCGCGGAAGCGGTGGAGCCGGTGCGCGTGACGGTGAAGGCGAGAGACTGGTCTGCACCGGATTCACCAGCGGCGGCGTCGGTCGCGACGAGGGAAACCACCGGAAGCGAGGCTTCGACTGGAGTCACATCACCGAACGTCGCACCGACGCGGATTTCGTCGACCGCATAGAAGGCGTTCACATTGGAGCCGCTGACACCGTTGGCGATGAAGCGGAACGCGTTGATCGCATCGACGTTGATCGTCGCGTTCGTCACTTGAGCCGTGGAAATGTCCGGCGTGCTGCCTCCGATGGTCGGATTGATCCACAGGTAGATTTTGTCCGGTGTGTTCGCCGCCGGGTTGATATCCATGCGCATCACGACCAGCTGGGCGGCCGGATTGAAGGCGGAGATAGTGGACATAAGCGAAGTCGCCGGCGTGGTGGTCGAGCCATTCTCGGTGCGGGAAGTCCACATCGCCCAGTTAGCGGGGACCGTGGCGCTCGTGTTCGGCATGCCCACTCCGCCCAGTACGGTGCCACCATTAACGGTGCTGCCGTTGGCGGTGGAGGCGCCGTAGACGAAGTTCAAACTCGATTCACGGTAGAATGCGTTGGGGTTGGTGGCATAGACGGGGTTGTAGAACAGATAGCTCATCCAGAGCGTGCCACCGTTGGCGCTGGCCATGGAGCCGAGCGTCGCCGGCAGGATGTGCTGCAGGAGATACTGCTGGTTGTTGGCTGCGCCGAGCTGCACGGCCTTGCCGGTGGTCTTCAGCGTGTCGTAGGTCAGTCCGTTGATGTAGTACGGGAACGGATATTGGGTGGAGGTCGGCTTGATGCCGTAGTTGCCGATAAAGCCGGTGCCACCGGAGACAGTGTTGTTGACGATCGCCGTCCCGGTGACGCCTTCTGCATAGCCGGCATAAGCGAGTAACTGGCTGACGGGAGCGGCGACCGGCGTCGCGCTCGCCTGGGAAGAGTTGGTGCTCTCGCCGGCGCCATTCACGGCGGAGACGACGAAGTAGTAGGTCGTGCCGTTGGCGAGGCCAGTGTTCGTGTAGCTGTTGATCGCGGACGAAGCGACCGTGGTGTACGGCCCGCCGGTGGTGGTGCTGCGCTTCACGTTATAGTTGGTGGCACCCGTGACGTTGCCCCAATTGAGCGAGACCTGGGCGTTACCCGATGTCGCAACGAGGGCTGTCGGCGTCGAAGGCGGTGGAAGCTGGGGCGTCGCGCTGGCTTGAGGCGAGTCGGCGCTCTCTCCGTCAGCGTTCACCGCGGAGACGACGTAGTAGTAGGTCGTACCGTTGATGAGGCTGGTGTTCGTGTAGCTAGTGCCGGTTGGCAGGGAGACCGTGGTGTAAGGACCGCCACTGACCGTGGAGCGTTTCAAGTTGTAGCTGGTCGCACCGGAAACCGAGGGCCAGGTCAGCGAGACCTGGGCGTTGCCCGCAGTGGCCGTGAGGCTGGCGGGAACAGGGGGCGGAACTGGAACCGTGAACAGCGGTGTCGCGCTAGCCTGCGTGGAGTTGGCGCTCTCGCCGCCCTGGTTCACCGCGGAGAGAACGTAGTAGTAAGTCACACCGTTGGTGAGGCCGGTGTCGGTGTAGCTGGTGCCGGTCGGCGATCCCACGGTGGTGTATGGTCCGCCGTTGGTGGCGGAGCGTTTCACATTGTAGCGGGTGGCACCGGCGGTGGAAGGCCATGTGAGCGAAACCTGTGCGTTACCGCCCGTGGCCGTGAGGCTAGCAGGGGCCGAGGGTACGGTGGCGGCGGCGCTGTAAGGCGCCCAGGCATCCGGACCCGAGAGCCAGTTGTTCTGCGAATACGGCTCAATCTGCGCGTCGGTGAGTTGAATCGAACCGGCGGCGCGGCCCGAGACGTTGAGAAGTGCACCGGAGAGATCCGTGCTGCGATACTCGGCAAAGGTGTTCTGAGCGGTGCTGCCGCTCCAGCCCTCGGCCCTGATTACCGGGCCGATCTTGGTGTTAAGGAAGACACAGAGTCCGCCTGGATTCCACTGGCGTCCGAGATAACCAACGTTGTTGGTCGCGCCCGTGATGGTGCAGCCCTCGAAGACAAAGCCTTTGCTACGATAGTCGCCGGCGACGAGCGTGTCGGGCGCGGTAACGTAGCCGTTCGACTTCACGTTGATGGAGCAGTTCTTAAAGTAGCCGGTCGCGTGGCCGTAGATGAAGTCGACGTCACCATCGATGTAGCAGTTTTCAAAGTACTGACGGCCGTATTCCGCGCGGAGCGTGTCCTGCCAGCCGATGAAGCGGCAGTTCACGAACGAGAGACGATCAGCCTTGGAATAAATCGCCAGCGCCTGGCCCTGGTTGTCCCCTGCGGTGTTGGCAAAGGTGACGTTCAGCGCGGTGAAATCATTCCCGAGAACGACTATAGTTGCGTGCTGATATTTGTCGTTGGGCAGGGACGCGGCGTTGAATCCACCGGTGATGATGACGTTCGCCGGATTTCCGCCGAGACCGTTCAGCGTGATCTTGGGTGCGTCAGCCATGAACTGGTCGGCAACGGTGTCGACCGAGTAGGTGCCGGGCTTGATGTGGATGATGTAAGGTGTGGCGTTGCCATCGGGGACAGCGTTGAGGGCGTCCTGGAGACGCGTGTACTGACCGCTGCCGTCGGCTGCGACGGTGACGTTGGTCGAGCCCGTGCCGCCGGTGGAAATGGCGACGAGGTAGAGCGAGTTGCCGTTAACGACTTCGACACCGTAGCCGGGCGTGATGGAGGTGAACGTGCCGCTGATGCTGCTGGCGCTGGCGATGAGCCAGCGACTGCCGGTGGCGGGAAGATAACCGTCGGCGGCGACGACGTTGAGTGCGCCGCCGAGTGTGAGGGCGTTGTCGATGGTGAGTTTGTCGGCGCTAAAGAGGCCGGCGACGTCGATTTCGAGTGCGCCGCTTTGGAGGGCGAGGTCGCCGTTGATGCGCGTGGAGCCGACGCGTGAGAGAACGGGCTCAAGGGCGTTGTCGATGTCGGGCATCGAAGCGGCGGCGATCTGTTGGAGCGCGAGGTCGCTGCCGGGCGCCAGCGTGCCACCAGCGTTATTCAGGGAAAAGGCGACAGTGTCCGCATGCAGAGTACCGCCGGAGAAAGTGAACGTGCTGGCCGGATTGGCCTTGGTGAGGAGCGAGGTCGCGAGCGTGCCGCCCGTGAGCGTGAAGCTGCCGGAATTGCTCGCACTGCCGAGCGAGACGGAAGTGCCGGCGCGAAGCACGCCACCAGATTGGGTCACGCTGCCGGTGCCACCGGGAGCGACGGAGAGCGTCTGGCGAATGTCGAGCCAGCCGGAGATGATGGAAAGCGCGGCAGTGTCGCCGCTGTTGCTGGCGATGGAGAGTATCTTGGCGTGCTGGCCAGGAGCATCGATTGTTGCCGTGCCTGCGTTGATTTGGGCGATGTCGAAGCGCGAGGGCTGCCAGACATTTCCCCAGTTGCCGATTTCGGCGTAGCGGCCGCTGGCATTGGTGTTGGTGAAGACAATCGCGTTGGGCGCGGGCCACGCGCCAAGTTCGTTGATGTATTCCTCGATGTTGCGATAGCCATCCGAGTCGAAGTCAGCGTTGTTGCTCGCCGTGGCAGGATCAAGGCTGTGGGCGATTTCCCACGTGTCGGGCAGGCCGTCGTTATCGGTATCGAAATTCGCCGGACGGTTGAAAGGAGCCACACCGTTTACCGGTCGCTGCGCCAGAATCGCGGTCCACTCGCCTGCCTGGGGCGCGCCTGAGATGTCGGGAATGCCGGCACCAGTCCCTGTGCGGACGGAGTTCATGACGCGTGCGTCCGTGACGCTGCGCCGCTGCCAGTTGGCACCGCTGTAGTCGAGTACCCGCTGGAGCGCGACGTCGGCAGTGTCGTGCGTGCCTGCCGTGCCTTCCACTAAAAACGGGGACGGATAGAGCGTCAGCCCTTCGCGGAAATAGGTCGTGCCGCCGACCGTGAGGCCGTCGATGACTCCATTGCGATTCTTGTCCAGCTTGTTGCCGGATTCGTAAACTTTGGTGACAGCAGAATCCAACGGCAGATCGTCACCGACAAAGAGATTCGTCGTCTGGTTATTAACGCCGTTGATGTAGTAGTTGTTGATGAAGTTCGTGCTGCACGGCTGGTTTCTGCCGCCGTAACCGACCTTCGTGGACGACCAGTTGTAGAGGATATTGTTGGTGAAATCCAACACCGAGCCCGTCTGCCCGATTTCCGCACCGATACGCGGCATGCGCGATCCGTTGTGCGCGTAGAGATTGTGGTTAAACGAATACCGGGTGCCATCCATCTCCGTGGTGATGATCGACCCGAAGGAATGTCCGGCGTAGTTCAGGCCTTCGCTGATGTTGGCGAATTGAACGGTGGATGTTTCGCCGCGATCGCTGATCGAGATGCCTTCGTCGGTGAACCAAAGTGCACTGACGTGATCGAGGATGGAGTTTTTTACCTGAAGGCTGAACGCATCGAACGTCACCAGGCTTTCTTTGCCGGGAATGATCGTGATGTTGCGCAGGATGACGTTGCTGCCCGTCCACTTCGTCCCCGTACCGGCAATAGTGATACCTGTCCCCGGTGCAGTCTGGCCGGCAATAGTCAGGTTGCCGTCGTTGTAGCGCAGAGTGTCGTTGGCGCTTTGGGCCGAGAGGAAAATCGTTCCGCCGACATCAAAGACGATCGTGCGGCCGGCGGCCGGCGTGCTATTGATGCCGTATTGGAGCGAGCCGGGCAGCACGCCCTCTTTGTCCACATCGAGCCGCGTGACGTGATAAACATCGCCACCACGGCCTCCCGTGGCGACCGCGCCCGGACCTGTCGCGCCGGGGAATGCGGGGATGTCTGCACGCGTCGTCGCAAGCGAGGCGATCGACAAAGCCGCCGACAGCAGCCGGCGGAAATTTTTTCGGGTATTCATGGGGTTGTCGTCCTTGGGGTTTTCAAAAAATGAATCGGCGAGCCGACGCATGCGCCGGCAGCGCTGGAGTAACAAAAGGGATCAGGGGCAAAGCGCGTAGCATCCCAAGAACGACGCATGTCAGGTAGTCACGTGTTTGCGGGAGGTCGCGCGGCCACCCTGCGCCCGCATCGCCTCGCAGACCTGCCGATAAAACCGCCCCTTGACTCGCAGGCGGTTCGAGCCGTTATCTTCTGACCGTTACATGCGACACATCGCCCAGGCGCTTCGACTTACCTAGACGCACGATCCCTAAAGGCCCGTGAGGCTGATCCGTGCGTCCGTTAGATTGCCTGAGCTCGCCCGCCGCCACCCGCGGTCAGAGGCGTTTTTATCGTTGGTCAGTCACAACCCAAGTCGTTAGCTAATTTTCCGTTTCGTCATGCAACCCTCTCCCGTTTCCAAGTACCGGCCGTTCCCGCCGGTCAACTTGCCCAACCGCCAATGGCCCAACCGCACGTTCACGCGCGCCCCGATCTGGTGCAGCGTCGACCTCCGCGACGGCAACCAGGCACTCGCCCAGCCCATGAGCGTCGAAGAGAAATTGGAGTACTTCGACCTGCTCGTGAAAGTTGGCTTCAAGGAAATCGAGATCGGTTTCCCCTCCGCGTCGCAGATCGAATTCGATTTCTGCCGCCGCCTCATCGAGGAAAACCGCATCCCCGCCGGCGTCTCCGTCCAGATCCTCTGCCAGTGCCGCGAGGACTTGATCACGCGTTCGCTCGAAGCCTTGCGCGGCGCGAAGAACATCATCTTCCACCTCTACAACTCCACGTCGCCGAAACAGCGCGAGTACGTCTTCAACGCCTCGCGCGCTGACATCGTCCGTATCGCCACGCACGCCGTCGGCTTCTTGAAGGAAAAGATGCAGCCGCTCGTCACCGAGGGTTCCAACATCCGGCTCGAGTACTCGCCCGAGAGCTTCACGAGCACCGAATTGGATTTCGCCTTGGAGATTTGCGAAGCCGTCAGCGATGTCTGGCAGCCTACGCCGCAGAAAAAAATCATCCTGAACCTCCCCGCCACCGTCGAGTACGGCACGCCCAACGTGCACGCCGACCAGATCGAGTGGATGTGCACGCACCTCACTCGCCGTGACAGCACAATCGTTTCGCTCCACACGCACAACGACCGCGGCACCGGCGTGGCCGCGACCGAGCTCGCCTTGCTGGCCGGGGCCGACCGCGTCGAAGGCACGCTCTTCGGCGTCGGCGAACGTACCGGTAATCTGGATATCGTCACCACCGCGCTCAATCTCTACACCTACGGGATCGAGACCGGCCTCGACTTCGGTGACTTGAACCACATCCGCGACGTCTATGAGCGCTGCACGCGCATGGAGGTTTCCGCCCGCCAGCCCTACGCCGGCGAACTGGCCTTCACCGCTTTCAGCGGCTCGCATCAGGACGCCATCAAGAAATCCTGGGCACACCAGAAGCCGGATCGCCCGTGGGACACGCTCTACATCCCGATCGATCCCGCCGACGTCGGCCGTAGCTACAAGGCAATCATCCGTATCAACTCGCAGTCCGGCAAAGGCGGCGTCGCCTACGTCTTGGAAAACGAGTACGGCTTCCAGTTGCCCAAGCTCATGCACAAGGAGATCGGCCGCCTGGTCAACGACCTCGCCGATGCCAAGGGCACCGAGCTCACCACGGGCGACATCCACGGCTTGTTCCTGCGCGAGTACATCGACCGTCGTGAGCCGATCACACTCGAGCATTTCAAGACGACCGAACGCGACAGCGCCGTTTCCTGCGAAGCGTCGATCACGCTCAACGGCAAACGCCACGCCCTCACCGCATCCGGCAACGGCCCGATCGATGCCTTCGTGCGTGCGCTCGGCACCACCGCCTTGCCGAAGTTCGAAGTCCTCAGCTATTCCGAACACTCGCTCGGCAAAGGCGCCGAAGCCCGCGCCGTGTCGTACATTCAAGTGAAGACTGACCGCGGCCAGACGCTCTTCGGCGCAGGCATCGATACCAACATCGAGCTCGCTTCGATCAAAGCCATCGTCAGCGCACTCAACCGCGTACTGGTGAAGTAACAAAAACTCTCCGCCAAGGCGGGCCTTCACCGGCCCGCCTTTTTGTTTTCCGACTTCTTCCCAACTACCAATTACCAACTACAAACTACCTCCGCCTCCGCGCGTCGCGCATTTGTACTGTCCGCCAATCCCCCCTTTGCCCCTCCCGCTTCCCCGCTCTGCTTTTTCCTCACTCATGCGATTCCCCTTCGCCCTTGTCCTGCTCATCCTCGCCTGCGCTCTGCCTTTCTCACACGCCGCGACCGAGAAAATCGACCGCCACGCACTCGTCACGCGCCACAACCCGCACATCACGCGAGTTGATCCCGACGCCACGCTCACCGTCGGCAACGGCAACTTCGCCTTCGGCTGCGACATCACCGGCATGCAGACCTTCGCCGAGTTTCACCACCGCAACGGCATCCCCGTCGAAATCCTCTCCCGCTGGTGCTGGGTCACCGATCCGAACCCCAACAACTACACACTCGCCGACGCCTCCAAGCCCTACAAACACCCCGATGGCAGCGAGCAGCCTTACGCCACCCTCGCCTCCACGTCTGCCGGTCAATACCTGCGCACCAACCCGCGCAACCACCCGCTCGGCCAGCTCTCCCTCGACTACGACAAAGCCGACGGCACCCCGCTCGCGCCGGAGGACATTCAAGAGCCGAATCAAACGCTCGACCTCTGGACCGGCATCGTCACGAGCCAGTTCAAACTCGACGGCGTTCCGGTCAAAGTGACAACCGCCTGCGCGCCCGACAGCGACACGATCGCCCTCCGCATCGAGTCCGGTCTCGTCGCCCAAGGGAAACTCCGCGTCCGGCTCGCCTTCCCCCGCGGTCACCAACTCGACGTGAAAAACACCCCCGGCCTCGATTGGAGCCATCCGGAGTCGCACACCTCCGAATTAGCCACCTCAACATGGATTCGTCGCACTGTAGGCAGCACTGGCTATAACGTAGATATCCACTTCACACCCGCAGCTCGTGAGCACTCCCAAGATGATTGGAAGGCTTATCATTCGCGTGTAGCTCAAACAGGAGCACACCAGTTCACTCTGAATAGCTACCTCGCTTCAAATGAGTTAGAATTCAGCGTATACTTTCAGCCGGGAAAAGGTGGTA
The DNA here is from genome assembly GCA_049840895.1 of Nibricoccus sp. GTDB lineage: Bacteria > Verrucomicrobiota > Verrucomicrobiia > Opitutales > Opitutaceae > Nibricoccus. The sequence goes on along the minus strand of JASGJB010000060.1, from coordinate 28,062 downwards.
GATCCACATATCCTCGCCCTGACGAAGCGTTCCAAGCATCCACCACCCACTGGAAATCCTTCTGGGAATCCGGCGGCGCGATCGACTTCACCGGCAGCACCAACCCGCTCGCGACGAAAGTCGAGGAGCGCATCGTCCTCTCGCAATACCTCATGGCCGTGCAGATGGCAGGCGACGTCCCGCCTCAGGAAAGCGGCCTCACGTGCAGCACGTGGTACGGCAAACACCACACCGAGATGATCTGGTGGCACGCCGCGCACTTCGCGCTCTTCGGCCGCGACGAGCTCCTCGCCAAAAATCTCGAATGGTACCAGGCCCAGCTCCCCGCCGCGCGCGAGCTCGCGAAATTCCGCGGCTGGAAAGGCGCGCGCTGGGCCAAGATGACTGGCCCCGAGATGCGTGAAAGCCCCGGCGGTCCGCCACTCATCGTCTGGAACCAGCCACACATGGTTTATCTTTGCGAACTCCTCTATCGCAACAACCCCACGCCCGCCACGCTCGCCAAGTACCGCGACCTCGTCCTCGAAACCGCCGACTGCCTCGCGTCGATGGTCTGGTTCGATCCCGCCCGCAAACAATACGTCCTCGGCCCGCCACTCTGGATCGCCCAGGAGATCGGCGACCAGGCCACGAGCCAGAATCCCGGCTTCGAACTTTCCTATTGGCGCTGGGCGCTCGACATGGCCCAGCAATGGCGCATGCGCCTCGGCCTGCCGCGCGATGAAAAATGGGACCACGTCATCAACCACCTCCCGCCGCTCCCGCAGAAGCACGGCATGTACGTCTCCCTCGAGTCGCAGCCTGACAACTGGGACAACATCGCCAGCCGCCACGATCATCCGCAGATGCTCATGCCGCTCGGCTTTCTCCCCGGCGGGCCCGACGTCGATCGCGCCACGATGGACCGCACCCTCACCGGCGTGCTCCAACAGTGGGATTGGGAAACAAAAATCTGGGGTTGGGACTATCCGCTCGTCGCCATGACCGCCACCCGCCTCGGTCGCCCCGCCGAAGCCGTCGAAATCCTCATGCGCGAAGGCCCCAACAACAAATACCTCCCGACCGGCCACGCTCCCGTGCGCAGCGACGAAGCCCTCCCGAAAAACGCCCCGCCCGGCGCCCGTAAACGCGAGATCGCCGTCTATCTCCCCGCCAACGGCTCCTTCCTCGCCGCCATCGCTCTGATGGTCGCCGGTCGGGACGGCTCCACCGAAGAATTCCCTGGCTTCCCCAAAGACGGCACTTGGAAAATCCGCGCCGAAGGCCTGCATCGCTCCCTCTGAAGACCCACTCGTATTCGTCGTTAGAACTCGCACGGAGCGCTGCTTTCGCGTGACGCGCAGGCGTTCGTCGGTTGTCCTTTCGCGCACCCTGCTGCGTAAGGACCATGGCTTCAACACACTGGCGAATCACCCTCGGCCGCTACCGGCGGCTATTGATCATGACGCTGCTGCGTGTGCTGCCACGTCGAAGCCTCGTGCTGCTGCCCGGAAGTTCGAAGACCTTTGGTCCCCCTCGTCGCTGGAGCACATGGGCCGACTACCGGAAAAAACACGACTGCGAATGGCGCGAAGTCCTGCCGCCGCTTCCGTGTCGTTATTCACGCGCCGATTCTGATCCCGGATTAGCTGCTCAACTCTGGCGCGAAGGCTGGCCGGCGCAGGGCGTGGCGCTTATCCCGCATGCACGCGTCCTCGACTCCGAAGGCTGGCCGATCGGCAAACAGGATACGCTGCTCATCGATCTGGCCATCGGTCGCGACCTGGCCGAGTACACCGCATTTCTCAGCAAGCGCTGCATCCTAGACTCCACCCGACGCGGACGGGCGTTGAATCTCGGCGTCTGCCACGCTCGTGAAAACTACTGCCACTTCCTGCTCGAGGCGTTGCCCCGATTGGAACTTTTTCTACGCGCCGGCTTCACTTTTGACGACGTTGATTGGGTGCTCGTACCCGACTTTATCGGCTCCGCTCGCGAGTCGTTTTTTCAGGCACTGGGTCTTCCAGAAAACAAAATCGTCCGTCTCGCCCCCGGCCGTCAGTACGCCTTCGACCTGCTCTACCAGCCAAGTTTTCCCGGCCGCGAAAGTTTCATCCCGCCGTGGGTCGTGGAGTTTTATCGCGAGCGATTGCTCAAGCCTCTCAACCTCCCGCAAGAAAAGCGCCGCCGGCTTTACGTCTCCCGGCGTCAGCGCGGGATCTCCAACGACGACGCTGTCTGGGTCCTCTTGCAGAGCCGCGGGTTCATTCGTTTGGAGCCCGCCACCTGGCAGGAAAATATTCATGCCTTCGCTTCTGCCGAAGCCGTGGTCGGTCCGCACGGCGCAGGCTTGTCGAACGTCGTTTTTTGTCCGCCCGGCGCGCACCTCATTGAACTCATTCCAGGCGATCGCCCCTTTCCATACTTCTATTCGGCCGCATGCGCAGCAGGTATGAGCTACCACGCACTGCTCACCTCTCCGCTCATTCCGCCGAACCGCGAATACACCTGGCTGCCTTCCGACGACGCGCAGCCGGTAGACGTGGAAAAACTCGGCGCTTTGCTCGATTCGCTTTCATTGTCATGACCGCTCCCACGCGACCGCAACGGCACTCTCCTCCGCCATGACCGTGACTCTTTTCACTCTGCCCAAGCGCTTCTCAGGTATCTACGAAACGATTCAGGAAAACGCCCTGCAGAGCTGGGCCGCATTGCAGCCCAAACCTGAGATCATTCTTTTCGGTGACGAACACGGCACGCGTGACGCCGCCCGCCGTCATGGCACGCATCACAAACCGGATCTCGCGACGAACAGTCTGGGCACTCCGCTCGTAAACCACCTCTTCCAGACGGCGACGAAACAAACGTCCACGCCCTGGCAGGGATTCGTGAATGCCGACATCATTCTCGATCCGGCGTTGCCCGCGCTGCTCGACCGCATCATCGCCTGGCGGCCGCGTGCGTTGATCGTTTCCCGGCGCTGGGATCTGGATGTGGCTCAACCGATCGATACGAGCGTGCCCAACTGGTTTGAATCACTCGCGCATCGCGCACGTACCGAGGGCACGCTCTATTCGCACCACGGGATGGACCTGTTTGTTTTTCCAACCGGCCTGCTCGATCACATGCCGCCCTTTTCCATCGGCTGGCCCGGCGCCAAATATGACAACTGGATGGTCTACGCCGCACGCCGCCTCGGGATTCCCGTGGTGGACATCACCGACGCAATCACGCTGATCCATCAAAATCATCCGAGCGGTCCCGGTACGGCCAATCCTGCAAAAGCGCAGGAACACTGGATCAATCTCGATCACCTCGGCGGCCACGGCTGCTGTTTCGACATTCTCGACGCGACGCACGTCGTCGGATCCGATGGGAAAATCCGGCGCGCCACTCGCTCGAGAGAACTCCTGCGCCGCGATGTGTTTCGTCTGGCCCAGCGTTTCCGCTATCGTTTCCGCAGTAAATTCCTCGGATTTCGCTACGCTCAAAAGTCGGAGCCCGGCCACTAGCGCTCTTTCACCAAAGCCACGCCAATATGATCCGGCGCGCAGAACAAAAGCGGCGGTACGCGCATTTCGTCGGCACGCTTGAAAGGTGGTAATCGTCGCAGAAGTGACGCGACCGGTGTCTTCATCAGCCATCGACGCCAAAGAAGAATCACCGATCCTTTCGCGAGATCGCTGACGCGCTTGCGAAGACCGTGGTTTTTATGCGCGAAGCGAAAATACCGCGCGAAGGCCCAACCGTCCGTTTTTGCCACCCAGCGCAGATAGCGCTCGCCCAGATAAACCAGATGGATCGGAAAACTCATGTACCAATAAAACGGCAGAGATTTTCTCGGCAGCCAGTGCTCGGCATTCCCGGTCAACACGAGCAACACTCCACCCGGCGCGAGATAACGCCTGAGATGCCGAAAAACACCCGCCGGATCAGGCACATGCTCGGCGACATCCATCAAGACAATCGCTCCAAAGAAGCCTTCCCGGTCAGACAGCGAATCAGTCGCTTCTCGTCCGACGATCGTAATGCCTCGAGTCTCCGCGACTGCTTTGGCCTCTGTGTTGGGCTCGATGCCGAAACGCTCAAAGTCCGCAGGAAGACTGACCAGAAAATCTCCGCGAAAACAACCGACGTCCAGCACGCGCTGATTGGGTGCTAGCTCATGAATGCATCTGGCGGCCCAATCCCAATGCGCCGGCGCTTCGTCATCCCAGCTATCGATCGGCATCAGTTCGTAGGCAGCCATCAACTCTTCGCGAGACGGCATCGGCGCGCGAAACACGAGGCGACAGTTGCGGCAGCGAAACAGGCCGCCCGAAACCGATCGCAACGCCGCCACCCGCTCATTCTCTGCCCACTCCACGAACGATGACACCCCAAGCACCTCGGCCTTCACTGCACAGCATGTCGGACAGGCCACCTCTCGCACGCGCTCTGTCGACGGATCCGCCGGTTTCATGCATTCATCCAGATTCACAGAATAGGTCTTGGTAAGTCTTTTCGTATGCCTGAGAGCGACTCGTGACGAGAGCCGCCGCTTGCACAGACGACCGCCACGCCTACTGTCCATTGCTCCATGAAATTCACGCCCGCCAAGCCGCCGCTCACCGGCGAAACACTCGACTCGCTCACGGAAAAACTCCGCGAGCGCGGCGAACCCGCTTTCCGGGCCAAACAGATCCTCGAATGGATCTACAAGAAACGCGCCCGCTCGTGGGATGACATGACCAATCTCTCGAAGCCGCTGCGCGCCTGGCTTGCCGAGACATTTGAACTGATGCCCGCGTCGCTCGTCATCGGGAAACAATCCGCCGACGTCACCGACAAGCTGCTGCTCGAACTCGGCGACAAATCGCTCATCGAAACGGTTATCATCCGCGCACCGCAGGACGGCGTCGGCATCGAGCACTCTCGCAAAACCATCTGCATCTCCACCCAAGTCGGCTGCGCGATGGCCTGCGCGTTTTGCGCCAGCGGACTCGCCGGCTGGAAACGCGACCTGAGCGCCGGCGAGATCGTGGCCCAGCTTCTCCACGTTTGTTATCGCGAAGACAGCCGCACCGTTCGCGCCCGTGAAGAACTCGCCTCCTTCGACAACATCGTGGTCATGGGCATGGGCGAACCGCTCGCCAACTACGACGCGCTCATGCGCGCGCTCACGATCCTCAACGCCGAGTGGGGCCTCGGTTTCGGCGCGCGCCGCATCACGATTTCCACGAGCGGTCTCGTCCCGAAAATCCTCAAACTCGCCGAGGAACCGATGGGATTCCGCCTCGCGATCTCGCTTCACGGCGCGACCGATGAAGTCCGCGAGAAGATCATGCCCGTCAACAAGGCCTACCCGCTCGCGAAGCTGCTACCGGCGGTGAAGGAATTTTCCGAGAAACACGGCCGCATGGTCACGCTCGAGTTTATCCTGATCGAGGACGTGAATGACTCGATCGATCAGGCCGGCGAGCTCCGCGACATCGCCCGCGACATGCATGCGCACGTGAACCTGATTCCGTACAACACCGTCGAGGGCTTGCCGTGGAAACGCCCGAGCGTGCAGCGCGCAGGAGGATTTCGCCGACGTACTTGCGCGCTGCTCGCATCCCCGTCACGCTTCGACGTGAAAAAGGCCACGATATCAACGCGGCCTGCGGCCAACTGCGCCTCAAGACGGAAAAAGAACGCGAACTGGCGTCAGCCTAAGGTGGAGCGCGCACTCCGAGCGCGCTGAGCGATTCAAGAAAACGAACACATCGCAAATTCGCGTTCTCGTTTTCATCGTCAAACAACGCGCTCGGAGTGCGCGTTTCACCTGCAAAATCAGATCGGCATTTCACGCGCACACAAAAAAGGCGGCTCCGAATTCGGAGCCGCCTTTTGTTTAATCGAATTGAAACGCGTTGATCAGCCGTTCGCTCAGGAGAGCGACTGCACTGCCGTGACGACCGCCTCGGTCGTGATGCCGAGTTCTTTGAAGACGATCGGGCCGGGGGCGCTGATGCCGAAACGGTCGATACCGACGACCTTGCCGTCGAGACCAACGTATTGGTGCCAGAGACCGGTGACGCCCGCTTCGATCGCGACGCGCTTGCGGACCGACTTCGGGAGGATCGACTCGCGATACTCGGCCGACTGGCGGTTGAAGCGTTCGAACGACGGAACGGAGACGACGCGCACGCCAGCGCCGAGCTGCTTCGCAGCGGCAACGGCGAGCTGAAGCTCGGAGCCGGATGCGAGGAGGATCGCGGTGAGCGGAGCGGTTTCCTGAACGGCGACGTAAGCGCCCTTGAGCACGCCCGCGCGACGGATGTGGACAGGAATGTCGTTCAGGTTCGGGAGATTCTGGCGCGTGAGCGCGAGGAGCGTCGGTCCATCGGTGCGCTCGAGAGCGGCAGCAAAAGCACCAGCGGCTTCCTCCGGATCGGCCGGACGGATAACGTCGAGATTCGGGATCACGCGGAGACCGGACACCGTTTCCACCGGCTGGTGGGTCGGGCCGTCTTCACCCACGCCGATCGAGTCGTGCGTGTAGATGTAAGTGACCGGGAGTTTCGCGAGAGCGGCGAGACGCATCGAGGGACGCGAGTAATCGGCGAAGACGAGGAACGTCGCGCACGAGGTGCGGAAGATGCCATCGTAGGCGATACCATTGTTGATCGCGGCCATCGCGTGTTCGCGGATGCCGTAGCGAATGTTGCGGCCAGCGCGGTTGGATTTGTCGAAATCCTTGTCGGCGGCGATGTAGTTGAGCGTCGAGCCGTAGAGGTCGGCGCTGCCGGAGACGAAGAGCGGCACTGCAGCGGCGAGAGGCTGGAGCACATCGCGGCCAGCGGCGCGCGTGGCGAGCTTGGCATCGGCCGGGAAGACCGGAACTTTTTCGAGCAAAGCGGCGGCGCTGAGCGGAGCATTGCGCGACTCGAGGAGAGCAGCCTTCTCGGGGTTCGCAGCGGCCCAGACTTCGAAGGTCTTGACCCACTTCTTGTAGCCGCGGACGAGACGCTTCTTGTGAGCAGCGAAATAAGCACGGACATCGTCGCTGACGAAGAAATGTTCAGCGGGGAGACCGAGACCAGCGCGGGCTGCGTCGGAGAATTTCGCGCCACCTTCTCCGTGGCCCTTCTGGGTGCCCTGAACTTCCGGGATGCCCTTGCCGATGATCGTCTTGGCGACGATGAGCTGGGGTTTACCGGAGGTGGCTTTCTTGGCCTTGTTGACGGCCTTCAGGATCGCGGCCTGGTCGTGGCCGTCGGCGAGGAGTTGCACGTCCCAACCGATCGACTTGAAGCGCTTGATGACGTCTTCGCTCTGCGATTTGTCGGCCATCGCGTCGAGGGTCACGTCGTTCGCGTCGTAGATGAGGATCAGGTTGTCGAGACCCTGGTGGCCGGCGAAAGCAACGGCTTCGAGGGCGACGCCTTCCTGCATGCAACCGTCACCGGCGAGCGTGATGATGTGGTTGTCGAAAATCTTGTGCTCGGCGGTATTGAAACGCGCTTCGGCCATCTTGCCGGAAACGGCGTAACCGACGGCGTTGGCGATACCCTGGCCGAGCGGGCCGGTGGTGGCTTCGACGCCGGGGGTTTCGTGAAACTCGGGGTGACCGGGGGTCTTGCTATGGAGCTGGCGGAAGTTCTTCAGCTCATCGAGCGAGAGATCGTAGCCGCTGAGGTGCAGCCAGGTGTAGATGAACATCGAGCCGTGACCGGCGGAGAGAATGAAACGATCGCGATTGAGCCACTTGGGTTCGTCCGGGTTGTGGACGAGGGCGTTGCCGAAAAGGACGGCGCCGATCTCGGTGGCACCGAGCGGGAGGCCGAGGTGGCCGGAAGAACATTTGTGGACGGCATCGATGGCCAGGCCACGGGCTTGAGCGCACGCTTTCGCGAGAATTTCAGTTTCGAGTTTCATGAGGAAAGTGGAGGGTTGGGTTTTATTCGCGCGGACAGGAGCGCGAAAATGAAAGGTGACGGATTAGAGGCACGCCCGGCAGGGGGAAAGCCGAAAGTCGGGAAATGCGAACAACAAAAAAGCGAGCCGGTGAGGGCTCGCTTGAAAAAGGGAACGGCATCGCGCGAACGATGCGTATTAGTTGGCTTCGGCGGCAGCAACTTCGGTCTGGCGCTTGGCTTTGACGGCCACAGCGGCTTTGCCGAGACGGTCGCGGAGATAATAAAGGCGGGCCTTCATGTTCTCGGACTCCTTCTCGATCTCGATCTTCTCGATGTTCGGGGAGTTGACCGGGAAAACACGCTCAACACCTTCGCCGTAGCTGATGCGACGGACGGTGAAGTTCTCGTGGATGCCGGAACCTTTGCGGGCAATGACGATGCCAGCGAAAATCTGGACGCGCTCTTTGTCGCCTTCACGAACCTTGGTGTGAACGCGGACGCCATCGCCGACCTTGAAGGCCGGGAGGTCGCTTTTCACGAGGTGGGCGGTGATTTCTTTAATGACGGGATTCATGACTGTGTTTTTCGAATAAATCTGGGCGGACGAGGCGTGTTTTCTCCAACTGCTGCGCGTGTCGCCACTTTTCGATTTTGCGGTGATCTCCGGAGAGAAGCACTTCGGGCACTGACATGCCTCGGAATTCGGCGGGACGCGTGTATTGAGGAAAGTCGAGCAACGTGCCGGTGTGAGATTCGTGCGTCAATGACTTTTCTTCTCCCAAAACACCGGGAATGAAACGGCTCAACGCATCGATCACGACAGCGGCCGCAAGCGTGCCGTTTGTGAGCACGTAATCGCCGATGCTGATCTCCTGATCGACGACCTTGTCGCGGATGCGCTGGTCAATGCCCTCGTAGTGACCGCTCAGGAAAATCACATGCTGCTGAACGGCGAGATCCTGCGCTATGGCCGGCGTCAGTGGAACGCCGTCGGGCGTCAGGTAAATGCGTCGGCAACCGGGCGTTTGGAGCTGCTCCATCGCGGCGAACACCGGATCCGGCTTCATGACCATCCCTGCCCCACCGCCGAACGGTCGATCATCCGCAGTCTTGTGCTTGTCGGTCGTCCACTGACGCAGGTCGTGGATTTTGACCGAAAGGAGATTCGCCGCGATACCCTTGCCTAAGATGCTCTCAGTCAAGACGCCATCGAGCATCCGCGGGAAAAGCGTCAGCAAATCGATGTGGAGCGGCATGGGCGAAAGAGGGGCCAGACGTTGGGCAAAAAAAATCGCCCGGGCATCGAGCCGGGGCGACTTAGGTAAAAATCTATGCGGGCCTTAGGCGGCGGGAGCAGCCTTCTTGGCTTTGTTGATCAGGCCGCGAGCGGTGTCGGTGGCGACAGCGCCCTTGCTCAGCCAGTATTCGGCGCGAGCGAGGTCAAGGACGAGTGGCGTGGTCTTGGACTGGGGAGTGTAAGTGCCGAGGAGCTCGACAGGGGAACCATCACGGCGGGAACGGGCCTCAGCCACAACAACGTGGTAGATGGGTTTATGGACGGCGCCGATGCGCGAGAGACGGATTTTGAGAGCCATGTGAAATGGTTTTCGAGCGGTTACGTTTTTGGAAAAGCCGAGGAATTCACCGGCGCGGCCCACCCTTGTCAAGAGCCGACATAGGTCTTTGTTGCGGGCTTGACCGGTTTCGCAGGCACCGCGAACGTCCGCGCCTTATGCTCAAAGCAGGCATCGTCGGCCTTCCCAACGTAGGCAAGTCCACTCTCTTCAACGCCCTCACCCGCTCCCGCAAGGCCGAGGCTGCCAATTATCCATTCTGCACGATCGACCCCAATGTGGGTGTCGTCACCGTGCCCGATGACCGCGCTTACGTTCTCCAAAAGATCGCCAAGACCAACGTCGTCATCCCCGCCGCGATGGAATTTGTCGACATCGCCGGTCTCGTGAAAGGCGCGAGCCAGGGCGAAGGCCTCGGCAATCAGTTCCTCGCCAACATCCGCGAGACCGATGCCATTGTGCACGTCGTGCGCTGCTTCGAAGACAGCGACATTCTCCACACGATGGGCAACGTCGATCCCGTGCGTGACATCGAAGTCATCACGACCGAATTGATCCTCGCCGACCTCGACGCCGTCACCAAGCGCATCGACAAAACCCAGAAGAAGGCGAAGTCGGGCGACAAAGAAGCCCAGGCCGAAGTCGCACTCCTTGAGCGCCTCAAACCGCATCTCAACGAGAACAAGCCGGCCAACATTCTCCCCGCGACCGACGACGAGAAAAAGCTCATGCAGCTTTTCCAACTCCTCAGCGGCAAGCCCGTGATCTACGCCTGCAACGTCGCCGAGAGCGATCTCGCCACCGCCGAGCAAAATCCGTTCGTCCAGAAGGTCGCCGAGTTCGTGAAACAACATCATGACGCCGCCTACGTGCCGATCAGCGCGCGCATCGAAGCCGAGCTCATCGATCTCTCCCCAGAAGAAGCGAAAGGCTTCCTCAAGGATCTCGGCGTCGACGACTCCGGTGTTTCCACGCTTATCCGCGCGACCTACACGCTTCTCGGTCTGCAAACTTACTTCACCGCAGGTGAAAAAGAAGTCCGCGCGTGGACGATCAAGAAGGGCTGGAAAGCTCCGCAGGCTGCGGGCGTCATTCACACCGACTTCGAAAAAGGCTTCATCAAGGCCGAAGTTGTTTCCTACGCCGACCTCACCCGCCTCGGCAGCACCGCCGCCGCGCGCGATGCGGGCAAATACCGCCTCGAAGGCAAAGAATACGTCTTCCAGGACGGCGACGTCGCCCTCTTCCGCTTCAACAACTAATCCCCGCGTACGGCGTGCAATGCGCAGGAGGCTTTCTTCCCGCGCCAGTTGACGCCGCTGTATCCACTCTTACTCGTTCAGCAGCATCTCAACAAAACCACACTCCTCATCATGGCTTACGAACTCCCGAAACTGCCTTACGCCAACGACGCCCTCGTCCCGCACATCGACGCAAAGACGATGGAAATCCATCACGGCAAGCATCACCAGGCGTACATCACCAACGCCAATAATCTCCTCAAGGACCACCCAGCCCTCGCCGCTCTCGACGTCAACGTCCTCATCGCCGACCTGAGCAAGGTTCCCGACGCGATCCGCCCCGGCATCCGCAACAACGCCGGCGGCCACAGCAATCACTCCTTCTTCTGGACCATCCTCGGACCCGGCAAAGGTGGCGCTCCGAAAGGCAAACTCGCCGACGCGATTAACACCACCTTCGGCAGCTTCGACAAATTCAAGGAAGAGTTCACCAAGGCCGCCACCACCCGTTTCGGCTCCGGCTGGGCCTGGCTCTACGTCGGCGCGGACAAGAAACTCGCCGTCGGCTCCACGGCCAATCAAGACAGCCCGCTCATGGGCAAGGCCGTCGCCGGCATCGAAGGCAAACCCGTCATCGGTCTCGATGTCTGGGAGCACGCCTACTACCTGAACTTCCAAAACCGCCGTCCTGATTACATCGCCGCGTTCTGGAACGTCGTCGATTGGGACGCCGCCGAGAAGAACTTCGCCGCCGCTTCCGCCTGAGCGAAGTCTCCCGAGCTCATTTCCAAGCCGCACGGTTCATCCGTGCGGCTTTTTTGTGCACAAAAAAGCGCGGTCTCGATGACCGCGCTTCTCATAAGATCGGCAACGCCGCCCGTCTGATTATTGCATCCAGGGGCTGCCTTTTTCAGAAGAGATACCGGCGATCGGGATGGACTGGCCTGTCTCCGTATCGAGAATGCAGAGACGGCGATTGTTCGCCGAACGCGCGGTGTAAACCACATGACGGCCGTCGGCCAGCCATGATGGCTCGACTGCATCGAACTTGGCGGCGGAGACTTTTTTGCTCTGGCCGGTGCGCAGATCCAGCACCGCAATTTGGAAGCGGCCGCCTTCACGTATCGTGAAGGCGATCTTGTTTGGATCCGCACGGCTCCAATCCGGCTCAGCGCAGTAGCTGCTGATACCGCTGGTCACACGCTGCGCAGAACCGCCCCCGGCGGGCATCACGTAAAGTTGAGGTCCAGGTTCACCGGCATAAACGATGCGCGAACCATCCGGCGAGAAACACGGGGAGGATTTCACACCAGCCGAGTTCGTGCGCTTGGCCACGCCACGCCCCTGGGCGTTACTGACATAGATATCCGGATTTCCACCGCCACTCAGCACCATGACGACCTGCGATCCATCCGGGCTGAAACGAGCTCCGCTATTCGTACCTTTGAAACTCACAAACGAGTTCCAGCGTTGTGCGGCCAGATCGATGACAAAAATATCCGGAAAGCCCGATTTGAAAAAGCTGGTGTAAATCAAACGCGTGCCATCGGGCGACCATCGCGGTGAAAGCACATTCGATTTCTGCTGAGTCACCGGCTTCACATCGCCGAGAAAAAGATCGCTTACGTAGATTTCATCCGAGCCGCTGTGATTGCTCACAAAGGCGAGCCTCGAGGCAAAGAAACCATTGAGACCACTCGTTGCCTTCACCGCCAGATCGGCAGCCCGGAAAAGCGCATTGCGGGTGTTTGAACCGCTCACGACCTGGCTCATGGCGACGGCCCCGCCTCGGCGCACATCCACACGCACCTGAGTGGGAGACACACTTGCGAAGCTGATCGCGAACGCGCCATCACCCGTAACCAGACGATAGCGTCCGTGAACTTTGAACGCCGTCCGGGCGAGCGCCGCCAGTTCGCCCTCTCCTGAAATCGAGATGGCAATGGTGTTGGGACCGGGGACGTAGATCGGACCGATGTCATTACCGCCCTGCGCGCGGCCAGGGGAAGCTGCGATCACCAGCCCGAGAAGCGCAGCGAAAACAGTGAGGAATTTTTGCATGGAAAGAAAGGGATGCTAAACAGTGAGTGAGGTTCCGGCATTTCTATTTACAGCCGGGCGGGCCATAACAACGTCAAAACTTCCATCGTCCTCAAAAACACCAGCGCCACATCGACACCGTGACTCCCGACGCGATCAAAGAGATTCTCAAGCAAGTGAAATATCCCGGCTTCAGCCGCGACATCGTGTCGTTCGGACTCGTCCGTTCCGCCGCGTTCGTGGACGGAATCGCGAAGGTTTCCCTCTCACTCAACACCGCTGATCCCAAGATCCCCCTTCACCTCAAAAACGAGGTGGACAAATGCCTGCGCGCCCAGCCCGGCATCACGGCGACGATGATCGACGTGGCCGTCACCGCTCCGAAAACCGCGGCGCCTGCCGCAGGCGGCGGCAATCTCGCGGGAAACAAGCCTGCCGGCATCGGCCATTCCATCGCCATCGCCTCCGGCAAAGGCGGCGTCGGCAAATCAACCTTCGCCGTCAACCTTGCCTGCGCGCTCGCCCAACTCCTCACCGCACAAGGCCGCCCCGGGCGCGTGGGATTGATGGATTGCGACATCTACGGCCCTTCCGTGCCACTCATGATCGGGCTCAATGGCCGTCCCATGGTCGAGGGCGATTCGATTATCCCGATGGAGAACCACGGCGTGAAAGTCATGAGCATGGGTTTTCTCGTCGACGACAACACACCCGTCGTCTGGCGCGGCCCGATGATCATGAAAACCATCCAGCAGTTCGTCCAAAACGTGAAATGGGGTGAACTCGATGTGCTGCTGGTCGATCTCCCGCCCGGCACTGGCGATGCACAGCTTTCCCTTGTCCAGACGCTGCCCCTCGATGGCGCCGTGCTCGTGACCACCCCTCAGCTCGCCGCCACACAGATTGCCCGCAAAGGCGGACTCATGTTCCAAAAAGTGAACGTCCCCATCCTCGGCGTCGCCGAAAACATGAGCTACTTCGTGGACCCAGCCGGCGGCCGGCACGCACTTTTCGGAGAAGGTGGCGGGGAAAAAACCGCCAACTCACTCGGCACATCCGTCCTCGGCCAGATCCCGCTTGTCCCGGAAATTCGCGCGGGAGGCGACAGTGGCACTCCAATCGTGGTCGGCCAGCCGGACAGCATTTCCGCTGTCACCTTCCGGGGCATTGCAGAAGCGCTACTTAGCCGCCTGCGCAAACCTGCGCCAGTTTCCCAAGGCTGATCCAATCATCTGGGGACATCTCCTCACCCTGCGCTTCCCGTTTCGCGTGTAATAGGCCAGAAGTTTTTCGGTAAATTTTTCGGCGCTTTTCGCGAGGTTGACAGGCATTATCACAGACCTACGGTTCGTAGCAGAAACATGACGCTCACCCAGTCAACGGTCCCAGCGGATTCCTGTCCGCAAGCAGACCTCACAAGTGCTAGTGTGGATATTTGTACCGGGTCGAATGAGCGGGGTTTTTATAAATTGGCGAAAATCAGTTCCGGGAGTCGCCACAACCCCGCCCTCGCTTACCTTTAATCAAAGACATCGCCGTGGTAGCTATGACCGATACTTCTCCCAAACCCACCGAACCGTCCCGGGATTTCGTAAAGCAATCGAGCCTTTACCAGGAGTTCCTTGCCGAGCGGGAGGAGATCCTTCGCCACAAGTGGATCGAGTCCGAGCGCCTCGGTCATGATATCGGCTTTGAGCGCGCTCTGCTGGACTGGATTCGCAAACACCGCGAAGCATGGCGCTCAGCCCGTCGCTCCCAGACACAGTCACACGCCTCTTCCTCCAAAGAGCAGTCTGCCGGAAAATAAAAAACCCGGCGTCGTTAGACAGCCGGGCTTTGAAAGTAACGGGAGATCAGCGGATTACTTGATCTCTTTGTGCAGCGTATGGCGCTTGAGGAAGGGATTGTACTTCTTCTTCTCGATGCGCTCCGTGACGGTCTTCTTGTTGCGCTTGGTGAGGTAGCGCGAAACAGGCTTACCCTCTTTCTTGGCTTCGGTGCATTCCAGGGTGACGACTTCTTGCATGGTTTTAAAAGGTTGAAAGGTCGAAGAAACCGCCCTGCCCCGCCGCGCGCAACTCTAATCTTCAGGGCGTGTGTGGTAAAGCATCCGTCCCTCGCCGGCCCCGGAACAATCGATCCCACAGCCAGCCGAACAGCGGCTCCCATCGCTTGCGCTGCGACTCTGTCACAGCCCCCAAGATCAGCACTGCGGTCAATATGCCCAGAATCGGGACCCACTCGAATCCCTTCACGGTGAAGGGCGGAAACAAGGCCGAAACCAAAATCACCAGAGGCGCGTGATAGAGATACAGCGAGAATGTATGCCCCGCGAACCAGCGAACAGGACGGTATAAAACCGAAGGCACGTCCATCCCGTGCGTCGCACGGCTAAAAAACCATATCACCATTCCCCAACCGATTCCGGCCAGAAGATCGCTCCCCGCAGCACCGGCAAAATACCAAGGATGATTCCCCGGAGTAACCGGCCAGTCCGGGAGAAATCGCAACGCGCAAACCGTTGCGCCGACAGATGCCGCCAGCCCCACCCAAGCCAGGCTACGCGGAAGAGCAGCACGCCCCCGAAAGCTGTAAGACGCCACGCCGATCAGCCACACCGGGAGCAGCATCAATACATTGGGGCCTGCCAGCAGCGCTCCTACAGTCAGGCAAATCCATTTCCCGCGCTTCGACTTCACATAGAGTGCCAGACCGAAAAGCACGTAATACCACGCTTCATAACCCAACGACCAAAAGGGTGTGTTGGTCGGCGGCGACAACTCCAGCATCCAGACTTCATTAAAAAACACTGCCGACGACGCGAAACGCACCCACGGATACGCACGCTCGTAACCGGCATAATACTCCGGCTCCAGCCCCCGGCCCGCAATCCAGAGCAGACACGTCAGCACCAGAGCCGGAGCCACCACAGAGTAGAGTCGCGAGAGCCTCGCGACTGCATACTGGCGACCGTCCCGCCCCCCATCGCGCGTCGTGTGAGCGATGACATAACCGGACAACACGAAGAAAACGATGACCGCGTCGTGCGCCCAGACCTGCATCGGCCCCATCATCGAGGGATTCCAGTAGTTTGTGGTGTGAGCAAAAAACACCACCAGCGCCGCCGCCAGGCGAAGTACGTCTAAAAAAAGCGAAGTCGCGCGCGTCATGCCCGGCCGCCTTGTATGGCATTCACTTGAGGCCCATGCCTTTTTCCATGAGCGGCAACATCACGCCACGGCGGAACAAGGTCACCTGGCCCGTGCTTGATGAAACCACGATCGCGATGGCCTGCGTCGCCACCGACACGGCGGCACCGGCCGCATGCCGGCTCCCGAGACCGCTCGGCAAGGCGTGATCGCTATCCGTAGCCTGGATCAGGCTGCCCGCAGAGACCACGACGCCATCGCCACGGATCACAAAAGCTCCGTCGATCGACGAGAACTCCTTCACAGTCTCGTCCATGAACGGATTGAGGATGTTGCGATCCTCCTCCTTGTAACCGAAAAACGGATTCAGCACGAGCGGCTTGGTCAGATTCTCCACTTTCACCGTGTCCCCGATGACAAAGAGACAGCCCACCGGGCGGCCCTCGCGGCCTTCGACCGCAAGCTCGGTGGCGACTGCAATCACACGCTCGAGCACTTCGGGTTTAACATCCTCCGGCAAAAGGTCCGTGTGGCCGGTGAGCAACGTCTGAAACTCCCGCTCCACGTCGACAACCACCATCGTGTCGAACTGGTTGCTTCCCGCGATCCCGCCGATGCAACAGATGCGGTCATTGAACGAGATCACGCCACGCGTGAGGGCCACCAGCATCGCGCTGCGCAACTGGGCCAGACGCTGGGTGGAAAAAGACCGAACCTGAATGGTCTCGGCAAATCCACTGCCACCGCCATCTCCATCGACAAGATTGCGCGTCACCAGCAACGCCTTCGCGTCAGACATCCAGCTTCCCGGCTCGATGCCGCCGGTAAAGGTGTCGCCAAAAACCATGATCGCGGAACATGCGGTGCCTTTCGCCACCCGGTCGGCCTGACGGACCATCATGCGATTGATGCGACTTTGCTGGGCCTGCACCGGACGCGCCGTGATGCCGCCCAAGGCCGCCATGAGGCGCTCATCCAGATCATCCAGCGAGGGTGCGTCGACAAGCCCCCGAACAGTCTCGTGATCTTGCACGAGGCGCGCAATCGATGCGAGCACCTGCAGGTAATCGCGCGCCTTTTCGTCGGCGAGCAGCATGAGAATCAGCCTGACCGGCTCATCCGACTTTGTGCGCTCGTGGCGAATGCCCACGCGGCTCCGGCCGATCGCGAGAATGTAGCGTCGCTTCATCTTTACGCGCACGTGAGGCAACGCCACACCCGCACCCAGATAAGTCGTCATCGTGCTCTCGCGTTGGAGCAATCCGCGCAGCAAAACGTCACGCTTCAGTTCGGGCGAACGCGTGATGGAGACATCGAGCAGCTCCTCCAGCGCCCCCTTGAGCTCGGTACTGCGCAGATCAATGATGCGGCTGCGCGCGATGATTTTCTCCAGCCGCATGATGATGTCCCTAGCTTTGGTTACTCAGCGGTCACTTCTCCCAGTTCAGCGCGCCTTTTTTCACTTCGTAGAAAAGCCCCAGCACCAGCACGCCGATGAAGAACAAAATCGGCCCCAGAATGGCGATATGGTTGGCCAGAAAATCACGATAGATGAACGCCCAGGGAATCAGAAACACCACTTCGATATCGAAGAGGATGAAGAGCATCGCGGTGATATAAAACTTCACCGAAAACCGGGTATGCACGATCCCCTCGCCCTTTACACCACACTCGTAAGGCGTGTCCTTGATCGTATTCTTGGCGGCGCGCTGGCCGATCAGATGGCTCGCGCCGATCACCGTGATGGCGACGCCCGCCGCGAGGCAGATTTGAATCAGGATCGGCAGATAATCAGCTTGGGACATGACAGGCTAAAAGTGGCCGGACTCGTTCCGCAGTGACAAGGGGATTTTCAGAGGAAAATCAGCGCCCCACCCATCAATCGCCCACGCGAATCACCCGTCCAGGAGTCGCTTTCGACGACCCCACGCCAAGCGTCTCGGCAAAATCCAGCGTACGAATCTCGTCGGAAACGGGTTTGAACCCAGCCCGCTCACGCCAGCGATTGATGCGCGTAAGCATGAACGAATCGAGCGCCACCGGATCCGCGCTCAACCACACGAGCGGCTCGGACACCGTGTAGAGGGAGTTAAAATACGGCCCGCCGATGAATTGATAGTGCTCCAGGCTCGCGATCGTGAACATCCACGTCTGCCGCAACTCGGGGATCGCGCTCATCTCGGCCACCGCCGCCGGCGCATTCGCAGGACTGCGGAAGAAACGCGCCGTATTGCTGGCATTCCAGAGCGTCGCATTCACCAGCGCACCGTTCACGCCGAGATACTGGTGATCCGTGTAAACCGGCAGGTTGATCCAGAAATCCGCGTCGAGAAACAGCGGCGTCGCCAGGAAGCTCTTGCGATCCTGTTCCTTGGTTGTGTTGGCATCAATGCCTTCAACGCTCTTCTCCGCGAAGATCGGATCGAAACGGGACGGAAGCGGGCTGTCGTAAAACCAGACCGGATCATAGTAACGCCCCGACTCCAGGACATAGAAAGGATGCCCTTTGAACGGTGACTGGCCGGTTACCAACGACGGCAAATATCCCGTCATGCGCAGACGCAGTTGATTCAGGCCCACGAGAAAAATCTGCTCCTTCTCAAACCCGCGTCGCTCCAACGCACCAATCACTGCTTTAACCAATGGCACCGGCGTCGCCATGCCCGGACCGGAGTCCGTGTAGATTTTCAATCCCACTTTTTTCTTTTCCCCGGGAGCCAGTTTTCGCCCGCTCGCCGCTTCAAACTTTGCGATCAGCATCTCCACCTTCGCCGCATACGCACCGTCATCGAAGGCAGGCAGCGTCGCCTCCCAAACAGGCAGCGGGTCGACCGGGTCGGTCTGCGCCCGGCTGGCCGGCACGATCATCGCGACAGCGGCGAGCCAAAGGGAAAAAATGAACCCCGGTTTGAAAGAATGCATGGGTAAGTGTGTAGCCAAGCGCGGCAAAAAGTTTCCGAAAAGCGCGGTACTTGACAGAACCCCCACCCGGTTAAAAGTGCAAACTTCACCGCGCCGCCGCGCTCGAACGCCATCCATGCCTGCCATCAAGCCCACCTGTATCCGCGACTTGAAGTTTCGCGTGAACATCGTGGATGTCGTCTCACGCGTGGCCACGTTGCGAAAAGCGGGTGCGCGTTTCAAAGGCCTCTGCCCGTTCCATCAGGAAAAATCGCCGTCGTTCCACGTCGATCCCGACAAGGGTTTTTATAAGTGCTTCGGCTGCGGCAAAGCCGGCGACATCATCTCGTTCGTCCGCGAAACTGAACAGCTCAACTTCACTGAGGCGATCGAAGCCCTCGGCCAGCGTTTCGGCGTTCCCATCGAATATGAGGAAGGTTCCGGCCCCACCCGTGAAGAGCGCTCGCTGCGCCAGGAAATTTTCGACCTCCACGAAGTCGCCGCCGAACATTTCCACCAAGTTTTCAAGACCACCGGCGCGGCAGGCGACTATATGCGGGAATACTGGCAAAAAAAACGCCGCTTCCCGATGGAGATCGCCGACGAATTTAAAATCGGCGCCGCCGATCCCATCGACAACTCCCTCGCTGCAGCGCTCCTGAAAAAGAAGTTCTCCGAAGACGCCCTGCGCCAGTGCGGCCTCTTCTTCGTTCGCGAGGGGAATCTCATCACCCTCGGTTCGCTCAAGCCTCGTTTCCGCGGACGTTTGATGATCCCGATCCGCGACCACCAAGGTCGCGTCGTCGCCTTCACCGCCCGGCAGACCGATCTCACTCCACAGGACGACCCCGCGCGCGAAGCCAAGTACGTCAATTCCCCCGAAACGCCGATTTTCACGAAGGGAAATCTGCTCTTCAACCTCGACCGCGCGCGCACCGCTGCGGGGGAAGGCCACCCATTCGTCATGGTCGAGGGCCAGCTCGATGCACTCCGTTGCTGGCAGGTCGGGCTAAAAACCGCCATCGCGCCTCAAGGTACCTCGATCACCGACGGGCAGCTCGTGCTGCTCCGCCGGTATCACCCGCAGGTGGAGTGTTTCTTTGATAGCGACAGCGCCGGGCAAAAAGCCGCACTCCGCTTCCTTCCCATGGCGTTGAAAGCCGGCCTCGAGATCCGTTTTCTCGCCGCTCCCGGCGACGGGAAAATCGATCCGGATGTCCTCTTCCTCGAACGCGGCCTCGCTGCCTACGACGAGGTGAAACGCGGTGCGCTCAGCGCCATGACATTCGCCAGTCGCAGCATTCTACCGTCCCCCGAAACCGCCTCCGCCGAGCACAAAACCCGCGCCAGCCAGAGCCTCTTCGAAATCATCTCCGCCACCGAATCCGAGACCACACGCGCCCAGTTCCTCGACGAAATCGCCTCCAACCTGAGGCTGCCCAGTTCCGCGATTCAGCGGGATTTCGACGCCTTCAAACGCCGCCAGAGTAAGATTGCCGCTCCCGCGCCGTCTTCACCGGCAGATGCATCCGCACCCATCGCCACAAAAACCGTCAACACCGCCAACACGCCGGAGCACCATCTGCTGCTCATGTGCCTGCACTTTGAACAACTGGGCAAACCGCTCAGTACCATCCTTCCTCACGATTGGATCGACGCCTCCCACCTACCCGGGAACCTGCTCAACCGTTTTCTAGCCGAATTCGAACACGACGCTTGGCCGGGTCGCGATCACCTCGACAGCCTGCTGGAAAATCCCGAAGAAAAAACGCTCGTCGCCTCGCTTCTTTTCGATCCTCCGCGTACAGAAGAGCCCATCCGCGCCGTAAATCAGGCACTCGTCCAAATTCGGGCCCGTTTTCTCGAACCACAACTCCGTCAAATAGAACTTGCTCTAGCCACACACGGTCCGGACAGTAACTTTGACGCACTTTCTCTCATAAAACAACGCACAGAACTCCAGCGACAGCTGCGAGCGCCCTTTGGGCTGCCCGCCGCTGTCTGATTGTATTTCCCAGATCTACACCATGCCGCGCAAAGCCAAGTCAGCTGAATCCGACACGCACTCAGAAGCCGTTGAAACCGCTATCGAACGCACTCAGAACGCCTCCCAAGAAGGTGGCACCCCCGGCGCAGACCTGGCTCCCGGCGGCATTAACGACAAGATCCGCAATCTGATCCGCCTGTCGAAGGAGCAGGGCTACCTCACGTTCGACGACATCAACGAAGCCCTCCCCGAATCCGTCGAAAATCAGGAGGAGATCGATAACGTCCTTTCCATTCTCCAAAACCTCGAGATCGAGATCCTCGAGCCTGATCAGGTCGAAGATTACAAGCAGCGTCAGGAAGAGGCCGAAGAAGAAGAATCACGCACCTCACAAAACGACATTCTGGACGATCCCGTCCGCATGTACCTCAAGCAGATGGGCCAGGTCCCGCTGCTGACCCGCGAGCAGGAAGTCGAAATTTCCAAGCGTATCGAAAACGCCGAACTCAAGGCCCAGGAAGCCCTCTTCGAAGCCGCCATTGTCGGCCGTTACATCGGCACCCTTGGCGCCAAGCTCCTCAACCGCGAAGAGCGTTTCGATCGCATCGTCATCGATAAAAAGATCGAGAGCCGCGAAGCCTATTTCAAAAACCTGCCCAAGCTCGTCGAGGGCACGCAAGACGGCGAAGCCAACGTCGCCGAAGCATGGGAAGAATATCTCAAGACCAAGGACGAGGCCGGCAAAAAGAAGGTCCACGCCAAGTTCAAGAAACGCGAGTCCGCCTACAAGGCCCACTTCGGCAAATTCTTTTTCAAGCTGAAGGTCTACGAAGAGTACCTCGAGCAGATCAACCCGCTCCTCGCGGAGATCGAGCAGATCTTCTCACAGATCGACCGCGCCAAACATCCGAAGACCAAGAAGGATGCCGCGATCGATGTGAAGCCGCTCAACGCGCGCCTCAAGCAGGTCGAAGCCGAGCAACGCGTCAGCGCCAGCCAGCTCCTCGAGATCGTCAAGCAGACCGGCGTCCATGTCCGCGAGGCCCACAAAGCCAAGACCGAGATGGTCGAGGCCAACCTCCGTCTCGTGATCTCGATCGCGAAGAAGTACACCAACCGCGGCCTCTCCTTCCTCGACCTCATCCAGGAGGGCAACATGGGCCTCATGAAGGCCGTGGAAAAGTTCGAGTACCGCCGCGGCTACAAGTTCTCCACCTACGCCACGTGGTGGATCCGTCAGGCCATCACCCGCTCCATCGCCGACCAGGCCCGCACCATCCGCATCCCGGTCCACATGATCGAGACGCTGAACAAGGTCATGCAGGTCCAGAAGCAGCTCCTCCAGGAATTCGGCCACGAGCCGACGCCCGAGGAGGTTGCCGACGAGATGAACCTGCCCGTCGAGCGCGTGCAGCAGATCATGAAGATGGCCCAGCAGCCCATCTCGCTCCAGTCTCCTGTCGGCGACGGCGACGACACCAGCTTCGGTGACTTCATCGAGGACAAGTCCGCGGAAAACCCGTATGACATGACTGCCTTCTCGCTTCTGCGCGAAAAGATCATCGACGTTCTCGACTCCCTCACCGACCGCGAACGCCGCGTGCTTTCGCTCCGTTTCGGCCTGATCGACGGCTACAGCCGCACGCTCGAAGAGGTGGGTAAACAGTTCAAGGTTA
Organism: Nibricoccus sp.; assembly: GCA_049840895.1. Lineage (GTDB taxonomy): Bacteria > Verrucomicrobiota > Verrucomicrobiia > Opitutales > Opitutaceae > Nibricoccus. Next base: position 5,632 of record JASGJB010000060.1, on the reverse strand, counting down.
CCCGCGAACGCATCCGCCAGATCGAGGCCAAGGCGCTCCGTAAGATGCGCCACCCGACGCGCATCCGTCAGCTGCACGGCTTCTTCGATGCCGAGCAGATCGACAACGCCCAAAATCTGCTCAAGCAGGTTTCCATGAAGAAGCCCGACGGCACCACCCCTCCGTTGCCCGTTCGGTAACTTCAGCCCCCGGCTGCGTCTCACCAAACAGGTTTACACCTTTACTCACCCGCCAACCGGGGTAACGTACACGCATCATGAACAGCCTTTTCTCTTACCCGCTCGCAGGCATCTTTGGCCTCGGCGGAACCGAACTGCTGGTGATCTTCCTGATCATCCTGCTCCTCTTTGGCGGCGCCAAGCTCCCAAGCCTCGCCAAAGGCCTCGGTCAATCGATCCGTGAATTCAAAAAGGCCTCCAACGGCGAAGACGAACAGTCCAAAACTACGGCCGCCCCCGCGGCTGAGGCGAAAAAGCCAGAGACCTCCAATAGCCACGGCTCCAACTAAGCCCGGAAGCCTTTTCCATTCTCAAGCGCGCCCTCAACCGGCGCGCTTTTTTGTGCCTGTTTTCAGGCCCTCAGACCGCCTCAATCCATTCACGAAACCCGCGGATCTGGTCGGGCGTTCCCAGGACGAGAAGTTCATCGCCTGCGCCGACCATCTCATCCCCCGCCGGATTGAGCACGCGCGTCTCCCCACGCCGGATACCCGCAACCTGCACGTGATTGCTCTGCGCCGGGATGAGCGTTTTCAGGTCTTTACCTGCGGCCGGACTCGCTGCGGGGACAAGGATCAGCTTCCATTCGCACGTCTTCAAACTCAGAGCCGGAGGGGTTGCCGGTCACGCTCAGCAGGAATGCCTTGCCCGCCGCCATCTGCTCAGCCGTGCCGATCAACAGGATTTTATCGCGCGGATAAAGGACGGTATCGGGACCGGGCAACGGGATGAGGCAGCCCTGCCTGTCGATGCCCACGATCGTCGCCCCGAACTGAGGCCGCAGCGCCAGATCGGAGATTTTCTTTCCTGTGCAGTCTGCCAGATCCGGCAGCACACAATCGCTCACGCTGAGCTTCCACTCGCTATGCGGATTCAACCAGGGGGCATTCGTTTCCATGCCGGCGTTCGCGCCCCCGGCGAGCGCCCCCTGCAACTCCACCTCCAATTCGCTGTGCCAGTAGACCAGCCTGCGGCGCAAAATCAGTATGGCCAGGCCTGCCAGCGGCAGACTCGCCAGAAGCAGCCATCGCATGCCTGGCCCGGCCGGCAGCAGCGTGAAAATCCACAGAGCCAGCGCGGCGCCCGCGACTGAGCGAAACGCCCATTCCACCACCGGAGCCATGCGCTGCGCCTGCGGATGCCCGGTGACCGACACCTGGGCGTAGAGCAGGCAGAGAGCCGAGATATTCCGCCAGATCGCCACCAGCGGAGCCAGCAACACCAGCGTCATCGCCGTCCAAAACAACACGAGAGGTCCGTGTGGAAACAGCCAGTCCCGCCCCAGCCATTTCTCCACCATGATGAAAAGTGGTTCCGAGAAAACCAGCAGGCCCGTCACCAGCAGCATCTCCACGCCAATCTGGATCAGGCGCTTTTTGCTCAGTTGCCAGAGCATGTTGCGCTTCTGCCGCGCCCGAAGCCGCTCGATCCAAGTATAATAGTAGCCGTGCCACACCCGCAGCCAGCCGGGCCGTCTCGACAACGCCCATACGGCGACTTTCTCCGAACGCTTCGTCATCAGCGGAGCCGCCAGGGTCGTCAGCAACGACACACCCACGGCGAGTGGATAAAATTTTGTCGGCACCACCTTCGCCGCTATGCCCAGTTGCGCGATGATGAAGGAAAACTCGCCGATCGGCGTCACCATCAACCCGACCTGCATCGAGTCCTTCACGGAGGTTCCGATCAGTGACAACCCCACCGACGTCGCGAACGCCCTCACCACCAAGGTAAACGCCGCTATCCCCACGATCAGCAGCCATCCTTCACCGATCACCCGCACATCAATCTGCATACCGATGGCCACGAAAAACACGGCCGTGAACACTTCGCGCATGCCTTCGAACGTCCGCTCCACCTGCGTGCGATGCGGCGTTTCCGCCACAATCGTGCCCAGCAAAAAAGCCCCGAGCGCCAGCGAATAGCCCGCGCGTTGTGCGAGCAACGCCAGCCCGAACAAAAGCCCCGCGAGCGTCACCGTCTGCAGTTCCTCCCCCGCGGATATGCTGAGCTTCTTCAACAGCCACGGCACGAACAGCAGCCCGCCAATGCCTGCAAGCACCACAAAGGCGCCAAACATCCCGAGGGTCTGCCCGAGATCCACGCCCTGCCCCACACCGCCGAACTGCACCAGCGAGTTGAGGAGCGTCAGCATCACCACCGCCACCACGTCCTCCAGCACCGACACGCCCATCGCGAGTTGGCCCGCACGCTCGTGTGTGCAATCCGTGTCCTGCAAAACCTTCCCGATGATCGACGACGACGAAACCATCAGCATCGCCGCCAGAAACAGGCTCTCCGTGCCATTCCATCCAAGCACCAACCCCGTCAGCCGCGTCAGGCAATACACCACCGCCGCGCTCGCAAACACCCCGCCAAGGAGCAAAAATCCCATCCGCCGCAGTCTTCGCACGCTCAACTTCAGCCCGATGGCAAACATCAGGAAAACGAGGCCCACCTGCGCGAGCGTCTCGATGCTGTCGCCATCCTTCACCAGCGAAAACGGCGGCGTAAACGGCCCCACAAGCACCCCCGCGACCAGGTAGCCAACCACCACCGAAAGTTTCAGGCGCTGGCAAAACCATCCAACCGCGCCCGCCACCAAAAGCACGACCGCGAAATCCTGGATGAAATTGATGCCATGCTCCATAACGCGGTGACAACAGGTCGAACCTTCGCGCGTATCCGTCAAGCCGTGCCTCACGCGCATCGCGGTTTTCAGAGGAGAAATGACCGCTTTCCTCTTTGACAGTCGTGAAACACGCCCATTGTCTCCCGTCGGCGGAACCGCCGCTTCTCCCCCGCAACTTCGCACCATGGCATCAAACCTCTTCGGGTATTTCTCCAACGACATCGGCATCGACCTCGGTACGGCCAACACGCTCGTTTACGTGAAAGACAAGGGCATCGTCCTTCGCGAACCCTCGGTTGTCGCGCTCGACACCACCACCCGCAAGGTCCGCGCCGTCGGCGACGAGGCGAAGCGCATGCTCGGTCGCACGCCCGGTAACATCACCGCCATCCGCCCGATGAAAGACGGCGTCATCGCCGACTTCGACGTTACCGAGGCGATGCTCCGCTACTTCATCCGCAAGGTTCACAACAACGCCCTGCGCGTCGCCCCTCGCGTCGTGATCGCCATCCCGTCCGGCATCACCGAGGTCGAAAAACGCGCCGTCAAAGATTCCGCCACTCATGCCGGCGCCCGCGACGTCATCACCATTCCCGAACCGATGGCCGCAGCCATCGGTGTCGGCCTTCCGATCGACGAACCCGCCGCCAACATGATCGTGGACATCGGCGGCGGTACCACGGAGATCGCGATCATTTCTCTCTCCGGCATCGTATTCTCCAAATCGATTCGCGTCGCCGGCGACGAACTCGACGCCGCTGTCGTGAACTACATGAAGCGCGCCTACAATCTCCTCATCGGCGAGCGCACCGCCGAGGAGATCAAGATGAAGATCGGCTCCGCCTACCCGCTCGACGAAGAACTTTCCCTTGAGGTCAAGGGTCGCGACTCCGTCGCCGGTCTGCCCAAGACGATCCACATCACGTCGCAGGAAATCCGCGAGGCCCTCAGCGATACGATCGCCGCCATCGTGGACGCCGTTCGCACCACGCTCGAACGCTGCCCGCCCGAACTTTCCGCCGACCTTGTTGACCGCGGCTTCGTCATGGCTGGAGGCGGCTCTCTCATCCGCGGCATCGACCGCCTCCTGAGCGAAAAGACCGGTCTCCCCGTCACTGTCGCCGACGACCCGCTCTCCGCCGTCGCAAACGGCACCGGCGCGGTCCTCAACGACCTGAACTGGGTGATGCAGAACGTCTAAATCTCCGGACACAGCAGTCGCTGCGTCCGCCATTCTCGCGCTCCAGTCCGCCTTTAAATTCCCCATGTCGTTCCTTAAGTTCTTCAAATCCTCGGTGGCCAATGACGGCCTCAGTCAAAGTGAACGCGAAGCCATCGCCGACCTGCTTCACTTCGGCATGTACGCGGACAACCATCTTTCCCTCGTCGAAGACAAAGTGATCAGCGACGCGGTCTTCCAGATGGGATGGGATGCCAAAGTCTCCTTTGAAAGTTTCCAGGCCCAGTCGCTCGCGCGCGTTCGGGAAGCCAAAGAAAACCCCGAAGCTCGCGCTGCCTTCTATAAGTCGCTCCAGGATCGTCTGGCTTCGAAAGCCACCCGTGCTCGCGCCCTCAATCTCGTCACCAAGCTTTTCCAATCGGATGGAACGTCCGATAAAGAAAGCGCAGTGCTGGCCGAAATTAAGCGTCTGCTCGCCTGAGATTTTTTCGCGCAAGGGTTGCCGCACCCCGAACCTTTCCGCCTTTTCCGCGTCTCTTGCGGGCTGAAAACCCGCTCCGTCCCTCGTGTCCGCTAAACGCATCGATCAAGCCAAACCCTTCGTCGTCCTCGGCCTTATCATCGGCGCCTGGTTGATCGTCCCCGCCATCTTTAAACGTTTCGCCCGCGCCTCCTTCTTCGAGTTTCAGGCCCCGATCGACGTTTCCGCCGCCGCTGTCCGCGACTTGCAGGATTTCTGGGCGCTGCGCACTCGTTCCAAAAACGACCTCATCGAAGCGGGAAAACAACTTTCCCACCTGAACGCGTCCTACGAGATCGCGATTCAGAAAAACGCCGCGCTCGAAGGCGAAATCCACCGCCTCGAAGACCTGCTGCGTCTTCCGGTCTTCGCCGACTACCGCCCTGAAAGCGCCCGCGTCGTCCGGCGCAGTTTCGGCACGTGGTGGCAGCGTCTCACCATTCGCAAAGGCTCCATCCATGGTATCACCAAGGATGCCCCGGTGATCTTTGTCGGCGGTGTCGTCGGCCGCGTCGCCGAGGTCGGGCTCTACACGTCCGAAGTCGATCTCATCAGCACGCCCGGCCTGCGTCTCGCCGCCACCTTGGATGGCGACACACGCCCCATCAGTTATCAGGGCGCGAGCAAACACGCCTTTGGTCCTTTCGGAGGTATCATCGATTTCGTGCCGCTCGACGTTTTCGCCAATAGCGCAACGCCCAAGCGCGTCGTCACCTCCGGACTCGGCGGCATGTTTCCCTCTGGATTGGTCATCGGAAAAATCTCCAAGCTGGAGCCCGGCCCCGACGGCCTTTTCAAATCCGGGCAGGTAGAACTCGATCCACGTCTCGCCGACGTCACGGAGGTCACCGTGCTCGTGCCGCTGAAAACGCCATGACCTCACGGCGGCTCATCCTCGTTGCTTTCGCCTGCGGTGTGGTGCTCTGGACCCTTTTCGGCCAGCTCAATCACTACCTGTCCGACTGGCACATCAGCCTCTTCGTCGGCGGCCTGCTCGTCACGTTTAGGTGCTGTTCGGATTCATCGCGTTTCCCGATCAACCTTAGCAATACGCAACTGAACGAAGTAGGCTACAAAAACAT
>JASGJB010000059.1:0-53037 GCA_049840895.1 Nibricoccus sp. | reverse complement strand
CGTCGTGACTAACTCCGCAATCAATGTTTTACAATTTCCCCCCTCGCCACCCTGTTGCTCACGTTCTTTCGTCTCGGCGCTGGATGCCTGAAATGCCTGAATCTCATGCCTGAATTTTGATATGTTTGCCTGTAAATGCCTGAGACAGATTGTCGCAATTTTCTACTGGCCGGGATATTGAAAAACTTTCTCCTCGAAGTGAAACCTCCTTTGCACCCCTTAAGCTCATCGCGCCGTCCGTGATCTTCACGCGAAGCCCCTGAAAATGCCTGAATTTGCCTGAGAACGCCTCAATTTCGCTGCCGGATTTTTTAGAAACATTTCCGGTCACTGCTCGTCGATCTGGATTTCCGATGCGAATCCCGTGCTGAACCTGGGCCTGCGCTGAACCCGGGTGAACCGTCCCCCTATTTCCGGTCTTCGCCCTGACACCCCTTTTTGTTTCTAGTGCCCCGTCACCACCTTCAACCGTTCCCTCTCATGAAAACAGGCGGTAATTGGACCACGTTCTTTCAGGTCTACTGCACGCTGAGTGCATGCTTCTTCGCGGGCAAGTCTTCTGTCACTTTTCCCGGCCACAGTCACCATCACGGCCACCCAGCCAGGCACGTCCGAGCCATCTCCGTTTGCTTGCATTCTCCCCGGCGGTTCACCGTCGCGCGGAACACGGTAGGCAACACTCCGGTCACGGTTCTGCTTCAGTTCAGCGGCACCGCCAAAAACGGCGCCGATGATCGAAGAGATCCCCGCCCACATCACCATCCCGGCGGGACAATCAAAGTCGCCATCAAGGTCTTCGCCCTCGCCGATGCCGACGACCAGGAGGCAGACGAGACCGTCATTGCCAAAACCTGCCCCGCCCGCTGGCGCAGCGCCTTACACCCCCGGCAAACCCGACAGTGCCGAAGTCGTCATCCACGACGGCCCCGCCCAGCCGCTGCCGCCCGTGTTCTCGATCACCGGCACGACCGCGGTTCCCGATTGTTCCGCGGCCCTAACATGATTGCGCCATGATCTTCACTTTCCGCGTCACCCGCTCCATCGGCGACCATTCCGAACCCCTCCGCGTCTTCCTCCGCTATGAAGGCACCGCTACTCCGGATACCGATTACTCGGCCCTTCCCGAAGCAGTCGACATCCCTGCCGGTAAAGCCGGCTCGCCACCTTCTCCGCGGCGCCCATCGACGACCGGCTCGCCGAAGGCGACGAAACCATTGTCGCTGTCATCCGCGACGCCCCTGCCGATCAGCCGCAATACGCGCACTGCTCGCCGACGGATCAGGCCACCACCCGCATTCTCGCGCACACAATGATGGCCCTCCCGCGCTTCCGGTCGTGTCGATCCAGGCGGAGCGGTTCCCTGCAGTCACCGGTGAGCCGTGTCCGGTGTGTCTGGTCGCTCCGGTGAAAGTCACCGTCTTTTGCAGCGATCACTGATCAGCCGCTCATGGTCGGCCTCAAGGTCGGCGGCACCGCCATTCCGAGCATCCACTACGCGGCCCCGCCCATGCCGGCCATCCCGCCGCAAAACGTTCGGAGCCATTTTTCGTGGCCGCCGGTCATGAGACCGTGGAAGGCCCCGTAGACTCCATGAGCATTCCAACCCGCTGCTCATTACAGCATCAGCGGACTCGGCACGGAATACGTCGTGATTGCCGACGATGAAAAGGATGCCCCCAGCGAACGCCTCGATATCGTGCTCCCCGCCCACCGCACTGCGTTTCCTTCAGGAACGTCATCCATCGCCGTCACCGCCCTCGGCGTCTCCACGGTGAAATCTACGTCCTGCTCAGTTCTTCGCCAACGGCATCCTGATCGGTTTGTCGAACCCCGCTGTCTTCAATCGCGCGCCGATGCCGTTTGTGGTTCGCGAGCACACGATCAATGGGAGAAGCCTGCCGACGGCTCATATCAATCACCGCCAAAGCCCCCTTCGGATACGCCCTGTCCGTGGAAGCGCCGCCTGTTAGAGTCACCATCGGCGCGGTGACTGCCTTGCCAGCTTCCATCGTCGCCACCGAGCGCATCGCCGAAAAGTCTTCCAGAACCACGATGTGCCCCACGGCTTTCCGTGGCCGCTTCACCGTCAGCCGCACGGGACCTGTCACCAATGCTCAGCCTGCACCCCGCCGGCGAGCGGCACGGCCACTTCCGGGAAATACTACAAAGCACGCCACCTTCCGCCACCATCCCCGCCGCGCCGCCTCCCAGTTCGTCGTCGCGGTGATCCGCAACATCCGGAAGAGCTTGAAACGGCTGCTTAAGTTCTGCCGCCCTCCGCCGCCCCTCAAGCTGCCTTGCTACGACTTCACCGTCGATCCGGCGCACTCTCGCGACACTGGTCTTCGCGGGCAGACGGTCACCACCACCGCCACTTCGACCACCGCCCAATGGCACCACCTTCCCTAACGGCGGCGAAATTGCTCTCGCTCTCACCGCCATCCACATCAACGGGGAGCTATCACCAAGGTGGACTTCTTCCACGGCGACAAGAAGATCTCGGAACCTCCGTAACTGTTCTTCCTGATTCAGCCGCCCGAACGGCACGCCGATTTATCATGCCTTCACATGGAAGCGCCGCCGCAGGTGTCCATGAAGTCACTGGCCGCGCATCTTCAGATGGAATCGCCCTCAGTTCCCGCCCGGTGAAGATCACCGTTGGCAGCGGAAACGAGTCGCCGCGCGCCCAGATGAACTGCGGTCGATGACGGCGTCACATTCGTCAGGAAAGCCAGTCGAGATCACCGTCGCCACTGACCCTGACGGTTATGTAGATCACGCCGAGTTCTTCGCCAGCGGCCTGAAGCTGGGTAGAGATCACCACGAACTTCCTGATCCTCCGCCGCGGCACGCAGACGTTCACCTTCATCTGGCACAATGCGCCTCCTGGCGTCCATCAGTTGAGCGCCCGCGTGCGTGACGACGATGAAGCCGAAGCGCCGACCCCGCCGTCACCATCACCATCGCTGCGATCCGCACCTGCCCGTTGTCGTTGTGTTGCCCGAAGATCCTTTCGCGGTCAGAGGCGTCTCCTTTCGCAGGCGTGAAATTGAATACCGCCTCCTTCCGCCTCCGCCGCTACGGCTCCACCGCGAATGAGCTGTCGGTGAACTTCACCGTGAGCGGCTCCGCCACTAACGGCACGGACTACAAGCAAGTCGGCATCGCCGCCGTTTTCCCGGCAGGCGAGTCATCAGTGCTGATGATCCGCAACCTGTCGCGGACAATCTGATCGAAGGCCGCGAAACGGGCCATTCTCCAGGTTCTTGAGCCGCAATTCGACGACGGCCCGCAGCGGCATCAGGTCGGAATCCAACCGGGCCGTTGCCATCATTGCCGATGCCGCGCTGCTCCAGCCTGCGGCAAATACTTCATGCCGTAGGCGACTCTTCCACCTCCTCCTGCCCTGGAAGAGCCGCTCCACAGGAAGCCTTGCGCCTCGAAGCCTCGGACGATCTGCTCGTCTGGGAAACGATTCAGGAGGAAGTCAACGCTCCCGCCGGAGACCCCGTTCATTTCGTTGACCCTGACACTCCGGGCCGGAAGCAGCGCTTCTACCGCCTCGTTCCCGCTCAGAACCCCGCGGGAATGTGACTGCCTTTTCAGGCCGGCTGTTCATCGGCTTCCGGAAAACTGCTGAACGACGCTTCACCGAAGCGTGTTTGCGGCAGAAGGACGCGGCACCGCATTTGTCAGCGCCTCACAGATATGTTGGACACTGACATGGCTGGAATTGGCGGAAGGCGAGCGGCATCCCTTGAAGGATGGCTGCTCGCTCGGACGTTCTCCGTCTAACACCTTGCGCCTCAATCACGGTATGGTTTCCCGGCGCGATGCCGTCATTCATCGCCAGGGCGAAGCGGAGTTCTGGCTGGTGGATCTCGGCAGCAGCAACGGCACCCTCGTCAATGACCGCCGTCTTTCGCATCCGGTTCAGTTGCGCAACGGAGACCAGATGACGCGGCGTCACCTTCAAATTCTGTCAGGCCAGCACCATCGACAGAGACTCCTTCGACGATTCCGCCCCAGACTATCATCAGCATTCAGCGCCGGTCCTGCTGGCTTCTGCTGCTGGACGTCATCGGCTCATCGCGCCTCGTTCCAGGAGTCAGCGAAGACGAACTTCCCGTCGTGATGGGCCAGTGGTTTTCGGCTTGTCAGGAAATCCTCCACAGCCGCGGCGCCGTTGATCAAACAGTACTCGGCGACGGCCTGCTCGCCACGTTGCGGGGATCGCGGCGAGTCTAGCACCGCCGATGTCGCTGCTGCCGTCGGCACTCTCCGCGCGATGCAGAAGGAGAGCCACCCGCCATTCCGCATCGCTCTCCATTACGGCAAGGTCGTCGTCGGCGTCGCCACCATGGGCGAGGACAGCTTGTCGAGGACAGGAGGTCAATTTCGTCTTCCGCATGGAAAGCTTGCTGCGGCTTCCTCGGCTCCATCGCCTTCCGACTCCCCTGCCAATGACCTGCTCGCCCCCATGCTCCCCGCGCCTCCGCCTGCTCCTGCCCACGGACTGTCCGGATTCGATGGCGATTTTGAAGTCGAGATCTTGTCCCGCTGCCCCTCTTCTCCGCTCGCACCGACGGAGTGATAGCGGATATCAAAGCTGTCATGCATCCGGTTTACTGGTTCTGCCACGGTCTCTCCCGCGCTCTGGCGCGCGCCTGCCTCGACTACCGCGTCATTGGCCGCGAAAATCTCATCAGCGACCGCGCCGCTCTCTACTGCTGCGATACCACGTCAGCTACTTCGATCCCCCACTCGCCGGCGTCGCGCTCGATCCGACATGTACTTCCTGGCGCGCCACACCCTTTTCAGCAATCCCCTCGCGCGCTGGCTCTTCCCGAAACTCAATGTCGTCCCCGTTGATCAGGACCGCGCCGGATTTACGGGGCTCAAGACCATCATCAAAATGCTTGGCGAAGGAAAGCGCGTCATCCTCTTCCCGGAAGGCTCGCGCTCTTTCGACGGCAAACTCCAGCCCGCCCAGGCCGGCTCTGGCCTCGTCGTCAGCAAAGCCCGTGTCCCGGTCCGTTCCCATGCGCCTCTTCGGCGCCTGGGAGTCGCTCCCGCCGGGCGAATGGAAAATGAAGTTCCGCTCCGTCACCGTCGTCGTCGGAAAACCGATCCCCTTCGACCAGGAAACCTTACCCCGTCAGGAAAAGACGGCTATCAAAAGATCAGCGACCGGATCATGGACGGAAGGGTGACGCCTGTGCAATGCGTCCCGACCGCCTTCCGGAGAGCAGGGAGCCGGGCCTACGGAAAAGCCAACGCTTGAACACCTGAACACTGCATCTTGCTGCCAGTCCGTTTGCGCACGGCAGCTCTCTCAACGCCTGCACTGCGGCCCTCACATTTGGCACGCGGAAGATCTGCGCTCCGCGCCGCACGCCAGCGGCAATGCACGCCATCGTCCCGGCGTCCCGCTCATCAGGATCACCGATCTGCAGCGCCCGCCCGAGATGAAAGTCTTGCGTAAGACAGGCAGCAACACGGGCCTGTCGAATCGCCTGCGGCGTTCCAGCACTCGCATCGATGCAAGTTGCTGGAAGCTGCTTCGCGAAGTTCAGCCGGGATTAAGCGCGATGCAGTCGCATGCCACGCCCGCCGATTACCCGCCAGTGCCATCCTCTCCTCAAAAAACGGTCCAGCTCCTCCATGATGTCAGGATACTCCATGCGTGTGCCTCTCCTTCGGCAGTCCTGTGCTATCGCATGATCAGCAGCGCCGCGCCGTGGCAGGCGCACAGCCGCGCATTCGCCGCGTCGGGCAGCGCCCCGATGTCATTGAGCAAGTCACCTCCATGCGGCAGCACCGCCTCCACAACATCCGGCCTCCACGTATTGATAGACAGCAGCGGTGGCCGAGACCTGATCCGGCACGGGCGGCCCTTCATTCACCTTGCTCGAGGTCCAATCGTTCCATCGCTCGACGAATCCGAGCAGCCTCCTCGTCTCCTCTTCCGCTGATACAGCCTTCTGTAGTCCGTGGCTCTCCGCCCCGCGGAAACCGTCCCGGCATAACCAGCACGTCAGCGTGAAAGACCAGCCCACGGTCGAAATCACCGCCACCCTCGTCGACCCCAAGGGCATCAGCGTGGACTTCCCCGGCGGCTCGCTCTCCCAGCTCCTCACGGCAATCAGCAAATCCAGCTCCGAGCCCTTCAACTTGATTGCCTCCAGCGATGCGCTGGCCCTTGCCGTCCCAATCGTCCGCACCTGCCTGCGTGATCTCGCGCTCGCTCTCGACCAGCTCCGGCTCGGCTACCGGATCGACTTCGCCGGCTCCGGCGACCCCGGCGCGTCTCCAACGATTTTCACTCTCCGCTCCAACGAATCCTATCCCGCTCGTCGTACCGGCTGTTGCCGTTTCCCCGGAAAACATCCGCAGCTACCCTCTCGCTTTGCTGGGAACAAACTTCCCGTCCATGAGGTCATTGCGACCCTCAATGCGACATTAATCCTCCATCCAGGCCACCGCCCTGCCGATTTGCGCATCAAACACCATGCCGCCACCAACATTCTCCTCGTGTCTCTTCGAACAATCGGCTTTGAATATCGTCGAAGGTGTGATGCAAGAGCCTCGCTCTTGAGGCGCAATCCCGCCAAAGCGCGCAACCCAAACCTTGACCCAGTCTGCCACATTTCTTTCCGCCCTCTCCTCACGGATGGAAATCAACCCAGCGGCCTCCGCGGAGCTGGCCGATCTCACACGACGCATGGCCGCGGGTGACGACGCGGCATCGCAGGCGACTTCACCGCGAGTACGGTCCCGTTCTCTTCCGTTATTCTCCTCGCGGGCACACGTGGCGATCCACATCTCGCCGCCGAGGCCCGCCAGCGCGCCTATCTCCGCATCTCCCGGCACGTCCGCGTCGCGATCTACCGGTGATGTGGTCGGCTCGTAGGTCGCGCGCTCCGCCCTCGCGACACCCGCTGCCGCGACCGTTACCTTCGCTGATCGCATCCTCCGCCGCGCCGCCGAACCCGACATCGTTTCTACGGAAGCCGAGGAATCCGCCCTCTTCGCCTCGCTCGATTGCGCACTCGCTCAACTCCCGCCCGCCAGCCGGTCCTTACTCGAAGCCAAATACCTCCACGGCAAGTCCGTCGCCCAGCTCGCCAGCGAACTCTCCCTCACACCCAAAGCCGTCGAGTCCCGTCTCACCCGCGCCCGCGAAGAGCTCCGCACACTCCTCGCCTCCGCCAACAGCACCCTCGCGCCATGAACCGGCAGCCTCCACCCGACAGACGTGACCAGCTCCTGAGCGATCTCCACGAAGATCCCTCCAGCCTCTCGTTACCCGCGCAAATGGCCGCCCGCATCCGGCGTCGCCGTCGCATCCGCATCGCCTTCGGATCGCTCGCCGTCCTGACGATCGCCGGCATCGCACTCTTTCACTCCCGTCAACACCTCCCCGTCCAACCGCAGCTGGCCAAAACCTCGTCCGCTGTCTCGCATCCCTCTTCTATCGCGGCCGCCCGGCTGCCTAAAGCAAACATCGCGACCGACGCTGATCTCATGGCCGCCCTCGAACAAGAGAGCGTCATGGTCTTCACGCTAGCCGACGGTCAGCACCAGATCGTCTGGCTTTCGGGCAGTCCAAAAATCTGAGCACCCGGCGCTTTATTTCACCACCGCCCACTCCGCCAGTTCAGCGCTGATCCACGCGCTCGTCTTCGACACGCGCGTCATTGCCTCGATCAACTCGGGAATATCCAGTGGCAGTGTCACGCCGGCATCATCCAAGGTCGCCCAGACTTGGTTGCCCGGCTTGAGCAACTCGTCGCGAATGGCCTTCGCATGCGCCTCATCCGCCGCAACCGCGGCCCAGGCGAGGTGGTTGGCCAGAAACACACTCGCGACCACAGGAGCCGACTCGGGTTTCGAAACGCGCGCCAGATCCTCGTGTGCAACCGCCGCGTCGAGCAACAACACGGGTGCATGCGCAGCCTCGAGGCAAAGTCGTCCAGCCTCTTCGTGCGTCGCACCAAAAATCCCCTGCTCCGCACGCGAGGCGCCTTGGCCGCCTTCATGTGCAAGCGTGAGCACCAGTGCATACAGTCCCGGCTCCGCGAGTGCAAAGAACCACTTGCCCGCATCGTGCACCATTCCGGCAGCCGCCGGCAGATGTTCGTCCGGCAGGCGCAGCATGCGGCCCACTTCGTACGACAAAATCGCCACGGCGAGGGTGTGCTCCAGCAACATCGAGAGATCGAGCGGTGACTTCACGCGCGAGGCCTTCGCTACCCGCGCCGCCGCCACCAGCACCATCGTCCGGTAAACACCCAGGCGGTCCAGCGCATGACGCACTTCCTGCCGCTTGGCTTCCGCCTCGGCTTCGCGATCGATCGGGCCATCATCGTCACCGATCGGCTCCGGCTCAGGCGCCGCTCCGCCAAGACGACCAGCGATCTTCAAATAAAGCTCACGAAACTTCGGCAGTTCATCCACCGCGCCAATCACATCGTCGGTCGAGGCATTGGGCGCGCGTGCGATGAACGTATGCGCCTCCACCATCTCGCGAAATGGCGACTGGGCCACCCACTCCGCCGCGAGCTTCCCGAGTTCACCTTTCGCGAATAGCTCGCGCCCTTCGAGACGCATGAAGCCTTTCCCATACGCCCAGACAGGCGACGCCGCCGTCCGCCGGCAAAAGGTCGCCGCTTGTGAGGCCGCCGCCGGCACCACGGCATCGTTTGCCGTCACCGCGCGTCGCGTCACCGTGAGTGCACCGCCGCCGGTCATTTCCTTCACGCGCATGTACTCCAGCGCGCGTTGACGCAGCAAGATCAGCAGCGAATCCAGCGAGCGCAGTCCGGCCTGGATCGAGGCGTTGTGCTTCGAGCCGATTCCGCGCACCAATCCTTCGGTCACACTCTTGAGCACCGGCATGCCCAGCGCCGCGCTCTGATTAAAAATTTTCTGCACCGGCTCACGCAGCGCCTGGTCTTCGCGCTTCGCCGCAATCGCCTCGCGCAACGCCGCGATCGTCTTCTCCAACTCCGTCGCCGCTGCGCTCAGCATGCTGTAGTAGTCGCTTTCCGAAAGTTTCAGCCGCTCGCACGCCGCAGCCGGACGCTCCAGAATCCGCCCGGTCCAGTCCACCGCGGTGGCCTTCTTCAATTCCTCGAAGAGCACTTCGCCTTTGTACGGCTTCACGAGCATCGCCTGCACGCCGAGCTCCACATATTTCATGATCGAGCTGCGCTCCGTGTGCGCCGTGTACACCGCCACCGGCAGTCCGGTGAAAATCAGATCCGCGCGCAGTCCCTGCAGAAATTCCCAGCCCCACTCCTTGCCGAGCTGGTTGTCGAGGATGACGAGGTCCACCAGCGGATGACTGCGCGAAAGCTCCACGCTTTCGCCACACCTTCCGCCACCAAAATCTCATGACCCGCCCCGCCCAGGATTTTTCCGAGGATGCGTTGTGAGAGTTTGTCGTCTTCTACGACCAGTACGGTGGCCATCGCGTTGGGGAAGTAATTGAAGCGCTGCGTTCAGTAGCAGGACGTTTCATCGGAAAATCAACGAAACGCTTCAGCCATTTTTCGAGCGAAAACTTTTCAAGGCCGCGGGGCCGTTTCGACCCGCATTTCGCAGTGCCGCCGATGCGTCCGCCGAAACTTTACCTTGTAATCGCCTCCCTCGCTCCCTAACCGCTCGCGCATACATGAAGTCTCTCATCATTGCGGAAAAGCCATCGGTGGCGGCCGATCTGGCCCGCGCCCTCGGCAAAGTTCCTAAAAAAGGCGACCACTTCGAAAACGACGAGTATGTCATCTCGTCCGCGGTCGGCCACGTGGTGGAGCTCCTCATGCCCGAGGACATCGACAAGAAGAAATACGGTTTCTGGCGCCTCGAAACCCTCCCGATCATCCCCGAGAAGTTTGAGCTGAAACCCATCGAGGACTCCAAGGACCGCTACACCGCCCTCAAAAAACTCCTTACTCGCAAAGACGTCGACCAGGTCATCAACGCCTGCGACGCCGGACGCGAGGGCGAGCTCATCTTCGCCAATCTCTACCTGCTCTCCAAATCGAAGCTCCCGGTGAAACGCGCCTGGATGCAGACGATGACCGCCGACGGCATCCGCAAGGCCTTCGAAAATCTCCGCACCTCCGAGGAAATGGCCGGTCTCGGCGACGCCGCCCGCTGCCGCTCCGAGTCCGACTGGCTCATCGGCATCAACGGCACCCGAGCCCTCGCCAAACGCATGTTCGGCTCCCGCGCCGGCAACGTCGCCTCCGTCGGCCGCGTCCAGACGCCCACCCTCGCCATCGTCGTCGGCCGCGAGCTTGAGATCCGCAACTTCAAGCCCCGCGCCTACTGGCGCATCACCGCGCAGTTCGGCGTCGCCAAGGGCAGCTACGAGGGCGTTTATCAGCGTCCTCAGTTTAAGAAGGCCGAGGGCGACGACCACGACCGCATCGACCGCATTTGGGAACAGGCCACTGCCGAGGCCGTCCTCGCCGCCTGCCAGGGCCAGCCGCCCGCTATTATTAGTGAGGAGAAAAAAGCCTCCACGCAGGCTTCCCCACGCCTCTACGACCTCACCACGCTCCAGCGCGAGGCCAACAACCGCTTCGGCCTCTCCGCCCGCCGCACGCTCCAGATCGCCCAGGCTCTCTACGAGCGCCACAAGATGATCACCTACCCGCGTACCGATTCGCGCGCGCTCCCGGAGGATTACATCCCCACCTGCCGCCAGACGCTCGGCGCACTCGAGGGCGATCTCGCCGCCCACGGCAAGAAGGTCCTCGACGAGGGCTGGCTGCGCCCCAACAAGCGCATCTTCAACAACGCCCAGATCTCCGACCACTTCGCCATCATCCCGACCGGTTCCGAAATGAAGAACCTCGATGAGATGGAGGCCAAGGTGTACGACATGATCGCCCGCCGTTTCGTCGCCGCGTTCTACCCCGCCGCCGAGTTCGACGTCACCACGCGCATCAGCACCGTCGCCAGCGTTCACCAGTTCAAATCCGAGGGCAAAGTCCTCACCGCCCCCGGCTGGCTCGCCGTCTACGGCAAGTCCGTCGTCGAGGACGAATCCGGCGCCTCCGACGGCAAATCCCTCCCGCGCTCGACGCCGCCGACGGCAATCCGGCAAAAGCCAAAACGCTCTCCGCCGAACTCCACGCCGAGTTCACCAAGCCGCCGCCGCGCTACACCGAAGCCACGCTCCTCTCCGCCATGGAAGGCGCCGGCAAACTCGTCGACGACGAAGAGCTCGCCGAAGCCATGAAGGAACGCGGCCTCGGCACACCCGCCACCCGCGCCGACACGATCGACGGCCTCATCAATCAAAAGTACATGGAGCGCGTCCAACGCGACCTCGCGCCCACGCCCAAGGCCGAGTCCCTCCTCGAGTTCCTCGTCGCCGTCAAAGCCGAGGCCCTCACCAAGCCCGACATGACCGGCCAGTGGGAACACAAGCTCCGCCTCATGGAGCACAACAAGTACGCCCGCCCGAAGTTCATGGACGAGATCGTCGAGGTCACCAAGGGCATCGTCGACCGCACCAAAAGCTTCGAGGAGGACGAATCCAACTCCCGCGTCACCGACATCGTCTCGCCGACCGACGACAAGCCGATGCTCGAAACCCTCCGCGCCTACAAATCCCAGGACGGCGTCCTCGCCATCTACAAAGTCGTCACCGGCCGCAAACTCGAGGAATCCGAAATCCGCCAGCTCGTCGCCACCGGCGAGATCGGCCCGCTCGACGGCTTCGTCTCCCCGCGCACGGGAAATCGTTTCCCCGCCAAACTCCGCCTCGTCGACGACCCGAAGAACGAGGGCAAGCGCAAGGTCGAACTCGATTTCGGCAACAAGTTCGAACTCGCCGAACTCACGCCCTTCTGGACCGACCCGAAGACCGGCGCCGAACTCTGCGAAGCCCCGACCAGCTACGTCCTCCGCGAACGCGACGCCTCCGCCGAAAACGGCTGGAAGCAAACCTTCAGCGTCGGCCGCCTGATGTGCCAGAAAGCTATCACGCCCGAGAACGCGATCAAGATGATCACCGAAGGAAAGTCCGACCTCATCCAGGGCTTCATCTCAAAACGCGGCCGTCCCTTCGACGCCTACCTCCTGCGCAACGGCGCCAAGATCAATTGGGAATTCCCGCCCCGCGCCCGAAAGTCGGCAAGGACGGCAAGCCCATCGCCCGCAAAGCCAAAGCCCCGCTCGACCTCTCGAAGGCCAAAAAGATCGGCCTCAGCAAAGCCCACGACTCCGACCTCTACGAAACCGAAGAGTCCTACGTCGTCGCGAAACCCAGCGGCGCCGACAACGCCCCGCGCGCCGTGTTTGAATTGAAGAAGACGCTCCTCGGAAAAGAAATCCCCGCGAGCGAAGTCCAGCAGCTCCTCAGCGAAGAAGGAAAAACCAACCTGATCGAAGGTTTCGTGTCGAAACGCGGCTCCAACTTCAGCGCCTACCTCGTCCTCTCCAAAGACAAAAAGAAAGCCGACTTCGAATTCCCTCCGCGGTAGCAATTCACTCAGTTACTCCAATGTTTAAGCGTGAATCCATTGATACCCTAGTTCGAAAACTTCGAAACTCATTCTTCACTGAGCATGCCTTTCAACTCTCCGAGGGTGTAGACGGCGCATACGTGAAGATAGTTTTCCGTCCACATCCGGATTTCTTTTTTGAAGTACGTCCTCACCACAAAGATGACTCATACGTCGTTATTTGGGCACCGGGTGAGAGCTTAGTCACCGCGGAGAGAACGACGGCACAAAGCGTTTATGGAATTGGTTCAAAAATTGAGCAGTGGATTGAGTTCCTAAAAGCGGAAGTCACACCACAAGAATCAGGTGATACCGACATAGATATGCTCAGGAAGACATTCTTTAAGAGTCTTTCCGAGATCGTAGCGGATAAAAATGAACCCTTCAGCGCTGATGAGCGGGACGTGCTCCACAGCCGTCTTTCTACATTAGAGCAAAAACTGTCCGGCCTCTTGGAGAAACAAGAAGCCAGTGAACGAAAGCTCGAAGAGCTGCGAAAGCTCTTTGACGGTCTGGAGACCGCTTCGAAAACCCAATCCAAAAGCACATGGCTATACTCCATGGGAGGCCGACTTTTGAACTACCTAATCACACTGGCAAAGACCGAGCAGGGAAAGCAGCTGGTTCATGAATCAGTTAAGAAGCTCATTAAAGGTTAACGCGACTCTTCTGAGAACAATCCACGAAGCGGGTCTGATCATAATATTTGCGGTCTAAGGTGGAACGCCCACTCCGAGCGCGTTGTTCACGCCCGCCCGCTTTCTTCGCCACTCACTGAGCGCGGATTCGCCGCCAATGTATTCCTTCCCCAATGAAAAGGGCTAACCCGCCGTTACAACGCAACGCCTCGACGGGCTCCGTTTCGAATTTCAAGTCGCCAGCTCGGCGTGACTGACTGAGAGATCGTTAGGCAGAATGAAATTGCTGCACGACGACCACAAAATATAGTCGATTCGTTCTTTCGCACTTTTGGCCTCCACCATCAGTCGTCTGGCACGCTGACCAAGGGCGATACTTCCATGGCCTTCCACACTGAAACAAGAATCGGGGCTAGACTAAACCTCTATCACCACGATTCAGACATTAACCATCAGCATAAGGAGACCGAAAAAATGGAAATTGAAAACAAGGTAAGCACTAATGACCGCACAGAAGATACAACCAGCAACAGCAATCCTCTACTCACATTGGGGGCATTGTTACTCGCAGGAATCTTGATGGTGACTCTCGTGGGATGACCGTGGCCGGTATTCGCCTGAACTCATCGTGCCAAGATGACTGATGGTGGAGGCCCAAAAATCCGAGAGGAGGGGTTCGATTCCCCTCCGTCCCACCAATTTAATAAAGGCCGGGCAGAAGGGGTCCGACCTTAATGTTTGTGGTCTGAGGTGAAACGCACACTCCGAGCGCGTTGTTCACTTCGCCGCCATCGCCTCCTTCGCGAGACAACCATCCTCGCCCTTCGCTCCGCCCTTAGCGTCTTCGCGTCTTTGCGCTTCAACATTCGCGCCGTCCGCTTTCGCCATCCAGCGCCACTCCCTTTGCCAGCAGCCACAGTCCCAGCAGCAGCTCAAAAAGTGCTCCGGGAAACATGACGAATATCCACCCTTCCACCGGATCGGGAAAGAGCATCGCCCCGAAGCCGTAGCAGAACATGACCGTGTAGGTGAATAGTCCCCACGCCGTGAGCCATCGCGGGACCATTCGCGCCCTGTGGAGCAGCCACATGTAGGCAAATGCGCCCATGGACATGAGGATGTAGAGGACATTCCACGAGACCTTGAACAGCTTCACAAAAATCATTCCCAGCGTCCTCAACTGCTCCGCATCGAAGGCCGGCCATTCCCGCCCCAATATCGGAAACACAATCAATCCGAAGCAAACGGCGGTGCACCCGATGAACCCTTCGCCTGCACGGAAGATAAGCCCGAACGCCGCAAGGCTCTCGTTCACCGGTTTTGTCACGCGGTGAAAAGCCCAGGCCATCACAATGACGAGGAGGAACATCGTCAGATCGATCGAGAGACCGACGCGAAAGCGAAACACGTCTGCTGCAAACGTCTCCAGCCCGGAGAATCCCTTCTTCACGAAGAACGTGTTCACGAAACCCAGGAGCGTCGTCGCGACGAGCGTGAATCCGGCAAGGCGGGCGAATGACTGTGGAGAAAAATCCGGGACTGCTTTGGAAAGCGACATGGCGTTCGTTTGACGGCGGGACTTGAAGAGTGCGAAATTCCGGCCAGCGAATTCTACGCGGAATCCTTCCGACCGGCACCGTGAATACCCTCTCTGGACACAAAGGTTACGACGTGAAGCAGAAGAGATCCGACCTCATGTTTCCGGTCTTTAAGGCGGAACGTGCATCGATAAACCATCCATAGAATCACCTCGATGTCCCCACTGCGTTTCCAATCCGTCATCAAAATCCACGACGGCAATCCGTACATCCACATCAGCAAGACCCGTGCGACCGCGCTCAAACGTGGCTGGCGGAAACCCCTTCCCGTGCTGGTGCGCATCAACGGAAAACCCAAGGCCGCCTGGCCCATCAACATGATGCCGATGGGCGACGGCCGCTTTTACCTCTACCTGCACGGGCATGTGCGCAAAGCCTCCAACACCGCCGTGGGCGATCGCGTCGACGTAGAAGTCGGTTTCGACGACGCCTACCGCGGCGGGCCGATGCACCCGATGCCCGCCTGGTTTCGCACCGCTTTGCACAAAAACAAGAAGGCGCTCGCCGCATGGAATGCGCTCATCCCCAGCCGCAAGAAAGAGATTCTTCGCTACTTCTCGTGGCTGAAATCCCCCGAGGCGCGCCTTCGCAATCTGGAAAAAGCGCTGCACGTCCTCTCGGGCAAACCCGGACGTTTCATGGCCCGATCCTGGAACGAATAAACCCGTCCCGCCCCCACTCCTCGGCCAGCCGTGTTCACCAACTCAGTCCTGCAAAAATGGGGATATAAAGCACGGTCACAACAGACGCACGAACCTTGCCGAAATCCTTCTCGCGAATGCCCGTTCCCAGCTGGGTGTTGTTTTGCGGCCCGGCAAAGCGCGACTTCTCGACGGCTTCAGCAAGACCTCTGGGAAGTGGCCGGTCCTCGACCTCGAATTTCGGCAAATAGACCGTATCTGGATCGTTCATGATCGATGACTGTGGATCGGCCGCCGCTTGCTCTTCATACGCCTTCCTAAACTCGGGATCATACCGAAAGTCATCAAAGATGGCGCGCCGAACCTCGGACTGCCTCTCTGGTTCTCCGTGGGAAGATGCGGCAGCAAACGTAAACACACAGGCTCCCACTGCGAAGAAGCGGCACGTAGCTGACATCGGAAAATAGACTCCGCCTAAGTCGAAATGTTCAATTGCCGGACGTTCACGATGCGCCACCGCCCACTCTGGCGGCCATCGCCCGCCCAACGACAGCCGCGAAAGCCATTGACCACAGCCTCCCTCCGGAAAAACGCCCATGGGTGTTTTCTATCAGTGGCTCACACCCCTCCATCCGAATCACCCCGTCAGCGCCCACCGGAACATTCGAAGCAGATAACAGCTCACACCTGTTTCGCTTAATGAACCCCACCGAGTTTCGGCTTTCCCGCAAAAGCCCGCTACGCACCCACCGCAGCATAATCGTTTTCTCCCTGGCCCTGTCACTGCCCACCGGAGCTCTCCTGACCACAGCTGAGGGAAAGTCCGAAAAAACCGCGAAGTCTTCCGACGCCAGCGACTCCGAACCCGCGGACGACAGCGTCGTTTCCCTCGCCGCCTACAACGTGAAGGCGGATCGGATCGAAGATTTTGGTCTGCGCGTCAGCGATGCCGCGATCACCTTCACAGTGATCGTTCCTCGTGCGCAGGCACCGTACATTGAAGCGGTATTGCCCAATACGGCGGCGTCGAAGGCAGGCTTGCAGCCGGGCGACCAGGTTCTGAAATCCGACGGGCGATCCGCCGCGATGACGCTCTTCTCCGCCGACAAATGGCGAAAGATCTTGGCCGCAAAAAATGCCGAGGCGGCGTCTGGCAAGATGGTGAAATGGACGCTCGAGGTCCGGCGGTTCGGCGTGGGACAACCGCGCACCGTAACGCTGGTCCTCCCCACGCCGCCGCCGCGCTGGGGTTCGTCGACCTGGCGTGCTCCCGAGGGGCGGACTCTCAGCACGGTAACAGAGTCAGGCCCGTTGTCGGAGCGTAGTCGCGATGTCTTGGACAACGGCATTTGGGTCGCCGTGGAAGGGCGTTTTTTAGGGGCACCGAACGGGGGACGATCGCTCGGCACATGGCCCACAGGCTACCAGTGGACCATCGGCAGCCCGTCGGACGGCGGCACGCACATGATGACCGTGACTCAAGTGGGCGGTCGCACAGAGGTGATCTTGGAAACACACTCACGCGCCACGAGCCGCTGGGTTTATCGCACCACTCCCTCCGGAGCTCTGGAAAAAGCCTGGCACTTCACGCGCAAATACAAGGGCGAGGTGCCGCTCGAAGAGGCGCGCGCCGGGTTCGAACACGAACTGGATCTCTGGGCGACGAAGGTCGGCAAGGTCTCGCAGCGCTGGCCCCTTGAACTCAAGCCCGGCTACGACGCGAACGCCATCTTCGCCACCCTCGCCGCGAAGAACGGAAAGAGCGGAGCCGCATCCGCCACTGTCGCGCGCCCTCTCGCGGCGGACTTTCTCAAGCTGCCATCAGCAGACGAAGCACAGCGAGATTTGTTCAGCGACGCTTACGGCAAACTCGGCGCAGATCCCGATTGCTGGGCTTACACCGAGACATCGCGCGGCCTCGAAAACAAACGAGTGCTCAGGACTCGCGTCGACCCGTCAAAACCGGAGAGCGAGCGTTGCGTGCTTCTCAGCATCGATGGCAAACCACCGAAGCCGGAGGATGTGCAACGCTGGCACGACGAAGGCGGCGACTCGCCCAAAGCGCTGGGCGACATTCCACCGCTCACGAGCATCGTCGATTTAAAGGACCTTCGAATCCAATCTGAGGACACCGCGAGCATCGTCTTTGAACTGCCGATCCGAACCGACAACGCGGAGTTCCCCGCGGAAAAATTTCAGGCCGTGTTTCGTGTGAACAAAGCCCACCGCGCGTTTGAGGATGTCGCGATCAAGCTGCGCGAAAATTTCCGCGTCGCCGGTGTGGTGAAGGTCGTCGACGCCGGCTTTCATGCGCGCTTCCAAGTGCTCGATCCGGCGCATCCGCCCCAACCCGTCTTTCTGAAAGGCGGCGGCGCCGCGCGGATCGTCTTCGTGAAGATCGCGCGCGACTTCGAAACGACGCGCACGGATTTCAAACGCGTCATCCCCTTCGACGAAACCAACACGCCTGACAGATAAAACGGAAGAAGGGGTCCGGCCTGAATGTTTGCGCTCCGCCAGGTGGATCATGTCAACGACATGCGCGGAGAGAGATCCGCAACGAAGACACTTGGGGCGGCGCAAACCCGAATTTTTCAGGGCATTTGGAGCGCCTCCATGACGGCACGCACCTCGCGCCCCTCGCGCGAGTCGCGTTTTAGTATATAAGCGACTGCCGCCGCCTCGTTCTTGAGCGAGCGGTCGATCGGCGAGCTCATCAGCCGTTCAAGATCCAGAGCATTCCCATCCAGCTGCCCCGCGGCGATGAATCCTGCGGACTCAATGGCGCCGAGTGCTACCAAGGACGCATCGCTCACGCCCGAAAACCGTCCATCAACCCCTTCCTCGGGGCGCATCATCGCGTAAAAGCGTACGCGGTTCTTAAACCGCTTCAAACCGCGAGGAGTGAGTTTGTCGCCTTGCAGCAGATGCAACGCATCTGCCCAGCGTTCGCAGGCGTCATTGAAATCGCGCGAATCCTTGACCACCACGTTGAGGCGTTTCCGCCACAGGCTCTCCGCAAGCCAGACCGCGCCGACGATCAACACCACCAAGCAACCACCGGCAATCCATCCGAGGCCTCCCTCATGACCCGGTTGGGGTGCCACGAGTGCCAGGTCTCGTTCCTCATAACGCTGCACCACCGGGGCTGAAACTTCACCTTCCTTCGCTGAAGCATCAGGCGCTTTCTCCGGCGAGGCGGCGCCTTGGGTAGGCCCTTTGCCGGCCGTTTCCCGGCCTGCCGACGCTTCCTTGATTGGCTTCTCCACTCCCTGCAGAAAAGAAACCACCCGCCCGCCTGCATGAAATGAGACGGCCAGTGCCAGGAGCACGCCTGCGATGGCTGCCGCAGTGAATCCGTGCTCCCGCCAAAAATTCCCCACCACTTTCCACCAGACCAAAGTTTCCTCGCTGCGTGGAGCGCCCCCCGTCCGGACCAGACGTTTCGCAGACTCGATGTTCGGCCGAGGCACATCGATCCGCAGCTGCACCAGTTTCTCGAGGTAATTCTGCGCCAGTTCCCGCTGCCGTGCCCACCCTTTCCTAGAGAATTCCTGATTGGAATCCTCGGCTTCAGCCACCGATTTACCCTTCGCTGTCGCCTTCGGTTTATCCTTCGCTGTCGTCGCCGGCTCGCCGAAATCCGCTGGCAGATCCTTGAACCCGAGCGCCACGGCATCTCGCACTCGCTCCTCACTCATCCCAAGCACGACAAAACAGCTGCCGCTGCTGACGAGGTAGTTGATTGCCTCCAGTATCTGGAAAACCTTGGGCACCTCGCAGCGATCAAGGTCATCGATGAATATCACCAGCTGATAGGGCTTCAGCGCCTCCGTCACCACGCTGAACTGGTCCGCAAACTCCCGTCGGAATGCCGCCTGCGCGCTTAGCGCCTGCCCGCTGGTCCGTCCCACCTCCGTCGCCAGCAAATCGGCCGGGTTGACTCCAAAGGTCTGCAGGGCCCGCCAGCCCAGCAGCAAAATAGCACCAAGGGCGGAGGTGCCGACACCAAGTCCGCTCAACGCTTCCCATGGTTTTTCTCCGCCCAGTTTAGCCATCGTATCGAGCACCACGTCGGAAGGCATTTTCCACCGCAGTGCCGCACCAATTCCCAGCAAAAATCCGGCGATGGCCACCGACCAGAAGAGTAATTTTCCTGGCGGCCACACACGGCGCTGCAGCAGTCGCCAGCGAAAACGCAGCGCTAGAGCGAACTGATCCGAAAACAGTCGCGGCGCGGCATCCGCCTGGATCGCTGACAGTAGTGGCGCGAGAATTTGCGGCTCCTGCTGATGGTGCCAGGCGTTGAACCACACCGTGCGCAATCCGTGACCGTCGAGGTCAGACCGCAGCAGGTTCATGAACGAACTCTTGCCCGCACCCCACGCGCCGGTCACCGCAAGAGTCAGCGGGGCCTGGGTCGCGCTGTTGCGCAGGTACCGCGACAGCCCCTGCACCAGCGGATCAAAACCCAGCCGGTCAACTTCACCCGGTTCCAGCGGTCGATCGCTCGTCAGTTCCTCCGCCACAGCATCCCGCTCTTCCACCTCGGGCGGGAGCTTCCGCCAACGCCACCAACCTGCTACGGCCAGCGCAGCCAGGGTCAGCCAGCACCAGGGCGCGGGCACCTGGACGTGAAAACCGGAACGCCGGTCCGGCGGCCAGCAGTTGCGTGTAAGCGGTGTCCAGGTCGCCCCCGCATCGTGGGTGCGAAAGAGAGCCCCCGCTTCACCAGCAACAATCGCTTCGGTCGCCGAAAACGCCCAGACGGCATACCAAGGCTTCGTCCATCCAGGCACAGCGCACGCCACTACGTCGATGGTTTCGCCTTTGTCAGTCGCCCTCCAGATTCCACCTCCAGAGCCGACGACCCATGCCATCGTGTCGCTGCCGAAATGCACGGCCCTCACCGCTTCCGTCGCTATCAGTTCCACGTTCATTCGATGGTCGACGTCAAACGCCCACGGCTCCTCGGCGGCCCCTTGTATCGGAGCCTGCGCTACGTTCTTTGCGTCTGCCGATGCCGCCGGTGTCTGCGAGGTGAGAGGTTCAATCCGATACCAATAGAGCGAGTCATTTGCCGCCACGAGAAGAGCCTCACCGCGTCCCGCCATGGCCTGGACCGGGGCCGTGGAAATCCGGGCTCCTTCTCTCTTTTGCTGAAACACCGTCGGGTCACTGGAATTCACGCGGCGATAATCGGCGCGCCACAATCCCCCGTCTCCTCCATAAATCACCCCTCCGGACGTTGTGACAATCCCAGTCATCGTCCCATTGGCCACATAGAAACCGTCAAGCCGCTCGTCGACGATCACCCCCGCGCTGGTAGCGGCATAGATGGCCCTCCTTTGAACCTCTCCGTCGGTGGTGGGCAAATAGCCCGGACGCAAGGCAAGCGCATGGATCTCCCCGATCCCATAATTTTCTGCCCTGCCTCCACCGGCTTCCTCCTCATCTCGAATGGCTAGGGACTCGGGCGCCGTCAGGTCCTTGATCTTCCGGCTCAATCCGTTTTCCGCGTCGTCCTTCCAGAGCAATCCGCGATTGGCCGTCCGCGCGAAGGAAGACCCACCGAAAACCCCAAAATCGGGATTCGTGGTGTCGAATGCCAGCGAGTATATTCCGCCAAAGGTCTTCTTGGATAGAGACTGCCAGCTTCGTCCGCCATCGGTGGTCCGCAGCAGTGTGCCGCTTTCCCCAGCTGCGAGACCTTCGTTCGGATTGAAAAACCAAAGCGCGTACAGGTTGGCGTCAGACAGCAATGGTCGTCCGCCAGACGGGTTGATCTCCATCGGCTGCAGCCAGCTTTTCCACCAGCGGACATCACCGACGGTCATCCCCGAGTCCTGCTTCAGGCCGAAGACCAGCACCACCACCCCGGCGATCGCAATCGCTCTCAGCCAGAAATCACGTCTGGCACGAGCCACGATCCGGCGGGCGGGATTTTTCGCAGGCTCCGGCTGCGTCGTCGATTGCTCTGATGTTTTCATCCGACGGATGTCCCGGCCGGCAATTTTTCGAATTGCCGCACGTTGCCAAGCGCGAACTCGTCGTTGGGCAGACGCTTTGCGGTCTCGCGCACTATAATTAGAGTCCCGCAGCCGTTCCCTAAACGAGGAAGCTGGCTCTCGCTGCTCGCCGGGTAATCTGGCCGGCGGCCCTACACGCTCCTTCCCCCAAGCGATCTCCGCTTTGGAGCGAATCAACCAAGCCGCTGCGGTCGGCATACCCGTACCCAAAACATGAACCTCAAAAACATCGTCACGTCCGCGCTTCGGCGCGTGCTCGCGCAGGGACTGCTCGTCGCCAGCCTCGTCTTCGCCCCGGCCTGTGCTCTGCACGCCCAGACCATCACCAGCAACCAGACCGGCACCAACAACGGCTACTTCTTCTCCTATTGGAAAGACACCGGCACGGCTACCATGACGCTCGGCTCGGGCGGAAACTACAGCGTCACGTGGAACCTCGGCTCCGGAAACTTCGTCGGTGGCAAAGGCTGGGCCACGGGCTCTTCGAGCCGCAAGGTCAACTACAACGCCGGTGTCTGGGCGCCATCAGGCAACGCCTACCTCACCCTGTACGGTTGGACGCGAA
The DNA here is from genome assembly GCA_049840895.1 of Nibricoccus sp. Lineage (GTDB taxonomy): Bacteria > Verrucomicrobiota > Verrucomicrobiia > Opitutales > Opitutaceae > Nibricoccus. The sequence continues at coordinate 31,042 of JASGJB010000059.1, read as the reverse complement.
ACCCGTTGATCGAGTACTACGTCGTCGATAGCTGGGGCAGCTGGCGCCCGCCGGGCGGCACCGCGCAGGGATCCGTGACGACCGACGGTGGCACCTACGATATCTACCGCACCCAACGCGTGAACGCGCCCTCCATCGAAGGCACCAAAACCTTCTATCAATACTGGAGCGTCCGCCGGTCGAAGCGCTCAACTGGCAGCAACGTCGCGATCACCTTCAGCAATCACGTGAACGCGTGGGCCGGCAAAGGCTGGAATCTCGGAACCCACGCCTACCAGATCATGGCGACCGAAGGATTCCAAAGCAGCGGCAGCTCCAACCTGACCGTGTGGTGAGGCTGTTTTCTCTCGTCGCGCTTCAGAAAGAATAGCGCCGAGAGCGTCCATTGAAGGCCGCGCTTCGTTGGTGAAGCGCGGCCTTTCTCATTCGCCGAACTGCTATCCGACCAGTTCACTGCCGTCCGGGCACGTTTTCAGCCAGATATTCCTATGTGCAACTTTCATCGGCGGCTTTTTTGTTGCAGTCGGGGCGATTGGTTCCGGACGTTCTGGACTTATCATGTGGTTGAGATTTCTGGCCATCCTGCATGCCGCTGTCTTTGCAGCCACTTCCGCTGCCATGAGTCCCGTATCCAGTAAACTTGGACCTTCGGACAAGATCGACGCGCTGCGCAAACAGCCGGACCAGGTCTATCCTTTTATCCTGCGCCTCGCCCCCGGTTCCACGCTGGCTTCAGTATTGCCGCCGGACACCGACCCGGCCGGCGTTACCGATTTACCCTTGATCGGGGGAGCCTCGCTTCCGCTGCAGGTCAGCACCGCCCTGGCCCTCGCCGATCGTCCTGAAGTGTTGCAGGTCTGGTATCTGCACCCCGAACTGGCTCCGTTTTATCTGCGCGTAATGACGGCACTCCAGTACAACGTCAAAACGCTGGAGCCACCGGCGCTGGTTAATCTCAGTATTGGCCCCCCTCCAAGATTCTGGCCTCGCAAGCCCGAGCCCGACGACCCGATGCATGCTGCCACCCGTGCAGCCGCCGACGCCGGTTTCATTCCGGTCATGGCAATCGGCAACGCGGGCGAAGGTCCGGGAGACAGGTCCGGCCTGGTCAACCCATGGTGCATCCCGCCGTGGGTCATCGCTGTCGGCGCATATGATGGGGCAGCCGGCCGTGTCGCCGCGTTTTCTTCCCACGGTGATCCTGCCAACCCAGACACCTGGCCCGACGTCGTCGCTCAAGGAGTGGACGTCATCGGCCCGTTTCCGACCAACCTGACCAAGTCTGACCAGCGCCGCCGCTACGACGAATCCAATGCGGCCTTCCGGGCACAAGTCGCCCCGGAAAAGTGGCCTCTGTACACGCTGGAATCCGGCACCAGTCAGGCGGCGGCCAATGTTACAGGCGCCGCAGCCCAAGTGTTGCATTTTTTGAGTGAAACAATCCGTCAGTCTCAGGGAACGAGCGGCGACCTGTTCCAGCTTACCGCCCCCCCGGACCGCATAAATCCCACAGCCACGGCGTTGCCTCGTCTCACCGGCACAGTCAAACGCATGGATGACGGCAGCATGGTCTACACTTACAAGATGGACCAGCCGTGGAAGATGGTGAAGCAACTCCTGCGTGACACCGCCATTTCCCTGCCTGGCGTGCCGCCCGCTCAAGGAGGGGCCGGTCTGATCGATCGAGCATTGATCAACCAACAATTTGGCGCTCACGGACTGGCCAAACCCATGATTTTACCCTCCAAAGTCGTCGAATGAACATACCCACAGATTACTGGCGCTACGCCATCGCGGTCATCGTCGCCCTTGTGGGCTTCAAAGTTGCGCTGTGGATCATCAGCCGCGCGTCCAAGCCGCCATCGCCCATCGCGTCATTCTCCCTCGACCAGACGATCAGCGACATCAAGGCGGAACTCGCCAAGCTCGAGGCGGAGCCCGGCGCACCGCTGGGCCTGCGGTTGACCGAGATCGAGATTGCGCTGCAACTCAGTCAGACCGAGGAGAAGACAAGCAGCGCCGGCCTGAGCGTGCCCGTGTTCAATGAGACCGAGATTACCGGCAATGCCAGCTGGTCGTGGGAAGAAGGCTCCAAGGTCACCATCGTCCTCGCTCCACCCGCGGATTCCATTGTGCTCAGCGCAGGTTCGAAGCCGGCGCTCAAGTTTGCGGATCTCCTCATTTCAGTCCGCGAAAGTCTGCGCAAAGCGATGCAGAACGAGCCTCGCCTGGCAGCCAAGTCGATCGAGTTGGAACTGGCCTTTGTACTCGTCGCAGAGACATCAGCCGAAGCGAACGTGAAAGTGCAGCTCGTGTCACTGGGTGTCGGCCGGACGCAAAAATCGACGACAGGAAACACCATCACACTGACATACGAGAATCCGGCATTCGCCGACAAAGCCTCTGCCAAACCTACGCCCCCCTGATGCCGACAGAGGAGCGGTGTTGTGCCGCAGCTGCACCTCTGCGTTTCCCCGCACAGTCGTGAGCCAAGCTCATTTTGTCCTGATCGTGCGCGTGGAGTCTGAATTCAGTCCACTCAGTAAGTTTTCAACCGGATATTCCGGTACTCGACTTTCATCGGCGGTCCCGTGTGCACCTGCATGCCGATCTGCCCGTCCTCAGCGCGACCAGCCGCGTCATCATCGATCACCACGCACATCACCTGACCGTTGAGGATGTGCGTCAGCGTGTTTCCACGTGCGATGAGATGCACCGAGTTCCAGCCCGTCGAAACCGCCTTCGCCAGCTCCGCGTCCTCGCCGATCTTCCCGATCACGATCGGCGGACGAGTCCCGACCACGCGCGACACCGATCCGCGCACGCCGAGAAACAACCGTCCCTTCTCCTCGTAGTTATTGCCCGTGTACTGGCGTTTCCCATCGAGATCGAACTGATAGCCGCGCATCGCGAAAGCATTCGCCGGGGTCACCTTGTCCGGCACCACGCTGCTGCGGTAATTGATTCCGCTGTTACCACCTTCCGTGATCCGAAACTCCAGCCGCAGCTCGAAGTCCTTCGGCCGGCCGCCCTGCCAGATGATAAACGTGTTACTCTTCACGCGCGTTTCGGGCGTGATCTCGCCGACAATCGCACCCTGTTCCACGCGCCAGTAAACTGGATCACCCGCCCAGCCGCTCAGGCTCTTCCCGTCGAAAATCGCCGCGAAGCCCGGCTCATCGCCTTCGATTGGCGCCGGCCGGTCGCTCTGTTTCGGAATGTAAGGTGAAATCGCTTCAGGATTCTCCGGCGATTGCGCCGCAGCGCCGAGCACGAACAGGGGAAATACACAGCAAAGGAAACGCTTCATAGGGTGACGGGGATCGCAGGACAGACGTCCCGCTCGGTCAAAAGTTGCGATCACACATTTCCTCCGCCTGTTCGTTCCAATCGCTTTCCCCGCCTCTTATTCGCACTCCGGCTGCGATTCGGAATTTCCAAATGGCGAACCCCCAGTCTCGGCTTTCCATACGCGTGACAAAGCGTAAGCACGAGGCCGCCATGTCCTCCAGCAGCTTCAGCTCGGTCCCCTTCGATTCGGCAAAAGCCGCCGCCGATCACGCGCAACACATGCTCGCTACGGGCAAATCGAGGACGGAAATCCTCACCCATCTCGCGACGGCAGGTGAAACGCTTTCAGGTCCCGACACCACTGTCTCGATTCTCGTCCTCGACGCCGCCGGACTCCTTCGCAACGGCGCTTCGCCGAAACTCCCCGCGGACTACCTGCGCGCCATCGATGGCTTGAAGCCCGACGCCAATGTCGGCACCTGCGCCGCCGCAGCAGCAACCGGCTCCGTGGTGTTCACGCCCGATTTTTGCGCCGACGGCAAATGGACCGAACTCCGTCACCTCCCGCTCGCACTCGGCTATCTGGGCGCGTGGAGCATGCCGATCAAATCATCCAGCGGCACCGTCCTTGGCACGTTCGGCACTTACTTTCGCAGTCGCCGCCGCCCGACTCAGGAAGAGCGCAAAGGCGTCGAAACCCTCGTCGCTACCGCCGCTGTAGTCCTTTCCCAAAACTGAATCCCCTTTTCACCGCGCTGATGAAAACTCCTCTGCTCGCGACCGTCCTACTCGCCTTCGCCACACTTTCCCACGCCGCTCTCGATGTGCGCACCGCGTCTGTCGCGCGCCAGACCATCGCCATCGACGGAAACGCGATTCCCGAAATCCGGTCGTGGTCCGGCGGCGAATCCGTCTCCGAGGTCATCACCGCCCGCAACGGTGGAAGCGGCGTCACTTCCAAGATCCTTGGCCGCCTCACTTACGAACCCATCGTCGTCGAGGCCGCTCCGCCGTTCTCGCCCGCGCTCCAGTCCTGCATCGCCCAGTTCCTTGGTGGAAGCGACACCGCCGCGCTGACGTCCGCGAAGAAAACACTCCTCCTCGCCTACCTCGACGCCAGCGGCCAGCCCATCGGCGACACGATTCAAGCCACCGGCGCGCAGCTCACTGAAATCCAGTTCCCGACTGTCGACGCCGCCTCGCGCACGCCGCTGCTCGTGAAGTTTGTTTTTCGCGTTGATGCAACCGCACCTGTCACCACGGCCATACCTGCCGCCGCTGGCGGTGGAAACGCCCGCAACACCGCTCTCGCCTCCAACTTCACCCTCGCGATCGACGGTGTCAGCACCAGCCGCGTCAGCAAAGTCGACGCATTTACCCTCCGCCGCGAAGTCATCACCAATACCTCCGGCAATAATGCCAGCACCTCGTTCAGCATCGGCGAACTGACCGTACCCAACCTCGTCGTGACACTTGGCGGCGCCGACAGCGACTCGTGGAAAATCTGGCGCGCCAGTTTCCTCCCCCAGCCGGACGCCACCACGATCAACCGCGTTCAGAAAAAGAACGGCGCTCTCCGGTTCCTGGCTTCAGACATGACCACCTCGCTTTTCACGCTCCAGCTGTCTGGCCTCGCTCCCGTCCGCTTCGCCACCGTGCCTCCAGACTCCGCCGCCGCCGCGCTCCTTCAGTTTCGCGGTGAAGTCTTTTGCGAAGCCATGAGTACCTTCACTGGAAACGGCCTGCTCACCGCCGTCTCACCCAGTCCGGCCGCCTCCAAAGTTATCGCGCGCGATATCGATCCCGACAAAACCCTCGTGGACAAGGCCGTCGTCGCTCCCGTCGCAGGCGAAACTTCTCCGGACGACAAAGGCGCGCGCGATCCCGCCGATTTTCCGCGTCCACCCGATGTCGTTCGCACATCGTTCTCCAGCTCCCGCGAACCCAACTCTGTCCGCGAAATCGCCTACTACGCAGGAAAGACCAGCGCCGCCGCGATCATCACCTTCTACGAAAAATCCCTTGCGATCGCCGGCTGGAAAGAAACCTCCCGCCAGGAAGACAATGGTGGTCCCGGCAAAACGTTTCGCATCACCAGCAACTGGACCAAGGAGAAACGCAGCGCACAACTCGTCCTCGGTGACATCGCTCCTCAAAAAATCGAGATCTACGTCAACCTGCTGGAGAAAAAGTAATCCGCGGACGCCCTCCCGCGACGCGGATCATTGCTGCAACAAGTGCTCGGCAAACCAGACAATTGTCACTCAACTCAGATAAAACACCCCTATGAAATACCTCGTCGCACTTTTTGTCGTAGGCTTGATCGCGATGGTCATTCGCACAAAAGCCTCGAACAAAAGCAGCGGGAGAAACGAAGCACGCGGTTCGGATATCCAGCGGGTCATTCAAGCATCGGATCAGAAAACCCTCCTGGTGTTTTGGAAACCGCACTGCCCTGGATGCGAGAAAGCGGAACCAATGGTCGCCCAGTTGGAGAAAGACTATCCGGCAATCCAGGTGATTCGTATCAACACGAGCCTGCCTGAAAATCGTTCGGTCCATGACCAGTACGAAGTTCATGGGACACCCACGTTGGTGCTGGTCGAAAAAGGCAAAACCATCGGGCGGAACGAAGGTGGCTTCGCCAACAAGCAAGGCCTGCTGAGTTTCGTTAAGCCTTCTAAAGTTTACTGAGCGGCCGGGACAAACTGCGGTTCGATTGTCGTGTGCACGAAGCGCCCGTGCTCATCTCCGCTCGCACTCTCCTGAAAAGATTGCTCAATGGCAGCCGGCGTGCGCGGGAGCGCCCTCCCTCCTCAATTAAGCGACACCAAAACGCCCAACCTGATCTGCCTCATGAAAAAAGTCGTCGTTTTACTCGCCGTGCTCCTCGTCGTCGGCTGGGTCGTGCGCGAGCGGTTTTCCGCCACAAAATCCCCGGAAGCCATTCCGGCGCCGACTAAGGAGGCGGCCGCGCAAAAAAAGATTTCTGAGAAGACTGTTCCTGCCGCGCCCTCAGCTCCGATGCCCGCGCCAGACAACGTGACGACACCACAGGCTCCTGCTGTCGAAACCCGCAGACAGCCGGAGAAACCGCAAGCATTCACCTACCCGCAGATGTCGCTCGCGGAAGTAGTGCGGCCCGGAAATGTTTTTAACGACGATCTCTTCGGCACCTTCGTGGTCTTTCCCGAGGGCTGGTCGGTCAAACAGGCCATCCGCTGGGGTGAAAACAATCGCGAAAACACCGTCTTCTTCCAGCCGCCCGAAGGATCGAGGGCGGTTCCCTCGATGTACTACCAAAAGTATCCGGAAGGCGTGCCTACCGGATCTCCTGAAGCATACCTGCGCGACTTGGCCCTCAAAAAAGAAGCCTCCCGGCGAAAAGATGGATTCCCCGAGTACCAAAACGATCCAGGCAGCTACGTTTATCGCGAGATCGGCGGGCACCCCAGCCTGAGTTACTCCGCCACGTACATTTCGCAAAACGGTGAGGTCCACGCCGAGTACTTCACCCGGATTCTCGGCCCTGGTGGTTATGTGATGTTTTTCGTGAAGGGACCGACCACAGATATTCAGGCCATCATTCCCGCGGTGCACCAGATGAGCGGAACCGTTACACCACCCTGAGTACATCACGATCACCCCACGAAAAAGCCCGGTCCTTCGACCGGGCTTTTGTTTTTCTGAAATAAACTGACTCAGCCCGTTCAGCGGCTGATATCGTTCAAGAGCTGGTCCATCGTGGTGTAGCCATTGAGCACCTTGAGCGCGCCAGCGCAGCGTTCCTTGGCCGCCAGACCGGTGTTCTCGGCCAGGAACACGATGTAGCTCGCGATGTTCTTCGAGAAATTCAGGCGGCCTTCATCGCTGATGGAGTAGAAGCGCGCACGTTGCTGGTAACCCGCCGGCGAGTGATCACCAAGAGCGCTCTTCTCGGCTTTGCCATTCGCGGCGAGCACGTAGAGGAAGTTATACTCAAACCAGAACATGTGCTCGGGATCTGCCTTGAGCGCTTCGATCGCCGCACGGGCCGTGGCTTCGCTGGCGAAGACATCCGTCGGCTTGCCCGACTTCGAGAGCGCATCGACTACGAACACCCGTGCCATCTTTTGTTCGGTAGCGTCGGCGCTGAACACACCCTTGATCGCGAGCTCGACGGTGAACTTGTACCAGTCGCTCCAGAGCTTCTGGTCGGCGGCATTCTTCGAGGCAAAGAGGGCGCGACCCATTTCGTAGGTGTAGCGGCCGCTCGTCTTGATCTCGAGCTTGCTGCCCGTGACCTGCCCCATGACCTGATAATTCTCGGCCGATTTGCCGGAGCCCGAGTGGAAGCCGATGCTCGAACCGAATTGCTTGCAGACGTTCCACTGCTTCTCGATGAGCGTCTTGAGAGCGGCGTTGTCCGGATATGGCATGTTCTTTTGGAAGCCAAATGCCGGAGCCACGAAGCTGATCTTCATTCCGAGCGCTTCGCAGAGCGCGAGCATGATCGCGGTCGTTTCAGGCGTGGTGAGACCAGGAAGTTCGTCGATGGAAAGCTCGCGAAGATAATCGCGGCCAACCGCGGTCGTGAAAAGTTTCGCGCGGGCGGCGGCATACTTTTCGTCGCGAACTTTCATCTTTTGCAACGACGGCCAGACATAGGCGAGGAGCTTGGCGAATTCCGCTTCGTTCAACGTAAGACCAGCTGAAGCGACACGCGCCTTCACCTTCGTGACAAGCTCGGCGGGCACATTGGCCTTCACCCAGCCAGCGGCATCATCAGCGACTTTCGTCTGTGCGAGTTCGGGCGAGAGATCGAACGTGATATAGCTCGCGAGCACGCAACCTGTGACCAGCTGGTCTTCGCGCACGTCGAACTTGCCACCGATCGGCTGGTGGTCGGCGTTGAAGCTCCAGGCGATGCCGTGCCGGTGGAAGCCATTCTTCAACTTCGACAGCACGCAGCCATGGCTCATGCCTTCGACGCTCTGACCTTGATGGCCCTCGGGAACGTTCGTACCGATGAAGGGGAATGGCACCGTGTCCAGCTTGCCCGCCAGCATCGCATCAACGTCGTAAACGAGTTCGCGCGGGATCGAGTTCTGATTCGCCGTCACGCCGATCTCGAGTGCGCTCATTGCCCACTCAACCGCAGGCCAGTGCAGCGTCGTGAAACGAGCACCAATGCCGAGCGTGCTCTGACCAAGCTTCTGCGTGGCGGTCGGGAAAATGGTCGAAGCGGGATTGTGCTCCTGGATGAGATTTTTGAGCTTCAACAAATTCGCGAAGCTCGCCGGAAACGCCGCACCACCCGCAATCGCCACGCCGCCTGCCAGCACTTTAACGGCATCCACGCCCCCCTTGGCTTCAAGCTTCCATGCAGTGTCGCCAGTCGTGTCTTCCACGAGGAGCCACTTGCCTGCCGCCGTTTCAAACTGGCTCTTGGGCCAGGCCTTCACCGCTCCTTTTGCGACATTTGCGCTGAGCGTCGCCCAGTCTAGGCAGAAGTCGGGACTCACGCACGGGTTACTGGCAATGCGGAGGTTGTTTTGGAGCAGGAAGGAGTTAATGGAGCTCATGGGAATAAGGACACGAGTCCAGCACGGCTAATCCTCATGGCGCGAGATGAAAAAAAGCCCCGGCCATACAATGATGACCGGGGCTTTGAAGATTATTAAAGAAGCGTGGATGCTTAGCCGGCGGCGTCGCGCTCAAGGAGAGCCTTGGCTTGTTCGAGAACCTGCTTGCGGCGCTTCTCAAACTGGATCGTCGCTTCGCCGAACTTCTTCTTTTCATCCTGGAAGGCGACAACCTCGGCTTCCCAGAGACTGCGTTCCTGCGTCGTCTTGGCTGCTTCCTTCTTGAGCTTGTTTTCGTCGGCCTGCAGGCGGGTTTCGATATCGGCCAACTCTGCTTCGCGTTTCGCGAGCGTCTTGTTCGTCTGCTCGATCTTCGCAAGATCTGCCTTGAGCTTGGCTTGTCCGGCTTCGACTTCGGCACCCATTTTTTCGATCTCCGCCTGCTCGGCTTTGACCTTGGCCTCGAGTTCTTTGACCTTGGCTTCCGAAGCTGCGACCTTGGCGAGCTCGGCCTTGACCTTCGCTTCGCTCTGCGAGACGGCAAGTTTCGCCTGCTCCTGATCCTCTTCAACGGCAATGCGCTCCTTCTGGAGCTTCGCCTTCTCGGCTGCAACCGTCGTCTGTTCTCCGGCGAGTTTCTTGCGCTCGGCTGCGAGTGAGGCGACATGCTCCTCTAGTTCGGTCTTCTCAATGGCGAGCTTCTGCTCCGCCTTCTTCAAACCGGCTTTTTCCGTCGCGATGGTGGTCTCGAGATCAGCCAGCTTGGCCTGCTCTTTTTCGACATCCTTCTTGGCCTTGCCGAGCAACGCATCGGCTTCCGTCTGCGCTTTGGCGAGGGCCGTCTTCGCTTCGGCTTCCTGCTGCTTCACCTTGGCTTCACGGCTGAAAATTGCCTCTTCACGTTTAGCCAGGTCATCGGTCTGTTTCTGAATTTCGATGCGCTCCTTGGCGTAATGCTGTTCTGCCTTTTTGAGTGCTTCTTTTTCCGTGGAGAGCGACGCCTCGAGTTCGGCCAGCGCTTGCGATTCTTTCTCGGCCTCGGATTTGGCCTTGGAAATGATTGCACTCGCCTCGGACTGGGCCTTTTCGAGCGCAGCTTTGCCTTTTGCCTCCTGATCGCGGAGAGCTTTTTCGCGAAGGGAGAATTCTTCAGTCTGCTGATTGAGCGCCGTTTGTTCGGCGGCCAGCTTTTTCTCCGCCTGCTTGATCTGATTGCGCTCGGTGAGAAGGGATTCCTCCATCTCTGCGAGTTTTTGCTGCTGCTTGTCGGCTTCCGCTTTCGCTTTCGCCACAAGAGCAGTGGCATCAGTTTGGGCCTTTTCAACCAGTGCCTTGGCCTTTGTCTCCTGTGACTTGACCGTGGCTTCACGATCGGTGAGCGACGCCTCCATGGATTCGAGCTCGGCGCGCTGAGCGACCAGTTGTTGCTCGGATTTTTTGAGCCCGGCTTTGGCGGTGGCTAGAGCGCTTTCGCTTTCAGCGAGTTTCTTCTGCTCCGCCTCAGCTTCGGCCTTGGCCTTTTTCAAGAGTGAATCGGCCTCCGCCTTCGACGCAGCAAATGCGGCTTTCGAGGCAGCTTCTTGCTCGCGGAGGGACTTCTCCTTCTCGGCAAAAGCGCTTTCACGGGCTGTGAGCGCAGCCGTGTCTTTTCCAAAGGCATCTTTCTCGCTGCTTAGCTTCTTCTCGCCTTGCTTGAGCGCGATACGCTCACCTTCGAGAGCTTCTTCGGCCTCGGCAATGCGTTGCTTTTCCTTGTCAGCATCCGCCTTGGCTTTGGTGAGAATCGCCGTGGCTTCGCCCTGAGCCTTCTCCAAAGCAGACTTAACCTTGCCTTCCTGGGCGTGGAGCGCGGCCTCTTTTTCCGCGAGCGCCGCAGTCTGCTGCTCGATTTCAGCAGTATCCAGCGCAAGCTTCTGCTCCGTTTTTTTCAGCTTTGTACGCTCGGTCGCGAGCGCAGTCTCGGCTTCGGCAATCCGCGCCTGCTCCTTCGCGGCCTGCTCTTTCGCCGTGTTTACCAATGCTGTCGCATCAACCTGAGCCTTGGCCGTGACGGCCTTTGCTTCAGACTCCTGTTTGCGCAGCGACTCTTCACGTTTCGCAAAAACTTCCTGCTGCGCTTCAAGCTCAGAGCGCTCGGTGGCGATTTTTTGCTCAGCTTTCTTCAAAGCCGAGCGTTCAGCCGCTATTGTCACCTCCGCATCGGCGAGCTTCTGCTGCTCGCGCTCAAGTTGGCTCGTACGCGTAGCGTCGGCCTTGCGTTTCGATTCCAGTTCCTCGAGAGCCTTTGCAAGATTCGACTGCTCCTCCGAAAGTTTTTTCTGCGCGTTGGCCACGCTCTCGCGCTCGTTCTTGAGCGCCTTCGCTTCGTTCTCGAGCTTTCGGGCTTCGAGCTTGAGCTCCATGACGCGCATTTCGGCATCGCCAAGCTCTTCGCGGGCTTTCTCAAGCGCCTTGGCTTCCTCAGCCAGCCGTTTTTTCTCTTCCTCGAGACGTTCGCGCTCAGCCGCATCAGCCTGCCCGGCTTCAGTCTTCTTTTTAGCTGAAGACTGTTTCATCACAGCCTGCTCGGTATCCAGTTTTTCCTGATCTGCGGCTAGTTTCGCTTGGGCGGCAGCAAGAGCTGCTTCACGTGCGGCAAGTTTCGATTCGGCTGCGGAACCATCGCCCACACGTGCCAGGCCCTCAGCAACCTTGGCACGCTCTGCGTCCAGGCTTTTCACCCGTTGCTCAAGTTTCTTGGCGTCTTCGGTCAGGCGGGTACGTTCGGCAGCCAGCGCAGCGCGTTCCTTGGCGAGTTCGTCGCGAATAGCGTCTCCATCGGCAGCGGGACGCGCACGTTCCTTGCGGGCGCCGCTAGGAGGACCTGACTTGGCAGATGTATCGGGACTGCCGACAGCCGAGTCTCCACCAGAGAAAAATTCCTCAAGACTGCTCCAATCTGCGTTACGCAAAGCCTCGCCCGCACCTTCGCGAGTTCCCGCGAAATCGGTGATGCGCTTCATGAGCGCTTCAAGATCCAAGGGGGGCTGAAAGACATCTTTAATTCCCAGACGAATACCGCGCACCACTGTTGGTAAATCCAGTCCATCGGCCACTAGGATAACTTTTGCGCGCGGCTGTGCCTTGCGCAGAGACTCCACAAAATCCAATCCACTCGCATCGGCTCCGCGACAATCGGCGAGAATCACATCAACGCTTTCACGGGCGAGATAGTCGCGAACCTGCGACGACTCACGCAGGGATAATGCGTGAAAGAAAGCCCCTCCAAAAACCAATGACCTCGCTTGACGGAGTACTTCGTTGTGCTGAATGAGCAAAATTTTCGCGCTGACCATAAGTATGTTTTTCGGGGAAAGTTAGGGGAACGTTAAGACTAATTCCGTCAATCCAACGTAAAATTAGGCAATACACCTTATCTAGCTTTCAAGCTTAACGTTATGATACAAAACGACACTAAGACTTTAACCTTTACAGCCGAATGTTAGGGACTACGCCTCACCAGACATCCCCACGTGCAGAACGAGACTCTTTCTTCCTATTTCCAGAACTTAAATGAGCGCCACTGATTCCATCGGATATTTCATCGAGCTAGGTGAAAACAACTTAATCGTTGCCCGTATCAATTTAAGCCAGCGCCCCCGCGCCGTCGATGAGCTGCGCGAAGTCTGGCTCGGCGACGCCGCGGCAGTCGATGGGCTCCTTGCGGAAATAAAACCCACGGGCACCGCCGGAAAAGCCGTCACCCTTTTCAGGCTCAAACCTCGCGCCTCGTTTCTGTCCGATGCGGCCCAAGCACAGAAAGTAAAGAATGCCGCCGCCGTCGAAGAGTTCCTCAAGGAAACTCTCGGCGCCGAGAATCTTCCCGCCAACTGGGCATGGGCAGCTTCAAAAGACGGTCGCCCTCCCGAAAATGGCGCACAGTGGCTGCTTGATGCGACGCCCAGCGCTGCCACCGACGAGGCCATTGCTAAAATCAAGGCGTGGTCTTTCGAACTGCTTCGCTGCGAGTCCGCTCCGATTTCATTGGCTGGTGCGCTCGCCGCCGCAGCACGCGCCGCGCAAGCGGGCGTCCCCGTGCTTTTCTGTGATGTCGCCGAGACTCGCACCCAGCTTTATCTTATTACTGCGCAAGGTATCAGTGCACACACTACGGCGGACGCGGGCTTCGATGCCCTTGCTGGAGCGACGCAGGAAGCCCTAGGTCTCAAATTCCGCGGCTCGGCTGCGCGCCTGCTGTTCAACGAAACTTACGACTTCGCCGACGCTGCAGCCAAAATCGTCGAACCTCTGGCCGCCGGCATCAAGAGCGCACTTCCCTCGCTTGGAGCGACAGCTCCGGCTTCAATTGTCTGTAGTGGCATTCTGGCGAAGCAGGCGTGGATTACCCAGTCTCTCGCGACTTCCCTCGGACTTAAACCTTTCGCACCCGACGCAGCGGCTTGGGCTTCAGCCAATGGCCTGACGCTTGGCAGCAATATCAAGCCCGACAGTATTGCTCCGACGTGGTTAGGTGTTCTTGGCGCAGCCGCCGCCTATGAACCACGCACTCCGGGAGCTGCTTCCCCATGGCACTCAGCGCTCACCGGAACTCCGGTGGCCGCTCCTCCATTTGTCCCGGCGATTGCGCCTGAACCTGCTCCAGCACCTAAACCGGCCGTGGTTATTACGCCACCGGCCAAGCCAGCCGAGCCCGCGAAACCCGCGACTCCGCCGCCAGCAGCTGCTCCGGCCGCCAAGCCGGCAGTCGTTGTTACTCCGCCGGCCAAACCCGCCGAACCGGCCAAGCCCGCAACGCAAGCAGCTCCAGCGAAATCCGCTCAGCCTGCTGCTCCGGCAGCAAAGCCAGCCGACACTAAGGCTCAAGGGAAGCAGCCCGAAGCCAAACCCGCTCCGGCTTCAGCCGCGAAACCAACACCTGCACCCGCACAAAAAGCCCCCACCAAACCAGAAACAGCAAAGCCCGCTCCTGCTCCTGCTCCTGCCTCGAAGCCTGCGCTCGCTCCGGTTCCCGCCGCCGCCCGTCCGGCCACACCCGCCCCCTTCCCTAAGAAGAAGAGCAACACACCGGTCATCATTGGCGTCGCTGCGGTCTTGATCGCCGGCATCGTCGGCTTCTTCGTTTGGAATTCTGGTCAGAAGGCCAAAGAGCAGGAAGCCCAGCGCATCGAATACGAAAAGCGCGCCGCAGAGGAAGCCGCGGCACGCCGCAAGACCGAGGAGCAGGCCAAAGCCAACGAAGAAAAACTGAAGCGCGAGGCTGAAGAAGCCCGCCAGAAAGCCCTCGCTGAAGCCGAAGCCATCCGGCTTCAGTCTGAACAAAATCTCAAGTCCACAACCGAACGCCTCCTCAATGGTCGCGGTGGATTCAGCCTGAACACCGAACCCGCCGGGGCTTCGGTCACACTCAGCGACCGCGCCCCTCGCACGACGCCCGTCACATGGAATGACCTGCGTCTGGGTCGCTATGAGGTTACGATAGCTCTCAATGGTTACGATAGCGAACAACGTTCCTTTGAAGTTAAGGACAATGAAGTCACCGATCTCGGCACGGTCCGCCTGAAACGTCAGGTTGGCAGCGTTGACCTGAGCAGCGACCCCGCCGGTCTCACGTTTGAAATCAAACCAGCTGGCTCCCTCTTCGTTAATGCGAACGACGTTCGCACCGGCCAGACGCCGGCCAAGGTCGACGATCTTCCGATCGGCAGCTATCAGGTCTCAATCAGCCGCCCCAACTGGCCCGCTTACACTTCCACAGTGAACGTCGAGCGAAACGGCACCGCTCGCGTCCAAGGCACGTTCGTCGGTGGCACCGTCACGATCACCAGCTCGCCAACCGGAGCAACTGTGCTTCGCGATCAAGCGCAAGTCGGCGTAACGCCCCTGACAATCACCGATCTTATTCCCGGCACCGTCAATTATACGGTTACCCAACGCGGCATGGATCCAGTGACGCTCACCGGCAAAGTTGAACCGGGCAAAACCCTCACCCTGAATGCTACGCTTCTTGATTCTGATCGCGTAATGAAACTCACCGAGCTCGACGAGCGTCCGGTCCAAATCACGATTGTTGAACCTGAACTCACCGCCGCCCAACAGGCAGACGGTGGCAACGTTCTCATCTCACTCACCGTCGGCAAAGACGGCGTACCCTCGGATCTCAAAATTGAGCAGGCCTCCAACCCAAAGCTTGGTGGCGTTTGTTTGGCCGCCGCCGCCAAATGGCGCTTCAAGCCAGGCTCCATCAAGGGCAAGCCCGTTCGCTCTCGCGTCTCGATCCCGTTCAAGTTCCAGCCACAGAGCTAACGAGAGCGGTTCGACGCTCTTAGTTGATTCAGAAAAAGGCGGCCTGAGGCCGCCTTTTTTATTGTCCATTTTTCAATCAGCGTAGCGCACGCGCCTGATCATAAATCACAATTTACCGTTCTTCCTCAACCGAGGAAACGCGCCCGCCCGTGAATGTCACTTTAAGATAATCGCGTTCCCTGCGGCTCGGATAACTCATGTAATACGGGTAGTAAAAGGGGTCTCCATACCACCCGTTATAGTAACGGTGATAATATCCACGATACAGGTATACGCCGCCATCCGTTTCATAGGTCGTATAACGCCAGACTTCGCTGACGCCCGACGCATCCGTCCTCGTCGTAACTCTGTCGGGATCGCCCAGCGCGAGTTTCACCATCTCCGGCGTGAAGCCAAGCGCCGCACGCCCCTCTTTAATCAACTGCTGATCCGATGCTGAAAGAGTGGAGAATAGCTCCGGACTCTTTTGGATGCGAGTCTTCGGAGACTCACATCCCGCCAGAAATAATGTCGCCAGCAATCCGGCGACCAGTGGACGCACAAACTCTTTTTTCATGCTCTAGTATAGTCCCCGGTGCGATCAGCCGCAAGCTGGCTAAAGCCTCAGCCCGCCTTCATCAGCGTGCCCGGGTTTCCGTCGCCGTAACTTTGCCTCCCTCAAAAATTACGCGCATTTTGTCTTCGTTACTATCTCCGGCTGTGCTCACGCCGACGCCGCCCCCCATGGCGGAGTGTCCGCTACTTCCGCCAACGCCGATGCCAATGCTAAACGCCGGCTTATTGTCCCGATACGCCCAGACTTCAGTCTGTCCTTTCTCACTCGTTCGTTGATAACGTCGGTCCGGCTCGCCCAAGGCCATGATGACCATCGCAGGCGTATAACCAACCTCCACCTTGCCGGCGCGAATCTTGGCCTGAGTCTCCGCGGGCAGCGCATTAAAAGTGGCCTGGTTCTTTTTGATTCGGGAGTCCGGTGACGAACAGCCGGTTTGCAATGCCAACACGAGCACAGGCAGCAGGACAAAGAAGCGGGATGATTTCATGGGGTGTTTTTTTTTGCTGGTTAACCGAAAACGACTTCATCAGGACAACATATCCGCAGTTGAGTTCAACCTACATGAAGACGTTTAAAATCGCCATCGGCTCTGACCACGCCGGTTTCAAATACAAAGAGGCCATCAAAGCCATGCTACTTGCCGAAGGCCATACGGTCCGCGATTTCGGTACCTATACCCCCGAATCCTGTGACTACCCGGATTTTATCCGTCCGACCGCCGAGGCCGTAGCCCGCGGCGAATACGAGCGCGGCATCGTTCTCGGAGGCTCCGGAAACGGTGAGGCCATCGTGGCCAACAAGGTCAAAGGCGTTCGTTGCGGCCTTTGCTGGACCGAGCAGGTGGCCATCTGGAACCGTTCGCACAACGACGGCAATGTCCTCTCCCTCGGCGAACGCACCGTGACCGAAGCCGAGGCCCTCAAAATTGTGAAGGTCTGGCTCGCCACCGAATTCGAAGGCGGCCGTCACGTCGCGCGTATCAAGAAAATCGAGTAACAGCCCGGCGCCGCCTGCTCCATTTTGTCCTTTTCCAGCCCTGCCTTCTGGCGGGGCTTTTATTTTGCCACGTTCTGTCCCGATAAAGTCATATCGCCTTTCTGCCGCCCCAGGTTCTATTCCCCTCTCCACACGCCATTTCGCCATGACACCTGAGACTCCGGAGCTATCCGCTCTCCGTTACTACGTGACTCTCGACGGAAAAGTCAGCGGTCCGCACGGACTCGAAGCTCTTCGTCAGATGGCCTCGGTCCATGCCTTCACGCGCGACACTCTCGCTACGCCCGAGCATGCAGAAAACTGGCAGCCTATTCACGCGCAGCCCGAACTCGCTGACGCCCTGTTTCCCACTACCACAAAGCTCCAGCTCAAGGCCAAGGCCATCACGCACACGGTCGATTCAGTCACGCCCGTCTCAGTCGAAGAAATCCTCCGTACCAACCTCGCCTCCGAAGCCCGCTCCACTCCGCAGTCCGACTACACCGCACGTTCCGGTCGTCGTCCGGGACTGGCACGTACCCGCGACTACCTAATCGCGACTATTTTCGGCAACGCCCTCGGCGGAGCCGCGTGGTACTTTCTTCCTCACGACCAGCTGATCCTCGTCTTCATTGTTTCCTACCTCACGATGCTCAATGTCGGACTCTACTGGATCTTCTATCACGTGATGAATCGCTACTGATTCGATAGGCGGCTTCAACGCCAGCACAGCGGGTCCATCATCCTTCACGGGGTGATCCGAAACGGACCTTCGCTCCTCAAATCTATCGCTTGCCCGAGCCGTTTTCGCCCCTCACCGTCACGCTCCGGACATGGCATTTCCCACTCTTCCCGACTGCCTCGCCCAACGCGATTTACGCTCTGCCGAACTCGCCGCAAACACCGATGCAGCCCTCCTGCGCATCTACGCATGGATGCATCTGGCCCGCACGGCCGACAACCGCATCCTCGACCTCTTTCGCCAGGGCCTGATCAAGGGAACGGTCACCGGTGGTCAGGGCAATGAAGGCCTGATCGTCCCGCTTACACTTCTCGCCGACAAAGCCATCGACGTCATTTCCTTCACGCACCGTGGTTTCGGCGGACACCTTGTTTGGAGCGGCCACCTCTGCGATCACCTCAACCAGTATTTCGCCAACGCCCACAGCCCGACCAAGGCGCGCGAGGGCAACATCCACCACGGTGATCCCGCGAATCGTTCGCTGCCGATGATCAGCCATCTTGGCGCCATGGTCTCGAATGTCCTCGGCTCAACCGATTCCCAACGCCGACTCGGCAAACCCGCCGTTGGTTTCACGTTCTTCGGCGATGGCAGCTCCAGCACCGGCGATGTCCACGAATCGCTCAACCTCGCCTCACTTCTTTCTCTTCCGGTTCTCTTCGTGATTGAGAACAACAAGTACGCCTACTCCACGCCCGTCAGCGAACAGTTCACCGCAGGTACCGAACTTTGGAAACGTGCCGCCGGCTACGGCATCGAGGGACTCAGCGTCGACTGCTCGGATACCGAAGCCACCGTCAAGACCTTCGCCTCCGCCGTCGAAAAAGTCCGCACCACCGGCCGCCCGCTCCTCATCGAGGCCCACACGCTGCGCCTGCGCGGCCACGCTGCTTACGATACCGGCGACTACCTTCTCCCCGGCGAGAGCGATAGCTTCTTCGCCCGCGATCCACTTCCCAGATTACGCTCCCGCCTCTCCGCCTCCGGCCACGCGGCGAAACTCGACGCGATCGACGCCGAGCTCAACGCCTTCATCGAAACCTGCATCAAGGTCTCTCTCGCCGTCCCACGCCCCGATCCCGCCGGCATGGAAGCCGACCTGTTCGCGCCGGAGTCGGCTCCGCTGCCGTGGAAAGCCGAGCCGGTCAAACCGCAGCACGTCACCATGGCGCAGGCCCTCGGCCTGGCCCATCGGAAGATTCTTACCGAACGCCCCGAATCCATCGTCCTCGGCCAGGACATCGGCACCTACGGCGGCGCCTTCAAGGTCACCGACGGGCTCCTCAAGGACTTCGGCCGTGCCCGCGTCTTCAATACGCCTCTCGCCGAAAGCGCCTGCACCGGTTACGCCATCGGCCTTGCCCTAAACGGCCACCGCCCAATCGAGGAATTCCAGTTCGCAGACTTCGTCACCGAAGCGGCCACACAGATCACGCTCAACGCCGCGACCTACCACTTCCGCTCCGGCGCCAAAGTCCCCGCCGTCTTCCGTCTTCCCACCGGCGGCGGGCTCACCATGGGTTCGTTTCATTCGCAGGAACTCGACTCCTTCCTCCTCTCCATGCCTGGCCTGAAGGCGCTTTATCCCAGCACACCTCAGGACGCCTTCAACGCCCTGCTCGCCGCCTACGAAGACGACAACCCCGTCCTTCTCTTCGAACACAAGGGCCTCTACCGCCGCGGCAAATTCGATGTGGTCTGGGACGCCAATTACCGCGAGGTCTGGCAGCCGCAGCAGCTCCGCGCGGGCGATTTCGCCACCGTCGTCACCTACGGTGAAATGGTTCATCTCGCTCTCGACGCCACCGACTACCTCACCACCGAATACGAGCGCACTTTCGACGTTTTCGACCTCCGCGCGCTCAACCCGCTCAAGCTCGACGCCATCCGCGCCTCGCTCGCCGCCACGCACCGGCTCATCGTGATACACGAAGGCCGCCGCACTCACGGTTTCGGCGCCGAGCTCGTTGCACAACTCACCGAGGAAATGTTCTTCGATCTCGAAGCGCCGCCCCTGCGCATCGCTTCGCTCGACCTGCCCGTGCCGTTTGCGCACGAACTCGAGTACGCCTTCCGTCCGACCAAGGATTCCATCATCGACCGTATTGCCACTTGGATGGGGTGACCCCCACGCATCGGCGCATTCGTCCCGCAAACTCCCTCTTCAGCTGTGCCTAAGAAAACAAAATCCACCGCGAAGTCCGCCGGCCGCGCACGCGCAGCCTCCCGTGCGTCAGCGTCGTCGACAGGAAAGAAAATCCCCGCGTCCCGCTGGGCCGCCATCCGCCTCTTCGCCATGGACGTCGATGGCATCCTCACCGATGGAACGCTTCACATCTGCTCCGACGGCTCCGAAACAAAAATCTTCAACGTTCTCGACGGCATGGGCCTCACGCGCTGCGCCAAGTCCGGCATCGTCACCGCCTGGATCTCCGGCCGCCTTTCCGGCGCCACGACCGTCCGCGCCGGCGAATTAAAAATTCCGCATCTCATCCAGGGCCGCACCGACAAACACATCGCCCTCCAGGAACTCGCCGCCCAGCTCGGCATCGCCGCCGAACATGTCGCTTACATGGGCGACGACGATATCGACGCCGCCGCTCTGCGCTGGGCCGGCATCGGCGTCACCGTTCCCGGAGGCATGCCAGCCGCCTTCGCCGCCGCCGATTATGTGACGAAGCGCGAGGCCGGCTACGGCGCCGTTCGCGAAGTGTGTGAACATATCTTCGCCGCCCGCGGTCTGAAGTTCGTCCCATGATCCGCACCCGCACGTTTTCTTTTTCGATTCTCGCCGCGTTGTGCTGCGCGCTGCCCTCATTTTCCAGCGCCCAGTCATCCATCATCGCCAACGCGCCGGTCAAAAACTTCCGGCTCCCCTCCTTTAACGATCAAGGCAATCGCACGAGCCTCCTTCGCGGCAGCGAAGCCCGCTACATCAGCAGCACCCAGATCGACATCATCGAGCTCAACTTCGCCCAGTTCCCCGAAGACGGCTCCACGGAAGCTGACAACATTCTCCTCGCTCCCTCCGCCACCGTTCTCATCAAGAGCAAGGACCACACGATCCTCACCGGAAAAGAAAGCGTCCGGCTCATCGGAAAGGGCATCGATGCCACGGGCGAGAACTGGACCTTCGATAACAAAGGCCACAACGACCAGCGCCTCACGATGAACAAAAACGTCCGCGTCGTCTTTCACGCCGAACTCAAAGGCATTCTCGACTAATGAAACTATTCGCCACCGCCCTCCTCGCGCTTCTGCCCCTTACACCTTTCGCCCACGCGCAATCGGCCCCGGCCACCGTGGCATCCCCCGTCGACACGGTCATCACCTCAACCTACGCCGAGATATGGAGCAACGAGGCGGGCACCGAGACCTACGCCATCTTCAAAGGCGACGTCGTTGTCACCGGCACCAACCTCCGCATCACCTGCGATCGCATCGACGCCACCGCCATCGGCCGCAACGACCCCGCCGCCAAAAATACCACCGCGCAGAACGTCGAAAAATTCAAAACCATCGTCGCGACTGGCAAGGTCCGCATCGTTCAAGGCGATCGCGAGGCCAATTGCGAACGCGCCGAAATCCTCCCGCGCGAAAGCAAAATCATCCTCACCGGCCAGCCCGTGGTGATTGATCACGGCACCAACGCAGTCGCCATCGGCGATCGCTTGATTCTCCTCAAAGACCAGCGCCGCGTCCAGGGCGACAATGTGAAGATCACCTTCCCGCCGGTCAAAGACCTCGGTTTCGACAAAAACGCCCCTGCGCCAAAACCCGAGACTGACGTCGCCCCCGCCAAATGAGTGTTTCGACTTCGACACCTGCCGCGCCGGCCACTCCTGAAATCACCACGCAGGGCCTCGTCAAAACCTACGGCGAGCGAAACGTCGTCAACGGTGTCGACATCACCGTGCGCGCGGGCGAAATCGTCGGACTCCTCGGTCCCAACGGCGCCGGCAAGACCACGTCGTTCTACATGATCGTCGGCCTCGTCCCCGCCACGGGAGGCAAGGTCCTCATCAACGGTCGCGATGCCACCAAGCTCCGCATGCACGAGCGCGCCCGTCTCGGCGTCGGCTATCTTCCACAAGAAGCCTCCATTTTCCGCAAACTCACCGTTGAGGAAAACATTCTCGCCATCGTCGAGACCATCGGCCTCGCGAAAAAAGAGCACCGTGCACGCGTCAACCAGCACTTGGAGGAACTTCACCTCACGCATGTCGCGAAACAAAAAGCCTTCACGCTCTCCGGCGGCGAACGCCGGCGCCTCGAGATCGCCCGCGCTCTCGTCACCCAGCCCAAATTCCTCCTGATGGATGAACCGTTCGCAGGCGTTGACCCCATCTCCGTCGCCGACGTGCAGAAGATGATTCTCGCACTCAAGCAGCGCGGTATCGGCATCCTCATCACCGATCACCAGGTCCGCGAAACCCTCAAGATCGTCGATCGCGGCTACATCATCCACAAAGGCAAAGTCCTCACCAACGGCCCGAGTGATTTCCTGATCAGCGATCCCCAGGCCCGCGAATTCTACCTCGGCAAAGACTTCAACATGTAGTCGCTTCGCGATTAAAGAAATGACCAATGACCGAGTGACCATTGATCAATGCCAGGCCCGTGCACACCCCGTAACCCCAACGAACCAATTTAACCCGTCATCCATTTAATCTTCGACGCTCCGACCACCGGTCATTGGTCACTGCGTCATTGGTCATTCTCCCCACCATGCCCAAATCCATCCAAGGCATCACCGTCGCCCACTTCTTCGAAACCTACCGCGAGCGCCTCAAGATGGAACTCGTTTTCGGCGAGACCGGCCTGCATCGCATGATCCGCGAGGGCTCCATCAACCGCCCCGCCCTCGCCCTCACCGGCTTCTTCAAATATTTCGCGAACAAACGCATTCAGGTTCTCGGCGCGGCCGAGATGACCTACCTCAAGACCCTCGATCACGCCCGTCAGGTCGAGATCCTCCACGAGATGGTCGAGCGCCAGATTCCCTGCCTCGTCCTCACGCGCAACTTTCATCCGACGCCAGCCATGCTCGCCGTGGCCAAAGAAAAAAATCTTCCCGTGTTCCGCACCACGTTGATCACGATGAATTTCATCAATCTAGCCACGCTCTGCATCGACAACGAGTTCGCCCCGTCGGTCACCGAGCATGCCACCACCCTCGATATCCGCGGCATCGGCGTGATGCTCCGCGGCTCCAGCGGCGTCGGCAAAAGCGAGTGCGCCCTCGCGCTCATTGAGCGTGGCCACTCCCTCGTCGCCGACGACCTCACGGTCATCAAGCTCCTCGACGAACGCGAGCTCATGGCCTCCAGCCCGCCCGCTCAACCGAGGCTACATGGAGTGCCGCGGCATCGGCATCATCAACATCTCCGATATGTTCGGCGTGAAGAGCGTCCGTGCCGAAAAACGCATCGACCTCGTCGTCTCACTGTTCGAATGGACACCCGACGCCATCGAGGAACGCACCGGTCTCGAGGAAAATTTCTACGACATCCTCGAGCAAAAGATCCCGCACATCATCCTCTACGTCCGCCCCGGCCGCGACATGGCCCGCCTTGTCGAAGTCGCCGCGCTCACCCAAGCCCTCAAGAAAATGGGCCATGATCCGGCGAAGGATTTCAACGACCGCCTCATCGCCTACATGACGCAGCAGTCGGAAACTCCCACACGCACCCTCCGTCTCGACCCCGCGCGCGGCAGGGCCGAAGAAACCACCCGTGATTCAGTCCGGCACGGGTGGCAGCGCGCCGCGCATGCGCTCTTCGCCTATTCCGCCGCTCGTCACTTTCATCACCACGCGTCGTGCCGTCTCCGGCTTTCTCTGGGCGTGCATGAAATCAATCATCACTCTCTTCGCCACATTCGCGCTCGTCCTTTCGACAGCATTTTCCGCCGCCCCCACCGCATTCACAGTCAAGGTCACCGGCCACGGCCGCCCCATGATCCTCATCCCCGGCCTCACCTGTCCCGGCGATGTATGGGACACAACCGTCGAGCACTTCAAGGATCGCTACGAGTGCCACGTTCTCTCGCTGGCCGGCTTTGGTGGCAGTCCTGCGAAACCCGGCCCGGTTCTCGAGCCCGCACGCGACGAACTCGCAGCTTACATCAAATCCCACCAACTCGTCCGTCCCATCATCGTCGGGCACAGCTCTCGGCGGCTTCCTCGCGCTCTCACTGGGCACCTATAAACCCGATCTCGTCGGCCCGCTAATCGTGGTGGACAGCCTGCCCTTTCTCTCCGGCGTGATCAACCCCGGCATCACCAGCGAACAAGCCCGCGCAAACGCCGAGGGCATAAGGAAACAGTTCAACGCAATCGACGACGCCACCTACCGGCAGACGGTTCTCTCCGGAGCGACCACGCGCTCGATGGTTATCAGCGACAAGGACCACGAACGCATCGTCGCGTGGGGGCCTCGCCTCCGATCGCGTCACCGTTGGCGAAGCCATGGCCGAGTTGTTCGGCTCCGACCTCCGCACAGATCTCGCTCGCATTTCCTCACCGTCATTGGTGTTCGGATCCTGGGTCGGCTATAAACCCTATACTGATCGCGCGCGCACAGAATCGATCTATCGCGAACAGTACTCCCAACTCCGAAACGTGAACATCGCCATCAGCGACACCGCACGTCATTTCATCATGTTCGACGACCCGCAATGGTTGTTCGCACAAATGGACGCCTTCCTCAACGCGCACCCGTCCACCTCCAAATAATGTCCGTCATCGCCCCCAACACTCTCGCGCAGGAATCATCACGCGGCTGGCGGGCCACCTACTGGCTCCTCCAGATCATCGGCTGGGGCGCCTACGTCACCATCGGCCTCGCCATGGCCCCCGCCGATGTCCGCGCCCAACCCGCGTGCATCGGCGGCTACGTCCTCTTCTTTTTCTATAGCATCGCCCTGACCCACGGCCTGCGCGCACTCATTCACCGCCAGCAATGGCTCAGCCTCACGCCAGGCCGCGCCGCCCTCCGGCTCTTCGCCGCCGTAGCCGTCGTCGGCACGATTCAGGCCGCGCTCATCGTGCTCGTGCAGGCCATCTGGACGCAGACGAACCCCTTCGCCTTCGGGCCCCGCTTCGCCATTCTGATGTGGTTCAACACCATCGCCGCGTCCACATTCTGGATAACCGCCTACACAGGGTTCACTTCGCTCCAGCGCGCCCGCCGGGCACGACTCAACGCCACCGCCCTCGAACTCGGCATGCGCGAAGCGCGCCTTCAGTCCCTCGAGGCCCAGGTCAACCCGCATTTCCTCTTCAACTGCCTCAACAGCGTCCGCGGCCTCATCGTCGAAAATCCCCCGCGTGCCCAGGATATGGTGACACGCCTCGCCAACATCCTGCGCCACAATCTCACCCGCCGGGCCGACGCCACCGAACCTCTCTCTGAACAAATCGCCGTCATCACCGACTACCTCGAACTCGAATCCGTCCGGTTCGAAGAACGCCTCCGCGCGCGCCTCGAAATCGCTCCCGAGACGCGCGACTGCCTCGTCCCCTGGATGCTCCTCCAAACGCTCGTCGAAAACGCCATCAAGCACGGCATCGCAACACTCCCTCTAGGCGGTGAGATTGTCATCCAATCCCGCATCCGCGAAAACCTCCTTGAAATCACCGTGGAAAACACCGGTACCTTAGGCCCGTCCCCCGAAAATTCCACAAAAGTCGGCCTCGCCAACCTCCGCGAACGCATCCGCCTCCTCCACGGCCCGGCCGCTGCCCTGACCCTCGAATCCATTTCCGCTGATCGCGTCCGCGCCAACGCCCGCCTTCCGCGTCAACAGGCCGCAACCCTCCGCATGTAACCCGCTCAACCCACCCCACCATGTCAGACTCCACACCATCCCCCAAACCCTCCCGTCGTTTCTATCCCGCCGCCCTCGCCCTCGGCGCAGGCGTCGGCACCGCCATCGGTGTCGCCACACACAACATCGCCCTCGGTATCGGCATCGGCGCCAGCGTTGCCCTCATCTTCAGCCTCGTCTTCGCAAAAAAGAACGCATCACCCCAGCCGGTCCGCCGGCTCAAAGCCCTCCTGATCGACGACGAGCGGATCGCCCGCGCCGAACTCCGCCGTCTGCTCGCCTCCCACCTCGAAATCGAGATCGTCGGCGAGGCGCGCAACGGCGAGGAGGCGCTCGCATTGATCGACAAGCTTTCCCCGGACCTTCTGTTCCTCGACATCCAGATGCCTGGCATGACCGGCTTCGATCTGCTCGGCCGCCTCGACGAACCGCCCCAAGTCATCTTCACCACCGCCTTCGACCAGCACGCCGTCCAGGCCTTCGAGGCCAGTGCGATCGACTACCTCATGAAGCCGGTCGCCCCCGCCCGCCTCGCCGCCGCGCTTCAAAAACTCCGTCCCACCGCCACGCCTGCACCGCGCCTTGATCGCGTCTTCGTGCGCGACGGCGAGCGCTGCTGGCTCGTTCAACTCACCGACATCGTCCTCCTCGAATCCGAGGGAAATTATACCCGGCTCTTTTTCGCGCACGAAAAACCGCTGATCCCGCGCTCACTCGCGCAACTCGAGGAACGCCTCGACCCCGCCGTTTTCTTCCGCGCCAGCCGCCAGCACATCGTGAACCTGAAGGCCATCGAACGCGTCGACCCGGGCGTCGCCGACAACCTCGTCGCTACAATCAAGGGCGGCCATAAAATCGAAATGTCCCGCCGCCAGTCCGCCCACCTCCGCGAACTCTTGGCACTCTGATGGTGGAACGCGCCGTCCCGGCGCGTTATTAACCTTAATCCCGCTTTCCCCAAAAATTCCACGCTGCACCGCCGGCCCACGCCTGCGCCCAACTACAAATCACCAACTGCAAACGACCGCAGCCACCTCCGGAGATTTTCCACTGGTCATTGGTCACTGGTCACTGCGTCATTGGCCTTTTCCCAATGTCCACACCCACCGCCCGCGCCGACGGCCGCACCGACCAACAGCTCCGCACAATCACGTTCGAAGCCAATATCGCACCGCACGCCACGGGCTCGGTCCTCGTCAGCTTCGGCAAAACCCGCGTGATCTGCGCCGCCACCATCGAACCCGGCGTCCCCACGTGGATGAAACAGCAGGGCGTCAAAGGCGGCTGGCTCACCGCCGAGTACTCGATGCTCCCCTACAGCACGCACGAGCGCAAATCCCGCGACATCTCCCGCGGCAAGATCGACGGCCGCACCGTCGAGATCCAGCGTCTCATCGGCCGCTCCCTCCGCGCCGTCATCGATCTCCAGAAACTCGGCCAAAACACGCTCTGGATCGACTGCGACGTTCTTCAGGCCGACGGTGGCACCCGCACCGCCGCTATCACCGGCGCCTACCTCGCCACGCGCCTCGCCGTCCAAAAACTCATCGATGCCAAAAAAATTCAGGACAACCCACTCGTCGATTCCGTCGCCGCTGTCAGTGTCGGCGTCGTCGGGGGTCGTGAACTCCTCGACATCGCGTACGTGGAAGACAAGGACGCCGAGGTCGACTTCAACATCGTCATGACCGGCCAGGGAAAATTCGTTGAAGTCCAGGGCTCCGGCGAGGAAACCACCTTCAGCCACGACCAGCTCCAAAGCCTCCTCGCCCTCGCCCAAAAAGGCCTGAAGGAAGTCCACGCCGCCCAGACAGCCTTTCTCACTAAGCAGCTTCTGGGTTCATTGAAGCTCGGCTGACCCTCCGTCCAATATGGACGGAGTACTCCACCCCGCTCAGCTCATATTCCCCCATGAGGCACAACCATATTGGCATCCTTCTTCAGATATCTGCTGTCGCAACGGCAGCTTTGGTACTTTGGGCCGGCCCAGTCTCCATGTTGCTGACTCTTATCGATTCTGGACCGCGTAGTTGGAACATCAACCTCGACCTAGGCGACTGCCTGCTTCCCTTTGCCCTCTGGTTAATGGGAGCGGAACTTCGGCGAGGCTCCGAACTCGCGAGGCGAGTCACTCTGGCAGCAACCTGCTACGTAGCTTTCACGGCAGTATTGGCCACTCTCACTATAATGTTCAGCAACCTGAGCGCGCTGGTCCCTCAACAATGGATTCCTTTGTTATACGGATTTCTATTAGCCGGGATCGTCATCCCCGCTTACGTCATTTCCGTCCTTCGTCAAAGAGTCGCCGCCCCGCGAGCCCATCAAAAGTAAGCCCATCCGATCCGCCCGCTTGGCTTTTCATTCCACATTCTCCTCCGACCGGACCGATTCTTCCGCTGTGTGCGCTATACCTCACAATCGTGGCTGGTTTTGATCATCTTTGTCCGTTCATTGACCGCTGGCTCGCGTCCTGCTGAAAATATCTCATACGTCATCACGACCCTCATGAAAACCGCCCGCCGCTTCCTCACCGCGCTTTTCCTCGCCCTCCCTGCGCTCGCCCACGCCCACCCTGGCCACGACGGACACCAACTCACTTGGGATTTCCACGGCCACGGCCTCTGGGACAATCCCCTCACGCTCGTCATCGGCGGCCTCTGCGCCGCCGCTCTCGCTTGGCGCGTCGTGCAAAGACGCCGCTGATCCGTCCCTCCCCGTGTAGGAGCGGCTTTACGCCGCGATCCCCAGCGCCGCCTCTCCGCGGCGCTTTTTTATTCCCCCAACTCCAACGCACACATCCTTCGCTCCACATTTCACGTTTTGGCGTCTTTGCGCTTCACCCAACCACCGCCCGCCTGAACCGCCCGGCGGCCATCCCAACGCACTCACACCCGCCGCAACGACGCCCGCATCCGCGGTAATTTCTCTGCCAGAATCACTCGCACTTCCCCAAGCACTCGCCGCAGTTCCGCGCCGTCCGCCGCCACGATCTTCAGGCTCCATCCACCACGATTCCCGCGCAACGTGCTCACGCCAACCCACGCGCCAGGTCCGTGCAGTGCCTCGATTTTTTCCCGCCATCCGCCGCTTTCCTCGAGCGCGCGCGAAACAATCACCACATTCCCAAAACAGCACGCGTCGTCCGTTCCGTCGTCCGCTCCGGCCACGCCACTTTCACCCGTCACCCTTCCCTCTTCACTCTTCCTTCCGATCCCGGCGAGCTTCGCCAGCGCCCGCAACTCCTCGCCGCTCTGATCCAGCCGCTCGCGCAAAATCAACTCCCCGTCCACGCGCACCGCCAGCTCCAGCCGCAGCCGCTGCCACGACCACATTTCCCCGCGCGCAATCCGCCCCGGCATCAGCAAATCGGCAAACGCCATCTCACCGCCTTCCGCCACGGTGATCTCGGTCGTCTGAACGAAAACTCGATCGATCATGCGGTACCAGCGGCTCTGGCAAAAACTCCAGCCAACCGCCTGCTTCCACCGAAAACCGCTGCGACGCTACCGCCGCGCCCGTCCGCATGTGAAAAACACGGCTCGCACTGGGCGTCGTCACGAGCAATGCCGCGCCAGCTCCCACCGCGACCTCCGTCTCCAGTTTATCCCCCTCCAATATCCCCGCCGTCGGATTGACGACCTGCACGCGCAACGCCGTGCCCTCTTCGTCCCAATACGCTTTGCCGACATGAAACGGCGCTCGAAACGACTGCCCCGCGAGCACGGTTTTCCCGTTTTCACGTTTTTCCGCGCGCAGTCTGAGATGTCCTGAAAAATCAGCCATGATGAGCGCTTCGAAACAGACAGTGCTTCCCCGCTTCGCCCAGAAAATTCTCAGCCTTCCACTATCGCCTCGTCCCCTAAACTCGCGACAGCCACCCGCACAAACACGCTCGTCCCTTCGCCCTCGTGTGCACTGACTGACCAGTATGTATCGTCTCGCCCCGCAGACTACCCCGGACGCCCTCGAACTCATCCACGGCACCCGCCGCCTGCGCATCATGTTCCCGACCGAGTCGATCGCCCGCATCACCCTGACCGACGACAAGCCCTTCAAAACCACGCCCAGCCTGATCGTCACTCACCGCGACACCTTCACCGCCTTCCGGATTCACGAGACCGAAACCGAAATCACCGCTTCCACACAGCGCCTCCGCATCGTCGTCAACAAACCCACCGGCGCCCTCGCCTACTTCGACGCCCAAGGAAAAATTCTCGTCCGCGAACCCGCCCGCGGCGGAAAATGGCTCACCGAAAAGAGGTCCACAAAAACGTCTACGCCTCCAACGCCGCCATATCCGCCGGTCAAAGCATCGACGGTGCCCGCGCCTCCTCCACCGACTTCCAGCGCGTCTTCGACCGCCACGCCTTCGAGGCGAAACTCGAATTCGTCTTCTCCGAAAACGAAGCACTCTTCGGCCTTGTAGCGCCTCCCACGAGGAAGGCTTCGGAAATCTCCGCCGGCAAATCGCGTGGAAAAGCGAGGTGCCAGCAAAACATGAAGGCCGTCGTCCCGCACCTCGTTTCCACACGCGGCTACGGACTCCTCCTCGACTGCGGCTCGCTCATGACGTTTCACGACGACTGCCACGGCTCCTATCTCTGGGCCGACGTCGTCGACAAGACCTCGATTTCTACGTCATCCACGGCACCACCCACGACGACATCATCCGCGGCTACTACACGCTTACCGGCCACCCGCCGCTGCTGCCGAAGTGGGCCTTCGGTTACACGCAATCGAAGGAACGTTACGTCAACGCCCGCGAGATGCTCGACGTCGTCAAAGAATACCGCCGCCGGAAAATCCCCCTCGATCTCATCGTCCTCGACTGGAAATCCTCGGCCGACGGGCGGCGGCTGGGGCCGAGAAATCCTTCGACCCTGCCCGCTTCGCCAATCCCCGCGCCCTCACAGACGAACTCCACCAACTCGGCGCCCGCATGATGATTTCCATCTGGCCCATCATGACCGGCGACTGCCCCAACCAGCGCGAACTTTCAGAACGCGGCCTCATGCTCGGCAACCGTTCCACCTACGACGCCTTCTCCGAGGACGCCCGCCGTCTCTACTGGGAGCAAGCCAGCCGCGGCCTCTTCGCTCACGGCATCGACGCGTGGTGGTGCGACTGCACCGAGCCGTTCGAAGCCGACTGGGAAGGCGCCGTGAAACCCGAGCCCCATCACCGCCTCGGCATCAACGTCGGCCGCTCCAAGCAATACCTCGACGAGGGCCTCACCAACGCGTATTCGCTTCTCCACTCCCAAGGCATCTACGAGGGCCAGCGCCGCGCCACCAACCGCAAACGCGTCGTCAACCTCACGCGCTCCTCCTACGCCGGACAGCACCGCTACGCCACCATCACCTGGTCCGGCGACATCTCCGCCACGTGGGAAACGCTCCGCCGCTCCATTCCCGAAGGGCTGAACTTCTGCGCCACCGGTGAACCCTACTGGACCGTCGATATCGGCGGCTTCTTCGTGAAAAACGATCCCACGCTCTGGTTCTGGCGCGGCGACTACAACGCCGGCTGCCGCCGCGGCCTCACGTCACAAACCGCCACCGAACCCGATCCAGCCGACACCGGCTGCACCGATCTCGGCTACCACGAGCTCTACGTTCGCTGGCTCCAGTACGCCGCCTTCCTCCCGATGTTCCGCTCGCACGGCACCGACGCCTCCCGTGAAATCTGGCGCTTCGGCGAGCCGGGAAATCCGTTCTACGACGCCCTCGCGAAATTCATCCGCCTTCGCTCCCAGCTCATCCCGTATTTCTATTCACTCGC